>DAOUKU010000055.1:0-107962 GCA_034420985.1 Anaerolineae bacterium | reverse complement strand
ACCATGCGCGTGGCGGCGGACAACGGCATGATCGTCATGGTGCATGCGGAAAATGGCGATGTCGAAGCGGCGCTGACCCCCGCGCTGCTGGCGGCTGGCAAGACCGACCCCGTCTATCACGCTGCCTCGCGCCCGCCCGAAATCGAAGGCGAAGCCACCAACCGCGCTGTCGTCATGTCGGGCATCACCGGCTGCCCGCTCTATGTCGTGCACATGACCTGCGAGAGCGCCATCGGAGCACTGCGGCGGGGACGGGCTTTGGGCTATCCCGTCATGGGCGAAACCTGCGTGCAATACTTCTTCCTGACCGTGGACGACCACATGGCGCTGCCCGGCTTCGAAGGCGCGAAGTATGTGTGCAGCCCGCCCATCCGCAGTTCGCATGACCACGGCGTCTTGTGGCAGGCGGTTCGCGATGGCACGCTGCAAGTGGTCAGCACTGATCACTGCGATTTCTGGTATGACGGCGGTCACGGACCCTGGCAGGAATGGGAAGCAAAGACAGGCGGGACGGATTGGGCAGGCTACGAAAAGCAGGACCCGAGCTATCGCCGCCCGGGCAAAGAACTAGGTTTAGGCAACTTCGCCAAGATTCCCAATGGCATGCCGGGTTTGGAAGACCGCATGCTGGTGATGTGGGACGCGGGCGTCAACAGCGGCAAATTGTCGCCGTCGCGCTTTGTGGAGCTCTGCTGCAGCAACCCGGCCAAGATCTTCGGCATGTATCCGCGCAAGGGCACCATCGCCGTAGGCTCGGACGCGGATATTCTGGTTTGGGATCCGCAGAAGACGCACACCATCAGCGCCGAGACGCATCACATGCGCGTGGACTACAATTGTTACGAGGGCATGGCGGTCAAGGGCGTGCCGGTGCAGGTGTATCAGCGCGGCCACAAGCTGGTCGATGGCGATCGGTGGCTGGGCAGCAATGGCGCTGGGCAGTTCATCGCGCGCTCGCCGGGCGCGCCGGTGTTGTAACCCTCCTCGCCCACAACTCCACCCCTCCCCGAAACATCGGGGTCGCGTAGACACTGACCGCCGAGGGGAGCTAATGCTTTCGGATTCATGACTCCGTATGCCTTTCCGGGTTTATGCAAATACTCGGCGAAACCTTCCCCCCATTGATATGGGGGGGGGGGGGGGGATAGACCATGTTCGGGCGACTGTAGGGGCGTCTAGCTGAGACGCCCTGCCCCGCCGCCCGTCCTATGGTAGGCTATACTCCCTGCAGGATCAACACTGCGCGAGCCAGGCATGCTCACCTCCCCCGAATTGACCGTCATCGGCATTATCGTCATCTTGCTCGCCCTAATCACCTTTACGCGGCTGCGCATCGATCTCATCGCCTTGCTCGTCCTGCTCATGGTCGCGCTGGCTCAACTCGTGCCGGCCAGCGCCGCTCTTTCCGGCTTCAGCAGCTCGGTGGTCATCACCATTATCGGCTTGCTGGTGATCACCCGTGGTTTGGAACAGACGGGCGTCATGCAGTGGGCAGCGCGGCAACTGCATGCTTATGGGCGCGGCTCCGAGGCAAAGCTGATTGCCCTGGTCATGTCGGCGGGGGCGGCTGTTTCCTTGCTGATGAACAATGTGGCGGCGGGGGCGGTGCTGCTGCCGGCTGTGCTGCAGGTATCGCGCGATGGCGGCGTCGCCGCCTCCAAGCTGATGATCCCGCTTGCCTTCGGCGTCACCCTCGGCGGCATGGCGACTTATTTCACAACCGCCAATATCTTGATGAGCGAGCTGCTGATTGCGCAAAACATCGCTGGCTTGGGGATGCTGGATTTCATGCCAGTGGGCGGCTTGATTGTGGCGGCCGGTTTGCTTTACATGCTTTTGGCGGGCCGGCGCCTGCTGCCCGATCGCACTTCGCTGACGCAATCCTTCCATCAAATCGACCTGCGCGATACCTATGAATTGGCTGATTCTTTGTGGCTGGTGCGCGTCTTGCCTGGTTCGCGCCTCGCTCACCAAACCGTGCAGGAAAGCGATATCAATGCCGAGCTGGGCTTGACGGTGGCGGCCGTCTGGCGCGGGCGTGAGACGATCACCATTCCCAAATCAAATCAAGTGATTTACCCCGCCGACGAACTGCTGATCGTCGGGCGCGAAGAGCGCCTCCAGCAGTTGTTGGCTTGGGGCATCGAATTAATCGAGGGTGGCGTGCGGGCGGCAGCGGGCGAGTTGCCGATTGAGCCGATTGAGATCATGATTGCGCCTCGTTCAAACGCCATTGGCAAGACGCTCTCTCAAATGAAGCTCAACCGCGACGCTGGCTTGTTGGCGATGGCGCTTTGGCGCGATGGGCGGAGTTATCACACCGATGTGCGCAAGATGCCGCTCCAGGTCGGCGATGCGATTCTGGTCGTGGGCCAGTCCTCAGACATTCAAAACCTGTCGCGGAACAGCAATTTCATCTTGCCGGCCGGCGAATACTCGGCGCAAGCTATTGAAAGCCGCAAAGCGCCCTACGCCGTAGGCATCACCGCGGTGGTCTTGGCGCTCGCGATCTTAAATGTCATCCCGTTGCCGATCGCCATGCTGGCGGGGGCGGCCGCCATGGTGCTCAGCGGCTGCCTGAGGATGGAGCAGTTCTACGCGGCGGTGGACTGGCGGACGATCTTTTTGGTCGCTGGCATGCTGCCGCTCAGCCTGGCCATTACTGAGACCGGCTTGGCCGACCGCGTCGGCGCGCTCTTGGAATCGAGCTTGATGAACGCCAGCCCGCTTCTGCTGTTTGCGGTCATCGCTTTGCTAACGATGTTGGTCGTACAAGTCATCGGCGGGCAAGTAACACCGCTACTGGTCGGTCCAATCGCCATCAAAGCGGCGCTGCAAATGGGCATCGACCCGCGGGCGATGGCGGTGGCGGTGGCCATGGCTTGCTCGCTGGCCTTCATCACGCCGATATCCCATCCGGTGAATATCCTGATGATGGGACCGGGCGGCTACAAATTCAGCGACTTTTCCAAGATTGGCGCGGGCATGACGGTCGTTGCGCTAGCAGCGCTGCTGCTGGGCATGGCGTTGATTTGGGGGGTTTAGGCGGGGAGTGGTTACAGGGTTTCGAGCTTGCTGAGCCAGGCGTTGAAGAGCGGGCATTCCTGGCGGATTTTCGGTAGGCCGATTTCAAGAGCCGCACGTTCGCCCATCAGCGGTTTTTCATACGCCGGATATAAGTCAAGTATTCGCTTAGAGGGAGCGGAGTCAGGCCCGTCATCAATGTGTTCGGGGGTCTCAAACTTTTGTCGTATCTCTTCAAATTTGTTTCTCAACGCTGGTCGCTCAATCGCGTCTGCGAAGCTCACGGGATCACTAAACATGAGCGCCTCAAATTCGTGCATTTGGAAGTATGGAATGAATCGTAATAAGGATTCACTTTCGATCGTCTGGCTCAACGCAGCCACGAAGCTTTTAGCCACCGCTTGTGCTTTTTCGCGAATACCTAACTCGGTAGCCGCCACATCAAGACCCGGGAATTCAGAATCAAGCCCATAGTAATCGACAAGAGTTGAGCAATAGGACCGCCGATTATTGTAAAGTTGGCGTCGAACGTTCATGTAGAGCCGGTCAAAAGTGACATTTCCACCCTTTGTACGCTTACTCCCGATTGTGACCGGATGCAAAAAGAGGCTCCGATTTCCCAGACTTGGCGCAAGTATGTTCTTGACGAATCGAACTTCGGTAGGACCCTCGCATATGATGTATACATTGGTCACTACGGTATACCCCCGCCCAACACATTCTTGAACCAGAGTTCTCCAACGGAAAAGTCTTTGAGCCACTCCTGAAAGTTTTCCTCTTCAAGACGTCTGAAGACAGATACGCCGTTCTCAAGTTCGACTACTATCAGGTCATCGACATCAAACTCATCAAGAAGAAGTGAGGATTGCGTCGCGACAATGACTTGCATTCGTTGTGAAGCTGAACGCAAAAGCGCTCCAAGCAGGTGGATGGCATAAGGATGCAAGCCAAGCTCAGGCTCGTCAAAGATAATAGTCCTTGGCGGATCCGGTTGCTTCAGCGCCGTAACCATGCAAATAAAGCGAAGTGAACCGTCCGACAGTTGTTCCGCCAAGAATGGCTCGAAATCATGCTTGTTTCGCCACCGCAATAGAACACTTAGTGCGCCTGATTCGTTTGTCGCGGGCGTCAATACAAAGTCGCGAAAAAACGGCAATGCCTGTTGAACATTGACGATAATATCCTGGTATATGTGAGGGTATTCGTGCTGAATCTTGTATAGATACGCTGCCAAATTAGAGGCATCTGTGTGAAGAGATTGGCTATCTCGTAAATCGTGCTGCTTCTTCACGCGGGCTGTAGGGCCAGTGTCATGAAAATGATAGACTCGCCAACTAGATATGGACGCGTAGCAATAATCAGCTTGGCGAGGCAGCTCCCAAACTGACCGCGTCTGCGACTTCAGATTCGCTTCTAAGTGTCCTCGACCTAACCCAATAACAGATTGGGGTCTGCTCGGCATAGAGACAACCTCATCTCTAAACGCCAGCTTATCCTCTGGGGCGGGAACCAAAGAGAACTGATACGCGTTCGGACCAAAATGAATCTTTGACTCGAGTTTAGGAGTTGTCTTTGACCCGAACGTCAAAATACGGTCGGAACCACCTTGTTGCACTACCCAAATCTGCAAGTCTTCTTCAACCATCCGGCGCAGCATGTCAAAATACGAAATCAGATTACTCTTCCCCGCCCCATTCGGACCAATCAGCACATTGAGCCTGCCCAACTCAAGCTCCACGTCTTGCAAGGACTTGAATCCCTTTATCGTTAGCTTGTCGATCGGACGTTTTTCAACCACGGCGCTTCGCCTGACACTTCAGCAAATGCAACTGGCAGACAATAATACCATATCGCGCAAGCCAACGGTTCAGCCGCCTGAGCCAAGCGAATATACTTGGCCGCAAACTGGCGCATATCGGCGCATCGCTTGCCTAACTGAATTTACGCCTTACAATAATTGTAGACTAAGGATGAAACATCCTGCCAAGCAAGACCTTGCATCGGAGCGCCTCATTATGACTGCGATACCTTCAGCCGCCAATCAGCCGCGAGCATCCGCATTGGGAGCGAACCGCAGCTTCATCTTGCGCGGCGTACTGCTGGTCGTGATCATCGCCGTGGTGATGTCGCTGGGCAATGTCAACATTGGCGCAATCGGGCAAGGCTTGGGCTATGCCCTGGCGGGCGTCTGCGTCTTCATCACCTACCGCATTCTGGGCTTTGTCGATTTGACTGTAGACGGCGCCTTCCCCATCGGCGGCGCGGTTTGCGCGGTGATGATCGTCAGCGGCTCCAGCCCGGAGATGGCGCTGCTGGTCGCTTTCATCTTCGGCGCGCTGACGGGGCTGGCGACCGCTCTGATCGATATCATTTTCAAAATCGAAGGCTTGCTGGCCAGCATCATCGTCATCACGGGCGCTTATACGGTGACCTTGCGCATCATGCAGGGGCGCAGCAACATCCCGCTCTTGGGGCAAGAAACGCTGATCAGCCGGCATTCCAAAGACTTTCGCACCTGGCTTGTCGAGCAATTTGGCAATCAAATGCGCCGGCAATCCACCAATCTCCTTGAAATCATCCTCTTCGGCGTCATTGTTATTATCGTCCTGGCGATTCTCTATTGGTTCCTGCGCAGCGAAATCGGCTTGGCAATCCGCGCCACCGGCAAGAACGAACAGATGGTGCGAGCCACCGGTATCAATCATTACCTGATGATCGCAATCGGCTTGATGGTCGCCAACGGTTTGGCGGGCTTGAGCGGCTCGCTGGTCGTGCAGCAATTCGGCTTTGCCGATGTTAGCCTGGGCTTCGGCTTGATCGTACGCGGCCTGGCGGCGGTGATTATCGGCGAGGTGCTGCTGAGGCCCCGCAGTACGGGCCAGCGGCTGGTGGCCGCGGTGGTTGGCATGCTGGTCTTCGATATTTCGCGGGCTTGGATATTCAGCGCCCTAGACCTGCCCACCACCGATATTCAGTTTGTGAGCGCGCTGGTTGTGCTGGCGGCGTTGGGCACGCCGCGCCTCTACGACCGCTACAAAGCCTACCGCCAACGCCACATGAACCCGGAGTAGTCTGATGTTGAAACTGGATAAGGTCTCCGTAACTTTCAACCCCGGCACGAATAACGAAGTTCGCGCCTTGAACGAAGTTTCCTTGTCGGTCGAAGAAGGCGAATTCGTGACCGTGATTGGCTCCAATGGCGCCGGCAAAAGCACGCTGTTCAATGTTATCTCTGGAGCAGTTGAGCCCGGCAGCGGTCGCATAACCCTTGGCGGGGAAGACATCAGCTATTGGCCCGAATACCGCCGCTCGTATGACATTGGGCGCGTCTTCCAAGATCCGCGTCTGGGCACTTGCCCAGGCTTGACCATCCGCGAGAATCTTTCGCTGGCGGCGATTCATGGGCGCAGCGCCAGTTTTCGCCGCGATGTAAAGAAAGGGGAAGAAGCCTGGTTTTTCGAACAATTGCAACGGCAAAATCTGGGCTTGGAACATCGCCTGGACGCCGATGTCGCCCTGCTCAGCGGCGGGCAGCGGCAAGCGATCACTCTGGTCATGGCGACCTTGACCAAGCCCAAGCTGCTGTTGCTCGATGAGCATACGGCCGCGCTGGATCCCAATGCCGCCGAGCAGGTCATCGCGCTGACGCAGGAGTTGGCGGCAGCGGATGACCTCTGCGTCGTCATGATCACTCATAGCATGCAGCAAGCCTGTGATTTGGGCGATCGCGTGATTATGATGAACCGAGGCCAGATCGTGTTCGAAATCGCTGGAGAAGAGCGTAAGAATCTGAGACCTGCGGACCTGATTGATCGCTTCCATTCGCTGCAAGACGGAACTGAACTCTCCGACGCGCAGTTGCTCGGCTAGGCTCTGGACGGTGAAGATGATAAAAACAGCTGTGCTCTTGCTGACCTTGACATCGTTGCTGATCGTCCCTGCTACAATCGCGCAGGGCGACGACAATCCGACCATCGCATGGTTGAAATGGGGAGATTCCAGCAATGTCGCCTTAGCGGAAAAAGCCATCCTGGACATGCTGCAGATCTATGGCTTTATCAACGCCGAAGAGCGCGCCATGCTGGATGAAGAACGCTCCATTGAAGGCGAGAAACTAAATGTCATCTATGGCGACGCCCTCTTTGACCGACTCGAGGCGAATGCCATCATAGACGAAGCGATTGACAAGGACGCCGATGTCTTCGTCACCTTCACCACGCAGATGACCCAAATCGCCTATTACGCTATCCGTGAATTCATCGACCCGCCCAAGCTGATTTTTACCGTGACTTCGGGACCGTACATCACCGGGGTGGCCGACTCTTCCTGCGTCAAGCCTGACTTTGTCATCGGCACGGTGCCGGTGACGAATTATGAAGACATTGTTCCCCTGCTATTGATGCAAGATCCGGATATGAAAGTTGCCGGCGCCATCTACTCACCCGCGCAGAGAGCCAGCGAAGTTGGCGTCGCGCGGATAACAGAAATCGGCGAGTCGCTGGGCTTGACCATCGAAGTGGAATCTATCATGGCGACCCCCGATTTGTATCAGGCGGTCGATAATCTGTACAGCAGAGGCGCTGAGGCGATCATCATCCCCATCTTCACCTTTCAGGGGTTTAGCCTGCTATTGTCGCTGTCCTATGACTACGGACTGCCGGTGGTTTTTTCCGCGCCACAGAACGCCTATCGCGGCGGGACAATCGGCGGCGGCTTCTACGGTCTTTACCGACAGGGACTCATCGCCGGCAACATGCTGGTCGCGCAGCTAAACGGCGACTTGGATATCGCCAAGACCAGCATCTTTGAAAGCGACGACTTCGCCTTCGCGGTCAATCTTGATGCCGCCAGCCTGCAGGATGTCGAGATCTCGCAGGCGCTGCTGGAAGGCGCGGCTTATATCGTTGAAAACGGGCAGTCCGCGCAGGGCGTCACAGTCCAATATCCAGAAGCCGAGATCACCCTGCCGGAAATGTCCTTGGAAGACCGCCGCGCGGCTGACCTGGAATTCCTCGCCAGACTGGAATGCAGTCCGGAAGTGATCGCCGAGCAACAGGCGGCCTTGGACGCGCAGGATTAACCCGCGCCCTGTTTGCGCCTTGACAGCCCATGCCGGTAGGCGCTCAATAACTTGCGTCCGCCTCCCATTGAAAGGAAGTTTGCCCCATGCAAGTCGCGCGCCTGCACGGACCCAAAGACATCCGCCTGGCTGAGGAGCCGCCGCCGCCAAAGCCCGCGCCTGGCGAGGTCTGCCTGCGCATCGGCAGCGTTGGCCTCTGCGGCAGCGACCTGCACATGTACGAGACCGGGCGCATCGGCTACACCAAAGCCAGTTCGCCCTTCGTCCTGGGGCACGAATTCATGGGCGTCGTCGAAGCGTTGGGCGACGACGCGCTGGACGGCTTGCATCAGCCCCTGCAAATCGGCCAACGCGTGGCGGTGGAGCCGGCTGTGTCTTGCTGGCGCTGCGAACTCTGCGAGCACGGGCACCCCAATCTCTGCCCGAATCACACATTTTATGGGCTCTTCCCCGAAGATGGCGCTCTACGCGAGCGCATGCTCGTCAGCGCGCGCAACTGCTTCCCCATGCCCGAGGCCATCAGCGATGATTGCGGACCGCTGCTGGAGACCCTGGGCGTGGCCATCCACGCGCTGGACTTGGCCAAGTTGCGCATCGGCAATAGCGTGGCGGTGCTGGGCGCGGGGCCGGTCGGCTTGCTGATCGCGCGGCTGGCGGTATTGGCTGGCGCGGAGCCCGTCATCGTCAGCGACAAGTTCGACTGGCGTTTGGGCAAAGCCTGCGACTGGGGCGCGAACCATGCCATCAATGTCGACCGCGACGATCCTGTAGCAGCGGTGCGCGCGATTAGCAAAGGGCGGGGCGTGGATGTCGCGATTGAGGCGGCTTGGGCGGACGCATCGGTGCAGCAGGCGGCGGATATGGCGCGTTATGGCGGGCGTCTGGTGCTGGTGGGCATCCCGCCCGATGACCAACTGCGCTTGCAGCATTCGGTGGCGCGGCGCAAGGGCTTGACGATCATGATGTCGCGGCGCATGAAACATACCTATCCACGCGCCATGACGCTGGCAGCTTCGGGCAAGGTGGCGCTGGCCGAGCTGGTCTCGCATCGCTTCCCGCTGGCGGAGACGGGCGCCGCCTACGCGCAGAACGCTGCCTATGCGCCAGGCATACACAAGGTCATCTTGCGCGTCGGGTAACCTACCTCGGTCCCGTTCAATAGCGCGCTGTAGGGGCGTCTCGCTGAGACGCCCAAGCACAAGGATCCGCCTCGCAACACTACCCCTCCCCCGGCCCCTCCCCGAAGCATCGGGGAGGGGAGCTAATGCTATAGGATTCGAGACTCCGTATGCGTTTCCGGGTTTATGCGAATGCTCGGCGAAACCTTCCCCCCATTTCAATGGGGGGACTGAGGGGGTTGCATTTGGGTGAGCCACCGGCTCGCCCGTACAACTAGCACATGGGAATTAGCCTCCCCCTGACTCGTCGGGGGGACCGAGGGGGGTTGCCTCCCCCTGACTTGTCGGGGGGACCGAGGGGGTTCTCCTGTGCTAGAATTGCCGCCAGACAAGTAATGGAGCTAGCGCCATGGCAGAAGGCTGGATCACCTACATGACGGCGGAGGACCTCCTGGCTCGCGCCAGAGCCGAGCGCGACGCCCTGGCGCTCTTGTGGCAGGGGCTCAGCGACGAGCAGATGACACGCCGCCCCGGTCCGCAGCCCGATTGGTCAGTCAAAGACCTGATCGCGCATATCACCTGGTGGGAGCAGACCGCCTGCAACTGGGTGTCGCGGGCGCTCAGTGGCGAAATGTTGTCTCGCACGGAAACGCCCGATGAAATCAACGCCCGCGTCCATACCGACAACCGCGACCTGTCGCTGCAGACCGTGCTGGATGCCTTCGACGCCAGCTGGAAGCCGCTGGAAGACCTGCTACTGCGCATGACGGACGAGGAAATCAACGACCCGCAGGTCTGCAACATCCGCGACATGCCTCTGCTCTATTTCCTGGTCGGCAACACCTTCGCGCATTACGCCGACCATTACGAGCAGTTGAGCGCCTATGCCGAGAGTTCTCCCCCAGCCCAAGCCCCTCCCCCAAACTGAGGGAGGAGCTTTTATCGCATGTGCCTGCAAGCTACAGTGCTGGAATATCGGTTATATTTGCACAGTATGATGTATTCTCAAATGCGCTAATGAACTCCCCTTCCCTCCTTGTGGGGTCGCGTAGACACAGACCGACGGGAAGGGTCCGGGAGATGGGGGTAAACGCATGAAATACACATCAGAAACGATGCTGGTGAAATCCAAGGACAGCGGTGGATCGGGCATCTTCGCCGAGGTCAGCGCCGGGCAGGCCGGCTGGGACTACCTCAACATGGCGGCCATGCGCCTGGGGCGGGGCGAGAGCTTCAGCGTCGAGACGCGCGAGCATGAAAACGCCACCGTCATCCTGGGCGGCGTCTGCGATATCGTCACCTCCGATGGCGAATTCAAGAATGTCGGGCGGCGACCCGATGTGTTCAGCGGCATGCCCTACGCGCTCTACCTCTCGCGGCACAAGCAATTCGAAATCACGGCGCTCAGCGATAGGCTGGAATTCGCCTCTTGCTGGGTGCCCACCGACCGCGACTTCCCCACGCAGCTGGTGACGCCCGACATGAGCGAGATTGAGCTGCGCGGCGGCGGCAATGCCTCGCGGCAGATCAATGGCATCTTGCCACCCGGCTTCAACTGCCATCGCATCGTGGCGGTCGAGGTCTACACGCCCAGCGGCAACTGGTCGAGCTACCCGCCGCACAAACACGATGTGCATGTCGAAGACGAAGCGGGGGTGCTGCTGGAAGCCGACCTGGAAGAGATTTACTTCTACAAAATCGACCATCCCGGCGGCTATGCCTATCAGCGCGTTTACAATGACGACCGCAGCATCGATGGCGTCATGATGGCGGGGCAACATGACAGCGTGCTCGTGCCCGAGGGCTATCATCCGGTGGTCAGCGCGCACGGCTACACGACCTATTATCTAAACTTCCTGGCCGGCAGCGCGCAGTCGCTGGCGAACAGCGATGATCCGGCCTATGCGTGGGTGAAAGGCACTTGGACATTTGTGGATCCGCGGCTGCCGATTGTGCATCACGGCATGGAGGGGTAGCGCCCACGCCATATACAGGCAGCGGCTTACACGCAAGCGAAAAGGACATTGAAGTGCGAATCACGAAGATCTCGGTGAAGGGCTTGTTCGGCATGTTCGACCACGAGATTCCGTTGAATCAGGAGTCGCGGATAACGATTCTGCACGGACCGAATGGGGTTGGGAAGACGGTGCTGATGCAGATGGTAAACGCTTTCTTTCAATACGACTACGAGTACATTGCAAAACTGCCGTTTGAGCAGTTCCATATATCGTTCATAGACGGTAAGACTGTTTCTGTCGAACCGAGACAGGTTAACGAAGATGAAGACGATACACCAACGATTGTAGTCAATTGCACCGATGATACCGGTGAAAATCTCACTCCATTTGTACCTTCAGCCATTGAAGATTCTGATCTAAATGAACAGGTAGCGAAGCTGAATCCCGCGCTCATTAGAGTCACGATCCTTTCGAGGACGCAATACTGGCTGGATCTCGACGAAATAGATCATGATAATGACGACCTTAGCGAGCTTGAACGCTTGTTAGTCCGTATAGGAGTAATTAGAAGACTTGCAGCCCACGGAATCTATCCTGAGGTGTATTCTAAGGCTGACTTGCTACGCAAGTATCCTTCGCTGCTTGCCGAAGCATACGGGGAACCGCCAGCTTGGCTTGTGAGAATACAGGAAGATGGCATTCCTCAGCTGATCGGGACGGCAAGATTAACCAACGACGTTGGGAAGGATGCACTAGCGACGTTCTATCTCTTTAGAGAGTTGTGGGAAATGATACCCCCAGATGGTGATCCACTTCCGTTTATGTTTCCTGGTTCGAGAGATGCGGTGCAAGATGTCGCGGCAGACTACCGCATTCCAGTTGATTACTTCAATACATTGCAACAGCAGCAGGAATACGAACAGCTATTGGATGAGCTTCACAATGCGCTTTTAGAAGATGCGGTGAAACGTAGTGAAACTGCTACGAATCTACTCGAGGAGCATTATTCAGAATTGTACTCGGAAAGAGCTGATTTGGAATTAGATCCTAATTACCTTAGCGCCAAGCTGTTTATTGACATTATTAATGAGCGGTTTCTCTTCAAGACACTCGGATTTAATGATGACGAGAAAGATGACAAGAAACTTGAGTTCATCGCGGACGATGGAAGCATTGTTAGTCATGCTGATCTGTCCTCTGGAGAACAACAAATCTTGGTACTCTATCATCAACTCCTCGTCGAAACCGAATCTGACACCCTCGTCATGATCGACGAGCCCGAGATCTCCATGAATGTCGTCTGGCAGCGCAACTTCTTGAAGGACTTGCAGCGCATCGTTGAACTGCGCAAATTCGATGTGCTCATCGCTACCCATTCGCCGCAGATCATCCACGACAAGTGGGATTGGATGGTGCCGCTGGGTTCCAAGATAGATAGCGACGAGGCTGACTGATGCCTGAACCGAGACCAAACTTCATCGCCGAATATATTATGGTGCAGTGCTACGGGAAACGAAGTACGTTCGTTATGGTGGAAGGTGAGGCTGATGAGGAAGTATGGGGGCGTTTTGGAGCGACAAAATGCCGTTTTTTTCCTTCACGCGGAAAAGATAACATAATCGAAGCTCTCACGATTTCCGAATTGCGAGAATTGCCAGGGACTGCTGGTATAATAGATTTAGATTACTCGCTCATTGCCGATTCTTATCCACGAAACATATCAAACCTGCTTTACGATGATTGCTGCCCCGACATGGAATCGATTCTGCTCTGTTCGCCAGCGCTGAAAAAAGTCTTGCGTCATACCCTTGATGATGAAGAGATTGACAAAATCCACGACTTCGCCGACGAACTTGTGCAAGAGTCGCTGCGCTTGGCGATGGAATTTGGCTATTTCCGCTGGCTCAATCATTGCCAGGATTATGGCTTGCCCTGCAATCAGATTCGCTTCGACGAAGCCATTGACCCGGTGGCGCTCAAGCTGGATTGCCAATGGGTGGCGAAACGACTGGCGGAAGCTAGCGATACAATTACCAGCGAGCAGTTGCTGAATGAGGCGGCCGAGCTGAGGGCAAAACGCCTGCCAGACACCATCCAACTCTGCCGCGGCAAGGATGTTTTGGCTATCATGGCGTTTATCCTGCCGTATCTGTATGAAAAGCGCTTTGCTCATGACTTGCCCGCCAGCGCCATGAGCCTAAGAAAAGATGGGCAACTGGCCAAAGAATTACGCAAAGCCTATGAATACATGTACTTTAGAGAAACCGCGCTGTTCGCCAGCATTGAAGAATGGGAAGGCGCCAACAGCCCATACAAGATTCTTAAGCAAGCCATCTGAAAGGACTCCCCCATGAAAACCACCCGCCTCACCATGGCGCAAGCCCTCGTCCGCTACCTCGCCTGCCAGCACGTCGAACGCGATGGCGCGCAGAACCCCTTCTTCGCCGGCATGTGGGGCATCTTCGGGCATGGCAATGTCGCCGGCGTCGGCCAAGCGCTGGAGCAGTACGCGCCGCACTTCCGCTACTACCAATCCCGCAACGAGCAAGCCCAGGTGCTGGCTTCGGTCGCCTACGCCAAGCAGCGCAACCGCCTGGCGACCTTCGCTTGCGCCTCGTCTATCGGTCCGGGGGCCTCCAATATGGTCACGGGCGCGGCGGTGGCGACGGTCAACCGCATCCCGGTGCTGATTCTGCCCGGCGACATCTTCGCCGAGCGCATCCAGGCCCCCGTCCTGCAGCAGGTCGAAAGCGAGCACAGCCAGGACATCAGCGTCAACGACTGCTTCAAGCCCGTCTCGCGCTACTGGGACCGCATCAACCGCCCCGAGCAGTTGATCGCCGCCCTGCCGGAAGCCATGCGCGTGCTGACCTCGCCAGCCGATACCGGCGCCGTCACGCTCAGCCTGCCGCAGGATGTGCAAGCCGAAGCCTACGACTACCCCAGCAGCCTCTTCGAAAAGCGCGTCTGGCACATCCCGCGCAACCGTCCCGACAGGGCTGCGCTCACCCGCGCTGCCGAGTGGATCCGCAGCAGCCAGCAGCCCCTGATCGTGGCGGGCGGCGGCGTCCACTACAGCGACGCGCACGATGCGCTGGAAGCCTTCACGGCGCAAACGGGCATCCCGGTCTGCGAGACGAATGCGGGCAAGGGCTCCCTGCGCTATGACAATCCAGTCAACCTGGGCGCGGCCGGCTGGACGGGCGCGGAAGGCGCCATTGCGCTGAGCAGCGAAGCCGATCTCGTCATCGGCATCGGCACGCGCTTCAGCGATTTCACCACCGGCTCCAAGACCGCCTTCGCCAACGAGAACCTGCGCTTCATCAATATCAATGTCGCCGAGTTTGACGCTTACAAGCACAATGCCCTGCCCCTGGTCGGCGATGCCCGCGCCGCGCTGGAAGAACTGCTGCCCCTGCTGGATGGTTACAACGTCCCGGACAGCTACCGCCAGCGCGTTCATAACTACAACCAGGCTTGGGATGCCGAAGTCCACCGCATCTACAACCTCGAGCACGAGCCCATGCTCAGCCAGGGCGAGGTCATTGGCATGGTCAACACGCTGTCAGGACCTGACGACACCGTGCTCTGCGCGGCCGGCAGCATGCCCGGCGACCTGCACAAGCTCTGGCGCACGCGCAACCGCAAGGGCTATCACATGGAGTACGGCTACTCGACCATGGGCTACGAAATCGCTGGCGGCCTGGGCGTCAAACTGGCTGAGCCCGAGCGGGAAGTCTGGGTGATGGTCGGCGATGGCAGCTTCCTGATGATGCACACCGAAATTGTCACCATGGTGCAGGAAGGCTTGAAGGTGAATATCATCGTGGTCGACAATCACGGCTTCGCCAGCATCGGCGGCTTGTCCAAAGCGGTCGGCAGCGATGGCTTCGGCACCAAGTATCGCTACCGCAGCGAGTCGGGCCACCTCGATGGCGAGACCCTGCCCATCGATTTCGCCAAAAATTGCGAGAGCCTGGGCGCGCATGTCATCCGCGCGCGCGACCGCGAGGAATTCTCCCGCGCCATGGAAGAGGCGAAGGCGCACAGGGGCGGACCCGTCTGCATCGTCACCGAGGTCGACCGCCGCCAGCGCGTGCCCGGCTACGGCGGCTGGTGGGATGTGCCCGTCGCCGAAGTCTCGGAGATGGCAGCCGTGCAAGCCGCCCGCGCGGAATACGAAGCTGCCAAAGTCAAAGAAACTTGGTATCAGCGCTAAGGGCTTTGTAAGGGCGAAATACAAACCAATAGAAAAAGGGCGTCCGTAGGGGCTACCCGGCGGGTCGCCCAAGCCCCTACAAGGAAACATCTAGGGGGAAATCCAAGGAAAGGCGCGGCGCATGGGGGCATTAACGCAGCAGGACTTGGCTTTTTGGCGCGAACATGGCTATGTCATCCTGCGAGACGCCGTGCCAAAACAAAATGTCGAGGCTCTGGTCGACTTCATCTGGCAATTCACGCAGATGAACCGCCACGACCCCGCCACCTGGTACAAACCTCAGCCCAGCGAATACGGCATGCTGGAGCTCAACCAAGCTGGCATGGTCGAGCTTTATCATCATCAAACGCTTTGGGACAACCGCCAGCACCCACGCATCCACCAGGCATTCGCCGACATTTGGGGCACGGAGAAACTCTGGGTGACCATCGACCGCGTCAATCTGAACCCGCCGGCGCGCGAAGACTGGGACTTTCAGGGCTTTGTACATTGGGATATTGATACCTCGCTGCGCCCCCTGCCCTACGACGTGCAAGGGGTGCTGTCCCTGGTGGATGTCAGTGCCGAACAGGGCGGATTGCAGCTAGTGCCGGGCTTTCATCGCCAGTTTGACGACTGGGTCAAAACGCAGCCCGCCGACCGCGACCCCTGGAAACCGGATATCAGCGGCTTTGAGCTCGTCGGTGTGGAGATGGGGGCGGGCGACTTGGTCATTTGGCACAGCCTGCTCCCGCATGGCACCGGTCGCAACAACTCGACAGTCCCGCGTCTGGCGCAGTACATCTCTATGTTTCCCGCGCAGGAAGACGATGAAGACCTGCGGGAAGAGCGTATCGCTTCTTGGCGCGAGCGCAGGCCCCGCCAAGGCGCTGCTTTCACTGGCGACCCGCGCAGATGGGAGATCGAGCGCGGCACAACCGCCAAACTGACCCCGCTGGGCGAGAAATTGCTGGGCTTGAAGAGTTGGTGACGCGATTGCCGATGAGAGAAGCATGCCGGACAAGCTGAATATCGGACTTATCGGCTGTGGCAATGTGGTCGTCTATGGGCATCGCCCCGCCTTGACGACCCTGCCGCAACTGCAACTCGTCGCCCTGGCCGATATCACGCCGGCACGCCGTCAGTTGGGCAAAGACTGGTTCGGGCTGCGCGACGAGCAACTCTATAGCGACTACCGCGACCTGCTGGCTCTTGATGCGCTTGACGCCGTTGTGGTCGCCGTGCCGCAGAAATTCCGTCCGCACATCGTGCTGGATGCCTTGTCCGCGGGGCTACATGTGCTCAGCGAGAAGCCCATCGCCAATACGCCAGCGCTGGCCCATAAGCTGACGCAAGCAGCCGACTCCGCCGGGTGCAAGCTGGCCATGGTGCACAATTATCACTTTTTGCCCGAACACAAGTTGATCAAGCAGTTGCTGCAGGCGGGCGAAATCGGCGATCCGCGCGTGGCGATGCTGCATTTTCTGGGCGTCATTGATCATCCCGGCGCGGCTGAGTATCAGTCCGACTGGCGGCATACCCTGGCGGCGGGCGGCGGCGTGCTGATGGACATGATTCACGCTGTCTACTTGGCGGAGTGGTTGATTGGCGAAGCGGCGCAGCAAATCATGGCTTTCGTGGACGCGCCGGAATATCAAGCGCGGCAGCCCGTCATCGAAGACCTGGCGCTGCTGCAAATCGCCTTTCCCAGCGCCTACGCCGTGATTCACATGGGCTGGGGCGAGGGCGTCGGCGGCATTGACATCAGCGGCTCGGACGGGCATCTCCGCATGCGCTACAAGCAATATCACTCCGGCGGCTTCAACCAGCCCATTGAGCTCTATAGTGTGGACAGCGACTGGCGGCGCAGCGACCATGCCATCGCCAATCTGCCAACGCACAGCGAGAATGTGGCGCGTTCCTTCTGCGACTTGTGGGTGGATTTCGCCGAATCCATACGCGACGACCGAGAACCGATCGCGCCGGCTGCGGCTGGGGCTCGCGCGCTGGAGATCGTGCTAGGGGCCTACGAGTCGGCGGTTACGGGACGGGTTGTCAGCCTGCCGCTGGCTGCGGATAGTCCGCTCTATCGTAAGGGCGTCGAGGGCATCACGGAACTGGAAGCCTGGCCAGACAGCAAGACTGTGGCGGCGGGCCTCTTCGGCCTACGCGGGCAGACCCCTCTCGTCGAGTCGGGGGGAGACTAAATGCAGCGTGGTTGGGAAGAGGGGACAGTTGCACGGGCGAGCCGGCGGCTCGCCTCTTTGCCCGCGCCTGCACTTGCCGATTCTGGACACGCGCTATACTTGTGCATGATTAAAGGCTTGGCAAGCGCAGACGAAGGATGATCATGAGCGCCATCCGCGGCCTGCTGACGCTTGACGAACTGACCCACCTGGTCGCTCGCGACGACATCGACACGGTCATCATCGCCTTCAGCGATCTCTACGGGCGGCTGATGGGCAAGCGCCTGGATGCCGACTATTTCCTCGAGCGCGCCGCGGAGCATGGCACGCATGCCTGCAACTACCTGCTCACCACCGACATGGACATGAATCCCGTGCCCGGCTACGACTTCGCCAATTGGGAGCTGGGCTACGGCGATTTTCACCTGGCGCCAGATCTGGATACGCTACGCCGCGCCAGCTGGCTGGACAAAACCGCCATCGCCCTTTGCGATGTCCAGGACGAGCGCTCGCATGCGCCCGTCGCAGTCGCGCCGCGTTCCATCCTGCGCCGTCAGGTTCAAGCGGCCGCCGACATAGGCTTCGCGGTCTACGCCGCGTCGGAACTGGAATATTACTTGTACGACCAATCCTACCGCGAGGGGCGGGACAAGGGCTATGCTGAGATGCAGCCCGCCGGCTGGTATCTGGAAGATTATCATATTCTGCAGGGCGCGCGGGAAGAAAGCTTCACCGCCGCCGCCCGCCGACAGCTCAAGCGCTCTGGCATTCCCGTCGAGAGCAGCAAGGGCGAATGGGGCTTGGGGCAGCACGAAATCAATATCCGCTATAGTAACATGCTGGCCATGGCCGACCGCCATACGCTCATGAAGCAGTGCCTAAAGGAAATCGCCGACGCGCAAGGACGCAGCCTCACCTTCATGGCGAAACCCTACGCCGGGCAGGCTGGCTCCAGCTGCCATATTCACCTCAGCCTCTCTCGCGGAAATCAAAATGCCTTTTCCGACGCCGCGCAGCCAGGCCCCGTCGCGGGCTCGGATGTCTTTCGCTGGTTCCTGGGCGGCTGGATGGCCCATGTGCCGGAGCTGATGGTCTTCTACGCGCCGACCATCAATTCCTACAAGCGCTATGAAGATGGTTCCTGGGCGCCGACGCGCATCGCCTGGAGTCTCGACAATCGCACTGCTGGTTTCCGCGTAGTAGGGATGGGCGACTCGCTGCGCATTGAATGCCGGCTGCCGGGTGCGGATTGCAACCCCTACCTGGCTTACGCGGCGGCGCTGGCCTCAGGGTTGGATGGCATACGCAAGCGTATTGAGCCACCAGAGCGCTTTGTCGGAGATATCTACGCGGCTCGCCATCTGCCGCGCGTGCCCTACACCTTGGAGGAAGCGCTGGACAATTTCGCCGCGGGGCAGTTCGCTCGCGAGGCATTCGGCGAAGAAGTGGTCGAACACTACAGCCACTTCTACCGCAGCGAGGTCGAGAGCTTCCGCGCAGCGGTGACCGACTGGGAGCGCAAACGCTATTTCGAGCAGATCTGAAGCTCTGCGCTGACCTGTACAAACATCAAGCGGGAGGCGGAACATGCGACTAAAGGACAAAGTGGCGCTGATCACTGGCGCGGGCAGCGGCATCGGCTATCGCACCGCCCTGCTCTTCGCGGAAGAGGGCGCTGCCATCGTGGCGGTCGACATTGATGATGAGGGCGGACGGGCTTGCGTCGCTGATGTTGAAGCGCTTGGCGGCAGAGCTGCATTTCTGCGGGCGGATGTCTCGGTCGCCGCCGATTGCCAGCGCATGATCACCGCAGCCGAAACGACTTACGGCAAGCTAGACATCCTCTTCAACAACGCGGGCATCAGCCATGCCGACGATGACGATGCCATCAACACCAGCGAAGCCGTCTGGGATCAGACCATGGCCGTGAATGTCAAAGGCGTATTCCTGGGTTGCAAATATGGCATTCCAGCGCTGCAGCGGGCGGGCGGCGGCAGCATCATCAACACGGCGTCTTTCGTGGCGCTGCTGGGCGCGGCCACCCCGCAGCTCGCTTACACAGCCAGCAAAGGCGCTGTCCTGGCGCTAACGCGGGAGTTGGCGGTCGTCCACGCGCGCCAAGGCATCCGCATCAATGCGCTTTGCCCCGGTCCCCTGCGCACGGAATTGCTGATGAAGTACCTGGACAGTGACGAAAAGAAAGGACGCCGCCTGGTGCATATCCCGATGGGGCGCTTTGGCGAGGCGGAAGAAATCGCCAAGGCTGTTCTCTTCCTGGCGTCGGACGAGTCCTCTTTTGTCACCGGCAGCGCCTTCGTGGTCGACGGCGGCATCACCGCGGCTTATGTAACCCCCGAGTAGCCACAGCGCCACTGGCATGCGCTTTTTCTACCCCCTTCGCCCCCCATACCAATGGGGGAAGGTTTCGCCGAGCTTAGGCACTAATCCCGAAACGCATACAAAGTCGCAATTCCGCCTGTTTTAGCCCCCTCCGGCGGTCAGTGTCTACGCGACCCCGTTGATACGGGGAGGGGTGGACGGCGAGGGAGGCAAGGCGCGGGGGTTTCGCGCGGTCGCCCATCATCGCCTATAATTCCAGCGACGACCGCCACGACCCTGGCAGGGAGAGATTGTATGTTACCTGGTCTGATGATGGACTATCCACTGACGCTGGACAAAATTGTCGAGCACGCCCAGCGCATGACGCCACGGAAACTCATCAAAACCAAGCTGCCCGATGGTGGCTGGCACGCATACAACTACGGCGATTTCGCCGCGCGCATCAAAAAACTGGGGGCTGCGCTGGTGACTCTAGGCGTCCAGCCCGGCGACCGCGTCGCCACCTTCGCCTGGAACAATTATCAGCACCTGGAATGCTATTTTGGAATCCCGGGCGCGGGCGCGGTCTGCCACACGCTCAACATCCGTCTGTCGCCCGAGCAGCTCAAAACCATCATCGACCATGCCAGCGACAAGGTCATCATCGTCGATGGCACGCTGCTGCCCCTGCTGGAGCCTATCGCCAAGCAGCTGGATACGGTCGAGCATTTCCTGCTTTTTAACTGCGACGCGGACGCCCTGAGCCGCCTGCCGCGCGCATGCCTCTACGAAGACCTGATGGCGAGCGCGAGCGATGACTTCGCCTGGCGCTGCACGGACGAGAACATGGCCATGGGCTTGTGCTACACCAGCGGCACCACCGGCATGCCCAAGGGCGTGCTCTACAGCCACCGCTCCATGATGCTGCATACCCTGGGCGTGCTGGCGGCTGCAGCCATCGGACCGACCGAAGCCGATGTCGTGCTGCCGGTCGTGCCGCAATTTCACGCTATGGCTTGGGGCTTGCCCTATGCCTGCGCCTGGGCGGGCTCCACCATGATCATGCCCGGTCCACACCTGCAAGCCGCGCCCCTGGCACAGATGATCGAGCAAGAGCGCGTCACCATCGCGGCCGGCGTGCCCACCATCTGGAATGGGCTCTATCACGAACTGCGGGGGAACCCGCGCGATATCTCCTGCATCACGCAACTGGTCGTTGGCGGGTCAGCCATGCCGCGCGGTCTCATCGAAGCCTACGAACGCGAACTGGGCGTCAACGTCGTTCACGCCTGGGGCATGACCGAGCTTTCGCCCATCGGCAGCGTCTCCAAGCTGCAGACGCGCCACGCCGGGCTGGATGCCGCCGCCCGCTGGGATGCCAAAGCCAAGCAAGGCTATTTCGTGCCAGGCGTAGAAGCGCGCATCGTCGACGACAGCGGCCGCGAACTGCCCTGGGACGGCGCGACCATGGGCGAGCTGCAAGTGCGCGGCTACTGGGTGGCTGGGCAGTATTACAAAGTCGAGCAGGACGGCGAGCACTTCAGTCCTGATGGCTGGTTCCGCACCGGCGATGTCTGCACGATTGACGAGGCCGGCTACATGAGCATCACCGACCGCACCAAAGACCTGGTTAAAAGCGGCGGCGAATGGATCTCTTCGGTCGATTTGGAAAATGCGCTGATATCGCATCCCGCCGTGCTGGAAGCTGCCGTCATCGCGGTGCCGCACCCGCGCTGGGGCGAACGACCGCTAGCCGTGCTCGTCCCGCTGGCTGGCGCGCCCGACGCAGCTGAGCTCAATGCCAGCCTGCTGGAGATTTTTCCCAAGTTCTGGCTGCCGGACGACTATGTGATCCTGGGCGAGATTCCCAAGACTGGCGTGGGCAAAATGGACAAAAAGGCGCTGCGCGCGCTGCATGCCGCGGGCGAGTTGACAAAAAGCTGACCCAGCGGAGGATAGAGGAAACGCATGAAAATCACGGACATACGCACAGCCGCTTTCCAGCACGAGATGGCGCGCGCCATCGGCGATGCCAACAGCCCGCGCGGGCGCTCCATCAACGCCGGGCTGGCGGTCTTCCTGGATACGGACGAAGGGCTGACAGGCCTTGCGCTGGGCAATCCGGCGCAGGCGGGCGCCATTGAAGCCATGGCGCGCAACCTGCTCTTCGGGCAAGATCCGCGCGGCGTCATCGGGCTTTGGCAGCGCATGGCCGATTTCGCCTTCAAGGGCGGCAACCGCGGCGCGATCACCGATGTCATCGCGGCGCTGGATGTGGCGCTTTGGGATTTGAAAGCCAAGGCGAATGGCCAACCGCTCTGGAAGACCCTGGGCGCCTCCAGCGGCAAAGTGCGCGCCTACGCCAGCGGCATCGACCTCCCCTTGAACGATGAGGAAATCCGCGACTTCTACACCCGGCAGGCCGCGCGCGGCATAGCCGCCGGCAAGCTCAAGGTCGGCTTGGACCGCGAGAGCGACCTGCGGCGCATCGGCATTATGCGCGATGCCCTGGCGACCTCCGGCAAAAGTCCCGCCCTGCTGATCGACTCCAACGAATACTGGTCGCCCAAGCAAGCCATCCAGCATATCCGTTATTTTGAGCGGCATTATGAACTCTTTTGGGCGGAAGAACCGGCGCGGCGCTGGGATGCGGCGGGCTTGCGCAAAGTGTCGGATGCGGTGGACGCGGCGGTGGCCACGGGCGAAAACCTGGATGACGCCGCCGACTTCCGCCCCTTGATTGCGGCGCGCGCGGCCGATGTGCTGCAAATCGGCGTGGGCACGGGCGGCATCACCGGCGCCTGGCGCGTCGCCCAGATGGCGGACGGCTTTGACCTGCCCGTCTCGGTGATGAACTGCCCGGGCAATTACATGGCGCACTTCGCCGCCGTCCTGCCCAATCACATCTGGATGGAAGTGGTGGACGCCGGGCGCGATGTCGTCTTCGCGCATGACAGCCGCGTGCAAGACGGGCATATCCTGCTGGGCGACGCGCCGGGGGTTGGGATTCAGTTTGATGAAGAGAAACTGGCGCAGTACGCCATCAGCGAGGTGGCTGCCGAGGCCAGCCCGAGCCCCTGGGGGCGGCGTGTCGGGGCGGGATTGGTTGTCGTGGGGGAGGCATGATGATCGCGCCTGACCGTGTCTACCAGTTAGTCGAACAATTTGAAGAGCGCAAGCCCGCCAACGAAACCGAAGTGCGCATCCAATTTGTCAATCCGCTCTTCACCGCGCTAGGCTGGGACATGCGCGACAACCGGCAAGTCGGCCACGAAGTCAGGGTCATGGTGGACGAAGGCGGCATCAACCGACCCCGGCGCCCCGATTATGGTTTCCGCATCGGCAACACGACCCATTTCTTCGTTGAAACCAAACCGCCGCATGTGAACGTCGAGCGGGACACCGGTCCGGCTTTTCAGCTGCGGCGCTATGGCTGGTCGGGCAATACGCCCGTCAGCGTCTTGACCGACTTTGAAGAATTCAGCGTTTACGATTGTCGCATCCAGCCGCAACGCAGCGACCGCGCTGATAAAGCCCGCCTGCGCTATTTTCAATATGGCGATTACATCGACAAATGGGACGAGCTTGAAGCGCGTTTCAGCCGCGAAGCCGTCGCCAGCGGCTCATTGCGGGAGTGGGTCGAAGGCGAGCGCGTCCGAGGTTTCCTCAGCGTCGACCAGGCTTTCCTGCGCGAGATGGAAAGCTGGCGCGATGCTCTCGCAAAAGACATCGCCATGCACAACCGCGACCTCAGCCAGCGCGATCTCAACCTGCTGGTGCAGCGGACCATCGACCGCATCGTCTTCCTGCGCATCGCCGAAGACCGCGATATCGAAGCCTATGGACGCCTGCGCAGCGCCGCCGCCGATGGCAAGCAAGTCTATGAAGAACTGAAAATCCTCTTCAACGAAGCCGACGACAAATACAACTCGGGCCTCTTCCACTTCGGAAAAGAAGCGCGCGCCAGCCAGCCCGATACCTTGTCGCTGGGCATCCACATCCCCGACGAGCCCCTGCGCCGCATCATCAGAAACCTGTATTTTCCCCTCAGCCCCTACGAATTCTCCGTCCTGCCCGCCGATATCCTCGGCCAGGTCTACGAGCAATTCCTCGGCAAAGTCATCGAACTCAGCGAGGGCGGCGGCGTGCGCGTCCAAGAAAAGCCCGAAGTGCGCAAAGCCGGCGGCGTCTATTACACGCCAGCCTACATCGTCGACTACATCGTGGAAAACACGGTCGGCAAACTGCTGGCAGGGGTGACGCCCGAAGAGGCCGCGAAGCTGCGCATCCTCGACCCCGCCTGCGGCAGCGGCTCGTTCCTCAGCGGCGCTTATCAATACCTGCTCGACTGGCACCTGGATTATTACCGCGCCCATCCCGGCCGATACCGCAATCGCACGCGCGATATCGCCGGCGCAGGCATGATCCTCAACACCGCCGAAAAACGCCGCATCCTGCAAAACAACATCTACGGCGTCGACCTCGACCAGAACGCTGTCGAAGTCAGCAAGCTCTCGCTGCTGCTGAAAATGCTGGAGAACGATTCCCCCGCGGCCGGGGCGCAGACCCTCATGTTCAGCGCCGGCGGACGCATCTTGCCCGACCTCAGCGGCAACATTAAATGGGGCAATTCGCTCATCGGCAGCGACTTCTACAGCGGCGAGCAGATGACGCTCTTTGACAACGAGGCGCTGCTGCGCGTAAAACCTTTCGATTGGGAGAGCGCGGACGGCTTCGGCGAGATCATGGCGGCGGGCGGGTTTGACGCGGTGATTGGGAATCCGCCTTATGTTGATTCTGAGTGGATGACAGTATATCACCCAGAAGAAAGAGCCTATTGCACTTCCAACTATGAAGCGGCATCAGGCAACTGGGACTTGTTCTGTGTCTTCATTGACAAAGCGTTGAGCCTGTGCCGGGATGATGGCATATCAAGCATGATTGTGCCAAACAAGTTAGGCAGCGCAAACTACGCGAAGGGCGCAAGAAAAGTAGTAGCTAACGATAGTCAATTGCAGCTGATTCGAGACTATTCGCATGTTCCTGTGTTTCCCGTCAGCGTATATCCAATTATCTATATCGCTAGAAAAACAGCCGAGTATGACAAACCTGTGTTATACGAACGAATGCAAAGAACTGTAGACAGTGCGATTGTTAAAGAGCGTCATTCGTTGGATTACAAAAGATACTTCGGCAATCCTGACGACACTTGGCGGATTTTCGGTCACATAAACGATTGGCGCATTCTCGAAAAGATTGAGCGTACGAATCCCCAGCTAGTTGAGGTGGCAGACGTGCTCGGTGCCGCAACCGTCGCAGAAGCGTATGACATAAAAGTACTAATTCACGAAGCAGAGGACTTTCCAGATCACAGACTCAAGATGGCAAACAGCGGAACAATCGATAGGTTTTCGTTTCTCTGGGGGAATAAGACATTTCGATACATCAGGCGCAAAATGGACAGACCCGTTATACCGAGGCAAAACGAGCGCGCATTGCCCCGCCGTCGTAGAGAGCAAGCTAGGACGCCGAAAATAGTTATCGCCGGCATGACAAAACGGCTTGAGTGTGCGTTGGATTATGAAGGGCATTACTTGGCAGGCAAGTCAACCACAATTGTAATGAGCGAGACATGTGACCTCAAATACTTGGTCGGTCTCTTGAATAGCAAGTTGGTTGATTACTTCTACAACTCTGCGTTTGGCGGCAATAAACTCAGTGGTGGTTACTTGCGAATAGGGCCACCGCAAGTGAAGACGATACCAATCCGCATGATCGACTTCGACAACCCAGCCGATGTCGCCTTGCACGACAAGATGGTCGCGCTGGTCGATACGATGTTGGGCTTGCACAAGCAACTGCCTGACTTGACAGACGAGGCGCTGCGTATCGTCAATGCGCGGATTGAGCGGACAGATCGTGATATTGATGAGTTGGTGTATCGGCTGTACGGGCTTAGTGATGATGAGGTGCGTGTGGTGGAGGGTGGGTGATTTTACAGTTACCAACCATCACGCTTAGTTCTTTCTACCGCCGTTTCTACCCATCCACGCTTCAATTCGAAAAACTTAAACTGCTTATACAAAGGACAGAGATAGTCGTACAGAATCTCTACTAAATCGTCGTTGATCTGTTGCGGCGCTAAGCGTCGCGGCTGTAAAACGACGGTGTCGATAGAACTAGGCCATGCGTCGCCGCGCGGCCGCCACCAAGCTTGGCTTCCAGTAAGGTATCGCCCCCTCAACCCGGTGAACTCCGAACAAATGACTATTTCCGCATCATCACTGACTGATTTGGCGATCCGAGCGGCCAACCTCAACATCATGGCATGCAGTTGAATGGACAAATCCTGATAGTGTGCGGTGCCGGGTTCAGCGCGCCTATAACTATCTTCGCCGTCCTCGAAGAAACCTTCCAAATGATAGAAGTCCCCGCCTACAGTAGCTCGCCAAAAGGCACAGTTATATGGGTCGCGGTATAGACCTTCCTCGGGATGGCCTGTCCAGGCTTCGATAGCCTCGCCCGCCGGGTACGGAGAACTCCCTCGTCCGCGTAGATGTGCGAAGAGGCGCTGACGCGGGTATGCTGGTTGCGTCTCTTCCAGCGTGCGCCGCAAGTCATTCAGCGTTGGCCAAGTGCTTTCGCCGATAATTGAAAAAGCGAATGCCCAATATCCGTGACGCAGACAGGCTACATCGTTCTCGTCAACCTCTTGCAATCGTTCCTGCCAGCGCTCTTTCGACGCAGCCATAAACTTCTGCAATTGCTGTTCATCCGTCAGATTTTCAGACGATGTAAGTGATGCAGCAGCCCGCATACATCTATGCAACAGATCGCGCCATTCAAGCTCATTGGGTTCTTCGCTCCTCGGACCTGGCTTGCGTATGTAGGATATATTTTTTTTGATTTCACCTTCAAACGTCTTTTTTGAGAAAACAGGCTGCTCCAATCCGCCAGCAATTTCCACAAATGCATACTCGTCACCTGTTTCTGGATGGTTCTCGAATTTAAGTTCGAAATGTAGTTCGGGCTTAGCATATTGACTGATTGCGGATGCGACGGTGTCGCTGTTATACCTCGCCACGTGTGGCGGTTTGGGCACGCATACCAGTCTCTTGTCCCTATCCTTTTCTTGTGTGATACCCAAAGCGATCGTTCCGCCGCCAGAATTAGCCATGGCAATGGCCACCTTGGCCAGCTTAGCTTTATGGTGCTGTTTATTCAACAAATCCAGCCAGGACTTACACTCGATGTCAAGCGTCTCGGTTGGATTGGCAAGAATATCAAGTCGCCGCTGCTTCTGCATGTCCGACATTGGCGTCTCCCACTTAGCAATTAATACATTCTACGAAAGTTAAGCCCAGAATGGCAGTACAAATGAATCTTCGTGACCTTCGTGTCTTTGTGGTTAAAAACCCTCCCCGCCTCCGCGCCAAACAAGCAATGTGGTAAAATCGCAAGCGTCCAATCACCCGCACAGGAAATCGCCCATGCCTATCAAAACCGGCGGCGAAGCAAGCGTAGAAGCCCTCATCGCCCACGGCGTCCAGACCGTCTTTGGCTTGCCCGGCGTGCAGAACGACTGGTTCTACAACGCGCTTTTTGACAACCGCGAGCAGATCGAAGTCATCCACACCCGGCATGAAGAGGGCGCGGCGTATATGGCTTTTGGCGCGGCCGCAGCGACTGGGCAGCCGGCTGTTTTTAATGTCGTGCCTGGTCCTGGTTTGCTGAATGCCGGGGCCGGCTTGGCCAGCGCCTATGCGGTCAACGCGCCGGTTTTCTGCATCGCCGGGCAAATCCATAGCGCGCGCATCGGCAGAGCCATGGGCGACTTGCACGAAATTCCCAATCAGTCGGCGGTGTTGGCCGGGCTGACAAAATGGAGCGACATGGCGCTGCACCCGGCCGATTGCGGGCGCCTGGTGGCGCGGGCATTCCAGGAGATGCGTTCTGGTCGTCCGCGTCCGGTCGCGCTCGAGATCCCGCCGGATGTGCTGAAGCTGCGCACAGAAGTGCCAGAAACGCCGCTGCCTCTGCAGCCATACGCGCCACCGGTGGATGCCGGCGCCATAGAATCGGCCGGAGAGCTGCTGGGCAGGTCGAAGCGCCCGATGATATGCGTCGGCAGCGGCGCGCAGGGCGTCAGCGCAGAAGTCACAACTTTGGCGGAAATGCTGGGTGCGCCGGTCTTCGCCTATCGCACGGGCAACGGCGTGCTGGACAGCCGCAATCCGCTGAGCTTGAAATCGCCAGCGGCGCATGTCTATTACCGAAGGACCGACCTGGTGCTCGCCATCGGCAGCAACATGCGCCTGCCCCTGCAGCGCTGGGGAACTGACGAGAACATGACCGTCATCCGCCTGGATGTCGACAGCGCGGCCATCCCCCGCATCCAGCGCCCCGACCTGGCTATCGTGGCGCGGGCGGAAGATGCCCTGCCGCCTCTGATCGCCGCGGTCGAGCGCCATAACCGCAAGCGCGCCTCCCGAAGCGAAGAAATGCTGGAATTGCGCGCCGCCTCCGCCAAGAAAATGGCTTTCCTGGAACCGCAGAATACTTATTCGCGGATCTTGCGGGAGGAACTTGGCGAAGACGGCATCGCTGTCATGGGCATGACCCAGGTGGCTTATGCCGCGCGGGTCAACTTTCCCGTATACAAGCCGCGCACCTGCATCACTAGCGGCTATCAAGGCACGCTCGGCTTTGCTTTTCCAACGGGCTTGGGCGCAAAAGTCGCCCGCCCCGACGCGCCAGTCATCGCCGTTTGCGGCGATGGCGGCTTCATGTACTGCGCTGGCGAGCTGGCTGCCGCTGTGCAGCATGGCATCCCGTTGGTCGCGGTCGTATTCAACAATGACGCCTATGGCAATGTCCGCAAGATGCAGATCCGCGATTACGATGAACGGGTCATCGCCAGCGACTTGGTCAATCCGGATTTTGTCAAGCTGGGCGAAGCCTTTGGCGCAAATGCCTTCCGCGCCGAGACGGAGAGCCAACTGCGAAAGGCGCTGCGCTATGGCTTCAAAAGCGACCTGCCTACCCTGATCGAAGTGCCTATGGGCGATACGCCCAGCTTCGACAGCATTTATGACCAGGGGCGGATTCGCCCGCCGCGCAATGCCTGAGTCGATTCTGCCCCCAGATTCGCCGCTGCATGCGCGCCTGCTGGATTTAATCGCTACCAGCGACCGCGTCTTCTTCGCCGGGCTGCCGGGCGTGGGCAAAAGCCTGCTGCTGCAGCAACTGGCGCTGATGGCCTCCGCCGCCGGGCGCGCTGCAACCCTGTTGCAGTGGGATGTCCTGCGCCAGCCCTTCGAAACGCCCCGCTACCCCTTGCGTGATGGCGCCACGCATCCGCTGGTGATCCAGGCGGCGGGGACCTGGCTGCGTCAGGCGCTGCCGCGGACGCGCTGCGATATGCTCATTGGCGAGCTGCCCCTGGTCGGCGGCCGGCTGATGGAGTTGGCTCGCCCGCTGGATGACGACGCCGAGCCGCTGCTGCGCGTCCCCCGCACGCAATTCATCGTGCCCCTGCCCTCGCGGGAAGTGCGCGCCGTCATCGAATCCCGACGCGAAGAGACCATCGCCGCGCCGCAGCACGCCAGCGAAGCCGATGACGCTCCGCCCAATATCCTGCGCGCGCTCTGGCGAGATCTGCAGTCCCTGGCGCAAGAGCTGGGCTTGGCGCAGACGCCCGAAAACGATGCCTATAGCCCAGAAATCTATGCCGCCGTCTACGGGCATTTGCTGCGCCACCGCCATGCCAGCATCCTGCCAGTGGATGTCGTGCTGCAGCCGCGCGACTCGGTCTATGCGCATCTGGCTGGGCTGCCGCAACTGCGCGCTAAGCCCGACGAAGCGCAAACCATCCTCGCGCAAGTGGAATCCGCGCCGAATGCGAATCCCTGGTGGGCCTAACCCCCCTCGGTCCCCCCATTAAAATGGGGGAGGGCAGGCTTTGGCTACCCTCTCCATCTTGATGGGGAGGGGCTGGGGGAGGGGTCAAACGAGCCATTGGGTCGCCCGCAACGCCCCTATTCCCGCTCTTCAGGGATGATGGCGAAGACATCAATCTCAAAATCGGCATAGGGCTTGCCCAGCGCTGAGACGACCACGCCGGTCGAACAGGGATAGACAGCCGGCATGTGCCGCGCCAGCACGGGATAGACCAAGTCGCGGTAGGCAGCGTCGGTGACATAAGTAGTTATTTTGCAGATGTCTTCCATGCGCGCGCCAGCCGCTTCCAGGATGATTTTGACATTTTTCATGGCGTTGTCCGCCTGGGCGGCCGGGTCGCCATGCCCAATGAAGTCGCTGCCGTCCATGGTCAAACCGGTTTGCCCTTCCACAAAGACCATATTGCCGGCGCGGACGGCTTTGCTGGTGCGGTAATCGATATCGGGAAAGATATCGCCGCCTTTGCTGGATTTCGTCAGGATGCGCTGGTGTGCCATTTGAGGACTCCTTGTGCGTGACTGTGCGTGATTGATGGATGATGAATTAAGGATACCCATAAATGGCAGCCGCAGGTGAACCCTCTTGGTCCCTTACAGCGACTCGTGTAGGAGCGAGCCATTGGGTCGCCCGTCAACCCCCGGCTTGACGAGGGAAGCGAGGGGGGTTGATTCGTCAATTGGCTGGTGAATCCTGCGCCGACCTGCTACACTCCGCCGCGAAACTCACACATGGATGCCCCCATGCCCCACGCTGCCTACGGACAACTGCCCATCCCGCGCTTGACTCCGCAGTTGCTCCGCCTCATCAAAACTGGCGAGGTCTACAGCCTGGGCTTGGAGTATCAAGAAGGCATGCTGACGCCCGGCACCGTCATGAAGTCCTATTCCATCGCGCCGCACCTGCGCCACAGCGACCCTTCCAGCATCAACCCGGCGTCGCCAGCCGCCGAAGTCATCCGCATGTCCATCCATGTCGGCACGCATATCGACGCGCTCTGCCATATTGCTGAAAAGCAAGACGAGGCGGGCAATCCCGATGCCGCTGGCGAGCCGCGTTTGTACGCCGGCGCCGGGCAGACCATCCCGGCCAGTCAAAGCGCCAGCGCCGCGGGGCAGCGCCACCTGAGCATTGAGCGGATGCCGCCCATCGTGATGCGCGGCGTCATGCTGGATGTGGCGGCGCTCAAGGGCGTCGATATGCTGCCGCCGGGCTATGTGGTCGGCGCGGAAGACATCCGGGCAGCGCAAGCACGGCAGGGCACGGAAATCGGCGCGGACACCGCGGTGCTGGTGCGCACGGGCAGCATCCAGCGGCTGCGCGACGGCGACCCAGCCTATCGTGATGCCCAGACCGGGCTCAATCTGCCGGCAGCGCAAACCCTGGTCGAGCAAGGCATGACCCTGGTGGGCTCGGACAATATGGCGGTGGAAGCCATGCCGCCCATGGACCATTCCGTGCATCGCTTCCTGCTGGTACACAGCGGCATCACCCATGTCGAAAACCTGGACCTGGACGAACTGGCGGCGGCGCAGATTTATGAATTCCTGCTCATCATCGCGCCGCTGAAACTGACCGGCGCCACCGGCTCCTGGGTCAATCCGCTGGCCATCGCCTGACAATGCCATACTTTAACCACCGAGTACACCGAGTGAAATGAGGACACAGAGACAGGGGCTTTGTAGGGACGACCCAATGGCTCGCCCGTTGAATTAATCGTTTTGCGCTGTTTGCGCCTCAGCTAGTTTTCTAACGTTAGCTTGGACATTAACGCCATGATCACTTTCCTGCACATCAGCGACACGCATATCAGCGGCGACCCAGCCTATCACCCGCCCTGGCTGCCGCCCGGCGGGGGACACCCCAACCAAGGCGCAAAGGCGCTGCTGCGCGCCATCAGCCAACTGCCCTACTCTGTCGATTTTCTGCTGCACAGCGGCGATGTCTGCGCGGAGCCGCAGGCTGACGATGTTATCCGCGCACGCGATCTGTTGGCTTCCCTGGACGCGCCGATGATCCTGCTGCCGGGCAATCACGATTCTGGCGATTTGCTGGCGGCGCATTTGCACGACGGCGAAAAGCGGCACGTCCTGCGCGACGACCACCTGCGCCTGGGCGACCTGCATATCGTCGCGCTGGATACCAGTGGCGGCGGCGACCATGCGCCCAGGTTGCGCGCCGAGCAGTTGGACTGGCTGGAATCGACGCTGGCGGACTGCGAAAGCCAGCAGATTCTGGTGGCGGCGCATCACCCGCTGCTGGAGACGGGGATTCCCTGGCTGGACGAGTCGATGCGCGTGCAGAACGGGGCGGCGGCGCATGCCATTTTGGCGCGGCATCAGGAGCGCGTCGTCGGCGTCCTGCACGGGCATATTCACCAGCCCACTGTCAGCTGCGCGGATGGCATCAGCTACATCAGCTGTCCATCGACCTGGAACAACCTGGCCGCGTATCCGGGTTTGACTGCCGACCAGGTAGATCCGCATTGCGCGCCCGGCTACAACCTGCTGACTCTGCGGGGCGGGCGGCTCTTTGTACGGCGTTGCGCGCTGCCGGCTGTCGACGCATGAAGGCAGCTTCCCGCGACTACATCCTGCGCGATTTCGCCTTTGACTGCGGGGCAGTATTGCCGGAGCTACGGATCCACGCCCGCAGCCTGGGACAGCCGCGACGAGACGAAACTGGCGCGGTCTGCAATGCCGTGCTGATTTTGCATGGCACGACCGGCAGCGGCGCGGGCTTCCTGCAGCCGAATTTTGCTGGCGAGCTCTTCGACCAAGGGCAACCGCTGGACGCTAGCGAGCATTACCTCATCCTGCCCGACGGCATCGGCCACGGCAAATCCAGCAAACCCAGCGATGGGCTGCGCGCTCGCTTCCCCCAATACGGTTATCACGACATGATTCGCGCCCAATATCGCCTGCTTACCGAGTGCCTGGCGGTCGACCGCCTGAAGCTGGTGATGGGCACTTCCATGGGCGGGATGCACAGTTGGCTCTGGGGCATTCACTATCCCGACTTCATGGACTATCTGGCGCCATTGGCGTCGCTGCCGGCGCAGATTGCCGGGCGCAACCGCATGCAGCGCAAAATGATCATCGACTCCATCCGCAAGGACCCAGCCTGGAACAACGGCGACTACGAAGAGCAGCCGCCGGGGCTCGTCAACGCCGCCCATCTGCTGATTATGATGACCAGCTGCCCGCTGCAATGGCGGAAAGAAGCGCCAACCCGCGATGCCGCCGATGCCTTCCTGGCTGCGCGCCTGCGGCAGATCATCGCCGCCCAGGACGCCAACGACATGCTCTACGCTGTAGCCGCTTCGAGAGATTATGACCCGGCGCCTAAGCTGGAAAAGATCTGCAAGCCGCTGCTAGCCATCAACTCCGCCGACGATCAAGTCAATCCACCAGAATTGGGCATCATGGAAGCGGCCATGCAGCGACTGCCGACCGCGCAGTATGTGCTGCTGCCTACCTCGGACGAAACGCGCGGGCACGGCACACATAGTTTGCCAGCGCTGTGGAAGCAGCATCTGGCGGACTTCTTGGGGAGGCAGCACCTGGAAAGAGATTGAAACGCAGAGGGCACAGAGGCGCGATGCACACGCCCAATGCGAAACCCCCGCCACAAACGAGCATTGTAGGGGCGACTCGCTGGGTCGCCCTGCCCCTACACGATTCGCATCGGGGGGGGGGGGGCAGCGGATAGACCATGTGCGGGTGAATTCGCGCGAAAAATTGCAGTGGTACGCAGAACTGGTTATACTCTGCGCATGCCCTCAGTTGTCTTGGGTAAGTGGAAAGTTCGGATTTGCAAGAAGCGATTGACCCGACTGCAAAACGGAGGATACCTATATGAATGTATCGATGACGATTAACGGCACGGCTGTCTCGCGCGAGGTCGAGGCGCGCACGCTGCTGGTGCATTTCATTCGTGAAGACCTCGATTTGACGGGCACGAAGATTGGCTGCGACACCAGCCAGTGCGGCGCTTGCACGATTCACGTCAATGGCAAAGTCGCCAAAGCCTGCACCCTGTTGGCCGCCCAAGCCGATGGCGCGGACATCACCACCATCGAGGGGCTGGCGAACAACGGCGAACATCACCCCATGCAAACCGCCTTCTGGGAAAATCACGGGCTGCAATGCGGCTACTGCACACCGGGCATGATCATGGCTTCCGCCGCTTTCACGCGCGACAACCCTGGCGCCTCCGAAGCCGACATCCGCCATTACCTGGAGGGCAATATCTGCCGCTGCACCGGCTATCACAACATTGTGAAAGCCGTCAAACAGGTGGCTGACGCCGCCGCAGGAGGGACATGATGAGCACGCGGATCTTCGGCAGTGGCATCAAACGGCGCGAAGACCCGCGCCTGATTACTGGCGAGGCGCGCTACACCGACGACATCAAACTGGGTGGCGCGCTGCACATGGCGGTGGTGCGCAGCCCTTATGCTCACGCCAAAATCGTCTCCATTGACAGCGCCGCAGCAGCGAGCATGCCCGGCGTGCGCGCCATATTCACGGGCGACGATATTGAACTGGCTGGCTTGCCTACCGCCTGGCTCATCCCCGACAGCGACTTGAAACAGCCCGAACACCCGGCCTTGGCAAGCGATGTCGTGCGCTATGTCGGCGATGGCGTGGCCATTGTGCTGGCCGACAGCCGCTATCAAGCGCAAGACGCCGCCGACGCCGTATCCGTCGAATACGAAGAATTGCCAGCCGTGGTGGATCCGCAGCGCGCTACCGAAGCTGGCGCGCCCCAATTGCATGCCGATGTGGAAGACAATATCGCCTTCCGCTGGGTCATGGGCGACCGCGAGGCCTCCGATGCCGTTTTCGACGCTGCCGATGTGGTCGTCAGCGAGCGCATCGTGCAGCAGCGCCTCTTGCCGACCGCCATGGAACCGCGGGCTGCCAGCGCCCAGTTCAACGCCGCCACCGGCGAGTTGACTCTCTGGTGCACTTCGCAGAACCCGCATATTCACCGCTTCATCGTCAGCGCCGTGACCGGACTGCCGGAGAACAAAGTACGGGTCATCGCGCCTGAGGTCGGCGGCGGCTTCGGCAGCAAAATCCCCTGCTACCCCGACGAAGCGCTGGTCAGCTGGGCAGCCATGAAAACGGGCGCGCCGATTCGCTGGGCGGAGACGCGCAGTGAGAATTACCTCATCACCATTCACGGGCGCGACCATGTGCAGTATGTGGAGATGGCGGCAAACAACGACGGCAAGATATTAGGCGTGCGGGCGACGGTCTACGCCGGCATGGGTGCCTATCTGTCCACTGCCGCGCCGGGCATCCCCACCATTTTGCACGGCTTGCTCTATGTCGGTCCTTACACCATCGACAGCGTCTTCTGCGAGTCCATCGGCGTGATGACCAATACCACGCCAACGGACGCCTATCGCGGCGCGGGACGCCCAGAAGCCACCTTCCTGCTGGAGCGCATGGTGGACAAAGTCGCTGGCGCGCTGGATATGGACCCGGTCGCGCTGCGCCGGCAGAACCTCATCCCGCCCTTTGAAGACGGCTACGAAGTCGCCACCACGCTGATTTACGACAGCGGCGATTACGAAGCGGCTTTCGACAAGGCGCTGGCGCTGGCAGGCTACGATGACTTCCGCGCGCAGCAAGCCAAGGCGCTGGCAAACGGGCGCTATCTAGGCATCGGCGTCACTGCCTATACCGAGATGTGCGGCTTGGGACCCAGCCAGGTGGCCGGCGCTGTCGGCTTTCAGGGCGGCCTGTGGGAAAGCGCGACCGTGCGCGTAACCCCGACCGGCAAGGTGCAAGCGCTGATTGGCGCGTCGCCGCACGGGCAAGGCAGCGAAACCACCCTGGCGCAGATCATCTCCGAAGAGCTGGGCTTCCCTGTCGATGACATCGAAGTGATTCACGGCGATACCACCGAGACGCCCATGGGCTGGGGCACTTACGGCAGCCGCACGACGCCAGTAACTGGCGCGGCTCTGGCGCAAGCCTCCCGCAAGCTGAAAGAGAAGGCGCGGGTGCTGGCGGCGCATCTCATGGAAGCCAACCCCGACGACATTGAGTACGCCGATGGCAGCTTCTCGGTCAAGGGCTCGCCAGATCAAGCGCAGAGCATCCAGGATGTGGCGCTGATGGCGCACCTGGCTTGGAATATGCCCGAAGGCATGGATCCCGGTTTTGAGGAATCGCAATTCTACGACCCACCCAATTTCGTCTATCCCTTTGGCACGCATATCGCCATTGTCGAGGTCGACCCGGTGACGGGCATCATCGACCTGCAGCGCTACATCGCCGTGGACGACTGCGGCCCGCAGATCAACCCGGAGATCGTGGCCGGGCAGATTCATGGCGGCGTCGTGCAAGGCGTGGCGCAAGCATTGTGCGAAGGCGTCATCTACAGCGACGACGGCCAGCTGTTGACGGGCACGATGATGGATTACTGCATGCCCAAAGCGGACATGTTCCCCAACTTTGAGCTGGGGGAGACGGTGACGCCGTCCCCGCATCATCCGATAGGCGTCAAAGGCGTTGGCGAAACCGGCACCATCGCCAGCACACCAACGGTCTATAACGCAGTGCTGGATGCGCTGGCGCCGCTGGGCGTGAAACAGATTGACATGCCGCTGACAGCAGCGAAAGTTTGGCAAGCCATACAACATGCAAACGGAGGGGTCTAAATGTGGCCACAACAATTTGACTACCAGCGCGCGGACAGCGTAGACGGCGCACTGGCTGCCATTGGCGAAAACGGCAAGTTCCTGGCTGGCGGGCACTCCCTGCTGCCGGCCATGAAGCTGCGCCTGTCCACGCCAGATCAGCTGGTGGATATCAGCCGCATTGATGACCTGCGCGGCATCAGCAGCAATGGCTCGCTGAGCATCGGCGCGGCAGCCACCCATGCCGAAATCGCCGCTTCGGAGGCTGTTGGCGGCGCTTGCCCAGCCCTGGCGCAAGCCTGCGGCATGGTGGGCGACCAGGCAGTGCGCAACTTCGGCACCCTGGGCGGCAATATCGCCCATGCCGACCCGGCTTCTGACCCGCCGACGGTTTTGGTAGCTTGCGGCGCCACGGTCCATATCCAGAGCACGGACGGCGCACGTTCGGTCGGAGCGGAAGAGTTCTTCGTCGATCTCTTTGAAACCGCCTTGGACGAAGGGGAGTTGATCACCGGCATCAGCCTGCCCGATTGCAGCGACTGCCAATGTGCCTATGTAAAGCTGCCGCATCCCGCTTCACGCTACGCCATCGTGGGCGTCGCCGTCTGCCTGAAAATGGATGGCGGCACTTGCGCGCAGGCGGATGTCGCCGTGGGCGGCGCGACTGTCAAGGCAGTCAAATGCGCCGGGGCGGAAGCGGCGCTGGCTGGCAGCTCGCTGGATGACGCGGCTTTGGATGCGGCAGCGGCGGCGCTGGCGGATGATATCAGCGAGTGGCTGACGGGCGATGTGGCCTATCCCGAGGAATACCGTGGCGCGATGGCTGGCGTGTATCTGAAGCGCGCCGTCCGCGCGGCGCTGGGCTAAGGCTTACACAGTGATTCCTGTAGGGGCGACCCACTGGGTCGCCCGCTTCGCCTAGGCCTCTCGCCCCCGGAATCTCCTGCAGGAGCGTCTCGTTGAGACGCCCGCAACACCCCCCGCCATTTGAATTTTGAAGTACGGGCGACCCATCGGCTCGCCCGTACAACTTGCGATGTTTTCGCAATTCCTCAAGAATTAGCCTCCCCCCGACCTGCCGGGGGGACTGAGGGCGGTTGAAAGCGGGCGACGCATTGCGTCGCCCCTCATCTCCACAAGTCGCCGCTGAGGTATTTCAAACCGCTGTCGCAGAGCAATATGGCGATTTTGCCGCCACGGTGCTTGCCGGCCAGCAGCTGCATTGCCGCCGCCAGATTCGCGCCGGAGGAAAAGCCCGCGAATAGCCCTTCCTCGCGCGCCAATCGCCGCGTCATCTCGGCAGCGTCTGCATCGCTGACCTGTAGGCAGCCATCCACCAGCGCGCGGTCGATCTGCGCCAGCTCAGCCATGGCATAGCCGCCGCCTTGGATGCGGTGATTGGGACGGCTGACTACCTCGCCAGCGAAAGCCGCCGCCCCAACCGGCTCCACCACATAAGTTTGCAGGGAGGGATCCCGCTCCTTGAAATAACGCGCGCAACCCGCAAAGGAGCCGCCGCTGCCGATGAAGTCGCAGAAGGCGTCAATGCCGCCGCTCTGCCGCCAGATTTCCGGCGCCGTGTGCAGATAGTGGGCGTGGGCGTTGCCAGACAGCTGGAACTGGTCAGCGCGAAAGGCTTTGCGCTCCTGGACAATCTCCTGCGCGCGCAACTCCACCAGCGCCAGGTCTTCACCAGACACTTCGCCGGGCCTCGAGTCCGGGCATTGATCGACCAGCACGACTTCCGCCCCCAGCGCCGCCATCATGCGCGCCCTTTCAACCGAGTTGCCGCGCGACATCACCGCCACGAATCGATAGCCCTTGGCCGCGCAGACGATCGCCAGACCCGTGCCGGTGTTGCCGCTGGTCAGCTCGACCACCGTGTCGCCAGGCTGCAGTTCGCCGCTAGCTTCCGCATCTTTGATGAGCTGCAGGGCGATGCGGTCTTTCTTGGAGTAGCCGGGGTTGAAGAATTCAACTTTGGCGAAGATCTGCCCATCCAGACCGCGGGCGACGCGCCCTAGCTCGACCAGGGGCGTCTCGCCAATGAGCTCAAGGACGGAAGCGACAGCGCGATTAACCATGCTGCCAGTATAGCGCCTGTTGCCATTTTCAGCCGCGCGGACTACCATGTGGCGCATGTCTGAGGCGATACAAATCCGTGAACTCCGCAGCATGGCGGCGCTTTCGGCGACCATCAACTTGCAGAAGGCGGTCTGGCGGATGACGGATGTCGAGGTGGCCTCGCCGCATACCCTGAAAGCCATCGCGCATACGGGCGGCTGTGTGCTGGGCGCGGAGTTGGCAGGGCGGCTGGTCGGCTTCTGCACGGGATTCGCGGCACGGCGCGATGATTCGCTCTTTCTGTGGTCGCATATGGCGGCGGTGCTGCCGGAATGGCAAGGGCGGGGCATCGGCTATCAGCTGAAACAGGCGCAGCGAGACTGGGCGCGAGAGCGTGGCTACCGCGTCATCGCTTGGACATTCGATCCCCTGCAAAGCGGCAACGCCAATTTCAACTTCAATCGCCTGGGCATCACGGCGCGGCGTTACGAAGTCAATCACTACGGCGCCATGCAGGACGGCATCAACGCCGGGCTGGCCAGCGACCGCCTGGAAGCGCATTGGCAGCTGGATGCGCCACGACCGAACCCGCCACAGAAGGGCGACTTGCCCATGCTGCTGCACTATGACGACACGGGCAATCTGCGCAGTTGCCTACCAAATACGCTGAACGCCCCTGGTTATAGCATCGAGATCCCGCTGGATATCAGCGCCTTGAAGCAGCGTGACCTGGCGCAGGCGCAGAATTGGCAGCGACATTTGCGGGAAGCCATGCTGGCGCTGCTGGCAGCGGGTTATGTGATAAGCGGCTTCACGCGCTCGGACGGACGCGCCTGGTACATCGTAGGGGCGCCTTGACGCCCAATGGTCCCGCCACAAGGTGCATTGTAGGGGCGACCCGGTGGGTCGCCCACAGACCCAGTACCGCCCAACCGCGCCGCATTTTGCCTTCCCCGACTCGCGACAAGGGGACCGAGAAGGCTTGGCGAACGCGGCAATGCCGTGCCCCTGCAGCCTTTTCAATGTCTCTGTGCTCTCTGAATCCTCGATGGTAAATCATTAGCGTCGATTAGTTCAACAGATCGCGCGTCGTTTCGATCATATAGGCGACATCTTCGTCGCTGAGTTCCGGCGTCACCGGCAGGTTGACGATCTCCTTCGCTAGCATGTCGGTGACGGGCAGTGGCGCGCGACCAGAGAAGGCATCGGCATAGACGCTGTACTGGTAGACGGGCGGCGCGTAATGAATGACTGCTTCAATGCCAGCTGCGCGCAAACCCTGATGCACTTCGGCCTGGTTCGGCACGCGGATGGCGTAAGAGCGGAAGGTCGGCTGGGACTCCGCCCGGAAGCGCGGAGTAATCGCGGATGTGCCCGCCAATCCAGCTTCCAGCGCCGCGACAATCTCTCGGCGGCGGGCGGTCCAGGCATCGAGATGCGGCAGCTTCACGCGCAGCAACGCCGCTTGCAGGGGATCCAAGGGCGCGTTGTAGCCCTCGGCGACATAATCCTGCCGACCTTGGATCGCGCCGCCAGCACCATAGCCGGTCAACAGCCGCAAACGCCCCATCAGCGCATCGTCATCCGTAACCAGCATGGCGCCATTGCCCGCGCTGCCCAGCGGTTTGTAGGGGGCGAAGCTGTACATGGCGATATCGGCGAATGCGCCCAGTGGAAGTCCATAATCCCGCGCGCCGGTCGCCAACGCCGCGTCTTCGATGATGCGCAGGTCTTGCCGCGCCGCAATCTCCCGCAATGTCTTGACATCGGCGGGATGCCCGTGCATATCCACCGGCAGCAGCGCTCGCGTGCGACTCGTGATCAGCGCCTCGACTTGCGCCGCAGCCATGGTGTAGTCCTCCGCGCGCACATCGCATAACACGGCTTGCGCCCCGCAGAGATGAATGGCGCCGGTGGTGCTTATGTCGGAATTGGCGACCGTGATGACCTCATCGCCAGCGCCCAAATCACAAGCTCGCAGCATCAGCAGCAGCCCAACAGTGCCCGAATGGACGGAGACGGCATGTCGAGCGCCGACCATGCTGGCAAATTCGCTTTCCAGCTGCCCACGGACACGATAACCAGCGCCAGAATCGCCGAAAAGAACGGGGTCCAGCGCCGCATTGATCTCGTCGCGCAGGCTCCGGTGGGTCTGCGCGGCTCGCGAGCGCGGCACAGTAAACGGCTGAGTCAAGAGACGCTCCCGATTCTTCAATGAAAAGACTTTACCACAGAGGAAACGAGGCAACACAGAGAGCATAGAACTCACCCCAGGGCAATCACTTGACAAAATTGTAAATGGCATTTTAATTGCTGTTATGATTCATTCAACAGGATTTGCAGCCATGCGTATCAAAACAGCGATCTCGACAATCTTGACGAAGGCAGCCGCGGCGCGTATGCCCTTGCCATTTACCCCCCCCCCCGTAATATCGCGTAACAATACTGCCTTACTTGATTTACCCTCCCCGCTTCCCCTCAAATTCATTTTCATCGCGCTGGTCTTGCTAGCCACTCTGCCCGCCCATGCCGCCACATTCAACAACATCGACACGCATGCCAAACTGGTCACCGCCATCAATACCGCCAATGGCAACAGCGAAGCCGACACGATCAACATCACGGCGAATATCACGCTGACCGCCGACCTGCCCAACATCGCCAGCGCCATGACAATCCAAGGCAGCGGCGCCCGCCGCACCCTCGACGGCGCGAACAGCCACCGCGCCTTTACGATCCGGGTTGGCGGCTACAGCGTGACCATCAACGACCTGGCCCTGACCAAAATGCAACCCCCGTCGGGTGGCGACGGCGCCGCAATAGACACTTCGCCAAACAGCGGCGGGCGAGTAACCCTCGAGCTGAACCGGGTGACCATCAGCAACAGCAGCGCCTGGTATAGCGGCGAGGAAGGTCACTCCGGCGCTCTGACGGCAGGTTGGACAAATCTCACCATCAACGATAGCATTTTTGACGGCAATCGCGGGATAAACGCCGGCGCAATACAGATTGGCGGCAATGTAACGGCGACCATCAATCGCAGCGTTTTTCGCAACAATGTCGCCCGCAGCTACGCCGGCGCTCTCAGGGTTTTTGCCGGTACTGCCACCGTCAACAACAGCACCTTTTATAATAACAGTTCCGAAAACAGCCACGCCACAGCCCTGGGCCACGGCGGGGCCATCGAGGTAGACGACGGCGGCACTCTCAATCTGAATCATGTGACCATCACCGGGAATACGGTCAAGAACGCGACGTCGAATCGCGGCGGCGGCTTGGCAAACATACTTTTAACCAGCACGACTACCGTCCGCGTCCGCAACAGCATCATCTTCGGCAATACTCCCGAAGACTGCTACCAAACGATCGCCCTGTCCGTCAACATCGGAAACATCATCGGCAGCGGCAACTGCGGCGCGGGCACGAATGGCTCGAGCCAGAATCCCAACTTGCAAGGTCCTTCGAATGGCTACTACATACCGCGCGCCGGCGGCTCAGCCATTGATGCCGTCGCCTGCCTGACTTCAACAGTCACCAACAAGTGGAACGAAGACCAGCGCGGACAGACGCGGCCAAACCCTGCCGGCGGCCAATGCGATATCGGCGCGATTGAAGACCCCGGTTGGTCGCCGCCACCCCCACCGCCACCGGCGCCACCAGGCGCTGATGTCTCAGATGACGGCGATGGCGGCGGCGGAAGCGGCAGCAGATCCAGCAGCAGCGCTGACGCGGCGCTGCCCGGGGCGATCCCTGTCTTCCGCTATTCGCCCGAGCAAACCTGCCAGACCTTGCAGCCCGCAATCGTGGTCAGCAAAGCCAGCAGCGGCACATCCTGCCAACGGGTCTACGGCAGCGGCGTGGGCCATCCCGATGTCATCGCGGCGAACCCCAGTTTGGTGGTGGATCTCTGGGGCTGGGTCAGTCCCGGCACGCAGGTCTGCTTCCGCGCCAGCAGCGGCTCGATCAAGTTCATCGACACGGCTGCGCTGCCGCGCACGGTGGCGGATTTGCCCGTATTCAGCGAGGCCGGCGGCTTGCTCTGCGCGATAGTCAATGGCGCCGGGCAGGTGGCGCTGGTGGCCGGACCCCCCGCTCCGTCAGTGCCAACCGCCCTCCCGCCAACCTATCAGAGCCTGAGCGGCTGCATGGTGCTGCTGCAGTATTCGCTGAATTTCCGCGATGCGCCCGATGGCGACAAGATCGGCGCATTGCCGAGCCAGGTCAGGCTGACGGCGCTGGAGCGGACGGCTGGCTGGTTCCATGTCGATTATCACGGCGCGAAGGGCTGGATATCCGCCATGTATGTCAAGCCAGAGGGCAATTGCGGATAAAAAGCGCGCGTCAAAACATGCAGGGCAATCGCATGACATTGTTTCTTTGCCACAGAAGCGCAGAGTTTTGTTTACTTCGGCGCTGTCGTAGCGAGATTATATTTTGATGCGTTTGCCCTGGAACTCACCCCCACCCGACTCGTTGGAGGCAAAGCCCGAGCGGCATCTGTAGGGGCGTTTCGCTGAAACGCCCACAAGCAATTCGCGAACTTCTCCAAATTGGGCGTCCGTAGGGGCTCAGGCCAAGCCCAGACGCTGGAATTGCTCGGGAGGGCTGTCATTCTCGCGCATCAATCGCGTCATATGCCCGATCATCATTTGCTCAATGTCGGGGTCGCCCAGCGGATGCGCCTGGGCGTAATCTTTCTGCACATCAAAAAGCAGCGTGCCGTATTCATGGGCGTCGACCCAGCTGCGCGCTGGCGTCCTGAGCGTCGGGCAGCCTTTGGTGAAGTCGAAAGGTCGCGCCAACTCCGCGCCTTGCAATTCGTCAAGGGAAAAATGCCCGCGGATATGCGTGGGCATCAGCGTGTATTCGTAGAGCGGCGTATTGTCGGGCTTAACGGGCGCGCGCATATACACATAGCGCCCATCCGTGCAATTGACATGCCCGCCGAAGATGCCGAAGAGCGCCGCCTCCCGCACTGGTGTATCGCTGGCGACAGTCTCGGCAAGGGGCTGCCCCTGCATGTCCGGCGGACGCTCAATGCCGAAGTAGTCAAGCAGCGTGGCCGGCAGGTCAATCATCTGCACGAGGCTCTCGCGGTGTTCGCCAGCGATGCGGCTGCGCGGATCCCAGATGAAGAGCGGCGTATGCGCCAGCTCTTGATACCAAGGCTGTTTGTTCTTCGCCCACCAGTCATGCTCGCCCAGCAGGAAACCATGGTCGGTGCAGAGGATGAGCATGGTGTCGTCCCAAAGCGCCAACTCGTCCATCAAGTCCATGACGCGCCCCAGATAGCGGTCGCACATCGATAGCAGCGCCGTGTATTGATAGCGCATGTATTGCACATAGTCCGGCGATTCGGTCAGCGGCTTGTAGCTGGGCCAATCGGCTGGCAGACCCGGCTCGGGCTGGTCGGCCAGCTGCGGGTAGAGCGCCTTAAATTCAGCATGACTGAAGAAAGGTTCGTGCGGGTCGAAAGTTTCGATTTGCAAATACCAATTGTCAGCCTCGGCATTGTCGCGGATGAACTCCATGCCCAGGGAGAAGGTGCGGGCTTGCGGCTGGTCTTCCGGCTGCGGCATATAACTGCGGTTGATCCAGTCCTGCCGCCACACTTTGTCGGGGAAGTCGTCTGTCAGCGAGCGTGTGTTGAAGGGGATGTCGACGGGCGCGTCCACATGCCCTTTCCACAAGTCGCCTTCCTGCCCGCGCACTAATTCGTAAGTGCTGTAGCGATTGTGATAGGTCATGCCGCCATCTTCCCAATAATGCGCGTGATCGGTGACCAGGTGGCTGTAAACGCCATTGTCCTGCAGGATCTGCGGCATGGAATCATCGAAGGGTTCCAGGGGCGTCCAACTGCGATGCAGGAAATTGTAGCGCCCCGTATGCAGCTCGCGGCGGGCGGGCATGCAGGGCATACTGCCGATGTAGCAATTGTCGAAGATGGCGCTGCGCTGGGCGAGTCGCTGGAAGTTGGGGGCATGTACCCAGTCATTGCCATAGGGCGGCAGCATGCGCCGGTTCAGCGTGTCGAACATGAGCATGATAGCTTTCATAACGCCTTCTTCCTGGCAATCAAAGACACGAAACAGATCAAAAACTTACCACCGAGTTAGACGAAGACACAGAGAGCAGTGGTCCGTAGGGGCGTCGCGCTGAGACGCCGTCGCAAACTCCGCGCCGACTTAGCCTCCCCCCATTTCAATGGGGGGACCGAGGCGGTTGGCCAAACCTCTCTCCCGCCATCTCTAGCCTTTGACCGCGCCCACGGTCAGCCCCTTGATGATGTGGCGCTGGGCGAGCAGCACCAATATCAGCGCCGGGATCATCGCTACAAAGGAGCCAGCCGCCATTTCGCCATAGCGGATATTAAATTCCTGCACGAAATTGGCGATGCCGACCGGGATAGTGCGCCCGGCGCTGGTCGTGGTCAGCGACAGAGAAAACAGGAATTCCTTCCAGCTGAAGACGAAGACCAGCACCGCCATGGCCGCCAAGCCCGGACGCACGATGGGCAGGATGACCATGCGGAAGGCTTGCCACTGCGTGCAGCCATCAATGACGGCGGCTTCTTCCAGCTCCTTGGGCACTTCGGCGAAGAAGTTCATCATCATGATGACGGCCAGGGGCATATTCAGCACGACATGCGCCATGACGACGGCGGCGGGCGTGTCGTAGATGCCGGCCGCGCGCGCCCACAAGTAGTAGGGCGTAACGAAAACGATCGGCGGCATCATGTTGATGAAGAGCAGCCAGACGATGATCGCACCACTGACCCAGCGCCGCCACTGCAAGCGCGCCAGCGAGTAGGCCGCCAGCGAACCGATCGCGCCGCAGACCAACGCCACGCTGCTGGACACGATCAGGCTGTTGCGCGTCAACTCCGCGAAGTTGCTGCGGCTGCCGGTGAAGATCTCTTCATAATTCATCGTCTTGGCTGTGAAGAAGAAGCTGCCGCTGTAGACATCCGCCATGCTCTTCAGCGATGTCTGCACGATATAGAATACAGGGAACAGAATGATGAAGACGACGATCAGCAGCGACAAATTCAGCGCGATTTTGGAGGGTCTGCCCTGCTTCATCCCAGCCGCCTCCGCACTACACGGCTCGCCCACAGATAGAATGCTACGAAGACGAACATGAAAGCCGCCACCATCAGCGACAGGAAAGCCGCATAGCCCAAGCGGAATTGCTCGCTGAAGACCTTGTATATGTGCATGCTGATGACCTGCGTGGCCGTGCCGGGTCCGCCGGAGGTCAGCACGAAGATTTGGTCGAAGACTTTGAAAGCCAGGATCGTCCGCAGCAGCATCGCCACCAGGATGGTCGGCGCCATCATAGGCAGGATGACATAGCGGATCGTGCGCAGCTCGGTCGCGCCATCCACGCGGGCGGCTTCCAGCAGCGGCGGCGGGATGGACTCGATGCCAGCCAGCATGATGAGGAACATGAAGCTGGTCCAATGCCAGACATCAACGATGATAACGGAGATCAGCGCCAGGTCCGGATCAGCCGTCCACAGCGGCGGATACTGCACACCGAGTTCGATCAATATGGTGGTGAAGAGCCCGTAATTGTAGTCGTACATCAACGACCACATCGTACCGATGGCGACCGGCGGGATGAGCAGCGGAATGATGACGACGCTGCGATAGAGAATCGCTAAAGTCTTGGTGCGGCTGACCGCCACCGCCAGGCAGAAGCCGGTGATCGTCTCGATGATGACCACCGCCACCACGAAGACCAACGTATTTTTCAGCGCAATGCCAGCGATGGGGTCCTTCGCCAAATTGTCCAACTGCCCCAAACCGACGAACTCCGAAACCAACTCGCCTTCCACGAATTCCAGTTCGGAGACGCTCATCTGCAGCAGCTGGACGATAGGCAGCAAGGTGAAGATGATTAGGACGACCAGCAGCGGCGCCAGCGCCCACAGTTTGAAACTGCCCGGACCAAATAGCCGCTCGCGCAGGTCGCCTTTGCCCGTGACTGTCAACTGCGCCAAATTAACCCCCTCAGTCCCCCCAGCCAGGACCGGCTGTAGGGGCGACCCAGTGGGTCGCCCGCTTTAACCCTCCTCAGATCCCCCCGACGGGTCGGGGGGAAGCTAAATCCAATAGCGTGTCCCGTAGGCCGAGCCGGTGGCTCGCCCGCCTTCTACGATACCGCGTAGCCGGCGTCTTCCATGACGGTGCGGATTTCCGACGCCATCAGCGCAACGGCTTCTTCGGCGCTGATCTCGTCCACATAGGCTTGCGCCATGCGCGTCGTGACGCTGTCGCGGATGAGCGGCGTCTCGGGCAGACGCGTCTCTGGATGCAGGAAGGGCGTGCTTTCGGCAAAGGCGCTGGTCCACCAGCCGACGACCGGGTCGGTCGCCAGTTCTTCATAGGTATCCTGGCGGACGGGGATGGCGCCGGCTTTGGCGTAAGCCAGCTGATTGTCCTTGGTGGTCAGCCACTTGACGAAAGCCAAACCTGCGGCGGCGCGTTCGTCCGGCAGGTTGTCCGGGTGGCACATGACCCACATGCCCGTGCGTGGCGAGCGTGCTTCCGCCGTTACGCCGGGCACAACCGTCGCGCCCATATTGCCGCCAACGACCGAGATATCCGGATTGTCGTAGTTGGGCGCGGCCGCCCCGACCATGTGCACCTGCGCCAGACGTCCGCTGGCCATCAGCGCCAGCAAATCGCCCTGCCCCAAATCGGCGTAGTTCTGCGGCGCCCATTCGCGCCCCAGCTTTAGCCAGCGATTGACCGCTTCCAAGCCTTCAGGGCGTTCGAAACCCACCGACCAACTGCCGTCCGCTTCCAGGCGTACATATTCGGCATCGTAGGAATCGACATACGCGCCGAATTCCCACCAAATGGGGTTGGCGCGGTTGGCGTTGCCGAAGAGGCGCGGGGGCCTGCCCAGCTGCTCGGCGATGGCTTCCATCTCGTCGAAGGTCTTTGGCGGCTCAATGCCATTAGCTTCGAAGAGATCGCGGCGGTAGTAGTAAAGTTGGATGTTGCCGTTGATAGGCACGCCCAGGATCGTGCCATTGGGACCATTGATGCCTAGGTCGCTGTCCCAGCGGGCGGCATCGCCGTAGCTGATGATGTTATCGTCCAGCACATAGTCGGCGTCGATATCGAGGATGGGGCGCAGCAAGCCGGACTTGTAGAAGAAGGGGATGTTCTGCTCGGTGATGGCGACAGCGTCGTATTCGCTTTCGCCGGCTTGTACGGCGTTGCGCGTTTTGTCCAGCATGCCCGGGAAGGGCGTCACATCCAGGTTGATCTGATTGCCAGTGGTCTCCGTATACAACTCGACCATGGCGGCGAAGCCGGGGAACCAAGGCGAATCATTGATGAGAATGGTGATGGGCGGCTGCGAGCCGACATCCTGCGCAAAAGCGCGGATATTGCTGTTGAGCAGGGGGTTGGCCGCCAACCCTGCCGATAGCGCGCCGACCGCTTTCAGAAAGTCGCGCCGCGAGAAATTGCCAATACGCTTGTTCATGGGTCGCTCCAATCGTAAGACTCTGCTTGCACTCGCGGGGAGCATAGCGCAGAATGCGGCGCAGCGCAAAAAAACTAGCCTCCCGCCAGGGCAATCGCATCAAACTATTCTTGCCACAGAGGACGCCGAGTGAAGCGGGAACACAGAGAAAACTTTGCAAACAAGTAGGCGGCAGCCGCAATTCCAGCCCTTTTTTGTTCGTCAATATAGTGTCGCCTGTAGGGGCGTCCTGATGGGTAGACCAAGGGGGCTGCCTACACCTCGACATAGACCGCGTCATCGCGGACGACCACGGGGAAGCGGCGCAGCTTGCGGCGGTCGGTCAGGCATTCGCCACTGTGCAGGTCAAACTCCCAGCCATGCCAGGGGCAGCGCAGGATTTCGTTCTCGCGCCCCCAGATGTATTCGCCGGGCTGACTGGGCAAGGTCGTCCCGCCCACTTGTCCGCGGCAGACCGGGGCGAATTCATGCGGGCAAATGTTCAGCACAGCGACAAACTGTGCGCCGGTGTTGAAGACGCCGATGGATTTGCCCTCCGCTTCAATGATCCGCCGCCCGCCAACCGGCAGCTCACTGACCAGGGCGACATAAACCTGCTGCTTAGCCGCCATTGCGCAGCGCCTCCAGACCAAAGACCTGCATGGCGTTGCCGTACATGATGGCGTCGCGGTATTGCGGCGCAATCTGACGCATGGCGAAATCGGGCGTGTCGCCATCCCAGTGCGGATAATCGCTGGAAAACATCAGCATGCGCTCGGCATTGAACATTTCCAGAGTCTGGCGGAAGTGGCGGTTGTCCTCCGGCTCTTCAATGGGCTGAGTGGTCAGCCAGATATGTTCCTGGATGATTTCGCTGGGTTTGCGCGTCAGCCAGGGCGTGGTCGAGCGTAGAGCTTTCCAGTTTTTGTCCAGCCGCCACATCATGGCCGGCAACCAGGCCACGCCGCCCTCCACGAAGACAAATCGCAGCGTCGGGAAGAGCTCAAAGACGCCTTCCACAACCAGGCTGACCAGCTGCGTCATGTAGGAAGTCGCCAGCAAGGTATGCCAAGCCAGGTAGGTGGCGGGCAAACCCGCCGTGCCGCTGCTGCCGGCGATGCCCACGCCTTCCAAGCCCGGATGGATAGCCAGCGGCAGGTCATGCTCGGCGGCAGCCGCGTAGATGGGGTGGAAGTAGCTGTGCCCCATCGGGAAGGGTGAGGCGCTGGCCATCAATATCTGCACGACGCGCGGATGCTCGCCCAGACGGTGAATCTCCTTGACCGCCAACTCGATATTGCTGAAGGCAATGGTGATAGACGCCAGGTAGCGCTCATCCACGGGCAACCAATCATGGATGAAATGGTCGTTGACGGCGGACAGGGCGGCGGCCGAATAATGCGCGTCCTGCGAGACGCAGTGCTCCATGGCTTCCGCGGGATTGATGACGGCGTAGTCGATGTCGTAGGCGTCCAGGAAGTAGCGCGCCATGGTGTCAGGCGCTTTTTCAATTCGTCTTCCGTCTTCCGTGACGGCATCCCCGCGCATGACGCCGTTGGGATTGTAGTAGTTGGGGTGGCCAGCGCCGTGATCGCCGCGCAGGTAGCGCGAGCGCCAAGGTTCCGCCAGGTACTCAGCGACCTGATGGTGAATCGGGACGGGGTGGATATCAGCGTCGATGATCATAGTATCCTTCGCCGCAGCGCTATTTTCGTCGCGCAGACTATAGCACATCGGCGCGCAATGACCTGTGGCGAATGTCCTAGGGGCATCTTGCCGAGGCGCCCGTCTACCCCCCTCGCCCCGAATCATCGGGGAGGGGTAGAATTGCGGGCGAATCCTCTTGCCTGGGCGGCTGCCAGGCAGCGCGCGGGGCTACAAGAAGCAAAGCGACGGGCGCGAGAAATTAGCCTCCCCCATTTTAATGGGGGGACCGAGGGGGTTGCGCGAGAATTTCCTGTACAATGCGCCTGCCAATGAAACACAGGGAACTGCCTGCATGACCGTCATCCTCGGCATCAACAGCGAACACGCCGGCGCCTCGGCGGCACTGATCGTGGATGGCGCGCCGGTGGCGGCTGTGGCCGAGGAACGGCTGAATCGCGTCAAGTACTACGCCGGCTTCCCGCGCATGGCAGCCCGCTGCGTGCTGGATATGGCGGGGCTGCGCCCAGGCGACATCGACTGCGTGGCCATCCCGCGCGACCCCGCCGCCAACCTGCGGCGCAAGGCAGCCTTCCTCTTCGGCAATCCCTCTCGCTTGCCCGCCCTGCTGCAAACTGGCGCCAACCAGGTCAAACAGCTGGATGTCAAAGCGCAGTTGGCGGAAGCTCTCGACTGCGACCCCGCCGATTTCAACTTCCGTCTGCTGCGCGTGGAGCATCACCTGGCGCATGTCGCCAGCGCCTATTTCAGCAGCCCCTATGACAGCGCGGCTGGCTTCAGCGTCGATGGCTCCGGCGACTTCGTAACCTGCCTGCTGGCCAACTGCCGCGACGACAAAATAGAGCCGCTGCAGCGCATCTATGTGCCGCATTCTTTAGGCTCGCTCTATACCATGATCTGTCAGTTCATCGGCTATGGGCGCTATGGCGATGAAGGCAAAGTCATGGGGCTAGCGCCTTATGGCGAGGACGTCTATCGCAGGCATTTTGACGACATGCTGCGCCTGACTGACGACGACTTCCGCCTCAACAGCCGCTGGTTTATGCCCTTCGGCGCGGAACAATCCATCAGCATCAACGCGCGTGGAGAAATGGAAATCGGTCGCCATTATTCGCAGCACATGGTCGCGACATTGGGACCGCCGCGACAACCTGGCGCGGAAATCACACAGCGGGATATGGACCTGGCGCGCGGATTGCAACTGACCTTTGAGCGCGTCTGGCTGCATCTGCTGCGCCGCCTGCACCGCCTGGCGCCATCCGAACGAGTCGTCATGGCCGGAGGCTGCGCGCTCAACAGCGTAGCCAACGGGCTAATCCGCTCGCAAACACCCTTTCACGATACCTGGATTCATCCCGCGGCCGGCGATGATGGCTTGTCGCTTGGCGCTGCCCTGTATGCCGCGCAGGTCGAATACGGCGCGAGCGAACGCTATGTCATGGGCAGCGCGGGCTTGGGTCCTGCCTTCAGCCGGGCGCAGATTCGCGCGGCATTGGCAGATGCCGGCGTAGAAGCGCAGGAAATGGCTGAGCCGCAACTCCTGGATAACACGGCGGAAGCGCTGACGGCTGGCAAGGTCGTCGGCTGGTTCCAGGGGCGCATGGAATGGGGTCCGCGCGCCCTGGGCAACCGCTCCATCCTGGCGCATCCCGGCTTGCCGCACATGAAGCAGACCCTCAACGACCGCATCAAGCGCCGCGAGTGGTTCCGCCCCTTCGCGCCGGCTGTCCTGGCGGAAGCCCAGTTGCGCATCTTCGAGAGCAGCCAGCCCTCCCCACACATGCTGCATGTGCACCGCATCCGCGACGACTGGCAGGAACGGCTCTGCGCAGTCGCCCATGTCGACCAGACTGGACGCCTGCAAACCGTCGTCCGCGAGCATAACCCGCGTTACCATGCCCTGCTGCAAGCCTTTGAAGCCCGCACGGATTTGCCCGTAGTCGTCAACACCAGCTTTAACGAGAACGAACCCATCGTCTGCAGTCCGCAGGAAGCTATCGACTGCTTCCAGCGCACGCGCATGGATGTGCTGGTCATCGGCGATTACTTCTGCGAGAAGCCCTAACCTCCTCCCCATCGAAATGGAGGGAGGCTGAAACCTGGCCACCATCGCATTTAATTCGGCGATTGTAGAGGCGAGCCATTGGGTCGCCCGTCCAGATCAATGCGGAATCGCGCAAATGGGCAAATGGAACGAACCACCGGCTCGCCCGTACAACTCGCGAACTTGGCTGGGATACGCGCACGGGTTTCGCCTCCACCCGACAAGTCGGGGGGACCGAGGGGGTTAGAAGGGCAAAGGAGTTGCCAGCCGTGGATATTTGCGCCGCTATCCAAACTGTGCCAAACTCCCTCGTGACCGCAATGGTTCACCGTTTTGCTGGATGCCTGTAGAGAGGATGAAAAATGAAAACCCGACTATTGCTAGTACTGTTGCTGGCGTTTGGCTTGGCTGGTTTTGCCCAGGCGCAGGATCAAGTCACCGTCACCGTGTGGATGCACAACCATGCGCCGCGCGTCGCCATTGACGAAGAACTCGTCGCCGAGTTCATGGAAGAGAATCCCGATATCAATGTCGACTACCAAATCGTCGACGACTTCTTCACCGCCTTGCAGACCGCCATGGCCTCCGGCGCAGGACCGGATGTTTTCAACCAGTTCACGCTCTTCAACGCGCAATTCTACGCGCAGGGCATGCTGGCGCCGGTCGACCCCGTGGCCATGGGCTACCAGACCATCGAAGATGTCTACGCGCACTACGGCGAGGGGCTCATCGGCGAGACGGTGCTGTCTGGCGATACCTTCAATGGCGTGCTCTATGGCGTCCCCACGGAATTGAGCAATTATGCCTGCTACGCCAATGACGACCTGTGGATGGAAGCGGGCTTGGACCCAGCCACGGACTTCCCCACCACTTGGGAGGGCTTGGCGGAAATCGGCGACATGCTGACGGTGCGCGATGAGAACGGCGCCTTGGTGCAGCGCGGCTTCGACTTCAACTGGAGCGCCAATATCTACATGATGCTGCACTTCGACCCCATGGTGACCCAGCTGGGCAACAGCATGATTGACGAAATGACCTATACCGCCGACATCGACAACGACAATGTCAAGCGCGTCATGCAATACTGGAAGGACATCGTCGACGAAGGACGCGGCGGACCGCAGTACACCGTGTCGCGCAACGCCTTCAACGCCGGCGAGCTGGCCACCGAATGCACCTTCGGCAACTGGGGCACGCCAGGCATGGAAGCGGCTGGCATCAACTACAGCATTCACAATATCCCACGCTGGGAAGATGCCGTCAATGATCTGGGCTTCGCCACTTATGCCTTCTACCTGCAGGTCAACGCCAACTCCCCGCAGGAAGTGCAAGAAGCGGGCTGGAAGCTGATCGCCAAGATGACCAGTCAGCCCGGGCGCTATCTCAATGAAGCGGCGCTCTTCCAGCCGGTGGCGTCTTACCTGACCACGGACGAATTCGCCAACAACGAGATCATGCCCGTCTTCTTGGATGAGCTGTATCGCGGCGAGTATCATCCGCGTTTCGCTGGCTTCACCGAAGTGGGCGATGCCTTGGGGCGCGCCCGTGACCGCATCATCCTGGGCGGCGAGGACATGGATGCCGTGCTGGCGGATGCTGAGGACGAGGTCAACGCCATTTTGGAACGCGCGCAGGCTGATATCGAAGCGGCCGGCGGCGCATGATGATCAACCCCCCTCGGTCCCCCCGTCGGGACGGGGGGAGGCTTGAACCTGCCTTAACCCCCCTCCCTCCTTGTGGGGGAGGGGGGTTGGGGGTGGGGGGACATCTCCGTGATTAACCGTCTGCTCTTGCGCGATGTATCCGTCATCCGCCGTCGGCAGTATTGGGGCTTGGTCTTCGTGCTGCCAGCAGTGATTTTCTTCATCGTCTTTTTTTTGTACCCGCTGATCATCGGCTTTGGGCTGAGCCTGACCGACTTCACCCTGCTGCGCCCGCCGGTGTTCGTCGGCTTTGACAATTACCTGGATTTGCTGAAAGACCGTCTCTTCCTGAAGTCCATCAGCGTCACGCTGGGCTTCGTTTTTGGCAGTACGGTGCCAACCTGGTTTTTGTCGCTGCTGGCAGCGCTGCTCTTCTATCAAAAATTCCCCGGGCGCGAGGGGTTGAAGCTGCTGTTTTTCTCGCCACTGTTGCCATCGGTGGCAGTGGTGTCGGTGATCTGGGTAGTGCTGCTGCATCCCAGCGGCATTTTGACCTATGTCATCGGTCCGCTGGTCGGCAAGGCAGAGATCACCTGGCTGCATGATTTGACGCTGTCGCCAATCGTGATCGTGCTGGCGCGCATCTGGTCGGTGATTCCCTTTTACATGCTAATCTGGCTGGCGGGCTTGACGGCCATTCCGCAAGAACTGCGCGACGCTGCGCTGGTGGATGGCGCCAACCGCCGGCAGTCCTTCCTGCGTGTGGAGCTGCCGCTGCTGCGCCCGACAGCCGTATTCATCATGGCTGTCTCGACCATCGCGGCTTTTCAAGGCTTCACGCTGCAATTCATCATCGCGCCCAACCAGGGCGGTCCGGTGGATGTCAATACGACCCTGGGCGTGGTCATCTGGAAATACGGCTTTCAGTTTTATCGCATGGGCGATGCGGCGGCGGTGTCGGTGGTGCTCTTCGCCTTTATCATGATCGTCACCGGCGTGCAGCTCCGGCTAGGGAGCAGCGATCGATTTTCGCTGCAATAGGGCATGGCAAACAGCACTGGTTACGAAAGCAACGCCGCCTTTGAAGCGCGTTTGCGCAGGCGCATCACCAAGCTGATCCTTTTCAGCACCGCGGCGCTTATCGCGGTCATCTTCGGCTTCCCGATGTATTTCATGCTCGTTTCCTCCTTCAAAGCCGAGGCGGAAATCCTGGCGACTCCCTTCCGCTGGCTGCCGGAGCGCTTCGTGGCGCTGGAGCATTTCGCGCGCGCCTTTGACCTGGCGCCGATCGGCCACTGGTATTTCAATTCCGTCTTTGTGGCGACGCTGCAGGTCAGCATCGCGATTTTCGTTGGCGCGATGGCCGGTTACGGTTTCGCCAAGTTCCAGTTCCGCGGCAAACGGATTCTTTTCGCGCTGATCCTGAGCATTATGGCGGTGCCCTTTCAGATTCTGCTGATCCCGCTCTTTGTGCTGGTGCGCCAATTCGGCTGGGACGATACCTACGCCGGCTTGATCATGCCGGGCTTGATCAGCGCTTTTGGCGTCTTCATGATGCGCCAGTTCGCCTATGCCATCCCGGATGAACTGCTAGATGCCGCGCGCATAGATGGCGCTGGCGAGTTCCGCATCTTTTTGTGGATCGCGCTGCCGCTTTTGGCGCCGGCCGCGGCCAGCTTGGCCATCATTCTGTTTTTGTTCAGCTGGAACAACTTTTTGTGGCCCCTGGTGGTGGCTCGCGATCGCGCCCTGTTGACACTGCCGGTGGGCATGACGCAATTTTCCCAGCCTTATCGCGGCGAGCCCATCGTGGGGCCGGCCATGGCTGTCTCCGCCTTGGCGACCCTGCCAGTGGCACTGCTCTTCCTCTTTTTCCAGCGCTATTTCATCGAAGGCATGATGGTCTCTGGCATCAAGGGCTAGGGCTGCCGAGCGCTCAATCCCGCCGCAGCGCCGTCACGCGGATGCTGATTCCGTTCAACAGCACAAAAACCGCCACCAGCAACATGATGCCGCAATAGCCCAGCGCCAATTGCAGCCAGCCAAATACAAATGTCGAGGCGAACCAGCCGATATTCCACAGTGCCAAGCCCGCGCTGCTGGCCAGGTTGTGATGCGCCGCAGGCAGCGAATCCATCAGCAGCGGTTGAAACAATGGCTGCATGGTATTGCGGCTGCCTATCGCCAAGGCATACAGCAGGACTGCCAGCGCCAAAGCCTGCGCCATGCCCAAGCCGAGGAAAGCCAGCGCGCTCAGCAGCATCAAGATGAAGAGGGCGCGCGCCCTGCCCAGCCGCGCCTCCCAGAGTGGATTCGCCAGCGGCACCGCGCCCATCACCAGCCAGCCCAGGCCGATCACCACACCCACCGCGCTATCTGGCAAGCCGAACAAATCACGGAAAAAGAGATTGAAAAAGGGAAAGGTCAAGCCGCCGGAGATGCCAAAGACGAAGAGCGGAAAGGTCAAGCGCAGGACAAGCCGCCAGGGTAGCTTCCGCAGGTCGCCAAATCCGCGCTGTTTGCTAGCAACGCGCCGCTCGTCCAATGCCAGCATGGGCAGGGCGCTCAAGAGCAGGATCAGCGCCGCCAGCAGGATCGACGCGCGGTAGGCAGTCGTATCCGCCGCGGTTTGCCCGCCCAGCAGCATCGGCAGCCACCCGCCCAAGACGCTGCCCAAAGCCACCGCCAGCATGCTGACCAGGTTGTGCCAGGAGAATTGCGCCGTATGCTCACTGCGGTCGGTCAGCGTGACCATAAAGGGCGGCTTGACGACCTGGTTGGCGCCGAAGCAGGCGCCCCAGGCAAAGCGGCTCAAGGCGATGACGGGTAGACTGTCGGTCAAGGCGGTGGCGCCCACACAGAGCGCGATGCCGGCTGTGGACAGCATGATCAGCCGCCGGTTGCCGACGCGGTCCGCCCACAAGCCGATGGGCAACCCGATCAGAAAACCACTCAGCCGCGGCAGCGATTGCAGCAGCGCGATGCTGGGATTGTCCGCGCCAATGCTGACCAGGTAGAAATTGAGCAGAATATCGGCGATGCCCAATAGCGCGATGTGAAAGAGCAGGCTGTGACACAGGAACAACAGCACGCGCCGGTTCAAGCCGGGCATTGACCCCCCATTTATTCCAACGCGCATTGTAGGGGCGACCCGATGGGTCGCCCATCTCCCCCTCCCGGCGTCGGGTACGGGCGAGCCACCGGCCCGCCCCCGTCCAGGAAACGACTAAACAAGGAGTCGGGCGACTTTGAGTGTCGCCCCTACGGCTAACTCTTCTCGGTGTACTCGTCTCACTCGTCTAACTCGGTGGTAAGCTTTTCGCATCACTTACTTGACTTTACTTCTGTGGTTCAAGCATTAACTTGTTGTCACTGTGGCAACAATACAGGTATAGTCACGCAAATACCACTGATTCAAGGAGAACTGGACTTGGCATCACAAAGCAAAGCGAAGATTCTGGCGGAGCACGCCGCCAATAGCGCGCTGCGCATGGAGCGCCCACCGCCCTCCGCGCACCACGACAAAGACCTCAGCGCCGACCAAAATTACCACCCCCTGGACGAGCGCATCATCGCCGCCGCCGCCGATGCGCTGGACGACGGGCAGACTCACTATGTCGATGTGCCGGGCATTGCGCCCCTGCGCCAAGCCATCGCCGACCACCTCAGCGCCAGCTTCGGCGCGGACTACGAAAGCGGCAACATCATCGTCACGGCGGGCGTGCAGGAAGCGCGATTTCTGACGATTCAAAAGATTAGCGAGAACTTCGACAGCATCGGCGTGCCGCAGGTTGTGCATGCCGGCGTTCGCAAGGCGCTGGGCACGCGACCGCGCAATGTCGTTAACCTGCCTGTGGACATGGCACGCGGCGGGCTGCCCGCGCTGGACGATATCCAAGCTGCGCTGAATGACGGCTGCCGCTTGCTCTACCTGGAATCGCCCTCGCGCTTGACTGGCGCAGCCTACAGCGACGCGGACATGGCGCAAATCGCCGCCTTGTTGACCGAATATGAGGCGGCGGCAATCTGCGACCAGGGGCTGGCGGAATGCGCGCCGGGCGGCTGCCCCTCGCTGGCGGCTGCTGTCGGCGCTTCTGTTGCGCTGCTGGGCGAAGCCTATCCGGGCATGGGCTTGGGTAGTTGGCATATCGGTTACATCGCCGCGCCGCTGGACTGGATCGCGCCCATGCAGTCGCAGAAGCAGATCATGGCTATCTGCACCAGCACGGCATCGCAATATGCGGCATTGGGCGCAAGCGAAATCTACGGCGAATCCCGCGGCCAGCGCCTGGAGACTTTGCAGCGGCAGCGCAGTCAAGCTCTTGCCAGCGCCGAGGCGGCTGGCATTGCGACACTGCCGGGACTTGCGCAAGCTATCCTGGCGCTGCGGCTGGACAATGCCCAGCGCAATCAACTGCCTGCGGCTGGTTATGAATACAGCACAGGCGCGGACTTCGGCGCGCCCGAGTACATCCGTTTGAGCGTCGGACCCGCCACCGCCGCGGCCATTGAAGCGATTAGCTGAGCAGGGGGAGAGACAATGAGCAAGAAAAAGAAGGCGGACGGCACCAACCTGCTGTATCAGCTGATTGCCGAGGCGCGGACTTACGATGATGTGATTGTGATGGGGCGCGGCGACCCAGATTTCGACACGCCCGCGCATATTGTGGAAGCAGCCAAGCATGCCATGGTCCATCACCAAGGCGATGTGGCGCCGTCAGCCGGTTTGCCAGCCCTGCGAGAAGCTATCGCCGCGCGCGTGAAACGGGTCAACGGCTTCGATGTCGACCCAGATAGCGAAGTCGTCGTCACCAATGGCGGGCAGGAAGCGCTTTTCTTGATGGTGCTGGCGACTTTGGGCGCTGGCGACGAGCTGATCGTGCCCGAGCCCAATTACAACACTTATGCCGATTCGCTGGCTTTCGCCGGCGGCGTCAAAGTGGCGGTGCAAACGGCGCATGAAGACGACTTTCGCGCCGACCCGGCCGCCATCCGCGCAGCTATCACCGACAAAACGCGGGCGCTGTTGCTGGTTTCGCCCAACAATCCCGCCGCCAGCGTCATCTCGCCGGAGGATATGCGCGCGCTGGTCGATCTCGCCATTGAGCGCGACTTGATGATCCTGGCCGATGACATCTACGACCTCTTCGTCTTTGACGACTTTGTGCATACCAGCCCAGCTTCCTTGCCGGGCGCCAAAGAACGCACGCTGACCCTGAATGCCCTGTCCAAAGCCTATTCAATGACCGGCTGGCGCGTTGGCTGGGTGGTCGGTCCCGCCGATTTGATGGCGCGAGTCGTCGAGCTAAAGGCAGCTATCAGCGGCGGCAGCTCTATCATCGCGCAGCACGCCGGTATCGCTGCCTTGACGGGACCGCAAGACGCTGTGGACATGATGGCGGCGGCTTATGCCAAGCGCAGACGGCTGGTCCTGGACGCACTGGATGAGATGGGCATGCAGTATGGACTGCCGCAGGGCGGGCAATTCGTCTTCGCCAACATCGCCTTCACGGGCATGGACAGCGCCGAGGTCGCCCAGCGCATCCTCAGCGAGCAGCATGTGCTGGCTTATCCGGGTTCGGCATTTTCCAAAGAGCGCAAGGACTACCTGCGCATGACCTTCCTGCAGCCGGAAGACCAGTTGGTGGAGGGCTTGCGGCGGATGAAATTGGCCATGGCCAACATCGCGTAAGGGCGGGGCGGCGACTCGCGGGGTCGCCCAACCCCCTCGGTCCCCCCGCCAAGACGGGGGAGGCTAATTGCCACGTGAATGGGATGGCGAATCTCGTAGGGGCGAGCCATTGGGTCGCCCGCAGGCAAACAAGGCCCATTTGACGGACGAGCATTGTGAGGAAACATGAACTTGAATGAAAACACCGCCGTCATCAGCGGCGCGTCACATGGCTTGGGGCGGGCAGTCGCATTGGAACTGGCGCAGTTGGGAGCGCATGTTGTCTTGCTGGCGCGGCGTTCTGAGCCACTGGCGCAAGTCGCGGAATCCATCCGTGCGGCTGGCGGCGCGACAACAGCCCTAGCTTACGATATCTCAGATTCGGCGCAAGTACAGGCGGCGGCAAGGCAAATCCGCGATCAATTCGGCTCGGTAGACATATTGATCAACAATGCCGGCATCCCCGCCCCGCGCAGTTTCACCGAGACCACTTTCGCTGATTGGGACGCGGTTATCGGCACAAACCTATCGGGCGTCTTCTACTTGACTCGCGCTTTGTGGGACTGTCTGCTGGCGGCGGACTCCGCTTATATCATCACCATCTCGGGCACGGCGGGGCTTCGCGGCGGCGGCAGCCCGGCCTATGGCGGCTCGAAATTTGGCTTGAGCGGTTTGCATCACGCCATTGCCCAGGCCGGGGCGGCGCATAATATCCGCGCTACCATTTTGTATCCCGGCGGCATGGACACCGGCTGGCGGGGCGCGCCCATCGGCGAACTGCCGCGCAGCCAGAGCATGGACCCGCAGGTCGTCGCCCGCATGATCGCCCAACTGGTCAACAGTCCCCCTGAGTTCGTCGTCAACCAGGCTGTGCTCAATCCGCTGGAACAGCCCTTTATGTGAGGTGGGGCAAATGGCCTACGAAATCCAAAATCCGGACTTGGTCAACCATTATTCGCTGGAGACGCTGAGAGCTTTCGCCAAGGACTTCCTGCGCGCGCTGGGCGCCACCGCCGATGAAGCCGACATCATCAGCGATGGCTTGATGACCGCCTCGCAGTGGTGGCATCCCGGGCAGGGGCAGGGCTTGGAGAAGCTCTTTCGCTACCATCGGCGCGTGGGCAATGGCGGGATTGTGCCGGACGCGCCCATGCGTTGGCTGGTGGATAGCCCCGCCTACGCCCTGCTGGACGCGGCCAAGGGCTTTGGCTATGTGGCGGCGCAGCGAGCCATGTCGCGGGCTGTCGACAAAGCCAAAGGCAGTGGCATTGCCATGGTGGGCGTGCGCGGCAGCAATCACTTCGGCATCGCTGGCTACCATGCTTTGAGCGCGGCCAAACGCGGCCTGATCGGCTGGGCGATGACCAATGCCGCGGCGGAAATGGCGCCCTGGGGCAGCGCGCAAGTCGTGCTGGGCACCAACCCCTGGGGCATCGCCATCCCGCGCGGGCGCGACCAGGCCATCGTGCTGGATATGGCGCTGACCATGTCGGGCAAAGGCATGATGCGCTGGTATGAGCGGGAAGGACGCGCCATGCCGGCCGACTGGGCCTTGACGCCCGCTGGCGAGATCACGACCGACCCCGCCGCGGCAAGGTCGGGCCCGCTGCTGCCCATTGGCGCGTACAAAGGCTATGGCTTGAGCTTGGTGACCGATGTGCTGGCCGGCGTGATGACGGGCGCGCTCTTCGGGCGAGATGTCTTCCAGGACGATACCAATTTCGATGTCGGGCATATGCTGCTGGCCATCAATCCCGCGGCGCTGCTGCCGGCGGCGGAAGTGGATGCGCGGCTGGAAGCGCTGATTGCGCAGGTCAAAGCAGCGCCGCCAATCCATGCCGAGCGTCCCGTGCTGCTGCCCGGCGAGGTGGAGTTTGCGCGCATGCAAGACCGTCAAGCCAGCGGCATCCCCGTCGCGCAGGAGACGGTGGCTGGCTTGCGTCCTCTGACGGAGGAGCTGGGCTTGGCATTTCCGCTCTAACCCGTTTGCCACGGGCGGGCGACTTACAAAGTCGCCCCTACACTGCGCCGTTTCTTGGCGAGTGTGAGGGATTATGCGGGCGAGGCAATGCCTCGCCCCTACAAGTCATTATCTCTTCGGCCTCGGCGTTCTCTGTAGTTTAAGAAAACCGCTCCTCGACCGGCACATAATCGACATCGTAGCCAAAGTAGCGCGGGTGCGCGAGTTCCAGCGCAGCGGGTTCACGCCATTGGGGCGCGCAGGGGAAGGCGATCACCGCCACGCGCATGCCGTAACGCAGCGCCTCGGTAGTGATGGGCTCGCCGGTCTCGCTATCCAGCACGGCGATCAGATCGGGCACGGTCGCGACAAATTCGCCATTGATGCGGGCGGCCAGGTGCTCGTTTTGGAAATCCAGCAGCAACTCGCGCCCCTCGAAATCGCCCGTGCCAGCCATGGTGGCGTCGCCGCGATTCCAGCCGCCCTCTATGCGCCGGTCGACATCAATGATCTTGCCGCGAAAGAGCAGGAATCCCTTCACCGCAGCGCGCACGGCATCGACCGGGTTGGCTTCCTGGCGGCGGGACTTGCGCACCGTCTTGCCAATGTCTTCCGCCAGCGTGATGGTGCCATGAATGGCCGCTTCCTTGAGTTGGCGCACAGTCGCCGAGTACAGTGCGATCATGCCCTCCGCGCCCATGTGCACCACGCAGGAACGCGCGAAAGTCTCCACCCAGTGGTTATTGATTGTGTCCATAAGCAGGACATTGCCGCGCTCATCGGACATGGCAAAAGGGCTGGCGGTGATGCCATACGCGGTGAAAATGGTCATCTGAATCTCGGGGAAAGCCCGCCCCATGCCATCGCAATCAACCATGGGGATGCGCAGACGAGCGGCGACATAAATCGGCATGACCGAATTCAAGCCGCCCGCTTCAATGCTCATCGTGCCTCGGGGTTCGCGCCCGGAGTAGCGCCCCAAGGCTTTGAAGGCGCGGATCATGTCGTCCCCAGCCGGCAGCTTTTCCACGATGACGATGGGCGCGCCCATGCCAGCCGCTGGCACGATCAAGTCATCGTCATCCAACTCATCCAGGCTGTAGAGCTCGACCGGACCATACTGGCGGATGGCTTCGCGGGCCATGAGCTTGCCGACATAGGGGTCGCCGCCGCCACCCGTGCCCAAGACTGCCGCGCCCAGGGCAATGTCTTCGATGTTTTCTTCGTGTAGCAGCCGCATAAAACCCCCTCAGTCCCCCCGTCAAGTCGGGGGGAGGATGTCTCCAACGAACCATTCCGTCAATAAGGACGCTTTGTAGGGGCGACCCGATGGGTCGCCCACTTCCGCCCAGGTTTGCCTCCCCCCATTGAAATGGGGGGACCGAGGGGGGTTAGGCTTTTACCCATAGCGCTGCTCGACTGGGACATAGTCCGTCTCGTAGCCGAAATAGCCGGGACCCACCAACTCCAGCCCCTTGGGACTGCGCCATTTCTCCGCACAGGGGATGGCGATGATGGCCACGCGGAATCCGTAGCGTAGCCCTTCGGTCGTGATGGGCTCGCCAGTATCCACATCCAGCACAGCCAACAAATCCGGCACCGTTACCACAAACTCGCCATCGATGCGCGCCGCCAGGTGCTCATTCTGGAAGCTGAGCTGCAATTTCTGCCCGGCGTAGTCGTCGATGCCCTCAATATGGGCGTCGCCTTTGGCAAAACCAGCTTCCGTGCGCCGTTCCACATCGCCGATTTTGCCTTTGAAAATCAGGAATCCGCCCACAGCCTGGCGAATGGTCTCGACGGGTTCGTCTTCTTCCAGGCGGGCGCGGCGCACGACTTTGCCGATCTCTTCCGCCAGCGTGATGGTGCCAGGGATGGCGGCTTCCCGCAATTCCGCAGCCGTGGCGGCATAGAGGGCGATCATGGCCATGGCGCCCATATTCACCGTAACGCTGCGGGCGAAAGTCTCCGTCCACAGATTGCTGATCGTCTCCATCAGCACAGTATTGCCGCGCTCGTCGGACATGGCGAAGGGCGTTGACGAGATGCCGTGAATCGTATGTGTGACCATTTGCAGTTCGGGGAAAGCCCGCCCCATGCCATCGCAATCGACCATGGGCACACCCAGCCGCGCCGCCAGATAAATCGGCACCACCGAGTTCAGCCCGCCGGCTTCAATGCTCATGGTGGCGCGCACCGGCTTGCCGATGTACTTGCCCACCGACAAGAAGGCGTTGACGATGTCATCGCCATTGGGCATCTTTTCGACCATGACCGTCGGCGCGCCCATCATGGCGGTTGGCACGATCAAATCGTCATCCTCTAGCTCGTCCAACGTGTAAAGCTGAACCGGTCCATAATCGCGGATGGCTTGCCGCGCCATGAGTTTGCCGATGTAGGGGTCGCCGCCGCCGCCCGTGCCCAGCACCGCCGCGCCCAATGCCAGATCTTCGAGTACCGATTCATCAATGATGCGCATGGCTGCCCTCCGCCGCTTGAAGGCGAGTCAGCGCCTCGCCAGTTTGGTCTACCACCCTCGGTCCCCCCATATCAATGGGGAGAAGGTTTCGCCGAGCCCACTTTAGGGTTGCGAAGATCCACTTCAAAATCCTGAATCCACTTAGCTTAGCTCCCCTCCCCGCTGCTTCGGGGAGGGGCCGGGGAAGGGGTAGATCAATAAATTTGAAAGGAAGTCGCATCTCAAGCCTCCACCAGATCGCCGATGGCTTTGACCATGATGCGCGTGGCGTTACCGGGGAGATAAGCCAGCGGCACTTCCTCCACATCGACGATTTCGATGCTGCCTGCCTCGGCGCCGGCGTTGATGGCGCGCTGGCTGGCTTCGGACTTGGCTTGGTCGAGGGCTTCGTCGCGGCTTATCTCCGCCAGAGAGAAGATGCGGTCGCATTCGCCGCCAACCTGGGCGATAGCCGCGCCGATGGCGTTGGCGACCGGGAAGTGATCGGGCTTGATAATCTCGCTTGCGCCTTCCACCTCGCCCGTGACCAAGATGCTGCCGCCGCCGACCACGATGACGGGCACGGGCGTAGCGCTGGTCTTCATGCGGTCGACTGCGATGGCGATCATCTCCATGATGCGCGCCTGCACCGCCGCCACAAAATCGGCATCCAGCCCGCTGACCGCGCCGGCATCGCCAATAGCCTGCGTGCCGCCCGCCACAATCACATCGGTGGCCGTCAACTCAGCGCCGCCAAAGACCAGTGCCCGGCTGGTCAGTTCGTAGCCGACGCTGCGCGGACCAACTTTGAGCGGGTCGCGCTCGATCAAACTGCCGCCGCCCAAGCCGATGGAATAAGTATCGGGCATGCGGAAGTTGGTGCGCACGCCGCCGATATCTACCGCCAGCGCCGCGGGCCTGGGGAAGCCATGCTGCAGCACGCCGATATCCGTGGTCGTGCCGCCGACATCCACCACAATCGCATCCCGCAAGCCACTAAGAAAAGCCGCGCCGCGCATGCTATTGGTCGGTCCGGACGCGAAGGTCAGCACCGGGTACTCCTTGGCGAAATCGGCATTCATCAACGTGCCGTCATTCTGGCTGATGTAGAAGGGCGCGCGGATATCCAACTCGTCCAGCGCCGCCTTGAAGCCGTCCACTGTCCGCGCCGCCAGCCCGCGCAGGCAACTGTTCATGATGGCGGCATTCTCCCGCTCCAGCAGCCCGATGCGTCCGATCTCGCTGGACAGAGTGATGTTGGCGTCGGGAATGGCTTCCCGCACGATCTCCGCCGTTTGTTCTTCAAATGCCGCGTTGACAGGGGAGAACACCGACGAAATGGCGATGGCGTCCAGACCGGCGTCGCGGATGCGAGCGGCAATTTCGCGTACTTCCTCCGGTTGGTAGGCGGAGATCTCACGCCCGTCGAATTCGTGCCCGCCATGCGCCAGGTGCGCCTCGCCGCCGACGATATCGCGCAGATCCAGAGGCCAATCGACCATGGGCGGCAGGCAGACCGTGGCTGGCAAGCCTAGGCGGATGCAGGCGGTGGGCGTCAGGCGCTGGCGTTCGACTACGGCGTTGGTGAAGTGAGTCGTGCCGATCATGACGCCGTCAATGGACGCGCTGTCAATCTGCGAATCCGCGATAACGCCGCGCAGAGCCGCAGCGATGCCCTCGGATACATTGGCGGTGGTCGGCGTTTTGGTGGAACTGATGACCTCCGCGCCGTCCATCAGCACAGCGTCCGTGTTGGTGCCGCCGACATCGATTCCAATTCTCATGTTCTGTATTCCTCTCTGCTGTCGAGATTAAACGCGAATGTTACCCAATAAGGTGCGAAACACGCAATGAACAATGATTCACCACAGAGACGCAGAGGGCACAGCGAAAGGGACACCGTAGGGGCGACCCAATGGATCGCCCGCTTAACCCCCTCTGTCCCCTCGTATCAACGAGGGGAAGGTTTCGCCGAGCGTTCGCATAAACGCTGAATCGCATATTGACTCAATATTCCGCCTGTCTTGGCTCCCCTCCCCGATGGGCAGGGGAGGGGTAGTCTTGTGCACGAATCCTAAGGCTTGAGCGGCTGCCATGCAGCGCGCGGGGCTACAAGCCTAAAAGTCGCCCTTAGAAAGTGCGCTTTAGCCTCAGATGTCTTCACGCTGTCATAGCGCTGCTTACCACCACCAATAGTCAGGATTCTCGATATTGGCTATTGTATCGTTGGCGGCATGTCTATGATGATATGCCTGCGCGCGCGTGGTAATCAGCGACCGAAGCTCGCAGCCAGGCGACATCTGGGGATTCGGGCCAGATGGATTCGATGACATCCAGTCGCGCTTCTTCGCAATCGGCTTCGTTGGTCCAGCCATTTGTTTGCGTGTAGGTACGCTGTTTGATAGCATGGCAGGCTTCATGCGTAATGCCGCCCGCATAACCCACCACGTATTTGTGATCGGGATGCCAGTTCGGGTCATTGCGTTCCCAATCCAGCCACTCGTGACCAATGGTCCAAATCGTGTTATAGAATCCCCCGCTTCCGCCAAGCGGCATCAGCCTAAATTCGCGCGCGCCGCTGTTGTCGATATAAGGCAGCCACTCTGGCGCATGTAGCCATATCAAGTGCAGGGCATCATTCACCAGTTTCGTAAACTTCGGGTGGTCGCCCGTTATTGCCGGGCGCGTCCTAAGCGGCGCCGGGTGAACGCACTGGTGATTGTGATACTCCCAATAGCCTCGCTTCCAGTCTTCGTCGCTGTGGCAAGTGTTATGGTGCATGAAGCAGCAATTGTTGAAAGGATCGGAGGTCGGATTCGCCAGCAGCTGTTTGACCCCCTCGGGCATGAGTGGAGTCGACAGTTGCATTGGCGCCAAACTAATCGCCGAAGCGGATGAGGTGTTTGGCTGCGATCCCGCCGCGCCTTGGCACTGCCCGTTCCGAAAAGCGTAGAAGCCGACCGTCCAGTCCCAGTCGGTATGGCACTGCCTGTCCACGAAACAGCAGTTGTCAATATCGCTGGGGAGCGCGGCGCTGGCGGGCGCGGCGGATGTTTGTGTCTGCGGCTGCGCGGACGCGGCGCATTGTCCCCACTGGAACGCCCAATAACCGGCTGTCCATTCCTGCTCAGTTTGGCACTGGCGGTCGATGCCGCAGCAGTTGTCAATATCGCTGGCGGGCACGGTGGATGTTTGCGTTTGAGGCTGCGCTGGCGCGGCGCATTGGTTGTTTTGGAAAGCATAGAAGCCGTCAATCCATTGCCTTTCGGTGCTGCATTGGCGGTTTACATTGCAGCAATTGTCAATCTGCGCTGATACCAGACTGCTCAGGATAAACAAAACGAATATGATCGCAATTGCTCGGGTGTTCATGCCGCGGTCTCCTCTACCAGGCTTCCGTATTGCGCTCTAAGAAATAATTAAGCGGGTCGCAGCCCAATCACACCGCCCGGCAGCGGACGAAACGGCACATCGTAGCCAAAGGCGCCAGGACCCACCACGCCCAGCGCGGTCTCGCTTTTCAACTGCGGCGGCGCGGGCACGGCAATCACCGCGGCACGCGTGCCATAGCGCAGCAGCTCGGTCGTCACCGGCTCGCCTTCTTCTTCGGTGACGATGCAGATCAAATCAGGGGTCGTAATCGTCATCGCCCCATCCACCCGCGCGATCAACAGCTCATTTTGAAACTCGATCTCCAGCTGGTCCTCATCCACGAAGCTGTCGATGCGCAGCGAGCCTCTGGCAAAGCCCTTGGTGGTGCGCCGGTACACATCGCTGATTTTGCCGCGGAAGAGCACTTGCCCGTCCAAGGTATCCGCTACCACCTGCGGCACATCGGCTTTGCGCGCCTGCGCAGCGATGACTTGCTCGCCCAAGTGATGCGCCAGGCTCATGGTGTAATGCACGCCCGAGGCTTTCAGCTGTGCGCCGGTCAAAATCGTGCCCACCAAGCCTGCCCTCGCCCCCATGCTGACGGCGATATTGCGCGCCATCTTCTCCGCCCAGACATCGCTGACAGCAGCCGGGATTACCGCGGCGTTGTCGGCGGCATCCACCATAGCCAGCGGGGCGGCGGTCGCGTCGCTGCCGAATAGGAAGGACGACATCTGAATTTCGGGGAAGGCTCTGCCCATGCTGTCGCTGTCGACGGTGGGGATGCCCGCCAGCAAGCCGCAGATCAAGGGCTGCATGGAGTTCGCGCCGCCGATTTCTGCGATGGCGATGGCATCGAACTTGCGCCCGATATGCGCCTCCAGCATGCGCAGCGCTCTCAGCATCTCCGTGCCTTCGGGCAGCTTCTCGATACTGACGGTGGGCGCGCCGATATTGCCCGCCACACAGACCAGCGCCTCGTCATCCAGCTGCATCGGGTCGAGCAGAGGCTGGGGACCCCGCTCACGGATCACCGACGCCAGATGCAAACCGCCCAGATAGGGGTTGCCGCCGCCACCGGTACCCAAAATGCCGGCGCCAATGGCGATGGGGCGGATGTCTTCCAAGCCGACTTGACGCAGCACTAGAGCGGCTCCGTGTGCAAGTGACAGGCGACCTGGTGGCGCGGCTCCACCGGCAGCAGCAGCGGCGGTAGTGTCTCGCAATGGTCGAGCTTCTGCGCGTGACAGCGCGGCGCAAAGGGACAGCCACCCCCGCTCGCCAAAGTCAAGTCGCCCCGCAGGATGATTTCTTCGCGCTGCATATCCGGGTCCGGCTCGGGAATGGCGGAAATCAGCGCCTGTGTGTAGGGGTGTTTGGGCTGCTCAAAGATGACATCCGTAGCCGCCACTTCCACGATTTTGCCCAGGTAGAGCAGAGCCACTTCGTCGCACATATAGCGCACCACGCCCAAATCATGCGAGATGAAGAGATAAGTCAGGTCGAATTGGTCTTGCAGGTCTTGCAACAGGTTGAGGATTTGCGCCTGCACCGAGACATCCAGCGCCGAGGTCGGCTCGTCCAGCACAATCAGGCGCGGCTTGACAGCCAAAGCCCGGGCAATGCCGATGCGCTGCTGCTGCCCGCCGCTGAATTCATGCGGATAGCGATAATAATGTTCTTCCTTGAGCCCCACCACATGCATCAATTCCAGCACGCGCCCCCGGGAGACTTGTCCTTTGAGCCGCTCATGAATCCAGAGCGGTTCGCCGATGATCTGCCCGACTGTCATACGCCCATTCAGCGAGGCAGCCGGCGCTTGATAAATCATCTGAATCTCGCTGCGCAGCCGCCGCAATTCCCGCGCTTTGATATGCGTGATATCCGCGCCGTCATAATGAATGCTGCCCGCAGTCGGCTCTAGCAGACGCAAAATGCACTTGCCGATGGTGGTCTTGCCGCTGCCCGACTCGCCGACTAGCCCCAGAGTCTTGCCCTCTTGCAGCGCAAAGCTAACATCATCCACAGCCCGGAAGTCGTCCAGCCGCCGATTTAACAAGCCGCCACGCACCGGGAAGTACTTCTTCAAGTTGGCAACTTCCAGCAGCGCGCTCATGCCTCCGCCTCGTACAAATAGCAGGCTGTGCTGTGTTCTTCGCCGACGATGGCGGGGGACGGCGGTCTTTCACGACAGGCAGCCATGACATGCTGGCAGCGAGGGTGAAAGCGGCAGCCGCTCGGCGGGTCGATGAGGTTGGGAATCATGCCCGGGATGCCTTCCAAGCCGCCGCGATCGACTTCCTTCTTGGGCACAGCGCCGATCAAACCGCGCGTATAGGGGTGCTTGGGATCGCGAAACAATTCGCGAACCGGCGCCTCTTCAATCACCCGGCCCGCGTACATCACCGCCACACGCTCGCAGCTGCGCGCCACCACGCCCAGATTGTGCGTGATCAGCAGCACGGTCAAGCCCAACTGCGCCACCAGAGAGCGGATCAGCCGCAGGATTTGTGCCTGGATGGTCACATCCAGCGCGGTGGTCGGTTCATCGGCGATCAACAGGTCAGGGTCGCCGGCCAGCGCCATGGCGATCAGCACGCGTTGGCGCATGCCGCCGCTGAATTGATGCGGATAATCGTAGATGCGCTTGTCGCCATCCGGAATGCCAGTCAAGCGCATCAGCTCGACCGCGCGTTGGTGGGCGTCCTTCCGCAGTTGCCGCGCCGATGGCAGAAATCCCCGCCAGCGGCCAGGCACTTTCTGCCCCTGCGCCCGCTGGTAAAGTACGGCATCCACCAGTTGCTCGCGGATGGTGAAGAGCGGATTCAAATTCGTCACCGGATCTTGGAAGATCATACCCAGGTGGCGCGCGCGGAAGGCCTCCATCTCGCTTTCCGGCTTGCTGAGGATGTCTTCGCCATCGAAAGTGACGCGCCCGGCGGTGATGCGTCCTGGCGGCATGGGGATCAAGCGCGGCACGGACAGCGCCGTCATGGATTTGCCGCAGCCCGTCTCGCCCACCAAGCCCAGCACATCGCCGCGCCGCATGCGCAGGTCGACGCCCGCCAGCACCTTGACCAAACCATCGTAGGTGTCGAATTCCAGGTGCAGGTTTTCTATGTTGAGCAGCTCAGCCATCGGGCGCAGTACCTAAATTGCTTTACCACAGAGGGCGCAGAGGGATTGGCATGGTCCTCGCGACTGACGACCTACCTTACTGAAGCAATACATAGGCCAAAACCGCAAGTCCCACGCTGATGAGCAAAGACCAAAACCATGCAACCAGCCAGCGTTTAACCCAGCGCCTAACGCTGAAGGGCGCCTCTTCCCAGCGTCTGCGCGAACTAAATTGCTGCAACTTCCGATATATCTGCCTTTGTTCGCCCGGCAACGGCGACCGCTCAAAAGTCGGAAAAGGCACAAATCCCTCCCAATTCTAATGCGCCAACCCTGACCCAGAATTGATAAGTGCGCACTATCCACCAGCCCCTACATCAGTGCCTACAGCTCTGTGTCTCGGTGTCTCTGTGGCAATCAACCTTTGTACTCTTTGAGCCTTTGGGGTTAGTTTTCGCATCATTTGCTTGATTCTACTTCTATGTCTCCGTGGTGAATCGAGCTAGCGCCGCGAGCGTGGATCAAGCACATCACGCAGCCCGTCACCGATCAAGTTCCAACTGAAGACCATCAGCCAGATAGCCAAGCCCGGAAAAGTGGCGATCCACCATTCATCCGGGAAGTAGCGCCGTCCATCGTTGATCATGGCGCCCCATTCCGGCGTGGGTGGCTGCGCGCCCAGCCCGATGAAGCCCAGCGCCGCTGCCGTCAGCACCGCAAAGCCGAAATCCGTCGTCATCTTGATGATGATTGGCGAGACGGCATTGGGCAAAATATGGCGGAAGATGATGCGCATATGCCCCGCGCCGATGCCGTAGGCTGCTTCCACGAAAGGCTCTTCACGCAAGGACAGCACCAGGCTGCGCGTCAAGCGGGCGAAACCGGGCCACCACACCAGCGAAATGCCGATCATGGCGTTGATGATGCCCTTGCCCAGCGCCGCCGAGATGGCGATGGCCAGCACCAGCGCCGGCACCGTCAAGAAAATATCCGTAATGCGCATCAGCAAATCGTCCAGCCAGCCGCCCGCATAACCGGACAGCGCGCCGACAGTAACGCCGATGCTGGTCGCCAGCAGGATGATGACCGTGCCGACCTGCAGCGCCAGCCCCGTGCCCATCACCACGCGGCTGAAGATGTCGCGCCCGATTTTGTCCGTGCCGAAGATGTGCGCCTCGCTGGGGGCTTGCAGGCGTTCCAGCACATTGGTCTTGCCGCTGGCGTCTTCCGGGAAGGGCGCGATAACCGGCGCGAATATCGCCACCAGCAGGATGAAGACCAGCATCAGCAGCCCCAACATGGACAGGCGGTTGGAGCGAAAGCGATAAATCCCCCGCGCCAGGTTGTCCCAGCGGGCTGCAAAGGCGCTATCGCCCCCGGTCTTGCCCAGTTCAGCCATAGCGAATCCTCGGATCCAACATGCCATAGACAATATCGGTCAGGATGTTGACCAGACAGAATACGATGCCATAGAGAATCGCGATGCCCATAATCGGCTGAAAGTCCAGGCTCAGCGAGGCGTGCACGGCGTACAAGCCCAACCCGGGCCAGTCAAAGATCGTCTCGATCAATATCGCGCCCGCCATCAACCAGCCGAAGTTCAACGAAATCACCGTGATGGTGGCAATCAGGGCGTTGCGCAGCACATATTTGAAAATGATGACGCGGTAAGGGATGCCGATAGCCCGCTCCATGCGCACGAAGTCCTTCTCCAGCGCCTCGACCATGCTTGCCCGCGTGATGCGTGTGATGCTGGCGAAAGCCCCGAAGGACAGTACCAAAGCCGGCACAAACAGATGCCGCAGCGACACCATGAAGGTCTCAAAATCCAGCTGGATCAAGCTGTCGACCAGGAACAAGCCCGTGGTCGGCGCTGGCGGCGCGATGAGAATGGGCAGGCGCTTGCCGATAGGAAACCAGCCCAAATCGCGACCGAACCAGGTCTGAAATATCATCGCCAGCCAAAATGACGGGAAGCTCACGAAGAAGAGCGACAGCACCCGCGCGACATGGTCGGGCAGGCGGTTGCGATACATGGCGCTGATGACGCCAGCCGGCACGCCCAGCAGCGTGGCAAAGACGACAGCCGCCGTGGTCAACTCCAGCGTGGCGGGCCAGAAGGTGCGCAGGTCGCCCAAGACCTCGCGGCGGGTGTAGAGCGATTGCCCCCAGTCGCCGCGGAAGAGCCCGCTGATGTAATTGACATATTGCGCGGGCAAGGGCTGGTCCATGCCGAATTCGCGGCGCAGCGCTTCTTTGATCTCTTCAGTGGCGCGGGGACCAGCCGCCAAGCCCACGGGGTCGCCGGGCACAATCCTCGCGATGGAGAAGGTCAAGATGCTCAGCCCGATCAGCGTGGGGATGATAAGCGCGATGCGCCGCAGGATGTAAAAGCGCAGGTTCATGGGATGGGCTGGTCTGTATAATCAACTGCTTTCACATCATTGCGTGCGCTCAAACGGATACGGTTGACCAAATTTGTTTTTCTCATGCGTTTGCCACTGACTTCAACCCTTCTTTTGAAGAAAGTTCGCACGATTCCATCCATTAGCTCTTCGGGTCCCTCAAGTTCCCACTTGGTATCATCGTCTGTGACAAGCACACATTCAGTTTCGTCAAGAGCGTCTGCAACTTTCAGGATGCCAGTTCTGCTTATGTCGTCGTCGGTGGTTCTATAATCAACTTCAGCTTTAGGCTCTGGGGGCATTGGAATGTCGCTGAAGGAATCCTGAGTGCGCCTGAATGATACAATCTCCAGCTTGTCGCCTGCATCGGCCTGGAACTTGACCGACGAGATGCGGTCGCCATCCGGAGCAAGAGGTTTGGCAGCCTTGATGAATGCTCTGTAATCGTCTGCGTCTCCTATGCTCTCTTCAAGTTCATAGTAACGACCGTCGTCGAGCAAACGCAGATTATCGAAGAGTGGCTCGACTGCATCTTCAAATCTGTTGAATCCTGGCAATTCATACTGTTGGCTTACGCCAAAGCGTATCGTGAGTATAAAGCTGCCCGGTGTGACGCCAGCAACGTAGGGTTCAATGTCCGCGATATTCTTGAGTTTGGCTTCTGTGAAATTCTTCATGCGCCGTACATGCGATTTAACTGCTATCTGAACTAACTCCGGAATGGTAGCCTGTCGTCTTTCCAATTCCTTCATCGAAATAAGCCCATGCCCCACTTTGCTGCCTTCCAGCGACATCTGCATTTCATACTTTTGCAGGCTCTGTCCAGCTGCGGAGAGTTTGACATTGCCGAGCAAGTCATCAAGCTCCTCAATAATGTAGCTAGGTGGATCGCCCGCCAATGCGCGGTAAATCAGTTTTCTAGCTTCACCGTACTTTGCGCACCGCCAGGCAAGACTTGCAGCGCTGCGATGTAGAACTGAGCGCGTTGGTTCTATGTCTTCCGCGTCAGCCATCAGGCCGGCTGCGGCAGATTCTTTTTCAAAAGCTAGCTCGGTTAATCGCAGGTATTCGTCGCGGTTGCCCAGTAAGCGCGCCACAAAAGATTCATCCGCCAATTCCATTGCTTTTCTGTGTAGTTCAGTTACTTTCTCGGCTCTGATATTCATGCCCACACCATATAGATTACAGGTCTGCTAAATTCAGTCAGTATTACACAGGCAGGCAATTTACTGGCTGCAGAACGTTCTGTCTGTCTCACACCTTTTCGAACTGCGGAACGAATATCTTTGTCAAACTCGATTCGCGTCCTGCCTTTCACTTCCATCCTGGCTTCCCGTTGAATAACGTCCTCTGTTGTGTTTGCTTCGTCGCCAAGCCAGAAATCAACTCCTGTACCCTTTATCGATCGTTCAATAATCGTGTAACTTGTCATTGTAAGGATCGCCAGAATAGCTATACCCTCTCCAGCCAGTTCAGCAGCGGCGGTAGCAGATCCAAATGCTCTTACTATATTATCCGTTAATTCTATAGCCCACACAATTTGCGTTCTCGTCAGGACTTCCTTAAGGTCTCTAACATCACAAGAAACGCCAGACAAGTGCTGATACTCGCTCATGCACATTACAACGGCTTCTTGCATGAGCCCAGCGAAGCTACTTGTCAAAGCTGGCACTTTCTCGTCCAAGGCATATTCCGCCAAGCTATCTACATTCAAGGTCCAAGAGTCCGCCATCATGCCTCAATTCACTGTGATTGAGCTGTAGAATTGATCGCTTTGAGAGAAGAAAATGTCTCCCCCCAGCAACCTGAGGGGAGACTCAATTGCTAAGCTAGCACCCGTCCATCCACAAATCCTGGAAGAGCACTGTGATCGGATACATCGGCGAGAAGAGGAAGCCCTTCACGCAGGTATTCAGCGCTAAGCCGCTATCTTCGGTATACATCCATACCGAAGGCTGCTCGGCGGCGATGATTTCCTGCGCTTCGGTGTACATGGCTTGACGAGTCTCGGCATCGCCAATTGTGCGCGCTTGATCCAGCAGCTCGTTGACTCGCCCGTTCTCATAGAAGCTGCATGAGTTGAAGCTGCCCCACTGAGCCGAATGGTACTGGTTATAGAGGTGCGCGTCCGGATCCAGGAAGGGCGGCAGCGTGTAGATGTTGATGATGTCCGGACCGATCTCTGGCGTCGCGCAGCTGGCTACCATATCGGGCCAAAGCATGGGGATCATATTCAGCTCGATGCCAATCTCCGCCAAGCCTTCCAGCAGGATGAGACCGGGGATCTCTTCGCGCGGGAACTCGGTCACATAGACATAGTCGAGGGTGATGCCGCCATCGGGCCAGGGCGACTGCGCCAGATACTCGCGAGCCATATCCAGGTCATAAGCGGGGTGCGCCAAACCTTCGACATAACCGACGAAATTCGCGGGCGTGGGACCGGGCAAGATGGTAATGGGCACATCCTGCGCCGCCACCATCGCTTCATAGTTCATGGCGTGGGCCACGGCTTTGCGCAGGTTGATGTCGCTGGTGTATTCACCTTGGTTGTTCATCTTCAACGTGTTGGTGAAGAAGCCGCCATGCTGCTCCCAGACATACTCGTCGGATTCGTCGATGTACTCGCGGTCGCTGCCAGCGATGGTATCGGCGATATGCGTCTCGCCAGCAAGCAAGGAATTCAATTGCGTGGCGGCATCGCGCTGGATGACCCAGAAGAAGCCGTCCAAGTGATCGTCGCCCGTCCAGCCAGCCCAATAGTCATCAACAGCGATGAACTCGTAGATATTGCCGATTTCCCAGCGCCCCTGCGTGAAGGGACCGGAACCAGCCGCGTTCTCCTTGAGGTAGCTCTGCCCCATGTCGTCGCCCAAATTGGCTTCCACAATGGCGGGATTGACGACGAAAAGCTGCGGCAGCGTGCCGATGAAGGGCGCGTAGGGCTGCGTCAGCGTGAATTGCACCGTGTGGTCATCCAGCGCCTGCGCCGAATTCTCATCCGTGATGCCAGCCCAGCGCCAGGTCGGCGGACCGGAAATCGCCATCATGCGGTTGAAGCTGTAGACCACGGCATCGGCGGTCACCGGGCTGCCATCGTGGAAGACGGCGTTGTCGTGCAGTGTGAAAGTCCAGACCGTGGCGTCATCGTTGACCTCGTGACCTTCGACCAAGTGCGGAATGGTGTCGCTGCCGCGGTAGATGTACAAAGCGTCATAGAGGCTACGCAGAGCGGCGTTGATGGAATAATTCTCGCCGGTGGCCGGGTCGATGTTGTCGATATCCTGATTGCCGCCATAGAGCAGGATGTCGTCCTGCGCCATGACGAGCGACGATGCGCCGAGCGCGAGGCTCAGCACCAGACAGATAAATAGCGCGCGTTTGAACATGGCTTTCTCCTTGGATCAGTATTCGCCTGTGCCCCCATTCGCAGGGACGGTCGCGTGATTGTAGCCAACCTGCCCTGGCTTGGCAATTCGCCTTGCGCAGACGCCAAAACGCTGTCGCAAGTTTCCAACGCGCATCTTGGCTACCCTGCAAAAATGCGTTATACTTTCGCGCTGTTCGGGGCGCAGACTGGCGTGCCGAGTCATGGACAATTTCAGGAGGTCACAATGACTACATTTAAATCCCATACGTTTTGCAGGCTGGCACTGGCGATCCTCATGCTGCTGGCGCTGGCAGTGCCAGCCCTGGCGCAGGACGACCTGGACCAGGCGCACTGGTGCGAGGGCGTGACCGTTCGCTTCTTCGCCGGCGGCACCGAGGGAGACGCCTTCGCCGGCATCGTTTATCGTGGCGCGCTGGCGGCCGCGCGCGACCTGGGCGCCAATGTCGAATATGTCTTTTCCGGCTGGGACAGCGAATTGATGACGCAGCAACTGCGTGAAGCTGTCGCACAAGCGCCGGATGGCATCGCCATGATGGGCCACCCGGGTAATGAAGCCATCATGCCCCTGGCGGCCGAAGCGGCGGAAGCGGGCATCATCATGATGTACCAGAATGTCGATGTCGACCAGGTGCGCGCGCGTTACGGCGGCGGCTATGTCGGCGCGCAGTTGGCTTCGCAGGGGCGCGCTTTGGGCGCCGAGGCTGTCCGTCTATATGGGCTCGGCGAGGGCGACAAAGCCATTGTCCTGGCCAACCTGGCGCAGCGTGAACGCGCCTTGCGCGAATTGGGCGTTTGGGAAGTCCTGGAAGAAAATGGCGTGGAAGTCATCCATGTCGATTCCGCGCCGACCTGGGCGGCCGACCCGAACATCGGCATCCCCGCCATGGTGGCTGCTCTCACCGCCAACCCAGATGTCAAACTGGTGGCTTTCTCTGGCGGCCAGACCCTGGGCAATACGCAGACCTACTTCGAGGCGGCGGGCTTGGAAGCCGGCCAGGTCAAAGCCATCGGCTTCGACACCAACGAATTCATCATGCAGGGCTTCGCCGATGATTGGATTCACCTGACCTCCGATCAGCAGCCCTTCCTGCAAGGGTATTTGCCAATATTGAGCATCTGCCAAACCGCCAAGTTTGGCCTGGCGCCGCTCAATGTCGACACCGGCGCTGGCTTCATCGACACCAGCAACTACGAGCAGGTGGCCGACCTGGCGATTGCGGGTTATCGTTAGGCTGCCCCCACCCCCTAGCCCCCTCCCCCAAAATGAGGGAGGGGGAATTTCGCCGCGCATGTCATTGGCTGCCTTCAGCAAGCAGGCGAGAGCAACAATATGAAAAACGAATACATCATTGAATTAAGAAATGTCACCAAGTCCTTCGGCAATGTGAACGCGGTCGACGGCATCAGCGTTGGCGTGCGACCGGGCGAGGTGGTCGGGCTGATCGGCGATAACGGCGCCGGTAAGTCGACCCTGATCAAAATCCTGTCCGGCGTGCACCAGCCAGACAGCGGGCAGATCATCGTGCGCGGGCGAGAAGTGCGCAATTGGAACGCCGCCCGCAGCCGCGAGGCCGGCATCGAAACGGTCTACCAAGACCGCGCCCTGGCGCCGCAGCAGACCATCACTCGCAATATCTTCATGGGGCGCGAGATCAAAACACGCCTGGGCGTCATCAAAGTCAATACACAATACAAGGAAGCCAACCGCCTCATGCGCGAGATCGGCTTCACTTCCAAAGTCTTCGACCCCGATTCGCCCGTGGCCACGCTTTCCGGCGGGGAACGGCAAGGGGTGGCTATCGCACGGGCGCTGTATTTTGACGCTGATCTCATCGTCCTGGACGAGCCGACCACAGCGCTATCGCTGATCGAAACGGCGAAAGTTTTCGGCTTCGTGCAGAATGTGCGCGACCGTGGGCGCTCAATTATCTTTATTGGCCACAATATCTATCATGTCTACGATATCGCCGACCGCTTCGTGGTGCTGGACCGCGGCAAGGTTGTGATGACCGCCGACCGAGACGAGATCGCGTCGGCTGAAGTGCTGATGAGACACATGCAGGAAATTGCCGAAATGGCTCACGCCGACGCCGGCATGATGGACGCGTAAGGAGCAGGCAGGTATGGGACTCGGCGCAAAGCCAGGCGGGCAGCAGCAGAAAGCGCGCGAAGACGCCAGCGGGCTAGTCAAATGGGCGCGCAACAATCGGCGCGCCATTACCTCCACACTCTTTCTGATTGTCATGCTCATCGGCTTCACGATGGCCAACCCCGAAGTATTCAGCCAGTTCAAGACCTATCGCTCAGTGATGATCGCGTTGCCGGTGTCGATGTTTTTGGTCGTGCCACTGGTTTTTGTCGTCACCGCCGGCGAGATAGACCTGTCCTTTCCGTCCGTTGTCGGCTTAGCCTCCTACGCCTTCGTCAGCATCGTCGATCAAGGCGGCGACCCGCTGCTCGGCATTGCCGCGGCGCTGATTGTCGGGGCGGTGCTGGGTTATCTCAATGCCGTGCTGGTGGTGCGCATTGGCTTGTCGGCGCTGGTGGCGACCCTGGGCATGAATTTCTTTCTGCGCGGCTTAATCAATATCCTGGTGGAAGGCTTTTCCATCGCCATCCCGGAAATCCGCGGCACTTTCATTCACGGCTTAATGACTGACGATCCAATCAAAATTGTCGAGCATCTTGGCATCCCCAACCAGATGCTGTGGGCGCTGGCTTTCACGGCGCTGGGAGTCTTCCTGTACAACCGGCACAGCTTTGGCGTGCGCGTGCATTGCGTCGGCGACAACCCGGAGAGCGCTGCCGAGATGGGCATCGATGTCGACCGCACAAGGACACTTGTTTTTGTCTTCACGGGCATTGGCGCGGCGCTGGCAGGCATCTTCTCGGTAATGATCAATTTCGTCTGGTGGCCCACCACGGGCGATGGCTTGCTGCTGCCAGTGCTGGCGGGGCTCTTCGTGGGCGGCACGCCCACCTGGGGCGGCATCGGCACGGTTTTTGGCGGCGCCATCGGCACATCCATCGTCGCCTTCATCGAAACTGGCGTCATCGCGGCCGGCTTGACCGGCTTCTTCACACAATTTTTCTATGGTCTCATCATCATCTTGTCGCTGATTTTCCAACGCTTCAACGGCGGGCGCGTGCGCTGAAAGTAATGCAGGTGGGCATCGCCAACCTGGCGCAGCGTGAACGCGCCTTGCGCGACTGAGCCGCAGCCGATGATTCCGTTTCTGCGTCGCGACATTTTCCTTTGTCCTTTCCACGTCGTGAGGCCTTCACAGCAATTTGGAGAGAGCGTACTACGGAGCTTCGCTGACTGTCAAAGGAGGCGCGAGCGAGCGGGCGTCTGCGTTTGGCAGTTGTCGTCAGAATGAGCTAAACTACGCTGGATAATGAGATATCTATCAGATTCATTGGAGATGTATCGTGGTCGTAAGATTGATGTGGCTACTCTTGCTCTCAGCGCTGCTGCCTTTCGCTGTTGAACCGACCGCGAGCGCAGCGCAAGTTCCTTGCTCGGAGTTGCATAAGTGGCAAACGGTGTACATTACTGGCCCAATGAACATCCGCAAATTCCCCACGACCAGCAGTCCGGTGGTGGCGTACGCAGGAACCGGCGCTTACTTCAACTTAATCCAGAAAACCACCGGCGGAGGTTGGTGCTGGCTGAAAGTCAGATTCGGCAGCTATGACTCTGGTTGGATAGCTGTTACGAAATGGGTCGAAGCGGGTCCTCGCAACAGATTTCTCGACCCAGGCGTCACCGCGCCGCCGCCGACTGCGCCATCAGGCATCGACAACTGTTGTTTCGTAGATCGACAATGCACGACGGAACAAGAATGGATAGACGGCTATTGGGCGCATCAGAATAGACAGTGCGTCGCGCAAGCTCAAATCCCTGTCGCCAATTTGTCCAGGCCGCGCATTGAGGGATCAGAAGCCTTTGTTCGTGTGGTGAACGAAGTGCTGAATCTCATGGAAAGCAAATCGCCACCGCTTTATCAATATGTCGTCAGCGTAATAAGCGTGATCGAAGAACTTGGACCGGATCATTGTGTCTCGGGCCTCGCCTATGGCGGTACCAGCAGAATAGCTTTGGGCAGATGTCTTGTGTATGGAGGATACGGGCTCTATGGTATCGCAGCTGTCATTGCGCACGAGGCTTGTCACCATCACGACGATGACATCGACCCGGTAACCGGCGAATTTAACCACCACCTTTGCAACCTGGCAGGGAGCCATGCCCGCGACGCCCTGACAGCCGGAACGCCTTATAGATGAAGTCTCTCCGGCTGGCAGCAACGATTTCGCAGATACAAAGTCCAATGTCGTTGTAAGGAAGTCATTTCGATGAGAGTCATTCAAGTCGGCATCGGCGGGATGGGCAACACCTGGCTGGGCGCAGTGCAACGCTCGCCCGAGGTTGAGTTCGCCGCCTGCGTCGAGATCAATGCCGATATCGCCGACGAGCAAGCCGTCGCCTATGGGCTGGATCACGATCTGATCTTCCGCAGTCTGCCCGAGGCGCTGGCTCAGGTCTCCGCCGACTTCGTCATTGATGTGACGCCGCCGCAATTCCACCGCCAGAATTCGCTTACGGCGCTGGAGGCTGGTCTGCCGGTGCTGTCGGAAAAACCGCTGGCTGGTACGCTGGAGGATGCCCGCGCCATCGTCGCGGCTGTGAAGCAATCGGGACTCCTGCACAGCGTGGCGCAAAATTATCGCTATCGCCCGCTGACGCAGACTATCAAGCGCGTGCTGGATAATGGCGAGCTAGGCGCGGTGGGGGCGGTCAACGTCGAATTCTACAAGGGACCGCATTTCGGCGGCTTCCGCGAAGAGATGCCGCAGCCGCTGCTCATTGACATGGCAATTCACCACTTTGATATGCTGCGCTTCTTCCTGGGCAGCGATGCCCGCCACATCAGCGCGACCAGTTGGAATCCGCCCTGGAGTTGGTTCAATGGCGATGCCAGCGCGGCCGCGCAGATTGAATTCGGGGAGGGCGTCCAAGCTAGTTATGCCGGCTCCTGGTGCTCGCAAGCCTTCGAGACCAGTTGGAATGGCAACTGGCGTTTTGATTGCAAGCGGGGCGTGCTGCTGGCGGTCGATGACCGTGTCTATACACAGCGCTTGCTGAGCGTCGATGAAAGCGCGCGCGGAGTAGCCAGCGCCCATGGAGAACGACGCGAAATCCCGCTGGAAGAGATGCCGCGCCAGGGGCAGGATTATCTGCTGCATGAATTTGTCCAGGCATTGCGCAGCGGCGGACGGACTGCCACCCGTGCCCAGGACAATATCCGTACCATGGAATTCGTATTCGGAGCCGTGCAAGCCTGCGAGAGCGGCGAAAGAGTCAGCCTGTAGCACAGAAGCAATGCCAAGCAAGTCAAGCGAGAGCCGATCATCAAATCTTCACCACAGAGGAAACGAGACAACACAGAGGGCGCAGCGGCTTATCTTGGCAGGTCCTGCCAAGGCCAATAGCAGCGCTAAAGTCCAAGGCAGTATGGGCGAGCCGGTGGTTCGCCCCATTCTTGGGATGGCTAGAGGCGGGTTATGCGGGCGACCCACTGGCTCGCCCTGCCCCTACTGCCGCCTTTGTCTCTGCGCCTCTGTGGCAAATTCCTGACCGCCTGTCTTTCGCAAGACCGGCTGCCCCTTAGTCGAAATAACTATCGCCCTTCCACAGCAGCGACTTGGCTACATCATCATTCAGCTCGACGCCGATGCCCGGCGCGTCCGAAACCGTCATCATGCCATCCTGTACGAAAGGCTTTTCGCCATCGCAGAAGTCGCTCCACCAGGGGATGGAGCGGGCGTGAAATTCCAGGAAGAGGAAGTTGGGCACAGCCGCCAGCACATGACAAGCCGCCATCATGCCCAAGGGCGACGAGACATTATGCGGGGCGATGGGGATATAATGCGCGTCCGCCAGGTCGGCGATGCGCTTGCCCTCCGCAATGCCGCCAGCTTTCGCCAAATCCGGCATGATGACATCGACCGCCTGGCGCGCGAAAAGCCCCAGAAACTCAAAGCGCGTATATTGGTTCTCGCCGGTGCAGATGACGGTGCTGGTGGCAGCGCGCACCTGCGCCAAGGCAGCGACATTTTCCGCCGGCACCGGCTCTTCCAGCCAGAGCAGGCGCAGCGGCTCCAATGCCCGCGCCAGCGTAATCGCCGAAGGCAGGTCGAAGTGGCCGTGGCAGTCGATAGCCAGGTCAATCTCGAAGCCGATAGCCTCGCGCACCCCCTCGACCAGACCGATGATATGCGTCATCTCCTGCGCGCCCACCGTCCAGTTCCAGGCGTCCAGCTTGCCATGCCCGGTGTAGTCGACATCAAATTTGACCGCGCCATAGCCCTCGTCCACCGCTTCCAGCGCCTTGTCGCCGAAGGAGGCTGGGCTGTCGTCTTCGCCGAAGTGGCAATCGGCATACAAGCGGATTTGGTCGCGGAACTTGCCGCCCAGCAGCTGATAGACTGGGACGCCCAGCGCCTTGCCGACGATATCGTGCAGGGCATTGTCGATGCCCGTCAACGCGAAGATCAACGGCGCGCTGCTCGCCCCGCCATAGCGTCCCGCTCGCCGCAGCTTCTCGTAGAGGCGGTTGATATCGAAGGGGTCTTCACCAATCAGCAACTCGCGCAAAGCCAAAATGGCATGCTTGGTGGCGAAGCCAGAGAAGCCAGGTCCCCCGCTATTGCATTCGCCCGTGCCCACAATGCCCTCGTCAGTGTAAACGCGCACGAATGTCCAGACGCTGCCGCCGCTGTCTGGCTCCTGCCGCCCGATGACGCAGGCCTGGATGTCGGTGATCTTCATGTGGAGGCCTTTCTCGCGAAGGAAATTGTCAAAGTCTTTGAACCACAAAGGACGCAGAGAAAAGAGAGGCGGGGCGAGTCTTTTCCTCTGCACTCTCTATAGTTAAGCCTTTTCTTTTCAATGATAGCCCTCGATACGCGCCATGATGCGAGCGATTTCCGCAGCGATATCCGCCGGCACGCGCGGGTTGAAGGGACCGCCCTCCCCGCCCGCCACATCGTCAAAGCCGGCGCAATTGATGGCTTCCATCACCGCCGAGTAGTTGTAAGCCCGCTCCTGCATGAAGCGGATGTCTTCCAGGGGCGAAATTTCCTCTTCCACCTGCAGCGCCGCTTCGTAATCGCCACGCCACTGGGCGTTGTTGATGGCGTCCGATGCCTGCGCCACCACGATATTGATGCCGGAGGTATGCCCGCGCGCGCCCAGCTGCGCCGCCGCGGTCGAGCGATCGCCGATGCCCCAAATGACGATTTTGTCCGCCGGCAGCGCTTCGACAAAGGGCAGCACATCGCTCTCGTCCGTGCCGATTTTGACGCCGATGAAATGCGGCGATTCATGCAGCAGGCGGATGACCGCCTCCCGGTCGCGCTTGCGCCGAAAATAATATAGAAATCGCGTACCATGCTGCTGCGCCATTTCAGCCCCGAATTCCCGCAGCGTCCCATACAAGCCAGCCGGTCCATAAGTGCCGGCCAGCGGCATAATCAGCGTGACATCAGGCGGTCGCCCCAGCGTAGCCAGTTCCTCCAGCAGACTCGCCACTTCCGGCAAGGGATTGGGCACAACCGCCGCCATTAAAACACCTTCGCCAGCCATGCGCTGCCCGGCGATATCCAGCAATTTGACCTGCGCAGCGTAACTAATGTGATGCACGAGGCTGGTGCCAGCAATCGCAATCACGCGCGGACGCCCCTCGCTGAGGCTGTTATTGCGCATCAAATAGTCGATATTCTTGGCATGCCCGGCGTAGTCGATTTCCCCGCCGCGGAAGGGAATTAGCGGGATGCTGATTACCGAGTCCAAGGCGTCCAGCAAGGTATCCCGGTCGATTGTCATAAGGTTTGTCCACCCCTCGCGTTCGCCCTGATTACAGCGCAGAGCCAGCCTCCATTGTAGCCGTCAGGCGACAGATTATCCGTAGCGTTCGCGCAGGATCCCGGCGGCTTGCGTCATCGCCTTGAGCTTGTGATAGGTTTCTTCCAGCGAGATCGGGTTGGTGCTGGTCGGCGCAAAGCCACAATCCGGGTTGAGCGTGATCTGTCCCGGCTCCAGGTAGCGCAGCGCTTTCTCAACCCGTTCGACGATAAGCTCCGGACGATCGACGATCTCCCCGCGCACATCAACCACGCCCAAGCCAATCTCTTTATCGGTGGGGAAGCGCTCAAAAATCCCGATATCGCCTGCTTGTGAAACAGCGAACTCCATAGCCAGTTGGTCGACATTGGCATCCAGCAAGTAGGGCATGATCGGTTCATAGTCGCCGTCGGCATAGACCGTGCGAGCGCGATTGCCCCGGCAGACATGCAGCGAGGTTTTGATGCCATCAATGCCCGCGAGGACGCAGTTGAGATCAGCGATCGCCTGGCTGATTTCGGCCTCCGGGTCAAGGAATCTGGCGCGGTGCTCCGGATCAACAAAGAAACACAACCAGGGATCATCAAACTGAACCACATCGACGCCCGCCTCGCGCAGAGCTAGGACTTCCTGACGCAATATCGGGATGACCGCTTCCACAAACTCTCGCCGAGTCGCGTAGGCGCCGCCGGAATAGTCCGGATGCCATAGCCGCCCGCCAATCATGTGCGGCGATGGCAAGGCGACTTTGGTTTGCTTCTGCGTATGCCGCCGCAGATATGCCGCGCCTTCAGCCGCGATTGGCTTGGAATAAGTCATTGACGATACAACCAGCGCTTGCTTGAACTCCTTCAGAGTCCATTGCTGCGGCGCGGACAAGCCGGTATCCGGCAGAACTTCCGGCGCCAGCGCTTGCGTCTGGTATTCGGCCTGCTGAAAGCCACCAACCATCTGCGCAAAGACTTCAAAATAGCCTATCCTGCGCCATTCGCCATCCGATATGATGTCAAGACCAGCGGCTTCCTGCAGCCCAATCGCGAAAGCAATCGCCTTATCCATGGCTCGGTCCAGCGCCTCATCATTTAGCGCGCCGTCCTGATGTTGCAGCAGCAGATCAAGCACCCATTTCGGTCGTGGCAAACTGCCAATCACGCTGGTCGGGAAAAGCTCATCGCTCGTCATCGCTCATCTCGCATTCCTGGCTGCCGCTCGCCAAGCCCTATAGGGAAGAATCCTTACGGTTCTCGAACAGGCGGGGCTAATTGGGAGAATCACAGTCACCAAGTCTCTGTGCCCTCCGTGTTGCCTCGTTTCCTCTATGGTAAGACTTTTCAACATAGTCGTAGTTCACCAGCGCGTCGCCTGGAATCTCCAGCCGGGCTCAAGCTTCTGCATTTCGATTTCATCATTGCGCTCGGTCAAACCACAAGCCAGATAATTCTCATGCAAAGATGCCAGTTTGTCGCGGTCGACCTCGATGCCCAAGCCCGGCCCGCGCGGGACTTGCAGCGCGCCATCATTAAATGACAGCGGCTTGACGAGCAGGTCATGCCCATCCTGCCAGGGATAATGACTGTCGCAGTCGTAAGTGAGGTTGGGCGTGGCCCCCGCCAGATGCGTCATGGCCGCCAGCGAGATGCCCAGGTGGCTGTTGGAGTGCATGGACAAGCCGCGCCCAAATACGCGACAGAAACGCGCCAAGTCCAGCGACGCGCGCAATCCGCCCCAAAAGTGATGATCGCTGAGAATGATGGCTTCCGACGAATGCCGCAGGCTACCGGGCAAATCCTCAAAGCTGGTCGTGCACATATTGGTCGCCAGCGGGATATTCACTGCGCGCGCCACCGCCGCCATATTTTCCTGCCCGCGCACGGGGTCTTCGTAGTATTCCAGCGCGCCCTCCAGTTGCTTGCCAGCCGCAATCGCCGTGTCGACGCGCCAGATGGCGTTGGGATCCAGCCGCAGTGGCATAGCCGCGCCGAAGGCCTCGCGCAGCGCCAGTATCGCCGCGATCTCGTCAGCCGGTGGGAAGACGCCGCCTTTCAGCTTGATGGACTGGAAGCCATAGTGTTCGCACATCGCCTGCGCCTGCGCCACGATGCCAGCCGGATCCAGCGCCGCTTCTTGCCGCGCAGTCCCCCAGCCAGTTGCCGTCGGGTCTTTCTCAAAGCCGAATGCCCCGCCCGCGCCAGCATGTTTATAAAAAAGATAGGCTGCGAAGGACACGCGTTCCTGGACGGCTCCACCCAGCAAATCCACGACCGGGCGTCCAACCGCTTTACCCAGCATGTCGTAGCAAGCCACCTCAATAGCGCTGCGGACATGCACCCAGGCGCGCTGATCCCAGGGCCTCGCACCGCGCTCGTCCGGTTGTGCCAGGGCTTCCAGCCGGGCAAATAGCGCGTTGAACTGCCAGGGGTCCGCGCCAATGATGCCTTCCGCAGCTTGAGTCAAAGCTTCGCCTGCCGCTGCGCTGCCCGGGATCTCGCCCCAGCCGCTGATACCATCATCGCTGACGAGCTCAATAATGATGCGCAGAGCGTAGGGCGCGTGCAGCCCAGCGGCATTGAGCAAGGGCAGGTCGGGCACGGCAACGGGCGTGATGCGGCAGTCGGTAATGCGCATGGCGGGCAGCCTGTCCTTTGGCGCAATTCGTTGAAAGTCTATCGCCAGTTGACGCTTATGTCGAACGCGCCACCGCCAGCAGCAGCTCGGGCTTGTCCGAACAGATGGCGTCCACGCCCAGCTTCATCAGCGCGGCAATTTCCGCCGGGCGTTCTTCGTGCCAGCAGACAATGCCCAACTCCGCCCGCCGCGCCGCCTCTATCCATTCGCGCGTGAGCAGTCGATGAGGCTGCGCCGCCCGGTTTTCCCAACAGGGATGCACATAATCCGCCCGGATTGACTGCGCCAGCTTCACCGCGTCCAACTGCGTGGCGCTGAACAGGATCGAAGTCTGCGCAGCCGGGCGCGCCGCTTTGATGTCCGCCAGAGTATCGGGGCGAAAGGAGCCAAAGATGACATTCCCCAGAGTTTGCCGCGCGTCAATCGCCGCCAACATGTCCGCCGCCGCCCGCACATTCAATTGCTTCAGATCCAGATACAGGCCGAGTCCAAGCTCCCGGCAGCTTTCCAGCGCCTCGTCAAAGCTGAGGATGCCGCCTGCCGCCGCCGTCATCTCACGCAGATCATCCAGGCGATAATCCGATACTGCACCCTCGATGCCGTAGAGGCGCTTCAAGCTGCTGTCATGCGTGACGATCGGGATGTTGTCCGCGCTGACGCGAATGTCAATCTCCACCATATCCGCGCCAAGCTGCGCGGCTTTGCGGAAGGAGGCAAGGGAATTCTCCTGGGCATAAGCCGATGCGCCGCGATGGGCGATGCGCAGGACCCGCCGTTGATGGGGCGCGACGGTCGCCCGCAGCCGATCAATGTACTGCTCAACACGCCGCGGAATCCACTCATAGAGATTGCGCCAGGGCAGGACGATGCTGTCGCGCAGGTCGAAGCGGATGGAAAAATCAAAGGACGGCAGGAAGCGCTGGCTTTCCAGGTAGCCATGCACCAGACGATTCGCTAGCGGCTTGCGCCCCTTGATGATGCCGGCGAAGAGCGGCGTCACATGTACGCCCATGCGCCCGGCATGAGCTCCACAGCCAGCGATTGTTTTGGCGCGTCTTTGCAGCAAGTCTTCAGGCTCGCGGGAGAAAGCATGTTTGCCGGGTTCGGAATACAGCGCCAGGCGCCCCTCGTCCAGCGCCAGCGGATTGTCCGCGTCCAGCATCACATGATAGTCGCCATGCCAGCTCGCCTCCGCCGCCACAAGCTCGTCATCTTTCCCGATATAGACCCAGATATGCTCGAGTTCATACAGATGCTGGATATCCCAGTCCCACCAGATGGCGTATTCAATGGCGTATTTAACACCCTCGCCAAGCCGAATCTGGCGAGGAAAGGACTGGGATGGCGCGCTTGCCCGAAAGACGCTGCAACCGACGACGGAAGGGAAGAAAGGCTCATTGGCGTCAAAACGGATGATAGGCGCGTGACGCAGGGCGAGTTCATGGTCGCGCGCCGAATCGATAGCACGGTCCAGCCCCTGAATCGGCAGGTCGCGCATGCCGTGCTCAGCCCCTTACTGCCGCCACAACAGCGAGCGCGAGGTCTTGGGATCAAAGAATTGGATTTGCTGCGCGTCGAATTTCAGCTTGACGCGCTCGCCGGCGTGGTGCTGCTTCTCGGTATTCGCCAGCACGAGGAAGCTGTGCCGCCCGACGCGCACATCGATCAAATCTTCGCGCCCCAGCGGCTCGACCACGAAGATTTCGCCGGCGACATCCCCCGCCTCGGCAATCTGAATGTCTTCCGGGCGGATGCCCATGACGACTGCGCCGTCATAAGCGGCCGGCGGCTCTCCGCGTTCTTTCCCCAGCGTGAGACGCAGCGACTCCGCTTCGGCGAGGTATTGCCCGTTGGCGGCTGAGACTTCGACATCGATGAAGTTCATAGGTGGGTTGCCGACGAAGCCAGCCACGAACTGCGTCTTGGGGCGGTTGTACAATTCATCCGGCGAATCAAAGGCTTGCAGCTGCCCGCCATTCATCACGGCGATGCGGTCGGCCATGGTCATCGCTTCGACCTGATCATGCGTCACATAGATGGAGGTGATGCCCAGGTCTTTCTGCAAGTGCTTGATTTCGCCGCGCATGGTCAGGCGCAGGCGCGCGTCCAGGTTGGACAGGGGCTCGTCGAAGAGCAGCAAATCGGGTTCCTTGACCAGCGCCCGCCCCAAGGCGACACGCTGCTGCTGCCCGCCAGACAGCTGCCCCGGACGGCGATCCAGCAGTTCGCCAATGCCCATCACATCCGCCACTTGCCGGACCCGCTCGTGCTGCTCGTTCTTCGCTACCTTTTTCAGCTTCAACGGATACGAGATATTCTGGAAGACGGTCATGTGCGGATACAGCGCGTAGCTTTGAAAGACCATGCCAATGTTGCGGTCTTTCGGCTGCACGAGATTGACCAGCCGCTCGCCAAAAAGGATTCGTCCATCGCTCGGTTTGTAGATGCCGGCCAGGGTCAACAGGGTGGTGGTCTTGCCGCAGCCGGAAGGACCAAGAAAGGCGACAAACTCGCCATCGTCGATGTGCAAGGTCAGGTTCTCGACGCCGACCACATCACCGAACTTCTTGGTGAGATTATCAATTGTGACTTTCATGACACTCGTCTTTCCCGCTTATGAACTACCTTTGGTGCCGCCGGCATAGATATTCAGCAGATATTCCTGCGCGAAGATGAAAAAAATGAAAATGGGGATCAACTGGAAAAGACCGACCGCCGCCACCTGATTCCAATCCACCGGCGCGGTCTCGTCTATCAGTTCATTCAAAAAGACCGGCAGATTGCTGACGCCGGAGCCGATGGAATAAGTCGCCGGGATAATATAGGCATTCCAACCGCCGATGAAGGCGAATATGCCCAGCGCCAGCAAGCCGGGGCGGATCTGTGGCAAGAGAATCTCCCAGTAAGTCCGCCAGCGCGAGGCTCCGTCAATCAAAGCCGAACGCTCCATATCCCAGGGGATATTGTCGAAGAAGCCTTTCATCAGCCACACCCCCAGTGGCAGCTGGAAGGCGACCATGACCATGGCGATGCCGCCAGCCGTGTTGAAGCCGATCAAATCACCGATAAGCGGGATATCTCCCAGCCGCAACAGCACAATGAAAATTGGGATCAACAGCGTGATGGCCGGGAAGCCATGCAGGATCAGAGTGAAGGACAAAAAGAAACGCCGCCCGGGAAAGTTCATCCGCGACAGAGCGTAGCCGGCCATGGAAGACACCAGCAACACCACGCAGGTCATGATGACGGCGATAGCCAGCGAGGTCATCAAAATGGGCAAAATGTTGAACTCCATGCCCGCGATGTTGCCAGCGAAGATCGACTCCCAGTTCTTCAGCGTGAAGCCGCCAAAATTGTCCTCCCCATCCAGCGGAATCAAGCCCTCGGTGCGGTAGGAAAAAGTCGCGATGATGACCCAGAAATAACCAACCAGCAACGGCAAAAGCAAGCCGATCAGCGCGATATAGGGCGCCCAGTGCCCAGGCAATACCAGGATGATGGCGGTGAATGCCAAAGCGATTGCCAAGCCCGGCAGCAGCGCCCCCAGCTGCTTGTCGGAGATGACGGCGACGCGGACAGTCTCCTGCAACTGCTCATCGCCGCGCAGGAAACGCAGACGCAGCGGGTCGCCAGCTTGCGACTGGCTCAGGCGCAGATTGAAAGCCGCCAGGTCGACGGCATCCCGGCGTATCGCCGTGATGATATCGCCCGCCTGTAAGCCCGCGCTGTCGGCAGCTCCCCCGGGCGCGACCGCGTCAACACGGATGCCGGCCTCGGTTTGACTCAGACTCATTTGCAGCGATTGTCGCGGCGCGAAAACGCCATAATCCAGCGCATAATGCGCAGCCGAAATGACGGCGAATATCAAGATACTGCTGCCCCCCGCCAAACCCAGCGCTCTCCGCCAGTCTTTTGCCGTGTAGTGCCGGGCGACGCTGGCCGCCGCGATGTAAGCCACAAAAGGTAGCACCAAAATGCAAAGGCGAGTCAATACATCCATCACCGTTTCTTCAACGCTGCCCAAAGCGAAGAAAGGACCGATGAGGCCCGAGAACACAAATGCCGCCAGCAGCAAGACCAGCGCGCTGATGGCTGCCAGGCGCAGGCTCTCCAGCAGGTCTTGCCCCAGGCTCGGCGGCTGTGCGTCCGTTTTCGCCTTGCTGCCGCTGAATAATGCTTGGCGCGTCGTCATAGCGTCTCCACCCGCGGTTCCGCCACCAGCTCGTCAAAGCGGAATACGCGCATATAAATCACCGCCAGCACCACGCCAATCAACACCAGCAGGACAGCAAATGCCGAGCCGTAGCCCCACTGGGCGTTGCCAAAATAATTCGACAAAGCGCGGTGATAGGCGGTCAGCGACCAGACCTCGGTGCGGTAGAGCCCGGGCCCGCCATCGGTCAGCAATTGGATTTCGACAAAGGAAGTCAGCAACGACAAAGTCTGATAGGTGAAGACGAAGAGCAGGGGCCAGCGGATGATGGGCAATATCACATAGCGGATGCGCTGCAGCTTGGACGAGCCGTCCACCAGCGAGGCGTTGAGCAGGTCTTTGGGTATCGACTCGATGGCGGAAGTAAAGATGATCATGCCGAAGGACAGCCCGATGAAGCCATTGACCAAAACCACAAAAACCCAGGGATTGGTGGCGATGTAATTGTAGGTGGGCATGCCCAGCCAATCGTTGAACTGATTGATGATGCCGAAAGGCGCTTCCGCCATCATCCGCTTCCAAAGCAGGATGTAAACGACCGGCGAAGTGATGCGCGGCAAAATCCACAGCGCGCGGAAGACGAAACCGGCGCCGCGGTCAATATGCGTCGTCAGCAGCGAGACGATCAGCGCCAGCGAGACATTAAAGATCGACAGCGTAACCAGCACATAAAAGATGGTATTGAAGAAAATCTTGCGAGCGAATTGATCGTTCAGCAGAGTCTCATAATTCCTTAAGCCGATGAATTCCATCGCCGCCAGATTGGAGGTGAAGTTAGAACTGGCCAGGTTGGTTACGCTGAGGTAAAGAATGATGGCGACCGGGATGAGAAAGAAGACGATGACGAGGATGCCCGCCGGCGCCATAAAGCCATAGGCGCTGGCATGGGCGCGCAGGGCATTGCTGCGGCTGCTATTCCCGAGTGCGGGCATTGGCGCAATTTCGCTTTCCAGATGATCGAATTAAGTCAATGTACACAAAACTATTTAATTGTAGGGGCGACTCAGCGAATCGTCCCTACAATTCCTTACACCGATGCGAATTAGCGAACGGTGATGCCGTCTCCCAATTCGTTCTGCATCTGCGCGATAGCAATGTCAGCTGCGCCAGCCGCATCCGCCTCGCCCGTTTCCACAGCCTGGATGCCAAGGAAGTAAGCGTTTGACCAGGCATTCCAACCCGGATGGTTGGGCAGTGCGGTCGTATGGTCCAGCATATAGTGCGCGCTGCTCAGCAAGCGGTTGTTGGCGTAAGCCTCGGATTCCAACTGCGCGTTGAGAATGCCCAGATGGAAACTGTCGATGGCGTGCTTGTTGTTATGCTCGGACGTGGTGATGGCGGCAATCAACGCCAGTGCCACATCCGGATGCGGGCTGCCGCTGCTGATCATGTAAGTCAGCGGGTGCGTTAGGGTGATGGCGTTGCCAGTGGCCATGGCCGGGATCAGCGTCAAGCCGATATTCTCGAAGAGATACTCGTCGCCGCCCTGGTCAGCCACATAGTTGATCGCCCAGTTGGGCCAATTCCAGGTACCGCCAGCGGCGAAGAGCACAGTTTCCGCTCCGCCTACGCTGGGATGCCAGACTTCGTTCCAGTCGATGCCGATGATGTCAGAACGCATCGCGCCCGAAGCCACCAGGCCGCCCAGCAACTCGTATGTCGCGACCAGGGCGTCACTGTCCACAACCATGTTGCCGCCCTCATCCAGAACCTCGCCGCCGTGCCCGAAGTAGTAATACAGGAAATCCGGACCGTTGCTGGGGCGATGCCAGAAGCCATTGCCACTGTCGACGACACCTTCTTCGACAGCCTCAACCGCTGTCGCGTGCATATCGGCGAAGGTCCATTCGCCGGCGACAACGCGGTCTGGCAAGGAATCGAGTTCTTCTTCGCTCCAGCCCAGGTCGCGCAGCAGCAGCTTGCTGTAGAAGACGGGTCGCGCTTCGGCGTCCTGCGGGATGCCCCAAATCTGGCCCGCGTAACCGTGCGAATCCCACAGGGACGGCACGATGTCGTCAAATTCGCTGTGCGCGGGGATGGCATCATCCAGCGGGATAATGAAGCCGGCCGGCGCCCAGGCGCCAATGTCCTCGTGCCCGGACAGGATGATGTCAGGCGCTTCGCCAGCTTCCGAGGCCAGTACAAATTCGTTCTTGTAGTCGCCCCAGCCAGCGTTGTCCTGGATCAAGTTCAAGTCGATTTCGATGCCCAGGCCAGCTTCCACTTGAGCTTCGACTTCCGCAAAGTTGTTGCAGCGCCAATCTTCTTCCGGCGGGCTGGCTTTGCAACGAATGGTGATGCTGACGGCATCTTGCGCGCCGGCGATGCCTGCCAGCAAAGTCAATAATAGAGCGAGAATCATAACTAGACGAATCTTCGGAATCATCTTTCTTTGCCTCCTTGTAAGCGGATTGATTGCCACTTCCTGAATGATAACACCTTTTGCGCAATTACCAAAATTTTCGCGCGAATCTGTCCATCTGGATGCGCCGCCAACCCGGTCCTTGCCGCGCGCATTGCCAATCCCGCGCCGATTCCGCTACAGTCTGCGCTCGCCACATAAGGAGAGCCGCTATGTCCGAACTGTTGGACCTGATCTGTGAGCTTGTCGCCATCGACTCGGTGAATCCCGACCTGGTCGCGGGCGGCGCCGGCGAAGCGCAAATCGCCGCCTGCATCGCCGATTGGGGGCGCGACAATGGCCTGGAAGTCATCACGCAGGGAACGGCGGCCCCCAACCGCCCCAATGTGATTCTGCGAGCGCGGGGGACGGGCGGCGGCAAGTCCCTGATGCTCAACGCGCATACGGACACGGTCGGCGTGGCGGGTATGAATGCGCCATTTACGCCAATTGTGCGGGATGAGCGCATCTACGGACGCGGCGCCTACGATATGAAAAGCGGACTAGCGGCGGGCATGCTGGCGCTGAGGGCGGCGCGCGACCTGAACCTGCGCGGCGATGTCCTGCTCAGCGCGGTGGTTGACGAAGAATATGGCAGCATCGGCACGGAAGCGCTGCTGAAAGAGTGGCAACGCTGGACTGCGGACGCCGTGCTAATTGCTGAACCGACCCAATTGGACATCAGCATCGCCCATCGCGGCTTCGTCTGGCTGGAGTTCGAGACGCAGGGCGTGGCGGCGCATGGTTCCCTGCCCGATGCCGGCGTCGATGCTATCGCTAAAATGGGTGGCGTGCTGACGCAGCTGACGGCGTTGGATGCCGAACTGCGCGGGCATCCCAAGCATGACCTGTTGGGCAACGGCTCCCTGCATGCCTCGTTGATCAAAGGCGGCGAAGAGATTTCCATGTACCCAGCGCATTGCCAACTGCTGGTCGAGCGGCGCACCATCCCCGGCGAGACGGATGCCATGGTCCTGGCGCAAGCCCAAGCCATCCTGGATGGCTGCCGCTCCGCCGATTATGATTTCCGAGGGGGCGTACACGCTACCTTCTCGCGACCGCCTTACGAAATTGACGCGGCGCATCCACTCGTGCAGCAGTTGCAAGCGGTGACGACAAAGAGCCTGGGACGTCCGCCCAATCTGATCGGCAGCAGCTGGTGGATGGACTCGGCCTTATTCGCCGCGACGGGAGTGCCGACGGTGGTACTGGGTCCCGCTGGCGACGGCGCGCATGCCCGCGAGGAATGGGTGAGCCTGGACTCCGCGCAGCAATGCTTGGACATCTATACAAGTTTGGCGGCGGCTATCTGCGCATAAACCCCCCAGAGATTCGTGTAGAGGCGCCCCCAGTCCCCCCGAAGCATCAGGGGGAGGCGAAATGCTAAGGCGATGTCGGCATTTGCGGTAGGTGTAAGGGCGAGCCAGTGGCATATGGCGTCTCGCTGAGAGGCCTTTACGGTCGCCCGCTTTACCCATCCCCTCACCTATACAAGAGCTGGTGGTACAATCAAACTCATTCCCGGCAATCAATCGACGCGAGGCAGTCCATGAGCGCCATCCCCAGTTTCGAGCGCCTTGACAAGAACCTGCTAGACCGCCTGCGCGACATCGGCACGGCCACCATCGCCGGTTCGCTGGCTAGGCATGGCATCCGCAACCCGCACATGGTCGGTCTGCTGCCGCACAATCCCGGCAAGAGCGTTTGCGGGCAGGCGGTCACGCTGCAATTCATGCCCAAACGCGAGGATCTGCATTGGGGAGACGAATACAGCTACGCCCCCGAACGCGAGCTGCACCGGCAGGCCATCATGGCGGCGACGCCCGGCGATGTCATCGTGGTGGATGCCCGCGGCAGCTTGCAGAGCGGCGTCTTTGGCGAAATGATGCTGACTTCTTTCAAAGCCCGCGGCGGCGAAGGCATCGTCATTGATGGTTGCATCCGCGATTTTCCCGAGGTGCAGGCGCTGGATCTGGGCTTGTGGCTGCGCGGCCTCACGCCCAACTTCCATACGCAGACCGAGATCTTCCCGCATGCCGTCAATGTGCCCATCGCTTGCGCCGATGTCTTCGTTGTGCCCGGCGATGTCATCGTGGCTGATGACGATGGCGCGGTGGTCCTGCCGCTGGCGCTGGCGGCGGACATGGCGGAAATCGCGATAGAGAAAGCGGCTTGGGAAGTCTTTTCTCGCATGAAGCTGGAAGAAGGCGGTCCCCTCGACAAATATTATCCGCTGAATGACGAGGCGCAGCAGGAATACGAAGCCTGGCTGCGCGATCAAGAAGCCTGACCCGCTGAGTCCACTCCCGCTAACGATGCCCTATGAGTGAAGCCGCCCGCACGCTCAGTCTCTTTCTACATATCGGCGCCAGCGTGGTATGGTTCGGCGGTTTGCTGATGCTGACGCTGCTGGTCGCGCCAGAGTTGCGGCGCGCGCTGGAAGGGCAGGCGGCTTTGGCGGGTTTGCAGCGGCGTCTGCGGCGGCGATTCGTGCTCTGGGGCAACCTGGCGCTGGCGATCTTGCTGGTGACAGGGCTGCTGCAAATGACGGACGACCCCAATTACGAAGGCTTGCTGCAATTCGGCAGCCGTTGGAGTCAAGCGCTCTTCATCAAGCACCTGCTGATCATCGCCTTGGCGCTGGCGGGGGCGGCGCTGCAGCTGGGCGTGTTGCCGGCGCTGGAACGAGCCAGCCTGCTGCAGGAGCGCGACGCGGGGGATGCGACCGAATTGGCGCGTCTGCAAGCGCGTGAACGCCGCTTGACCTGGCTGATGCTCGCGCTGGCGGCGCTGATCCTGGGCTTGAGCGTTTGGCTGGGTGTGCTGTAAGGGCGGGTAGCCCCTCACCGCTCGTCGAGGGGACCTAGAGGGGCGACTCGTGATATACTCCGTCTATGAATCCCGACACCATAGCGCCAGCGCGCGAATTCAGTCTCAGCGACCGCTACACGGCTGCACGAGGCACAGTCATTATGAGCGGCTTGCAGGTCTTGGCGCGTCTGGCTTTGGATCAACGTCGCGCCGATCTGGCTCGCGGGCTCAATACCGCCGGCTTGATCACAGGCTATCGCGGCTCGCCCGTAGGCGCGCTGGACACCGTCCTGGAGCGCATCCCCGACTTGCTGCGCGAGCATCACATCCGCTTCATCCCAGCTGTCAATGAAGAGCTGGCCGCCACCGCTATCATGGGTAGCCAGATCGCCAACCTGCTGCCGAATCCCAAGTACGACGGCGTCTGCGGCATGTGGTACGGCAAGGGACCCGGCGTCGACCGCAGCGGTGATGCCTTCAAGCACGCCAATTTGACCGGCGTCGGGCGCTATGGTGGCGTGCTGGCGCTGGCTGGCGATGATCCGTCTTGCAAATCTTCGACTATCCCATCACATTCCGAAATCGCGCTCTATGACGCCATGATGCCCATCCTTTACCCTGGCAGCGCGCAGGAAATCCTTGATCTTGGCATGCTGGGTTTTGCCTTGTCGCGTTACTGCGGCTTGTGGGTGGGCTTCAAAATCGTCACCGATGTGGCTGACGAATACAGCACGGTCGAACTAAAGGGGCATCGCGATATCATCGAGCCCGATTTTCGCCTGAACGGACGACGCTGGCGGCACCGGCAGAACAACGCGCTCATTGCCCCCTACTCGGTCGAGCAAGAGCGCGAAGTCTACGAAGAGCGTGGCGAGGCGGCGCAGGCATTTGCGCAGGCGAACGGGCTGAATCGCATCGCTGTGCCCACGCGCGACGCCTGGCTAGGCATCGTGGCGGCGGGCAAGACCTGGTACGACCTGCGCGGCGCCCTGCTGGATATCGGGCTGGACGAGGCGGGCTTGCGCAAAACTGGCATACGCCTGCTGAAACTGGGCATGATTCACCCCATTGAGCCAGAGATTCTGCGCGAATTCGCTGACGGGCTGGGTGAAATCCTGGTCATCGAAGAAAAACGCCCCTTCATCGAGACTTTCTGCAAAGAAGCGCTCTATGGCAGCGGGCATAGGCCATTAATCGTCGGCAAAAAGGACCAACACGGCAGACGCCTCGTGCGCGCGGACGGCGAACTGGATGCCGACATCATCACGCGGGTGCTGGCGAAACGCTTGCAGGGGCGCGTCGATGTGCCGCGGCTGGAAACCCGCCTGCGCGAACTGGATGCTGAGTCGCAGTCGAGCCTGATCCCGATTGTAGCGCGCCAGCCCTATTTTTGTAGCGGCTGCCCGCACAATCGCTCGACTGTCGTACCAGACGGCTCCATGGCCGCGGCGGGAATCGGCTGCCATACCCTGGCGATTCTGATGGACCGCGACACGGCAGGCGTAACCCAGATGGGCGGGGAAGGCGCCAATTGGGTGGGGGCGGAAACCTTTAGCGGCGTCGAGCATATCTTCCAAAACATCGGCGATGGCACTTTTGCGCACAGCGGCTCGCTTTCCATCCGCCAGGCGACGGCAGCCGGCGCCAATATGACTTTCAAAATCTTGTACAACGCGGCCGTGGCCATGACCGGCGGGCAAGCGGCTGACGGCTTGATGCCCGTGCCGGAAATGACGCATTTCCTCTACAGCGAGGGCGTCGTCAAAACGATCGTCGTCTCGGCTGACCCCGGCAAGTTCGCCCACGACACCAACTGGGCGAGCAATGCCGTGGTTTGGCATCGCGACCGCATGGACGAGGCGCAGCGACTCCTGCGCGACACACCTGGCGTAACCGCGTTGATCTACGATCAGGAATGCGCAGCCAACCTGCGGCGCAAACGGCGGCGCGGCTATGCCCATGATCCCAGCCTGCGCATCATCATCAACGAAGCCGTCTGCGAGGGCTGCGGCGACTGCGGCGCGATATCCAACTGCCTGAGCGTGCAGCCCGTCGAAACCGAATTCGGCCGCAAAACCCAGGTGCATCAGTCTTCCTGCAACAAGGATTACACCTGCCTGGAGGGGAATTGCCCGGCTTTCCTCAGCGTCATCCCGGCGAAACAGAATGGCTCGCAGCCAAAGCCCGCATTTCGCGTCCGCCAAGCCATCCCCGAACCGCAGCGCCAGGTTAATGGCAGCGCCAACATCTTTCTCATGGGCATCGGCGGCACGGGCGTGGTCACTTCCAACCAGGTGCTGGGCACGGCGGCGGCTCTGGATGGCTTGCATGTGCGCTCGCTGGATCAGACCGGCTTGAGCCAAAAAGGCGGTCCTGTCGTCTCAAACTTGAAGATCAGCGCCGAGCCAGTAGAAATGGCGGCGAAGATTGGCGCTTCCGCGGCCGATGCCTTCCTGGTCTTTGATACGCTGACTGCCACCGCCAGCAAAAATCTCCAGCGCGCCCAGCCTAAGCGCACCCTCGCCATCGTCAGCACCAGCCGCGTGCCAACTGGCGCCATGGTGCGCGACATCAGCGTCGAGTACCCGCAGCGCGACCAACTGCTGGACATCATTGATGAAGCGACGCGCGCCGGCGACAATGTTTATTTTGATGCCATCGGGCTGGCGGAAACTCTCTTCGGCGACCACATGATGGCGAATATGCTGGTCATCGGCGCGGCTTATCAATCTGGCGTACTGCCCATGTCCGCCCAATCCATCGAACGCGCCATCGAGCTCAACGGCGTCAAAGCGGATGAAAACCAAGGGGCTTTCCGCGCGGGCAGGCTGGCTGTCGCCGACCAAGACTGGTTAGCCTCGCTGCAGGTCAAGCGAGCGGGCGCGCTGGAAGTCGCAACGCCACCCACCGCCGAAACAAGGGCGCTACTGGACGGTCTGCCGCAAGAGGGCGAACTCCGCCGCTTGCTGGAGATCCGCGTGCCGGAATTGGTCGCCTATCAAAACGGAGCCTACGCGGGCCAGTATGTCGCCGATGTCAAACGTGTCTACCAGCGCGAGCAGGCGTTCCGTCCCGGCAGCGCGGCTTTGAGTGAAGCCTTTGCCCGTTACCTCTTCAAGCTTATGGCTTACAAAGACGAATACGAAGTGGCGCGCTTGAGCCTGAAACCAGCCGCCCGCCAGGCGCTGGAACAGCAATTCGGCGCTGGCGCGCGCGTGCAGTATCATCTGCAGCCCCCGCTATTGAAGGCGCTGGGCTTGCGGCGCAAGATCGCGCTGGGGCGCTGGTTTGACGGCGTCTATTGGATGCTCTGTAAGCTGCGTTTTCTGCGCGGCACGCGGCTAGATCCCTTCGGCTATGACGCGGTGCGGAAGACCGAGCGAGCGCTGGTCGCGCAGTATCGCGAGCTTGTCTTTGCGGCGGCGGATGCGCTGGATGCGAATAGCTACGCGCGGGCGGTGGAACTGGCGCGCCTGCCCGACATTGTGCGCGGCTACGACGAAATTAAACTGCGGAATGTGGAGCAGTTCTGGGAAAAAGCGCGTGCGCTGGGATTCTCGCCGCCTGGCGGCATGACCCCCCTCGGTCCCCCCGACAGGTCGGGGGGAAGCTAAGTCCGCAGCGAATTTGTACGGGCGGGCTGGTGGCTCGGCAGTCGCTGCCATCAACTTGTTCTAGGTAGCGCGTCGCTGATTTCCGCTAGATATCCAGCGTGCCTGCTCATCTCCTCGCGCACGACATGTACAGCAGACCAGATTCGCGCTACCATATCGCCCACATCAGCGGCGCAGGCAAAGGACTCCATAATATGAGCGAAACAATCGGCTTCATCGGCTTGGGCATCATGGGGCGCGGCATGGTCGACAACCTGCTGGGTGCCGGCTTCGAGCTCACCATCTGGAATCGCACCGCGGAGCGCATGACCCCCTTCATCGAGCGCGGCGCAAGCGCTGCCGACTCCCCGCGCGATGTCGCCCAGCGCAGCGATATCATCATCATCTGCGTCAGCGATACGCCCGATGTCGAAGCGGTGATTTTGGGCGAAGACGGCGTCATCCACGGCGCGTCGGCCGGCGACCTGGTCATCGACATGAGCACCATCAACCCGGTCAACACGGTCGAGATCGCGGCAGCGCTGAAGGCCAAGGGCATTGCCATGCTGGACGCGCCCATCAGCGGCGGCAGCGAAGGCGCGGCGCGTGGCACGCTCAGCATCATGATCGGCGGGAGCAAAGACGATGTGGGGCGGGCGCAGCCCTGCTTCCAAGCCATGGGCAGCACCATCACCCATGTCGGCGAGCTGGGCGCTGGGCAGACCGTCAAGCTGTCCAACCAGATTCTCTGTGTGGTGAATATGCTGGCGGCCAGCGAGGCGCTGCTCTTCGCCAAGGCCGGCGGCGTCGATTTGGAGAAGATGCTGCAGGCAGTGACGGGCGGTGCGGCCGGTAGTTGGATGCTGGCCAATCGCGGTCCGCAGGTCATTGATGATTATTGGGAGCCGGGCTTCTCCATCGATTTGCAGCAGAAAGACTTGCGCCTGGTGCTGGGCGCAGCCGACAAAATGGGCATCCCTGTGATTGCCACAGCGCTCTGCTTCAACCTGTATCGCACCTTGCAAGCGCAGGGGCATGGCGGCGATGGCAACCACAGCATCATCCGTGCGCTGGAGGCCATGGCGGGCATCCAGGCGCGGAAGTAGGCGACTGGACAGGGTTGGATGCCGCGCCGGAGATAGAGCAGCCAGCCTGCGCGCTACCCCTGGTGGAAATCTACGGCACATCCTCTAAAATGGGCATCTCAGCGAGACGCCCCTACGCTCGCCCCTACCGATTCCGTAAGGCTTTTGCCTCTCCCCGACTTGACGGGAGGACCGAGGGGGTTGACTCTGTGGCCGCGCCAAGCCGCCCCCGCAGCTGCCATAGCGCGATTGTGCCCGCCACCAGCATGCCGCTAAGCGCCAGCAACGCGCCCGCATAGCCCAGCAGACCGATCGCCAGCCCGCCGACGACGGGTCCTGCCACTTTGCCGAAGTTTTGCAGCGCGCCCAGCAAGCCCATGCCCGCGCCCAATTTGTCGTCGCCGATGCCGCCGGCCACCAAAGCCTTTGCCGCTGGGAAAATCAGCGCCTGCGCCAAGCCCAGCAAGACCGCCGGCAGCAGAAAGAGCGCGCCGCCTTCCAGCGATTGCGCCAGAGGCAGCGCCACGGCCAGCAGCAGCATGCCCAAACTGATGGCGCGCAGGTAGCCCAGCTTGTCAGCCAGCCGCCCGCAAAGCGGCTTGCCCAGCACATGCACGGCTTCGCTCAGGCTGAAAAAGAGTCCGACCAGCGCCACGCTGACGCCCGCCCCCAATGCGTAAATGGGCAGAAAGGCTTTTAGCGTGTAGAGCGCGACAAAAGCCGTCGCTTCCAGCCCACCGGTTAGCCACACTGCGGGCAGACGCGCCGCTTCCGCCAATGCCGCGCCGATGTTGAGAGAACTTGTCAGTGTTTTCAGGCTGCGACCGGATCTCCGTTGCGCGGGTTGGGATGGGCTTTGTCGCGCCGGGGGCAGCCACAGCAAGGGCAGGAACATCGCACAGCTTAGCAAGCCGATCAGCGTGAAGACTTGCACCGCGTCCAGCGACAGCAGCAGCCAGCCGCCCAGCGCCGGACCGACGATATAGCCGCCACTGCGCGCCATCTCGAAAGCGCCGATGCCAGCCGCCAGGGAGCGCCCGCGCCGCAGTTCGGCGATGTAAGCCAGCGTCACGGGACCATAGATCGCGGTGGCTGTGCCATGCAGCAAGCGCAGCAGCAGCAATTCTTCCGGCGTGGTGATGAAACGGTACAAAAAGGGCACAAAGGCGAAGAAGCCCGCGCCGACGAAGAGCCACAGCCGCCGTCCCCAGCTGTCGGACAGGATGCCGAAGAGCGGCTTGAGAAAGAGCCCAGTGATGGTCGAGATGGAGACGATGACGCCCAGGTAAGCGCCCGACGCGCCCAGCGCCGCCGCGAAAATGGGCAGCAGAGGCGTTTTGCCCATCTGATAGGCGGAGCGGGCGATGAAATCCGCCAGCATCAAATTGAGGAAGGGTCGTCTGCGCTTCATGCCCCGCCAGTATAAAGCCGCGCGGGGCAATCGTGATTGGCGAGTTTTTGGCGAGCCAGGCTGTTCCGCCAAGCTGGTCAAATTGCTGGCTGCTTACGCCAGCCATGTTGCCGATGAAGGCGCTGCCATGGATGTTGAGAATCCCGCCGTCGAGCAAAATGGCGCCGCCGTCGCGCTCAGCGTTGTTGTTCAGAAAAGGACTCTCGTCGAGCGACAGCGCGCCGCCGCTCTCACTCCACCTTCAAAGCCACGACGCCGTAGCCGGCATTGCTCAGCATGGTGTTGAACTCCGCCAGGTTGCCGTTGACGATCTCGTCGAAATCCGCCGCCACGCCGTCAATGTCGCCGGCGATCTCCACAAAGGCTGCCTGCTCGTAGTCGGTGGGTTTGTAATCGCCCAGGTTGACATTGAAAGCCAGGGCGCTGACCTGCGCCACCAGTCGGTCGCCGTTGTTCATGGTATCGGGCCAGCCCTTGCGCGTATCCGGGATCATCAGCTGCTTTTCGACTTCCAGCACCTGCTCTTCCAGCGCCTTGGCGCCGTCGCGGATGCCCTGCGCGCTATCCAGCCCAGCCAGCCGTTCGCGCCAGCCTTTCAGTTGCGCGCGCACATCCCGCATCTGGTTGACCAGCTTATGCGTCGATGACACCTTGTCGCGGATTTGCATGAGCAGGTCGAACTGTGCCCGCAGGTCGGCATCGCTGGCTTCCACCCCGGCTTCCTTGACGACTGCAAAGTCCTGGCTCAGCGATTGTTCGCCGACAGTCAAGGTGACGCGATAATTGCCCGGCGCGGCATGCGGACCCTTGATGAAGCCTGACTGCTGGTCATCGTGGGGCTGGACGCGCGCGGCATCGGCATAGCGCAGGTCCCAGACGAAGCGATTCCAGCCCGCGGCCGAGGGGAGGCGCAGCTCTTTGGGACTGTCGTCCGTGCGCGTACCAGCGGCTTTCTCCTCGTCATCGGCATGCAGGCTCTTGAAACTCTTGACTTGGTTGCCGTCGGCGTCGTCAATGCGCAGGGAGATGGTTGCTTCGGCGGCCTCCGGCAGCCAGTAAGTGATGACCGCGCCCTTGGGCGGGTTTTCGCCGGAGTCGAGGTAGGTGTGCTTGCTGCCGTGCTCTGGCGTCTCTTCCTTTTCATAAGCTGCAACCAAACCCAGGGTGCTCATGTACTGCTTGCCGGCGCTGCCCTCGAACATCCCTTCAAAGACTTTGGGCAGATGGCGTTCGACCGTGCGCGGCTTCAACAAACGCGCTGTTGAAGCCCCCTCCCTCTGCGTGGGGGAGGGGGTTTGGGGCTGGGGGAGGAGCTGATGCAGGGCGGTGGTGTCGTCCATGATCCAGAAGCTACGCCCATGCGTGGCCACGACCAGGTCGCTGCCTTTGAGCTGCAGATCGTAAATGGGGCTGATGGGCAGGTTGAGCTGGAAGCGCTGCCAATTGTCGCCGGCATTGAAGGACACATACAAGCCAAACTCCGTGCCCAGGTAGAGCAGCCCGGCACAATTGGGGTCTTCGCGGATGACGCGGCAGTAGTGGTCGGCGGCGATGCCGGCCGTGATCTGCTGCCAGGTTTCGCCATAGTCGCGGGTGCGGAAGACATAGGGCGCGTAGTCGTCATTTTTATAGCGAGTGGCGGTGACGAAAGCCGTGGCTGGGTGGTGCGGCGAAGGTTCGATGCCGTTGATCATGGTGGCGGGCATAGCTTCCCCCTGTTGCGACGGGGGTAGGCTCGGCGTGATGTCCTGCCAACTGCCGCCGCCATCGCGGGTGATATGCAGCAAGCCGTCATCGCTGCCCGCCCAGATCGTGCCCGGCTCATGCGCTGACTCGGCTAAGGCGTAGACCGTGGCATAATGCTCCGCGCCAACGGCATCGCGATTGATGGGACCGCCCGACGGTTTCAGGGTTTCCGGATCGGCTTTGGTCAGGTCGGGGCTGATTTCCTGCCAGCTTTGGCCTTCGTCAGTGGTCTTCAGCACCTGGTTGCCGCCGATATAGATGACATTGCTGTCGTGTGGCGAAAAGACGATGGGATAAGTCCAGGCGAAGCGGTATTTGTCGGCTTGCGCGCCCAGCCCGGTCGAGCTGCGGGGCCAGGTGGCGATGAGGCGGATCTGCTGGATGCGGTGATCGTAGCGCTGCAGGCTATTGCCGCCACCGGGTGAAGAGCCGATGGCGCCAACATAGACGATATCCGGGTCATCGGGCTTGACGGCGATATAACCGCTTTCGCCCGAGCCAGCAATATCGCAATCTTCCCAGGTGATGGACGAGAAGCGGCTGCGGCTGGGCACGCGCACGCTGCTGTTGTCTTGCTGCGTGCCATAGACATAGTAAGGTGAGCGGCTGTCGGTATCCAGGTTGTAGAACTGGGCGGTGGGCTGGTTGTAAAGCGTCGACCAGGAAAGCCCGCCATTCAAAGAGACGCAGCAGCCGCCGTCATTGCCATGCACGAGGACGCGGGTATTGTCCGGGTTGATCCACAGGTCGTGGTTGTCGCCATGGGGCGTGCTGATTTCGCCGAAGTTGTGCCCGCCATCGGTCGATTTCCAAAAGTCGAGGTTGTTGACATAGATGCTGTTGGGGTCGCGCGGGTCGGCGGTGAGGTGCATGTAATACCAGGCGCGGGAGATGAGGCGCTGGTCTTTGCAAGTCGCTGTCCAGGTATCTCCGTAGTCGTCGCTGCGGTAGACGCCACCATCGGGCTGATTCTCAATGATGGCCCAGACCCGCCCGCTCTGTGCCGGGGAGGCCGCCAAGCCGATTTTGCCCAACAAGCCTTTGGGCAATCCCTTGTTGGCGCTTATACACTCCCAGCTGTCGCCGCCGTCCAGACTGCGGTAGATGCCGCTGTCTTCGCCGCCGCTGCTGATCTGCCAGAAGCTGCGATAGGCTTCCCAAATTGCCGCGTAGATGATGCGCGGGTTGTTCTGGTCGATCGTGATGTCGATGGCGCCAGCTTTGTCGCTGACATGCAGGACATTTTCCCAGGTCTCGCCGCCGTCTTTGGAGCGATAGACGCCGCGCTCGGCATTGCGCCCGAAGGCGTGCCCGAATGCCGCGACATAGACCAGATCGGCATCCTGCGGGTGCGTACGAATCTTGGCGATTTGGCGCGTGTCGCGCAGCCCCATGTGCTTCCAACTGCGCCCGGCGTCGCTGGATTTGTACAAGCCGTCGCCAATGGAGACATCAATGCGGATGGTGGTTTCGCCAGTGCCCGCGTAGATGACATTGGGGTCGGCCGGGGCGACTTCCAATGCGCCGATGGAGGGCGAGGTCAGGTAGCCATCGCTGATATTCTGCCAGTACTGCCCGGCGTCGCTGGTCTTCCAGATGCCACCGCAGACAGCGCCGAAGTAGAAGGTGTTGGGGTCGCGCCGGTCGCCAGCGACAGCGACGACGCGTCCGCCGCGGAAGGGACCGATGCAGCGGAATCGGGAGATGTTGTCGAGGGCTGGAGTCATGGGGAGGATGTCCTTTGCTAGCGCAGTCTGATGATGGCTGCCTATTGTAGATGATTTCGCCACAGAGGCACAGAGGGGCGGAGTTCGAAGTGTGGACGACACCGCCGCCCGCAGCCGCGAAATCCTGCAGACTGAATACACCGATTACCTCGTTAAGCGCCGGCTAGACAATGATGACTGCGTATTGTAGATAATTTCGCCACAGAGACGCGGAGGCGTTTAACCACCGAGCGGGCCGAGTTAAGGGAATGCACCGGGATTATCCGCCCAGAAGACAAAAACCAAGGCAGAACAACAAGCTGCCGGTTACAAGCGCTCGAATTGTTCCATCGGGCTGCCAATCTCCTCTTGGGGTGGCAGTTAGTCTCCCAATCGCCGGACTTTAGAAAGACACGCAAACAAATTGATCTGGGTTAGTTCTAGTCACAGTCCAATACCGGCATCGCCCCGCGCTGGAAGGTGCGCCGCTTGATCCATGCCCTGCGTCATCGTTGCTTTTCTCGCTCGGGTTTTGTTCAGGCGCTAACTGAAGCTCGGGGGGGGGGGGGCTGCCTTGTCCCTGCGCGTCGCCGCCGCTTTGCCTCTGCTGTCTTTGAACGGCGCTGCTTTGTCCCGAACTGTTAGCGTTGCTGTTGCTGTTCTGATTTTGTGGCGATTCGGCCAGACGCCCGCCACCGCCGCCAGGTTGAACGCACTGCTCAGCGGTGCCGATGAAGACGCCGGCCTCCACAGCCGCTTCGCACCAGCCGGCTTTCCACTCCTCATCGGTTTGACAATTCGCACCCTCTCTGTAGCAGGTGTTGTCGGTGAAGTCGGATGCTTGCGCTGCGGTCGCCAAGAATAGAGTCAATATACAAGTGATTGTCAGGATCACACCAGATTTCATAGCTGAAGCCCTACGAAAAATCATCTCTTGCATGGAGTTTATATGATACAATACATATGGAAGTATGTCAAATATTAGTTATCTGCGCTTTATCTACAATAACCCGCACCTCATCATCACTCAAGCCATACAGCCGATACACCAGCGCATCAATCTGCTTGTCCGCTGTTTCAATCTGCATCTAGTCGAACCAACCCTCCCCAGCAATCAGCGCCTGGCACGCATCACTACCAAAACTATCCCGCATCCCGCACCCAGCCCGCCTTCTTGTTCTCGCCCGCACACTGCTTGCCAGGACAGAGACTGCAAGCCCAGCCTAATGCTTGACAAGCCCCGCCCCAATTGGTTCTAATTCATAGTCCACGTGCATCAAGGGAGCGAAATCATGGCTCAGGTCAAATTCACGCCCAACCTGCAGCGTTACTTCCCCGATCTCTGCGATTGCGCCATAGATGCCGACACCGTCGCTGGCATCGTTGCCGCCGCGGACGCGCGCTGGCGGGGCTTGGGCGATTACATCATCGACGAGACCGGCGGGCTGCGCAAACATGTCAATATCTTCATCGGCGACCAATTGCTGCGTGACAAACAGACCCTGTCCGACGCCGTTGCTGACGATACGCGCGTCTACATCGTGCAGGCGCTTTCGGGAGGTTGAGATATGGGCGACAAATTGCTGGTGGGCACGCGCAAGGGGCTGCTGATTCTGGCGCGAGACGGCGGCGACTGGCGCGTCGAGTCCGAGCATTTTGAAGCGGTGCCCATCCCCTACGCCGTGCAGGACGCGCGTACTGGCATGCTCTGGGCGAGCCTCGATCATGGGCATTGGGGCGGCAAGCTGCAGCGTTCGCGGGATGGCGGCGCCACTTGGCAAGAGGTGGAAGCGCCGAAGTACCCCGACGGCGCCATGTGCCCGCCCGAGTTCACCACACCCGCGACCACCAGCTACATCTGGATTATTGAGCCGGGCGGGGCGGACGAACCCAATCGCCTCTACATCGGCACGGAGCCGGGCGGTCTCTTCGTCAGCGATGACGGCGGCGACAATTTCCACCTGGTCGAGACGCTGTGGAATGACCCCGGGCGCGGGGGGTGGTTTGGCGGCGGCCGCGATTATCCGGGCATCTGCGCCATCCAAGTCGACCCGCGCGACAGCCGGCATATCACCGTGGGCATCAGCGTTGGCGGCGTCTATGTGAGCGAGGACGGCGGCGAAAGCTGGCAAGTTCGCAATCGTGGGCTCTACGCCGACTATTTGCCCGATCCCCATGCCGAAGTCGGGCAGGACCCGCATATTGTGCTGGCCAGCCCCAGCAACCCCGATGTGCTCTGGCAGCAGAATCATTGCGGCACTTACCGCAGCGTGGATGGCGGGCGTCAGTGGCAGGACATCTCTGACCCGCATGGTCCGGCGGGATTTGGTTTTGCGCTGGCATTGGACGCGCAGGACGAGCAGGTCGCCTGGGTGGCGCCGGCCGTTAGCGCTGAGCATCGCGTGCCGGTCGATCGGGCGTTAGTCATCTGCCGCACGGAAGATGGCGGGCAGAGTTGGCAGGACCTGCGCAAAGGCTTGCCGCAGCAACACTGCTACGACTTAGTGTTTCGGCATGCGCTGGATGCGCGGAGCGACTCGCTGGCCTTCGGCACGACGGCGGGCAACTTCTATGTCAGCGATGACCGCGGCGATAGCTGGCGCTGCCTGCTGCAGAATTTGGCGGTGGTCTACTCCGTGCGCTGGATGTAAGCCCCGCGCCCTTGTCTACCCCCCCCCCCCCCCCCCCACCCTTAAG
>DAOUKU010000054.1:0-60286 GCA_034420985.1 Anaerolineae bacterium | reverse complement strand
AAAATCATCATTGATACCGACCCCGGCGTCGATGACAGCATGGCGATTTTTTTCGCGCTGGCTTCGCCGGAATTGGATGTCATCGGACTGACGAGCATCTTTGGCAATGTGCGTACGCCGCTGGCCACCACGAATGCCCTGCGCCTGCTCGAGATCGCCGACCGCAGCGATATCCCGGTCGCCCAAGGCGCGCTCGACCCGCTGACCGGTCCCTTTGAAGGTCCTGTGCCTTTTGTGCATGGCGAAGATGGCCAGGGCGACATATTCTTGCCCGAGCCAGGTCGGCAGCCACTGGCTATCCCCGCGGCGCAATTCATCATCGAGCAGGTTCGAGCGCAGCCAGGCGAAATCACGCTGGTACCGATCGGTCCGCTGACCAATATCGCGCTGGCGCTGCGCCTGGAGCCGCGAATCTGCGATTGGGTTGATGAAGTCGTGCTGATGGGTGGCAACGCCCTGGTGCCCGGCAATGCCAGCCCGGCCGCCGAAGCCAACATCCGCAACGATCCCGAAGCCGCCGACCTGGTCTTTGGCGCGAATTGGCAAGTTACCATGGTGGGCTTGGATGTAACCCTGCGCGTGCACATGAGGCCCGCCGATATCGCTGAATACGCGACGCACGGCAATCCCATGTCCGATCACATCACGCGCATCCTGCCGCATTATCGGCGCTACTTCGAAGCCAATTACGATGCGCAAGGCATCTTCGTGCACGACTCCAGCGCAATCGCCTATCTGCTGCAGCCCGACCTGTTTGAAGTGCAGCGCTGGCGGATGCGCGTGGAGACGGCAGGCATCGGGCGTGGCAAGACTTTGCCAGCGACGGGGGGACGCATCTTGCCAGCCTGGGCAGACCTCCCGCTAGTGAATGTCTGTGTGGGCGTGGACGGGGCGGCCGTGGTCGAGCTGGAAGCAGAGCGGCTGCGGAAAGCCTGATGCCTGGCGGCGCTCAATCTCGATAAATCTGCTGCATCACGGCGAATTCGTTGAAGAGCATCCACTCTTTGTGCACGCGCCCCTGGTGGATTTCTTGCTGGGTGATGCCCCACATGCTCACCCGTTTGCCGCTGGGCGCGCCATAGATGCCATTGCCGCGGTGCGTGCCTTGCAAGCTCCAGCGCACCGACACCTTGTAGCCATCAGCATCGTTGCCCATCCAGTAGATGTCATCAACCTGCAGCATGCAATCGGGGAACATCGCCAGCATGCTCAGCACGAATGACTGGTATTCGCCGCGCCCATAAAATACGCGCCCGGTCGAGCCGCGAAAGAGCAGGTCAGGCGCGTAGGCAGTACGCACTTCGCGCAGGCTGCGCCGATTCCAGATATTGTGAAAGCTGCGGCGCACGAACTCTTCGACAGCAAAGCCTTCAGCCGGGGCGTCCAGGTAGCGCGGTTTGTCTTGCCCGCTCAGCCGCTCTGGCTCGCCGAAGCGCGGATCGCCCGTGCCAGCCTGTGCTTGCCGATTGCCCAGCTTCCGCGCCATCTCGCGCAGGTCAAATCCCAGCTGGTGAATCAGGCTGGCGGTGTCATAGATCACCCATTCGGCGAAGATTTCATTCTCCAGCGAGACGCAGTTGGCGATGCACCACAGCGACACTTTTACCCCGGTGGGCGGTCCATATTGGCTGAAGCCGGTGTTGTGACCGCTGATTAGCGTGCGGTGCGAGGTGTGGAAACCGACATTTTCATCGCCAGCCCAGATGATGTCGTCGGCGAACAGGCGTATATCGGGGAAGGCGTTGATCGTATGCATAGTATCCGCCACGATCTTGTCGCGCCCGTATTGCAGGCCAAAGTCGTCATACACATGCGAGTTGTGGCGGTAGGTATCGTAGATATAGCCGATATCTTTCTCTTCCCAGATGCGGTGGGTGATGCGCACGATGTAGTCGATGATATCCACATAGGTGGCTTCGAAGCCGCGCATGGGCTGTTGGCGCTGTGTGCCGGGATTGCGCAGCAGCGTATCGGTCCCGCCCTTCGCGGCCAGCGAAATGGCATGATCGCTGGGCATGATGTCTGCGCCATAAGCGATGGCGGAAGGCTCAGAGGCTTGGCTGCTCGGGGCTGTGGAACGGGCCGCTTCATCTGTCATCGTTTTGCGCTCCTACGATTCCTGCTCCCGCCGATATTGCCGATACCGCTCGAAGATGTCCACGCCCATTTGTTTGAAGACATGGATCATATCAATATGCACCCAGTTGGTCGTCAGCAGATCGTCTTTTCGCTCCCAAAAGTCCATGATGCGCCAACTCAGGTGCTTGCCGGTCGGCGCTTGACCCAGGAAGTGACCATTATGCTCGGCGACCAGGCTGGGCCAGCCCGTCGATACGGCGAAGCGGCCTTCGGCATAGCGCGCATTGTGCGAGCCGCTCCAGCCGCCGCCCAGCCCGCGCAAAAATTCGCTATGCACGCGCGCATGGAAGTCGTCCAGGCTACATGCTGTGCCCACGCCGCTGGGGCTGTTCCAGATCATATCTTCCGTCCAGTATAGCGACATAGGTTGGTCTTTGCGCACCAGCCCGAACAGCATGGATTCGACCAGGCGCAGGGTCTGCTGGGTCTCGCGCGGGTCTTGTTCGTTTTCGATGATGCCGCCGCCATATTTGACGCGCGGTCGCAAGCCCTCTGTCGCCGGCGCAGCCCAGCCCAGATGGAAGCCGCCTTGTTGCATGACATCCATCAAGTCCGTCAGCCAATAAGTCTTGACGACCTTGCCGCCTTCCAGCGCCATGACCTCGCCAAAGCGTACGCAGGTCGTTTCGCCAGTCGCGGCGATACCCAGCCAGTCCCCGACAAATGTGCCTTCGTAATAGCCGCTGGCGCTGACCCAGTCTTGCTCGCGGAAGCGGCCCGCCAGCAAGACATCGCAGCGGCGGCGCAAGTCGGGGAAAGCGCGGCGCAATGGCAGCCACCAAGCTTCCAGCACGCCCTCGACGCCGTCAATATCGTTGAATGGCTGCGGTCCGTGCCATTCGATATCGCTGGCTGTATATTGCCGGACGATATCGGGCAGGTCGCGCGCATCGCTGGCGTCCAGTTGCTGCCAATAGCGGCGGATGGTCTCGCGGTTGGTCTGGGCGATGGAAGTGGACAAGTTGCTGCTCCTTTCGATTTGAATCGCAGCGCAATTGAATAATCCCTGGCTGGAAATCGGCGCTATCAGCCTTTGACGGCGCCGGCAGACAACCCTTTCACCAGATGCTTCTGGAAGTAGAGGATGACCACGATGATGGGCAAAGTAGCCGAGACCGACGCGGCCGCAGCCAGCGTGATTTCATCGGCCGATTCGTTGCCGGTATAGCGCGAGATGGCCACTGGCAGCGTCCAATTCGACTGCGTCAACACGCGCACCAGCAGAAATTCGTTATACGCCAGCAGCAAGGTGAACAAGGCGGTGGAGATGATGCCGGGCCAGGCAACCGGCACGATCACACGCAGGAAGGACTGCAAGCGATTCGCGCCATCCACCATCGCCGACTCTTCCAGGTCTTTGGGCACTTCCATAAAGAAACTGCGCAGCATCCAAATGGTGAATGGCTGGTTGACCGCCACCAGGGCGACCACCACCAGCAGCCCGGTGTCCAGCAGGTTCAGCAGCGAGCCGATCCAATAATAGGGCAGCACAAATGCCAGCCGGGGCAGGGCGCGGAAAGCCAGCGCGGCGATGAGAATCACCACGGCAGCCATGCCCGCATAGCGCGCCAGGGAATAGCCCGCCAAACAGCCGATTGATATGGAGATGGTGATCGTGAAGGCGGTGACGATCAGCGTGTTGATGAAGTAGTCATAAAACTTCTGCATATAGATCAGCTGCGGGATCGCCCACAACAGCAAGGCAAAACCCGCCAGGCAAAATCCATACACCAGGCGATCGTTGATAGGCAAACTGCGCGCGCTCAACAGCAGCCCGACCAGCACCACAACCGTCAGCAAAATCCCGAGTCCGATGGCTTCAGCGTTTTCTGGCACGCGGCGTATCCACACATCCTGATAATTCTGCAGCGTCGGCTCGAAGAGCAGCAGCGGCGTTCGGGAAAAGGCGTCTTTGACGGTCTTGAGTGATTGCATGCCCGTCCAGATGAACGGCACCAGGCTGTAGATAGTGAAGCTAATCAGCACAAAGTGCACAAAGCTGCGTCCCCTGCGGCTCGTTATCTTGTCCATATCAACGCTCCGCAATCTGTTCTTTGTACATCAGGCGCAAGAAGGGGATCAGCACGACCATGATGCCGATGACGGTCAAGATCGCCATGGCGTTGGCTTTGCCCAGCCGCTGCACCTGCACCGCCGTCGAAAAAGTGTAGGTCATGACGGTATCGGCTTTGAACTGCGGGTTAAGCCCCGAAAGGACATAAACGCTGTCGAAGACACGGTAGGAGTCCATGATAGAAAAGAGCAAAATGAAGACCGTCAGCGAGCTGACATAGGGGATGACGATGTGGCGGATCTTCTGCAAGCGTCCTGCGCCATCGATCGAGGCGGCTTCGATCATCTCTTGCGGCAGAGTCTGCAAGCCCGCAAAGTAGACGACGATCGTGAAGGGCGTCACATACCATATGCCAAAAAAGACGATCAAGGTCTTCACCGAAGTCTCGTTCATGCGGAAGCGCGTGCTTGTCAGCTGCTGATACAGCCAGGTGAGCAGCCCCGATGGCTCCCACAGCTGTTTGAACATGATGGTGGCGATGATGGGGACGGTGATAAAAGGCAGCAGGAAAATGGACATATAGACGCCGCGCACAAATCCAGAAACTTGATCCAAGAAAAGCGCGATGATGAAGCCAATGACGACCCAGCTGGGCACGACGATGGCGGTGTAGAGCGCGGTGAAATTAAAGGAGCGCCAGAACCGCGGATCGGAAAGGACGTCGCTGTAATTGCGCAAGCCGACGAATTCGGGCGCGGCGATGTTGCGGAAGGTCATGTAGTGGAAGCCGAGCCAGATGGCAATGGCGAGAGGCACAACCATCAGCAGCAGCATGATGGCGACGCTGGGCGAGGCGAATGCAAAAAAGGTGTCGCGTTTCATGGACTGTGCCTTTCCGCTAGCCTGCTTGTTGGGATGAGCCCCTCCCCGGCAAATTGCTTGGAGAGGGGTTATGGGCAAGTGGTCCTAGCCCTCGATGAAGCCTTGTGCAGTGGCTTCGGCGACATAGTCGGCGGCGGCGGCATCCAGCGCTTCAGCCCCGGTCATATCGCCGATATAGACCAAGGGCAGGTATTCGACCAGCTTGGCGATGGCGATATTGTTGGCGAAGGTCTTCTGGTAGTTGCCGATACCCTCGGCGATAGTCTGGCTGGCGGCGGGCAGGTAGGCACCACCATATTCAGCTGCGGACAGGCGCGTCGTCATGCCCACAGCGGCGGCGGCCTGCTGGCTGGCGGCGTCAACCGTTTCCATGATGACCTGGAAGATCAAGTCCGGGTCGTTGGTGGTGGTGGCCGGGATAAAGTAGAAATCATTCCAACCGGAGGCAGCGCGCGGACCATCGGCTGTTACGCGCGGGGCTGGCGCAAAGGCGATCGCCTCGCCCAGGTCGGACATATCGGGGTCGCGCATGCCAGCGGCACGGCTCGCCCAGATCTTGGTTATCGGCAGCGTGCCGCCACCCAGCGCTTGCTGGATTTCGTTCAGGCTATAGCCGATGCCGTCTGCGCCAACGCAGCGGTCAACCGTCTCGATCATGACATCGACAGCCTCGACACCTTGGTCGTTGTTGAAGGTGGGCATCAGATTGTCACCCAGATAATCGCCGCCCAGAGCGCGCAGCAGCATGAAGAACTCCAGCTCCCAGGCGCGGGCGCGGGATACATCCAGGGCGAAAGGCAGCTCCCAGTCCATGTTGTCGAAGCCGATGGTATCGCAAAGCGCCCACAGCTCTTCGTAGGTATCGGGGACAGCCCAGTCGTTGGCTTCGAAGACATCGGCGCGATAAACCAGGTGCAGCGTGTTGCCGACAGCCGGCACGCCGAGGATGTTGCCGTCCAATGTGGCATCGTCCCAGGCGCTCTGGGGGATGTCGTCCAGGTCATACTCGTCGCGATACTTCTCTACCAAGTCGTTCAGCGGCATGACCCAGCCAGGTGCGCCCCACTCGCTGACTTGACCATTCGCGCCATGAATGATGTCGTAGGGCGAATCGCCACCAGTGGACAGCGCCAGCCGCACCTGCTCTTGCAGACTGGTGGAGTCGATCAGGTTGACATTGATGGTGAGGTTTTCGACCTCGCTGCATGCTTCCATCTCCGCGGCATAGAACTCGGTAATGGCGAAGGGCCAGCTGATTAGCTGCAGTTCGACGGCTTCAGCGGGCGCATCGATGTTGCAGGCGCCGCCGCTTTGGGCGAATGCCGGGATGCCAATCAGCAGCCCTAGCAAGGACAAAATTACGATCAACTTACGCATGTTGTGCTCCTTTACTTCAACACATAGAACAGCATTCGGACAGTGCAAAAAGGTGCGCCAAAATGGCTGTCACCACCTCTTCCTCATTTGGGCACGGCGCCCTATCATCAACGCGAAAAGACACATCAGCCTCACAGGTTGGGTCCGGTAGAATCGCGGATGATCAAGTCCACGGGCAGCGTAAATTGGCGCGGCTCGTGGCAGCGATCCTCTATCATGCTCAGCAATGTCTCCACAGCCAACGCGCCCATGGCTTGCATCGGTTGGCGGACTGTAGTCAGGGCGGGGACGGTGACAGCCGATGACAGGAGGCCGTCATAGCCGGTGATGGACAGGTCTTGCGGGATGCGGATGCCCTGCTCCCAAGCCAAGCGCATGGCTTGAATCGCCATCGGGTCAGTGAAAAAGACGATCGCTGTCGGCGGCTGCAGCATCCCGCGGAAGGCGAGAAATGTCCGTTCGACATCATCCGCGTCTTCGGAACGGCTGACGACAATCAGCGACTCGTCATAGGGGATGCCGGCAGAAGCCAGCCCACGGCGGTAGCCCTCGTGCCGATCCGAGTCGGTCTCGTAGACTTCTGGGCGGCGGACGAAGCCGATGCGTCGGTGACCCAAGTCGATCAGATGCTCAGTCAGCATGCGACCACCTTGGATGTGATTGGCGGCGACGAAAGATGTCGCCTGGTCATGGAGGCGGCGCGGCAGGACGATGTGCGGCATGTTTTCTTCGCGCATCAGCTGCGAGAGCCGCGCCATTTCAGTCCGCTCCGGTGGCCAGACGACGATGAGGCCATCGACCTCGCGGGAGCGGCAGAGACTCTTGATGCGCTCGGCATTGCCGGCCATAGCGGTATACAGGATGAGGTTGTACTCAACTTCTTCGGCGGCGGTGGCCATGCTGGGGATCAATTCCGCCAGAAAGTCGGAGACTTTGTAGATTGGATAGTTGACGAGCAAGCCTATTTTGTCGCTGCGTTGTCGGCGCAGGCTGCGCGCTGCGGCGGAGGGTTGATAGCCGATGGCTTGAGCAGCCCGCAGCACGGATTCTTTGGTTTGCGGGGAGACATCGCCGCGGTTGTTGAGCGCTTTGGACACGGTTGACGGGGACAAGCCCAATTCCGTAGACAAGTCTTTTATGGTTATGGGCATGACACAAAACGCCTCGTCACAGCAGGGGCTGGCAAATCAACCGCTTACGAAATCGATTTCGTAACTGGATTGTAGCATACCACAGTCATGCCGGCAAGGCAAATGCCTCTGGAATAGGGCGCAATGCGTACTAATTCACCAAGTGCGCTGTGGTGGCGCTCCTCTTCTCGTCAAGCCACAAAGAGTAGTGAACCACAGAGAACACAGCGGACACAGAGATCAGGCGGTTGAAGGGGTGAGGCATTACGGGCGACTCAGTGGGTCGCCCCTATACGGTTCTTCATGGGCGGAAGGGTAGATTACACAGTCAAGCGGTGAATTATCGGGCATCCCTAGGGGCGTGGATGGCTGATGGCCAGCATGCCTTCGATATCCAGCGGGTCGACGCCGAATTGTTTGCGCAGCTTGTCGCGCAGCGCCGCTTCCGATTCCAGCTCGCCGTCCAGGGGCAGGGTTAGTCGTACCCCCGCCTGCATTGCCGATTCGCGGCAAGCCACATCCATCATCATGGCCATCAGCGCGTCCTGGTCGTCGTATTCGGACTCCCGCAGGCCGCGCACGGTCTCGGCAAAATCGACGATATGACCGATGACAGCGGCGCTGTAATAATTGCGACGGTGGTAGGCGCTGGCGCCCAGGCGATAGGGATTGATATATTCAATGCGCCTGCCCGGCAGATCGACATGCGACGAGAGCCAGTCCCGCCCGTCGCTCAGATGCACGATAGGGTAGCTGAGGTCGTGCCGCCCGCCAGCAGCCAGCGCCGCGTCCGTGCAGTAGCGCACTTCGCTCTCGCCATGCCAGCCCGGCGCTGCCTGCTGCACGATCGCGCCGCGAGCGCCCGCCAGTTCCGTATAGCCCGGTCTCGGGTAGCGCCCCAGCATGCTCTTGATGTTGCCGGCATGGTCGATTACGAGAGCGTCATCGGGGAACCAGTAGAAATGCGCCCGATAGCGCTCGCTTTCGTGATAGCGGTGCGCCAACTGATAGTGCCCGACGGTGGGCATCTCATGCGCGATGGCTTGCACGGCGACGGGATGCGCGCCGAAAAAATGAATCCAGCGTGAGTTGTTGTGGTAGCCGGTATGATCGTGCCAGCAGGTCAGCCGTTTGACATCGCCGATGAAGCTGTCGGCCGCGATCAATTTCATCATGCGGTCGAAGGGGAAGCGGAAGAAATTCTCGGCGATGCGCAGAATGGCCTTGCCGTCCTTCGCCGCCTGCACCATCTCCTGCGCCTGGATCAGCAGGTTGCACATACTCGTCTCGACATTGACATGCACGCCCTGCGAAAGCAGCGTGCAGCAGATGCTGTGATGGGAGGGGATGGGGCTGACGACGAAAGCCGCTTCCATGGGGCGGGCAGCCACCAGCGCTTGCAGGTCATAGAAGGCGGGCACGCCCAGGGACTCGGCAAATTCGTCGGCCGATTCGCGAACTGGGTCACAGACGGCGACGATGTTGACCCAGGGCTTGAGATACTCGAAGATGGGTCGGTAGGTCGTTTTGGAGCGGTTGCCCGTGCCGATTAGCGCGACGGCGAGGGGTTCAGTCAAGCTCATTGTTTAGCCTTTCCAAGTCATCTTCCGGTATCTCCACTTCGTAGACCTGCGCCATGCCACTGCGGTCGCTGGTGAAGACGACGCGCTTGCCATCCGGCGAAAAGGACGGATGCGGGTGTGTGTGCTGCGGCGCGTAGACCTTGATGGGACCGTCCTCATAGGGAAAGGCTCCCGCCCAGTGCGCGCCTTCGTTGCTGGCTTCGGGATGACATAGCGTTGTTGGCTCGCCGACGCCATCGCGCGGGTCAAATAGCTGGATGCCAATATCGGGGAAGTTGGTGTCGGCGACCATCCGCGTGCCTGCGCGGTTGCAGACGGCATGCCAGGCATTAAACGAAGTTACCCGCCGTTCTAGGCCCGTATCGACATGGATGGCGCGTATGCCTTTATTCCAGTCGACGAAAGCCAACTCGCGCCTGCCTGGAATCCAGACTTCATGGGTGATCCACTCGCCGGGCTGGCGCGCGTACAAGCGCCGATTGCCGCCCCCATCTCGCTGTATGACCCAGACGCGGTCTTTGAGCGGACCGGCATAATAGAGCAAGTCACTGTCGTCGGGGCAGAACATCAAATGGGCGATGGTGTCGCGCTGCAGGATGACCTGGCAGTCGCCGTTGGCTGTGTCCACAATCGCCAGGTTAGCGCGCCCCGCCTGGCTGAAGCGCAGCGCCCAATAGCGGTCATCGAAGCTCAGCGCTGTCGTGCCCATGGCATCAGCGACCATGCCCGACTCGCGCAGGCGAATATCGGCGAAATCCAGCAGCTGTTCTTCGCGCTGGGTTTCCGTGCAGACGCGATAGCCGCCAGTGCCAGCCGTGTAGTAAACCCAGTGGCCATCGCGCGAGGGATAAATTGAATACTCGGCGAGATCCGCGCGCTCGGTCAACTGGACGAGGGTGCCGGAGTCACGGTCTTCGGCGTAGATTTCGGGGCGTCCGCTGCGATGACTGACGAAGACCAGCCGCGCCATGGCGTCGTCATAGGCGGGCACGATGAAAAAAGGATGATGGTGGATGCAGGGCTGGTCTGTCACCTGACGGAGGCGCGCGCCCGTAAGAGAATCCTGAAAGGCGCGCGACTCGGACGGGAAGACGCTGCCGCGAGCCATCTAGGCGACCGCCTTCGCCACCACTTTGAAGCCCGCCGCTTCCAGTTCGTCGGCGATGCGCGCGACCTCCTCAGCGGGCAGCGGACGGATGGGGCGGCGCATGTGCATAGACGGGAACTTGCCCAGCAGGGTCATGGCGCATTTCATGCGTTGGTGGGCGTCGCTGGATGGTTCGCCGAAGCGGTAGACGATCTGCGAGAGCGGGCGCACCTTGTTCTGCAGGAAGTTAGCTTGCTCCAAATCGCCGGAAAGCGCCGCCCGCACCAGCGCCGTGATCAGTTCGGGCACGAAGCCGGCGAAGCCGACTAGCGCCCCGTCCGCGCCATCCAGCAGGGTGACCAACAGGTATTCGTCCTGGCAGCTAATAATGCTGACATCGGGGGCGGCGCGTTTGAGATTGCGGTAGTCGTGAGCCCAGCGGGACATGTCGCGGGTGCCCATTTTGATGCTGACGACACGTTCGATTTCGACCATCTCCAGCATCTCGGCCAGGCTGTAGCCGGCTTTCGTCCAGGCGGGGTATTGATGCACGATGATATCGATGTCAGCGCCCTCGGCCACATCCCGGAAGTAGCCGACGGCGGTTTCGCTCGTGCGCCCGAAACGCAGCCAGTGATGCGGCGGCATGAGCAGGATGGCATCCGCGCCGACAGCTTTGGCGGCCAGCGCTTGGGCGATCGCCTCATCGCTGCCCTCCGCGCAAACGCCGGAAACGACCTTGACGCGGTCCCCCACTTCGTCGGCGATGACCTCGGTGACGCGGGCGCGCTCGTGATTGCGCAGGGACATGACCTCGCCAGTATGCCCGTTGCAGACCAGCCCGGTCACATCCGCGACCGAAGCCAGATAGCGCACATATCCGCGCAAGCCCGCTTCGTCCAGGGAGTCGTCGCTGTTGAAGGGGCAGAGTGTCGCCGGCAGCACGCCCGTCCAGGGTTTGTCAAACATGAAATTATCCTTTCGTGTTTTGGTCATTTTGTCTGAAGAGATATTGAGCCAGGCGTTTTGGCGCGCTCGCGACTGGATGGCGCTGGGCGACCTCACGCAGGAGTTCGTATTCGCGCCGGGCGAGCTGAGGCAGGGAGAATTGCTCAAGGGCGTATTGCCGTGCGTTTGTGCCCAGCGTCTTCATCAATTCCGGTTGCGTCAATACAGTTTTGATAGCGCTGGCGATACTATCGGTATCCGTGCCGCAAAGATAGCCGTTGATTTTGTGATTCACCCTGTACTTCATTTCTGGCACATTGGAACAAATCACTGGCAAGCCGCAAGCCATGGCTTCAAAGAGCGCGCGTGGCGACCCCTCGCTGTGCGAGCAGATGATAAATGCCCGCGCCTGGTTGAAGTACGGCGGCAGGTCGTCTTGCTTCATTCTGCCAAGCCAGGAAATGCGTCCATCCAGGTCGCCGAAACGTGCTTTGAGCGCCGCCTCATCGTCGTAAGCCCCGCCCTGCCTATGCGGAAGTTCCCCGCCGATGATAGCAATTGTTCGCTTTCGCCTTTCGACCGCTTCCAGCAGCGCGCCGAGGTTCTTGACCTTCGTCAGCCGCCCGACATAGATCAGGTCATATTGCTTTTCCTGCGGTATTGGGCAGAAGCGGTCCGTGTCGACAAAGCTGGGCAGGGCTGTTGTCTTCGCGTGGGGTGGCGGATGCAAGGCAGTCAGTTCATCGAGGGTCTCTTTTGTTGGACCGATGACGAGCTTAGCGGTTTGCAGTCCGCGTTTCTCTAGGCTTTCATAGTGCGCAATCAGTTGATTGTCGTTTGGCATGGTGCGGCGTCGCAGGGAAGAGAGCACAAAAAGGAATTTATAAACAAGCGGGATTTGCCAAGCCCAGGCGATGCGCAGCGCCGGCACAATGGCGGACGCGTCGGCCGTCTCGACCAGGTCACAGTTTAACAGTTGCCGCGCATGTAGTTGATGAATGCGGCGGGCGTAGAGTTTAGGCGGCAAGCCCATCCCATTGCAAAGTATCTTTATGCCAGGCAATTGCGATTGATAATCCTGCTCGTCGCGTCCGCCAAAACTGATGAGGCTTACGCGCAGGCCTTGTGCCTGGAATGCTCGCACGAGTGTGGATTGCGCGCGCAGCAAGCCCGCTTCGTCCCATCGGCGCAGCGAGTCGCCATGGTTGAGTACATAGGCAAGGCGCAATTGTCTAGACAACGGTCATCCCTTCCTTGGGCTTGCTGCCGAATGGTCTAATTTTCCGCCTTTGTCAAAGTGGAAGGAAATATTGTCGTGCAGGCTCGGTCGGTCGAGGATTGTTCGGCAGCCTTTATCCACCATGTGAAGCGCCTCGTTGAATCTGCGGACGCGCTACAAGCGGCGCGTGAAGTAGCCTGCGAGGCGTCCGGGCGCGCCTCCGGCTGGATGATGCCGCGCAATCTCATGCAGCGAGTCATAGAATTGCTGCGCCAGCTCTGGCAATGAGTAATGCTGTAGCGCGTATTGACGGGCATTTTCGCCCATTGTCTGCATGAGGCTTGGCTGCGCAAGCACAGCCTCAATTGCCTGCGCGATGCTGTCGCTGTCAGTATCGCAAAGATAGCCGGTGACCTCGTGCTGCAGAACACTTTTGATGCCGAAGACTCTGGTGCCTATGACCGGCATCCCACATGCCATCGCCTCTATCATAGCCCGCGGATGCCCCTCTCTCCGCGAAGGCAGCACAAATGCGCGAGCCTGATTGATGTAAGGCGGCAACTTCTCGTTTTTCACCCTGCCAAGCCAGTGGATCCGTCCGTCCAAGTCGCCGAATCGCTTATGGAGGAGGATTTCTTCGTCTCTGACACGGTCTTTGCCGCCTTCCAGCACGGTGCCGCCGCCAATGATGGCAATTGTGATGCCGAGTTGCTCCACGGCTTGTAAAAGCGCGCTCAGGTTCTTTATGGATTCAATGCGTCCGACGTAGACCAGGTCATATTTTTTTTCGCATGGTATGGGGCGGAAGATCTGTGTATCGACATAGTTGGGGATGATTTTCACTTTGGAAGCGGCGGAGGGCGCTTGCTGGATCAACAAGTCGGCGATGTCCTGCGTGCTGGCGATGATCTGGACAGCGCGGTCCAGGGCTCGTCGCTCCATGCCTGCCACCCGGGCAATAAAGTCATGGTCGTCGGGGCGGAAGACTGGCAGGTTGGAAGACCAGTGAAAACTGGCTCTGAAGACAAAGGGGATGCGCCAAGCCCATTCCGCTCGTAATGCCGATCTCAGCGCCGAGGGTTTGTGCGTCATGACGATATCCGAACTCAGCAGGGCGGGAGCATGCAGCAAATGGGAACGCCGCTCGTAGATCGGGTGCGGCAAGCCGAGCCAATTGCAGAGGATGCGCATGCCATGAATCCGTTTCGCATAAGCATATTCTTCCCGCCCGCCATGAGTGAATAGCTGTACCTGGATGCCCATCTCCTGCAGCAAGCGGTAGAGAGACATTTCGCTGTCGAAATTGCCCGAAACATCCAATTTGCCAAATGTGGACAACTGCGACAGGCACACCGTTAGCGTGATGGTTCTCGGCAAAGCAAGACCTTTCCTATCCCTTCAGGCTGCGGGCGGAAGAGAGCTGGCCGCGGTCATGAGTTCGTCGCCAAGCCATTTCCTCAGCTGTTTCGCCGCGGGTCCAGAGCGTCGTTCAAGCCATCGCCCAAGAAGACAAAAGCCACTTGAATGATGCCGATGGTCGCCGCCGGAATGAGCATGAGATGCGGGAAGACCTGCCAAAGACGTCTGCCTTCATCCAGCATCGAGCCCCAACTGGCGTTTGGCGGTTGGATGCCGATGCCCAGGAAGCTCAAGCCGGCTTCCAGCGTCACCGCGCCGCCCATGCTGGCCGTCACCGCGACCACCAGCGGTCCCAAGGCGTTGGGGATGACATGACGCAGCATGATGTGAAATTCCGAAGCGCCCAAGGCGCGCGCCGCCAGCACATAATCTTCTTCGTTGATGCTCAGCACCTGCCCGCGCACCAGCCGCGCCAAGCCGGGCCAGGCGATCAAAGCCAGAGCGCTGAAGACGAGGACATAATCCAGCCAAAGCGTGTTGAGAAAGAAGGGATCGCGCGTTTGCATGTAGAGGTTGTCAAAGGCGTTGATGATGGGTCGTCGCAGGGTGGTATTGATCAAAATCACCAGCAGCAGACCCGGCACGGCTTGGATCAAGTCGCTGATCCACATGAGGAATTCGTCGGCGCGTCCGCCGCGGATGCCCGACCAGGCGCCAAAAAGCATGCCGATGACAAGGCTGATGGCCGTGGTGAAGAAGGCGACCAAGGCGGCTGTGCGCGCGCCATGCAGCATGCGGCTGAAGACATCGCGGCCCAGGTCATCCGTGCCCAGGGCATGTTCCAACGTCGGACCCTGGAAAGCCTGCATGATATTTTGCTCAAGGAAGTCGTAGGGCGCGATATGCGGACCCACGATGGCTAGAAACAGAAACAGCAGGACGATCAGCAAGCCGCCGACCGCCAGCCAGTTTCTGCGGAAACGCCGGAAGGCGTCCTGCCAGAGGCTGCGCTGCTCGCCAATGGCGATGCTGCCGTCATCCAGGGCGCGGGCGACCTTTACTTTTGCGCCGGGCGAAACTTCGCTCATTGTGCTCTCACCCGCGGGTCAAGGATGGGGTAGATGATATCGACCAGGAAGTTGCTGACAAAAATGATCATCGTGCCGATGACCGCCACCGACATGATAATTGGGTAATCGACTTTTTTGATGCCTTCGATAGTCAACAAGCCGAAGCCGGGGATATTCAAAATGTATTCCACAAACAGCGAGCCGTTGATCAAGCCGATCATGATGAGACCCAGGGTGGTCACCACCGGCGTCATGACCGGGCGCAGCATGTGGCGCATGATGATCCAGACTTCTGGCACGCCCTTGGCGCGGGCGGTGGTCACATATTGCTGTCCCTTAATCTCCAGCATGGCGGAGCGGGTCTGGCGCACGACGATGGGCAACACGCCAATGGAGATCACGGCGACGGGCAGCGCCGCGTCGATATGGAACAAGCCGCTCCAGCCATAGGGCACATCAATGAGCTTGAGCTGCAAGACCAGCAGCAATAGCAGCATGGGCAGGGTGACGAAGATGGGGATGCCGTTGATGAAAAGGACGCTGCTGACAATCAGGCGGTCCAGCCAGCGATTGTGATACAGCGCCGCCAGCACACCCAAGCCAACGCCCACGAAGGCGCCTATGACTGTGGCCGCCAAGCCCATCTGCATGGATATCGGCAAGCGGAATCGCACGATCTCCAGGACGGGGCGGTCGACCTGCAGGCGGATGGAGCGCCCCCAGTCACCTGCGACGAGATTGTTGATGTAATTGCCAAATTGCACCAGGAAGGGCTCGTCCAAGCCGTATTTTTTACGCAGGGCGAGCATGACCACTTCATCTTCCGTGTCGAAGTCTTCGCCCTGGATGAACATCATGCGGATCGGGTCGCCAGCGCCGTAGAACATCATGCCGTAGGTGATGAAGAGGATGAGCAGCAAGCCCACCGACCAGCGCAGCAGACGAATTAGCAGGAATGTGGCCATGGCGATTTCCTTTCCCTCACCCTGCGCCCCTGGTCTACTCCCCTCGGTTCCCCCATATCAATGGGGGGAAGGTTTCGCTGAGCATTCGCATAAGCGTTGAAATCCACGCGACGTCGCGATTTCGCCCGCCTTAGCTCCCCGATGATTCGGGGAGCTAAGGCGGGGTAGCCCCATAAAGCGGCGGGCGACTTTGCAAGTCGCCCTTACAGATTGCCCCAGTGCGGGGCTTGGCACAGGCCTACATGCGGTCGATGTAGATCTTCCAGGGTTCGATGACGCTGACATCGGGACCGCTGTAGTATTCCTTGACATGCTCGCGGGCGTTGGCGCTGCGCAAGGGCTTGCCGAAGTGCATGATGACATGGTCGTTCTCGTAGTGCATCTGCGCTTCGAGGGCCAGTTCACAGCGGCGCGGATCATCCGGCTGCAGGGTCAGCGCCTCGTTGACGGCCGCTTCCAGCGCCTCATTCATGTAGCCGTTCAGCATGGAACTGCTGGGAACGGGACCAGCCGAGTGACCGGCTGCCCACATGTAGGTGGCGGCATCGGGGAAGCGAATGACGACATCGTCGCGGCTCAGGTTGATCTTGTCGTAATCGTCGCCGAAGCTGTTGGGGTCCTGCTGGAACTCCACATTTTCGATGCCCAGGTTCTGACGCCAGAATTCAATGACGGCTTGCAGGGCGCGGTTGTTGAATTCATTGCTGCCGCGCGGAGTGACGCGCAGTTTCGGCAAGTTCTCGGCGCTGCCATAGCTGGATGCGGCGAGGGCGGCTTGCGCGCCTTCGATATCATAGGGATAGCCGGTCGCGTCCGGGTTCTGGCAGGTGACGATATCGTCCAGGGTCTGCGTGGTCATGACGCCGCTGCCTTCGATGGGGAAGGCGGCCTGGAAGACGGCGTTCCAATCGACAGATTTGATCAGCGCTTCGCGCACCAGCGGATCATTGGTCGGCTCGCGGGTCGGCTGCATCCAGAAGGTGTTGAAGCCGATGGCGTCGAACTGGCGGAAATAATCCGGCATCTGCGAGCGCAATACCGAAGGCGCTGGCGCCAGGCTGGCGTCAATCTCGTCATTCAGCACCATCGTGCCGACAATCGTCTGGTCGGGCACGAACTGGAAGGTGACCTTCTCCAGCAGGGGACCATCTTTCCACCATTCGGGGTTGGGCGTCATCTCCGCCGTTTGCTGGTCGGGGTCGAAGCTGGTGAGGATGAAGGGACCGTTGACGATGGGGTTGTTCTCCGGCTTCCAGAATTCGTTGAAGCCATGCTCCAGGACATCCTCGGCGCGGGCGATAGCCATGTGCGCGGTGGCGATGCGCCAGAAGAAGATCGGATCCGGCAGCACCAGCTCGACCTGCACGGTCGAATCATCAAGCGCGGAGAGACCGCTGACATCGACAGTCATGGCGTCTTCGGCAGCCATCTCGCGGGCGTCGGCGAAACCGGCCACATTGCCCAGATAGGTGCGGATGCGCCCAACGCTGTTGAGCGGCGCGGCTTGCACCTGCCAGCTGTCGATGACTTGCTGCGCGTTGATGGGAGTGCCATCTGACCAGCGGGCGTCGGGATCAATCGAGAAAGTCCACAGGGTGCCGTCTTCGTTTGACTCCCAGGCGTTGAAATAGCCGGTCTGCAAGTTGAAGTCGACATCAAAGTAAAGCGGTGGCACGGACTGGAAGGTGATCCAATTCTGCTGGTCGCCACCGGCGGACAGAATCTGGAAGCTGAAGTTGGCCACGCCAGACGAACCGGTCGCGATGCGCAGTACCTGATCCTGCGCCATGGCTCCGGTCGCGCTGAGCAACAGGACCAGGGCGAGGACGAACAGTGTAAGCAACTTTCTGGACATTATTACCTCCTTGTGAATGTGTTTGATACGCTCATTAATGGGCGCGCGGTGGCGCATCCATCAAATGTAGCCGATGCTGAGTACCCTCTGCCAGTTTCTTCGCTCGCAATTCTCCTTTCCCCCGCGCCAGCCCCTCATCAGGGCGCCCAGACAAAATCTGAGGACTCGCGGACGACCAACTGCGTCGGCAACTTGATAGCGGGCGCCCTTTCGCCATTTGTATTTTGTATGCCTTGCAGCAGCAGGCGGGCAGCAGTCACGCCGAGCAGATTCAAGTCGCGCTGGATGGCGCTTATCGGCGGGTGATATAGCCGCGTGAGATTGATATCGTCGCAGGCGACCAAGGCGATGTCTTTGCCGACAAGCGCGCCCAGGTCTTTCAGCGCCATTAACGCGCCGATTAGAATGATATTGCCGGCCACGATCAAGGCGGAAGGACGCGGTCGGCTGCGCAAGAGCAGCAGCGCCTCGGCAAAGGCGTCCGTCTCCGTGAAGGGCGCAAAACGCGCCAGTTGGGGCCTCAGCGGCAAGCCATTCGCTGCCAAGGCGCTTTTGAAGGCGACATAACGCTGCCGCGTCGGGTAGAAGCCCTCGGGACCGCCGATGAAGGCGATATCGCGGTGCCCCTTGTCCAGCAAGTGGCTTACGGCATCGCGCATGCTGCCATGGTGATCCGATTGCACGGCATAGACGCGATCGCCAGCCACGCTTTCTCTGTCCAGCATCACAGTCGGCAGTCCCAGTTCTTTAATGGTTTGGCTGGCTGGCTTCGGCGATTCGGAGGCGGAAGAGACGATCAAGCCGCTGACTTGACGGCTGGCCAGCAGGCGCAAACAAGCGACATCCAACTGCGCTTGGTTGCGCGACGAAACCAGCGTGATGGCGAAGCCGTTGGCAGCCAGGGCTTCCGAGGCGGCTTCAAAGATGGTGGATATGACGGGATTGGCGATCGTCCCGACCAGGAAGCCGATGGAGTTGGTCTGCCCGCGGCGCAAGCCGTTAGCCAGAAAAGCCGGCTGATAATTTAACGCGCTGGCGGCTTTCATGACGCGGTCCCGCAGCTCGGACGAGACATGAGGGTAATTGTTCAGCGCGCGCGACACCGAGCCAACTGACACATTGGCTTTCTCAGCGACATCGCGAATGGTGACTCTATGCGACAAGACTTGAACCTGTAATCGCCAAACCAGAAAACGATTTCCGCCAGTTTAACGCAGTACCAGCGCTTTGTCAAATGGATTCGCGCCGGTTCATAAACCCCCTTCGGCCTCCCCGTCAAGTCGGGAGGAGGCTTGCCAATGGCGGACTCTGCACGGGCGAAACCGTAAATCGCCGTTGCCCGCCCAAAACAGCGCATTGTAGGGGCGACCGGATGGGGCGCCGCGCTTCGTGTAAATGCTGAGACGGAAATGGGATCGCGATTTCGCTTGCTTTAGCTCCCCTCCCCGATGTTCGGGGAGGGGTAGTCTCGCTATGGGCTGGAGAAGGGATTAGCATTGGCAGCACATCCGCGCCAGATTTGGACTCGCCACGCTTATCGGGTATACTTGGGAGCAGAAAACGATTTCTGCGCGTCCGCCTGTCAAATACCGCGCTGGAGACTGATCATGAGCGAATTCTGTATGCCGCAGGGCGCTTTGCCCATCCTGCTCACGGCATTTGACGAAAACGATGAACTGGACTTGCCGGCGGTCGGCGCGCTGCTGGACTTTTATGACGCGCTGGGTATTCCGGGCTTGCTGGCGCTGGGGCAAGCCAGTGAAGTGATCCTGCTGGACAACGAGGAGCGTTTGCGCCTCGCGGAGTTTGTAGCGACGCGTCCGCGTCAAAACCTCGTCATCGCTGCGGTGGGCAACTTCGGCGTCACGCTGGCGGATCAAGCGCGCAGCCTGCAGCATATCTACGAGAAAGGCATAGATGTGGCCGTGGTTGGCTTGTCATTGCTGCCCAGCGCCGATGACTTGGGCGGGCAACTGCTGAAATTGACGCGGCTGGTCGACTCGCAGGCGCGTCTGGGCATCTACGAATTACCGGAACCGGAGCATCGCCTGCTCAAACCTGCTGAAGTCGCGGCGGTGGCGGCCACGGGGCGCTATATCTTTATGAAGGACACTTGCCGTCAGTTGGAAACTTTCAGCGCCAAGGTCAAGGCGGCCGCAGGCAGCCCGCTGAAGATATACCAAGCCAATTTGCAGGTGCTGCCACCGTCCCTGCAAGCGGGCGGCTGGGGATTCTGCGGCTGGATGCCGATCGTCGCGCCGGAACTCTGCGCCCAGGTCTGTGATTTGACGCTGCCGGCCGACTTGCGAGACGCGGCGCAAGAGAAGCTGCTGGCTTTCTACGCTGTGATGGTGGCGCATGGTTTCCCCGCCTCCGCCAAGCACATCCTGGCGCGGCGCGGCGTCCCCATCAAGCCTTATAGCCGCGCCCCAGCCGCCCAAGTCTTCTTTCAACGCGACACTTCCGAGCTGGATGCCTATATCGCGCGCGAGAATCCCTTCGCCGCCATCAGCCGGACGAAAGCGTCGTAGCGCCGCATGCAGCCGAATATCCTCGTCTTCTTCAGTGACGACCATGCGCAGTGGGCGCTGCCGAACTATGGCAACAGCGAGATTCATGCGCCTGCGCTGAGCTGGCTGGCGGACAGCGGCGCGCAAATGCAGGGGGCTTTCACGCCTTGCCCAGTCTGTTCGCCCGCCCGCGCCAGCTTCTGGACAGGCTTTTATCCATCGCAGCATGGCGTACATGACCACCTCGCCGAAGACGACCCGCCTGTGCAAGCGACGGACTGGCTGGCGGGTATCCCCACGCTGGCGGAGTATCTGCAGGCCGCGGGTTATATGACGGCGCTCTGCGGCAAATGGCATTGCGGCGCGGGCGAAACCCCCAAGCGCGGCTTTGCCTACTGGTACAGCGCCTGGCGCAAGACGCCCAAGAACTTCGGCGGGAGCAACCGCTACAGCGATCAGGGCCGGGTGATCAGTCGCCGCGGGCAAGACAGTCAAATCATCAGCGAAGCCGCGATCGACTTTCTACGCGGACGAGATCCGGACAAGCCCTTCTTCCTCTTCGTCGGTTACGCGACCACGCACAACCCCTGGGTCAACCGTGCCGAGCGGCTGGTATCGTACTATCGCCGCGCCAGCTTCCGCGATATCCCGGCCGATGCGCCATATCCCTTTGGTGAAAGAGGCAGGCATCCCACCCCGCCAGCTGACCCGCATGAGAGCTTGGCGCAGTATTACGCCTCCGTCAGTATGATTGATGAGGGAGTCGGTCGCTTGCTGGACGAGCTGGAGGCACAGAACGCGCGCCAAAACACATTGGTCGTGTATACATCTGACCACGGGCTGAACATGGGGCATCACGGCCTCTGGGGCAAAGGCAACGGCAGCCAACCGCTGAACATGCTGGACGAGTCCATAAGCGTGCCGCTCATCCTCAACTGGCTCGGGCAGATCCCGTCTGGGCAGCGCCATGAGGCATTCGTCACGCATTGCGATCTGTTCATGACCCTGCTGGATGTGGCTCGCGCCACCCCAGAGGAGCGCAGCCTCTACCCGGGCGAAAGCTTCCTGCCGATATTGCGTGGGCAGGACATGGCTTGGCGCGACTGCATTATCGGCGAGTACGGCACGACGCGCGCCATCCGCGAGCGGCGCTTCAAGCTGGTGAAACGCTATGCCGGCGGCGAGAACCTGCTGCATGATCTGATCGCTGACCCACGCGAGATCATCAACCTCTATGACGACCCCGAATATGCTGCCACAGCCGGGCGCTTGACGGCAAAACTGGAAGAATTCTTCGCTCGATACGAAGATCCAGCGCATAGCGGCTTGCTTGGCGATGCCCTGCCCATACACAATCGGCGCGAAGCCTGGCGCAGTCTTGACCGCCTGGAAGGGAAGCGTGTCCTATGAAAATCACCGCCATTGCCGAGCGCGTCGTACCGATCAAATCCGACATCCGCAACGCCTTTATTGATTTCTCGCAGATGACTGTCTCAGTGGTCGGCATCAAAAGCGATGTCATGCGCGCTGGGGAGCCGGTCATTGGCTACGGCTTTAATTCCAATGGGCGCTACTCGCAGAGCGGTCTCCTGCGCGACCGTTTCATCCCGCGTTTGCTGGACGCGCCGGCGGCGGACTTGCTCGCGGACGACGGCAACAACTTTGACCCCATCAAAGCCTGGGACATTATGATGGCCAACGAAAAACCCGGCGGCCATGGCGAGCGCTCGGTGGCGGTTGGCGTACTGGACATGGCGCTATGGGACCTGGTCGCAAAGATCGAGGGAGTGCCCCTGTATCAATTGCTTGGCGAGCGCTATCGCGGCGGCGCGGTTGACGAGTTGGTCTTTGTCTACGCGGCTGGCGGCTACTACTACCCTGGCAAGGACGCGAGCGCCCTGCAAGACGAACTGAAGACTTATCTGGATTTAGGCTATACCACGGTCAAGATCAAGATTGGCGGCGCGTCGCTGGCTGAGGACCGCCGGCGCATTGAAGCCGCGCTGGAAGTCGTCGGCGATACGGGCGCGCTGGCTGTGGACGCCAACGGACGTTTTGATCTCAAGACCGCGCTGGACTACGCCGCTGCGTTGGAAGTCTACGATTTGTTTTGGTATGAGGAGCCAGGCGACCCGCTAGATTACAGACTGAATGCCGCGCTGGCGAGCGCCACCAGTTTGCCGCTGGCCACGGGCGAGAATCTGTTTTCGACCATCGACGCGCAAAACCTGATCCGTTATGGCGGCCTGCGCCCCAATCGCGATTATTTGCAGATGGATCCGGCGCTTAGCTATGGTTTGGTGGAGTATTTGCGCACGCTGGACATGCTGGCGCAACATGGCTGGTCGGCGCGGCGCTGCATCCCGCATGGCGGGCATCAATTCGCGCTGCATATTGCGGCTGGCTTGGGCTTGTGCGGCAACGAGTCTTATCCGCATGTCTTCCAGCCCTTTGGCGGATTTGGCGATGGCATCCCGGTGCTGGGCGGGCGCATCCAACCGCCGCAAAGTCCCGGCGTCGGCTTCGAGCTGAAAGCCGACTTGATGCGCGAACTGGAGCCGCTCTTTGACTGAGCCCATCACTTTCGTCACTTTCTACCTGGATGTCAGCGCGGCGACCATGGCGCGCATCCATTCAATGACATCGACCATCACGGTGACCGAGCCGCACCGCTACATGGGCGCGATGTTCGCCTCGGCGCGCCGCTTCCATCCCGATTGCCAGGTGCGCATCCTGACGGACGAAAACACGCTCTTCCCGCCGGAGACCGCAGCCGAAATTGTGCGCCTGCCGCTGGATTCCGGCGCGCCGATGCTTTCACGAGCCAAAGCCTGGCTGGCGCACATACGCAACGCGAGCGGGCATACTGTGTTTCTCGACAGCGATATCTTGATCAATGGCGACTTGAGTCATGTCTTTGCGGCGGACTTCGCTGTGGCGCTGACCTACCGCGACGAGCGCAAATGGCCCATCAACGCCGGCATCAATTTTGCGCACGGGCGGCGCCTGGATGAGGCGATCGCCTTTCATGAGCTGTGGCTGGCGCATTTGCAGCCCAAGGGCGTCGCCCCCGCCGTCTGGGGCGGCGACCAGGATGTGCTGCGCGAGCTCTTCGCCGAGGTCAACTTCGCGCGGGACGATAGTTTCTCTTGGCGGCTGGGCGGGCTGGATGTTCGCTTTTTACCCTGCGCGCGCTACAACTTCTCCACCAAGCGCGCCGCCGACATGCACGGGCACTATCCCGATAGACTGGCGCTGCACTTCAAAGGCGAACGCAAACCCTTCATGCTGCCCTATTTTGAGCGGCATATCCAGCAGGCGATTGAACCACAGAAGTAGTACCAAATAAGTTATGCGAAAGCTTACCACCGAGGACGCCGAGTCTAACGAGGGCACAGAGAAAAGGACTTTGTAGGGGCGACACAAGTGTCGCCCGCTGAACTAGACTTGCGCTCTGTGGTTGGATTTCCAACGACTAAGTTGGACTAACTGAGGACGTGGAGGACGCCGAGATGGTGAAATTCGTGTAGGGGACACGCCCATCGGAAAACAGCAGATTCCTGCAAAATGGGCGTCTCAACGAGACGCCGCCTGGCCCCTACAACCTCCATATCTCTGCGCCCTCTGTAGTTAAGAGTTGACTAGGTGCTACGAAGAGGAAACGAAAATGAAACTGCTGCCCCATATTGACATCCGCGAGTCGGAGCGAATCCGGGCGCTGCTGGAGGATCCGCGCAACTATGCCTGGCACGCCATCGACAGCGAGAAACTCTACAACTTCACGCCCGACATCGGTTTGAGCGCCTATCCCGTCCCCAGTGTTGTGCGCACGCTGGCTGGGTATCCCGCGCAGTTGCGGCATCGCTTTTGGCAGACGGTCGAGGGACAGGCTGATCATACTGGCTGGCGCTACATCGGTATCTTGATGTATCTGGCGGCGGGACAAGAACATCCGCTGGAGCTGAAACTGGGCGACATGGAAATCGGGCGCGTGGAACCGCTGCGGCAGGACAACCGACCACATCTCATCGTGGCGGAACGGGCGGTGGAGTTCATCGGCGAGATGGAAGTGCTGCAGATTAACGCGCCGGGCAATGGCAACTACCGCATTGAAAGCGTCGTCTTGCTGCATGCGCTGCCCGAGCCCAGCCGCTTCGTCCCGCGCATCGACAACTTGCAGGGGCGCTTGCGCCCAGGCGACGACGGCAAATACCGCGCCGAACTGCATTTCACGACTGCGCTGGCTGTGCCGGTCGAGGCAGTTCTGCTTGATGAGGCGGGCGCGACGGTCGCCCGGACAAGCGGCGAGGCGGGCCGCCTGCATCAGTTGCACTTCAATGGCTTGTCGCGCGACCGCCGCTACAGCGCCAGCATCACCGCGCGTGATTTCGCTGGCGAGACAGACAGCGCCAAGCTCAACATCGACACAACATTTGCTCCCGAGATCGGTGACGAAGTCGTCGTGCCGCTGGAGATCTGCATTGCGCGTGACGCGGACATGGCAGGCTTGCCGCTGACCTTTGGTTTGCCTTTTGCCCGTAGCGAAGTAGCTCATGTGGAGGACTGCTGCTTGCGCGCGGGCGGGGAATCGCTGCCTGCTCGCACAAGAGTCCAAAGCCGCTGGGACGATGGTTCGCTGCAGTGGGCGCTCTTTGAGACTCGCGTGCCGAAGAACCCCTCCGGGGCGGCGCTGCATATCAACAGCGGGCGGCAAACTGGTGGCGCGTCCCCCAGCCCAAACGCGGTTCTGGACGAGTTGCAGCTGGCTGATTGGCAATTCACGGCGGTCTTGGGCGAGGGCGAGGCCTTGCATTCCAGCCAGCCAGCGCCGTTGCGACGGGACGAAACCAGCGCCGTCTATCAGGTTGAGCATCGGGATGCGCGCGGCATCACGCAGTTGCGGAGCAAGTTGTGGTTGCGGGCTTATGCCGGGCAGCGCTTCGTGACACTGCGCCACCGCCTAGAGGTCATCGCGCCAGGCGCAGCTGCTCAGGCTGACGAAGCCGACCAGATGCTGTCCCTGCGGCAGTTCAGCTTGCGTATGCCTTTCCAGGCGCAAACAGTGCAGCATGGCGGCGAAGACTATCGGCTGACTGGGGGCTGGCGGCTGCGCCACGACCATGACTTGGCGCATGAAGTCGGCGGCGAACTCCGTGATGGGCGCGCGGACGGGCGAATTGAGGTCGCCGGCGAAGCGGGGTCGCTGAGCCTGAGCCTGCGCAGCTTCTGGCAGACTTATCCCAAAGCGCTAACGGTCGACGCTGAGGGTATTGACTTTGGTTTCTTCCCTGAACGGCGCGGACGCGATCTGCCCGGCGACGAACACGCCCCGCATCGCCTCTATTTCTGGCTGGACGAAGCTGGTTACAAACTGAAAGCCGGCTTGGCTTTGAGCAGCGAAGTCCTGCTGGACTTCGGCGGCGACCCTCGCGTCTTCGCCTGGCTGGAGAAACCGCCCCTGGCGCGGCCCTCCGTCGATTATGTGAACCGTTGCGATGTCCTGCCCGCCATTGGCGCGCGCCGTGACTCGCGCCTGCCCGATTACGAAACGCTGACGGATAGCGCGCTGGGCAGCTTCCAGGTCGACCGCGAGGAGCACCGCGCCTATGGGCAGCTCAATTTCGGCGACTGGTATGGCGAAAGCGGCTGGTCCTGGGGCAACAACGAATATGACTCGGCCTATTGCGGCTACAGCGAATTTCTGCGCGGCGGTGATGCGGGCTGGGCGCATTGGGCGGCGGAAGCGGCGCGTCACCTGGCTGATGTCGATACGGTCAATTCCTCGCCTGATGCACAGCGCGTCGGCGGGCAAGCCATGCACATTCCCGGTCATCTGGGCGGGTATTTGCCGCCCTTCTTCCGCAGCAAGATGCGCGGCACCAGCCTCATCCCGTCGCATACCTGGGTGGAAGGTCCGTTGCTGCATTGGCTGCTGACGGGCGATGAAGCGGCGCACGAGTCGCTGCAAAAGACGCGGACCTGGCTGCTGCAAAAGCGCTTCTTTGATGCCTACGACTTCAGTAACGCGCGGGAAGCTGGCTGGCATGTGATTCATCTTTGCGCGCTGGCCTCGCTGGATGATCCGGCCGCGCTGAACGCCGCAAGTTTACTAGTTGCGCGCGTGCTGGAGCGGCAGGCGCCCGGCGGCGGCTGGGTGCGCATGCTTACAGACAGCCATTGTGGCTGCGGATACCCGCGTTGTAGCGGCGCAACAGGCTTCATGGTCGGCGTGCTGCTGTCCGGCTTGATGCGTTACTACCGTCTCACGCAGGCCGAAGCGGTTGCGGAGGCTATCGTTGGCGGGGCGCGCTGGCTGATTCGCCATACCTTCGATCATGACAGCGGGCACTTCCGTTATACCAGTTGCGAGAATCGCACGCTTGGCGGCAAGTTCCAATGCACGCAGTGGGTGCTGGAGGGGCTGGCGGCGGCTTGGTCATGCTCGGGCGATGAAGAGATTGGCGGCTATCTGGCGCGCGGGCTGGCGGTGATCGGCCGCTTCCCCGTCGGCATTGATCATTCGGGCTTGGGCAAAGCCATCGCGCAGCAGATGCGCTATGTGCCGTCAATTTTGGGAACGCTGCAGCAGCGCGATCTGCCGGACAAAATGGCTTAACCACAGAAGTAGTGTCAAGTAAGTAATACAAAAACTTACCACCGAGGACACCGAGTCTAAAGAGGGCACAGAGAAAAGGACTTTATAAGGGCGACTCTTTGTGGGCGGATAACTAAAGGGAGAGGCAAGGGGTGGATTATGCGGGCGACCCAGTGGGTCGCCCCTACACGGTTCTCTTTGGGCGGGCTACGGGGTAGACGGGCGACACAAGTGTCGCCGCTACGGCAAACGCACGGAGGACGAAGTGCGGTATTGCGGCGGATGGATTGGTTACAATAGGCGCGACTGGACACCGGGAGGGACGCCATGACGGACTGGACACAGCGCCTCGCCATCCTCAGCGACGAAGCCGATGACTCCTTCGCGGCGGCTGTCGATTTCTGCATGCCGCTGGGCATCCGCGCCTATGAGCTGCGCAAGCTGGAAGGCGGGCGCTTCCCCAATGTGACCGAGCGCGCTATAGAAGAAGTGCTGGACACGCTGTCGCGGCATGATATTGAACTCATCGGCGTCAGTTCCGGTTTCTTCAAAGGACCGCTGGATACTGATGTTATCGCGCAGACCTTCGAGCAGGATTTGCCGAAAGCCTTCCGCCTGATGGAGCGGCTGGGCTTGCGGCGCATGACGCTCTTCACCTTCCGCCGCAGCAGCCGCGAGGAAGCCATCCCCGCCGAGATATATGACCATCTGGGGCGCGCGATTGAGCTCTGCGCCCGCGAAGGCATCGAAGTCACGCTGGAGAACGCCTCCAGCATTTACAGTGACACCGGCGCCAACCTAGCGACTATCGGGCGCGAGCTGGGTGTGAAAGTGGTGTGGGACCCTTGCAATGCGGCGCAATCTGGCGAGCAGGCTTTCCCCGATGGCTATGCGGCGGTGCGGGATATTCTGTCGTCAGTACACTTCAAGAATTGGGCGCACGGGCAGGGCGTGGTGGCGATCAACGATGGCATCGTCGATATGGCAGCGCAGGTCAAGGCGCTGCAAGCGGATGGCTACGCCGGCTATTACACGCTGGAGCCGCATCAATGGGAGGACCGCAGGCGCGCCGTGCGGGACAATCATGCGCAACTGCTGGCTTTGCTGCAGGCTTAGGGCACTCGCCAGGAGGCGGCCATGAAAGATATTTCGCCCGATCAGAAAATCCGCTCCGTCATCGTAGGCATGGGCGGCGTCACCCGCTCGATGCTGCGCTCGCTGAAAGAAAAGCCCTGGCACGAAATCGCCGCCGTCGTGGACATCAGCCCAGCGGCTTTGGCGCGCGCTGCCGAGGACAATGGGCTGCCGCCAGCCGCTTTGTACCGCGATCTTGACGAAGCGCTGCGAGCGACGACAGCCGATGTCGCGCTGATTAACACGCCATCCGAGTACCATTACAGGCAGGCAGTTGCGGCCCTGGAAGCCGGTGTTTCGCCCCTGGTCGCCAAACCGCTGACCAACCGCTTCCAGGCCTCGCTGGCGGTGGTCGAGCTGGCGCGGGAAAGGAACTTGCGATTGTCCGTCGGGCAGCAGATGCGTTATTTTCGCCATTATCAGGTGGTTGCTGAATTCGTGGCGACGGGCGCGCTGGGCAGCATTGAGCAGATCTTTTTCTTCAATGCCAAGCCGCGCCACCAAGCAAAGAATCTGGCCGGCTTTGAGCAGCCAGTGCTATGGGAGATGACCTGCCACCACCTGGACTGCCTGTGGAGCATCCTGCCCAATCTGCAGGCGGAGTCGGTCGTTTGCGATGGCTTCATGCCCAGCTGGTCGGTCTACGACAGCGCCTGCATGATCAATGCCGTGCTGCGTTTTCATGGCGGCGCGCGGATGCTCTACCACGCCGGCTACTCGTCGCAGTCCGACTGCTATGAAATGCGGCTGGAAGGCTCGCTGGGCGTGCTGCGTTGCCGTGGTTTGCACATGTCCAAAAACGAAATGACCTATGAATTCGCCGAGCGCGGCAAATCCTTCGCGGAGATTGATCTGGATCGTGGGCGTCCGCCAACGCAGCCCTGGTCGGTTTTCTTCGATCATTGGCGCGACTATTTATGCGGCGGCGAGGAGCCGCACTTCAGCGGGCGTAATAACCTGAGCGTCCTAGCGGTCATCCAGGCCGCTATCGAGTCCCTGGGCAGCGGCGCCTTCGTGCCTGTCGCCGACCCCTATAGCCAATAGGCGCAGGAAGAACAGCATGAGCCTCGTCATTGATTGCCAGAGCCACATCTTCCCGCGCGAATATGCCGAGTTGCTGCTGCGGAATCGTGGCAAGGTTCGCGCGACCGGTGGCGACGGCCTCTATTTGATCGATTACGGGACGCAGAAGTTTCGTCTGGCGCTGGACGATTACAGCCCGCAGCGCAAACTGGCCGATATGGATCGAGCTGGCGTCGATATGACCGTGCTCAGCGTCAACATTCCGAATCCCGACCTGCTGGATGATGAATTGGCGGAAGGCGGCGCGCGAGCTTGCAACGAGGCTATCGCCGAACTCTGCGCGCGGCATCCGGGGCGCTTTGCCGGCATTGCCGCGCTGCCATTGTGCGATGTGCCGGCGGCGCTGCGTGAATTGGAACGCGCTGTGCATGACTTGGGCTTGCGGGGCGTCTTCCTGCCATCGCATATCGGCGGCGAGCCAGTTGATGACCCGCGTTTTGAGCCGCTCTATGCCCGCTGCGCCGCGCTGGGCATCCCGCTGGTGTTGCATCCCAGCGTGCCGACCTGGGGCGGCGCCGTCAGCGACTACAGCATGCTGCCCATGGCGGCTTTTATGGTCGATACATCATTCGCCATGCTGCGCTTGATTTTGAGCGGCATCATGGAACGGCACCCATCTTTGCAAGTGGTGCATCCGCATGCTGGTGGCGTGCTTCCATATCTGATGGGGCGCGTCATGGAACAAACGGAAGTTAAGCGGCGCGGGCGCGACCACATCACGCAGCCGCCGCGCGAGACTTACTGCCGCGTCTACTTGGACACGGTCTCGCCGGATACGCAGGCGCTGCAATTCGCGCTGGACTTCGCCGGGGCTGAGCGGTTGCTCTTCGGCAGCGACCACCCTTGGGTCAGCATTGAGGCGATACTCGGCTACACGCGCGGATTGGCTTGCAGCGAGGCGGACATGCGCAAAATCATGGGCGAAAATGCCCTGGCGCTCTTTGGCATCAGTTGATGGCGCGGGCAGAAGCAAGTTTTGAAATAAGTTGGCGGCAGCAACACCAGGAAAGAGACTAAACTACAGAGAACACAGAGGACACAGAGAAGTTGTAGGGGCAGGCATTGCCTCCCCCGCCAAGAGGCGGCGCGAAGCCTTCTTAAATGTCTTTGCTAGCATCACTTCTGTGGTTCAATCTTTTGATCAGTATTGCTAAGGAGACAATCATGCAGTTATTCGACTATCCCAAGGTATTGGCGGATTGGGACAGGAAAATCAATCGTTACGCCATGATGAAGACCGAGTATGGCGCGCCCGGCGTGGCGGAAAAAGTCGCCGAAATCGAAGCGGCGCTCCGTGAGAAGCTGGACGAGCTGATCGCCCTGCCGGACGATGCCGCTCTCGCCCAAGCCGAACCCGATGAATTGAGCGAGATTCAGGCGCTGCGTCCAGCTGGCGCGCGGCGGATGTGGTCGGGCGTGGCCGATGATTTCCGCGCTCGGCTGGAAGGCGCTTTGGTTGGGCGCTGCGCCGGCTGCACGCTGGGCTCCATCGTAGAAGGTTGGCAAGTCAAGCGCATGGAGGACTGGGCGGCTTATCTGGGGGACGCTTACCCGCTGCGCGATTATTGGAGCCAGGCCGAGCGCCCGCACGAGCAGAAGTATGAAACCAGCCTGCGCGAAGAATTCACGCCCGCAAAAATGGACGGTGTGCCTACCGACGATGACATCAATTACACGCAGTTGGGCTTGCTAATTTTGGAAGACTACGGTCCCGATTTTACCACCGAGGACTTGGGCGAGGCATGGCTAAAGTACCTGCCCTTTGCCTTTACGGCCGAGGGCATAGCGCTGGATAACCTGCGCAAGGGCCTGCCGGCCCGTCAGGCGGCTGATGTCGATAATCCCTGCGTGCAATACATCGGCGCAGACATCCGTTCCGACCCCTGGGGCTATGCGGCGCCCGGCTATCCGGAGAAAGCGGCTGATTTCGCCCATCGCGATGCCTATGTCAGTCACCGGCGCAATGGTATTTACGGCGCGATGTATTTCTCAGCAGCCATATCCGCCGCCTTCGCCGTGAATGACCCGATCGAAGCGCTGCGCATTGGTTTGGAAGAGATCCCGGCTGACTGCTACCTGGCGCGCGAGATCCGCTGGGCGCTGGATGAAGCCCCGGCCATCAAGGATTACCGCGACGCCCGCGCGGCTGTCGACCAACGTTATCGCGGCATGCACCCCGTCCACGCCATCAACAATGCTGTGCTGACCGTCTGGGGACTGACCATCGGCGGCGAAGATTACAGCAGTGTCATCGGTGAGACGGTCGCCATGGGCTTGGATAACGACTGCACAGCCGCCACGGCTGGCAGCATCTGGGGTGCGGTCTATGGGGTGGGTGCCATCCCCGAGCATTGGCATCAAAGTTTCAACAACAAGGTACATACCTTCCTGTACGGGCAGGAAACCTTCGCGATGGACGACATGATCGATCGTTTCGTCGCGCAGGCGCAGATTATTCTGGCCTGACCAGGATGTTGGCTGGGGCGATTGCCCTGTGAGGCTGTGATGGGCTTGAGCCTGGATGACTGTCCTCCCCTACGCGGGGACGGCGCGAGCCTATCTCTGCGCCGGCGTGACAAGGCGGTCTAATCGCTAGGCGCCCAGCCCTTCCGTCTGTTGCTGGGGTTGCGGGATGCGGCAGCCTATGCGATTTCGGGTTGCGCTAGAGCAGATGGTCGTGAATGACCTGCTCAAAGGGCTCAAAAGCCTGCGGCATGGCCGCCCGCCCGAAGCCCAGCCGGAAATAGTTACCGGCGAATTGCATGATATTGCCTGGCAGCAGCATGACGCCCTGCTCGCGAACGGCCGCTTCGGCGAAGTCCTGCACGGTCATGTCCGCGCGCAGTTCGGCCAGTGAAATCGTGCCGCAGCGGGGATAGCTGACCCAGAATAAGTCCGGATAGCGCGCGAAGAACTGGCGCGCCCCCTCGATATTCCGCCGCACGATATCGCTGCAGCGGGTTATCAGCGCCTGCCAGTTTTCCAGCGCGACTATGGCCAGAAATTCACCGGGAGCGCTGGCGCAGATGGTCGTATAGCTCTTGAGTTCCTGACATTGGCTGATGATGTCATCGTCCTGCGAGATCAGCCAGCCAGCCCGCAAGCCAGGCAAGCCGAAGCACTTGGACATGCCACCCAGGGTCAGCGCCCGCTCATACAATTCACAGGCAGAAGGCAATCTCGTAGACGGGTCCTGCTCGGCGAACCGGTAAATCTCGTCCGAAAACAGCAGAATCCCCTCCGCCCGCGCCAACTCGACAACCCGCTCGAACTCCGCCTGCCTCGGCAGAAAACCGGTGGGATTGTGCGGGAAGTTGACGATGAGCATTTTGGTATCGGGGCGGATCAGCGCCGCCAGCTCGTCAACATCAAAATGCCAGCCGTCGTCCTGGCGATGCGGCTGCCAAAAGGACAAATCACAGCCTTTGCTGCGCGCGATATCGTAGAGCGACTGGAAAGCCGGATAGACGCAAACGACATGGTCGCCAGCCCCCAGCAGCGCGTTCATCGCCAGGAAGATACCCTCTTCCGGCACGACCTCCAGCACTTGCCGCGCCTCGATACCCCTGTGCAGGCCCGCAATGGCGGACAACAGCTCGGGATGCCCCTGCGATTCGGTATAGCCCAGCCAGAGCGTCTCAAATTGCTGGCGGCGTTCGGGGCTTGCCAGGGCAAGCAGCTCGTCCATGGTCAGCGGCTCGCAATCCGAGGGGCTGAGATGGTAGGGCGAGCTGAATTCGTACTGGCGGAAGTATTGTTCAATTTCGAAGGGCGGATAATTCATAGGGCAATGACCTCTCAACTCGGCTCATGCGCAACATCAATAACGACGCCGTTGTGATCGCTGAGCGGTGTATCGTCTTCGGCGTTCTTGCTGATGAAGCGCATTTTCTCGACGCGCAAATCCGTGGACATGGCGATATGGTCAATGAAACGCCGTTGGATGCCGGATGTCGGTATCAGCCAGCCGACAAATGTTTCTTTCCGTTTTGCATTTACTTCGCTTTTCACCGGTGGATAGCCGCCAAAGGGCGGGATCCGCAAGTTGAAATCACCCACTAAAGCAGTCCATGGCCGCTTGGCGACAGCTGGCCAGACATCCTTCCTTAATCCGTCCAGGTATTGGCAGGCGCCTTGCCAGAGTTCCATCTTCCTCTCCGCCTTTGGCGCCACTTTGGGATAATCTCGCCAAGGTATGCATACACCTATTATTGTCCACTCTTCGTCTTCGACCATTGTAGTCGCGCTGATGAATCGTCCCTTCTCCATAGCCGCCGACCCAAAATCGTCAACTTTGCCAGCCATAGCGACTCCAAAGCATGACTTTGCGTTTACCACCTGGCGCTTGCCAGCCCCTGTTTCCGGGGCGGCTGGCAATGGTTCGTTCGTGATCGGGCATGAGTTCCGAATACGCTTCTGTCAGGCAGACTACGTCAGCATCGAAACCGTCGATTCGCGCCTTGATTCGGGCGAATTTGCCGCTATCTAATTTCAGCTTGTCCGCCTGCACATTCCAGTTCAGAAGACGCATAATTGGACGCTCACAAGTCTTCACGCAGCATGGCCGCCATGATAGCTGCACGCTCGGGCAGAGATGAGATTTCGCCGTATTCGGTAATCGCGTGCCCGCCGTCGCCGACGATGCCCATGCCATCCAGGGTCGGTACGCCCAGCGCCGCCGTTTTGTTGCCATCGGAGCCGCCGCCCGTGCTGCCTTCCTCCAGCGCGATACCCATGTCGGCCGCCAGTGACTGCGCCCGTTTGAAGAGCGCGGCGATTTGCGGCGTTCGTTCCATGGGTGGCACGCCGCCGCCGTGTTCAATTATCAATTCGGCTTCGGGATGGCGGGGCTGCAAGCCCATGATTTGCTCGTGAATGGCTTGCTGATGGGCGCGGGTCGTGGCGCGGGTATTGATCTCAATTTGCGCTTGGGCTGGCACGACATTGGGGCGCGTCCCGCCGCTGATGACGCCGACATTGGCGGTCGTGCCGATGCTGTAATCCGTCATCGCTTCAAGGACCAGCACTTGATGCGCCAGTTCTTTAATGGCGTTGATGCCGCGGGCGTGGTCCGCACCGGAATGCGCCGCTCGCCCCTTTGCCGTAACGATGTAGTGGCCGGTGCCTTTGCGCTGCGTCTTGTACTTGCCGTCCTGTGGCGGCTCGGTGACGAAGACGACATTGTGCGATAGCGCCTCGGCTTCTATCTCCGCGCTGGAATGCCGGCTGCCGGTTTCTTCGTCAGAATTGAGCAGGTAGCTGATGGGCTGCGCGGGGAAAAGCCCCAAGTCTCGCAGCGCCCGCAGCGCCCAAAGCGCGATGACGATGCCGCCTTTCATGTCCATGGCGCCGACGCCGTAGATGCGGTCGCCCTCAATACGCGTCGGTCTGCCCGCGACAGTGCCCACATCCCAGACGGTGTCCATGTGGCTGAGAATGACCACGCCACCCGCTCCGGGATTCCAGCGCGCCCGCAGCACATCGCCGACTTCTGCTTTGGGGATGACCTCCACTGCCCCGCCCAATCCCCGCAGTTCCTCCGCCAGCGCCGCGCCAAAGACATCAGTGGCGGCTTTGTTGGAGGTCGGCGATTCCAACTCGATGAAGCGGCGCAAATCCGCGACCATCTGGTCTTGGCTTTCGCGCAGGAAGTCCAGTATGCGGCGGTTGTCGACGGTCGACATGGGCATGTCATCCTTTCAGGCTCGTCATGTTGAGGCGCTAGTGTAGCACAGTCGCGAGGTCGCCACCCCCCACCCCCGTCGAGTCGGGGGAGGCTAAGCCGGGCGATACAAGTGTCGCCGCTACAAAGTCCTTTTCTCTGGGTCCTCGTTAGACTCGGCGTCCTCGGCGGTAAGTTTTTACATTACTTACTTGGCACTACTTCTGTGCTCTTTGTGGTTCAATCTTTTTCTTGTCGGTACTCACGCAGCCAGGCACTTTGAAGCTGCGTTCGTCTGTGATTTAATTGATGGCTTGCAGCAGAGGAGCGGACGCTCAAGCTAGCCATGTCAAGTCCCCTGCCACAGCCAGCGCCGCGCCCCATCCCGTCGTCTCTACAGCAGACGGGGGGCACAACGCTGGAATTGCATTTTCTGGCGCTGCGGCAGGGCGGGCTGGGTTTGCTCTGCTTGCGGGGCGATGCGATTGTTGCGGCGCAGGCGCGTTGGCATGGCGAGGTCATAGCGTTTTTCCGCGCGGGAGGCCATTGGCACGCGCTGCTGGTCGTCGATATGGACGCGCTGCCCCGAGCCTATCCACTGGTCGTTCATGTGGAACTTGCGTCGGGCAAGCTGACTTTTGCCCGCGAGATTCGCGTTAGGCCGGGCAATTTCATTCGTCAAGCCATCGACATGCAGGGCATGGCGGCCGGCTTGGTCGATGGCGAGATTGAAGCAGCCGAAACGGCAGCCCTCGACGAGCTGACGGCGCATGTCGGCGCGCAGCCGCTTTGGGATGCCGCCGGCTTTTCGCTGCCCATGCCCAGCGCCTTGACCTCGCCCTTCGGCAGTTACCGGGCGCTGAACGGTCGCGTGCAGACGCGGCATACCGGTTGGGATCAGCAGGCGGCGACGGGCAGTCCGGTGCGGGCGATGGCGGCGGGGAGGGTGGCTTTCGCCGGGCAACTGGAAATCCGCGGCGGCTATGTGCTTATCGATCATGGTTTGGGGCTCTACAGCGGCTATGCGCATTTTTCGGCGCTGCAAGTGCAAGCGGGGCAGGCGGTGCGCGCGGGGCAGATCATCGGCGCTAGTGGCAACACCGGGCGCAGCAGCGCGCCACATCTGCATTGGGAAGTGCGTTTGCGCGGGCGCTGGCTGGAGGGCTTGGCGCTGCTGGATATGTGGCTGCCGTCGGTTACAAGCCCGTAGCATCCGCCGCTGGAACGCGCTATACTGGGTTGCGGATAGCAAGACCCGCGCAGAGCCTGACAGGCGCCGACGGGGAGGGAACGATGCAGCAGATGGACAGCTTCCGATTGGTGGTGCGGCGCGGACCGCAGCCCAACCAGGCTTTTGACATCAGCCAGGAGGCCGCCACGCTGGGGCGCGGCATCAACAACGACATCGTCATCAACGACCGCGAAATCAGCCGCAACCACCTGCGTTTGCTGCGGGCTGGCGACGGCTTGACCGTGGAAGACCTGGGCTCCACCAACGGCACCTTCGTCAATGGCAAGCGCATCGCCGGCGTGACGCCGCTGAACATCGGCGACATGATCGGCTTGGGCGATACGGTGGTGCTGGCGCTGGAATTGCTGGCGGACGAAGCGCGCATGCACGATCTGCTGCCCGCCGAGCCAGCCGATGCGCCGACGCCCGCTCCCCCGTCTGGTTACGGCTTGCAGCCGGCGCCCAGCGACGCTTTCGCCCCGCCGCCGGGGGGCGATGCCTACGCCCAGCCTGGCTATGCCGCGCAACCGGAGCTGCCCGCCGCGCCAACCCAGCCGCCCAGCGCTTATCCCGCGCCGCAGCAGGGTTATGCCGCGCCGCCGCAGCAATATCCCGCTTATGATTATGACCCCTACGCCGCCCGTGAAGAGCGCAGCGGCACATCGCCCTGGTTGATCCTGGGCTGCTTTGTATTCTTCGTGCTGGTTTTTGTCTGCTTCGCCGGCATCGCCCTGGTGCTGGTCGATGTGCTCAACCTGTGGTGCGATATTCCCTTGCTCAGCGATGTCGTGGCCGCGCTGGGATTGGGCTGCTGAACAGAACCCCCCTCAGTCCCCTGGTCTACCCCCCTCGGTCCCCCCATATCAATGGGGGGAAGGTTTCGCCGAGCATTCGCGTAAACCTGAAACACAAACGGAATCGTGACTCCGCTTACTTTAGCTCCCCTCCCCGATGCTTCGGGGAGGGGCCGGGGGAGGGGTAGATGGGCGACCCATCGGGTCGCCCCTACAATGCGCCATTTGTTGCGGGCGAGGAAAACCGGGCGGGCTGGGGCGAGACATCGGTTCGCCCAGACACAATGCGCCTTAGAGGTATGCTTCCCCCCATTTTAATGGGGGGACCGAGGGGGGTTACGACGGGCGAGCCACCGGCTCGCCCCTACAACGGCCTGACGGGGGGAACTGAGGGGGGTAGACAGCGCGACCAAGCGTTCGCCACTTGCGGCGCGGGACCTGCTAGCGTGCTGCAAAATCAGCGCAAGGAGCAGCCGATGTTCAACTGGTTTGGCAGCCTTCGCAAGTGCCTGCGGGGGCGCGCCCCGCAACTGGAGCTGGCGGCCGGGCAGCATCACATCCCGCAGAGCCCGCCGCAGGACGCGCATTCCGCCCGCGTTTACCAGCAATCGCCCTGGGTCTACATCGCCATCAACCGCATCGCCGAAGCCGGCGCCGTCGAATCGCTGAAAGTCTATCGACTGCAGGGCGAAGAGCGGGTCGGCATCGACAATCACCCGCTTGAGCAGCTGCTAGCCAAGCCCAATCCGCTGACCAGCCGCTTTGAGCTCTTCGAGCAGACCCTGGGCGCGCTGGAATTGCACGGCAACGCCTATTGGCTGCTGGTCGGCGATGAACGGGGCCTCCCGCGCGAGATTTGGGTGCTGCGCCCCGACCGCGTCTCCATCGTGCCGGATGCCCGGCGCGTGGTGGCTGGCTACCTCTACCAGATCGAGGGGCAGACCATCCCGCTGGACGCCCTTGAAGTGCTGCACTTCCGCCGTTGGCACCCCGGCAACGACTTCTACGGCTGCTCGCCGGTTGCCGCGGCGCGGAACGCCGTGCTTTCCGACCGCCATATGTCCGACTGGAATCGCCACACCTTCGGGGTAGACAGCGGCGTGCCGGCCGGCATCGTCAACATCCGCGATTTCATCAGCGACAGCGACTTCGAGCGGTTGAAGCGGGAATGGCGCAGCAATTATGGCGGCGTCCAGCGGCGGACGGCTTTCCTGCGCGGCGGGGCGGTGGAGTGGCAGCACATCGGGCTGAGCCACAGCGACCTGGACTTCCTGCAAGGGCGGCGGGCGCAGCGCGACGAAATCCTCAATATCTTCGGCATCCCGGTCGGGCTGGTCAGCGAGAACGCCACCGAAGCCAACGCGAAAGTCGCCGAGCGCCAGTTCATCGAGCGCACGCTCTACCCCAAGCTGGTGCGCCTGGCCGAGAAGATCACGCAAGAATTACTGCCTTTCTACGGGCGCGACCTGGTGGCTGCTTACGACGACATCCGCCCGACCGATGCCCAGGCGCGCCTGGAAGAGATCCGCACGGCCTACCCGCTGCTGACCGTCAATGAAATGCGCGAGCGCTATTTTCAGCTGCCGCCGGTGGCTTGGGGGGAGAACCCCCCTCTAAACCCCCACCCTCCGCTTAACCCCCTCTAAATCTCCCCCCGAAGCATCAGGGGGAGACTTCGGCTGCTAAGTCGGCGGTTGAGAATGAACTGGCGCAGTGGCAGCGCTTCGCCTTGAATCGGCTGGACAAGGCGGACGGGCGCGCCTTTGAAGTACGGGGGATTCCCGACGAGCTGGCTTTTGAGGTGGCGGCGGGCTTGGCTGGGGCTGGAGATAAAGATGGCGTGCGGGCTGTGTTTGCGGGGGTATTGCCACAGAGGCACAGAGGTACGGAGGGATGATGGTGGAACACAGAGGGCACAGAGGGCGAAGAGGAAGATGTGGGCGATATGCCACCCACACCTATTCTTCCTCAAACTGCCTTACCGCTTCCGCGGACCAGTGCGTTCCCAGGTGCGATCAGGCTGCTGCGTCGGTGGCAGCTTTTCGCCCGGGTCGATAGTCACTTCTCGCGGATTGCGAACCTCGCCGCCACGAGGTCCTCGTTCAATGTACTCGCCTGGTCGATTTGCGATTTCGCCAGGTTTCTGCTTTTTAGCCATGATAGGCCTCCTGCAAACTAATGTTGTTCACTTACGGACTGGTTTGGGTCGCGAACTCTTTGGCGGCCGAGGCGGTCGCGGAGGTTTCGGGACAGGCGGTGCCGGTGACCGCGGGCGCCTTGGTGGAGCGGGCGGCTTTGGTTCCGGCCTTCTTGGCGGTCGTATTGGGTCGGGAATACGCGGGATACGCTCACTCATTACACTGGCCCTCGCCAAACGGCCCCTTTGTTACAGGATCTTATCGGTGGAAACCTCTCACCGGCCGTTAAACGAATTCGTTGTTCCTCCCGCGTTGGGCGGGGCGTTCTTGTTCCGTCTGTATACCGCACCCAATCGTAGCGACCGGAGCGTGTTGCTACTTGACCTGTTCGGTACTCTGCCATTTTCTTACCTCGCTGAGATGATATATGATTGGTTTGATTGGTGGTGAATCGGTAGTTGCGTACCGATACCTGTCATCGGCAACTCATTGAACGTGGGCGGCGGCGCTTGATCAAAGGATCGGGCCTTGCCGCTGCTCACTTTTGATTTGCTACAGATGCTATGCTATACTGCATAGAGGCTTCACCTTTCTCTTATATGCAATCAATAATAGCATATATTTCCTTGATCATCAAGGCAATATATGAATAATCTGAATATTCTAATGTAATTCTTATGATTAGATATGAAGTGCTGATTTTCAAGGGGAGAATGCCTATTACAAAGATCACCACACATATCAGAGTTAGAAGTTTTGTGCTAAGGAGGCCTCAATGGACGGGCGGGCAAGATCATTTGGTGAGCGATTGAAGACGCTGCGGCGGCGCACGGGAAAGACGCAGCTTGAAGTTGCTCAGGAGCTCAAGGCGCAGAATCCAGATTTGGCGATTTCACAAGCCAACTTTTCGCATTTGGAACAGCGAAAGACTGCGCCGAGGCCGGCGATCCTAGAGACACTGGCCGACTACTTCGGAGTTAAGGTCGATTACTTCTTGCGTGACGAAGACGAATCGTTTGAATCGCGCCGACCGCACATCGCCTCTTACTTTCAACGGCTTATGGAGCAGGCAATCCCCGAGGGCGAATTGCTCTTGCATACCGACGACAATAGCTCTGGCGACAGAGCGACACTGGACACCACAGACAATTTACTGAAGTTTTACCGCAACACTGACATTGCAGGAAAATAGACATGTCGTCTGCCATTAAGGGTGAAGCGGAATTCAGCACCGCTGACATCGTGCGTTTCTTGCTGGAAGCAACCAGTACCAACGAGCCGCCAACGAATGCTGAGCAATTGGCCCGTTACCTGGGTTTAAACGTTCGAGGATTCTTTCATCACGAACACGGTTTAGATCCGAAAATCCGAGCTTATCTCTGGCCTGCCAAGCGGGAAATCGGCGTTTCTCGAGATCTTACGCCTCATAGACGCAAGTTCAGTATTCTCCATGAAGTAGGACACTTTGCGATACCTGGACATCTTGACAGCCTGGAAAAAGAAGAAATGCTGGTAGATGACGCTCGGACGTTGGCCGACATGTCCATAATCACGGTTGAAATGGAGGCCAATCGCTTTGCCGCTGACTGTATATTTCAGCTAGAGCGGTTTCAATATGACGTTGATGGAGTTGAACTAGAATGGTCAAGTGTCTGCAGGATTGCCAACATCTATGACGCGTCGATTGTCGCTACAGCGCGGCGATGGGTAGAACAGTCGTTGAACGCCTGCGCTCTCCTAGTGTTTGTTCCGGTCACGCGGAAAGAACCAAGCGGCCTTCGCTTTTCCTACGCGATAACTTCTGAATCCTTCCGGCGACAGTACTTTCGATACCTTTCGAGTTTTGAGTTCGACACTAATTCAGCCGCGTTCAGGGCATTTCGAGCGGCGACTGGACGCGCTGGCGTCCACCAAACAATTTCTGTGGAATTGGAAGAGACTACGCAAGACTTCGAAATGCAACTTTTTTCAACGCCCTACAATCTTTATGGATTGATTGTCCCGTAACTTCCTGCGGGAGTATCATGCCCCCTCAAACCAACTCCCGCTGCTTGCCCTCTGGACGCCACCGCGCCGCCCGCTGATGCGTCCCGTGCTGCGGCGGCATATCGACGCCCGCGCCATCGAACAAGTCGCCAATCGTCAAAATCTGCATGCGCCGATACTTCTTCCCCCAAGTCCGCGACTCGTACCAGCCGGCCGCCAGCGCCTCTCGCGTCATCGCCTGCGTCGGCTGCTCCAGCGTGATGAAGACGCCGATCGCCGCGCCCTCGCGCTCGACCGCCCCTTTCAAATCGCGAATCTGCCCCGAATTCACTTTGCCCGACTTGACCTGGACGACCACCGTCTGCGGCTTCTTCTTGCCCTTGTCGTCTTCATCGAAGAAGTTGATGATGCCGTCAATGCCTTGGTCGGCGCCTTTCTTGCCTTTGCGCGAGCCCGCCGAGCCGCCGGCCGGTTTCGCCCGCAGCAGCGACAGCGCCCACCACTCGAATTGATAGCGCCCCTCGTTGGCGGAATCGCGGGCCAATTCCCGCGCCGCGTCCACCGTGGCCGGCTCGCCGACGACCGCGTAATCCGCGCCCGAGACCAGCTCGAACATATCTTGCAGGCGATACTTCTGCAGGGCGATGCTCAGGTGCGTGATGTCGATGCCGATCCAATAGCGACCCAGCTTGTGCGCCGCGGCGATGGCGGTGCCGCAGCCGCAGAAGGGATCGAGCACCACATCGCCTTCGTTGGACGAGGCGCGGATGATGCGTTCGAGCAGGGCTTCGGGCTTTTGCGTCGGGTAGCCGAGCCGTTCTTTGGCATGGGCGCTGATGGGCGATATGTCTGTCCAATTGTCGCCAATCAAAATTCCTGGACTGTCATCCAGGTAATACTTTAGTCTGGGCATGCCGCCTTCTTTTGCGGGCCAATGAATTGCGTTTAGACCGTCCAATACGTCCATCTTGGCATGAATGCCGAGCCTTACCCATTCGTCTTCACTCGGCAACAACTCGCGCAACCATTCAGGAAACCGATGCCATCCCGGCAATGCCCAAGCGCGTCCGCTGCTAGGAGTTCTTCCCCGCCAAGCCTGATACGCCTCTGCGCCGCCAGCCTTCCCACCCGTCATATCGCGAGTGGCATAAGCGCCCCGGTCATCAGCGTGTGGGAATCCTTTAATCTTTCCCCCATTGATATCGACATAATCTCGTTTCCAAGTCCATATTTCAGACTTGCTATACACCAGAATTACATCATGTACAGCGGGCCATTGTTTCGCGCCTAAGTCGTGCGCGCCGGTTCGTTGCCAGATGACTTCACTTCGAAAGCCGCTGGGATCAAATATCGCATCCAGCACGATCTTCAAATAATGACTCGCGGTCGGATCGCAGTGCAGATACAAGCTGCCGGTGGACTTCAAGACGCGGTGCAGCTCGACCAGGCGGGCGGTCATCATCACCAGGTAAGCCATCATCTGGTTGCGCTCGATCAGGTCCATCAGCGCCGCTATCGCCGTCGAGACCTTGTGCGGCCCGTCCACGACCAGTTCGTCGTAGGTCGCTTCGGCGGTCTCGCCCCAATGCCAGGTGTCTTCAAAAGCGGTGATCTGCGCTTCGCTGTCGGCGCCGCTCTCGGATTTGAAGAGCACGTTGTAATTGCGGTTGCTGTTGAAGGGCGGGTCGAGGTAAATCAGGTCGACGCATTCATCGGGGAAGTACTCCGGGTTGCGCAGGATCTCCAGGTTGTCGCCGTAATAGAGCCGGTTCGTCATGGCTGGCCTCGGGGCTGGCATGTGTGGGTAGGGGAGTATAGCACAGGGGGTGGGGGTGAAGACTGGCGATGCCCGTATACCTATATACCTATAATGGATAAGCCGCAGAAAATATGCTACTATCTGTCTATATGAATAGGCAATGGTTGACGCTGTGGCTTACGACAAACGCTCTATAGCAGATTCAATCATTCGTGGTCTCGGCAGTCTGATGGACTTCGCTGGTTCGCGCAGCCGACGGTTCACAAATGAGATCTTGTCTCGTCCTATCGCTGATGACATAAGAGCCGATTGGGAAGCCGTGGGCAATGACTTGTGGTGGGCGATTATTGAACATGAGAAGCGCAATGGCAAGTCAAGTGAATCGTGAGCGAGGGTAAAGGAGCGCTTGACATGAACAAACGACGTCGTCTGTGGACAGACGCTTTGCTGGATGGCATCACTGGTACAGTGAGTGTACCCGGACTTTCGTCGAGCAGGTACTTTCGGCGTAGAGGCCAATCTGATGTAGAGCATTCTTGGTCGATGGTTGGGAAATACCTGGAATCGGCGCTGGAACAAAATCGGTTCGTCGTCGCCACCAAGCTTGTAGAGCGACCAACTGAGCGTAATGCCTGAAGCCGAGAACGCGAAACCAAAGAGAACCTCAAGGCGCGAGCCAGGAGAAATTGTCCGGTATTCGGGACCAATTCCGCCAGCCGATGAGCTTGCCCGATACGAAGATACGCTACCAGGGGCCGCTGACCGCCTGATTACTATGGCGGAAAGGGAGCAGGCGGCGACAACAGCATTTCGCAATCGAGCGCTTCTGGTTACATCTGTTCTATCTGCTCTTACCATCGGCGCCATTGCATACATCATGTCACTCAATGCTACTGCTGCCGCGGTAGTTGCCTTGGCGCTGGCGCAGCTTCTACCGCCGGTAACGGAATTGGTTCGAGAGTGGTTCGCGACTAGGCTGGATCGTCAGGAACGCGAAATCGACATACAGTTCAAGCAGGACCTGCACGAGCTCGACATTCAAATCAGGCGGGAACAACACGAGTTGGAAATAATAGCCGCAAGAAAGCGGCTTGAGTTGCCTGCGAACGAGCGAGATGACGACGATGAAGCGGACCTGTTGGCAATGTATGACGATGCGGAAGATGAAGCCGAAGTCGGGAAAAGCCACTAGACAAGTCGAGGATGTGTCGCCCCTCCCCGACTCGACGGGAGACCAAAATCCTCATATAATCCGATTCACGCCATCGAATGCAGCCGTCTTGTAGCATTCGGCCAGCGTCGGGTAATTGAAAACGGTATTGATGAAATAATCGACCGTGCCGCCGAAAGCCATCACTGTCTGCCCGATGTGGATCAGCTCGCTGGCGCCTTCGCCGATGATATGCACGCCCAGCAGCTTGTGGTTCTCGCGATGGAAGACCAGCTTGAGCATGCCGATGGTGTCGCCGATGATCTGTCCGCGCGCGATCTCCTTGTAATAGGCTTTGCCGATCTCGTAAGGGATGCCGGCGTGCGTCAGTTCTTCTTCGTTCGCGCCCACGGTGGAAATCTCGGGGATGGCGTAGATGCCGTAGGGGAAGAGCTCGGGGATGCTCTGATGCTCCATGCCGAAAGCGTGGCAAGCGGCCATCCGCCCCTGCTCCATTGAGGTCGAAGCCAAGCTGGGGAAGCCGACCACATCGCCGACCGCGTAAATGCTCGGTATCTCGGTCTGGTAATGCTCGTTGACGGCGATGCGCCCGCGATGATCGGGCGCGATGCCGATATTCTCCAAGCCCAGGTTGGCGGTGGCGCCTTGCCGGCCGATGGCGTAGAGCGCCATCTCGGTGACCGTCTCTTTGCCGCTCTCCAGCCGCGTCTTGACGCCGCTGCCATAGCGCGTCTTGGTCTTCTCGATGCTGCGCACATTCTCGCCCAGGCGCAGGGTCACGCGCTGCTGCCGCATGTGATAGACCAGCGCGTCGACGATTTCGTGATCGACGAAATCCAGCAGCCGCTCGCGCGCCTCGACCAGGGTCACGCGCGTCCCCAGTGTGGCGAACATGCAGGCGTATTCGCAGCCGACCACGCCGCCGCCCACCACGGTCAAGGTTTTGGGCAGGTGATCCAGCTTGAGCAGGCCATCGCTGGTGAAGATCGTCTCGCCGTCAAAGGGGATGGCTTCGGGCTTGGAGACGGTCGTGCCCACGGCGATCATGATGTTGCGGGTGGTCAGCTCGTCTTCGCCCTTCTGCCCGATGAAATGCAGGTGCACGGTGTGCTCATTGACGATGGTGGCGATGCCGGGGAAGAGCTGGACGCCGTTGCGCTGCAGCTGATGCCGGTTGATCTCGATCTCGTGGCGGATGACATGATCTGCCCGCAGCAGCAGGTCGTTCATCGTGATGTTCTCTTTGACCGTGTAGGACGCGCCGTAGATGGAACGCTGGCGGAAACCGGAGAGATGCAAAACCGCTTCGCGCAATGTCTTTGAGGGGATGGTGCCGGTATTAACCGAGACGCCGCCGATCAGCGTCTTCTTTTCGATGACGGCCACGCGCTTGCCCAGCTTGGCGGATTGGATGGCGGCGCGGTGCCCGGCTGGTCCCGAGCCGATGATGACCATGTCGTAGTCGTAGCGGCGCGGTTTCGGCTGCGCTTTGACTTTGGACTTGGGCTTGCTGTTGGCGGATGGCTTGACGGGGGCAGTCACTGCGACCATGAGTTTCCTCAGTGGCTAGATTTGCCATAGTCAAAGCATAGCGCAAATCAGCGCGCTGCGGCAACTAAACCCCCGCCCGATGCTTCGTTGTAAGGGCGGCTTTACGCTATGCCCTCGCTAGACTCGGTGTGCTCGGTGGCAAGTTTTGCATTATTTACTTGGTTCTACTTCTGTAGTGAGGCTTCGTGGCCTGGCTAGACCGGTGGCGCGGCTGTGGTGATGAAGATGACGATGAAGACCAGGAATGCGCCCAGCACGCCGAAGGAGAATTGCGGCTTGACCAAGGTGCTGGCAGCGCCCCGTTCTGCCTGCGCCGGGATGTGTCTCGCCAGCGCGTCAGCGACTTGATGACTAAGCCAGCTCATGCCGATGGCGGTGAGGATGACAGCCAGCGCGTAAGTCAGATTGTCGGATGTCTGCAAATTGTAAAGCTCGCGGATGACAAAGACATTCAGCGCCATGGCGGCGATGAGCACAGCGGCGCTTCCACGCCAGTCCATTGCGGATTTGCGGAGGGCGCTGCAATAGAATGCCCACAGGTCGACCGCGAAGAGCGGCAAGAGCGCCGCCTGCCAGGCGACGATTTGCAGCAAATCCGTGTCGAAGAGCTGGATCAGGGTGAAGCGGATCGCCAGCGCCAGCAATCCAGCCGCCGTGGCCGCCCCGGCGCAGCGCATCAAGCGCGTGGCCATGACACCGGTGAAGGTGGCGCAAGCCAGCAAGTTCGCCGCCAGCAGCCACTCCGGCCGGTACATGCCAAGCGACTCTGGCTGAACGCCTAAGAGTGTCCCGTCCCAGTCAATCATCATGAGCTGCAGCCAGATCAGCAGGCCGGCAGCAAAGAGCAGTAGCGGCACGGCATCGGCGTAGCGCAGGCTGGCAATTGTCCGCCAAGCGCTTGTGCCCACAGCAGACATGTGCGCGAAGGCGGCAATTGTGATGGTAAGCACAAAACTGGTCAGCATGATCAGGTGTGGCACGCTCCAGGCGGTGAGGTCTTCGCCGAAAGTCCAGTGCCAAAGCGGATCGGATGTCAACGCGTAGAGCATGAAGGCGGCGTTCAAGATCAGCAAGCCCACCAGGCGGTTGGAACGGAAGCGCTGCTGGAAGCTGCCCTTGAGCCGGCGATTGAGATAACGCAGCGCCCAAAAGCCAATGCCGATGGATACGATAATGCCAAAATATATCAACAAATGCGGCCGCCAGAAGAAGTCTTCGCCGAAGGGGATGCCGTAGTGCCGGTGCCACACTTCGTCCCAGTTTGCGCCAACGAATATCGCCACAATGCCGCCCGCCTGGAGCAAAGCGATGCGCCCGAGCAGTTCTCGGGGCAGGTGGTCCGCTTTTGGCATGCGCAAGTTGGGCGCGAGCGATCGCAGCAGCAAATGCCAAAAGAGCAGGGCGAAGGCGGCGGTGACGATGAAGAGGGCGACCATCTGCGCCCAAAAGATGCCAGCGCGCTGGTCAGTCGGGACGCCGCCCCAGTTGACGAAGGCCGCGAAGAGTAGCGCGCCCGTGATGGCGGCGAGCATCCAGCCGAGGCGGTGGTTTTCCTGCTTGGGCATGGCGGTCATGATGACTTCGCAGCCTCTGCAATCAAGCTGTCGATGATGCGCTTAGGATAGCATGGTTTTGCGCTGGCGGGGTGGTGAGTCAATCGGCGAGCAACTGGCGGAGGAAATCTTTGACAAGGTTGAAGGCGGGGTGATTCCACATGCCTTCGTTGCGCCACCATTTCATATCTAAAGCCTGCGTTAAGAACAAACGCTTGGCGTCATCGTGCCGTGCGAAGTCTTCGTCTGTGACTTTCCCTGAGATGTATACACTGAGTTTGCTTTTGGGAAGACGAGCTTCGTTAGCTTTGACGCCTGCGTCGCTCAGACAAGAGAAATACGCGTTTACACAGTCCAATATGCTGTTTTTCGGTAGAGCAGAGAACACGAGATCTTCTACCGCGCCGTCGTCATTATCAGAAGGAAAAAGCAATACAGAAATGCGAGGAAAATCCTTCGTCTTCTCACGTGGCGTTCGCGGCTTAGGAAGCGACCGAGAAATGTCTGGGTTGTTTTCGATGAAATTGTTATTCGCGACATCAATCGCCTCGATTACCGTGGCGAAGGCGTTTATACCATTTCGATTCTCATGGTAGTCGTTATCGAGGACAATACCGACATCGGTGATTTGCGCGAAATCGTCGCGGTTAATAATGTTGGTCAACTCTTCGTCCAGATTGTCCTTGCCTTGGCAGTCGACGAATTCGAAACTGTCTTGCTTTCCGAGGTGCTCCAGAAGTTTGGTGAGAAAGTATTCGTCACCGGCACCTTCGACCACGAGTAAGCGCAACTTGCCGTTTGGCGACGTATCGCTCATCCACGAACCTCGCGATCTCTGCTAAGTGCGGCGTCAATACTGTATTCATTGTAAGTTCTCGCCTCTATATTGCCAGTTGTCGAGTCTCGATACAGGCGATGGAAGCGGAAATCATCAACGTCATCGTCCTTAAATGCTTCGTTTGCCGCCTCTATCATTTCCCTGCTGTGCGTCGTGGCGAAGACCTGGATGTCTAGCTCGCGGGCGACTCGGCCGATAGCCTGCCACACTTTGCATTGCACGGAGTGGTGAATGCCGTTTTCGATTTCGTCGATAAAAAGATATCGAGGATGAAAGAGCATTGCCAAAATGAAGCCACAAACATGATTCAATCCGTCTCCCATGAGATTTAGCGGTAGTTGGATTCCATTGAGCCGAGCCCAAATGGTCGGTTCCCCAAGAGGAGACAGTAGTCTCATGTCGGTAAGTTTAGGCTCAAATAGCCGACAGGTTCGCTCTAAGTGATCGAGGTTTCCACCTAGATCTGCCAAGCTGAACTGAGATGCTACAAATTGCTTATCAGGTCTCCAGCCTACTGGAAGAAAGATTGATTTATCTTCTACAACCGTGTTTATTGGCACGGGCGAATTTGGGAGGTACTGCGTATCTCTTGCGGTGCCAAGCTCATCTTGGTGGCAGAATTCAAGCATTGCAATTGCGCGAGTAATATAGCCGTTTGCTTGTGCCGCCGGTACACCATGTTCTGTCAAGTAATGAAAGTATTTGACGAAAGTCTCTGCGTTTTCTTGCGAGTTAGCATATTCTTTTACGGTTAGCGAAATGGGGATACTGGAATTCATCTGCACGGCAGAGAGTTGAATGTCATTTCCTGACGTTACGTTATGAAAAAATAGTCTCCAAACTGGGACATGATGGTTATTGGGTACTTCCACACCACGCATTTCCTGCAATTCAAATAACAAGGGCGGGAAAAGAGGCCGACCAAGCAAATACATCGCCTCCATCAGCGCGGTCTTGCCTGTGTTGTTCTTCCCCGCAATCAGATTCACCCGACCTAGATCGTTGATCTGCAAGTCCTTGAAGCAGCGGAAATTCTTCACCCGAAACGACTTGTACATCGCGCGCCTCCTCGCTCAAAGCGCTTGTCCTGCCTATCATTATACATCCGCGCTCGCCAGAATCACTGCTACAATTCCCCCCATGACTAACATCCTCGCCATCGAAACCTCCTGCGACGAGACCGCAGCCGCCGTTATCAGTGACGGACCCGCCATCCGCGCCAACATCGTCGCCTCGCAGATTGACCTGCACGCCCAGTACGGCGGTGTCTTCCCCGAGGTGGCATCGCGGGCGCATGCCGAGACCATCAGCGCCGTTGTCGAGCGCGCCATGACTCAAGCTCACATGGACTACGCCTGCCTGGACGCTATCGCTGTCACGCAAGGTCCGGGGCTGGTCGGCTCGCTGTTGGTGGGAATCAACTTCGCCAAGGGGCTGGCGCTGGCGACCGGGCTGCCGCTGCTGGGCATCAATCACCTGGAAGGGCATATCTATTCGCAGTGGTTGGCGCCGGATTTCCGTGAAGGCGAGTTTCCCGTCCTGGCGCTGATTGTCTCCGGCGGGCACAGTGAGCTGCTGCTGATGAAGGCGCATGGCGTCTACAGGCGGCTGGGCGGCACCATAGACGATGCGGCAGGAGAGGCTTTCGACAAGGTGGGGCGTTTGCTGGGGCTGTCCTTTCCCGGCGGTCCTGCCATTGAAGCCGCAGCTAGAACGGGCGATGCCAGCGCTTATGCTTTCCCGCGCGCCAAGACGGACGGCGCTTATGACTTGAGCTTCAGCGGCTTGAAGACCGCCGTGATGCGCGCCGTCACCATCCAGCCGACTGACCGCAGCCGCCGGCGGCGACGCGCCGAGCGCCATGCGCCACTACGCGATGATGTTTGTATCGCCGATGTCGCCGCCGCCTTCCAGGATGCGGCCACGGATGCGCTGGTCACTGCGGCTGCCCGCGCCGCCAAGGACTTCGCAGTCCGTGCCGTGCATGTCTCCGGCGGGGTCAGCGCCAACAGGCTGCTGCGGGACAAGCTGCGCGCCAGGCTGGACATCCCGGTATACACGCCGCCGCTGTTTTTGTGCAGCGACAATGCCGCCATGATCGGCGCTGCGGCGCAATTTCGGTATCGGGATAGGCTGCGCAGTTCGCTGCGGATGGACGCGCGGGCGAGTTGGCTGTTGAGCGAGGAGGTGTATGCCCCAAGCTAAGCGTGGAGCGCTCAACATCGCCATTATCGGCGCGGGCGCGACAGGACTCGCTGCTGCCTGGGACCTTGCCCGCGCGGGGCAGTCAGTCACCATTTACGAAGCGGCTGACCAAGTCGGCGGCTTGGCGGCGGGGTTCAAAGACGACGGCTGGAACTGGACACTGGAGAAGTTCTATCACCACTGGTTCGCCAGCGACCGCGACATCCTGCGCCTGGCGGACGAAATGGGCGTACGCGACAAGATCCTCTTCCCGCGCCCCAAAACCAGTTTCTGGCTGGATGGCAAGATCCTGCGCAGCGAGATTTCGCCCTCGGCGTTGCTGCTGCCCCTGCCGCTGCTGGCGACCGTGCGCATGGCGCTGGCGGGCTTGGCGGTCAAGCTGAGCCCGCGCTGGCAGCCCTTTGAGCGCGTCACCGCCGACAGCTGGATGCGCCGCTGGATGGGTCGTCAAGCCTACGAAACCTTCTTCAAGCCGCTGCTGATCGGCAAGTTCGCCGACGACTACGACCAGGTGCCCATGTCCTTCATGTGGGCGCGCATCGTCAAGCGCACGCTGAAGCTGGGGACTTACCAGGGCGGCTTCCAAGCTTTTCTGGACGAGTTGGCGCGGCAACTGGAGTCACTGGGCGTGCAGATTCGCTTGAACAATCCCGCGCAGCGCATCACGACGGAAGCTGGTGTTCCACATCTGCATGTCGGTGGCGAAAAACAACGATTCGACCGCCTGCTATGCACCACTTCGCCTGCGCTACTGCTGCGGCTGGCGGAAGGCTTGGCCGTCACGAGCTACGGTGAACAAGTGGCGGCGCTGAAAAGCATTGGCGGGCTGTGCGTGATATTCGCGCTCAAGCGGCAGTTGCTTACGGATGGTACTTACTGGCTCAACCTGCCGGCCAGCACGCCCGACAAATCCCGGTCGGAGTTTCCTTTTTTGGCGCTGGTGGAGCATACCAATTATCTGGATCGCAAACATTACGGCAACGACCACATCGTCTATTGCGGCGATTATGTGCCTCCCAACCACGAGTACTTCCAACTTAGCGAGGCAGCCTTGGCGGAGCGTTTTTTGTCGGCGCTGCGCAAGGTCAACCCCGATTTCCAACGCGACTGGGTTCGCAAGGTTTGGGCTTGGCGCGCGCCCTATGCCCAGCCCGTTCCCACATTGAATCACAGCCAGAATCTGCCCGATTTGCAAACGCCGCTGCCGGGACTGTATTGGGCGAGCATGTCCCAGGTATACCCTTGGGACCGCGGCACGAACTACGCCGTCGAAATTGGACGCCGCGCCGCCGCCCGCATCCTGCGCGACCGAGCGCGCATTTTGGCATGACATGCCCGCGTATCTGCAGTATAATTGCGCCCAATCAGTGAAGCGCACGCGCTTGATGCGCTGCGATTATGGACGCCTGCAGGGCAAATGACAAACGGACCAGACAAGTCAGCTAGCCTGCTCACAGATTTGCGCACGCTCGAAGATCACATTGAGCAGGTTGACGCCGCCCTATCGACGCAGCGCGACCAACTGCGCCGCCATCGCCTCGCCATGCCCTCTTCCATCGTCGACAGTTTCGATACCTTGAAAGCGGATTTCAAGCGGCTGGAGGGCGATGTGCTGGCGGAACAGACCGAATTGCGCCAGCTGCGCGCCCTGGCCGACATGGCTGTGCGCATGACCAACTCGTTGGATGTCGATACCGTGCTCAAAGAGACCATGGAACTGGTCATTTTGCTGACGCAGGCGGAACGCGGCTACATCATCCTGAAGGACGAAGAAAGCGGTGAGCTCGACTTCCGAGTCAGCAACGAGGGCTTCATGCTGGCGCGGATGAGCGTAGAAGGCGCGCCGCCACAAATCAGCATGTCCGTGGTCCGGCAAGTCATCAACACCGGCGACCCTCTGCTGGCGGATAACGCCTTCCAGGACGAACGCCTCTCGGGCGCCCAAAGCATCGTTAATTTCACGCTGCGCTCGGTGCTATGCGTGCCGCTGCGCTATAAGGAACAAACCATCGGCGCAGTGTATGTCGACAATCGGCTGGTGGAAGGCTTGTTCACGGAGCGTGAATTGATGTTGCTGTTGGCCTTCGCCAATGTCGCCGCTGTCGCCATCAGCAACGCGCGCATGTATACCCGCGCCGAGCAAATCCTGACGGAGATCACCAAAGTCAAAGAGTTGATGGACAATATCTTCTCGTCGGTGGGCAGCGCCATCATCGCCATCGACACGGACGATTTTGTGCATACCTTCAATCGCGCCGCCTCCGAAATCCTCAATGTCACTCCTGAAATTGTTCTGGGGCGGCAGTTGGGGCGTGTGCTGCAAGATGCCGCCTTGCAGCTGAACGAACAACTGGACCTGGTCAAGGAACATGACGCTGACCACACGCTGGAGTTGAATGCGGAGCTGCCGGGCAGGGGTCCGGTGGCGCTTTCGCTGTCCTTGTCGCCGTTGAAAGACCAGAGCCAAACGACGCACGGCGTCACCGTGGTCATGGACGATGTGACGCACTTGCACGAGCATGAAACGACCATCAACGCCATGAAGCGCATCTTGCCCGAAGGCATGGTGGATAAAATCAACGAGATCGCCAATATCGAGATGGGCGGGCTGCGGCGCGAGGTTAGCTGCTTGTTCGCGGATGTGCGCCCGCTGGACACCTTGCCCGATGTGACGCCCAGCGAAACCCTGCGCATCCTCAACCAGTATCAGGCTGTCGCCTCCCGCTGCATTCATGATGCCGGCGGCATCATCGATAAATACATGGGCAACGAAGTCATGGCGCTGTTCAATACGCAGCTCAACCCGGTTGAAGAGCATGCCCGCCAGGCTGTCGAATGCGCCCTGCGGATGCGCGACCGTTTTATGGAGCTTTACGAGGACTTGGGCATCAAGCCGGCGCCGCACTATTACATCATTGGCATCAACACGGGCGTAGCCACCCTGGGCAATGTCGGCAGCTTCCGCCGACGGGAGTTCACCGCCTTGGGCAGCAGCATCAACACCGCCAAGCGTGTGCAGGAAAACGCTGCCCGCGGCAGCATCACTATTGGGCAGCCGACGCTGGAGCACATCTTGGCGCACGGCAGCCAGCTATCGTATCAATTCGACCCGCGCGAGCCCATTTATGGCAAGGGGCTTTCAGCTGGCATGAAGGCTTACGAGGTGCGCCGAAACGCATGATGGAGCAGGGTGGAGGCAGCAGTTTTGGCGACATTCAGACGCAGTTGCGGGGGCTAAAAACGCGCGCCGACGAAGTCAAATCGCTGTTGGAGCAGCAGCAGCAATTGTTGCGCCGCCGCGGCATCAGCCTGCCCAGCGACGCCCTCGACCGCCTGTGGAGCCTGCGCGGCGAGGTGGACAAGCTATCCATCGACCTGGTCGATTCGCAGATGCAGCTCACGCAGTTGCGCCGCCTGGCCGAAACTACCGCGCTCATCAATTCATCGCAGGACACCGACAGCGTTCTCGACCAGGTCGTCGATACCGTCATCCAGCTGACCCAAGCCGAACGCGGCTACATCGTGCTCAAGAATCACGAGACCGGCGAGTTGGAGTTCAAGGTGGCGCGTGGCCTAAGCGCGGAAGAGACGGCGGCTGGCGGGCGCATCGTCAGTTGGTCCGTCATTAACCAGGTCGTGGACACTGGCGAGCCGCTGTTAACCATGGACGCCGGCGCGGATGACAATATCAGCGCCAGCGAGAGCATCGTCGGCTTTAACCTATTGAGCATCTTGGCTGTGCCACTGAAAGCGCGCGACGAAGTCATCGGCGTGGCCTACTGCGACAACCGCGTCATGGCCGGTTTGTTCAAAGAAAATGAATTGGATATGCTGACGAACTTCGGGCAGCAAGCCGCTGTCGCCATCGAAAACGCGCGCCTGTTTGAAGATATCCGCGCGCAGATGGCGATCATCGAACAGATGCAGGTGCGCCTATCCAACATTTTCTCGTCCATCGGCTCCGGCGTCATCACCATCGACAGCGACAATCATGTCATCGTCTGCAACGAAGCGGCAGAATCCATCACGGGCAAGTGCAATGAAAATGCTGTCGGTTTGCCGCTGAAGGATGTGCTGCCGCCGGTTACCGACGCCTTCTTCGAATCCATTGAGCTAGTCCGCCAAGAGCAGAGCCAGCTCATGTGGGCGGAGCGCTTCGTGCAGCAGGGACGCAAGCGCTTTTGGCAGGTTGCCGCCAGCCCGCTGCGGGGCGAAGACCAGGTCATTTACGGCATAGCGCTGGTCATCGACGATGTCACAGAGCGCAAGGAGCAGGAAGAACAGCGCCGCCTGTTGGGCACTTTCATCCCCGATGCACTGCTGGAAAATATCGGCTCGATCAGCGCGTTGGATACCAGCCCGGTCGAGCGCACGGTCACCGCCATGTTCGCCGATGTGCGCGGCTTCACGGCTTTTGGCGAGACTCTGCAGCCCGAAGACCTCATGCGCATCATCAATCGTTATCTGGGCGCGGCCAGCGATGCCATTGACGCGCAGGACGGCATCGTCGACCAATACCTGGGCGATGCCATCAAGGCGCTGTGGAATACGCAGCTCAACCCGCAGGAAGATCATGCGCTTCGGGCATTGCGCGCGGCACAGAGCATTATGGAAGCGGCGCAAGCCTTGCACGAGGTGATTGAGCGCGAACACTGGCTGCACTTCGGCATCGGCATTCACACCGGGCAGGCGGTGTTAGGCATGGTCGGAAGCGCGGACCGCAGCGAGTACGGGGCGCTGGGCGAGGCGGCAAACGACAGCAAGTTCTTGCAAGCCAATGCTGAGCCGGGTGAAATCGTCATCAGCCCCGCGACTTACGCGTTGGTGGCGGGCGATATCCGCGCCGAACCCTTCGCGCCGGTCAGCATAAAAGCCGGCTTCGAGCATTACCATACGCTCTACCGGGTGTTGGGAAACAAGAACGGGGACGGGACATGAGACCGCCGTCGACGCAGTTGCTCTTTGTAGCTGGCGTCGCCTGTGGATTGGCTGTCGGCGTCATATTCGGCATTATGATTGGCAATGTGGCGTTGGGTATGCCCATGGGCGCGATGCTGGCGCTGGTCTTCGCATTCACGCTCAGTGGGCTGGACAAGGACCAGTCCTGAACCGCGCTCGCCGCGATTCCCGCGCCTGCGTAATTCGCGCCCCTTGATGTACACTGATTGACAGTCGAGCCAAGATCCAGCGCACTTACTCATGGATATCGTCCTCAACATCCAGGTCTTCGCCACCCGTTTTCTGGGCATCTTCATTGAAGCCGTGCCTTTCTTGCTGCTGGGCTCGCTGACCTCGGGCTTGATCGAGAGTTTCGTCAAAGCGGACGATATCCTGCGCTGGATGCCGCGCAATCGCCTGGGGGCGGCGCTGGGCGGGGCATTCCTGGGGTTGGCATTCCCCGTCTGCGAATGCGGCGTCGTGCCAGTGACGCGCCGCTTGTTCAGTAAGGGCTTGCCGCTGTCCATGGGGGTGGCTTTTCTACTGGCCGCGCCTTTCATGAATCCCATCGTCTTCGCCAGCACTTATATCGCCTTCGGATTTGGACCTGTCTTTATTGCGCGCTTCGTCATCACTATCATCGTGGCAGTTACGGTCGCGTTGGTCATTGGGGTTTTCGCCAAGCCCGGCAGCGTGCTGAAACCAGTCGCCATGTCCGGCGGGCAGCACGATCACAGCCACGCTGACTGCCATGACGAGCATGATCACAAGCATGAGCCGCCCGGCACGCGCGACAAATTGCTGCACGCGGCGCAGATCGCCAGCGACGAATTCTTCGAGATGGGGCGCTTCCTGATTTTGGGCTCGGCTTTGGCGGCGCTGATGCAGACCCTTGTGCCTCAAGAGAGCCTGCTGGCGCTGGGCACGGGCAGCGTGCTTTCCGTGCTCTTCATGCAGCTGCTGGCTTATATTTTGAGCGTCTGCTCGACAGTGGACAGCTTTTTGGCGCTGGCTTTCGTCAATACCTTTACGACGGGCGCTATCGTCAGTTTTCTAAGCTTCGGTCCCATGGTCGACATCAAGAGTACTTTGATGTTCACCGGCGTCTTCAAGCGGCGCATCGTGCTTTATCTGATTTTGCTGCCCTTCGTGATGAATCTGCTGGCGGGTGTCATTATCAATTTGGCGCTGGGCTATTGAGGAGTGGCGCGATGACTGCGAGCGACAACCGTATCGCCTGGGGGAAGCTGCTGATCTTGCTAGGCATGGGCGTTTATCTGGCGCAGTTGATCATCAGCGGCAACTTGAGCAATTACATCAATCAGCGCTTCAGTTGGCTGGCTTATGTCGGCGCGGGCATCTTTTTCACGCTGGCATTCGTGAGCCTCTGGCAGCAATTCAAGCCCTCGCCGCATGCCCACCAGCATTATCGCATCGGCTGGGACATTCTGCTGATCACCGCCTTTCCGCTGCTCTTAGCGCTGCTGATCCCGTCGCGCTCGCTGGGCATCGAAGCCATCAATTCCGGCATCAGCTTGCGCCCGGTCGGCGTGGGCAGCGCCGCGACATTCGCCCGCAGCCCGCTGGATCGCAATATTCTGGATTGGCTGCGCGAGTTCAACCGCGCCTCGCCCACTGAGTTCAATGGGCAGCCCGTCGATGTAGTCGGCTTTGTTTATCGCGAGCCGCAGCAGGCCGCCGATGAGTTCATGATTTCCCGCTTCACGATGAGCTGCTGCGTGGCCGATGCCTTCCCGATTGGTATGCCAGCGCGGGCGGATGGCGCAGACGAAGTGAAAGCCGGCAACTGGGTGCGCGTGCAGGGTGAATTACAAGCCGCAAATTTTGCTGGAGAATTGCTGCCGGTCATTGAAGTCGCCGAAATGGAAACGGTCGATGAACCCGAGCAGCCTTATCTGTATCCCTGAGAACAGGTTAGTCGTGCGAAAGCCAAGCGCAAATCGAAAGTCGAGGTCCGTACGGGCGCCCCATGCTTGGGGAAGTGGCGAGAGATGGGTTATGCGGGCGATTGTAGGGGCAGGGCGACCCATCAGGTAGCCCCTACAGACGCCCATTTTGGAGGAGTCTGATATATGCCTGTGGGATTGTCAGCGACAGTCCCCTGCAGCTTCTTCCCGACCAATCGCGGGGACTGAGAGGAGCAAATGAAACCCGACCGACTCGATATCGCCGTCATCATCATCACAGCCTTGTGCCTGGCTGGCGTCGGCATCGGCGCATTCCTCAGCGACCCATCCCGGCAGCCGCGGCGCGTGGCTTACCTCTATCCGGCCTCCGCTGCTCGGCAAAATGTCTGGCTGGCGGATATAAACGACCCGCTGGCGCATCGACAGCTCAGCGACAGCGCGCATGGCGTCTACGATTTTGACATCAGCCCTGATGGTCGCTGGCTGGCGACAGCGGAACGCAGCGGAGGCGGCACGGTAACCCTGCGCCTGCTGGATATCCCCAGCGGCAAATCACGCGATTTGGTCGATTGCGTGGCGCTGCAAGCCTACTGCACTTCGCCTGTTTTCAGCCCCGATGGCAGCACCCTGGCTTATCAACGCGCCGAGGCGCTGGGCGAGCGCTATGGCTTGCCGCGCATCTGGCTGGTGGATATGACCAGCCCAGACTATGACACCGCGCCGCTAATTGCCGATACTCAGGTGGTCGGGCACAGCGCCGTCTGGTCGGCGGACAGCAGCACCATCGCCTTCTACAGCGCCGATTCGACGCAGCCTGGCATCTTGACCTACGATTTTGCGCCGCGGGCTGATGATGGCGTACAGCTGCGTTTCATCCCTACCTCGCATGGCACCATGGGCGCGCTTTCGCCCGATGGCGGGCGGCTGGTCTATCCCGAACTCATCCGCCGCGGCAACCAGTTTTTCACGCATTTGCGCATCGCCGATTTGCGCGAGAAGACCTTTGCCAATTTGACCGATCCGCAGGGCGCTGGCGATGATGCTTCGGTGCAATGGCATCCCGATGGCCTGCGCATCGGCTTGGCGCGACGTTACACGGATGGACGCTGGACGCCGGGCAATCAGATTTACCTGCGTGGGCTGGAGGACGCCCCCGATACCTTGACGCCGCTGGTCTATGACGAGCGCTACAACAGCGCCTACTTCCGTTGGAACGCGGCTGGCGATGCGCTGGTCATGCAGCGCTTCCCCCTATTGGGCGAGGCTGGCGAAAGCGTGCGCGGCGCTCTGCCCGAGGTCTGGGTGCATGATTTGGAGACTCAGCAGAGCCGCAAGCTCATGGCGGACGCCTATTTGCCCGTCTGGGCGGGCGACTGAGTCGAACAGCCTCGTTTGGGGATAGGGTTGGGGCAGCCAGCCCACTAGAATACGCGCATGCGCATTGAGCATCTGTCGCTGACTAACTTCCGCAACTATGCCCGCCTTGAGCTCCGCCTGCCGGCGAGCGGACCCGTCCTGCTCTATGGCGAGAATGCCCAGGGCAAAACCAGTATCCTGGAAGCCATCACCTACTTGGCGACTTCGACTTCGCCCTATACCACCAGTGACCGGCAACTGATTCACTGGCGCACCGAGGGCGAGCCCATCCCCTTCGCCCGTCTGTCGGCGCAGCTGGGCGGCGGCGCTTATCAAAAGCTGGATATCACGCTGATGCTGGATATGACCAGCGGCGCGCCCCGCTTCAAAAAGTCGGTCAAGCTCAACAATGTCGACAAGCGCGTCATGGATGTGGTCGGCTTGCTGAACGTCGTGCTCTTCCTGCCGCAGGATTTGTCGCTGATAGAAGGCGCGCCCAGCGACCGTAGGCGATTCATGGATACTGCTCTGCGCCAGGTCGACCGCGACTACCGGCTGGCTTTGCACGAATACGAGAAGATTCTGCCGCAGCGCAACGCCTTGCTCAAGCGAATCGGCGACAAACGCGCTGGCGAGGGCGAATTAGCTTACTGGGACGAGCAGTTGGCTTGCCAGGGTGCGGTCCTCATCGCTGGGCGGCAAGCCTTCCTGCGAGAACTGGAGCTGCTGGCGCGGGAGAATCACGATGTGCTTAGTGGCGGCCGCGAGACGCTGAGCCTGCGTTATCTGCCTAGTTTGCTGCCAGCCGCGACTGGCGATGGTCGTCAGCGTACCTTTGCCTTGCCGGGCTTGGATTTGGATCGCCAGCTGACGGCGGCACAGATTCAGCCGCAATTTTGCGCGCAATTGCAGGAACGGCGTCGCGACTCGATCGCGCGAGGCATTACACTGGCGGGACCGCACCGCGACGAGCTGCGCCTGCTGATCAACGGTCGCGATTGTGGCGACTTTGGCAGCCGCGGGCAGGCGCGTACAGCCGTCATGGCGCTGCGATTTGCCGAGCTGGCCTGGATGCGCGATCAGCTTGGCGATTATCCGCTATTCCTGCTGGATGAAGTGGCGGCCGAACTGGATGCCGGGCGGCGGCGTTTCCTGCTGGAGCGCCTGGATGGCGGCGCGCAAACACTGCTCACCACCACCGAGCTGGATATATTTGACAGCGCCTTTTTGGAACGCGCCGCGCTGTACCAGGTCATCAACGGGCAAATCCATCCGCCGGACGCGAGCAGCGACTATATCAGCGCCCCAACATAGAACACATGCGCTAGTCTTGCGCCACTGACCTGTCATCAGAAAGGATGCGCCGTGGCCTGGACTAGCCCCAAAACCTGGTCGAGCGAACCGCTGACTTCGACCGACCTCAACACCTATGTTCGCGACAATCAGGATCATCTCAAAGACCGCCTGGACAACGGCGTCAGCAAAGTCGTCTCCGGCGCAACCAGCCTCAGCACCACCGCCACTTCCTTCGCCGATATTGACGGCGACAAGCTGGGCATCACGCTGATCACGCACGGCGGCGATGTGCTGGTGGGCTTCACAGGCACGGTCAAGTCGCAGCTGATTGCCAAGAGCGTGCATTTCAACCTGTCGGTGGATGGCGTCGACTACTTCGCCGATGACGGCATCGTCAGCAGCGCCATCGGCAATGGCTCCGTCAATCTGCACAAGCCGCTCTGTTTTGTGGTGTTGGTGACGGACCTGGATGCCGGTGCGCATACTTTCAAAATGCGCTGGAAAACAGACAGAGGCAACAGCGCTACTATCGACATCGTCAGCGTGCATCCGCAATTTTGGGCGAAAGAAATCTAGTCCCGCCACAATCGACCACAGGAGGCAAGTCATGGACTTCGAGCAGGTGTTCCAAATTTTGACGCTAGCGGTAGTGACGCTGGTATATTGGTTCGCGTTTCGCAGCTTCCCGCCTGGGGAGACCGCCCAGCTCATCCAGCGCCTGGATGAAGTCAGCCAGCGCACTGACAGCCGGCTGGACGACCTGCTGGTGGATATCGCGCGGCTCTTGAATGAAATGCGCAAAGACCCTGCCGAAGAGGTGGACGAGGGTACAGAGAAAAGTCGGCTCTAGGGGCGACACTTGTGTCGCCCGCTTAATCTCCTCAGTCCACCCGACAGGTCGGGGGGGGGGGGGGGGGGGGAAGACGGGGT
>DAOUKU010000053.1:0-24957 GCA_034420985.1 Anaerolineae bacterium | reverse complement strand
CACGCACCGCAACTATTTCAAGCTGCTAGCGGCGGGCATGGCGCTGGTGGTGTATCACGATTTGCTGACGGATAGCTGGGCGCTGCAACGGGTGTATGACTGACGCCCCTGCAACCTATGGTGTCGGCTTCATCTCGCCCAGCGTCCGCTCGCCCTGCCGCACATAACCCGCCACCGGGCTCTCGACCCGCCCATAGGCATTCCAGATCTTGAAGCCCAGCAGCGCCAGCAGATCCTCATCGGCATCCGCCAGCGCAGCCTCCGAAGCCGCCAGCGTGAAGTTGACCTGGGTGCGGAATTGCGGCGCGACAAAAGTCGTCAGCAAGCCCAGCCGCATTTCGTCGCTGGTGTTGGCGCCCGTGCCATGCCAGATGCGTCCGTCAAAGAGCATGGCGCTGCCAGCCACGCCTTCCGCCGGGATGCTCAGGACATCTTTGTCGCGGTCTTTGTCGGGCCGGCGTCCGTAGAGATGGCTGCGCGGCACGAGGCGAGTCGCGCCGTTGGCTTCACTGAAGTCGTTGAGCATCCACATGACATTGATCACCACCGGCGGGGCAATCATGGCGGGGAAGTCGTCCACGCGGTTGGACAGCTCGCGCGTCAGCGATCCAGCTGGTACGGGGTTGGGACGGCGATGGATTGGCTCGGGCATCCACCACTGGTCGGTATGCAGGTTCATGGCGATGCCGCCGGGTTTGGCGATATTCGCGCCGAAGCTGGACAGCAGGTAGTCCTCCCCCAGCACATGCCCGACGACCGCGCGCATCAAAGGTTGCGCAAGCATCTCGCGGAAGACAGCGCCCTTGTTGATCAAGACCCAGACGCGCTGGTTGACGCCGCCCGCCCGTGCCGTGAAGGCATCGCGCCGCACATTGCCCTGCTCATCGGTGAAGGCGCCCCATTGCTGTTTGGCGCCGCCATCTTCGAAGGCCTGTCCAGCCCGCAACTCGGCCTCGGCTTGTTCCAGCAAGCGAGTTCGCGCCCGTTCCAACTGCGGCAGCGGCATAGCCTCCGCCACAAAGCAGTAGCCGAATTCGTCAATATCGCGCTGCAGGGTGGGCAAGTCCTGGGTGGGTTTGGGCAGTTCGTCGCGCGTCCAATCGAACATTGAAATTCTCCAATTGCGAATTAGGGCGCCAAGATCACCTTTGCGTCTGACGCATATAGAATTGTTGAAACATCTAGCTATGCCCAGGCATTGTAATTAGCAGGCATAATAAACACAACGCACCGGGCAATAGCAGAAGGAGTATCGGCAGCATTACTCTCAATGCTACCCAAGCAAGCCATCCGATAAATGCAAAGAAAGATAATGCCAGGACCAACCCGATTATTCCGCCGATTATCTCCATTTTGCTGCCCTTATGAATGTTGCATTTGGGGAAAGGATACAATTTGGCATGTGGCTTTGCAAATGAGTGTGCTGCAACAAACTGGCTTCGTCTCCGTCGATGCCTATACGAGTCACTCGATCAGAGTTCTGAGCTTTGCAGAAACGAGTTTCATAACAGTTTCAGGCGCTGATGTGACATACTGAACTTGACGGAATCGCCAATCGAGGCTTTTTACATGATCTACGAGGATGACGCCATAAACCTTGAGACCGGCCGGCAGCGGCACTTCAAATGGATATCCCTTTTGTCGCCCGGTGATGGGACACAGAATCGCTAACCCTGACGCCGCATTGAATATCTTGCGCGATATCACGAGTGCGGGACGAATGCCGGCTTGCTCATGTCCTGCTTGGGGACTGAAGTTTGTCTCGACTATATCTCCTCGGTCCGGAACATAGCTCATTACCAGATCTCTTTGCCAACTGGTGGTCCCGTATCCCATTCTTCGTGACGATTCTCAGGCGTTATGCCTGCCACAAGCTCTTCTAGCGTAAAGCGCGGTTCGTCAATCGGGATTATATGCAGCCTCCCTTCGACCGCTTTTAATTCGACCTTCGTATCGAAGTCCAAACCCGTTGCCAGCGCCAAGTCTTTCGGGATGCGCAATGCGCGGCTGTTCCCCCATTTGGAAACTGTCGTCAACATGTTCGCCTCCTGTATATCCGATGTAGAAACAGATTATGCAATTCCATAGAGATATGTCAAGAGTTTCGCCAATTCTTTCGGGATGCGAACGGCTAGGCAGTCGCCCCATTTTGAAACGGGCGCCAACATCAAGCATCTTCCGTATATCCAAGGTAGATACAGCATAGACTGGTTTCTTGCGGTCTGGCAATGATAGTTGGATTCGCCTTGCGCAAAGCCTCGCGCTACAATGCCGCGCATTGTCAATTTTGAAGATGCCGATACGAGAAAAATCATGAAAACACGCGTTGCATTGATTGGAGCGGGCGGGATGGCGCGCAATTACCACCTGCCGCTCATGCTGGAAACCGGCGCCGATATCCGCGTCATCTGCGAACTCTCCGCCCAAAATTATGAACTCTATGCCGACGCCATGAGCGAGCTGGGCGCGCCGCCGCCGCCCAACCAGCCCAATCTGGCGCAACTGCTGACCGACTACGCCGCTGAGCTGGACGCCGTCTTCATCATCACCCCGCACAACCTGCATCACGACCAAGCCAAAGCCTGTCTGGAAGCGGATTTGGATGTCCTGCTGGAAAAACCGATGGTGATGAACGCTGCCGAAGCCCTGAGCCTCATGGAAACGCGCGACCGCACGGGGCGCCACCTGGTGGTCGCCTTCCAGGGGGGCTTGTCGCCGCAAATCCGCTATGCCGCCGACCTCATCGCTTCCGGCGAACTTGGCGAACTGCTCACGGTGACCGGCATGATCTGGCAAGGCTGGAAGGCAAGCACGACGGGCAGTTGGCGGCAAATCCCGGAGATCGCCGGTGGTGGTTTTCTCTTTGACTCCGGCGCGCACATGCTCAACACCGTCTGCACCCTGGTAGGCGAGGATTTCGCCAGCGTGGCCGCCTGGATGGACAAACGCGGCACGCCCGTCGACATCAACGGCGTCATCATGGCGCGGCTGGCTTCCGGCGCGCTGGTGACCATCAATGGCTGCGGCGATTGCGTGCCCGGCTTGCATTCCGAGATTTATATCAACCTCAGCGGCGGCGCTATCCGTACGGGCATCTATGGCGAGCGACTGTTGATCCGCCGCGAGGGCGAAAGCGACTACAACGAAGTCGACCTGCCCAAGATGCGCGGCGCTTGGGAGCAGTTCACGCAGGTGCGCGCGGGTGTAATCGAAAATCCTTGCCCGCCCGAAGTCGGCTTGCGCATGGCCAAGCTCTGGGACGCCATCGTCGCCTCGGCTGACAAAGACGGACAAGTCGTGGCGGCTGGGTAAACGCCCGACAGGAAGCTGCGGCGCGCACTGACAAGCACTACAATAATCAACTCATTGGCAAATACAGGAGACGGCAACAATGAAAACGGCAACTGGCAACTTCCCCCTGGGCTGGCGGCGGCGCAACTTCACTTGGGAGCGAGACACCGGCAGCATGATCGCCTGGGCGCTGGAAAATGACCTGGAAGTCATCGATCTGGGAACTGACGCCGACAAGGATGTGAGCGCCGTCATTTCGGCCGGCTTGCGCGTGGGCAGCGCCGATCTCTGCGTCTGGCAAGCCATGATGTCGCCCGATGCCGGGCAGCGCCGCGAGGCGGTGGCGGAAAATGCCGATTACATCCAGCGCTGCGCAGCCGCCGGCGCCAAGACCTTCTTCATCTGCATGATCCCCGCAGACCCGTCCCGCCCGCGCAGCGAGAACTTCGCCTACATGGTCGAAAGCTATGGCGAACTGCGCGCCACCTTCGAGGCGAACGACGCCAAACTGGTCATCGAGGGCTGGCCCGGCCCGGGTTCGCTGGTTTGCACGCCGGAGACCTACCGCGCCTTCATTGAACAGGTCGGCTCGCCGAATATGGGCGTCAATTATGACCCCTCGCACCTGCTGCGCATGGGCATCGACCCCATCCGCTTCCTCAAGGAATTCGTCGGGCATGTTTTCCATGTGCACGGCAAGGACTGCATGATCATCGACGAAAACCTGTATCAATACGGCAACCTGCAAGAAGCCACCTTCGCCAAGCCCTACAAATACGGCGGCATGAACTGGCGCTACACCATCCCCGGACATGGACTGTCGGACTGGAAGATCATCCTCGCCATCCTGCGCGACAGCGGCTACCAGGGCTGCGTCAGCATTGAGCTGGAAGACCACTACTACGACGACACCGAATACGACCAGAAACAGGGCGTGCTGCAAGGCGTCAAGTTTTTGGCGGGTTCCTAAATAAGCGCGGGAGGGCATGGCTTGCCCCTCAAGCAAAGAGGGATTTGCCTCGCCTCGAATCCCGCATTGCTACGCCAGTTGTAGGGGCGAGCCGGTGGCTCGCCCGTCTACCCGCCTCAGTCCCAGTCCCCCTGTCTCAACGGGTGGACCGAAGGGGTTGCAGCGCCGCGCATTGCCATCGCGCAATTACGCGCTATACTGAATGTTGCGAATCATCGCGCTCTGTGCCATTCACACAAGGAGAAACCTCATGCGCAAGTTCACCTTACTCGCCTTGCTGGCGCTGCTGACGGCTGTGTTTGTCGCGCCGTTGAGCGCCCAGGATTTCAGCGGGCAGACCGTCGTGGTCGTCACGCAGACGGGCTCCGCGATTGGCGGTCCTGTCCTCGACAAGGGTCCCATCTGGGAAGAAGCCACCGGCGGCAATATCGAGCTGCAGACCTTCGCCTTTGGCGAGCTCTACGAGAAGATCGTCACCGCGCTGGACACTGGCAGCGGCGACTACGATGTGCTGATCTACGCGGCTGACTGGGCTGGCGACATCATGGCGGGCGACAAAGTCATGGTCATCCCGCAGGAGATCCTGGACGCCATTGAAGCCGAGGATGTCATCCCGCTTTACGCCGACCGCATCACGACCTGGGGCGGCGTGCCCTATGCCCTGCCCTATGACGGCGACGCGCACATGCTCTATTACCGCAAGGATTTGGTCGACAACGCCGAGTATGGCGCCGCCTTTGAAGCCGAGTATGGCTATGCGTTGGGCGAGCCGACTACCTGGTCGCAGTATCACGACATTGCCGAGTTCTTCAACGGCATGGAAGTGGAGACGGCTGGGGCGATGGCGCCCATTTATGGCGCGCTGGAAGCCCAACGCCGCAACGCCCAGTCCTACTGGGTCTATCTGTCGCGGGCGGCTGGCTACGGCAAGGTGCCAGGCAATCCCTGCTTCTTCTTCAGCTGCGACAACATGACGCCGCAGGTCAACAACCCCGGCTGGGTGCGCGCGCTGGAAGAATATGTCGCTATTCGCGAAGTCGGCGATCCGGAAATGATCAATTACGATGTGGCTGACACGCGCACGCTGATGGCCACCGGCACGGCTGTCCTCAACCTGGATTGGGGCGATGTCGGCACGATTTCGGTGGACGAGAATGTCTCCATCGTCAAGGGCGCGGTAGGCTTTGGCGTGCTGCCCGGCGGCGACAGCTACTGGGATTACGAGGCTGGCGAATGGGTCATGGAAGAGAATCCGGCGCCCTTCATCGCCTTCGGCGGCTGGATCATCTCCATCGCCTCCGACAGCGATGTGACGGAAGCCGCGCTGGACTTCGCCGCCTTCTTGGCCAGCAAGGAGATGGTCAACGAGCTGGCAGTGACGGGCGGCACGGGCATCAACCCGTCGCGCTTCAGCCAGTTGGAAGATACGGCGCCCTGGGTGGCGGCCGGCTTCGATGAGGAGAGCGCGCAGGATTACCTGGACGCCATCCAAAACACCATCAACCACCCTAATGCCGTACTCGACTTGCGCATCACTGGCTCGGCTGAGTACCTGTCGTCGCTGGATGCCGAGATCGCCCGCGCCGTGGCTGGCGAGATCAGCGCGCAAGAAGCGCTGGACAATGTCGCCGCGCTGTGGGATGGCATCACCGACCGTCTGGGCCGCGACGCGCAACTGGCGCAATACAAAGCGGCTGTCGGTTACATGGGTGATATGTAGCCTTTGTCCGACGCTTTCCTACTCCATCCCCCAGTCACTTCGGGGGAATGCAACTCCCCTCGGTCCCTTTGCGGGATCGGGGGGAACATTACAAAAGTAGAAGTGCGTAATTCAGTGATTGTTTTGACAAAAGCGCTCGCGCCCCGAATCGTTGCCGCCGAGAGCCAGCATGTCCCCTGAGCCCGGTCTAAAGGCGTCGGGTGAACACCGTAGCGTGAGCGAAGACCACCTCATGAAGCGGGTCTTTCTCAGCCCTGCCGTGGTGATTCTGCTGACGCTTTCGATATTTCCGCTTTTATGGTCGCTGGGCATCAGCTTCACGGACATGCAGCGCGGTGGCAGCACCATCGCGCGACAGGCGGCGGCGGAAGGCATCAGCGAGGGTGTGGGCTTTCTGGGCATGGGCTTCGAGCTGACGGGGCGCAACTACGAGCGTCTGCTTGGTGATACGCGCCTGCACAGCACCGTGCGCAACACGATGTTTTATGTGTTTTTCGGCGTCGCCATCCAGTACATCATCGGGCTGGGCTTGGCGACCGTGCTGAACCAGCCTTTCCGCGGGCGCAATGTCGTGCGCGTCATCTTTTTGATGCCGATGATGATGACGCCGGTGGCGGCAGCTTACACCGGGCGCATGTTCTTCGACTCCAATCCGCTGCGCTCGCCCCTGGCGCATTTCCTGCGTGAAGCGGGGAAAGCCATCGGGCTGGAGCGCGGCATCTCCGTGCCCTGGTTCACGGATTTGGGCTGGGCGCCGGTGGCCATCCTGATCATCGACGCCTGGCAGTGGATTCCCTTTATGACGCTGATTCTGCTGGCGGGCATGCAAGCCATCCCGGAAGACATCTACGAAGCGGCGCGCGTGGATGGAGCGAATGTCCTGCAGATTTTCGCGCGCATCACCCTGCCCATCCTGCTGCCGATCTCGCTGACGGTCATCCTCATCCGCGGGTTGGAAATCTTCAAGATTATCGATGTCATCGTGGTGACAACCGGCGGCGGACCGGGCAGCGCCACCGAATCATTGACGCTGTACATTTTTGAGCAAGCGCTGAGCAACGGCAATTATGGCTATGCCAGCGCCATCGCCTATATTCTGCTGATCCTGGTCATCATTTTCGCCACGATATTCCTGGCGGCGGGGCGGCGACTGGGCGGGCTGAGGGCGGACTGATGCAGCGGACGCGCAAGCCCTTCTTCCGGCGCAGCAGCCGGCGACCGCTCTGGCAATCGGCTTTGCTCTACGCGGTCATCATTCTCTGGTGCTTCATCGTGCTCTTCCCCTTTTATTGGCTGGGCACGACCTCGGTCAAGCGCCCCATTGATGTCAGCCGCGGACCCAAATACATCCCGGTCCGCGACTTCAAGCCCATCCCCGATCACTGGCAAGAGATGTTCGGCACACAGCGCGAGTCGACCGTGCGCCACTTCCGCAACAGTCTGATTTCGGCGAGCGGCAGCACGATATTGTCGGTGATCATCGGCGCCATGGCTGGCTATGGCTTGTCGCGCTTCCGCTACTACTGGGCGCGGCTGCGCTGGGACAACGACAACATCGCTTTTTGGATTATCTCACAGCGCTTTTTGCCGCCAGCCATCTTTATCGTGCCATTTTTGCTGCTCTACAATTTCTTCAGCCTTGTCGATACTTACCCTGGGCTGATCATCGCTTATACAATGTTCAACATTCCCTTCGCCGTGTGGATCATGCGCGACTTCTTCAACGGGCTGCCGGTGGACCTGGAAGAGAGCGCGCGCGTGGATGGCGCGACCCGCTGGCAAGCCTTCATTCGCATTGTGTTGCCGCTTAGTGCGCCGGGGCTGGTGGCGGTGGCGATATTCTCCTTCATCTTCGCCTGGAACGAGTATCTCTTCGCGCTGATGCTCACCAATTATCACGCCATCACCATGCCGGTGCTGATCGCCGGGCAGAACAATACGCGCGGCATCGAATGGTGGTTCATCAGCGCGCTAACGCTGACGGCGGTGGTGCCGGTCGTCATCATTGGGCTGCTGCTGGAGCGCTTCATCACGCGCGGTCTGACGGCTGGCGCAGTGAAGGGATAAAGCTCACCCCGACACGGTTCCTGCGAGGGGTTAAGTTACACGCCCAATTTGAAGGCCGCCTCATTCCAGCGCAGGGCGTCTTTGAAGGCGCGCAGGTCGGTGTCCTTGTCGATCTGCAGATACTCCACGCCCGCCATCTCGCAGAAATCATAAATATGCGCGGGGCTCAGCGCCTGGCTGAAGACGGTGTGATGCGCCCCGCCCGCGTGAATCCAGGCGGCCGCGCCAACTGCCAGGCTGGGATGCGGCTTCCACAGCGCCCGCGCCACCGGCAACTTCGGCAGCGGCTCTTCCGGCGCGATGACATCGACCGTGTTGACGATCATGCGGAAGCGGTCGCCCAGATCTACCAGTGAGGCATTCAGCGCGGGACCAGCCGCCGTGTCAAAGACCAGACGGGCTGGATCCGCCTTGCCGCCGATGCCCAGCGGGTGCACCTCCAGCGAGGGCTGCCCAGATGCGATGGAGGGGCAGACCTCCAGCATATGCGCGCCCAGCACCGCCTGCCGCCCGGGAGCGAAATGGTAAGTATAATCTTCCATGAAGGAAGTGCCGCCGGGCAATCCCTGCGCCATCGCCTTCAGCGAGCGCAGCAGCGCCGCCGTTTTCCAATCGCCCTCCGCGCCGAAGCCATAGCCAGCCGCCATCAAACGCTGCACCGCCAGCCCAGGCAATTGCGCCAAGCCGTGCAGGTCTTCGAATGTGGTGCTGAAGGCATGGAAGCCGCCCTCCCGCAAGAAGGCGCTCAGCCCCAGTTCAATCCGCGCTGCCTCGCGAATGGAGCCCTGCTGCGCGCCGCCTTTGCGCAGGTCAGCGCTCATGCGGTAGCTGGCTTCGTATTCGTCAGTCAGCGCGTCGATTTCGGCATCGCTCGCGGCATTGACGCATTCGACCAAATCGCCCACCCCATAGCCATTGACCGAGTAGCCGAAAGAAGCCTGCGCGGCAACTTTGTCGCCTTCGGTGACGGCCACGGCGCGCATGTTGTCGCCGAAACGAGCCACCTTAAGGCTTTGCGTGGCCCGCCAGGCTGCTGCCGCCCGCGCCCAAACGCCCACTTGCGCCTGTACTGCTTCGTCGCGCCAATGCCCGACCACCACTTTGCGCCCCAGCCGCAGCCGACTCATCATGAAGCCAAATTCGCGGTCGCCATGCGCCGCCTGGTTGAGATTCATGAAGTCCATGTCGATCTCTGACCAGGGGATGTCGCGGTTGTACTGCGTATGCAGGTGCAGCAGCGGTTTCGCCAGGCGAGACAAGCCAGCGATCCAGTTCTTGGCGGGCGAGAAGGTGTGCATCCAGGCGATCAAGCCCACGCAGCGCGGGTCGTTGTTGGCGCGGCTGCAGATGCCAGCGATCTCTTCCGGTGTGGTCAGCACGGGTTGATAAATGACCTCCAGCGGGATGGCGTCGCAGTTGTCCAGATGCGCGGCGATCTCCCGCGAGTGCGCGCCGACCTGTTCAATGGCTTCCGGTCCATAGAGATGCTGGCTGCCGGTGAGGAACCAGAGTTGGTAGTCGTTCATCGTCACAATTTCTCTCCCATGGTGTCAGTGTCGTTCGCTGCTAGCGAGCTCACGATATAGGTTCTATATCCAGAGTCCATTCATTGTCTGCGTTATGCATTTCAAGAAGCAATTCACAGTCGCTGTCTACCTCGACAACGGTCTGGTCGCCCGAAGTTGCTTCGCCCATTGAAACAAAGATCAACAACGACTGGATATCAAAGCCGCAGCCGTCCGACAGTGTTGTCGAGCTAAGCGTCATGTCGCTATCCGTCTCTATGGTGAAGAGATAGACGCCGGCATGCAAAATCATGGGACCGATGACAGGTTCCAGCCCGAGATCTGCGCTGTCAAATGCATAGGCGTCGCGAGTCGGCAGGACGGTCAACTGCGTTATCGGCAGGAAATCGATCATCCAGCGGTCGGTAGCACTATTGACTTCCAGCAGCATGCGGCAATCGGAGTCGATGCTAAGGACGCTGTGCGCGCCTGTGGATGCTTCACCCTCGTTTAGGAACTCCAGCATAGCATTGGCGTCAAAGCCGCAGTCGTCAGACAGGGTCGTTGATGACAGGGTCATGTCCCCGTCGGTGGTTATGCGAAGTATGTAATGCCCCTCTTGCAGCTCAAAGGGACCGATAACTGGTTCGAGTCCCTGCGTGTCGCTGTCGAAGGAGTAGATGCTTTCTGCTGTGCCAGCTTCCGCGTCAAATGTGATTTCCTGTTCATTTGAGACGACAGATGCCGCGTCGACGACTGGGGGGCAACTTGGGAAGAAGATCGCAAACAGCTCACCAACCGTCATCACATCGCCACTGGATCTCGAAAGGTCGCTATCCCCATAGTCGGCGATTATGCCTCGCAGCACAACGCAGTTGTACTCCGCGCCACCGTATTCGACCCACTCCTGCGCATGGACGACGACACTCGCCAAAGCCAGCGCGACGACTATAATTGCCTTATGCATTGTCTATCCTCCACTGCCATACGTGTACAATGAATTCTGTGCGGACTGCGCCCCGGCGATTCGATACTTCCCTCTGACCCGTCGTGGAGACCGAGAGGCTTACCGCTGCCCATAGACATTTTGATAGCGCTCGTGCAGGCTGTCGATGTCGGCTGGCGGGATGGGGATGACCTCGCCCAACTGCCGCGCCGTCCAGACGATGGCGGCGTTGTCTTCGGTCATCACCGCTGCTTTGACCGCGTCGTTCGCGCTTTTGCCAATGGTGAACACGCCGTGATTCTGCAGCAGCGCCGCAGGGCTGCGATGCCCGGTCAGGGTATCGACTACCAGCGCGCCGATGTCTTCGCCGCCGATCAAACCGAAGCCGGCGCAGGGGATCTCGCCGCCGAATTCGTCAGCCATCGCTGTCGTCACGCAGGGGATAGCTTCTCCGATGATGGCAAAGGCGCTGGCATAGCGCGAGTGGGTGTGCGCCACACCGTTGACTGCGGGCATGTGGCGGTAGATATAGCAGTGGGAGGCTGTGTCCGAGGATGGCGTCAGATCGCCCTGGACGACCCGCCCCTGCAGGTCAACCACCACCATGTTCTCGGGTGTAAGCTCGTTGAATCGGAGTCCGCTGGGCTTGATGACGACGAGGTTGCTGGCGGGGTCGCGGGCGGAGATGTTGCCGCTGGTCCAGGCTACAAGGTTATTGGCGGGCAACTCGGCATGGAGTTGGCAGACTTCGGCGCGGAGTTGGGGGAGGAGCATGCTAGCGCTTAAAGTGGCTTGATGTTTGCGATATGGCGGGGATCTCCTGGCTGCGCGCCAGTTGGTGCAGCCGCTTGACATCCAGCCCCGTCAGTGACGCGATCTCTACGACAGACAGATAGCTTCGCTCTTCGTAATCCTTGCTCATGGTACAGCTATAACGAATTGTCTTCGCCAAACACCCGCTGCGTAACGCGGTTGGCTAGCGGGATGACGCGCTTGTCGCCGCGCAGCGCCATCACCAGGCTCAGCAGCCAATTCACCGCCAGGAAAGCCGACATCGCGATCACCAGCGAAAACAACGATATGGAAAATATCGGACCGATGGCCGGGATCTGCGCCAGCAGGAAGCCCACCACCGCCCAAGCCACAAAACTCAGCGCCAGCGTCAACAGCGCGCCGAGGCTCTGCCGCGCGTGCAGGCGAGTCAGCGGGTTGCGGCTATCCAGCGCTAAGCCCAGCGCCCCGCCCAGCAGCGGCAGCACATAAGCCAGCGCCGCAAAGAGACGGCTTTGCCCCTCATGCGCTTGCGACATTGACCACCCCCTGCAACTCCAGCTCGTCGGCGAAGTGGCAGCGCGCCACATGTCCCGGCGCTACATCCACCAGCGGCGGCACCTGCTCTTGGCAAATATCCTGCGCGTAACGACAACGCGGATGAAAAACGCAGCCTGAGGGCGGATTGGCCGGGCTGGGCACATCGCCCTCCAGGATGATGCGCTCCATTTTGATCAGTGGGTCGGCTGGCGGCACGGCGGATACCAGCGCCTCGGTATACGGGTGGCGCGGGTTGCGCAGCAGCTCGTCGGTCGGCGCCAACTCCACCAGTTTGCCCACATACATCACGGCGATGCGGTCGCAGATATGCTCGACCACCGACAGATCGTGCGAGATGAAGATGAAGGTCAGCCGCAGCTCGTCCTTCAAGGACTGCAGCAAATTGAGTACTTGCGCCTGCACGGAGACATCCAGCGCCGAGACAGGCTCGTCGGCGACGATCAGGCGTGGGTTCAAAGCCAGGGTGCGGGCGACGCCGATGCGCTGCCGCTGCCCGCCGCTGAATTCATGCGGGTAGCGACCCATGTAAGCGGGTTTGAGCCCGACCGCTTCCATCAGTTCCGCCACGCGCGCGTTGATGGCCTCGCCGGAGGCGGCATTGTGAATCACCAGCGGCTCGGCGATGATATCGCGTACGGTCAAGCGCGGGTTGAGCGAACTGAAGGGATCCTGGAAGATCATGCGCATCTCTTTGCGCAGGTCTTTCATCTCGCGGCGGTTCAACTTTGCCACATCCACCCAGCTGCCATCGGCGCGGTGAAACAGCACTTCGCCGCCGGTGGGGTCATAGAGTCGTAGTAGCGTCCGCCCGACTGTGGTTTTGCCGCAGCCGCTCTCGCCGACCAGCCCCATCACCTCGCGTTCACCCAGCTCGAAGCTGACGCCGTCGACCGCTTTGATGACGCCGACCTGGCGCTGCAGTATGCCCTGTCGCAGGGGGAAGTGCATCTTCAGGTCGTTCACCTTGAGGATGATGTCGCGTTTCATATCGCTTCCGATGCTACTTCGTTTCAGCGGCTGCGGGCGACCTGCTGGCTCGCCCCTACAGCGGTCGCAGTCTTGGAGATGGAGCAGCCTGTCGCCATACCCGTCTCACTCAAACTACAGGTTCGAATAAGGGTCGGCGGCGTCGCGCAAGCCATCGCCCAGGAAGTTCAACCCCAGCACGGCGATCACGATGAAGATCACCGGCGTCAGGATCCAGGTGTTTTGCCCCAGCGTTTCCAGGCTTTGCGCGCTCTTCATCAAGAAACCCCAGCTGGTTAGCGGCTCGGTAATGCCGATGCCCAGGAAGCTGAGAAAGGCCTCCGCCAGGATGATCTGCGGAATCAGCAGCGTGAGCACTACGATTACATGGCTGAGCACATTGGGATACAGATGCTTGAAGATAATGCGGAAATCGCCAGCGCCCTGTTCTTTCGCCGCCAGGATGAAGTCGGTTTCGCGCAGGGACAGCACCTTGCCGCGCACCTCGCGCGCCAGCACCGCCCAGCGCAGGAAGGGAAAGATGAAAGCCATCACCAGGAATTTTTGCCCGCCAGACCAGGTATCGGGTATCACGGCCACCAGCGCCATCCACAGGGGCAGCTCGGGAAAGGACATCACGACTTCGACAAAGCGCTGCAAGATATTGTCGATCGCGCCGCCATAGTAGCCGGAGATGACGCCCACGGACGAGCCGATGACAATGGCGATCAAAGCCGCTAGGATGCTCAGCGACAGCGAAACGCGCCCAGCCAGGCAGATGCGCCCCCACAAATCGCGCCCAAAGCGGTCCGTACCCAGCAGATGCAGCTTCACTTCGTCCGTGTCGATGCCGAAGAGGTGCAGGTCGGTCGTTATGAGGCCGAAGAGCTTGTATTCCCAACTGCGCACGAAGAATTGCACATGGAAAGGGCTTTCCGTATCGACTTTGGGGCGCGCCTGATAGGTTACGGGATCGATTTCCAATGTCTGTTTGTAGACGAAGGGGCGGAACTGGAAGTTGCCATCGACATCAAAAAAGCGGATCTGCGTGGGCGGCGTGTAAGAATCGCCCAGCGCGGTCGCATACAGATCGTAGGGCGAGAAGAACTCGGGGAACATCGCCAGCACAATGAGCATAACGACCATGAGGCCGCCGACGATGGCGGCTTTGCTGCGGCTGAAGCGCTGCCAGACCAACTGCGAATACGAATCGCTGCTTTCTTCGGTTTCTTCTTCTGCCAGTGGCAGGTTTTCGTAGGTCTCTTGCACGGTGTCGCAGCCTTGCGCCTAGTGGTAAGTGATACGCGGGTCGAGCAAGCCCAGCACCATATCGGCGATGAAGTTGCCCAAGATCAACAACATGCCATAGAGCATCATGATGCTGCCGGACAAATAGACATCTTGCTTCAGCAGCGCCTCGGCAAACATGGGCGCGATGGTCGGCAAGCCAAATACCAGAGCGGCTTCCAATTCGCCCTGTAGCATATAGGGCAGCACGGTGCCCTGATAAGCGATGATGGGGTGCAGGGCGTTGGGCACGGCATGGCGGTTCATCACACGCCGTTCGTGCAGCCCCTTGCTGCGCGCCGTCGTCACATATTGCTGGTTGAGCACATCCAGCAAGTTGCCGCGCATCACACGCATGTTGCGCGCCACGCCGCCCAAACCAGCGATAAGAATCACCGGTCCCACATGCTTGAGCAGGTCGATGGCTTTTGCTATCGACCAGTCGGCATAACGGAACTCTGGCGAATGCAGCGCCGAGACATGCTCCCAGCCCAACTGAAACGCGAGAAAATAGACGACGATCAAAGCCAAAGAAAAACGCGGAAAAGAAGTCGCAAAGAAGGCGAATGTCGCCGCCACATTGTCGGATACGCTGTATTGGCGATTGGCGACATAAATGCCCAGCAGAATGCCGACAATCGACGAAATGGCGTGCGCCGCCAAGGCGATGCCCAGTGTACGCGGCAAGCGCTGCGCCAACAACTGGCTGACATCCACACGCTGTGAGAACGACCAGCCAAAATCGCCCTCGAACACGATTGCGCCCAGCCACTTGAGGTACTGGATGGGCAGAGGATCGAGCAAGCCATATTTGTCGCGCAGGCGATTGGCGGCTTCTTCCGCTTCTTCTTCCGATGCGCCGCCCAGCGCGATCAACTCTGCTTTATAGACATCCGCAAAGTCGCCCGGCGGGATCTGAATAATGGCGAAAGCCACGATCGTGATGACGATCAATATGAGAATTGATGATATCAGCCGCTGCGCGATAAAGCGGAGCATAGGCGGGCGACCCTTCAGTCAGCAAATGCCATTGGCAATAAATCCTGCCTAGTATAAATCTTTCTTTGCGCCTGCCGCAACAGGGACGCGATGGCTCGCGCCCCCGTCGCATAGCCAATATGGGGAGAAGAGCCCAGGCTCATCCCCCCAAAATTGACGGTGGATTACATATCGTCCATGTCGTAGCCGGGCAGGGTGCCGGGGAAGATCTCGTCGATCTGCTCATCCGGGTTCACCCAAACGGCTTCTGGAATCACATTGCCCCAGGTCCACTGATAGAAGTAGGGAGGCGCGCCAACCGGGATGTTGTTGAAGCGCTTCGCCAAACCCAGGCCATAGCGACCGATGATGCCGCCGACATGGTAGACATTGCCGGTGAAGACATTGATGTAACGCGCCATCAATTCCTTGCGCGCGTCAAAGTCCGGCTCAAGGCAGAATTCGTTGACGATGTCAATGATTTCTTCCTCGAAGCCCAGCAGTTGGCGTTCGCCGCCATCGGCGCGGTGCAAGTCCGGCGTGATGTCGGTTACGGGACCCAAATCCTGGCAGCGGGTGAAAGAGGTCGTGTACTCTTGCCCGGCGCGGTCGACGCGCGCTTCCCAGGTGCCAGTGGTGATGGCGTCGCCAGCGGCGGGACCCTGCAGCGGACGCAGGTTGACCTGAATGCCAACATTCTGCATCAGCAGAACAAAGGCGTCGCCGATCTGCCCGGTAGCTTCGGCAGCCACGCTGGTATCCAGCACGATGACCAGATTGTCGCCAGCCAGCGCACCGTCAGTCCAGTTGAGGATGCCATCGCCATCGGTATCCTCAAAGCCCAGCTCGGCCAGCAGCGCACGGGCTGAATCGGGCGAGTAGGGATAGTAGACAACGCTGTCGATGTCGAAGTAGGGCGAGCCTGGCGTGATGCCACCGGCGAAGGCGCGCATGAAGGGACCGCGGATAACCGCTTGACCGATGCCGTCGCCATCCACCGCGTGCTGTACCGCGCGGCGGAAGCGGACATCGCGGAAGAGTTCGCGCAATGCCTGGTCGCGATCGTCCTCAACGCCCAAGGTCGCCGACAGGTTGAACTCAATGTTGAATGCCAGCGTCTCGGGACCCCACTCGATGTAGAAGTGCGCGTCGTCTTCCTGCGAGCGCGTGATGGCCTCTACATAGGTGCTGGGGTTCTCCAGGTTGGTATGGTCAATAGAGCCAGCCAGCGTACCCAGGGTACGGCCGATGCCGCTGGGACCCTTCTCGAAAGTTACTTCTTCAAGGTAGGGCAACTGGTTGCCGGCCTCATCGACCTTCCAATAGTAGGGGTTGCGGCGATGCACCATGAACTCGTCGATCTGGTAGTCGACAGCCACCCAGGGACCCATGGTCGGCACGGGCAGGTCGTCCTGTACCTGGAAGGTCTCGAAGGTGTCATAGTCAGACTCGGCATTCATGGCGGGGTGCATGGGCGCATAGATGTGCTCGGCGCAGATGTTGAAGTCCAGGAAGTCCATCTTGAACAGCAACTGCGCGGGGTAGGCCACGGGGAAGGTCCAGACGATGGTGTCGTCATCGACCGCTTCGAGGCCGATGTCTTCGCCATCCACCTGCCAGGTGCTGCGGTTCGTCCACGAGTTGACATTCTCGTCCAGGATGATGTGTTCCCAGGTGAACATGATGTCGTGAACGCCGAAGGGATGCCCGTCCGACCACTTCGCGCCGCGGATGATGTTCATCGTCAGTTGCATGCCGTCCTCGCTCCATTCCCAGTCGGTCGCCAGGTTGGGCAGGGGCTCGAGGTTGTCGTGGCGCAGGAACATGGGACCGGACTTGACGAGCGATTCGCCATAGATGTAGTTGATGCCGAACCAGCCCTGCGTTTGACGCGCGCAGAGATTCCAGCCAGCGGTGGGCACAGCCGAGAAGTCGCGCCAGACGCCGCCATAGACGCCCGGACCGGTGCTCATGCCGCTTTCCAGGATGACCTGCGGGTTCTCGGGCAGGCGCTCTTCCACCGGCGGCAGCTCGCCCGCTTCTACCATAGCCGTGACATAGGCTGGCTCGCTATAGGAGTCCAGCGCTTTGTACACCAGCATCTCGTCCAACGAGAAGGTCACAATCGGGTTGTCGCCCAACTGCACGCCCTCGGGATAGGGGATCGGGTCTTCGACTTCGCTCATTTGGGCAAAGCCAACCCCGATAAGGGTGAACATGACTGCTGTAACCAGCAGCATCCGAACAAGCGTATTGCGTTTCATCTAACTTCCTCCGAAATTGGTTGACTACAAAATTATCCCGCCAGCGATCTCGCTAGCGAGTTAATTCACCATGGCAGGTTCATCCGCGTGCAGCCAGCAAGCGACGCTGTGTTCGCCATCGACCTGAGTCGGCGGCGGCAGATGCTCCCGGCACTTGGCCATGACATGCGGGCAGCGGTCGGCAAAGGCGCAGCCCTGGATCTCAGTGATGGCGTTGGGCACGATGCCCTCGATAGGCACCAGAAGCTCTTTGCGCCGCCCCAGCACCGGGATCGACTCCAGCAAGCCCACGGTATAAGGATGCTGCGGGTTGCGGAAGATGTCGACCGCTGTGCCATATTCGACGATGCGCCCAAAATACATCACCGCCACATAATCAGCCATTTGCCCCACCACGCCCAAATTGTGCGTGATGATGATGATTGACGAGCCGAAATCTTCCTGCAGCTTCTCCATCAAATCGATAATCTGCGCCTGAATGGTCACATCCAGCGCGGTGGTTGGCTCATCGGCGATGAGGATGGATGGATTGCAGGACAGCGCCAGGGCGATCATCACGCGCTGCCGCATGCCGCCGGACAGCTGATGCGGGTATTGCTTGACGCGGTCTTGCGGGTCGGCGATGCGCACGCGGTCCAGCATTTCGATGGCGACCTTGATGGCTTCCTTGCGCCCCAGCCCCTGGTGCAACTCCACGACTTCGGCAATTTGACGCCCGACCGTGTGCAGGGGATTCAGCGAAGTCATCGGCTCCTGGAAGATCATGGAGATCTCGCCGCCGCGGATGCTGCGCATTTCGATGCTTTTGGGATCGAGCTTGGCGATATCGATGGTTTCGGCGCGGCGCTTCTGCCGGCGGAAGATGATCTCGCCATCGACGATTTTGCCCGGCGGCGACTTGATCAACTGCATGATGGAACTGGCAGTGACGCTTTTGCCGCAGCCGCTCTCGCCAACGATGCCCAAGGTCTGCCCATTGGCCAGCGAAAAACTGACGCCCTTGACCGCCTGGACGACGCCCTTGTCAGTGAAAAAATGCGTCTTGAGGTCCTTCACCTCAAGTATGGGCTGCGCGCCGTTGTTTTCACTCATCTCATCGTTCTTTCCTTCCCCCTCCCTCATGTTCTGGGATGGGGTCAGAGCGTGTGGGTGGGATTATCCCGCAGCCCGCAGTTCTTCGACGCTGCGCGTATGCAGGCGAGCCGCGCCTTGTGTATTTTGCAGCTTGACGCGCGTGCCAGCCGCCTCGTGAGCAGCCAGTCGCTGCCGCGCCGCATCAATGTCAGCCTGCGCGTAATTGGGCAGCCATCGCGCCTGCGCCACCAGCAGCTCGTCCGTCATTTGCCAGACTTCTTCCGGATTGCAGACGGCGCCGACCAGCGGATCATGCAACATGGCTTGCTTCAGCAAGGTCACATCGCCATGCACCGCCGCTTCCATGGCCATTTGCTGGACGCGCACGCTGGCGGAACAGGTAGCCGCGCAGGCCATGGGTAAATCGCCAACCACAGGCATGCTGATTCCGTTGCCATCCACATAGCCCGGGATCTCGACTACACAGTCATCAGGCAAGTTGCGGATATGCCCGCGGTTGGGCACATTGAAATGCCCGCGGTAACGTCGTCCCGTCTCTAGCCCTTCGATAATGTAGCTGCCATGTTCCAAGCTGCGGCCTTCGGGCGTGATTTGGGGCGGCTCTTCTTCCAGCCAGTTGGGGAAGTCGGTTTCGAACCAGTTGCGTCCTTCCGTGCAGACGCGCAGATAACCGCCCGTTTCGCCATGGATCCAGCGGTTGAGGCTGATCCAGTCGCCAATTTCCTCCGCCCGCTTGCGATACCAGGGCAGATACTCGCTGAGATGCCCGTTGGATTCGGTGGAGAAATAGCCAAAACGCCGCAGCACATCAATGCGCACTTTTTCTTCTTCGCGGTAGACAGGGTGCGCCTCGAAGAGTTCCAGCAAGCGCGGCAGCATATCCTGCCCGCGCCATTGCACGCTGATGTACCAGGTCTGGTGGTTGATGCCGGCGCAGATGATATCGACATCGTCGCGCGTGACCGTTTCCTCCGCGCCGATATGCCCTTCCGCCTGCGCCCAGCGCTCAATGCAGTCGGCGATCTGCTGATGCCCGTGCTGCACGCCGTGGCACAGTCCGATGGTTCGCACGCCGCCGTATTGGTTGCAAGCCCAGGTGTTCATGGCCATGGGGTTGGAATAATTCAGGAAGAGCGGGTCGGGCTTGGCGACTTCGCGGATGTCCTTGCAGATGCCCAGCAGCGCCGGGATGGTGCGCTGGCCGTACATGATGCCGCCGGCGCAGATGGTATCGCCGACGCACTGGTCAACGCCGTAACGCAGCGGCACATCAATATCCAGTTGGAAAGCGTCCAAGCCACCCTGGCGAATCATGCAGATGACATAATCGGCATCGGCGATGGCTTCGCGCTGGTCAAGCGTGGAGCTGACAGTGGCGGGCAGGTTATTGGCGGCGATATCCCGCTGGCAAAGCTGCGCCACCATGCCCAAATTGCGCCGGGAAATGTCCATCAATGCGAATTGCGTATCGGCGAATTCCGGCACCGTCAGCAAGTCGGTCATCAGTCGGCGGGTGAAGCCGACGGAGCCAGCGCCGATCATTGCGATTTTTAGCGGCATAGTCTGTCACAATGGCGCATCAAGGCGCGAAACACAGTCTTTGGCAAGAACGGGAACATTGAAACAGAGGATTGCGCGCTTGTCAAGGCGCGACTGCAAACGCTCCCACGACCGCTTGTCCACTCATTTGACCCGCTGCATCCGCTGGCTTAACCAGGCGCAACTCACTTCATTCACCAGCGAGTTTCGCCGACTGGATTCTCCGTGATTGACGCCGAGCCTGCGCTAGTCCAAGCCCGCCAGCGCCCACAAGTCCGCCATGGTTTGTGCGGTGATGCTGGCTGCTTCCTGCGGGTCGTCGATGGCGTTGATGCGCGCGCTGAAAGGCTCCGGCGTCACCGGTCCGTCGTAGCCCAGCGCGATCAGCTTCTTCATAAAGCCTTCCAGCGGCAGTACGCCCGTCTCCGTGGGCAAACGCCGATCATTGTCGATGTACTCCGCCATCGTCAGCCCGACCGGCGCATCATTGACATGCACATTGACGATGTCGTCGTTGCTGATTTTGTCCAGGTCCTCCACTGCGCCGCCGGAGGTATAGAGATGCCAGGCATCCAGCAGCAAGCCCATATTGCCCGTGCCCAGCGCCTCGAAGAGCTCCAGCATGCCTTCCATGGTATAGATGAAGGAATGTTTGTGAGGCGGTCGCAGGCTCTGCGGACCGATGAACTCGATGCCGAAGCGGATGCCATGTGCTTCCAAAACCTGGGCGATGGGCTGGAAGCGCGCGACATGCCAGGCGAAGTTCTCCTCAAATTCACGCTCGTCGGAAAATGGCGGGCACCAGGTTGAGCATCGTTGCGCGCCCATCTCGGCAGCCAGCGCGGCATAACGCGGCAGCTCTGCCAGGTCCTCTCGCCAGCTGTCGGCTTGCCATTGGACGGGCAAGCCCCAAGCCCCAAAGCGGATGCCCGCCTCGTCAAAGCGCGCTTTGACGCCCTCCACGCCGATGTCCTGCGCCAGTTCCGCCGCTTGCGCGATGCTGAAATCCAGCCCGCCGAAGCCATTCCGCGCTGCCAAGTCGATGCTGTCGGTCAGCGAAAAACCACGAATCCCGATCGCGCCAGGGCTTAGTGTCTTGTACATGGCTGCCGCCTTTCCTTGTTGAGATGTGATAGTGGAATAGTAACATAAGCATGGGCAAGGCGTCGGGGAGGCGCAACGAGACGCCCGACCCCTCCCCAAGGCAACCGCAGCGAATTATTCTTGCCACCGAGGACACCGAGTGAAGCGAGAAAACAGAGAAATCTTTGCATACAAGTAGGCGGCCGCCGCAATTCCAGCCCTTTTTTGCTGCCGCAGATGCTGGATCTCGGTCAAAGTACCTCGGGCGACTTAAAATGTCGCCCCTGCAACCATTCCCCGTATTTCGGAATCTGTAGGGGCGAGCCACCGGCTCGCCCCGCGCTACGGTGGGGGCTTGCCTTAGCTCCCGTGCATGGCGCGTTTGCGGGCTAGCATTCTCGCGCGCGCTTCGGGGCTGCCATCGTGGCTGGTGCCAAACCAGTGATCGAAGGGCATGCCCATCTCGCCATAATTGCACTCGAAGTAACGGTGATGCAGCGAATGGTAATAAGACGCGGCGGAAGATACCGTCACGCCGTCCTTGACCACCAGCTCGTCAAAGCCGCCGTGCCCCAGGATCGCCGAGAAGCTGGCGTGCTGCCCATTCATGATCATGTGAATAGGATGCGAGGCGACCACCCAGTGAATCAGTATGCAGGTGTAATAGAGCAGGTGCTCAATGGGGTGCATGGACAAGCCTGACCAGGGACCGATGTCGATGTTCTTGTGATGCACATAATGGGCGATCTTGTACATGAACTTGACATGCAAGAAACGATGCGCCCAATAAAAGTGGAACTCCCGCCACAACTGCACCAGACAGAGCATCAGCACGAAAGCGGCCGGCTGCTGGCGGGGGTCGAGGTAGGGGATGATGCCGTTGGCGTAAGCCCATAACATGAGGACTTCGAAGCCCGTCCAAATCGTGCCGGCGCTGGCCACGCTCCAGAAGACATTGTCGCGCACCTGGTCATTCCACAAGAATTTCTTGCTCTTGCTCATCCAGTTGGGCGACCATTTGTACTGGTAACCCTGTGATTTCTGCGACCACAGACGCACATGCAGCACGGTCGCCAAGCCGATCAGCATCAACTGATTGCGGATGAAGACCTCCAGCATCCAGCCAGCTTGAAACTCCCGCATGCGCGCCAGTTCCGGCGTCAGGAAGATCCAGGTCAGGCTGGCGACAATCATGTACAGCACATTGTGGGGCAAAAGATAATCTTTAACCCATTTGGCTACTGCTTTGGGCTTGGGGGGCCAGCTAAAAACCGGGTTGGGTACGCCAATATCTTTGTCCGGCATCCAGTAACCGCGCTCGTCACGGGGCATGCCGTCAATCAAGCCATCTCTTTCAACGCTGATATCGCTCATTATGAACCTCATCTATCATCTGCGTTGCTATGCTAGACTAGCGCATAAGAGAACGCTCCGCCAACTGCGGTAGCCGGGGAACCCTCCTATGAACATGATGACCAGATTCGCCACGCTTCTATTGCTCTGCTGCTTGCCGCTCACTGGCATCGCTGCCGCGGGCGACGGTTTGCGCGAGGTTAGCATCCAGCTGCAATGGCTGCCGCAGACGCAGTTCGCCGGTTATTACGCCGCCCAGGCTTTGGGCTACTACGCCGACGAAGGCTTGTTTGTGAAAATCCTGAATAGCAGTGGCGACATCCTGCCCACGGAAGCGGTGGCGAATGGCGATGCGGAATTCGGACTGGGCTGGCTGCCGCCGCTGCTGATGGCCAACCAGGCCGGCGCGAACCTGGTCAGTATCGCGCAGGTCTTCCAACGCAGCGGCCTGCTGCAGGTATCGCTGGCTGCATCGGGCATCGAGAGCCTGGATGATTTCCTGCACAAGCGCCACGGCTACTGGGTCAACGACAGTAGTTACGATCTCATCGCGGCGCTGTGGCGGCGCGGCTACGATGTCTATTATGGCGAGCATCTGTCGCTGATCGAGCAGGATTTCAACTTGGATGCGCTCCTTGCCGGCGAACTGGATACGGCGCAGACCCTGATTTACAACGGCTACGGCTGGCTGCTGGGCCAGGTCAATCCCGCCACGGGCGAGTTCTATAGCCAAGACGACTTCAACATCATCGACTTCAACGAAGTCGGCACAGCCATGCTGCATGACCAGATCTTCGCGGACGCGGACTGGCTGGCGCAGCCGGGCAACCAGACCATCGCCCTGGCGCTGCTCAAAGCCAGCTTGCGCGGCTGGATATATTGTCGCGATCATCTTGATGACTGCGTGAACTTCCTGCGTGAAATCGACCCCACGCTGGGCGAAAGTCACCAGCGCTGGCAGATGAACGAGGTCAACAAGCTGATTTGGACGGAGACGGGTCCTATCGGCTTGATGCGCGAGGACAAATGGCGGGGGGCCGTCGAAAACATGCTGCTCGTCCAGGCGCTGCCGGCGCCGCCCCCGCCAGAAACCTACCGCAGAGACCTGGCGCTGCTGGCTTTGGACGCGCTGCAACTGGACGGGCTGGAGGTTACCGGCGCGGGCTGGCAGCCGACCGAGGTCACCGTGCGCGCGGGCGGCAGCTAATCAAGTTTCGCAAGCGATACCATTACCATCGCGGTCGCCGCGTTGACTGCGAGGGGAAGTGATGGCGATGCTGCCAGTTGGAAAGTTGCTGTACCCAGCCGCTTTCGCTTCCCTGCAGGTGCGGAATGACAGAACGGTAGGCTGCGCCGGTTGCGGCGCTGGCGGTTGGACGACAGGTTGGCTCACAGGCTGACTGACAGGCTGGCTCGCGGGTTGACTGACGGTTGAGGGTGGAGCAACAACAGGCTTTTGAGCCAGCACATGGTTTAGCCGCGCGATCCAAGAATTCTCGCCTATCCGCAGCCAGCAATAATCAGCCTTTCGCTCCGAAGCAAGCACGGAAACTTGCTCATGCTGCCTGATGCCCGCCTTGGCAAAGTTAGACCCTGGACCGGTTCGCACATTGATGGAGCCATTCACATAGGCGCTGCCCTGTGAATAGCAGGCTTGCGTCTGCGAAACAGATGAGGGCGTTGCTGTTGCTGTTACTGCAGGCGTATCGGGGGCAAGCACAAAATGCGTCTTCCCAATCCAGCGATTCGCGCCGATCTTCAGCCAGCAGTAGTCCGCCTTCTGCGTGGACTCAAGGACGGACACTGTGGCGCTCGATACAACATCGACTTTGGCGAAGCCCGTCCCGGCGCCGGTTCGCACATTGATTGTGCCATTCACATAGGCGCTGTCGCTCGCGAAGCAAGACCTTGCGGTCGTTTCTTCTGCAATCGAGGCTGTGTCTGCGCCAGTGTGCCTGGCGTAGCAATTCAACGCATCAACCGAGTCTGGCAGCTGACATTCCGCGCGCGGCGCACAATCTTCAGTCAAAATCTGCAAGGCGCGGAAGGCTTCTTGGAAATCCATCGACAGCCCATACTTGGCTTTGACATTCACCACCGTCTGGACAAACCAACAGATGCGTTGCGCCGGCAGCCACTCGGCCAGGTCTTTATCGCTCTTCTGGTGGCGATTTACGCTTGGGCTGGCCAGCGTGAGGTTGTCCAGGTCCCTGGCGAATTGTCGCTTAGTCGCCGCGCTCGCCGCGCAGAGCCCGCTATCATGCGCCTCGGAGGTGGCGACTATGTGCTCGATGTCTGTTTGCGACCTGTCGGAGAAGATTTCGCCCGTGTAGGGACTAACGATGTTGCCGTCTAGATTCCTGTCAATGATCTCTAGTTCAATGATTTGGGGATAGGCGTAATCGCTACGGTCGTACGGGGAACAGCGGTGCTCAGGCGCTATAGCTATTTGACTGGTTGACTGGTTGACTGGTTGACTGGTTGACTGGTTGACTGGTTGACTGGTTGACTGGTTGACTGGTTGACTGGTTGACTGGTTGACTGGCGTACCATAGGAAGAG
>DAOUKU010000052.1:0-225561 GCA_034420985.1 Anaerolineae bacterium | reverse complement strand
ATCGCGGTGCGCGCCAATGTGCGGACGGCGCAGGCGGCATCCCAGAGCTTGAATATGGGGCTGCGGGTGGCTTTCGCCAGCGGCACTGTGATGAGCACCATGGTGGTATCGCTGGCGCTGCTGGGCATCAGCTTGCTGTTTATACTCTTTGTCAATGAGCTGGGCGATGCGGCGCAGGCGGCATCGGCGCTGGCGGGCTTCGGCTTCGGCGGCACCTCCATCGCCATCTTCGCGCGCGTTGGCGGCGGCATCTACACCAAGGCGGCCGATGTCGGCGCGGACCTGGTGGGCAAGACAGAAGCCGGCATCCCCGAAGACGATCCGCGCAACCCAGCCACCATCGCGGATAATGTCGGCGACAATGTTGGCGATGTCGCGGGCATGGGCTCGGATTTGTTCGAAAGTTACGCCAGTTCCATCATTGCAGCCATCTCGCTGGCGACGACGGCGGGCATTTTCGTGGACGATGGCATGCTGGCGGCGCAAGTCTTCCCGTTGCTGGTGGCGGCGGCCGGCTTGATCATCAGCATCATCGCCAGCTTCCTGGTGCGGACGGAAGAGGGCGCGGATCAAGAGCAGCTGCTGGGCAGCATCCGCAAGGGCATCTACAGCGCGTCCGCGCTAATTGCTGTGGTGGTGATCGCGCTGGGCAGCAGCTTGCCCTTCGGCGACATGGCGGGCGGCGTGATATTGGCCACGTTGAGCGGCTTGGTCGGCGGCGTGCTGATCGGTTATTTCACAGAATATTTCACGGCGGACACCTACGGGCCGACTCAGGCACTTTCGGCATCGGCTGAGGGCGGCGCGGGCATCGTGGTGATTCGCGGACTGGCGCTGGGCATGATGAGCACGCTGGCGCCAGTTATGATCGTGGTCGTGGTCACGCTGCTGGCGACATCGCAGGCGGGCTTGTACGGCGTAGCGGTAGCGGCTGTTGGCATGCTGTCGACCTTGGGCATCACCCTGGCGACCGACGCCTACGGACCGGTAGCGGATAATGCCGGCGGCATTGCAGAAATGTCTGACCTGCCCGAGAGCGTCCGCGACCGCACTGACGCACTGGACAGCCTGGGCAATACAACCGCCGCGACCGGCAAAGGATTCGCCATTGGCTCGGCCGCCATGACGGCGCTGGCGTTGACAGCGGCTTTCATCACCGCATTGACGGCTGGCGGCAGCACGGCACTGGGCATGGCGGTCAATCCGGCTGAATTGCTGCTCAGCCCGCAGTTCGTCACCGGCTTGTTCATCGGCGGCTTGCTGCCCTTTGTCTTCAGCGCGCTGACTATGGTCGCGGTTGGCGATGCCGCGCAGCAGATTGTCGAAGAAGTGCGGCGTCAATTCCGCGAGTTGGGCATCATGGAAGGCAAGGGACAGCCGGATTACGAGCGCTGTGTGGCTATCAGCACGGACAGCGCCATCCGCCAGATGCTGCTGCCGGGCATTATCGCGGTGGGCGTGCCGGTAGGCATGGCGCTGCTGGCGGTGCTGGGCAAGGGCAATACGCTGGGCGAATTCGTCGCGCCCATCTCGCTGGTGGGCGTACTGCTGGGTTCGCTGGTTTCGGCATTCATGCTGGCGGTGATGATGGCGAATGCTGGCGGCGCCTGGGACAATGCCAAGAAGCATATTGAAGCGGGTAATTTGGGCGGCAAAGGTTCGGACGCGCATAAAGCAGCTGTCGTTGGCGATACCGTGGGCGATCCCTTCAAAGACACCTCCGGCCCCTCGCTGAACATTTTGCTGAAGCTGCTGGCGATTGTCTCGCTAGTCATCGCGCCCTTGATCGGCAGCGCCTTCCCCGGCTAAGCCAGGATTGAGGGCAAATCGTGAGCAGCCTGACGGAGAGCCCACGGGGCTTGTACTTTGAGGAATTTGTCGTCGGCGATACCCTGCGCACGCGCGGACGCACCATCACCGAGTCCGACCTGGTGGCTTTTGCAGGCTTGACCGGCGACTACAACCCCATGCACACGGACGCCGAATTCTGTGAAGATTCCTTCATGGGCGAGCGGGTGGCGCATGGGCTGCTGACGCTGAGTTACGCCGTTGGACAAGCCTATCAGTTGGGCATTTTGGAGCGGACGGTGCTGGGCTTCCGCGGCCTGGAGATGAAGTTCAGTACGCCGGTCTTCATCGGCGATACCATTCACGCCGAGCTCAAGGTTGTCGAAAAGAAACCGGCGCGGCGGCTGGGCGGCGGTACGGTCGTGCTGGACATGCGCGTGATCAAGCAGGATGGCTCGGTGGCGCAGAAGGGCAGCCTCAGCCTGCTGATGATGTCACAGCCCTGAAGGCGGCCAGCGCCCGTTCGCGCCCCAGTTTCAGGTCGACAATTGGCGGTGGATAGGCGACTGGCGCGCGATCCATCACCCAGGGCTGATGTATGTATTTGTCGGGGAGATCTTGCAATTCAGGAATCCAGCGGCGAATGTAGTTGCCTGCGGGGTCGAACTTGCGGCTCTGCAACACTGGATTGAAGATGCGGAACCAGGGTTGGGCATCGCAGCCTGTGCCGGCCGCCCATTGCCAGCCGCCGTTGTTCGCCGCCGGGTCGCCATCTAGCAGATGTCGCATGAAGTGCGCTTCGCCCTCACGCCAGTGTATCAGCAAGTGCTTGCATAGAAACGAGGCGACAATCATGCGCGCGCGATTGGGCATCCAGCCAGTCGCCCGCAGTTGCCGCATCGCCGCGTCCACGATGGGATAGCCGGTCTGGCCCGCCTTCCAGGCAGCCAACTCGGATTTGACATCGCGCCAAGCCAAATCATCGTATTCCGGGCGAAATGACCGCCGCAGCGCCTGCGGGTAGCGGTGCAGAATCTGCGCATAGAAGTCGCGCCAAGCCAATTGTCGAATCCAGCTGGCGACAGAATCCTGCGTCGGTTGGTTTGGCTCGCCTTTCGCACGCGCTTGCGCCGCCCAATACAACTGTCGTGGCGAGAGCAAGCCAAGGCGCAGATAAGGCGAAAGGGCGGATGTGGCGTCGGGGGAAAGCGGGTCAAGCGTCAAGGCGTCGCGAGCATGGCTGTAGTCAGCGATTCCTGCATCGATGAAGGCGTCCAGACGCGCTTGCGCCGCTTCCTCGCTGGCTGCTGGCAACGGCACATTTGGCAGTATCTCCGCCAGCGCCCGCCGTAGTAGGCGCTCGCTATCCAAGTCATCGTGGCAATAGAAGCGCCAGGCCTCGTCCGCCGCCTTTGCAAGCGGCTGCTTTGGCAGCGCCAACCAGCGGCGAAAATATGGCGTGAAGACGCGATAGGGCTCACCAGTATCGCGCAGCAGATTCATGGGCGCGACGAGCTGACTGTCATCAAAGCTGAAAATGGGAATGCCTGCTGCGCGCTGTACGCAGGCGTCGCGCTGGTGGGCGAAGGGACTATAGTCGCGATTGTAATAGAGTGCGCTGGCGCGAAAGGTCTTGACGATAGCGGGCAGGACTTTCTGCGGCAAGCCGAGGCGCAGCAAGAGCCGACCACCATGCGCGCGCAGCTGCCCATCCAGCGATTCAAGCGCGCGCAACAGGAAAGCCCAGCGGTTGGCGCTGGCAAAACGTCCTTCGAGCAAGCGCGGGTCAATGATGAAGATGGGCAGAACCGCCGCGCCCGCCCCCCGCGCCGCGCTCAAGGCGGTATTGTCTTGCAGCCGCAAGTCGCGCCGAAACCAATAGATGATCCGCTGGTCGCTCAACTGTCGCCCGCCTCTAATATCCGTGGCTGGAAAACGCTTTGACGCAGCGTCGCCGCCGTCAAGCCGCCGATGCCCGCGCCGATGACCAGTACATAGCGCTCGTCCCTCATCGCCTTTGCAGCGCCAAGCGGGTGCGCCAATGGCGATAGGCGAAGAGAATCCGCAGCGGGATACCGTCAAAAGCCAGCCGTGTGAACAATCCGCGCAGACCGCTTTTATGCGCCAGCGTAACGCGGTCAGTCAGCTCCACGCCGCCAGCCACTTCGCGAAAGATGTGCTCGTGCCGCCAGTGCTCCATAGGTCCAGCAATCTGCAGATCCGCGAAGGAAGTTGGCGTAGGTCCGGGCTCATGCCGCGCAAGCCAGCGAATCGGCAAGGGACCGAGCCAAAGCGTGAATTCGACTTCGCCTTCAGTGATGGAGGCGCGTTCGTCCCGCTGCAGTTGCGCGAAGATCGGCGGCGGCGTCAAGCGGGAAAGGGCGCTTGGATCCTGGTGAAAGCGCAGCAAGTCGTCCAGGCTTGCATTGATGCGACTGGTCTTGGTGAAGACGCGGCGCCCCCTAGCGGACATGGCAGCGCTCGAAATTGATCTGATTGCGCAGATCTGCCGCGGCGCGGGCAGGGTCGTCGGCGAAGATGATACCGCGAGACGAATTGATGATGAGCCCGCGGTTCGCGCTGTTCAGCCCTGCCCGCAGCGCCTCAGACAGGTCGCCGCCCTGTGCGCCAATGCCCGGCACAAGGAAAGTCATATCGCCGACAATTTCGCGTACCTGCGCCATCTCGCGCGGGTTGGTCGCGCCGACAACCAGCATGCAGTTGCCATGCTTGTCCCAGTCGCGCGCTTTTTCGGCGATGGCTTGCCAGAGCGGGCGCTCGCCTACTAGCAAGTTCTGGATTTCCGCTGAGCCGGGGTTGGATGTACGGCAGAGCACGATGCCGGCTTTGTCTTCGTAGCGCAGGAAGGGTTCCAGCGCATCCGAGCCAAGATAGGGATTGAGCGTGACAGCATCAAAGCCCAGTTGGTCGAAGATGGCGCGGGCATAAGCGGCGCTGGTATTGCCAATGTCAGCGCGTTTGGCATCGCAAATCGTTAGGATGTCCGGGTGATTGGCGCGGAGGTAGCCCAGCGAATCCGCCAGCTGCTGCCAGCCGGACATGCCCTCGGCTTCATAGAACGCGATGTTGAACTTGAAAGCGGCGGCATATTCGGCGGTAGCAGCGATGATGTGGCGGTTGAATGCCAGTTGCGGCGCATCCTGCCTTTGGAAGGCGCGCGGCAACTTGGATACAGCGCTGTCGAGCCCGACGCAAAGCAGCGAATCAATGGCTGTGGCGCGAGCGTCATATTTTTCTACAGCCTTCATTTGTCTTTGCGCTCCCAATTGTGCGGATCGGCTAGCCAAAGGCGCACGGCGTCCGACTCGTCTGCATTCAGCTTGGCTTCGTCCCGCGCCGTCTGCAGAATAGCATTGAAATTGCTTAGCGTGTGCAAGCGCAAATCAGCAAGCGCAAATGTCGCTTCCGCCTCGGCGAACCCATAACTGACGATAGCCAGCACATCATCAACCGTCGCGCCTGCTTCTCGTAAGGCTGATACGCCGGAGAGGCTGCTGCCGCCGGTCGTCACCAGGTCTTCCACCAGCAGCACGCGCTGCCCAGCCACATCACCGCCTTCAATGCGCTTGCCCGTGCCATGTCCCTTCGCCTCTTTGCGGATAAAGACGGCCGGTTTGTCCAAGGCATAGGCAATTGCGGCGCAATGCGCGACGCCGCCCAGCGCAACGCCGGCCAGCACATCAAATTGCAGCGCCCGCGCCTTGATGAGGGAAGCGAATCCCGCGATGACGATGCGCCAGGCAGCCGGATGAAAGGTCAGCCGACGGTTGTCGACATAGACTGGCGAGCGGATGCCAGATTTGAAAGTGATTGGCTCAGCGGGCGAAAAGCCGACCGCGCCAATATCAAGCAAGGCGCTCGCGACGGATCGTTTCATAGCTGCGTTCATAGGCTGCTAGCTCGTTGGATATGAGTGCGGCGGCGAAGGGACCACGATAGACCAGCGCCGACCAGTATTGCGCGGCTTTGACGCCGAGGCGGTTGTATTGTCGGAAGATCGCGCCATCCAGGACTCCGCCGCAAGCGACGATGTCGACATCGCAGCCGAGACGCTCCCGCGCCAACTGCAATTGTGAAACTGCTTGCAGCGCCTCGTCGCGCAACATACCGCCGCCCGCGCCCGCAATCTGTGTTGGATCGGTCGGGTTGGGCATCGCTAGGGTATTGGTCGCCACAACGGCGCGCACGCCAACCTCGGCAAAGACGCGCATCAGACTGTGATATTGAGAGTCTGCCAAGCCAGGACTGACCTTGACCCAGAGCGGAATGTCCAGGTCGCGCCTCTGCAGCTCGGCGACGAAGCCCCCGCAAAGATCCCGCGTCCCTGATTCCAGTTGATGCTCGCGGGGATCGTCTTCCGTGTTCGGGCAGCTGATATTCAGCGTGAACCACTGCGGCAGCGCGCCCGCGTCCAGGAAGAAGCACAGCGACTCCAGCACTTCTCGCATTTGCCGCGCCGACTCATCGACGCCCGGCGAAACGGCGATATTGATGCCGAACTGGCTGGGCAGATGCTTCAATCGCGCGCTCAGAAAGGCAGCCGCAGCCCGAGCCCCGGGATTGCGAAGTCCAACGCGATTCTGGGTCGAAAGCGTCTTTGTATCGCGCCAGATGACCTCGCCAGGATTGCCCAGACGCGGATGGCGAGTGAAGCTGCCGAATTCGACAGGACCGACCAAAGCCGGCACGATTCCCCAGCCTGGCATGAACTCGCGTCCTGGATCGCTAGCAGCCTTCAAAGCCTCGTCTTCGCTAGCGAAGCCCTGCCCCTTGACCAGTCCCGCCGCCAGGATGAGCCGCTGCGACAGCATGACGCCGCCGATTTCGAGGCGGGATTCGTCTGTGATGATGCGGCGCAAGTACCTGGCAAGCTGGATCGCGGGAGGCAGTCCGTCCAGCGCGCCAAGCAGCTTCATTGTGCTGGCATGCGCGCGCTGCGCCGACAGGCGGAAGAGCAGCGGACGACAGAGCAGATTATAGCCAAGATCCAGGCAGCGCAGCAGCGAACGACGCGCCGAGTTCACGCCACGAACCCAAACAGATTGCGTCCGAAGCCAGACGGGCTTAGCACCTTCTCGCCATCATAGACTTTGTGCCCGCGGATCCAAACTTCGGCGACGCGCCCGCATACGCGCATGCCTTCAAATGGCGACCAGCCGCATTTTGTGCGCAGTTGCTTTCGCTCCACGATATAGCTGTGGTCGGTGTCGACGACGGTGTAAGTCTTGGGCAGCGGCGTGATGCGCCAGATGCGCTGCACATTTCGCGAGAGCATGTCGCAGGCGCGTTGCATGGGCAGCCGCCCGTCTTTGACCGCCTGCATCATCAGCGGCAGGGTGGTCTCCAAGCCGGGCACGCCATGCGGTGGCTTAGCCGATTCTTTCTCGGCGATGGTATGCGGCGCGTGATCCGACTCAATGATATCGACCATGCCCATGCGAATCGCCCGCCACAAGGCGCGTTGATCGCTCTTGCGCTTGAGCTCTGGCTTCATCAGTCCAAAGTTGCCCAGGCTGGGCAGGTCATCTTCGCTCAGGAAGAGATGATGGGGGCAGACACCGATGGTGACCGGCAAGCCTTCGTTTTTAGCCGCTGTCAGCAGCTTGATTTCGCGCTCGGAGCTGATGTGCAGGAAGTGCGTCGGCTGGCGGTATTTGCGCACCAGTTCGAGGATATTGGCGACGGTCTCGTCTTCGGCATGTACGGCAATCAGGCGATTGGTCTTCCAGGCGCGATAATGTCGTTCGCGCATGGCGCTGGACTCAATCAGCAGGTCGCCCGTGGTGGAATTGTTGTAGATTTTCAGCCCGCAGACGCGCGCGGCGATGCGCTCGTACTGGCTTGTGTTGTCGGCTTGCGAGGCGCCGAAGTAGAGCCCCCAGTCGCAATGTGCCGCTCGGTCAATGCGCGCCAGTTTGTCGCTGAGCAGGTCTTCGCTGGTGGTGGATGGCGTCGTGTTGGGCATGTCGAAGACGGCAGTGTAGCCGCCGGCGATAGCGGCTTTAGTTTCGGTCTCGAATGTGGCTTTATGCGCCCAATCCAGATCCCGCAGGTGCGTATGCGGGTCGATCATGCCGGGGATGCGTATTCGCGGCATCAGACATAAACTCCGCGCAGTACCTTCACCAGCAGCGCCATGCGCACAAACATACCATTTTCCATTTGCTCGAAATAGATCGAGCGCGGGTCGGCATCCAGCACATCGTGGTCTTCGCGCGTGCCCATCTCGTGCTTGCGCGGCAGCGGGTGCATGAGGATGGCGTCGGACGGGGCTTGCGCCAGCACGCTCGGCGTCATGATGAAGCGGTCTTTGATAGCTTGGTAGGCGGCGGGGTCGGCAAAGCGCTCTTCCTGGATGCGCGTCCAATAGATGACATCGGTCTCCGCGATGACTTCCCGCAAGTTGTCTGTCTGCCGGATTTCAATACCGTGCCTTGTGACTAGCGCGGTGATTTCGGCGGGCATGGCCAGTGAGGCCGGCGCGACCAAACACAATCGCACGGCAGCCGCATCATAGTAGGCGATCAGCTTGGCCAGCGAATGCACGGTGCGCCCGTGCTTCAAATCACCGACCAACGTGATGGTCAGCCCGTCCAGGGACTTCTTTTGGTCGAAGATGGTGAAAATATCCAACAGCGCCTGCGTGGGATGTTCGCCGATGCCGTCGCCGCCGCTGATGGCTACGGTCGGGTTGTCGATGCGCTGATTGAGCAGGTCGAGGTAATAGCCCGCTTCGTAGGACGAGCCGATCTCCGGATGCCGCAGCACGATGACATCGGAATAGCAGCCGGTCGCACGGATAGTGTCGGACAGATTTTCGCCCTTGTACATGGACGAAAAGCGCACGCCATTGCTGACCGCGATGACATCCCCGCCCAAGCGCCGCATCGCCGCCTGGAAGGACATATCGGTACGTGTGCTAGCTTCGAAGAAGAGCGAGGCCATCACTTTGCCGGCGCAAAGCTCGGTCAAGCCACGGTCCTGCGAGCGGATGCGCTTGCGGATGGATGTCGCGGCGTCAAAGAGAATATCCAGGTCGCGCCGCCGGAATTGGTCTACGGAGATGATGTGTTTGCCCAAAAAATCGCCATCTATGGAGGGTGGCTGATAGTCAAATGCGTGTTGGCTGACGGACGATTCCCCGGCTGTATTGCTCAAACTCGCCTCCTGCGTTCAGAACAAGCCGACGACCTTGCCGTCTTCATCAATATCGACATTCATGGCCGCCGGCTGCCTGCCCAAACCGGGCATGGTGCGCACATCGCCACAGAGTGGATAAATAAAACCGGCGCCAGCGGAGGCTCGCACATCCGTTATCGTGATGCGGAAGCCATCCGGCGCGCCTTTCAGTTTGGGGTTATCACTGAGGCTGAGATGCGTCTTCGCCATGCAGATGGGCAGTTGCCGCAGACCTTGCTCTTCGTATTGGCGGATTTTGCGGCTGGCGACAGGCGCGTAATCAACGCCGTCCGCGCGATATATCTCGCGAGCGATGGTCTCGATTTTATCCGCGATGGCCATGTCGTCCGGGTAGAGCAGTCGGAAATCGTTGGGTGATTCACATGCTGTCACGATCATCTCCGCCAACTCGGCAGCGCCCGAGCCACCCCGCGCCCAGTGCTGCGCGACGCTTGCGCCAGTCGCGCCGGCCGCCAGGGCGATCTCGCGCACGGCAGCGATTTCTTGCGGACTGTCATCGGCGAAAACATTGATGGCCACCACGGGATTGACGCCGAACTTGCGTAGATTCTCCAGGTGGCGCACCATGTTGACCGCGCCCGCTTCCACATCAGCGACATTTTCTTCGCGCAGCGTCGGGTCAATCGGTCGTCCGGGGATGATGCGGTACTTGCCGGTATGCGCCTTCAAGGCGCGAATGGTGACGACCAGCACGACGGCGTTGGGCTTCAATCCCGATATGCGCGACTTGATGTTGAAAAACTTCTCCGCGCCGATATCCGCGCCAAAGCCGGATTCTGTAACCACATAATCGCCGCATTTCATGGCGATCAGGTCGGCGATGATGGAGGAATTGCCATGGGCGATATTGGCGAAGGGTCCTGCGTGCACCAGCGCCGGCGTGTTCTCCAGCGACTGCATCAAATTCGGCTTGATGGCGTCTTTCATCAGCACAGTGGCGGCGCCAGCGGCGCGGATATCTTCGGCGGTTACTGGCTGCTTGCTTTTGTCGTAGGCGACGACCATCCTGCCTATGCGGGCGCGCATATCTTGCAGCGAAGTCGTCAGCGCCAATATCGCCATCAGTTCTGAGGCGACGGTAATGTCGTAACCGCTCTGCCGCGGGACGCCGTCGAAGCGCTTGCCCAGCCCGATGATGACATTGCGCAGCGCCCGATCATTGAGATCGACAACCCGCCGCCAAGGGATATTGTGAATGTCGATGTTCAGGGCGTTGCCGTGATAGATATGCGCATCCAGCATGGCTGCGATGAGGTTGTGCGCCGCGCTGATGGCGTGGATGTCGCCGGTCAGGTGCAGATTGAAGTGTTCCATGGGCACAATCTGGCTGTAGCCGCCGCCAGCTGCCCCGCCTTTGATGCCAAATGTCGGACCCTGCGAGGGCTGCCGCACGGTGATGATGGCGCGCTTGCCGATGTGCTTCATCGCCTGCCCGATGCCGACCGTGGTGGTGGATTTGCCTTCGCCAAGCGGCGTCGGCGTGATGGCGGTCACATCGACATATTTGGCGTCTGGGCGCGCTTGCAGGCGCTCCAGCGCTTCCAGCTTGACCTTGGCGACATGCGGTCCGTAGTGCTCCAGGTCGCGCGCAGGATCCAGCCCCATTTGCTCGGCGATGCGGTCAATGTGCAGCAGCTTGGCGCTCTGGGCGATGCTTAGGTCGGAGGGCATGCTCATGGGAACGGCTTTCGCATAAGCTCGCGATTCGTCACGCTGGGACTGACGGTCTCCACCGGTGCTCGACGGTAAAACGCGGGTAGCGTCTCTTGCTTCAACTCTACCATACTCCAAGCATATTGTATCAGAGTGGCATTCTCTTTGCCGAAAGCATCTAATACGATGTAGCGCGGAATTGGCTGTGAGGAGCGTCTCTGGTGAGAGAAGCGGCGGGGAGAGTGCCTGGCGCCAGCCGGCTTGTGGCGGCCAGCCCGGTCTACTACGGCTGGATTATCTGGTTAGTGGCTTTGATCGGCGTCGTCTGCAGCTCGCCGGGGCAGAGCTATTCAATCTCGCTCTTCATGGATTTCTTCATTGAAGACTTCCAGTTGGATCGCACGGCGGTCAGTAGCCTGTATGGCGCTGGCACATTCGCCGCCTCGCTGGGCTTGACCTGGGTCGGGCGGCAGATTGACTTTTTGGGAAACAGGCGCGTGGGCGCGCTCATCGGCTGCCTCTTCGGCATCGTGCTGGCGCTGTGTTCGCTGATCAACGGTCCTATCAATCTCTTCTTCGCTTTCGCTGGCATGCGGGTTTTGGGGCAGGGCTCGCTGCCACTGGTCAGTTCTACGGCACTAGCCAACTGGTTTCGTCATCGCCGCGGTCGCATGATGTCGCTGCTGGCGCTGGCTTTCGCGCTTTTTCAGGGGCTCTATGTCAATCTGCTGCGTCTGCTGCTGGAAGCGCTGGATTGGCGGCAGGTATTCCTCATATTGGGCGCGGCCGTAGCCGCCCTGGCTATTCCAGCCTTTGCGCTGCTGATGCGCGATAAGCCCGAGAGCTACGGACTAACTCCCGATGGCGGGCAGGTTAATACAGACGCAGCTACTGTCGCAGTGACGCAAACCGAGGACAACTGGACGCTGAAAGAAGCGATGCGAACGCCCATATTGTGGATTTTTCTCATCGCGCGCATGCTGCCATCAGCCTGGGGAACGGGGCTGATCTTGCATCAGGTCTCGATATTCGCCCTTTTGAATCATGCTCCACAGGTGGCAACTGAGACCTTCGCCCTCGTATCGCTCTTCGCGGCTGGCTCGGCGCTGCCGGCTGGTTATTTGATCGATCGCTTCAAGCCAGCCTGGGTCGTCGCGCTGCAGATGTTGGCGCTGCTGATTTCCTGTTTGCTAGCGATGATCATGTGGGAAACCTGGCTGCTGTGGCTCTACGCAATCGCCTTTGGGCTTGGGATGGGCATCGGCTATGTTTTTGATGGCGCTGTCTGGCCCAATCTCTTCGGACGGCAATTCCAGGGCGAGATACGCGGCTTCGCCTACACAGCCAGCGTCTGCGGCAGCGCGATTGGACCGGCGCTCTTCGGCTTGAGTTACGATTATGCCGGCGGCTATGGGCTGGCGCTGTGGGTCGGCGCTGGCTTGAGCCTGGTCGTGCTCGCGCTGGCATTACTCGCTCCGACGCCGCGTCGGCATTCAGCCGTTTAGACGCGAGACGCCACTACATTCGACTTGTCACTGTCAAGCGCGAAATCACCGTCTCGTTTCAAGATCAAAATCGCCAGTGGCGGTAAAGTCAAGTTAAGGCTGAAGGACAAGCCGTTATTGGCGAAATCGTCGCTGTGCAAGCCGCCATGATTGCCGACGCCGCTGCCGCCATATTCGCGAGCATCGCTATTCAGCAGTTCGGTATAGAATCCCGCCTGCGGCACGCCAATACGGTAGTTCTCTCGCGGGACAGGCGTGCAGTTGAGCGCGACCACCAGATATTCGTCCGGTTCGTCCCCATAGCGGATGTAGCTGTAGACGCTGTAATCGGCATCGTCGGCGTTGATCCAGCGGAAGCCGGCGGGCTCAAAGTCGCGCTGCCAGAGCGCCGGCTGCTGACGGTACAAGTGGTTCAAGTCGCGTACCCAGCGCTGCATCTGCGCATGCTTTTGGTACTCCAGCAAGTGCCAGTCCAGGCTGCGCGCCTCGCTCCATTCGGCAAATTGAGCGAACTCGCCGCCCATGAAATTGAGCAGCTTGCCGACCTGCGTGTATTGATAGCCGAAGAGCAGGCGCAAGCCCGCGAATTTCTGCCAGTAATCGCCGGGCAGCTTGTCTATCAGCGAGCCTTTTAGATGCACGACCTCGTCATGCGAGAGTGGCAGCACAAAATTCTCGCTGAAGGCGTAGAGCAAGGCAAAGGTTATCTGGTGATGGTGATGGCGGCGGTGGATCGGGTCGCGCGACATATACTTCAGCGTGTCGTGCATCCAGCCCATATTCCATTTGAAGGTGAATCCCAAACCGCCAATGTAAGTGGGGCGGGAGACCATGGGCCAGCTAGTGGCTTCTTCGGCGATGGTGATGGCGCCGGGCGCTTCGGCATGGACTGCTTCGTTGAACTCGCGCAGGAATTGCAGCGCGCCAAGATTCTCGTGACTACCATATTGATTGGGCAGCCAGTCGCCATTTTCGCGCGAGAAGTTGAGATAAATCATCGACGAGACGGCATCCACGCGCAAGCCGTCGATATGGTATTTGCGCAACCAGAATAGAGCATTGGCGATCAGGAAGTTGCGCACTTCGTCCCGTGCGTAATTGAAGACCATCGTTCCCCAATCCGGGTGCTCGCCCTGGCGCGGGTCTTCGTGGCTGTAGAGGTGCGTGCCGTCAAAGTAATTCAAGCCATGCCCGTCTTTGGGGAAGTGCGCCGGCACCCAGTCCAAAATTACGCCGATGCCGTGCTGGTGGCAGCAGTCGACCAAATGCATGAAATCCCTGGGCGCGCCAAAACGGCTGGTGGGCGCGTAGTAGCCGGTTACTTGATAGCCCCAGGACTTGTCCAGGGGATGCTCGGCGACGGGCAGCAGTTCCAAGTGTGTGTAGCCCATGTCTGCCAAGTAAGGCACGAGTTCCTCCGCTAACTCGCGGTAGGTGAGGAATTGGTCGCCGTCCTTGCGCCGCCAGGAACCCAAATGCGCTTCGTAAATATTCAGCGGCTGCTTCAGCGGATTGACCTTGGCACGGACAGCCAGCCAATCGTCGTCATGCCAGGCGTAGTCGTCGATATCGCAGACGATGCTGGCGGTCTTGCGGCGCAGTTCGGCAGCGAATCCAAAGGGGTCGGATTTCTCGGCGCGATAGCCACGATTGTGCGAGCGCACTTCGTATTTGTAGCGATCGCCAGCGCCAATGCCCGGCACAAAGAGCTCCCAGACGCCGGAGTCGCCATTTCGCTCCATGTTATGCGTGCGCGGGTCCCAGCGGTTGAAGTCGCCAATGACCGCGACTTTGTAGCAGTTGGGCGCCCAGACGGCAAAATTGACGCCGGGCACACCGTCGACAACCCGCAAATGCGCTCCCAGTTTCTGGTAGATCTCGCGGTGCACGCCCCGCCCGAACAAGTGCAGGTCATATTCTGTGAGCAAGGGCGGGTAGAGGTAAGGATCGCCGTAGGTCTCACGACTGCCTTCATTGGTGATGGATTCGAAGTGATATGTTCGGTCCTGCCAGGCGGCATCCAGATCCGCGCTGAACAAGCCGGCTTTGTGAATGCGCTGCATCTCCATGCACTCGCCGGTTTCGCTGCAGACCAGCTCGACCTGCGCAGCCCAGGGGCGGAAGGTGCGCACCGAAATCTTCTCGCCAATGCGCTGCCTGCCCAGCACGGTAGCCGGCGCGCCAATGTCACCGTCTAGCAGTGCCTGCAGGGCGTCTGGATGGATGGATGCGCTCATTGACTCCGCCTATGTGCATGGATCCTGCGCTATTATAACTTTGAGGCGGCTTTGCCTGTATGCTCTGGCTGACGGAGATTCTGGCGAGCGCCCCCGCGATGTGATGACGATTGGACGAAAAGGATGGCTAAGGCGCGCAAGATCTTACACCTGGATCTGGATGCCTTCTTCTGCGCGGTCGAGGAGCAGCTTAACCCCGAGCTGCGCGGAAAAGCCATCGCCGTCGGTGGCAAGCCCGGCCAGCGCGGCGTAGTGTCGTCCGCCTCGTATCCCGCGCGTGCTTATGGCGTTCGCTCGGCCATGCCCATGTCGCAGGCATTGCGGCTTTGCCCACATCTGATTGTGGTCAGCGGGCATCGCAGCGCCTACAGCGATCAATCGCGCCGAGTCATGGCTGTCCTGCGCGACACAGCGCCCGATGTCGAGCCGCTATCCATTGATGAAGCCTTCCTGGATGTGACGATTCTGCCCGCGCCGATTGACGAAATCGCGCGGGGGCTGCAAGCCCGCATCAATGACGAGTTGGGCTTGCCCTGTTCGCTCGGTGGCGCTGTGAATAAGCTGGTGGCTAAGACAGCCAACACTGTCGGCAAAGCCAGCCAAGCCAAAGACGCGCCACCCAATGCCATCACCATCGTGCCGCCGGGCGACGAAGCGGCTTTCCTGGCGCCCTTGCCCATCCGGCAATTGTGGGGTGTGGGACCCAAACATGCCGAAACGCTGATAAAGCTGGGACTGACGACCATTGGCGATGTGGCGAGCTGGAGCGAAGCGGCGCTGGTATCAAGATTGGGCAAGCTGGGCAGCGATATATGGCGGCGCGCGCAGGGCATCGACAGGCGGCCGGTGCAAGGTGGCGGCGCGGCAAAATCTATCAGTAAAGAAACCACTTTCGCTGCCGATATCGCTGACGAACGCGCGCTCCTGCTTACTTTGCAACGCTTGTCGGATGGGGTAGGGCGGGCGGCGCGCAAGGCTGGCTTGGCAGGAACGATTATCAAGCTGAAACTGCGCTACAGCGATTTTGCCACGCACAGCCGGCAACTTACGCTGGAATACGCCACCGATTCGGACGGTGTCATTTACGCCTCGGCAGCGACATTGTTCAAGCAATGCTGGATTATTGGCTCGCCGGTGCGTCTCATCGGCATCGGGCTGAGTGGCTTTGCCGCGCCAAATCGGCAACTGCAGCTGTGGGGCAAGGACGATGGCGCCCGGCATGACGCGCAATTCTTGCACGCGCTGGACCGACTGCGCGACAAATACGGCGAAACGACCATCCGCCGCGCCAGCGACCTCGGCTATCGACCCAACGATGATAACCGGCGCTAGGTCAACGTGTAGAGCTGGTGATAGACGCCTTCCAGGTCGAGCAAGTCCTGGTGACTGCCCATCTCGATGATGCGCCCGTGATCCATGACGACAATTAGATCGGCGGTGGTGATGGTGCTGAGACGATGCGCGATGACAAAGCTCGTCCGCCCAACCATCAAATGCTGCAGCGCTTTTTGGATTTGCCGCTCGGTCTGAGTGTCGATATTGCTGGTGGCTTCATCCAGGATCAGCACGCGCGGGTCGGCTAGCAGCGCGCGCGCAAAAGCGATTAACTGCCGCTGCCCAGTAGAGAGCAATGCCCCGCCTTCTTTGATATCGCTGTTATAGGCTTCCGGCATTTGGCTGATGAATCCATGCGCGCCCACCGCCTTGGCGGCCGCTATCACCGCCTCATCGCTGGCGTTCAAGCGCCCGTAGCGGATGTTTTCCATGACGCTGCCGGAGAAAAGATGCGTGTCCTGCGGCACGACGCTGATCTGGCGGCGCAAGCTGTTCTGCGTGACGGCGCGCAGATCATGCCCATCGACGGTCACGCGTCCGCTGGTAGCGTCGTGAAAGCGCATGATCAGCTTGACCAGCGTGGTTTTGCCAGCGCCGGTATGCCCAACGAAAGCGATAGTCGCGCCGGGCTGCACATCCAGGTTGATATTCTTCAGCACCAGCTCGCCATCGCGACTGTAGCGGAAGGAAACATCTTCGAAGCGTACGCGCCCCCGTATGGCCGGCAGATCATCGGCATCCACCGCGTCCCCGATATCGACCGGGTAATCCATAAGCTTGAAGATGCGATAACCCGAGGCGACGACATTCTGCAGCAGGTTGTAGCGCTGCGCCAGCATGCGAATCGGGAAGAAAAATTGCTGGATATAGAGGATGAAAGCCAGCAGCACACCGACGGTGATGCGTTCGTCCAGTGCCAGGCTGCCGCCCACGAAGATCAAGGCGCCTGTTGCCACACCGCCGATTAACTCCACAGCCGGGTAGAAAAAGCCAGAAATCAGCGCCGCGCGGACGTTGGCTTGGCGGCTACCCCAGTTGATTTCGTCGGTGAAGCGACTGTAATTGTGCTGCTGGCGGGCAAATGCCTGCGTGACCCGCACGCCGTTGAAGGCTTCTGAGAGCTCGGCATTGACCTTGGCGTTGCTGTCGGAGACCTTCAGGTAGGCGGCGCGGGCATGGATGCGCCAGAAGTTGGCGATCACCAACAGCAGCAAGAGCACCGTGAAAGCCACCGCCGTCAGCGGCACATTGATTAGCAGCATGGATATCGTGATGCCGAAGAGCATCAAAACCTCGCGGATGCTGCCCACAGCCGCGAAGGTAACCGCCTCGCGCACGATATTGACATCGCTGATGATGCGCGCGATCAAGCGCCCGACTTCATATTCGGCGAAGAAACCGATGGATAGATACTGCACATGGTCGAAGAGCTGATCGCGCAGTTGGCGGATGATGGTCTGTCCGATGACTGACATATTGCCCAGCTGGACGCGAAAGCCCACGAAACCCATCAACTGCAGCAGAATGAAGATGACAATGCCCGCCAGCAGCACCGACATGTCGCGGCGGCGGATGCCTTCGTCAATCGCCCAGCCAATCAGCGGCGGCCCCCCGACATTGGCCGCGACACTGAAGAGCATCGCCACAATCGCCACCAGCAGTTCGCTGCGGTGCGGCTTAAGATAGGCGAACAGGCGAGCGGTTACCGCACGGTCGAAACCAGGCTTGTGATCATCTTCGAACTCGAAGCTCGCGTCCTTTGCCGCATCCTGCTCTCGGGCGGCGCGCTTGCGTTCTCGTGCTTGTGTGGCTGCCATAAGCTCCTGAATCTGCCCGGTGCTAGGGCGCGTATTTACCTGCAAGGCGGTCGATCAACGCGCGGAATTGCGCAGTGGAGCGGCGAACTTCCAGCGGGATTTTAATGACGCCGGAAATAATGGCTTCGCGGCGCACGCGCTCCTGCTCTTGCAGCTGCAATTGATAAATCTCTTCGTAGAGCCCGCCCTCTTCCAGCAGGCTATCATGCGTGCCGCGCTGGACGATTTCGCCATCCTGCAGAACGATGATTTGGTCGGCTTTGAGGATGGAGCTCATACGCTGAGCGATGACGAAAGTCGTGCGCCCTGCCATGATGCGTTCCAGTGCCGCCTGGATTTTGTGCTCGGTCTGCGTATCGACACTGCTGGTGGCATCGTCCAGGATGAGGATGCGCGGGTCAATCAGCAGGGCGCGAGCGATGGCGATGCGCTGTTTCTGCCCACCGGACAAGGTAACGCCGCGCTCGCCGACCAAGGTCTGGTAACCGTCCGGGAATTCAGAGATGAAGCCATGGGCGTCGGCGGCAGTTGCGGCGGCGACGATCTCCTGGTGCGTGGCCTCCGTTTTGCCATAGGCGATATTCTCTTCAATCGTCGCCGAAAACAGTAGCGACTGCTGCATCACAATGCCGATTTGGCTGCGAAGGCTGTGCAGCACAAAGTCGCGGACATCGATGCCATCAATGCTTACGCGCCCGCTGCAAACATCGTAGAAGCGCGGGATGAGGTTGGCGATGGTGGTTTTTCCCGCGCCAGTCAAACCGATGATGGCGACCAATTCGCCAGGCCGCGCCTCCAGGCAGACATCGTGCAGCACAGCGCCTTCCGACGAGTCGTAGCGCGCGCTGACATGCTCGAAGCGGACATGTCCCTTGATCTCGGCTTCGATTGCGTTTGGCTTGTTGACGATGCGCTCTTCTTCGTCCAGCACTTGGAAGACGCGCTCGCCGCTGGCCACCGCCTGCGTTGTCAGCAGGATGATGAAGCCGATGAAGCGCAATGGCTGCACCAACAGCAGCACATAGGCGTTGAAAGTAACGATCAAGCCGACAGTGATGTTGCCCAGCCCCTGCGCCTCCATCAAGCCGCCAGCCGCCAGCACCAGCGCCGTCGACAGGGAGGCCAGCAGCGCGCTCGCCGGCAAAAAAGTGATCCACTGCGTGATGAAGTCCAACTGCTCGTCATAGAGCTTCTTGTTTTGATCGTGAAAGGTATCGATCTCGTATTGTTCGCGGGCGAAGACGCGCACGACTTCCGCCCCCAGCGCATTCTCCTGAATGTGATTGCTAAGCGCCTGCATGCGTTCCATCACGATCTTCCAGCGCGGGTGCACGCGCAGCACAAATCCACGCGAATACAGCGCGAGGGGAATCAGCGGCAACAAGGCAAATATCGCCAGCGGTGGACTGGTCGCCAGCATCATCGTAACCACGCCGACCAACAGCAAGGCGGTATTCAGCCCGTCCATCAAGCCAAAGGCGAAGTAACGCTGGATTTCGTTGACATCGCTGATGGCGCGCGTGATGATCGTGCCGACCTGCGCGGTATCGTGAAAAGTGAAGGACTGGCGCTGCACCTTGTCGTAAATCTGGTTGCGGATGTCGTAGGACACCACATGCGACAGGCGCTCGCCACAAAACCTGCCCATGAAGGCTGTCAACCCGCGAATCACGCCCAAGCCCACGACCAGCAGACCGGCATTGAACATATAGCTGCTGTCCTGCGCTTCCAAGCCGATATCCACCACATCGCGCAGGATGAAGGGCACGGCGATGGCGAGGATATTCGTGCCGACGATGCCTGCGAAGGCGATGAACACCCAAGCTCGATAGCGCAAGATATAGCGCATCAAGCGCCCCCAAATGCGCAGGGCGGAATAGGCTTCGGGTGTCTTCACGGCGCTGGATTGTGTGGCGGTGGCGGATGTCAAATCGAACCTCCTGGCTGGCGGCGCAAGCAATCAGTCTACTTGAGCAGGTGGCGATGCGCTATGCGCAGTCGCTGAACTTGCCCAGCTTAAGCCTGATTAAGGCTGGCATTCGCGCCCATTAACGCGACAATACGCCAAATAACCGCTTGCGGCCAGAAAGGAAGTATCATGTCTGATCTGAAGCCCTTGGGCTTACAACTGTATTCATTGCGCGAGGCATTGGCGGAGGATTTTGAAGGCGTTGTGCGCGCCGTCGCCGCGATGGGCTATGCCGGCGTCGAACCCTATGGCGGCATGCCTGGCAGCTTAGCTGACAACGCCAGCCTCTTCAAGGAACTGAGGATGGAGGTCTTCAACAGCCACATTCCTTTCCCCGATGATGAAAACAAAGATGGCGTGCTGGAGATTGCCGAAGCCTATGATTTGTCGCGCGTCTGCATCGCCTTTATGCCGCCCTCTGAGTTTGAGACACTGGATGACATCAAGCGCGTCTGCGAGCGCCTCAACCAAGCCGGCGAATTTGCCCGCGCCAACAGCCTCGAAATGGGCTATCACAATCACTGGTGGGAATACAAGCAGCTGAATGGCAGATCCACACTGGACATGATGTTGGATGAACTGGAGGACTCGGTCTTCTTGCAGATCGATACCTATTGGGTACAGGTCGGCGGTTTGGACGCAGTTGACGTCATCAAGCAGGTTGGTTCGCGCGCGCCGCTGATTCATCTCAAAGACGGTTCGCTAGACCCGGACGACGACATGACCGCGGTAGGGCAGGGCAAAATGGACATTCCTGGCATTGTGGCAGCTGCCGACAGCGCCGACTGGCATATCGTCGAGCTGGACCGCTGCGCGACCGATATGCTGGAAGCCGTGCGCGACAGCTATGCCTACCTCACCAGCAATGGCTTGGCGCGCGGCCGGCAGTAAAGGGCGGCGCGGATGAAAGTAGCCATCGACGAACTGCGTGAAGTAACGCGGCGCGCCATCACAGCGCAGGGATATGCCGCGGGCGATACGGAAATCATCCTGGAGATCATCCTTTACGCCCAATTGCGCGGCAACAACCAGAACATCATCAAGCTGTTGGGCGCTGGCATGCCCGCCAATCCCGAGGCTGACGAGATAAAGGTCATCAAAGAGACCAAGCTGTCCGCGCTGCTGGATGGCGCCTGGAATCAAGGCATGGTGGTGCTCTCCCGCGCGACCGAACTCGCCATCGAGAAAGCGCAGGCGCAAGGATTTGGCATTGTTGGCTCGCGCCGCACCAACTCGCCAACGGGCGCCATCGGCTACTACGCGCGTAAGGTGGCGGACGCGGGCTATCTCGGTTTCGTGTTTTCCGGCTCGCCCGAATTGATGGCGATGCATGGCTCTTACGAAGCCTTCTTCGGCACGAATCCGCTGGCTATTGGTATCCCGACGGCTGGCCAGCCCATCGTGCTGGACATGGCGACGGCGTCAATCGCCTGGTACGGCATTCACTTGGCGGCGGCGGAAGGCAAATCCATCCCCGAGGGACTGGCTTACGACGCGGAGGGCAACTTCACGACTGATCCGACGGCGGCGCTGGCTGGCGCGATCAAAGCTTTCGGCGGCTACAAAGGCGCCGCGCTGGCGCTGATTGTGGAAGCGCTGACCAGACCGCTACTAGGCGCGACCCGCAACGCCGACGGCACAAAGCGGGATTGGGGCAACCTGGTCTTCGCTATCGATCCCGAGTTGCTGGCGGAGGACTTGTCCAGCTTCCAATCAGGCGTTTCCGACTTGCTGGCGCGCGTCAAAGAATTGAAACGTTTGCCGGGCGTGGACGAAATCCTGACGCCGGGCGAGCGTGGCGACCATGTGAACGCGGCAGTGATGGCGGTTGGCGAAATTGAGATTGACGATGGCGTCTGGCGCGAATTGAGGGAAGTCGCGGGCTTATAGCACGATGCCAATTGAGGGCAGCATGCGCTCGTAGACAACGCCGGGCTGTCCACGCCGGTCGGATGGCACATTCGCCAGTCCCCCCGCCACAAAAAGATGACTGGAGCCCTCGCCGCTCAAGTTGAGCGCGTCCACGACGCCCGCGGAGCGCAGCAGTTGGCGGAGTTCATCGAGACTGGCGCCGGCGCTGTCCAGTTTCGTCCGGCTGGCGGGGTCGCAGCCATCCACGACCACCAGCGTCAAACTGCCGCCCGCTTTGATGCCGATGGCGCTGCGAGCTTTGCGAATGTCTGCGGCGGAACTGTCCATGCGCACTGGCGATATGCCCACACTGCCGCTATGGCTGGCACGGAATTCTTCGTTGGTCTGCACAGGCTCGCCACCTCGCAGCAGAATGGGACCGGCTTGAATGGCCGCTTGGATGCGGTCGCGTTCAGCCGCAAAGGCATATTCGATCCAGGCGTCGCTGATGATTTCGTCGATGACGCGGCGGGGCAGCGCGCCATCCTGCAGAGATAACACAAAACCATTCTGTGGAATCTGCAGGTCGCCGCCGCGCTTCCAACTCAGGGCCTGGCGATTGACGATGACGAATTCGCTGTGATCTGGGGCGCTGGGGCTGCGCTGCAGCGTTGGACTGCTGGAATCCACGGCGCCAGCTCGCGTGAATATGGCGATAGGCTGCGGCTCCGCCGGGTTCAGGCTGGCGTCCCGGCCCGGGCGCAGGCTGACATCGCCCGGCAGGATCAACGCGATGTCTTCCATGCCAATTGTGTCTATGCGCCAGCGCTCGCCATCGTGTAGCAATGCGCCGCGCCGGTAGATTGGGGGCCTCAAAATGGTGTTCTCCGCGACCAGCAAGCCAATCGCGTCGCCGTAACCGGAGTGATGGCTGATGAGGTCATCGCGCTCGTGCAGGAAATGCGAGGTGTTGAAGACGGCTGCCCGGTCGTGATTCTGTACGAAATGTCGCACGAAGTCGCAGCGTCCGATGCGCGCGAAGTTGTGGCGCACATCAAAGGGACGGAAGATGCGCGGCTGGTAGGTCCCGCGCTCGATATTTGGATAAAGATCCAGCTGGATTTCGTCTTCCAGCCAGCGCAGCACCGCTTCGGCTCTGGCCGTCCATTCCGCTTGCCCCGTCGGAACAGCAGCCCGCCATTCGTAGGTATCGCCGATGAATTCGTGCAGCTGCAGCCAGCCGGCCGCCAGCATCTTGCGCAGCGCGTAGGTGACGAAGGAGTTGGCGCTGATGATTTCTTCGCCATCGTCGGCGCGGTGGCTGACATCGGGGAAGACCTGGCTGGCGCGACGGTCGGTCTGCATGGCTGTCCAGGTCAGGATCTGCGGGCTGGTTTCACCGCGGGCGCATGCGCGAGCAAATAGCATGCGGGCGATGTCCTGCTGGCGCACATAACTGCTCATCGGATGCAGGTCTTCAAACTTAAGTTGATCCGCGCCGAAATTGGCGGTATGCACAACCGACCATGTGCCGTCCGCGAAGCTATGTTTGACTTGCCGATATTCTGTACGGGACATGCGCGCCCTTCCCGCTGTTGCCAGGCTACTCCACTATAGCGCGAAGCTAGGCGGAAACTCAAACGCGCTAGGGATCTCGCTGCTCATCCGATGAGATATAGCGTCTCCTGCCGCCCATCCAGCCAGTGCATGTGGCCGCCCGTCAGCACGGCATCTTCCTCCAACATGATGCGCACATCCTGCCCGTCCCATTCCGGCACGCTGTGCGCGATATTGAGCTCGATGGAATAGACAGTGTCAGCATAGAGCGGATAATCGCCGATGTCGGGCACGCCGTCTTGCTGATCCCACAAGCCCACCAGCGGTCCGGCCGCATGTCCGTGATAGCCCAGCGGATGGGTGTAGATTTGCGGGCGGACGCCTTCGGACTCAGCTCTCTCCAGCGCCGCCCGCAGCACCTCGTTGCCGCTGCGCCCAAGCTGCATCTCCGCCAGATGAATGTCTTGCAAGCGGTTGCCTGCCGCCAGCGCATCGCGCAGACCTTGTGGCGCGTCGCTCTCGCCCGGGCGCAAGACATAGGCATGCTGCTGTTGGTCGGTCGCCAAGCCCAGATAATGGAAGCCCATATCACAGTGCAGTAGGTCGCCCGGCAGGATGCGTTTGCGCGAATCGCCATTATCCAAAAAAGCGAATGTTTTGCCAGGCGCCTGGATGTCAATGGTCGGCTGGAACCAGGCGCCCAGCCCGGCGTCCTGCATCGTCTGCCGCATCCACCAGACCACATCATCGGTGCTGGTGATGCCCGGATGAATCACTGCCGTGGAAAATGCCCGCGCAATAATTTGATGGCCAATCTCGACCAGACGCGCGTAGGCGGTGATTTCGTCGGGCAGCCGCCGCTCAAGCCAGCCCACGCAAAGCCGCTCAGCATTAGCCAGCCGCCCACGATAGGTCTCGCCCAGCGCGTCGTGCAGCAGCAGATATTCGCTGTGCGACAAGCCATCGCCAAAGGCAAAGATCTTCGAAATGTTGATGCCAATGCGCTGCGGGTCGCGCTCGCGGATGATGCGGGCCAGGCAGGCCTGCTGCGTCTCGCCGTCGGGATCCCAGGCAGCGGCGTAAAAGCCTTCGTAGCCATAGCGCGACAGCGTGAGACGCTCTACATTGCCCTCCGCATCCCGCGCGAAAACCAGAATCGTTCGGCGGCGCGCGGACATGGAGGTGGCTGGCAGCATGGTCATCACCACTGGATCTTCGTTATATTCTCGGCAGACCACCAGCCACATGTCGATGTTTTCACGCTCTAGCAGTTCGGGGATGATGATGTCCAGCCGCTGCTTCAGCCAGGTGTCCCGTACGGCAGCCTGCTCGCGAAGCGGCAAAATCTCGTTGATGGAAGCCATAGCGATAATCCTTTCGCTCAGGGCGTCTATGTGGGCGCGACCGCTGATTGCCAGTGCAGTCGCAGCGCGCTGTGCCCACGCCGGTAGGACAGGTACAAGTAGGCCAGTTCGACCAGATGCCCCAGCGTCAAGCCCAGCGCCGCCGCCACGATGCCGTCCATGCCTGCCGCGATGCCGCCCCAAACCACCAGCGCCGTCAGCCCAAAGCCCAGCGCAATCGCTTGATAGATGGCAGCAGTGCGATAAGTCAGCATCAGCAGGGCGCGGAAGTAACTATGCAGGGTCGTCAAAAAGGGCAGCAGCGCGCCGATCTGCACGCCAATGATGATGAAAGCCTGCAGATGCGCTGGCACGCCCAATACACTGTTCAGATACAAACGGATGAGCGGCGTGAAGGCCAAACAGATGGTCGCCAGGCTGAGCGCCCCGCCCATTTGAAGCGTGAAATTGCGCAGGGTGCGGTGATGGCTTTCGCTTTCGTTGAGCGAGATGACGACTTCTTGGTAAGCCATGCCGCCGGCGCGCATAATCAGCAGGATGGAAAAGACGACGGGCCAAGCCGCCAAGTTTTGCTCGGCGCCCGCTGTGCTGGCCAGCCCGCGCTCAATGGCCGGGTTGACGAGCATAGTCATGACGCTGGTGGCTGCCAATGGCAAGTGAAATTGCAGCGTCTGCCGGTAGGTCAAGGCATGCGCGCCCTCTCGCAAGGGCGTGGCCAGCAGTTTGGCGACATCAGGTCGCGCCACGCGCCAGATGAAGATCGCTTCCGCCAAGACCGCCAACATCAGCGCTGCTCCGCCGATGGCCGCGCCAGCCATGTTGGTTATCGCGCCCAGCGACAGCGCCACACTGCCAGTCACCATCACGCGCAAGACTGTGCCCGTGCCGACATAGCGCGTATTGCCGAAGCGGATGATGATGCCCTGGTGAAAGCGCCGGAAGCCTATGAATGCACCCCAAAGCGTCATGATTTGCATGCCGGGGCGCGTCGCTTCCACGATATGCGCCGGTATGCCCAGCAAACCGCCCAAATATAGGTCTAGCAATGGCGTAAATGCCATCAGCAAGGCGACAAAAGTGATCAGCAGGTTGAGAGACATCATGAAGCGCCAAAGCAGACGATAAGACTGCCGGTCGCGCGATAGTGCGTTGCTGGTCGCCAGCAGCATGATAATCGGCGTTTCAATGAGGATCTGCAGCGTAAAGATCAGGCCAAAGGCAGCCAACTGCGTTTCCGAGTCGGGCTTGCGGCTGATGACGCCCTGGATCAAAGGACCTTCGAGGGTCATCAGCCACCATGCCAGCGCCAGCGGCAGCCAAAAGACAAGCACTTTGCGGTAGCTCACGGCGAACTTGCCCCCGGCAGCGGACACACAGGCGGGCATTGTAGCGAAAATGGCGCCTCAATCCTATGCGCAGAGCCGCGACATTGTCGCCAGGCTCAGATTGCGCTAGTATGGCGCTTGTGCAACTCCTAGCTTGGCGGATACGAAATTGACACTCTGGGATCGCTGGCGCATTCTAATCATGCTGGCGCCGACGATGGCGGTGATCGTCCTGCTCTTCCTGGGCGGCTTGGGATACGGCACCCTGGTCAGCCTGGGCTGGCAGCCGATCATCGGGCGCACGGAGATCTCTCTGAACGCTTACCACAGCGTCATGTTCTCCGAGCAGTATGCGCAAGTGTTTTGGCAGGGGCTAGCGCTGACGATTTGGGTGAGCGTCGGCAGCACTTTCATTTCGGCGGTCTTGGCGCTGGCGACAGCGCTGCTGCTGCGGCGCAGCTTCATCGGCAAGCGACTGGCGGTATTCCTCTATCAGCTTAATCTGCCCGTGCCGCATGTGGTGGCTGCCATCGGCATTCTGTTTCTGTTTTCACAGAGCGGCTTGATTTCACGCACGGGCGCGCAGCTGGGCTTATTCAGCTTTCCGCGCGATTTCCCTGTGCTCGTCAAGGACAAGTACGGCATTGGCATGATCTTGTCATTCGTCTGGAAGGAAGTGCCCTTTGTGGGCGTGATTGTGCTAGCGGTGCTGCAATCGCTAGGCGTGGATTATGAAGATCTGGCGCGCAGTCTGGGCGCGAATCGTTGGCAGCGCTTCCGCTATGTGATCCTGCCGCTGGTGATGCCGGGCTTGCTCTCCGGTTCGATTCTGGTATTCGCCTTCACATTCGGCTCCTACGAAGTGCCTGCCATCTTGGGTGTGCGCTTCCCGCGGACACTGCCGGTGACGGCGGTGCGTTTCTTCCGCAATCCGGATTTGAACGCGCGCACCGAAGGCATGGCCATCAGCATCATCATTTCCATCATCGTCTTCTTCCTGGTGCTGGGCTACATGTGGCTCAGCCGTCGCACGGTGCGGGGAGACTGATTCATGGCGGCAGCGATGCCCATACCAGCCGAGCCCATCAGCAAGAAGTTGGCGCGCGCGCTGCATTATGCAGCGGTTTTGCTGTTGATTTTCCTACTGCTGACACCGTTGATCGCCTTTCTGTTCAACGCTTTTTCTTTCCGCTGGTTCTATCCGCAGCTATTCCCCAACGAGTTAAGTCTGCGCGCCTGGGCGAGCATCGTCGCGCCCAATTCCAAGGTGCCGGAGGCCTTGCTGACCAGCACGATCTTGGCGGTCAGCGTCACGCTGAGCTCGGTAATCATCGGGTTGCCGGCGGCGCGGGCATTAGGCTTGTACAAGTTTCGCGGCAAGCGCATCATCGAGTTCTTGATCATTTCGCCGACCATCGTGCCGGGCATTGCCGTGGCGATGGGCTTGAACATTAACTTCATCCGCTGGGGATTGGCAGGCAATCTGCTGGGCGTGGGGCTGGTGCATCTAGTGCCGGTTATGCCCTATGTCGTGCTGACTTTGTCGGGTGTCTTCGCCAATTACGATCCAGAATATGAGCAGCAGGCACGTTCGCTGGGGGCGGGCACGTTGCGCACCTTTTGGCATGTGACTTTGCCGGCGGTCTTCCCTGGCATCGTCGTGGCCAGCCTCTTCGCCTATCTCATTTCTTGGAGTCAGTACATCCTGACATTCCTCATCGGCGCGGGGCAGGTGATTACCATGCCGGTGCTGCTCTTCTCGACGGCTTCCGGCAACAACAACGCGCTGACAGCCGCCATGTCCCTCGTCTTCGTGGCGCCTTCGCTGCTGATTCTGGTGCTGACGGCGCGTTACCTATCCGGCAAGTCCAGCGCTATCGGTGGCTTCGGGCAGATATAGGCGCGTTTGCACCTTGACAGCCTTGATTGCTGCTGTTAGGCTTGCCTTGCAATAGGGGGGGCGTGGTGTAGCGGTTAACATGCCGGCCTGTCAAGCCGGAGATCGCGGGTTCAAATCCCGTCGCTCCCGTCAACTGGAGGCGCCAGCGTGTGCCTCCTTTTTGTTTGCGCAGGTGGCGCATGGTGCTCAATTCTTCATTTCGCTATGTCGATGGCGCGCTGATGGTGGACTCGATCGCGCTGGATGACATCGCCAGCCAGGTTGGGAGCCCTGTTTATATCTATAGCTTGAAGCGTCTGCTGGAGAATTACCAGCGCTTGCGAGAGGCTTTTGCGGCGCTCGACCCGCATTTGCATTACAGCGTGAAAGCCAATGGCAGCCTGGCGATACTGCGGGCGTTGCAAGAAGCTGGCGCCGGATTTGATTGCGTCAGCGCGGGCGAGATTCATCGCGTGCTGCGCGTTGGCGGCGACCCGCGCAAAATCGTCTTCGCCGGCGTCGGCAAGTCCCGCACCGAGATTGACTACGCGGTTGAGCAAGGCGTCGGCTGGCTGAATGTCGAGAATCCATTGGAACTGGACTATATCCAGGCGGCTGCCGAGCGCCTTGGACGCGACGCGGTGCGCGTGGCTTTGCGGCTGAACCCGCAGATTACGGCGAATACGCACCCGCACATCGCCACGGGGCATAGCGGCGCAAAATTCGGCATGACGGCAGATGTGATAGGTGAGCTGCTGGCGGCGCAGCGGGAATATCCGCGCATCGACTTCGCTGGCATCCACATCCATATCGGCAGCCAACTCGCCGACAAAGGCGCTACGCTGGCTGCGCTCGACAAGGCGCTGGCGCTAATCCGTCCCTATGCGCAGATTCGCGCGGTCAATTTGGGTGGTGGCTTTCCCGTCGCCTATCGGTTGGATGAAGCAATCCCGCCCCTGGGCGACTTCGTTGCGGCGCTGGCGAGCAGACTGCGCGGCTATTGCCTGTTGCTGGAACCGGGACGCACTCTGGTGGCTGATGCGGGCGTGCTGCTGGCGGAGGTGCTGTATGTCAAGCGGCAGGCCGGGCAGCTCTTCTACATCTTGGATGCCAGCATGACGGAATTGCTGCGCCCGGCTCTGTATCAGGCTTATCACGAGATCTTACCTTTGCGAGAATCGGACGATGGGCGCGAGATGGCGCAGGTGGTTGGTCCCGTCTGCGAGTCGACCGATGTGCTAGCGCGGGACAGGCTGCTGCCGAGTCTGCAAGTTGGCGATCGCGTGGCGCTGATGACAGCTGGCGCTTATGGCATGGCGATGGCGAGCAACTACAACGCGCGTCCCAGACCGATGGAAGTGGTGGTCGGCGCGGATGGGCGGGCTTGGCATGTCAGCCGCGCGCGGGAGAGCTGGGATGACATGCTGCGCCAGGAAATACGGAATCGCTTAACTTTCAGCGACATATCTGTTTGAAAGTCTAAGACTTGGACGGGATCTGATTGGGCTGAATTCCCAACTTGGTCTTTCATCAGTGTGTGTTGACTTGTCCGCGCAGGAACGAAAAAAGACCCGCTGCCGGGTCCCACTGTGCTGATGGGAAGACTTGAACTTCCGACCTCGCGATTATGAGTCGCGCGCTCTAACCAGCTGAGCTACATCAGCTCAATAGCGGGGGCTGGATTCGAACCAACGACCTTCGGGTTATGAGCCCGACGAGCTACCACTGCTCCACCCCGCATCATCGCAACGCTTTCCGTTGCTGCACACCAGTCTATCCGCTATAGTCAGGCGAGTCAAGGATTAGTTTTCAAAGTCGTCATGCCCAACTTTGAACTGGATGCGCCCTTTGCGCCGACTGGCGATCAGCCTACTGCCATTGATGGCTTGCTGTGCGGCTTGCGCGACGGTCATCGTCATCAAGTGCTGCTTGGCGCCACCGGCACGGGCAAGACTTTCACCATCGCCAATATCGTGGAGACGACACAGCGCCCCACTTTGGTCATGGCGCATAACAAGACCCTGGCCGCGCAACTCTACGCCGAATTCAAGCGCCTCTTCCCCAACAACGCCATCGAGTACTTCGTCAGCTATTACGACTACTACCAGCCAGAAGCTTATGTGCCGCGCCATGACTTGTATATCGAAAAGTCCACCGACATCAACGAGCAGATTGAGCGACTGAGGCTTTCGGCGACCGCCTCGCTTTTTTCGCGGCGGGATGTGCTGATTGTGGCGTCCGTGTCTTGCATCTATGGCATTGGCGACCCCGTCAATTGGCAGAAAATGTCGGTCGAGTTGTGTGTTGGCGCGGAGGTGCGGCGGCAGAGCGTGCTGCGCGACCTCGTGCGCATCCAGTACAAGCGCAACGACATGGAACTGCGCCGCGGCACCTTTCGCGCCCGTGGCGATACGCTGGAGATCGTGCCCGGCTATTCCGAAACCGCCTTCCGTATCTACCTTTGGGGCGACGAGGTGGAAAAGATCGTCGAGTTTCACCCGTTCACTGGCGAGGTCGTGCATGTTCACAGTCAGGTGACCATCTTTCCGGCGCGGGAGTACATCACCGATGAGGAGCACATCCGCGAGGCGCTACATGATGTCGAACTGGAGCTGGAAGAGCAGATCGCCTATTTCAAGCGCGAAGACAAGCTCATCGAGGCGCAGCGCATCGAACAGCGCACGCGCTACGACATTGAAATGCTGCGGGAAGTCGGCTTCACCACGGGCATCGAGAACTATTCGCGCCATTTCGACCGCCGTCCGCCGGGCAGCGCGCCCTACACGCTCATCGATTATTTGCCCGAAGATCACTTGCTAATCATCGACGAAAGCCATATGACCGTCCCGCAGATTCGCGGCATGTACAATGGTGACAGACGCCGTAAGGAGGTGCTGGTCGACTACGGCTTTCGGTTGCCCAGCGCCTTGGACAACCGCCCGCTGACCTTTAACGAATTCGAAGGGCGGGTTGGGCAGACCATCTACACCAGCGCCACGCCAGGCCCCTACGAGCATGAGCATGGGCAGCAAGTCGTCGAGCAGATCATCCGCCCTACTGGCATCGTCGACCCCAAAATTGATGTACGCCCGATTGAAGGACAAATTGACGATCTGCTGCAGGAGATTGCCTTGCGCGTGCGCCGCCGGCAGCGCGTGCTCGTTACCACCTTGACGCAGCGCATGTCCGAGGAGTTGGCGGGCTATCTCAACGAACTGGGCATCCGCGGGCAGTACTTGCATGCCGAGGTTGATACGCTGGAGCGCGTGGAGATACTGCGTGATTTGCGCTCGGGCGTTTACGACGTGGTAGTTGGCATCAACCTGCTGCGCGAGGGGCTTGACCTGCCGGAAGTATCGCTGGTAGCGATTTTGGACGCGGACAAAGCCGGTTTTCTGCGCTCGGAGCCAGCGCTAATTCAAACGATAGGCAGAGCGGCGCGTCATACGGAAGGCGCAGTCCTCATGTACGCGGACAAAGTGACGCCAGCCATGTCCGGCGCCATCAACGAGACCGACCGCCGCCGCGCCAAGCAAGAAGCCTACAACCGCCAGCACGGCATTGAACCGCAGCAGATCGTCAAGGATTTGCAGGACATCACCGACCGGCTGCGCGCCATTGAGCGGGAAGACCAGGAAGACGAGCCGGCCATCGACGAAGGCTTGCAAGGGCTGCCGGCCGAAGTGCTGCAGGGCATGGTCGACGAGCTGGAGCACGAGATGAAAAAAGCGGCGCAAGCGCTGGAGTTTGAGAAAGCGGCTGCCTTGCGCGACCAGATATTCGACCTGCGCGGCGCATTGGTGCGCGAACACGGCATCGCGGCCGATCTGGCGCTGGGCTAGAGTTGGTGCAGGCGCTTTGCCCGATCGATGATGTTGTCGATTCTATGCGCTGGCAAGGCATTTGAAGCGTCGCCGTAAGGGTCGCTGATGCCCGTGATGCCCAGCCCCGCCCGCGCGATATTGCACCAGCCATGCGCCAGCGCCGACAAGTCATAGCCGCCTTCCATGACGAAAACGATCTTGCCGCCGCAGAGTCGCTCAGCCAGTTCCAGGCAGTTTCGAGCCAGCCAATCATAGCCTGACAAGCTCAATTGCATGGTCGCCAGGGGATCCGCCCAATGCGCGTCAAATCCGGCCGAAATCAGCATTAGCTCCGGCGCAAATCGCTCCACGGCTGGCGCGATGACTTCCGCGAACATGCGTTTGTATGACGCGTCGCCATGCCCGCCAGCGACAGGTAGGTTCAGAGTGCTGCCGCGTCCCTCTCCCGCGCCAGTTTCGTCCAGCGCGCCGCTGCCAGGGTAGAAGGGGCTCTGGTGAATGGAGATGAACAGGATGGACGGGTCGCTGTAGAAGATGTCCTGCGTGCCGTTGCCGTGGTGCACATCGTAATCGAAGATGACCACGCGCTGGATTCCGTGCTGGGCTTGCGCGTGACGCGTCGCAATGGCGATATTGTTCAGCAAGCAGAAGCCCATCGGCCGCTGCGCCGTAGCGTGATGTCCTGGCGGGCGGGCGATCGCCAAGGCATTGTCCGCAGGTCCATCCGCCACCGCATCCACCGCGCCGATGACTGCGCCAGCCGCCAACCGCGCCACTTCCAGCGAAACGGGCAGCGCGTAGGTGTCCTGGTCGATGAAGACCATGCGATCCTGCGCGGCAATATCCAAGAGGCGGTTGAGATGCGCGTGGTTGTGCACAGCGAGAATCTGCGCATCACTGGCGGGCTTGGGATCGATGCGCAGCAACTCATCGGTCAAGCCCTGCGTGCCCAACTGCTCCCAGATCGCTTCAATGCGTCCGGCATGTTCGGGATGGCGCGGGAAGTCGTGCTCGGTGAAGCGTGGGTGCGTTAGGTAGGCAGTGGTCACGGCTAGACTCGCGGTTGGTAGCCTGGTCTGGGGAATAGCAGCAGGTATTCAAAGCCATTCATGAATGCTGAATCGCTGTGGATATAGGCTTGCCCCATAGCTTCCAGGATATGCGGCGGGAAGAATTGCGCGCGCAGGATGATCATGCCGAATTCCTGATGTTCGATCATGCGCACCAGCTCCTGCCCCTCAAACTCGCCAGCCAGATACAAATTGCGCAACTGCGTGGGGTTGGTGACGACATCCCGCCCGGAGGCGATGGCGAAGCCGGCATCTTCACTGAGGATGGGTTTGTCCGTCTGCTGAATCAGCGCCACGATTTCTGCGCCAGCGAGATGGTCAGCCTCGGTGAGAAAATAGCCGATGCGCGCATATCCGCCAGCCAGCCAGGTCGCTGAATCATAGAACGCGGGTTCGTCCTGGACTGTGTGAAAGGCTACATTCCGCTCGATGCCAAGCAGCTCCGCGATGTGAACGAAGGCGCCGTCGGTGGGCAGCTTGAGCGTGGCGCGCGCGTAACCCAGATACAGCAGAGGCGTCAGTATCAAGCCGATTTGCGCAAGTTGCGCCAGAGGCAGCGTCTGCAAAATGCGATTGCGACGCCAAGTATTGGTCACCAGCCGCGACAGGAAGATGCCACTTAGAATGCATGTCGCCGCGATGGAAGTTACCAGGTAGCTATCGCCAGCGCCCCAAGTGCCCGCTGCAAACCCGCCCAGCACCGATGCCGCCAAGAACCAGAGGCTGTAGACCGACAGGCGGTCGAAATAGACTTCAACGACCAGCAGCAGCGCCGCCGGCACTATCAGCAATCCATGCAACCCGAACCATAAACGGAGCAAGCCAACCGCCTGGTCATACAGAAAATCGTTGACATTGGCGACGATGGCTTGCGTCCACCATTGCCCGCCCGAGGCGATATTCAGCCACAGGAAGACCGCACTGCCTGCCAGCCCAAATGTCAGCGCGCCAATCAGCGCCCGCCGCGGACCGCGCAGGAACATCCAGGCGAAAGCTGCCAAGGCGCTGATGGCCGCCAGCTGCTTGGTATAGCCGGCGCAGAGCAGCAAGAACAGCGCCAGCGCAATGCCGCGTTTGTCGCCACGCGGATATGCCCGAGCCAGCGTCACAATCGCCAGCGTCTCAAACATCACCATCATGATGTTCTGGCGGAAGAGCGGACCGATGTGATAGACGAAATTGGAACTGAGGAAAGCCATGCCAGACAGCAGCGCGATCCACAACTGTCCCGGTCCGTCTCGATAGACCGCCCTGGCGATAGCGGCCGCGATGACCACTGAAGCCAAGAAGCCCAGCAGCCGGCCATACCAATAGGCGGGACCGAAAAGCCAGACGAAGGGCGCGGCGATCACATGAAAGAGCGGTGGATAGTTGCTGGAATAGAAAGGGTAAGCCTCGGTATCCAGATAGGGCAGCGTGAACTGGCTGAGCAGCACGCTGTCGTGCACTTCAAAGCCTTCGCCCTGGTCGTAATCGTAGGGGAAGGCGATGAGGTTGGCGGCATAAAGCGTGTAGACCAAGCAGGCGAAGAGCAGGGCAACGGTCGCCGCCAGCATCAGCACTTGATGAATCCGCAGCTTGGGGGTCGTCATGCCGGCGCGTCGCCCAGCGGCAGCAGCGACAGCCCGACCAGCGCTGCCAGCGCCATCGCCAGCAAGCCAAGCGTCTGCGCGGGACCGATGCCGCCTTCGCGACCGACATCAATGATATCGACCGCCAGGATAGCGCAGAATCCCAGCGCCCCCCCCACGAGCAGTATCATGCCCAACTGGCCTTTGCTAATGCCCGGCTCGTCCGCATCCATGGCGCGCAGTATAGACAGCGCGGCGCTGCCTGTAAAGTACCGCGCGGAGTCCGCGGCGCAGAATGACCATACATTTGCCCCGCTCGCCGTGCTATGCTTTGCCGCCGATGCGCGGCAACTCGGCCATGGACAAGGGAGCAACAAAGCGATGATGAAGACGCATACTTGTGGAGAATTGCGCGAGCGGGACGCGGGCACGGCTGTCCAATTGGCGGGCTGGGTGAATCGCCGGCGCGACCAGGGCGGGCTGATTTTCATCGATCTGCGCGACCGCTGGGGCATCACCCAGGTTGTGGTCGATTTGGAAGCTGCGCCCGTTGCCCATGCCATCGCCGACAGCGCCCGCAACGAGTATGTGCTGCGGGTCAGCGGCATGGTGCGCATCCGCCCGGAGGGCACCGCCAACCCGGACCTGGCAACCGGCGACATCGACATCGTAGCTGAGGAAATCGAGATTCTCAATCGCTCGCGCACACCGCCCTTTTACATCAACAAGGACGAAGGCGCGCTGGACGAGGCGCTGCGTATGCGCCATCGCTATTTGGATCTGCGTCGCGAAGTTATGCAGGCAAATATATTGCTGCGGCACAAAACGGTCAAGTTCATCCGCGACTTCCTGGATGACGAAGGCTTCATCGAAGTTGAGACGCCCATCCTCTTCAAGACCACTCCGGAGGGTGCGCGCGACTTCTTGGTGCCCAGCCGCTTGCAGCCGGGCATGTTCTATGCCTTGCCGCAATCTCCGCAGCAGCTCAAGCAATTGCTAATGGTTGGCGGATTCGAGCGCTATTTTCAGATCGCGCGCTGCTTCCGCGATGAAGATTTGCGCGGCGACCGGCAGCCCGAGTTCACCCAGCTTGACCTGGAGATGAGCTTTGTCGAGCGCGAAGATGTCATGCAGTTGATGGAGGAATTGGCGGTGGCCATCGTCAAGCAGGTTACGCCCGACAAGCGCCTCATCGCCGAGCCATTCCCGCGCATCAGCTACAGTGAAGCCTTTGAGCAGTATGGCACCGATCGTCCCGACATCCGCTTTGACCTGCGCGCCATAGACATCAGCCATATCGCCGGGCGCTGCGCCTTCCCGGTTTTTGTCGAGAATGTCAAAGTCGGCAAGAAGGTCAAGTGCATGCGCGTGCCGGGCGTGGCGGACAAGCTCAGCGGCACGCAGTTGCGCAAAGTCGCTCGCGATTTGGAGACCATGGCACGGCGGGCAGGGGCGAAGGGCTTGGCCTACATCACTATCCCGACGGACCCGGCAGGGCAGCTCAGAGGTCCAATCGGCAAGTTCTTCAATGTGGAGCTCAAGCTAGAGCTGATCGAGGCGATGGACGCTCAGGGTGGCGATCTGCTGCTCTTCATGTCCGATGAGGCGCAGATCGTCTATGCCGTTACTGACGCGCTGCGCAATCACTTCAAAGCCGAGTTGGATCTGGACGATGACCTGCTAGCATTCTGCTGGGTTTACGACTTCCCCGAGTTTATCTGGGATGAGGAAAACCAGCGTTGGGATCCGTCGCAGCACATGTTCACCATGCCCTTGCCGGAAGACCTGCCTCTGCTGGACAGCGATCCGGGCAGCGCGCGAGGCTCACAATACGACCTGGTCTGCAACGGCTACGAGGTGGGCGGCGGTAGCATTCGCATTCACGACCGCGCCATCCAGGAGAAAATCTTTCCACTAATCGGGCAGACGATGGATCACGCCATGCAAGAATTTGGTCACATGCTGGAGGCTTTTGAATACGGCGCGCCGCCACACGGTGGCATGGCTTGGGGCATCGACCGGCTGGTGATGCTGCTGGCTGGCGCGCCCAACATCCGCGAAGTCATCGCCTTCCCCAAGACTCAAGGCGGCACAGACATCATGGCGAACGCGCCTTCTTGCGCAGAAGCGGAACAGCTAAGCGAGTTGCATATTCAGTTGGATTTGCCGGAAGAGTAATCTTCGTCCCCGGCGCGGCAAGCTATTGCTCGGGGCGCAGTACATAGCCCTGAACTAAGCCGCCGACAATGCCGCCGCCAAACATGCCGACCATATAGGGAATCAAGTAGGCTGTTTCGCCAGCCACGAGCGCCGGACCCAGCGTGCGCGCCGGATTCAGCGATCCGCCCGTTGCAGGACCGCCAGCCAGGATGCTGGCCGCCAGCGTGAAGCCGATGGCAATGCCCGCCAGCAAGCCCGCGCGACCATGTGCCGCCGCCTGCATGACCACGCTGGCCAGGAAGAAGGTCAAAATAGCTTCGTAAGCGGCTGCTGTCCACACGGAGTCGTCGGTCAGAAAGCCCTTGGTCTGCCCGAAATTGTAGGCATGGTCGCCTAAGAAGCCAGCCACAGCGGCGTTGTCCTGCGGGAAGACTGAGACCAGCGCCAGCGCCGCGATGACGCCGCCGATGAACTGCGCGACGACGAAAATCGCCGTTTTCTGCGCATCTTGTTTGCCACTTACCAGCAGCGCTACAGACACGGCCGGGTTGAATTGCGCACCGGAGATATGCCCGTAAGTATAGATCAGCCCGCAGAGGATCAAGCCGTGGCCGAAAGCTGGCACGAGCAGCCCAAAGACTGGCGCGACCAGCACTGCAGCGCCGCCCACAAAGACCAGCACGAAAGCGCCGATGAGCTCCGCTAGACTTTCTCGCATCATTTTCTCGTTCATCTTTACTCTCCAAACAAATTCCGGTCGGCATCGAAATCAGCGCCGCTATTATAGGTTGCACCCAGCCGAAGATTCAACGGGGGACTGCGCCCGGCAAACGAAGTTGCCAATCAATTGACAGCGTGTGAAGTCTCTGCTATAAATGCGCCTGCCTGCTGTATGCGTGATAGAACTATATGTGCCGAGCCAACAGTTTCTATATGGGAGTCTTCCTTTGCTGACCCATGTGATAGGCGCAAGCCAAGACAGCGGTTAACAAGCGATTCCCAGCCTGCCCTTACGCAGGTTCGAGACACTATGGCTACACGGTACGGTGGGCTTGCCATTAACAACAGCGTGCGAATACCGCGCGCTGTTTTCTATTTTGCGGATCAGAAACCGTTGTAATCCGCGCCAAAGGTATCGCTGAGCAGGCGCGGCAGCCGCTCTGTGATGGGCAGGAGCACCTGCTGCGGGAATTCCTCGTCCGTGATGTGCTCCTGCACATATTGGAAGTTCATCACCCGCATAACGATATTATCCAGTTCAATATCCCGCGCGAAGACTGCCAACTGGATGATCTCCTCCAGGCTCAAACCCGTATAGACATTGTTGCTGAGCGTGGCCAGCAGCCTCGGCAACCGCGCCAGGAGATCCAGGAAGTTGAGGCTCAGCGCGCGGTCACGGACGGCGTAGATGATCTGCTGTTGTCGTTCTGCCCGCCGCACATCGTTGTTGCCATGCCGCGTGCGGGCGAAACGCAGCGCATCGTAGCCATCCAGCCAGTGCGTCCCGGCTTCCAGATAAAACGGGTCGTAGCCGAAATTCATATCAGGATAGCGCTCGTCGCTGATGTCGTAATCGATGGTGATTTCGACGCCGCCCAGCTGATTCACGACCTCGATGACGGCAGTGAAATCCAGCAGGACATAATTGTGAATGCGCATGCCCAGGTTTTGAAAGAGTGTCTGCTGCAAGAGCAATGCGCCACCGCCACCGGGGCTGCGCCACTCGCCGATCAGGTGCGTCTTGTTGATGCGCTGGCGTTCGTCTTCGCCGGGCACGGTCACATAGAGATCGCGCGGGATGCTCAGAATGCCCACATTGGCGGTCCTTGGGTCAATGCTGAGCAACAAGAGCGAGTCGGCCAGCGCGGCGCGGTCTGCTTGGTCGGGTCGGCGGTCCAGCCCCGCCACGATAATGGTATAGCGCGACTCGCCATCCCAGGCGCGGACATCAATGGGACTGCCATCGGCAGCCAGCACGACATCGGTGCCAACGCGTCGGCCATCGGCGATGAATTGGCTGCGGGCGTCCACCGGCGTCGGTAAACTGGATGTTGCGAAGGCTGTGGGGATAGCGACTTGCGCCGATTGCGGCGCGCGAATGACGACGAACATCGCCACCGTCAACATGCCAAAGATCACAATCATACCACCGGCCAAGATCGCCCAGATCCATTCTTTGCGGCGACGCCTGCGAATCCCGCGCTGATGCAGAGATCCAGGCACCTGGCTGCGCTGCCCGAACTGCCTCGCTTGCTTGCGCGTGAATTGCGCCGTACTATACACAGGCGTTGCCAATGGGGGTGGCGACTGGGCAGTCTGCGCGCGCATTCTCGTTGCTGGATTGCTCGGGCGCTGGTCAAGGCTTTGGGTCATGCAGCCCCGCTTCGGCAGTCAGATTTGTCAAAACAATCGCCAGTATAGGCAAGGGTCGAAAATGCGGCAAATGCGCCTGCTGGTAGAATCCGATTTTCGCGATGGCACGTTGAATATGGCCATCGATTGCGCCATTGCCGAGTCGGTCGGCGACAATCTGCAGTTGCCAACGCTGCGGCTTTATGGCTGGCGGCCATTCTGTCTGTCCTTGGGTTATGGGCAGCGCCTGGCGGAAGTGGATATCGAGGCGACGCGGCGACGCGGCTGGGATATCGTGCGGCGACCCTCTGGCGGCAAAGCCATCCTGCACGGCGATGAGCTGACTTACAGCCTGTGTCTGCCGGCGGATCACTCGCTTGCCCGTGGCGATGTGGTCGAGAGTTACCGGCGCATCAGCGCGGGTTTGCTGGCGGCGCTGGACCGCCTGGGCATCACAGCGCAGGCAGATCCGCAAGCTGTCAATTCCAGAAACGCTGACTTGAGCCCAGTCTGTTTTGTGCTGCCGTCGCATTACGAAATCTCCATCGGCGAGCGCAAATTGATCGGCAGCGCCCAGTTGCGGCGGCATGGCGCGCTGCTGCAGCATGGCACGATCCCTCTGTGCGGCGACATCGGGCGCATCTGCGACGCTTTGGCTTTTGCCTCTCCTGACAGTCGCGAGCAAGAGCGGCAAGCGCTGCGTCGGCGGGCCACGACCTTGGCTGAGACGCTGGGGCGCGATATCAGCTGGAATGACATGGCGGAAGCCCTGCAAGCTGGCTTCCAGGCCGCGTTTGCTGTGGAGTTGGAAGCGGGCGAGCTGTCGACAGCCGAGCGCGAAAGGGCTATTAGGCTGCGGACGGAGCGCTTCGCAAACGACGCCTACACCGCCAAACGCTGAGCCGGCATCACATCACGCGCAGCAGCAGCCCCTTCAAATATTGCCCCTCTGGGAATGTCAGCGCCACGGGATGATCTGAGGATGCGCCCGGCGCGCGGATGATCTGCGCCTGCCGCCCCGAATCGGTCAAGGCGCCGAAGACGATTTTCTGAAACAGATCAGGGCTGACTGCCCCGGAGCAGGAGAATGTCATCAGGCAGCCGCCCGGCTTGAGGATGCGGAAGGCATTGAGATTGAGGTCTTTGTAGCCGCGCGCCGCGCGCTGGATTTGCCTTTTGTGCGCAGCAAACTTGGGCGGATCCAGCACGACAAAATCAAATGTCTCGCCGCTGGAGATACAATGCCGTAGATAGTCAAATGCGTTCGCTTGGATGAACTCGACGCGGGCGGGATCAATACCGTTTAACGCGGTGTTGGCTTCCGCTAGTTCCAGCGCCGCATAGGCTGTATCGATATTGATGCTATGTACGCCGCCGCCAGCCGCTATGGCGAATCCGCCCGTGTAGCTGAATAAATTGAGCAGGCGCGCATCGTCGTCGCTCTTTGCCGCTAGCTGTCGCAGCAGTTGTCGATTGTCGCGCTGGTCGAGGTAGAAGCCGGTTTTGTGCCCGCGCGCGATATCGACTAAGTATCGCGAGCCGTCCTGCGCGATTTCGACGCTGTCGGGCGGCGCCTCCCCGCGCAGAATTCCCGTCGCCGCATGTAAGCCTTCACGCTGCCGCGCCTCGACATCGCTGCGCTCGTAGATGTTGGGGAAGCCTGTCAAGTCGACCAGCAGGTCAGCGATTTGCTGCTTTCGGGCGTCGATGTAGCGCGTCCGGGCTTGCAGGACGAGCCAGTCGCCGTAGCGATCGACAATTAAGCCGGGGAGGTAGTCGTTTTCGGCGTTGACCAGGCGGCAGGCAGTGTCGCCCGGCGGCAGTGAGCGCAAGTTTATGGCGCGACCCAGCATGCGCCGCCACCAGGCATCATCAATCGCCTCGTCTTGCCAGGTCAAAATCCGCACCTGGATTTGCGAGCGGGAATTCCAGTAGCCGCGCGCCAGGAAACGATCTTTGCTGTCGCGGACTGCGACCAATTCTCCGTCTACAGCATCTTTCGTGCGGGCGCCGGCGCCGGAGAAAATCCAGGGATGGCGCTGGCGGACGGGCTTGTCGCGACCGTTGCGAATCCAGACCTTGCCCTCAGCCATCAATCAGCGCCCGCAAGGCATCTTCATCAATGATGGGCAAGCCCAGCTTGGCTGCTTTGTCCACTTTGCTGCCCGGCGATTCGCCAGCCACGACATAACTGGTGCGCTTGCTGACGCTGCCGGTGACTTTGCCGCCATTGGCTTCCACCAGCGCTTTGAGCTGGCCGCGGGGTTGGCTCATGCTACCGGTCAGGACGAAAGTTTTGCCCGCCAGCGTATTGCCCGTCAGCAACTTCTCCTCGGCGCGCATATTGACGCCTGCCGCCAGCATCTTGCCCAGCACAGCTTGATTATGTGCATCGGTGAAATAGTCGACGATATTCGCTACCAGCACTGGTCCCAGGCCATCAATGGCATGCAAGCGGCGCGATACAGCGATGAGCGACTCCAGCGCCCCGCTGATGCCGTCAATGTTATCTGCGGACAGCAGCAGTGGCTTAAAACGGCGAACCAGACGCTGTTTGAGGTCGGGCGCATCGAGATACTGTGGCGCCAGGTCGGTGGATGGATTGCGCAGACGAGACACCAGGCGCTCCAGCGCGGCGTCGCCGGTATTCGCATTCGTAATGATGGGCGCGACGACTTCGTTGAACTGGCCTTCTGCGGCGCGGATGGACTTGGCTGCCTCCAGCAAATCCTGTATGGACGCGAAGTTGTCCGTCAGCAGGGCGGCGACAGTCGAGCCAACGCCGTCAATGCCCAGCGAGGTCAAGACTTGCGCGAAGGAACGCGACTTTGCCCCCGCAATCGATTTCAACAGATTTTCGACCTTCTTCTCCGCGAAGCCATCCAGCGCCAGCAGCGGCTCGGCATCAAGCGTGAAGATGTCAGCGATATCGGTGATCAACCCAGCGTCTATGAGCGCGCTGATAGTCTGCGGTCCCATACCCTCGATATCCATTGCCCCGCGCGATACGAAGAATTCCAGTGAGCGCCCAACCCGCTCCGGGCAGTTGGCGTTGACACAATACCAGTCGACGGCGCCTATTGGCTTGGCAAGCGGGCTCTCGCAAAAGGGGCAACTGGTCGGCGGCAGGATCACGGTTTCGCTGCCATCGCGCGCGCCCGGAACCGGACCAATGACATAGGGGATGACATCGCCGGAACGTTTGACAATGACGCGGTCGCCCAGGCGGATATCCAGCGCGGCGACCTGGTCGTAGTTGTGCAGGCTGGCGCTGGACACGGTGACGCCGCTGATGAAGACCGGCTCCAGTTGCGCGGCCGGCGTGACTTTGCCCGTGCGTCCCACGCCGATGGTGACACCCAGCAGCTTGGTGCTGGCTTCTTCGGCGGCGAATTTCCAGGCGATCGCCCCGCGCGGGTCCTTGCCCACCACGCCGAGCTCGTTTGCCTTCGCCAGGTCATCGACTTTCAGCACCATCCCGTCAATTTCGAAGGGCAGGCTGTCGCGCCGGGCTTCCCAACCAGGCAAGGCGCGCCGGGCTTCGTCCAGATTCTGGCAGCGCGCGGCATCGGAAATGGTATGGAATCCCAGCCGTCGCAGATAGCCCAACGTCTCCCATTCACTGCTGAGTTGGGGTCCGTCGCTGTCGACGATGTTGTAGATATAAGCGGTGAGCTTACGCTTGGCGGTTTCGCGGCTGTCCTTTTGTTTGAGCGAGCCCGAAGCCGTGTTGCGCGCGTTGATGTAGGCGGGCAGCCCTTGCGCCACCTGCTCGCGATTTAGCGCCAGGAAATCTTCTTTATGAAACAGAATCTCGCCGCGGACGACCAGGCGCACAGGCGCGTCGCCGACGGATGGATCGATGGGAATGCGCAATGGCAACGAGCGAATCGTCCTGACATTGGCGGTCACATCATCGCCGGTTTCGCCGTTGCCGCGCGTCGCCGCCCGTGCCAGAACGCCATCTTCATAAGTGACGACGATGGCCAAGCCGTCCAGTTTGGGTTGCAGGACATAAGACAACTGCGCGCCAGCCGGCAGCAAACGCAGGTTGCGCTCTTCCCAGGCCAGCAAATCCGCCTCGTCAAAGGCGTTCGCCAGGCTCAAAATAGGAGCGGGATGGCGCAATTTGGCGAAGTCGCCGGACAAATCCGAGCCCACTCGTTGCGTCGGCGAGTCGGGGCGGACATATTGTGGATGTTCGGCTTCTATCTGCTGCAAGTCGGCCAGCATGCGGTCGTATTCGGCGTCGGTGATCAGCGGCTGGTTGAGCACATGGTACTGGTAGATATGCATGTGCAGCTGCTTGCTCAGCTCGTCAATCCGCGCCGGGATGTCTTTGGACATGGTCAGCCTCCTGCGTTGGCGGCAATGGTTTGCAAGTATGTTCCCGCCGCCCAGCCTTCGACCTGGAATTGTGGGTCGCGCACCCGCCACCAGATAAAGTCGTCGGCAGCTTGCGGTCCGCCGATGATTTCCAATCTGGCCCCGGCCTGCGCGCGGAAGAGCACCTGGCTATTGTTGCGGTTGGGCAGATTGCGCACATTCAGCTCGTCATTGCCGACGCCGACCACCTGCGCCATCACGCCGACTGCCAGCGGCAAAGGGGTCTCGGTGATGAGGACTGTGGCGATCGGCGGACCGGTCAGCGCTAGGCTGGCCGGCGTTTCAGCCGCCAAAATGACGCGCGTGTCGGGCGCAACGGTTTCGATTGCCTTGGTGGCCAGGCTTCCAGCAGGCAGTGCCGTTACCGCGATGATCAGTGCCTGGGGTGGCGGGCCGGGTTCACCGCGCAAGGAAATCACCAGCGCGATCGCGGCAATCGCAGCCAGCAGCGTCAGCAGCAAGGTCCAACTCAGCGACCGCAGCGAAATGCGCAGGGGGTTGCGCGCGCGGCGGAAAGCGCGGCGATACAGGCGGCGCGCTTTGAGCTGTTCGCGCGTGGGGCGATCGCCTAGCGGTCTTTCGACAGCCATTGTTGCAACCGCTCACTGCTCCAGGTATTGACGACATGCCGCGCTTCCACCCAGCCGCGCCGGGCATTGATCACGCCGAAGGGCATCAGGTCGAGATGTTCAATGCGGTGGGCATCGGTGTTGATGGCCAGCAGGACGCCCATATCCTTGGCCATACGCGCCAATTCCGGCTTCAAATCCAGGCGCAGCGGATTGGCGTTGATCTCCAGGATGGTGTTGTGCTCAGCAGCGGCGGCCAGCACGGCGTCCCAATCGGCGTCGACTTCCTCGCGGTTGGGGAATTGACGCGCGGAGGGATGCCCGATCATGCGCACATGCGGGTTGCGGATGGCGTTCAGCAGACGCTCGGTGACCTGTTTGCGCTTTTGACCCAAGCCGGAATGCAGCGAGGCGATGACAAAATCTAGCTGTGCCAGCACTTCGTCAGGGTAGTCCATCCCCCCATCGGCTTTGATATCCATTTCCGTGCCCGCCAGCACGCAGATGCGCTCGCCCATTTCGGCATTGATCTGCCGCACTTGGTCAGCTTGCGCCAGCAGTCGCTCGATGCTCAAGCCGTTGGCGATGCCCAGGCTGCGCGAGTGATCGGTGATGGCGATGGTGTGATGACCGCGCGCTATGCAGGCTTCCACCATCGCGCGGATGTCCTGCTTGCCATCGCTCCAGGTACTGTGCATATGCAGGTCGGCGCAGATGTCGGCCTGAGTGATCAGCTCGGGCAATTCCTGCTTGCGCGCCGCTTCAATCTCACCGCTGTCTTCGCGGATTTCCGGCGGCACATATTGCATGCCCAGGGCGGCATAGACCTTCTCTTCGCTGTCGCACAATATCTTCGGCGCGGACTCGATGATGGCCTTGTTCTCGTCGACGGGGCTCAGGGCGTGTTCATTGAGGCTGAGCCCTTGGTCCAGCGCGATCTGCCGCATTTTGACATTGTGCGCCAGACTGCCAGTGAAATAGTTCAGCGCCGTGCCCCAGCGGGCTCTTTCCAATATGCGCACATCAACTTGCAAGCCGGAAAGTAGCTCGATCGAACTCTTGGTGGGACCATGACCCAGCACGCGCGCGACATTCTCCATATCCACGAAATGTTGCATGATGGGCGCGGCTTGGTCGCTGGCGATGAGAATATCGACATCGCCGATCGTCTCACGCCCGCGGCGGATGCTGCCAGCCAGCTCGCCCTGGGTCGCTTCCGGCAATTCCAGCAGCTGCGCCAGGATGGCTTGGGCGGCCGGCAGCGCCTCGCCGATGGATACGCGACCCGTCTGCCGCGACAGCGCCTCGATGCCGTCCAGGATTTTCTGCTGGCTCTTCGCGCCCATGCCGGGCAGCGTCGCCAATTCACCGGCCTCGGCAGCAGTTTGCAGTTGTTCGACCGTCGTAATGTCCAACTGCTGCCAGAAAAGCTTGGCTTTCTTCGGTCCCACGCCATTGATGTGCATGATATCGACCAAGCCTTCGGGCACTTCGGACCTTAGGCGGTTGTAGAACTCCAGCTCGTCCGTTTCCAGCATTTCTTCAATTTTGGCGGCGATAGTCTTGCCGATGAACTTGAGGTCGGTCAGCCCGCCTTCGCCAGCGATGACGCGCAAATCACGCGGCAGGGCGCGGATGGTCTCCGAGGCGCGGCGATAGGAAAGCACACGGTGGATATTGTCGCCGCGGATCTGCAGCATATCGGCGCAGCGGGCGAATATGTCGGCGATTTCCCGGTTGCTGAGGCTCACGCTGGGTTTCCTTTGGCATCATTGCTAGAACGCATATTCGTAATTAGTATAGCAGATTTCAGTGCCACGCCACAGCCCGATGCTGACCCCCTCGCTCCCCTATACGGAATCTGTATGGGCGAGCCAGCGGCTCGCCCCATTGAAATGAGGGGGGGGGGGGATGCCGGAAAAACTCCCGCTTGACAGGCATCGCCAACCACGCTAGCCTATATTGATAAGCGAATACAGCAAAGACTGCGAACCAGAATAGTACACATCGCCGTGCAGTTCAGAGAATCGCTAGCGGCTGAGAATGCGAGACACGCAGGGATGTGGAATGGGCTGGGGAGTCGCGCAGGTGAAAGGGAGACCGACTAGCTTGCGACGGTTGGCGCGCCGTTAAAGCGCAGGGTATCGACTGAGCGTCTGTACCCGCAAAGCGACCTGCGAAAGCGGGTAATCAAGGTGGCACCGCGGGAACCCTTCTCGTCCTTGACTGGATGATTTGGGTTCTTTTCTTTTGGAGGGGCGCAAGCGATGCAAAGGGCCAGGACAGCGCGGGGCGACATCAAACCCACGCACGCAGAGATTCGCCAGTACTTCCGGCAGGGCGATCATGTGCCCGTTTATCGCACCCTGCTGGCGGATTTGGAAACGCCGGTATCGGTGTACATGAAGCTCAAGGAAGCCGGGCAGCCCGCCTTTCTGCTGGAGAGCGTTGAGGGTGGCGAGCAAGTCGGGCGCTATTCCTTCATTGGCGTCAACCCCAAAGGCGTGCTGAGCGTAACGGACAATATCGCCACCTTCTCGCGCAATGGCGAGCAGACCAAGTTCGCCATCCCCGAGGGGCAAGACCCCTTGCATGTCATCAAACGTCACTTCCAGACGGTCAACCCGGTGGCGCTGGAAGGCTTGCCGCGTCTGGTGGGCGGCGCTGTCGGCTATATGTCCTACGACATCGTGCGCTACTTTGAAGACTTGCCGGCGACCGCCAGCGAAGACCTGGGCGTACCGACGGTCGCTTTCATGTTTCCGGACTCGCTGGTCATTTTCGACCATGCCATGCACCAGATCATCGTGCTGGCCAACGCGCACAATACTGGTGATGATCCTGATGGCGCTTACGAAGCCGCCATTGACATCGTTGACGGCATTGTCGACGCGCTGGAACAGCCTTTGGCGCATCACCATTACGACTTGCCGACCAGCAGCGAAATGGGCGACCCCGTTTCCAATGTCGAGCAGGCTGTGTATGAAGATCGCGTGCGCGCCGCCAAAGAATACATCCGCGACGGCGACGCCTTCCAAATCGTGCTGGCGCAACGTTTCAGCCGCGAGACGGATGCCAACCCATTGCAGATTTATCGCGCGCTGCGCGCCACCAATCCCTCGCCCTATATGTTCCTGCTGGAATTCAGCGACGAGTTGACGCTTGTTGGCGCGTCGCCGGAGATGCTGGTGCGCCTGGAGGATGGCATCGCCTACAACCGTCCGCTGGCCGGTACGCGGCGCCGCGGCAAAGACGAAATTGAAGATCTGGCGCTGGAAGAAGAGTTGCTGAACGACCCCAAAGAACGCGCTGAGCATGTCATGCTGGTCGACTTGGGGCGTAACGATTTGGGGCGCGTCTGCGATTACGGCACGGTGCAAGTCAAGCGCATGATGTACATTGAGCGCTATTCGCATGTCATGCACATCGTCAGCCAAGTCGAGGGAGTGCTGCGCAAGGGCATGGACGCCTTCGATCTCTTGCGCGCGACCTTCCCGGCGGGCACGCTCAGTGGCGCGCCCAAAGTGCGGGCTATGGAGATTATCGAGGAATTGGAAGAGACGCGGCGCGGACCCTATGGCGGGGCGGTCGGCTATTTCAGCTTTGACGGCTCTATGGATATGTGCATCACCATTCGTACGCTGCTGATGCAGGGCAAGCGCATCAGCGTGCAGGCTGGCGGCGGCATCGTGGCGGACAGCGACCCGAGCGCGGAATACGACGAGTCCATCAACAAGGCCAAAGCGGTATTCGAGGCAGTCCGATACGCCGAGCGCGGCTTGATGTGAGCGGCAGGGGAGGCGGGGCATGATCCTGGTAATCGACAACTACGACAGCTTCACCTACAACATCGTGCAGGAATTGGGCGAGTTGGGCGCGGAGCTTGAGGTCTACCGCAACGACAAGATCACGGTGGATGAGATCCGTGCGCTGCAGCCCGATCGCATCGTCATCTCGCCGGGACCGGGTTACCCGAAAGACGCTGGCGTCTCGCTGGATGTCATCCGTCAATTGGGCGCGGAGATTCCGCTGCTGGGCATATGCCTGGGGCATCAAGCCATTGGTGAGGCTTATGGCGGCGTGGTCGCACATGCGCCGGAACTGATGCACGGCAAAACCAGCATGATCCAGCACGACGGCGACACGATATTGCACGATATTCCTGATCCTTTCGAAGCCACGCGCTATCACAGCCTGATCGTCAAAGAAGCGACGCTGCCGGATTGTCTGATGATTACTGCGCGCGCGGCAAGCGGAGAAATCATGGGTATCCGTCATCAGTTGTATCCCGTCATCGGTTTACAATTTCACCCCGAGAGCATCCTGACGCGCTATGGCATGCAAATCCTGGGCAACTTCCTGGAATATGAGCCGCAACCGGCAACTAGCCAGTAAAGGAAACGACAATGGATATCCAGCAAGCGATTGACGGACTAAGCCGCTACGGGCATCTCAGCGCCGACGAAGCCGAGTCGGTGATGCGGCAGATCATGAGCGGCGATGCTAGCGAAGCGCAAATTGGCGCTTATCTGATGGCGCTGCGCATGAAGGGCGAAACCACAGACGAAATCACCGGCAGCGCCCGAGCCATGCGCGATGCAGCCAGCACAGTGCCAAGCAATGTAACGCGGGATCTGCTGGATACTTGCGGCACCGGCGGCGACAAATCCGGCAGCTTCAACATCAGCACAACGGTGGCTTTTGTGGCGGCTGGCGCGGGCATCCCGGTGGCGAAACACGGCAACCGAGCGGCATCCAGCAAGTGTGGCAGCGCTGATGTGCTGGCGGAGCTGGGCTTAAATCTGGATTTGACTCCGCAGCAGGTTGGGCAGTGTATCGACGAAATCGGCATTGGCTTTCTCTTCGCCGTCAAGCTGCACCCAGCCATGCGCCATGCTATTGGTCCGCGGCGTCAACTGGGCATCCGCACGATCTTCAATATCCTGGGCCCCTTGACCAATCCCGCCGGCGCGCAGCGGCAGCTGATGGGAGTCTTCGGCGCCGAGTTGACCGACCTGCTGGCGCATGTGCTGGCGGCGCTGGGCACGAAATCAGCCATGGTCGTCAATGGCTACGGCGGCTTGGACGAACTGACGACCACGGGTCCCAACCGCATCAGCTACTTGAAGGAAGACGGCAGCGTGACGCACCTTGACCTCGACCCGACCTCGCTGGGCTTCCATCGCGCCAGCATTGTTGACTTGCGTGGCGATGACGCGCCGACTAACGCGGCGATTCTGCGCAGCGTGCTGGAGGGCAGCGAGACCGGTCCCAAACGTGATGTCGTGCTGCTGAACGCGGGGGCTGCGCTGATGGCTGCCGATGCCGTGCATTCGATTGCTGATGGCGTGCGGATGGCCCGCGATACCATTGATGGGGGAGCTGCGCTGCGCAAGCTAGACCAACTCATCGAGTTCAGCCAGAGTTTCGCCTAATGGCAACTGCTTTCGTCAGCACCGACACCGTCCTGGACAAGATCCTCGCGCGCAAGCTGGAGGAACTTGAGGAACGGTCTTCGCGCGTTCCACTGCGGGAAATGCAGCGTCGCGCGCGCGCGAATGTCTATCCCGCGCGGGATTTCGCGGGGGCGCTGCGGGGCGATTGCATCGCGCTGATAGGCGAAGTCAAACGCGCCTCGCCAAGCAAAGGGCTGCTGACGAGAGACTTTGCGCCAGTGCTGCTGGCAGCGACTTATCAATGCAATGGCGCGTCAGCGCTATCGGTGCTGACGGACGAAGACTTCTTCCGCGGCAGCCTGCAGTACATGACGGCGATTCGCGAAGCGGTTGCCTTGCCGATCCTGCGTAAAGATTTCACCATAGACGAATATCAGGTCTATGAAGGGCGCGCGGCCGGGGCAGACGCCATCCTGCTGATCGTGGCGGCGCTGGATGACGCGCAGTTGCATGACCTGCACGCGCTGACGCTGGACCTGGGCATGAGCGCGCTGGTCGAAGTACACAACGAGCGCGAAATGGAACGGGCGCTGTGGCTGGACGCCCGGCTGATCGGCATCAACAACCGCGACTTGAAGACATTTTATGTCGATCTGGACACAACCGCGCGGCTGGCGAGCATGGTCGGCGGAGATGCGCTGCTGGTGGCGGAAAGTGGCATTTTCCGTCGCGACCATGTCGAGGCAATGGCGGACTGTGGCGCGAATGCCATCCTTGTCGGCGAGTCGCTGATACGCGCGCCGGACATTGCGTCGCTGGCGTATGAATTGAGCAGCGTGCCGCGGAGGGACGATGACTAAGGTCAAAATTTGCGGTCTGCGCTCACTGGAAAACGCGCTGATGGTGGCGGGCGCTGGCGCTGACCTGATCGGGCTGAACTTTTATCCGCCGTCCCCCCGCAGTCTGGCGCTGGAGGAAGCGCGGGAAATTGCGCTTGGACTGCGTGAAGCGCTGGGCGAGGGCTGCCCGACGCTGGTTGGCGTCTTCGTCAATATGCCAGCCGACGAAGTCCGCGCTGTGATTGACCATGTCGGTCTGGATTACGCCCAATTGAGCGGCGACGAACCGACAGAGACCCTGACAAGGCTGCATGGCTGCGCCTTCAAAGCCATCCGTCCACGCGATGTTGCGGCTGCGCAAGCTGCGATTCGCGATATAGAGGCGCACTTTCCCGCTGATTCGAGCGCGCCATCGTTGCTGGTGGACGCTTTTCATCCCAAGCTCTATGGCGGCACTGGCGAGACTACCAGCGTCGACCTGGCTTTGACAGTGCGGCTCATTGCCCCGCGCATGATGCTGGCTGGGGGCTTGAACCCGGACAATGTGGCCGAGCGCGTGCGGGCGATCCGTCCCTGGGGCGTCGATGCGGCCAGCGGACTGGAGTCTGGTGAAGCGGGCATCAAGGACGAGGCGAAGACACGCGCTTTCATTGAGGCGGCGCGGGCGGCGGGGCAATGAGCGAGCGTTTTGATATCTTTGATGAAGCGCTGAATCATATCGGTGTCAAAACGCGCCACCAGGTGCACCGCGATGGTGATTGGCACCAGGTCTTTCATTGCTGGGTAGTCGGGCGCGACGATGATGGCGAATTCGTCATCTTACAGAAGCGCGGACCAGCCCAAGACACCTTCCCCGGCAAGGTCGATATCAGCGCAGCGGGGCATCTGGCAGCTGGTGAAACCGCCCGAGATGGCATCCGCGAGATTGAAGAAGAGTTGGGCTTGCGCATCGCCTTTGAAGATTTGCTGTCGCTGGGCAGGCGCGTCGGCATCAGCAAAGCGGACGGCATCATTGATCGCCAGATTTGTCATGTCTTCCTGTATCGTTGCGACCAGCCGCTGAGCGACTATACCTACGCGCGAGACGAAATTGACGGCTTGCTGAAACTGCCGCTGGCTGCTGGATTGCGGCTCTTCGTTGGAGAAATTGATTGCCTGCGGGCGGCTGCCATTGGGCTGGACGCGGACGAAATTAAGCTGACGCGCGGCGACTTCATCAACAGCATCGACGATTATGTTTTCAAGGCGCTGATTTTGGCGAAGCGCTATTTCGCTGGCGAAACACACTTGCTCATTTGACTCAACAAGGGCGCAACCATGACCGAACCCTATATCCGCAGGGACATCAGCGACTTGCCAGACGCGCAAGGCTACTTTGGCGAGTTTGGCGGGCGCTTTGTGCCGGAGACTATCATGCCAGCGCTGGACGAGCTGGAACATGCCTATGCCGAGGCCATGGCCGATCCCGATTTTCACGCTAGGTTGCGGCACTTGCAGCGCACTTACACCGGGCGTCCCACACCGATCAGCTATGCGCGGCGGCTTAGCGAGGCGCTGGGCGGCGCGCAGATTTATCTCAAACGCGAAGACCTGGCGCATACCGGCGCGCACAAAATCAATAACGCGCTGGGGCAGGGCTTGCTGGCGCAGCGCATGGGCAAGCGCCGCATCATCGCGGAAACCGGCGCCGGGCAGCATGGCGTGGGCACGGCGACGGCGATAGCTCTGCTGGGCTTGGAATGCCATGTCTATATGGGCACGGTCGATATCCGCCGGCAGCAGCCCAATGTCTTCCGCATGCGCTTGCTGGGCGCGGAAGTCATCCCGGTCGAAAGCGGCAGCCGCACCCTCAAAGACGCCATCAACGAAGCCATGCGCGATTGGGTGACCAATGTAGAAACGACCTTCTATCTACTCGGTTCGGCGCTGGGACCGCACCCCTACCCGATGATGGTGCGCGATTTCCAAAGCGTCATCGGCCTGGAAGCGCGCGAGCAAATCCAGGAGTTGGCGGGGCAGCTGCCCGATGTCTGCGTGGCTTGCGTTGGCGGCGGCAGCAACGCTATCGGCATGTTTCATGCCTTCCGAGACGATGACACTGAACTCATCGGCGTTGAGGCGGGCGGGCGCGGCATCGAAAGTCGCGAACATGCGGCGCGCTTTGCCGACCTGGATATCAGCCGCCCGGGCATCCTGCACGGCACCCGTTCTTATGTCATGCAGGACCATGACGGGCAAATCATGGAAACGCACAGCGTGTCGGCCGGCTTGGATTACCCTTCGGTCGGTCCCGAACACGCTCATCTACGCCAGCTTGAGCGCGCTTATTACACGATGGCGACTGATGAAGAAGCGCTGGCAGCCTTTCAAATGCTCAGTAAGCTGGAGGGCATCATCCCGGCATTGGAAAGCGCCCATGCCGTCGCCGAAGCCATCAAGCGCGCGCCGACCATGCCGCGGGATTCGCTGCTGCTGGTCAATCTCAGCGGGCGCGGCGACAAAGACCTGGATACTGTCATCGGCTTGCTGGGAGGCTGATATGCAACGCGAATTGCAGGGCAAAGCGGCGCTGTCGGCGATATTTGCGCGGGCGCAGGCACAGGGTCGCGGCGCCTTCCTGCCGTATTTCCCCATCGGCTATCCCACATACGATATGTCGCTGGAAGCGATCGAAGCGATGGCGGCAGTTGGCGTGGATGGCTTCGAAATCGGCATTCCCTTCAGTGATCCCATCGCTGACGGACCGACCATCCAGGCAGCCACGCAAATCGCGCTGGAAAATGGCACGACCGTCCGCCGTTGCCTCGATGCCGTGCGACAATTGCGCGAGCGTGGCATCGACCAACCCATGCTGCTGATGGGCTACCTCAATCCGCTGGTGGCTTATGGCGCGGATCGCTTCGTGCGGGATGCGCGGACAGCGGGCGCGGATGGCTTAATCGTGCCGGATCTGCCGCCGGAAGAGGCGCACTACTTTGCGGACAGCTGCCAGCGGGAAGGGCTGGCGCTGGTCTTCATGCTGGCGCCCACCAGCAATGACTCCCGCATCGCCCTGGTTGCGCAGCATGCCAGCAGCTTCATTTATGTCGTGTCGCTGACGGGCATCACCGGTGCGCGAACGGAGTTGCCAGCTCATTTGCAGGATTTCATCGGGCGGCTGCGAGTCAAGACGGCTATGCCGCTGGTGCTGGGATTCGGCATCAGCACGCCGGAGCATGCGGCGCGGGTCAGCGCGCTCACGGATGGATTCATCGTCGGCTCGGCATTGGTGCGGGCGGGCGGCCAGGGTATAGAGTCGCTGCGGGCATTGACTGAGTCGATGGTCGCGGCGATTGGCTCCACATCATGATTGCGCTTGCAATTGTGGTATCCGATGTGATAAACTATCGATGAAAGACTAGTTCCAGGCGAGCGGCGCAATCATGCGCAACCTACACACAACTGTCAGCTTCGGCTATTATCCCTACTCAAACTGCATAGTCCGGTCTGGGGTGTTGCGCGCTGGCAACTGACATCCGCACGAATAGGTGTGATGATGGCGCGGGATGAGACATCCGGCGCTTTTTTTGTGCAATTTTGGGGGAGAGATTCCATGATACGAGGTGTACGCGGCGCAACGACAGTCGAGCACAATTCGCGGCAGGCGATCATCACGGCGACCAAAGAGCTCTTGGCGGCGATAATCGAAGCCAACGGCATCTGCGAGGACGATGTCGCCAGCATCTTGTTCACCGCCACGCCTGGTCTTGACGCAGCGTATCCGGCGGCGGCGGCTCGCGAGCTGGGCTGGACGCGCACTGCGCTGATGGGCTTCCAGGAAGCGCATGTTGTCGACGGCTTGCCGCAGTGCGTTCGCGTGCTAATTCACTGGAATACGGAAACGACGCTGGACGAGATTCAGCATATCTTCCTGCGCGATGCCGTGCATTTGCGACCGGATATTGCTCACAGCGGCGGGACGGGAGGAAGCTGATGTCCGCGGGTTTCCATGCGCGCCACCTTGCCATCGTCGGTATGGGTTTGATGGGCGGCTCTCTGGCGCTGGCCATGCGCGACCATGCCGACCGCATCACGGGCATCGACAGCGACGCAAATGCCCGGCGCATCGCCATAGAGCGTGGCATGGTCGACAGCGCCACGGACGATTTCTACGAAGGCGTCAACCGCGCCGATGTCGTGATTTTGGCGACGCCAGTCCGCGTGATTGTAGAGTTGCTGCAGATGCAGTTGGGCAGCTACCTGCGCTCCAACACACTGGTCATCGATACTGGCAGCACGAAGCAGGATATTGTCGATGCTATGGCGGCGCTGCCCATCGGCGTCAATGCGGTGGGCGGGCACCCCATGACGGGCAAAGAAAACGGCGGCATTGACGAGGCGGACGGATCGCTGTATCGCAATCGTCCCTTCGTGCTCTGCCCGTCGCGGCGCACGACGCCAGCCGCTCGCCTACATGCGCTGTCCTTTGTCGAGACGCTGGGAGCACAGCCTATCGAAATGGACGCTCAGCGACACGATCTTATCGTCGCCGGCATCAGCCATTTGCCCTATCTGTTGAGCGCGACGCTGGTGGCGACAGTCTCCAGTCAGGCAGAGGCGGATGCAGCTTACTGGGCTTTGGCGGCGGGCGGATTCCGCGATACCAGCCGCTTGGCCGCCAGTGATGTAACCATGATGGGTGATATTTTGAGCACCAATACGCAGCCAGTCGCGACATTGCTGGCGCGTTTCCGCATGCAGCTGGCTATGCTGGAAACCATGTTGATTGCCGGCGACGAAGAGCGGCTCAGCGAGTCGCTGCTGCCCATACAGGCGGCGCGCAAGGAATGGGCGAGGAAATATGAAAATGGCAGATAGAGGGGCGCAATTTCGCATACGCCCTGGCTCGATGTTGCGCGGCACAGTCAGCGTGCCGGGTGACAAGTCAATTTCGCACCGCGCGGTGATGCTGGCGGCAGTTGCACAGGGCCAATCGCAAATTCGTGGCTGGCTGGCGGCTGGCGACACCGAAGCGACGCTGGGCGCAATGCAAGACCTGGGCGCGCAAGTAACGCGGCAGGACGCGAATACCCTGCAGATCAATGGCGGCGAGTTACATGAACCGCGGCGGCCACTCAACCTGATGAATGCCGGCACCGGCATTCGCTTGTTGGCGGGGCTACTGGCCGGGCAAGATTTCCCCAGCATATTGGATGGCAGCGCGCAGTTGCGGCGGCGTCCCATGAAACGGATAACCACACCGCTGCAGATGATGGGCGCGGACATCGAATCGAGCGACGGCGCCTGTCCGCTGCGGATTACTCCGGCGGCGCTGCAAGGCATCACCTACGACATGCCGGTCGCCAGCGCCCAGGTCAAAAGCGCGATTTTGCTAGCGGGTTTGCATGCCGAATCGCCGACTACAGTGCTGCAGCCGGGTCCTGCCCGCGATCACACCGAGCGCATGCTGCGGTCCATGGGCGTGAGAATCACCGACGATGACGAGGCGGGCAATTGTATGACAATTCATCCCAATGGCGCACTGCTGCCCTTGGACATTACGGTGCCGGGCGACTTCTCGTCGGCAGCCTTCCTACTGGTGGCGGGATTGCTCGCGCCGGGGACTGACCTGAAGATCAGTGGCGTCAACCTGAATCCGACCCGCACCGGGCTGCTGGACGCCCTGGAAGCGATGGGCGCGGATTTGCAACTGAGCAACCTCAGCGACCAGGCTGGTGAGCCTATCGGCGATATTCAAGTGAATACGGGTCAGCTCAAGGGCATCGAGATTGGCGGCGATACCGTCGTGCGCATGATTGACGAGTTTCCGATACTGATGGTAGCGGCGACGCAAGCCGAAGGCGAGACCATCGTGCGGGATGCGCGCGAGCTGCGCGTCAAAGAGACCGACCGCATCGCGGTGATGGCGGGGGAATTGCGGAAAATGGGCGCGGTCATTGAAGAGCACGACGATGGATTCCGCATCGTCGGTCCGCAAAGCCTGACCGGCGGGCTGGTCGATGGGCATGACGATCACCGCATCGCCATGAGCCTGACTGTCGCGGGCATGCTGGCGGAGGAAGGGGCAGTGGTCACCGATGCGGCCTGCGTTGGCGACAGCTTCCCCGGCTTCGCGGAGACCTTGATCAACTGCGGCGTGATGCTGCTGGCGGAGTAGCCCGCCGGGATGAAAGCGACAGGTGTGGCATGACTGTCAAGCGAGTGGGCGTGATCGGCTTCCCGGTGGAGCACAGCCTCAGCCCCATCATGCACAACGCGGCTTTCCAGGCGCTGGGGATGGACGACTGGCGCTATGACGCCATGTCCATCCCGCCGGATATTCTGCGCCTGGGCTTGCGCGAGCCAAAGCAGCACGGCTATATCGGAATCAATGTCACCGTGCCTCATAAAGAAGCCATTATGGAGTATGTGCGCCCGGACGAAAGGGCGCGGGCAATCGGCGCGGTCAACACGGTCGACTTCCGCAGTAACCTGGGCACGAACACGGACGCCGACGGCTTCATCAATGACTTGCTTGCCAACGATGTCGCCATCCAGGGCGAACGAGTTTTGGTTTTGGGGGCGGGCGGCGCAGCCCGGGCGGCGGTCTATGGCTTGGCGCGGGCTGGCGCTACTGTCGCCATCGTCAACCGCACCATGAAACGCGCGCGCAAGCTCGTCCAGGAGTTGGGCGCTTCGGCGGGCATCGGCAGCCTATCGGTGATGACCCTGGACGAAGCCGCGGACTGGGGCATGTCGCTGATCGTCAACTGTACATCGGTTGGCTTGCATCCGCATATCAGGCAGTCGCCCTGGATCTTTGGAATACCTTTCCCTACCGGCGTGACGGTGTACGATATGGTGTATCGTCCCGCCAACACGGCGCTGATGCAGCAGTGTGTAGCGCATGAAGGGCGGGCGATTGGCGGACTGGGCATGCTAGCGCGGCAAGGCGCCATCGCTTTCGAGCTGTGGACAGGTGTAGAACCGCCCATTGAGGTGATGATCCAGGCGCTGCGGACGGCGCTGGAAGACAAAAGTGAGAGCTGACAGACCATGCCGATTCGTTTCTTCACCGCAGGCGAGAGCCACGGACCCGGCTTGACCGCCATAATGGAAGGCATGCCAGCCGGTCTGCCGCTAAGGGGCGAGGACATCAACCTGGATTTGCGCCGCCGACAGAAGGGCTATGGCAGCGGCGGGCGGATGCAAATCGAGAAAGACCACATCATCATCACGGCTGGTCTCATGAACGGGCTGACCACCGGCGCGCCCATCGCCCTGCAAGTGGGTAATCGCGATTTCAAAAGTTGGAAAGAACGCGATATCACGCCGATAACCACGCCGCGGCCGGGCCACGCCGACCTCACTGGCGCGGTCAAATATGGTTATCGCGAGCTACGCCTGTCGCTGGAGCGTGCCAGCGCGCGGGAGACCACGATGCGCGTGGCGGTCGGCGCGATCTGCAAGACATATTTGCGGCAATTTGGCATCCGCGTCGATGGTTATGTAGCGCAGCTTGGGCATATTGTGGCAGATTTGCAGGACATGCCGCTGGACGAGCGCATCGACCGCAGCGAAGACAACGATGTGCGCTGCCCGGACGCGGCGGCGGCGCAAAGAATGCATGCCGCCATCCGTCAGGTCAAGATTGATAAAGATACTTTAGGCGGCGTATTTGAAGTCGTGGCACGCGGAGTGCCGCCGGGCTTGGGCTCGCATGTGCATTATGATCGCAAGCTGGATTCCAAGCTGGTCGGCGCCATGGTCAGCATCCAGGCGATGAAAGGCGCGGAGATCGGCAGCGGCTTTGAAAATGCCGGCAAGCGCGGCTCGCAAGTACATGACGAAATTGTCGTTGACCAAGCGGGCAATCTGTCGCGCCGCACTAATCGCGCGGGCGGGCTGGAGGGCGGCATCAGCACCGGCGAGCCCATCATCGTGCGCGTGGCGATGAAGCCGATTTCCACCATGCTGCGCGGCGCTGAGTCGGTGGATCTGGCGACGGGGGAGCCTAACCCGACCGTCTACGAACGCAGTGATTTTTGCGCGCTGCCGCGGGCTGTCCCCGTCGGCGAAGCTATGATGGCGATTGTGCTGGCGGATGCGCTATTGGAGAAACTGGGTGGCGACAGCCTGGACGAAATGCAGCCGCGTTTTGAATCGCTGCGGCGCAACCAACTGGACGATCTGCCCATGGACAATACCCCCTGGCGGTTTGGCTACGAGCTATGAGCAGCGCGCGCAACATCGTCATCACCGGTTTTATGGGCAGCGGCAAAACCACCGTCGGCGAGATTGTTGCCCGGCGGCTGGAGCGCGAATTCATCGACATGGACACGGTCATCGAGTCCCGCGCAGCCATGCCCATCCGTCAGATATTCGAGCGACAGGGCGAAGCGGTTTTCCGCGACATGGAGCGTAGTCTGGCGCTGGAATTGGCGCTGCGGCGCGGGCTGGTGATCGCGACTGGCGGCGGGGCGCTGATGGCTGACGATGTGCGCGAGATGGTGCAGCAGCAATGCAACGTCTACTGCCTGCGCGCTAGCAAAGCTGAGTTGCGCGCGCGGTTGAATCACAGCCTGGATCGTCCCTTGGCTGTCGACTGGGAGCCGCTCTTCGATGCGCGACTGCCCCTCTACGCTCGCATCCCGCGGCAAATCATCACCGCTGGCAAGACGCCGGACATGGTCGCTGGTGAGATCGCCGCGCTGGAATCCGGCGGGCTCTATGTCAAGACGCCGGAGGGCGGCTATCCCATTCACATCAGAAGCGGTTTGCTGGGCGGCATCGGCGGCGAGATTGCGGCGCTGGGATTGGACGGGCATGTCGCTGTGGTGACGAACGAGATCCTTGCCCCACTCTATGGCGAGGCGCTGACAAACCAGCTTCCCAATGCGCAAATGATCGTCCTGCCCGATGGCGAAGCGTACAAAACCCTCGACACCGTGCGCTATATCTACGATGCGCTGCTGTCGATGGGCGCAGATCGCAGCACTGTGCTGGTGGCGCTGGGCGGCGGCGTCATTGGCGATACGGCCGGCTTCGCAGCAGCCACCTACATGCGCGGCATCCCGCTGCTGCAAATCCCCACCACGCTGCTGTCGATGGTGGATTCCAGCGTCGGCGGCAAGGTGGGCGTGGATCTGCCACAGGGCAAAAACCTCATCGGCGCATTCAAACAGCCGCGCGCAGTCCTCATTGATACCGATGTGCTGGAGACGTTGCCGCCCCTGCAGTGGCGCTGTGGCATGGCGGAAGTCATCAAGCATGGTTTGATTGCGGATCCGACGCTGCTGGAACCGGCGCTGTGGCAGCCCGAAGTGGCGGCGCAACTGCTGCGGCGGGCGGTGCAAGTCAAAATTGATGTGGTGGAAGTCGACCCCTATGAGCAGGGCATTCGCGCCCATCTCAACCTGGGGCACACCTTCGGCCATGCCATCGAAAAAGTCACTGGCTACGCGGTGCCGCATGGCGAGGCGGTCGCGATTGGTATTGTGCGGGCGGCGAAATTGTCGCGCAATTTGGGCTTCATCAATGACGACCTTTACGCGCGCATTCAAAAGATATTCTGGCAGATCGGCTTGCCAACCGATATCGCCGTGGATCGCGAGCGTTGGTACGCAGCCATGGCGACGGACAAAAAATGGCAGGCGGGCGTATCGCGGCTGATCGTGCTGAAGGGCTTGGGCGAGGCGGCGGTCCTGCGGGGCTTGCCAAAAGAAGACATATTGGCAGTACTTTGAGTTAGGACGACGGCAAATGGCAAAAGGCATCCTGGTTCTACACGGGCCGAACCTGAACCTGCTAGGGACGCGCCAACCCGAGACCTACGGCAGCATGAGCTTGGCGGATATCAACGCGGCGATTGCGCGGCATCTCGGCAGGCAGGGCGTCGAGGTGCGGACCGCGCAATCGAATCACGAAGGCGAACTCATCGATCAGCTACATGAAGCGCGCAACTGGGCGGACGGTGTCGTCTTCAATCCAGGCGCCTACACGCATACATCGGTAGCGCTGCGCGACGCCATCATTGCTATTGAGCTGCCAGTTATCGAGGTGCATCTGTCCAATGTGCATGCGCGGGAAGCTTTCCGTCACAAGTCGCTGCTGGCGCCGGTTTGCCTGGGGCAGATGGCGGGCTTCGGCTGGCACGGTTACCTATTGGCTGTGGATGCGCTGCTGCGGATTTGGGGCATGCTGGAGTAGCGCGATCGGAATTGGGATAAGCCATGACATCAAGCAGTGAAATCCTGGCGGTGATGGAGGAGCAGGGCGTCCGCTTTGTGGCGCTTTGGTTCACGGACATCACGGGCTTGGTCAAAAGCGTCATGATCCCGGCGCGCGAGCTGGAAAATGTCTTCGTCAACGGCTCGCATTTTGACGGCTCGGCGATTGAAGGTTTCGCCCGCGTTGCCGAAAGCGACATGGTGTTGATGCCGGATGCGTCCAGCTTTGTCATATTGCCTTGGACAGATCGCGAAGAGAAAACTGCCCGCCTGATTTGCGCCATCCGCACGCAGCACGGCGAGCCCTTTATCGGCGACCCGCGCAATGTGCTGGGCCGGGCGCTGGAGCAGGCGCGGAGCATGAACCTGCAATTCAAAACGGGCATGGAACTGGAGTTTTTCCTGTTCCCGTTGGATGCCTCCGGGCAGCCACAGGTTGGGGCGCGCAGCGACATCGCCGGCTATTTTGACATTCCGGAGGACCCGATCCGTTCCATGCGGCGGCGGATGCTGGCGGCACTGACGGCCATGGATATCCGCGTGGACTCGACACATTCCGAAACGGGCAGCGGCCAGCACGAGATCGACTTTCAATATGACGATGCCTTGCGCTCGGCGGACAATATCCTGACGGCGCGTGTGGCGCTGAAAACGATCGCCAGCAAATTCAATTATTATTGCACTTTCATGCCGCGCCCGCATGCGAACATGCCTGGCTCGGGCATGCACACGCACCAGAGCCTGCACGACGCGCAGACCGGCGCCAATCTCTTCGCCGAATACGGCAGCGAGTATGGCTTGTCGCAGACGGCCATTTGGTTCTTGGCTGGGCAACTGGAACATGCGCGCGCCATGTGCGCGGTTTTGGCGCCCCTGGTCAATTCCTACAAGCGGCTGGGCACCAGTTTCGAAGCGCCCATCAATGTTACCTGGGCGCATGTCAATCGCAGCGCGCTCATCCGCGTGCCCAGTACCGCGCCCGGCAAAGAATATCACTCGCGGCTGGAATTGCGCTGCCCCGATCCCACTGCCAATCCCTACCTGGCCATGGCGGTGATGCTGCAAGCCGGGCTGGATGGCATCCGGCATCAGATGCCGCTGCCAGACCCCATGGAAGAGACGCTGATGCAGGGCAGGCCAGGGCGCATGCGCCAAATCGCCGTGTTGCCGCAATCCCTCGACGAAGCGCTGGACGCTCTGAGCCATGACGAAGTGATTTTGTCGGCCTTGGGTCCCTATGTCAGCGACCGTTACATCGCCGCCAAACGTCAGGAATGTGCCGAGTACAACAGCCAGGTTACCGAGTGGGAGCTCCGCCGCTATTTGAGCCGCTTTTGAGAAGGCTCGCGTGAATCTGCTGGACAGCCCGGCGCGCGTCCGCCTGCCGCAGGACTACGCTGACGCTGCAATGCGACGCGCCCAGCGACAATGCCGAAATCTCAATGCCCGCCAGCGCCCGCATCACTTGCTCAACTAGTTGTGGCGCACAATTCAAGCGACTGCCGACGGCGGTTACCAAGGATACCGTTTCGATCTGCCAGGGCATCTTCTCTGGGTATTCCGCCATTTTGGCTTTCAGTTCGCGCTGCAGACGATCAACACCGTCAATGCCGATGCTGGTCGGGATGACCAGGCACAAGAAACTGCTGCCGCTGGATTGCGAGGCGATCATCACTTCCGAGCGCATGCCCAGGGTCTTGAAGAGCGTATTGCCGACCAGCCGCGTTACACCAGCCAGGGAGCCGCTGGCCGGTCGCCGCAGCGACAAACCCTGTACCGATGTAACCGCTTTGAGCATGGGTTGACTGCCATCCGGCGCGGCAGCCACAAGCGTACCATCCAGCTCGGGCGCGAAGATGCTTTTTATGCGCAGGGGCAAATTGCTCTCCGCCAGTGGGGCGATCATGCGCGCATGCAGCAGCTTGGCGCCGAAGTAGGCCAGGTCAGCCGCTTCATCGTAACTCAAGCGCTCAATGACGCGGGCGTCGCTTAATTCGCGGGGGTCAGCGGACATCATGCCGGCGACATTCGTATAGATCCATAGAGCGTCAGCGGGCAGCAAGGCGCTGATGACCGAGGCGGTGTAGTCGGTGCCGCCGCGCCCCAAAGTCGTGGTTTCGCCATCGACCGTCGCGCCAATGTAGCCGCTGACGACGGGCAAGATGTCGCGCTGCAGCATGGGCAATAAGCGTTCCTGCATGCGCTGCGCCGTCAGCTTGAAGTCGGGATTGGCGTTGCCATGCACGGCGTCGGTGATGATGAGGTCTGCGCCATCGACGGAGGCGGCGCGCAACCCGTTTTGACGCAGCAGCGCCGCCATAATTCGCGCTGAAATCCGCTCGCCCACTGCCACAACGCTGTCGCTGTGAATCGGCATGAGCTCGTCTTGCAGGTGGCTGGCGATGGCCAAGCAGCCATCCAGCATTTGCGATAGTAGCTGGTCGATATCGGCGCAGAGGGCGGCGCGGGCGGGCTCGTCCAGCGGCAATTTGTCCGTCAGTGCAAAATGGCGGGAGCGCAAGTTGGCGGCGACGCGTCGATAGCCGCGGGGGTTGTCGCTTTGCGCCAGGCGCGCCGCATCCAGCAGCATGTCCGTCACGCCATCCAGCGCCGATACGACCACCACGATTTGATCCCAGCGCCGGGATTCGCGCGTTACGATGCCGAGCACTTGGTTGAGCGCGCTCGCAGTGCCCAAAGCGTTGCCGCCGAATTTCATAACCAGCTTGTGCATCGCCATCGGTCTTCTCGTCACCGTCGGCTTCTGTCTCCATTCTAGCAAGTTGCGCCCCTTCGCCACAAGCGAACTCGATAGGCGAGGGCTTGTGCATATTGCGCGGGATGGCCTTATCGAGTACAGTCATAGGCGTTTGAGAGCAGTGAAACGGGCGTGGACTCCACGAGTCCACCCAAAGGGCAAAGCAATTATGGCGAGCGCAGAGTTGGCAAAGCGCGACCAGGTGGCGGGCGTGCGCTTCCAAAAGGTGGGCAAGCTCTACCATTTTGATTTTACGGAGCATCCCGGTTTGAAGCAGGGCGATTATGTCATTGTGGACACGCGCCGCGGACGCCAGATGGGCCAGGTGATGGGCTTCACCATGCCCGACCCCAACCGCGATGTGCGCAAGATCCTGCGTCCAGCCACGCCGCGTGACATGGTGTTGCGCCAGCATTGGGAAGCGCAGCAGGACGAAGCGCTGGAAATTTGCCAGGAAGCGGCGGCGGGCTTGCGGCGCATGACGGAAGCTAAATTCGTGGCGGCACAATATAATTATGATGGCAGCGTGGTCACATTTTTGTTCAGCGCCGAGCAGAAGATCGACAGCACCGTACTGCAAAAGCGCTTGCAACGTCAATTTGAAGCGCGCGTCCAGATGCGACAGATTGGTCCGCGCGATGTCGCCAGGCTGCTGGGCGGTTTTGGCGCTTGCGGCATCGAACGCTGCTGTAGCACATTCCTCACCGATTTCAGCCCCATTTCCATCAAGATGGCGAAGGCGCAAGGCATCTCGCTGAATCCATCCGAAATCACCGGCATGTGCGGGCGTTTGCGCTGCTGCCTGGTCTATGAATACGAACAGTATGTGGAAGCGCGCAAGCAGTTGCCACGCCGCAACAAGCGCATCGGCACGCCCCATGGCGAAGGCAGGGTTATCGATCAGCTGCCGCTGCTGGATGCTGTGCGCGTGGACTACGGCGAGGGCGTGCGTAAGACGATCCTGCGCGCGGACATCATTCCGCTGGAAGAATTCCGCAAGCTGGCCGAGAAAGCCCAGTCGCCTTGCGACCGGCACGGCGATGGCAGTTGTGAATGCGGCCTGCCAGCTGGGCAGCGCGTTGCCGACCAGGTCAATGCCCGGGTGGAAGCTGAACCGCCTCAGAGCCAGCGCGAGCAGGAAAAGAGCGAGCAGACGCCGGGAAAACAGCGATCCCGGCGCGGGCGCGGCAAATCGAGCGAAGCGCCTTCCCGCCCTAATCGGCGGCGTGGGCGACGGCGTGGCGGCCGGCGCGGCCGGCGCGGTGGCGACAAGCGCGGCGACGAGGGCAAAACGCAAACATGAGCCAAAATGGACAAGATGCCGAGGGCAAGGTCCTGCGCATTTTGGGTGTCTTCGCGCATCCTGACGATCCGGAATTCTTTGCCGGCGGCAGCTTCGCTAAATGGGCGGCTGATGGCGCGGATGTCACCTTTGTCATCGCCACCAGCGGCGACAAGGGCAGCGCCGAACCGGACATGACGCATGAACGCCTGGCGGCCATCCGCGAGGACGAGGAACGGGCGGCGGCGGTGGCCCTGGGCGTCAGGGAAGTCGTCTTCTTGCGCTACAAGGATGGCGAACTTTACCCGACTTTGGCGCTGCGGCGCGACATCACGCGCATGATCCGCCTGAAGAAGCCGGATATCGTGGTTACGCTCGACCCGACTTTGTATTGGCGTGACGGAGGCGGCATCAACCACCCCGACCACCGCGCTATCGGCGATGCGACCTTGGCGGCAGTCTTCCCCACTGCGCGCGATCGGCTGAACTTCCTGGAGCATGAACGCGACGAGGGCTTAGGCACGCACAAAGTGGCGGCGGTGTATATCGCAGGGGCGCTGCAGCCGACGCATACCTTTGATGTGACCGATTCTGTGGAGACGCAGATTCAGTCGCTGCGGGCGCACAAGAGCCAAATCGCCGACATGGACAAAATGGCGGAGCGCATCCGCGAGCGGTCCTTGGATCCCAGTGCGCCAGCGGAATATCCCCGCCGCATTGAACGCTTCCGCGTGATCAGATTGAGGTAAAGCAAACATGGCAATCGACTTCATGGGCGAGGCGCAATCCCTGCGCGACGAACTGATAGCCCGCCGCCGCGACTTTCACCGACATCCCGAATTGGCTTTCAAAGAAGTACGCACGGCTGGCATCGTCGCCGAAGAATTGAACGTGCTGGGCTTGGAAGTGCAGACGGGCGTCGGCAAAACTGGTGTCATCGGCATTTTAGAAGGCGCGACCGATGGACCTACCGTGCTCTACCGCGCCGATATGGATGCCTTGCCCGTCCACGAAGAAAATGACGCCGAGTATGTGTCGCGAACCGACGGCGTCATGCACGCCTGCGGGCACGATGGGCATACTGCAATTGCGCTGGGCATCGCCAAGGTATTGTCCGGGCATCGCGCCCAACTCGGTGGCCGCGTCAAGTTCGTGTTTCAGCCGGCCGAAGAAGTCGGTGGCGGCGCGGCAGCCATGATTGCTGATGGCGCGCTGGAGTCGCCAGCGCCCGATATTTCGCTGGGCATCCACCTGTGGAATGACCTGGAAGTCGGTCAGGTGAGCGTGGTGCCGGGACCGACCATGTCCGGCGCTGGCATGTTTGAAATCACTGTGCTTGGCAAGGGCGGGCATGGCGCTATGCCGCATCAAACCGCCGACCCGATTGTCGCTGCCGCACAAGTCATCGTGGCACTGCAGTCGCTGGTGAGCCGCAATGTCGATCCGCTGGACATGGTGGTGCTGACCATCGGCACGATCCAGGGCGGTAGCGCACGCAACATCATCCCGACATCTGTGGCATTCAACGGTTCTTACCGTCTCTTTCGCGAAGAGACGCGCGACTTGGTCAAAACGCGCATGCGCGAAATCGCCGAGGGCGTCGCGCAGGGCATGGGCTGCCGCGCGGATGTCAAGTTTGGCATGGGCATCGGTCCTGTGGTCAACGATGCGGCAGTGGCGCGGCAGGCGGGCGATGTCTTCGCCAGGTACCCCGACGAGGTGACTGTGGTTCGGCAGCCTTGGATGGCGTCAGAAGATGTCGGCTTGTTGATGGCGCGCAATCCCGGCGCTTATCTGCTGGTCGGCTCCGCCAATCGCGCGCGTTCGCTAGACTATCCGCATCACCATCCGCGCTTCGACTTTGACGAAGCCGTACTGCCATTGGGCGTGGGCATCATGTCGGCGGCCATCGCCGATTATCTGGGCGCGGGCGCATAAATGAACGGGCAAGTCCCTTTTCGCTGGTCTGAGACCCAGGGCTGGCTGGCGCTGTCCGGCGGCGCGCACCCGCTCAGTGAGGTCCGCGCCAGAGCCTTGAGTCGTTGTGGGGCGGGCGCAATCATCGCCTATATTTCGCTGGCGGAGGACCTGGGCGACGCGCTGATGGACGACCTGGCGGAACTGGGCGGGCCAACTGGCTACCTGGTTGACCTGGATGAACAGGACAACAATGAAATCTATGAGCGCATCAGCAGCGCCGGCATGATCGTGATAGAGGCCAATTGTAGCGAAGAATTGCGGCGCGCGCTGACCCAGACCGCTGTGCACGCCTTGAAACAGGCGCTGGCTGGCGGGGCGATTGTTCTTTGTGAAGGGGCGGCTGCCTCCCTGTTCGGTGAACGCAGGCTCTCGGCGTCCGGCAATTTGCTGCGCGGCTTGGATTTCGTCCAGGGCGCTGTCATTTTGTCGCCGGCTGATGCGTCCACAGATGAAGCGGCGCGGCGCGTGCAGGAAGCGCTGCCGGATCTTGCCGTCATCGGTTTGGCGCCTGGCGCGGCATTGGCATTGGGTCCAGGCCAGCAGTTAGAGACCTGGGGCAGGCAAGATGTGACCATACGATTGGGCGCGTTTGAGACCGCTATGACTGGCGTGGAAGCGAGATGAGATGCCGATAACTATATTGATTGGCGCGCAATGGGGCGACGAGGGCAAGGGGCGCGTGGTCGACTGGCTGGCTGCCTCGGCCGATATCGTCGCTCGTTATGCCGGCGGCGACAATGCAGGGCACACCGTCGCGCTGGACGGCGAAGTTTACAAGCTGCATTTGCTGCCCTCCGGCATACTGCACGACAATGTCGTATCAGTCATGGGCAATGGCATGGTTGTCAATCCTGTCAACCTCGTACGGGAGATTGAAGCGCTGCGCAAGCTGGGCATCGCCATCACCCCGCAGAATCTGATCATCAGTTCGCGAGCGCATATCATCACGCCGGCGCATATTGCCCTGGACTCTGCGAATGAAGCAGCGCTGGGTGAGGCAAAAATTGGCACGACTTTGCGCGGAATTGGTCCTGCTTACCTGGACAAGACCGGGCGCGCCGGCATCCGCACTGGCGACATGCTGCTGGATATAGAGGTCTTCGCCGAGCGACTCGTCAGCGCCATTGAAGCCACCAATGACAATTTGCGGCACCAAGGCAGAGAGACGCTGGATGCGCGGGAGGCGGCGCAGGGTTACCTGGAAGCGGCTGCCTTTCTGCGCCCCTTCATTCAGGACGCATCCATCTATCTTCAGAAGGCGCTGCAGAATGGCGCTCGCATTCTCTGCGAAGGCGCGCAAGGCACCCTGCTGGATGTCGACCACGGCAGTTATCCCTTCGTCACCAGTTCGTCGCCGACGGCCGGCGGCGCATTGACTGGCTTGGGCGTGGGTCCGCTGGCGGTGGATCGCGTTTTGGGCGTCGCCAAAGCCTTCAGCACGCGCGTCGGTGGCGGACCCATGCCGACCGAACTTGGGGGGGGAGTCGCGAATCGACTGCGCGGCAGCGGCGCCAACTTCTGGGACGAATTTGGCACGACGACTGGGCGTCCGCGGCGCTGTGGCTGGCTGGATGTGGTCATGTTGCGTTATGCCGCCAGCGTTAACGGTTTCAGTGAATTGATGCTGACCAAAATGGACATCCTTTCCGGCCTTGATGAACTCAAACTGGCGACCGCCTACGAGATAGACGGCCAGCGCTTCGAATATCCGCCGGTCACCAACGAAGAACTGGAACGCGCCCAGCCCTTGTATGAGACCCTGCCCGGTTGGCGCGAGGATATCAGCGGCTGCCGACAATTCTCTACTCTGCCAGCGGCGGCGCAAGCTTATGTCGCGCGCGTGTCGGAATTGTGCGGCGTGCCTATCAACATGGTCAGCGTCGGTCCCGAGCGCAACCAACTGGTGCTGCGATGAGCGCGATTGCCGTCTTGCGCGGGCTGATGGCGGCGGTTACAATAGGCGTGATTGGAAAGGCTTGGAGAGCAAAGGCATGAAGGCTTTGGGCGCTGTCGCGGTAATTCTGATTGTGCTGCTGGCTGGGGGCGCAATCACCTCCAACTTGCTGTCCTCCGATTTGGCGATCCAGCAGACCACCGACCCAAGCGGCGACTTTCTCACCGCCACGCCCGACCAGGCTGTCGCTTTCATTTTGATCACAGGTTTCATCATCTTTAATGTCCTGGGCGCGGGCTTGACGCTGATGATCGTTTTCTGGCTGCTCAATCGCGGTGTCAGCTCCGTCCGCCAGGAATCCACATCCTGACCGTATTGTTTTCATCTCTAACACCATGACATCCGAAGGGGCAAGCAGCAAGGCGCGGCGCAGGCGGTTGGTCTTTCTGCTGGCGATTGTTTGTGTCGCCGCTTTCGCCGCGGTCATCGTTCTGCTGGCCTTGAATGCGGGGGATGGAGGATCGCCTTCGGATGGCGCCTACCAAGCTGAACTGGAGGTCGCGCTGGCGGGGGCGGATGCCGATCTTGGCGCGGACTTATCGGAAACAAACGAATGCAGCGCCTGCCATTTGATGGGCGATGGCAGCATGGCGCCGCTGTTCTTCGGGCTGGCAAATGTGGCTGGGCAGCGCCGCGCGTCATTGACCGCCGAGCAATACCTCTACGAAGCCATCGTTTATCCCTCTGTGCACCTGGTCGGCGATTACACCGACTCCATGCCAAACAACTATGGCGACAGGCTGACCACTCAAGAAATCGGTCATCTCATCGCCTTTCTGCTGACTTTCAACGAAGCGCAATGAGCCCCGATACATTCGCGATTTCAGCGCTGGTTGATGAACTGCGCGAGAAATTGCTGGGCGGGCGCATCCAGGATGTCATTGATGTCTCGGGGATGGCGCTGGGCTTGGAAGTCTATGCCCATGGCGAGCGTCAATACCTGTTGCTTTGCGCAGAGGCCAGCCAGCCGCGCGTACATTTGGTCATGTCGAAGCTGCGGCGCGGTACGGCAAAACCATCACAGTTGGGTCTGCTATTTCGGCGCTATGTCGAAGGCGGCAAGATAATCGGCATCGCGCAGCCGGACTGGGAACGCCTGCTGGAAATCGAGGTCGAGGGGGGAGAAGGGGGCGTCCGTATCATCGCGGAGTTGATGCCGCGGCGGGCGAATCTGCTGCTGGTTCGCGATGGGCGAATCCTCGATTGCCTGAATCGCGTGGGACCGGAAGACAATCGCTACCGTCTCAGCCTGCCCAATCACGATTATGTGCCGCCCCCGCCCCTCCGCGGGCAGCTGCACCCCGGCACGCTGGACGCAGAGGACTTTCAACGCATTCTGCAGGGGGATCACAAGCCGACAGCGCAAGTACGGCGTCTCTTGACGGGCAAGATCTTGGGCTTGAGTCCGCTGCTGGCGAAGGAAATCGTCTTTCGGGCCTCTGGCAATGCAGCCGCCAAAAGTTGCGACATCGACAGCGAGCGCCTGGTGACTGCGTTTGACGAGGTAGTCACACCGCTGCTGAATCGCCAATGGCAGCCGGGCACGGGCAGCGAATCTGGCATGACGGTCGCCTATGCCGCGTTTCCTTTGAATCATTTGTGCTGGCAGCGCACGGAGTCAATCAGCCGGGCGATGGAAATTGTCTACGGCGAGATCGCCGGCATTGAAGCCTACAGCGAAGCCAAGAAACCTGTGGGTGCAGCGCTCACGGAAGCCAAAGCGAAACTGGCTGGCAAGCTGGCCTCGCTGCGAGCGGGATTGCGAGACGAGAGTGAGCGCGACCGATTGCGGCAGAGCGGCGAATTGATCCTGGCTTACCAATATGGGCTGAGCCAGGGACAGACGGAACTTCGCGCGCAGTATGACTTTGACGCGCCCGAGCTGGTTATCACGCTCGATCCGCAGCTGTCTCCCCTGGAAAATGCCCAGCGTTATTTCAAGCGTTACGAAAAAGCCAAAGCGGCCGCCGACGCTGTGCCTAGCCTCATTGCGGAATGCGAATTGGAATTGGCTTATATCGCGCAACTGGAGGCCGACCTGACCAACGCGGCGAATTGGCTGGAAATTGACGATGTTATCCAGTCGCTTCAAGCGCGCGGGCATTGGGGTGGCTCGCGGCTCAAACGGCTGGGCGGGGGCGGGCGGCAGGGTCCTTTGCGCATCGTCAGTCGCGATGGCTATGTCGTCTGGGTGGGGCGCAACAGCCGGCAAAACGCGCAGTTGACCTTCAAACGCGCCAACCCGCAGGATATATGGCTGCATGCGCGCGATGTGCCGGGCGCGCATGTCGTCATTCGCGACGATGGTCGGCGCATCCGTGACGAACTGTTAAAGGAAGCGGCTTCGGTAGCAGCCTTCTATAGTCAGCGCCGCGAGGACAACAACGTCCAGGTCGACTACACTCGCGTCAAGTATGTGCGAGCAATCAAAGGCGCGGGTCCCGGCATGGTGACTTACCGCAACGAGAAATCGCTGTGGGTGAAGCCGCAGGACGAAAGCGCGCTGGCTTAGCGATTCGCGGCATCTGACAGGAGTCGGCTGGCGGCATCCAATACTTGCTCGACCGAGATGTCGCGGACGCAGGGATGGTATTCCGCGCTGTCGCCTCGCCAATCCAGGATTCGGCAGGGCGCGCAGGCTATTGCCGAACTCAAGACAATGTGGCGATGCGTGCTCCCCCAGGGCGCGAATTCGACAGGATCGGCTGGACCAAAGAGCGCTACAGTAGGCGTATCGACCGCCGCCGCCAGGTGCAGCGCGCCACTATCCGGACCCAGGACGATAGCCGCCCCTGCATATAGCGCTGCCAACTGGCTCACAGAGATCGAGCCAATATTGGCCGCCGGCTGCGACATCCGGGTGCGGATCTCGTCGATGAGCGCGGCTTCGCTTGCCGTGCCAGTGAAGGCGATTGCGCAATCGAATCTGCTAGCTAAAGAGTCGGCAACCAGCGCCCATTTGCGGCTATCCCACAGCTTGCTGGCCGCGCCCGAACCTGGGTGGATGCAAATCAAAGCGCGTTGGCTGGCAAGGCTTAATTCGGTCAGTCGCTTTGTTATATGCGCTTTGTCCGCTGCTTGCAGCGGGCATGTCAGGTGGATGTCCGCGCGCGAGGCAGGTCCAGTCCAGCTGGCGACCAGGCGCAGATTCTGCTCAATGGCGTGCTCATGACGCAGGGAAACCGTTTCCGTCAGGAATGGCGCGACATTGGCGAGGTCGTAGCCGATGCGCTGCGGGATGCCAGCCAAGTACGCCAGCAGTGCACCCCACCAGTGATCCGGCCGCATAACAATGGCACAGTCGTAAGCGCTCTTCCGCAGTCTGCGCGACCATTGCAGCGCCAGCATGTACGCGTTGCCCGCCCTGTCTCCCCGAGCAAAGCCAGGAAAGGGCAGCGCAATTACCTGGTTGATTTCGATATAAGCGCTGAACAGCTCGGCATTCCAGGCGCCGCAGAGGGCATGGATTTCCAGGTCAGGACGCGCTTTTTTTAGCAACTGGATCGCTGGCGTCGTAAGCAGCGCGTCTCCCAAATGGTCGGGACGGATGATCAGCAGCCGGTTTGTGCCCGTGCGCTGCATGGAGATTGGCGCGAAAGACAGACTTTTGAGCAGCTTGTCGCGCAGACGATGTTTCAGCGTCAGTTCGTGCCGAGCTTCCGTCAGACGACGATTGCGCTCCGCGAGCGACTGCCTATCCAAGCCCGATGCTCCGATAGGCGCGCAGCAGACGCGGAATTAACGCCGACCAGTCGTAGTGTTCACGCACGCGATCTTGCGCCCGCCGCCCCAGCTCCGCGCGCGCCGCATCGTCCTGCAGCAGCGCCGTGATTTTATTTGCGAAACCGCCCGCGTCGTCCGCAATTTGCAGAGTCGCCAGCATATCCTCATGCAAGCCCGCCGCGCCAATCGATGTCGAAACGATCACGCAGCCGCTCGCCAGCGCTTGCAGGACCTTGAGCCGCGTGCCGCTGCCCATGCGGAGAGGCACAACATAGACCGCCGCTGCATGCAGATAAGGCTGCACCGACTCGACCCAGCCAGTGATGCGGACTGCGTCGCTCGCCTGCGCTTGAATCCGCGCGTGCGGATTGCGGCCGACGATGACCAGCCCGGCATCCGGCAACTGCTGGCGGATGCGCGGCAAGATATCGGCGCAGAACCACTCCATGGCGTCGACATTGGGGCGGTAGTCCATTTTGCCACTGAAGACCAACTGACGATTGGCGCGTTGATTGCTTGCCGGCTCGCGATAGTCATCGGCGTTGATGCCATTGGGCACGACATGCCGGGGCGCGCCGCCATGCCCGCGCAGCAGGTCGCTGTCCTCGTCACTGACCGCCACGACAAGGTCGACCGATCGGCAAATTTCACCTTCGAAGCGCCTCAACCGCCGGGCTTGCAGGGTCGAGTAGAGCCCGGCTGGCAGGCGCTGCAGCTGCTGGCGATCGATCTGGGCGATGGCGCGCTGCAAATCCGCTTCGGCATTTTGCGCGTCGTAGACCAGTTTCGCGCCCTTGCCCTGACGCTGTATCAAGGGCAAATAGCGCCCGAATTCGATGCCGAAAAATTGTATCAAGTCGAATTGTGCGCCGCGCAGCAGCTCGGTCAGCGCCCGTTCGAAGCCGTCGCTGGCTAGGCGATGTTGCATATCCGCTTGTCGGCTGGTCACTAGTTTGAACAGGCGTTTGTGGCGGCTGTGCGGCGGCAGCGGCAGCGCGCACACCTGCTGGCACCATTGCCAGAGCGGATTGCTGTCCGCATCTGGCTGGCTACTGGCGAAGCTCAAGAGGGTCAATTCATGCCCGGCGTCATGCAAGCCGCGGATGATACCACAACTGCGCAGCGCCACTCCCGATTCGCTGGGATAGGGCAGGTCGGGCGTCAGCAGCAGAATCTTCATACGCGGGCTAGCTCAGCAAGGCATCGTAGCAATCCAGCACGATTTGCGCCGACTCCAGCCAGTTGAATTGGGCGGCTCGCTGCAGTGCCAGTTCTTGATGCGTCGCCAGCCATTGGCTGTCCGTCAGCGCGCGCCGCATGGCGTCGGCGATGTTGTGATGGTCATGCGGGTCGACCAAAATGCCGACCTCACCGACGATCTCCTGCAGCGCTGGCACGCAGCTGACGATTGGGGCTGCGCCGCAGGCCATAGCCTCCAGTGCGGTCAAGCCAAAGCCTTCGTGAAAGGAGGGCAAAATGACGGCGCTGGCGCGGTTGTAGAGGGCGGGCAATTGCTGGTCGCTAACGGCGTGCCGCATGAGGATGTGCTGGTCCATGCCTAGCGCGCTGATATCAGCCAGCACCTGCTGATGATGCCAGCCCAGCCGCCCAGCCACCACCAGCTTTGGCGCGTCCGGCAGCTGCGATCGCAGTTCGCGATAGGCTTTCGCCAAGCCCGCCAGGTTTTTGCGCGGCTCCAGCGTGCCGACAAAGAGCAGAAATTCCTCCGGCAGTTCCAGCGCGCGCAAGGCAGTTGTGGTGGCTTCGTCGGGCAGCGGACGAAATCGCTCTTCAGTCGCCAGCAGATGCACAGTAATTTTGTCGCTGGGCACATCCAAAATCGCGATCAGGTCCTCCTTGGTGGCTTGGCTGTTGGCCAGGATGTGGTCGGCTTGCTCGACCGATGTTTCAATATGCCCGTTGTAGTAGCCCCGGCTTTCTGCAGTGAGATACTCGGGAAAGTGAATGAAGCTCAGGTCATGCACGGTGATGATATGACGTTTGGCTCCACGGCAGGGGGCGATGAAATCCGGGCTGTGCAGCAAATCCAGGCGATGCCGCCACAGCTCCACGGACAGGGCGCTGCGTTCCAACAGGTGATGCGGCGGCGTCCACAACTTGGCGCTGGCGAATTTCGCCGACAGCGGTTTCCGCGACTTGCGGCTCTGCAAAATGGTGAGCTTGTGTAGCGGGGAATGTGCCTCAAAGGCGGCGAGCAGCGATGTGATATACCGGCTGATGCCGCCGACGCGATAGTGGGTCAGCCGCGCGTCGATTCCGATATGTGCCATTGCATCATTGTAGCGGTATGATTGGCGCTGCGCTAGCGGGGGAAGGCCTGATGAAACAATACGATGTAGTGACGCTTGGCGAGTCTATGCTGCGCCTGACGCCGCCCGGCTATCTGCGCATTGAGCAGGCGGGGAGCTTTGATATTTGGGTAGGTGGGACAGAGTCCAACACGGCGGTGGGTCTGGCGCGACTGGGCATGGATGTCGCCTGGGTTTCTCGCTTGCCCGCCTCGCCGCTGGGTCGTTATATCAGCAATCGCGTCGCTCAATACGGCGTCGATGTCAGCCAGGTCGTCTGGGCGCAGGACGAGCGCCTGGGCATCTATTTTCATGAGAAAGCGCAAGACCCCCGCGCTAGCGAAATCATCTACGATCGCAAAGATTCGGCTATGAGCCGCATGCAGCCGACGGACTTGCCTGCTCAGCTATTCCAGCCAGGCAACGCGGACCTGCTGCATGTCACCGGCATAACGCTGGCGATAAGCGAATCGGCTGGAGCGACTGTGCATGCCGCGCTGCAGCGAGCGAAAGCGGCTGGATGGCGCAGCAGCTTTGACACCAATTACCGCAGCAAGTTGTGGAGCGGTGCAGAAGCGGCAGCGGGCTGCCAACTCGCCATGGACTTGGCGGATGTCGTTTTTTGTCCGCTGGGGGATTATCACGCGCTCTATGGCGAGGCGAGCGCGGATGCGGCGCTGGCAGATCTGGCTGAGCGCTTCCCCGATACCCTGATTGTGATGACCCTGGGCAAAGATGGCACTATAGCGAGAACGGCGTCTGGAGAACTTCTGCGGCAGGCGGCGATCCTAGCTGGCGAGGTCGGGCGCATCGGTGGTGGCGACGCCTTCGCGGCCGGATTTCTGTATGCCTGGCTGCGAGAGGACGATGTGGTGCTGGCATTGAAATGGGGCGTGGTGATGTCGGCGATGAAATACACGATCCACGGCGACTTGCCGCTGGTAGACCGCGAGGCTGTGGCGGCGCTGGCGGCGGGGGCAGCCGGCGGCGGCTTGATCCGCTGATGCCGGCAAGCATATCTGGCGAATCCGCAATGCATGCCCTATACTGCGCGGCTTATGCGCATCTTTACCTGCCTTGCTCATGACCAAGCCTAAGTCAAAACGCGGGCACCCCTTCGTCCGCCTGCTGAACTACGCCTCTGCCTACAAGCGACGGGTGGCGCTGGCGACATTCTATTCCGTGCTGGGCAAGATTTTCGACATTATGCCGCCCATGCTGATCGGCATGGCGGTGGATATTGTCGTACTGCGGGAAGCGTCGCTGCTGGGGCGGCTGGGCATCAGCGATCTCTTCGCACAGCTGCTGGTGCTGGGCGGCTTGACTCTGCTGATTTGGATACTGGAATCGGCCTTTGAGTACATCCAGCGCGTCTACTGGCGCAATCTGGCGCAGTCCATGCAGCACGATTTGCGCGCTGAGGCCTACAATCATGTCCAGCACCTGGAAATGGCTTATTTTGAAGACCAAAGCACTGGCGGGCTGATGGCGGTGCTCAACGACGACATTAATCAGTTGGAGCGCTTCCTGGATATCGGCGCCAGCGATGTCGTGCAGATATTGACCACGGTTATCTTCATCGGCGGCGTCTTTGTGTTCATCGCGCCCAGCGTCGCCTGGATGGCGGCAGTACCCATGCCCTTCATCATCTGGGGCTCGCTGCGCTTCCAGAAGCTGCTCGGTCCGCTCTATGGCGCGGTGCGCGAGCAAGTCAGCATGATCAATCATCAGCTTGCCAACAGCTTGAGCGGCATTGCCACCATCAAGAGTTTTACCGCCGAAGACTTTGAAGCGGGCCGCCTGCGCAAGGAAAGCAACGAATACCTGGAGCGCAACCGGCGCGCCATCCGCCTCAGCTCGGCATTCACGCCGCTGATCCGCATGGCCATCGTGTCGGGCTTCATCGCCATTACCGTCGCGGGCGGGCAACTGGCGCTGGATGGCAGGCTGGAAATCGGCGCTTACAGCGTGCTGATCTTTATGACGCAGCGGCTGCTCTGGCCCTTGACCAAGCTTGGCGAGACCTTCGACCAGTACCAGCGCGCCATGGCTTCGACCATTCGCATCCTCGATCTGCTGAGTATCAAGTCCAGCATTGTCGATGGTCCCTACCGCCTGCCGACGCATGATGTGCGCGGGCAAATGCTACTGGACGATGTCGCCTTTGCCTACAGCGACGGGCGGGAGATCATCCGCGGGCTGACGCTGGATGTGCCGGCCGGCGACACCGTGGCCATCGTCGGGGCGACTGGCGCGGGCAAAAGCACGGTCATCAAGCTGCTACTGCGCTATTACGATGTTACTGGCGGGCGCGTACTGCTGGATGGCTACGACCTCCGTGAGCTCAAGCAAGCCGACATTCGCAAAGCCATCGGCTTGGTCAGTCAGGATGTCTTCCTCTTCCATGGCAGCGTCCGCGAGAATATTACTTACGGCAGCCAGCATGTGCCCGAGCGCGACATCATCGCCGCGGCAAAAGTCGCCGAAGCGCACGGCTTCATCATGGAACTGCCGGAAGGCTACAACACCATCGTTGGCGAACGCGGGCAGAAGCTATCGGGCGGGCAGCGCCAGCGGCTGTCGATTGCGCGCGCTGTGCTGAAGGACCCGCCTATTCTGATCTTGGATGAAGCGACATCCTCGGTGGACAACGAGACGGAAGCCGCCATACAACGCTCGCTGGAGCGGATCGTCATCGGGCGCACGACGATTGTCATCGCGCACCGCTTGTCTACCGTGCGCAGCGCTGACATGATTTATGTGCTGCAAGATGGGCAATTGCAAGAGAGCGGGCGCCACGAAGACCTGGTTGCGCAGGACGGTTTGTATGCTTCGCTGTGGCGCGTGCAGACCGGCGCAAACCTGGACTTGCACCACGAGCACGAGGCGGTTTTCTAGCGCGCGCTGGCCAGCAGCCTATCCACGACGCGCATATTGGCGACAGCGTCGCTTGCGGGGAAGCGCGGCGGGCGCCCCAGCAACAGCGCGTCAGCGAAATCCTCGACCATCAACTGGTAATGATCAATCGCCGGGATACGGTGTTCGCTGTACTCGTCGCCATGCCAGTGCCGCACGATGGTATCGGCGCTCTTGTCTGGCACGAAACTCGTCGGCACAATGATCATGCCCCGCGTGCCTTTGATGGTGTAGCTGTGCTGGCGATGCGCGCGCAAGCCGCATTCAAAATGCCCGACGACCCCGGAAGGGAAGAGCAACGCGCCAGTCAGCGCCTCATCCACGCCAGTCTCGTCGCCGAAACGGGCGCAGGCGCTTGCCCGGACGGGTTCTTCGCCCGTCATAAAGCGCATCAGGTTGAGGCAATAGCAGCCCACATCCATCAGCGCGCCACCGGCCAGCGCTTTGCTGAGGCGGATGTTCGCCGCATCGCTGATGGGAAAAGTGAAGGCGCTGCTGATCGTCTGCAAGTCGCCGATGTCCCCCGCAGCGATGATTGCTTTGACTTTGGCGTGCTGCGGATGAAAGCGATACATGAAGGCTTCCGCCAGCAGGATGTCCTTTTCCGTGAAGGCGTCGACGATAGTCTGCGCTTCCGGCGCGTCACTGGCGAAGGGCTTCTCGCAGAGCGTGGGGATGCCCGCGTTCGCGCATTTGATGCTCCATTCGGCGTGCATGCTATTGGGCAGCGGGATGTAGATGGCGTCAATCTCGGAGTCTTCCAACAGCGCTTCGTAACTGCCATGCGCGCAGGGGATGTTCTGCTCGGCCGCGAAGGCTTTGGCGCTCGCCATTGAACGACTGGCGACCGCGGCCACCGTCCCGTTGCGCGAAGCGTGTATGGCCGGGATGACGCGCCGCCCGATATTCGCCGTGCTCAAAATGCCCCAGCGTACCTTTTCGCTCATCTTTGCTCCTCACGCATTCTTCAAATTGCTGTCTAAAGCCATTCGTCTACGATTCTAGCCAGTTCGCCACTCGCTTGCAAAGAAGCCAGCGCAGCTTCGATTAACCGCCGGGCGTCGCGGTTTTCGCGGCGGATGGCGATGGCGAAGGGCTCATGCGTGACGAACTGGCTGGCGGATTGCCAATCGCGGTGATGACGTTGATACAGACGATAAGTCAAATGATCGACCAGGGCGGCATCCGCATGCCCCAGTCGCAGGGCGTCCAGCGCATGATTCGGCAGTTCATAGGGCAGGCGCTCCAGAAGCTTGTTTTCAGCGGACCAGCGGCGCAAGAGGCTGTCGGCGCTGCTGGCGTATTCGACAGCGATTCGCTCGCCAGCCAGCTTGTCGGTGTCCAGCCTCGGCGCGCCGGCTGGCGCAACCAACTGCAAACCATTGTCGAAGTAAGGCTGTGTGTAGCGCGCGTCATCCATCCGCGCCGGATCGACAGGCAGGGACGACAGTAGTACATCAACTTCGTCGCTGATGAGAGCGTCGTAGAGACTGTAGTAGTTGAGATTGTGGAACTCTGCTGACAAACCGATCTGTTGCGCGAGAGCTCCCGCCAGGTCAATTTCCAGCCCGCTGAGCGTCTCGCCATCGTCCAGCGCGAAGGGCGGAAAACTGGCGTCGATGCCGATGCGAATCGCGCTGGTTGGAAATGCTCGCGCCGGGTCTGGCGGCATGAAATGCTGCCCAATCATGAGAGCCAGCAGGCAACCAACCGCCGCCAAAACTGCGCGCGTGGTTCTCAGTGAGTCCGAGTTAGTCATCCGAAAGCCAACCGCTTAGATACTTGCCACAGAGGCACAGAAGTAGCGCCAAGTAAGTAATGCAAAACTTACCACCGAGGGCACCGAGTCTAACGAGGGCGCAGAGAAAAGGAGGGCGACACTTGTATCGCCCGCATAACGCGACTCTATGCTCTCTGCGTCTTCTGTAGTTGAATTTGTCAATTGGTATTGCCTCTGCGCGGCTTTCATCAGATTTCCTGTGGTGGCGGCAGCCACAGCGCCTCGTCGACCTTCCAGCCGCGGGCATAGGCTTGCAATTCAAAATAAATCGGCTTGCGCAAGAAGTCGGCGCTGATCAGAGTGTAGCCATCGGGATAGCCGCGCAGATCAACCGGGTAGCGCAGCGCCCAGATACACAGCGAGTCCAGCCAGTCCCAGTGAGTCCCAGCGTATTGCAGAGCGCGCACAGTATAGGCGGCGCGCTGTGAGGGGCGCAGGGCATGCTGCCAGCGCGGATGATCATTCCAGCCGCTTTCAGTGATGTAGACCCCCTTGTCGCTATCGCCATGCGCCGCCATGACCTCGCGCAACAGCTCGACGCGTCGGAAATTAAGCAGCGCAGGCGCGGGCGGGGCTTCCGGGGCAGCGCGGAATCCATAGGTGTGCGCGGCCAGGGCATCAAAGTGCGCGGCAGCCCTAAGCCGATATAACTCGCGCAGGAAGTCCAGGTCGTTCAAGCCGACCGAGCTGCCGGCTGCTTCTAGCGTAGGCGCCAATGCGCCAGCCAGCACCAGCATCGCTGGATTCGCCGCTTTCACGCGCGGGTAGACTTCTTGCAGCAGGCGCGCATAACGAGCCGGATCCGGTGTCTGGAAGCCCCATTCGGCGCTGAGATTGGGTTCGTTCCAGATGATGATATGACTTACATCAGCGGCATACCTCGCGGCGAAGGCAGCAGCATAGTCGGCAAAGGTACTGAAGGCGCTGTCTGGGAGGGTTGTGAGCGGCGTAGCGTCAGGGCGCGCCCAGCCTGGCGTCAAGCCCAGCCGCGCGATGATGCGCAAACCCTGCAGCCGAGCCAGGCGAATGATGGCGTCCGTCCGCACCCAGTCATAGCGCCCCTGCGTTGATTCGACATAAGGCCAGGGGAAGAACTGCACAATCGTCCCCGCGCCCAACTCCCGCGTCATCTCCAGTGAGCGTCGAATCTTCGCCTCTTCGACCTCGTTTTCCAGCAGGGTGTGCATGCAGAGCAGGGGCGCTTCACTGTGGACAACCTGTTGCTCCATCATGCTGGTCGCACTGGGGGCAGGACCGAGCATTGCCAAGCTGACTGCCGCCCCGACCAGGACAAAAGCCAACCCAATAAACAGCGCCCGCCGCAGGGACCAAACTTTGCTTTTTACGCGCGACAATTGATGTGACAAGGGGGCGGCTTTCGGGTAAAATGGCGGTGGTGGCGCGATCCAGGCGCACGAGGGAAAATCGGTAATGCCGCAGCGAATCATAGCGATGTGGTCGGGTCCGCGCAATATCTCGACAGCCTTGATGCGCTCCTGGAGCAGCCGCTCGGACACGCGCGTGATCGACGAGCCCTTTTACGCGCACTACCTGTGGCATACTGGCTACGACCACCCTGGCGCTGACGAGATCATCCGCAGCTATGAACGGGATTGGCGCGCTGTCATCGACCAGTTGCTGGCAAATGGAGGAGATACAGCCATCGTCTATCACAAGCACATGACGCACCACATGTTGCCGCATATTGATCGCGACTGGCTTGGCGCTGTATCCAACTGCTTTTTGATCCGCGAGCCACGGCGCATGCTGCTGTCGCTTGCCAAGGTCATCCCCGAGCCGCACCTGGATCAGACTGGTTTGCCGCAGCAGGTCGAGCTGTTCGACGCTGTGCGTTCAATAACAGGGACGATTCCGCCAGTGCTCGACGCGCGCGATGTCTTGCTGCAGCCGAGCGCCATGTTGCGCAGACTATGCGCCGCGCTAGATCTGCCCTGGCAGCCACAGATGCTGCGCTGGGAAGCTGGCAAACGTGAAACCGATGGAGTTTGGGCGAAGCACTGGTACAGTGTGGTTGAACGATCGACCGGCTTCGCGCCTTATCAAGAGGACAGCAGATCCCTGCCAGATAACATGCGCGGACTGCTGGAGGCCTGTCAGCCGCTCTACGACAAATTGGCGCAGCATCGCATCTGCCCGAGTGAATGATGAAACAAGCCTGGAATCCCCAAAATCGCGACCTGCTCATCAATATCAACGGCGAATTGCATCACCGCGATGTAGCGGGCATCAGCCCCTTTGACTCGGCGGTGCAGGGCGGGGACGCTGTTTGGGAGGGGCTGCGCTTGTATCAAGGGCGCATCTTCAAGCTCATCCCGCATTTGGATCGCCTGCGCGACTCGGCGCTGGCCATGGCTTTCGCGGAAATCCCGACGCATGACGAGATCATCGCCGAGATCCGCAAGACTCTAGCTGCCAACCAGATGATCGACGGCGTGCATATTCGTTTGACGCTCAGCCGCGGCCTCAAATATACTAGCGGAATGGATACGCGCTTGAACACCAGCGGACCGACGCTGATTGTGCTGGCGGAGCACAAGCCGCCCGTTTACGACAAGAGCGGCATCCGCCTCATCACTTCCAGCATTAGGCGTATCCCGCCCGATTGCGTCGACCAGAATATCCATAGCTGCAATCTAATCAACTCGATCCTGGCGAAGATTCAAGCCAATGCGGCTGGCGCGGACGATGCCTTGATGCTGGATTATCAGGGCTATGTAGCCGAGACCAATGCCACCCATGTCTTCATCGTGCAGGATGGTATCCTGCGGACTTCGGACACGGGGTCCTGCCCGGAAGGCATCACGCGGGCGGCTGTGCTGGAAATTTGCGCGGCAGCCGGCATCGCTTACGAGGTCAAGAACATATCCCTGAGCGAGGTCTATCGCGCGGATGAAATGTTCTGCACGGGCACCATGGGCGAGCTGGCGCCGGTGATTGAGCTGGACGGACGGCGCATTGGCTGCGGCGAGACCGGCGCAATGACCCGCCGCCTAAGCGAGCTCTTCCGCCAGCGCACAGAAAGCGAAGGTTATCCAATGGTGGACATGGTTTCCGCCAATTGACTGAATTCACCCATCAGTAGGAGAGGAGCGATACTCGATGTCGGATTTCTCGTTTGTAGGCAAACCTACGCCCATGATCGACGGACCCGCCAAGGTCACGGGCAATTTGAGATACACAGGCGACCTGAAACTGCAGGGCATGCTGCATGCCCGCTTCGTGCTCAGCACTTACGCCCACGCCAAAATCAGCGGCATTGACGCGAGCGCGGCGCTGGCTGTGCCCGGCGTTGAGACCGTGCTGACCACGGAAGATCTGCCCGAGGTTGCGCCGTCGTCGCGGGCGATGTTGATGCTAGCGCGGGAGCGCGTCATTTTCGTAGGGCAGCCCGTGGCGATTGTCCTGGCGCGGACGCCAGCCGCCGCCGCAGATGGCGCGGAACTGGTGGAAGTTGATTATGATCCGCTGCCGGCTGTTACTTCCATGCAAGCCGCGATTGCTGATGGCGCGCCGATTATCTGGCCGCAGGGCATCCCCACTGGCGCGGAAGATGAAGCGGCGCACGGCGCGGACACGGGCGGCGAATCGGAAGCGGATGAAGAAGAAGCCTCCAACATCGCCGGCAAAACGCACATGGAAACGGGCGATGTCGCCGCTGCTTTCGCGGCCGCCGCTGTGGTTGTCGAGCGCACCTTCGAAACGCCGATGGTGCATCAAAGCTCTATCGAGACGCAGGGCTGGGTCGTGCAGCCCAATCCCATAACCGGCGGCGCCACCATGTGGGGCAGTCTTCAATCCCCCTTTGGCGCGCGGCAGGATGTCGCCAATGTACTGGGTGTGCCCGAGTCGGATGTGACGGTGCATGGCATGCCAGTTGGCGGCGCGTTTGGCGCGAAGTTTGGCTTGTACGAGCCGCTGATTGCTTTGGTCGCCGCGACTGTCGGCAAACCCGTCAGCCTCATCCTGACCCGCAGCGAAGAATTGCTGACGACCAATCCAGCGCCGGCGCTGCGCATACAGGGCAAATTGGGCTTCGACAGCGATGGCAAGCTGCTGGCTATGCAGGCGGATGTCATGGCGGATACTGGCGTCTACCCCAGCGGTTTGGGCGGTTTCGCGGCTATGCAGTTCGCCAGCTTCTACCCCTGTGAGAACCTGCTGCTGGAATCGACCAATGTCATCACTAACAAGCAGTCGGTGGGCGCATACCGCGCGCCAACTTCGCCAACAGCCTTCATGGCGGTGGAGACTCTCTTTGACGAGGCGGCTGACCAACTGGGCATGGACTCTGTCGAACTGCGTTTGAAGAATGCCGCCCGCACCGGGGACCCGGCGCCGGATGGCAGCAAGTTTGATCCCATCGGCATGGTCGAGACCCTTGAAGCCGCGCGCCAGCATCCGCTCTGGCAGAATCGCGAAGCTTCGCGAGCCAAGGGTCACGGCGTCGGCATCGCCATTGGCGGCTGGATGGGCGGCTTGGAGCCGGGCGCGTCCGTCTGCAAGCTCAATCGCGATGGCGTGCTGCAAGTGCAGATTGGCACGGCGGATCTCAGTGGTACGCCGACAACCTTTGCCATGCTGGCGGCTGAGGCTTATGGCGTTTCGCCGGACAAGGTGCGCTTCGTCTACAGCGACACGGACAGCGCGCCATATGGCGGTGGCGTTGGCGGCAGCAAAACCACCTACACGCTGGGCAACGCCGTCATCCGCGCCGCGCAGGACGCCCGCCGGCAAACGTTGGCTGTGGCTGCTGAGGAGTTTGAAGTCTCCGCCGAAGACCTGGAAATTGTCGATGGCAAGGTGCAGGTGCGGGGTTTCCCCGATCGCTCAATTAGCCTGGGCGAGATTGCCGGCAAAGCCATGACCTTCGGCGGCAAGTACGCGCCTGTGCATGGCAGCGGTAGCCAAGCCATCACCGACCGAGCGCCTTCTTTCTGCGCGCAAATCGCCGAAGTCGAAGTAGACGAAGAGACGGGCGATGTCAACTTGCTCAATCTGGCGGTGGTGCAAGAAGTCGGACGCGCCATCAACCCGCTCGCAGTGGAAGGGCAGATGCAAGGCGGCGCTATTCAAGGCGTGGGTTGGGCGCTGCTGGAAGAAATGCGCTACGATGACGACGGGCAACTGCTGTCCGGCTCCTGGATGGATTATGCCATGCCGGATGCTGTGCAAGCTGCGCCTATCCAGACGCAAATTGTCGAAGTGCCGTCGGTCAGCGGACCCTTTGGTGCGCGCGGTGTCGGCGAGCCGCCGGTCATCCCGACCGTTGCGGCAATTGCCAATGCCGTCGCCCATGCCACCGGCGTGCGCATGACACAGACGCCTATGACTGCGCCGCGCGTGTTGGAGGCTTTGCAAGAACGCTAAAATCTGACAGTTGTAGGGGCGTGCCAGCGACACGCCCCTTGCGTCACGAGTGGGAGCAGATCACAGCTTCCCGCCGTCGATGGACAGCACTTGCCCGGTGATCCAGTTGGCGAAATCGGAAGCGAAGAAGAGCACGCCATTGGCGATGTCTTCCGCAGAGCCAAGCCGCTTTAAGGCGAATCGCTGCACGAGCGCTTGTTGCCCCGCCTCGCCGTAGGACTCGAATTGTCTTATTGAATTGGGGTTGGACAAGACGAAGCCGGGCGCGATGTTGTTAACCGTGATCTGCCATTCGCCCAGTTCGTGCGCCAGTTGCCGCGTCAAGCCGATTTGCGCGGCTTTGGCAGAGGCGTAGGCTTGGATGCCGGTGAGACTAACCCCCAGCCCCGCGCCGCTAGAGATATTGATGATTCTGCCGTAGCGAGCTTCCTTCATGCTCGGCGCGACAGCCTGCGCAAAATAGAATGCGCCCCGCGTATTTACTTCAAAGATGCTGTCCCAGTCTTCCTCGCTGATTTCTTCCAGCGGGCGACCGATTTGCCCCAGCACGCCACCAGCGTTGTTGACCAGGATATGCACGCCGCCATCGGTCACCAGCGCCTCGTCGACAAGGGCGAAAGCGGCAGCCCGGTCGCGAACATCCACGACGCGCGCATGGCAGCGCCCGCCCGCCGCCTTGCACAGCGCTTCGGTCTCCGCCAGTTCATCGCCCAGCACATCGCAACTCCACACCGAAGCGCCACGCTGTGCAAAAGCCAGGCTGATCGTCCGACCAAATCCATGCGCCGCGCCGGTTACAATGACCGTCTTGCCATCAAACTGAATGTTCATGCGAACTCCGCCTTCAAGACCTCCAGGTTGTCAAGGGACTGCTCGCGCTCACCGTCTTCGATTTCGCGGATCATGGCGATCCAGCGGCGGGTCAAGGGCAGTTTGACTTTGGCAGTTTCCGCTTCCGCCAGCAGCGGCTCGTACATGGAGACTTCCGTGCGACGCTTGCGGACTGCCAAATCCCGCCAAATGCCGCTATGAGTCTTCGCCGACAGCCGGTTGAAGGCCACCAGCGCATCCAGCGACTGGTTTATGCCGGCACGGTCATCGGCCAGGAAACGCTCTGGCTCGAAACCATTGAATCCCAGCGCCTTGATGCCCAGTTTGTCCGCCAGCCGCAGCACTTCCTGCGCCGCGCGGATATAAATGAGGCGATATCGCGCATCGGACAGGGCGTCAGCGATAGACTCGTGGGTCAATGCCGAGACGAAGAGCATCGCGCCATAGGCTTCCTTGCCCCACAGGTAGCCAAAGATATTGTCGCTGAACTGCGCATTTTCGTCGAAGTCACCCAGCGCCGCGACCAGCTGCGATGCGCGTTGGCTGGCTGAGCCATCGAGCTCGCCTATGACGACTGCGCCGCGTCCGCCAAAGAGAATCTCGCCCGGCGCGTGGTAGTCGGCGCTGAAATTGACAAATGCGCCGACTGTGCGCTCGCGACCAAGGATCTCGGCAATGGTCAACTCGTTCAATCCATTTTGCAGTGATACCACACAGCCGCTATCAGCGAGAAATGGCGCCAGCGCTTCCGTTGCTGAGCGCGTATGCTGCGATTTGGTGGCGAGCAGTATAGTTTGGTATCGCCCATCCAGTTCATGGGGCAGGGCAGCCTTGGCTTTCACACGGAATTGGTCGATAGGACCAGTAATTTGCAGCCCATGGCGGTTGATGGCGGCGACATGCTCGGGTACGACATCGACAAAGATGACATCGTGACCAGCCCGCAACAGATATGCGCCGACCGTGCCGCCGATTGCGCCTGCGCCCCAGATTAGCAGCTTCATCTAGTCCCAGCCCCCTTCCAGCAGCGCCAGTGTCTCTTCGACAGCCACTTGCCAAATCGCCAGCATGTCTTCGTCCGCACGCTGGTAGAGACCGCCCATGTTGCCGTCGCCCAGCAGTTCGCGCGTTTGCTGGGGATTCAAGCGCGACAGCCTATCCAGGTCCCTTAGTGGCTTGGCTGCATCAGGCAGCGCCAGATCCGGAAGCCGCGTCCAGGGGAAATTCTCCATCCAGGAGGCATGCGAGCAGAGCGGGTCGGTTTCGAGGACTTTCGCCCAGGTTTGCGGCGCGTTGTACCAGTTGTGCCATTTGACGGTAGCATCGGGATTGTCCATCATCCATTCACGCAGCATGCCTTGCGCCGGCGCGTTGCCGCCATGCCCATTGATGAGCAGGATGCGCCGGAAGCCCGCGCGCTTGATGCTGTCCAGCACATCGCGAATCAGCGCCAGATAGGTCTCGATGCGCAAGGTGACCGTGCCGGGGAAGGCAGTCCATTGCGTCGCCAAGCCATAAGGCATGACGGGGTAAACCGGCACCTCGGCCAGCGCGCCCACTTCCGCTGCCAGCCGCGACGCCAGAATGGTATCGACGCTGAGGCTGAGGTAGGCGTGCTGCTCAGTGCTGCCGGTCGGCAAGATGCAGCGATCGTCGCGCGCCACTTGCGCTTCGACCTGCATCCAGTTCATCTTGGATATGAGCATCAATTGTCCTTTGCGATTTCTTCCGCCCCTGCCGATAGGCAAGCGCAACTGTGATAATATAGGCTGCGTCGAAGCCCTGCAAGGAATACCAATGCCCAAAGCGCTATTCGTCATTGAAGATAGAGTTCGCTGGCGTGTCTACCCCGACGACCTGCTGGAGGCTTTCTCCGAACATGTGGAGGTCATCGCGCCGCCACAAACGAAAGCGCAATTAGCCCAAAACCCTGCGCCGCTGCGGGAGGCAGAGCTCCTCATTACAACATGGGGCTGCCCGCGCCTGGATGCGGAATTTCTGGATGATGCGCCGCGCTTGAAGGCGGTATTTTACGGCGCTGGCAGCGTCAAGTATTTCGTGACCGATGCCATGTGGGAACGTGGCATCCGCCTGACGCATGCTGCGGACGGCATCGCACAGAGCGTCGTCGATTTTGTGCTGGCGCAGATTCTGCTCTCGCTAAAAGGCATGTGGAGCGAGGTAGCGCGCGTCAAACGCGAACAACGTTTTCGACCTAAAGACTTTGCCTACCTCGGCATTCGTGACGCTGTCGTCGGTCTCATCGGCTTGGGGGTGGTCGGGCGTAAGCTCATCCCGCTTTTGCAGCCTTTCGGCATTCGCATCCTGGCGCATGACCCCTACGCCAGCGCCGCTGATGAAGAAGAGTTGAGCCTCAAGCTGGTGAACCTGGAGAAGTTGTTTTCCTCCTGCGCGGTGGTATCACTGCATGCGCCCTGGCTGCCCGAAACAGTCGGCATGATCCATCGCGGCTTGCTGGAACGCATGCCACCGCACAGCACCTTCATCAATAGCGCGCGGGGGGCGCTGGTGCGCGAAGATGATCTTATTGCCGTGCTGCGGGAACGCCCGGATATCTACGCGCTGTTGGATGTCAGCTATCCAGAGCCGCCTGTCGCGGATTCGCCGCTGTATGATCAGCCAAATCTCATTTTGACGCCGCATATCGCGGGTCCGGTGGGGGTCAATGACAGTCGGCGGCTGGGCGAAATGATGCTGAATGAGCTGATTCTGTACTTGCGGACGGGCGAACTGCGCTTTGAAGTGACGCGCGACCGCCTGGCGACCATGGCTTAGGGAGATACCAGTGCCACCAGAATTGCTGCGCTACAGCCAATTGGCTGAGAACGAAGTCAGTTTTTACAACAGATATGGCTACCTGTCCCTGCCCGGTTTGATCAGCCGTGAGATGGCGGCGTCGCTCGCGGAAGAGGTGCTGGGCGTCATGGAAGGCTTGGGCATCAGCCGCGCTGACTTGCGCCGCGCCAGCACATCCAAAGACAAGCTGCGTCAAAGCCGGCAATACCTGGCTGGCTCTGGGTTGGAGCGCCTGGTACATAGCGCCGGCTTGCTGGAAATCGCGGCGCAACTGATGGGTGGCGCGTCCACCGTCTACCTGCCCTTCACGGCCGTCAAGAGCGGCGGTGGTGGCGGCCGATTCCACTTTCACCAGGACAACCAGTACACGCGCTTTGATGGACCCGGCATCAATATCTGGTTCGCCCTGATGGAGATGCGCCCAGACAACGGCTGCTTGCAGATCGCGCCAGCGACGCATCTAGCTGGCACGCTGGACTCAGTGGAAAGCGCAGACCGCGATGGGCATCGCACTGTCGCTGTCGAGCCCAGCGACTTCTTGCCGCTGCGCATGATGCCTGGCGATGCGGTGGCTTTCACGCGGCTGACGCTGCATGGCTCCGGCGCTAATTTGACCGGCGAACCACGCCTGGGCTATGCCGTGCAGTATTTTCGCGATGATGTGCGCGCCAGCAGAGGCGGCGTCGACTTCGGCTTGTTGAAAGAAAATCCGCGCTTTGATGTAGGACCGGTCGCGGCAATATCCCCCGACAACGAATGACCGAAGATGCTTGACACGAAAAGGATTGCATAATGACAGAAGATTTCCAGCCACAGCAACTAATCCGCCCGAAACGGCGAATCGAAGGCATCTCGGCGATTTTGCTGCCCTTCCGCGCAGACGGCGAGATTGACTATCCAGGTTTGGCGAATCATGTGCGGCGCACGGCGGCGGCGGGCTTGACGCCGGCGGTCAATATGGATACAGGATTCGCCAACCTCATCAGCGAGGCAGAGCGGCAGAAGGTCCTGAGGGCGACGCAATGCGCGCTGGATGGCGGCGCGTTTGTGGCCGGTGCATTCGTCGGCGACCAGCCCGTTTCCCCCTTTGACGCCGACGCCTACTTGCAGCAAGTCGAGAGCATCCAGAGTCACGGCGGCAGACCCATCGTCTTTCAGTCCTACGGTTTGACGGGGCAGCGCGACGAAGACATTCTGCGCGCTTACGAACACATCGGCGCAGCCACCGACGGCTTCATCGCCTTTGAGCTGGGCAAGATGTTCGCCCCCTTCGGCGCGATCTACAGCCTGGATACCTACCACGGCTTGCTGGGCGTAGACAAGTGTCTGGGTGCGAAGCATTCGTCGCTCAGCCGCCAGTTGGAGTGGCAGCGCATCCGACTGCGGGATGCTGTCCGCCCCGATTTCAAGGTCTACACTGGCAATGATCTCGCCGTCGACATGGTCATCTATGGCAGCGACTATCTGCTGGGCTTGAGCACCTTTGCGCCGGACTTGTTCGCCAGGCGCGATCGGATGTGGCTGGCTGGCGATCCGGGCTTCTACGAGCTCAACGACCTGTTGCAGTATCTGGGGTTTCTGGCTTTTCGTCCGCCGGTGCCAGCCTACAAGCACTCGGCTGCGCAATTTCTCAAGCTGCGCGGCTGGATTGACTGCGATGATACGCACCCCGACTCGCCAGCTCGTCCCGCCAGCGATATCGCTATTTTGCGCGATATTGCCGAGCGGCTCGACGTACTGAGCGAGCGCTAGTCCATGAAGATCAAACGAGTTGCCCAGCTGCGCACGTGCGCGCAATTCACCGAGTATTGCCAGCAGGTTGGCGCGGATCTGCCGCTGGATGACGAGATTATTGCTGGCGCGGCATCACCCTTGGCACAGGAGTACAAATACAGAAATCGAACACTGACAAATCGCTTCTGCGTGCTGCCGATGGAAGGCTGGGATGGCACGGCGGATGGCAAGCCCAGCGAGTTGACCAGACGGCGTTGGCGGCGTTTCGGGCAAAGCGGCGCGAAGCTGATTTGGGGCGGGGAAGCGGTGGCAGTGCGCCATGACGGACGCGCCAATGCCCGCCAGTTGGTCATCAACCAAGCCAATGTGCCCGATTTGGCGGCGCTGCGGGACGAGTTGCTGAAAGCGCACTCAAACGATTTCGGCGGCGCGGAAGACCTGCTCATCGGCTTGCAGCTGACGCATTCGGGGCGCTTCTGCCGACCCAACAGCGGGGCGCTCGAGCCAATGGTGCTCTATCGGCATCCTGTCCTTGATGCCAAGTTCCAGGTCAATGACGACTCCTGTCTGCTCAGCGATGACGATATTGAGCGGCTCATCGAAGACTTCGGACAGGCGGCCGTACTGGCGCAGCAAGCAGGCTACGATTTCGTCGATATCAAACATTGTCACGGCTACCTGGGACATGAGTTTCTCAGCGCAGTCGACCGCGACGGGGTGTACGGCGGCAGCTTCGAGAATCGCACGCGCTTCTTACGCGAAACGGTCGAGTTGATTCGCGCGCTGGCGCCAGGTTTGGACATCGGCGTGCGCCTCAGCGCCATCGACTGGGCGCCTTTCCAGGCGGGCGACGACCGAATTGGCGAGCCCGCATTGCTCCCTGACGACAGTTACCCCTATGCCTTCGGTGGCGATGGCACTGGAACCGGCATGGACTTGCGGGAGCCGCTGCGCTTCCTGGCGTTGCTGGAAAGCCTGGACATTCAGTTGGTATGCATAACCGCCGGCAGCCCCTATTACAATTTTCACATCCAGCGGCCGGCGATTTTCCCGCCATCGGATGGTTACTTGCTGCCGGAGGATCCGCTGGCGGGCGTGGCGCGGCAGATCAAGCTCACGGCGGCGCTCAAAAATGCCTTCCCCGATTTGACCATCGTTGGCTCTGGCTATTCGTACTTGCAGGACTGGCTGCCGCATGTGGCGCAGGTGACCGTGCGCGCGGGCATGACGGATTTTGTCGGCTTGGGGCGCATGGCGCTGAGCTATCCGCAGCTGCCGGCTGACCTGCTGGCGGGCAAGCCCCTGCAGCGCAAGCGAATCTGTCGCACCTTCAGCGACTGCACGACCGCGCCCCGCAATGGCCTGGTCTCCGGCTGCTATCCGCTGGACGAATACTACAAATCCAGAGACGAGTTCGGGCGCTTGCAGGCTGTGAAGAAGGAAACGGCGTTGCGCTAACCCCCCTCGGTCCCCCCAAAGCATTGGGGGGAGGCTAAATCTGCGCGAGCCTGTCTATCCGCTAGGCATAGAAACCGTAGGGGCGTCTCGCTGAGATGCCCCTACAACGATCTATGCGCGCGGAAGGGGGTAGACCAAGAGCGAAGAGCCCTACTGCCAGGCGTATTCGTTGGGCGCGAAGTTGATCATGCCGCCGTGATAATAGGGCACAGTCGCGCGTTCCGGCTCGGCAATGGCATCCAGACGCGCATGGTCGTCGGCGCTGATTTCGATATCGATGGCGGCCAGGTTATCGTCCAGATGCGCCATGGTGCGGGGACCGATGATTGGCGCGGTGACACCTGGTTTGCTGTTGACCCAAGCCAGCGCCAACTGGCTGGAACTGCAACCTTTCTCCGCCGCCATGTCCTGCACAGCCTCCAGCACATCATATCCACGGTCGGTGAAATGCTGGTCGCGTCGACGCTGGAAGGCTGCGCCACGTCCGGAGTCGCTGCCAAAACGGCTGTTGCCGGGGATGGGCTCGCCGCGCTTGTACTTGCCGCTGAGGAATCCACGCGCCAGGGGCGACCAAGGGATAATGGCGATGCCGTAGGATTGCGCCATGGGGATCATCTCGCGTTCGATGCTACGGTCTAGCAGGTGATAAGGCGGCTGCTCGCTGACAAAGCGGTTCAAGCCCAGCTCTTTCGCGGCCCAGAGAGCTTCCATCACGCGCCAGGACGGGAAGCTACTGCTGCCGATGTAGCGGACTTTGCCGGCGCGGATGAGGTCGTCCAGGGCGCGCAGAGTCTCGTCGATGGGAATGTCCGGGTTGGGGCGGTGCAGCTGGTAGAGGTCGATGTAGTCGGTTTGCAAGCGGCGCAGAGATGCCTCGCACTGCTGAATGATATGCCGTCTGTTGTTGCCCGCCGCCAGGATGTCATCGTCATCCATGCGCCCGTGCACTTTGGTGGCCAGCACGATACGCTCGCGTTTGCCATTGCGCTGCAGCGCCTTGCCGACCACGGTTTCGCTACCGCCGCGTTGATACACATTCGCCGTGTCGAAAAAGTTAATGCCGGCCTCAATAGCGCGGTCGATCATCTCGAAGCTCTCATCTTCGGGCGTGGGTCCGCCGAAGTTCATACAACCCAGGCACAGCTCGCTGACCATCACGCCAGTGCGCCCCAGTGCGCGGTATCTCATGGTGTTATCCTTTCCTGACTTTGCCAGCATCCATTCTACCTGCAGACTCCTCAAAGTAGTACTAAGTAAGTAATGCAAAAGCTTGCCACCGAGGACACCGAGTTTAACGAGGGCACAGAGAAAGGACTGTGTAGGGGCGAGCCCGGCTCTTGTCACCCCCGCAGGAATCTCCAGTACAATTGACGGCATGCGGCGGGAGACGAGGAGACGGGATATGCGCCACTACGGCACGAGCGCGGACGGCAGCGCCATCTATGAATACACGCTGCAGAACGCGCGCGGCATAGAAGTCAAGTTCATCACTTACGGCGGCATCATCACCTCGATTCGCGCCCCCGATCGGCAAGGACGGCTGGCGAATGTGGCGCTGGGCTTTGACAACCTGGCGCAATATCAAGGCGAGCATCCCTATTTCGGCGCGATCACCGGGCGCTATGCCAATCGCATCGCTGGCGGGCGCTTCCAGCTGGATGGCCTGGAATATGCGCTGGCGAAAAATGGCGGTGAAAACAGCCTGCACGGCGGAAATATAGGATTCGACAAACGAATCTGGCAGGCGCGCGAACTGGGCGATGCAGTGGAGCTCAGCTATCACAGTCCAGCTGGCGAAGAGGGTTATCCCGGCGCGCTAGATGTCAGCGTCCGCTACAGCCTGGACGCCGACGGGTCCTTGCGCATCGACTACGACGCTACGACCGACGCCGCGACCGTGCTCAATTTGACCAATCACAGCTATTTCAACTTGCTGGGCGAGGGTGAAGGCACGATCTACGATCACATTTTGACGCTTAATGCCGACCAGTACACGCCCACAGACTCAGGACAGATCCCGACCGGCGAGATCGTGCCGGTAGCCGACAGCCCCTTCGATTTCCGCCAGCCGAAAGCCATCGGTCCCGGGCAGCGTTCGGCGCATCCCCAGATCGTGGGGGCCAAGGGCTACGATCACAATTTCGTACTGCGGCGAGATGGCTTGGCAGCGGGCGAATTGGGGTTTGCAGCGCGCGTATACGAACCGTCCAGCGGGCGCGTCATGGAGGTTTGGACGACGGAGCCGGGCATCCAATTCTACGCCGGCAATGTGCTGGATACGACCCTGGTGGGCAGTAGCGGGCGCCTCTATCGACAGAGCGACGGGCTGGCGCTGGAGACGCAGCACTTCCCGGACTCGCCAAATCAGCCGCATTTTCCATCGACTGTGTTACGCCCTGGCGAGCGCTATACATCGACAACGGTGTATCGCTTTGCCACGGATTAGCGGGAAGTGCGCGAATCTGCAGGGTCAACACTGTGGTCCTCCAAGATCGCGTGTTGCTTCGTGGTCTGCGATGCACAGCATCGCCCTTACAGCATTCCTGTGTAGGGGCGCTGGGCTAATCCGTTGCGGTGGGGTCAAAGGCGTCGCGCAAGCCATCGCCGACGATGTAGAGACAGAGTACAACCACCGTAATCAGCAAGCCGGGCAGGATCATCAAGTGTGGCGCTTTGGTGATGAACTCGCGCGATTTGCTGAGCATATTGCCCCAAGTGGCGGTGGGCGGCTGCACGCCCAACCCGAGGAAACTCAGGGACGCCTCAATCAACATGACGATGCCGATGTTGCGCGCCAGCGTAACGATGGTCAGCGAAAATACATTTGGCAGGATGTGTATCTGCATCACGCGCAGGTCTGACGCGCCGATGGCTTTGGCGCTGACGATGTATTCGCGCGCGCGGATAGCGAGCGTCTCGCCGCGCACGAGGCGCGTTGTCGCCGTCCATGTCAAAAACACGATAACGAGGATGAGCGAGCTGGCGTCTGGGCGAAAGACGGCGGAGATGACAATCAGCAGCACCAGCCCAGGAATCGCATTGAGCGTCGTGATAATCCAGTTGACGAAATCATCGATCATGCCGCCGTAGAAACCGGTGAGTATGCCCAGGGTGACACCGATAACCAGCGCAAGAAAAGCCGACATGAAACCGATGAAGAGCGACACCTGCCCCGCGTAGAGCAGGCGCGCCAGGTGGTCCCGCCCCAGGTTGTCTGTGCCCAACAGATGCCCCTCGGCGAATAACGGCAGGTATTTGGAGGCGGAGGCGTCGGTGGTATTGGGGTCGACGCCGAGGATGCCGGTGATGAGCGGCGCGGCGATGGAGCATACCGTCAGGAAGAGCAACACGGCAATCGCCGCCATCGAAAGGCGGTCACGCCATAGCCGCGCCAGCGCCAAATCTGTCAGTGAGCGGCTGCGCAGGAATTCGTCGCTTACTTTCCCCTTCCCCTTTGGCGGCATTAGCGGCTCCTATTCAATGCGAATGCGCGGGTCAATCAGCACATAAAGTATGTCAGACAGCAGGAAACCCAGAATTGTGCCAATTGAGGCGAAGATGACGATGCCCATGACGACGGGATAATCCTGCTGAATGGTTGATGTGAAGGCGATGCGCCCGACGCCGGGCCAGGCGAAGACCGTTTCGATAACAATAGCGCCCGCCCACACATTGGTAATAATAGGACCAAGCAGTGTGGCAACTGGAATCATGGCGTTGCGCATGGCATGGCGAAAGTTGACAACCTGCGGTGATAAGCCTTTGGCGCGCGCGGTACGGATGTAATCTTGGCTAAGCACCTCCAGCGTGGAAGTGCGCACATAGCGCGAAAACAGCGCCACGAAACCAGCCGCGAAAACAATCGTCGGCAGGGGCAGGTAAATCAGCCGTTCAAACAGCGACGGACACACGCCGTAGAGGTTCGGCACACAGCGACCGCCAAGCGGCACGATATCCAGCAGCACGCCGAAGATGTAGAGCAGGATGTAACCGAGCCAGAAATTGGGCACGGCGTCAAAGACAACCGCCATGACGCGCGAAGTATTGTCGAAGGCGCGCCCGCGTGTAACCGCCGACAACACCCCGACCGGGATGCCTATCGCCAGCGATGTAACGACCGCGGCGATGCCCAACTCCAAGGTGGCGGGCAAGTTCGCCATAAAGATATCCAGCACAGGCTGCTTCTTGACAAAGGAGCGTCCAAAGTCGCCGCGCAGGATGCCGTAATTCTTGCCCGGCGGCTCGGGGACGCCATCGCCATCTTCATCCAAAGATGCCAGCGGCGTGAAGGCGTGGTCGGCGATGCCATCGCCGTCGCTATCCCAGCGCAGCCAATCATCACCGGCCAGCCAACGCAGGTACTGAATATGGAAGGGATCGTCTATGCCCAGCTGGACGGCCAGGCGGGCGCGCGTTTCGGCTTTGATATTGGGCGCGAGATATAGCCGCTCGACAACGCTGCCCGGCGCCAGCCAAAGCAGCAAATAAGAAAGCAGGGTGATACCAAAAAATGTCGGGATGGATTGCACCAAGCGGCGGATGATGTATTTGATCATGTGGGCTGCCCGCAGTTATTGATGCTGTTGAACTCCCCTCCCTAGTTCATTGGGGAGTGATTGGGGGTGGGGTTGAAAGAACGCGCCGGCGACCGGCGCGTTCCCTTAATACTGCCTAGTGGATGCTAGGGGCTGATGGCGATGTTCGCCATGTTGGCGTAGCGCGTCTCGGCGTAAGGCATCCAGTTCTGCACCGAGTTCGCTTCCGCGTACATGGAGAAGGGCGCGAACAACCACCACCAGGGCACCTCGTCGTGCAGGATTTGGCTGATTTCGTGGTAGAGCGCCTGCCGTTCGTGGAAGTCGCAGCCGGGCAGTGACAGCGCCTCGTCATACAGCTCGGTAACGCGGTCGTTGCGATAGGAGACGAAGTTGAAGCCGCCACCGACGGTGTCGCCTACGGGTGTGAACACATTGCGGGCATCAGTGTCCTGCGCCAGATTGGTGAAACCAATCATGATGGCGTCGAAGTCTTGCCCCAGCAGGAAGGTAACCAGCGGACCAAACTCGATGGTTTGGAAATCGACCGCGATGCCGATTTGCCCCAATTGATCTTGGATGACCGTGCCAGCCGCCTCGCGCACCAAATTGCCCGAATTGGTCAGTAGCTCGAAGGCGAATTCCGTGCCTTCTTCGGCATAGAGCGCGTCTGCTGTGGCTACCAGCGGCGTGCTAGCGTCATCGTCGTGGTCGACGAAACCGGCTTCCGCCAGCAGCGCCAGAGCCGCCTCCGGGTTGTATTCCCAGGGCGCGATGCTGCTGTCATACCCCCAGAGCGCGGGCGTGCCAAAGCTATTAACTTGGATGCCTTCGCCTTCAGCCGCGCCTTCGATGATGTCGTCATAGTTGACCGCCTGGGCAATCGCCTGGCGCACACGGATATCGCCGAAGAAGTGGTGATGCCCTTGGTCGGCGGCGTTGCCATCTTCGTCCAAGCCGTCGATTGGGTTGCTGCGGTCTGCCAGATTGAAGCCGACGAAGGTCAAACCATCATCGACATATTCGTAGACCTGGAACTCGCCGGCTTCGGCGCGGTCGCGGAACTCCTGCATGCGCACCGCCGGCACGGAAGCCGAGCCAGCCGTCCCAACCGAATTGACCTCGCCCGCCAGGAACTGCTCTATGCCGACCAGTTGATCGGGCACATTGCGCAGGATATAGCCATCGGGCGAGACTTCCATCCAATGGTTGTCATTGCGGACCATACTGGTCTGCTCGTCGGCGACAAGCGCGCCAAAGTTGAATACACCCGAAGTAACATCGGGGTTCTTGTTGTATTCGAGGTTGTCCATCTCGGCAAAGTCGCCACCCAGCAGCGGCTCGATATAGTGCCTGGGCAGGATGCCGAAGTCGTCCAGCTCGTCCAGTGCGCGGCAGGAAGCCAGCTTCAAGTTCACGATTAGCGTGGTGTCATCCGCCGCCTCGACGCTATCTACGCTTTGCAGCACACTGCCGCGGGGCGAGGAGGTCTCGCCGCTGGCCAGCGCTTCGAAGGTGAAGGCGTAGTCGTGAGCCGTTACGGGCGTGCCGTCATTCCAGGTCACGTCGTCACGCAGGGTGAAAGTATAGGTCAAGCCATCATCTGATAGCGTCCAATCCAGCGCCAAGCCATTGTCCTGGTCGTTGCGCCCGGCTTTCATCGGCGCGCGCGTCTCGGGATCTATGTTGTAGATGCTGGGGAAGAGGAACTCGGTCAGCGAAAGGTCGACCGTGTTGTTGGTGAGCAGCGGGTTGATGGTAGTGGGGTCGCCACCGAAGTTCGTACCGATGAGGATGCCGCCTTGCTGCGCGCTGACGCCGGCTGTCATCAGCGCGACGAGAGCCAAGAGAAGCAAGACTCGCGTAAGTTTGTACATGGTAAGCTCCTGAAGATTGTTCCGATGATGGTTGTGAAATTGCCGCGAGGGGCAAGCCCAGTATAACAGAATGCGCCGCCCGATTTCCAGACCGGCGCTAGTAAAGCTGCGCCTTGGGCTTCCAGTGCATGTCCGGGTCGAAGGGGTAGCAGGGGCGTTGAATGCGCTGGAAGGGCAGGGACAAGATATCCTGATTGACCGCGCCGGGCGACAGCGCCAGATAGGAGCGCCGCGCCATGGCTTTGAGTTCTGGCACCAGATAGCCAATTTTGACGACGATGATGGACTGTTGCTCCGGCGTGATGCCCAGATCGAGAAACTGCTGCCGCCGCTGGAAGGATGTGCGTTGCGCCGACAGCAGCACGCGGATGCCACCGATTTTCAAAACCACTTGGGGATTCGCTTCATCGGCTCTAATGAATTCGACAACGCCTCGTACAGAGATGGGCTGGGAGTTGCGCGAGTCCAGCTTGCCGCCCAACTGCAGCGAGACTTCGCTGCCAAGTCCAGTATCCAGACAAGTTTGGACGGCCTCCGCATCGCTGATGCCGGCGTAGACCAAGTCCGGCGGCTGCATCGCCAGCGCGCGCTCCAAAAAGAAAGTTACATCGCCCGGTCCGCCGGCGGTCAGGTTGTCGCCAGAGTCGCTGATGAGCACGGGAGTCTCGCCCTCCGCCAGCGCGCGCTGCAAACACTCATCGACAGACAGCGCCTCGACGCCAAATTGGAAGTCGGCGCGCGCCTCCCAGTAAAGTTGCGCCAGTTGCTCGGCTGCTCCCGCTGCGGCTGCCGCATCCATGCCAATAGCGATGGCGCAGGCGGTCATGCGCGGTTCATCCGCCCAGACATAGCCGACCTGGATGGTGGCGTCCATCACATGCTCGCCGTCGATGACGCCCGGAATAGCTGCGTAGATTTCATCTCCCGGCTGCCATTCGGTGCTGGTTTTCTCGCCGGGCAAGCCTACTGGAATCCTGACGAAAGCCATGCTTGGGCGAATCCCTTCGCGCAGGCAGTGCAGCAGCAATGCCATGGCTCGCGACCGCGTTTCAATGGTGTCGATGTGCGGGGCAGTGCGGTAGCCGGTGATGAGGTCCAGTTGCGACATGATGCGCTCGCTGACATTGCCGTGCAGGTCGTAACTCGCGGAGAGCAAACAGTCGCTCCCGACCAGCGCGCGGATGTCGCTGAACAAGTCGCCCTCGGCATCGTCCATGCCCAGCACATTCATTGCGCCGTGCATATCCAGGTAGACGCCATCCAGCGGCAGCAGAGATTCCAGCCGCTCCAGCATCTCGCTCTTGAGCTCATGGTAGGCGCTGGCTGTTACGGGTCCGCCGGGCATGGCTTTGGCGGTCACGGTGCCGTGAAACTCCACCGCCGGATAGTCGGCAAGGCAGGGGTAGAGGCGCGCAAACATCGGGTCGCCATGACGGACAATGCGGAAGTCCGCAAGCGTGGTCAATAGCGGGGAGAAGGTGCAGCTTTCTGTAGCGATGCCGCCGATGGCGATTTTCACGCTCGCACTCCCAGGTGCTGGTGATACCAGACCAGCGCCGATGCCCCTAGCGCCGCGTCCGCCAGCTTCGCCTTGCGAATTTGCACTGCGGAGGCATTGATGGGCAGGCTGCGCGCTGCCAACTCTTCTTTCATCGGCGCTTTCAACAGGTGATAGGAGGCCTGAATCACGCTGCCAGCCAGGATAATCTGCTGCGGATTGAAGAGGTTGACGCACCAGGCGCAGGCGATGCCAAGAGCTTGGCCAGCTTCTCGCATGACATGCCTCGCCAACGCGTCGCCCGCTTCCGCCTGCTTGACAATTGCATGGGCTGTAGCGCCAGATTTGTGCAAAGGCGAGTGGGGATGATCAGCGAGATGCTGCCGTGCGTGGGCGACGATTCCCTTGCCGGAGATGCTCATTTCCAGGCAGCCGCGCATGCCGCAGGTGCAGCGCCGTCCGTTGACCGGATCCAGCGAGACATGCCCGATCTCCATTTCCGATTGGGAAGCGCCGCGCATGAGCCGGCCGTTTACCATAGCGGCGCCGCCAAAGCCTGTGCCGACATTCAAGTAGACGAAATGCGTCATGTCTTTGGCGATGCCGAAGAGCTTCTCGCCAATCATGCCGCAATTGACATCGTTCTGCACATAAATCGGCAACTCGCGAGATAGACGGACAGCGAGGCAGTCACGAACGGGGATGTTCCTCCAGCCCAGGTTGGCTGCGTGCAGCGCGACACCACTCTCGGCGATAACCGGCCCGGGCACGCCAATGCCAATGCCGCAGATCGGATCGTAAACATCTATGAGCGCGTTCAAATGACGGGCGATGCGGTCAAAGTTTGCTTCACAACTTACGCTCAGATCGGTGGGTAGTGTCCGCGATTCGTGAATGCGACCGTCGCGGTCGGCGATGACGAAAGCCATTTTCGTGCCGCCAATATCCAGCCCGATTGTCAACTCTTGGTGCATAAGTCTCTTGACAGCGCCTAACGATTGAAGAAACGGCTAAAGAACAGGACCAACAGCAGCAACATTGCGCCAATGCCAGCTGACAAGATCGTGATGGCATGCTCGGCACTGTCTGGCTCTACAACAAATAGTAACAAGACCGACGCGCCGAGCACAAAAACTGCCATCCGGTAAAAGGCTTTCAGCATCTCAGGCCCCATACAGCACCAGTTCCTCCCCCTTTTCCAGCGGGATGCAAGCGACTTCGGATTGTATTGGCGACGCGCTCGGCATGACCAACTGCGGCACAGTCATATCGCATGCGCCGGGCACATACCAGGGGCAGCGCGGATGAAATGAACAACCTGGCGGCAACTCCGTCAAGCGCGGGATGTCTTCGCTGCGCAGTTGGATATGCTGTTTGTTGCGGGTCTTTTCGGGGTCCGGTTCGGGGATAGCGGAGAGCAGGACTTTGGTGTAGGGGTGCTGCGGGGCGGCGATGATTTGCTGAGTCGCGCCGATTTCCACCAGGCGCCCCAAGTACATCACGCCGATGCGCCCGTCCCAGGCAAAATACTTCGCCAACGCCAGATCATGCGTGATGAAGACGATGGTGACATCTAAGCGGTCGCGCAAGTCCATCATCATCTGCAGCAAGCCAATGCGAATCGACACATCGACCATGCTGACCGACTCGTCGGCGACGATGACGGATGGCTCGGTAGTCAAGGCGCGAGCGATGCTGACCCTTTGTCGCTGCCCACCGCTTAGCTGATGTGGATACTTGTCGATGAAGTCATCCACAGGCGACAGGTCAACCAGGTCTAACAGCTCTCGCACGCGATCCTGAGCGCCGCGCCGGCCCTTCACCAGGCGGTGCTCCAGCAAAGGATAGCTCAACATCTCGTAGATGGTCTGAGTCGGATTGAGAGAGGCATAAGGATCTTGGTGGATAATCTGCACAGAACGCCGATGTCGCCGCTTCTCCGCGCCGCGCAAGGCCGCGATGTCTTCGCCTTCAAAGCGAATCGTGCCGCTGCTGGGTGGCAGCAGACCGCAGATGATCTTGCCGGTCGTGGTCTTGCCACAGCCGCTCTCGCCCACCAGGCACAGGAACTCCAGCTTATTGATGGCGAAGCTGATATCCTGCAGCACCGGCACGACCGTGCGCCCCGATTTGAAGCTGCGATAGATGCCTTGCAATTCAATGATCGGTTCTGACATCAGGCGCCTTCCTTGCGGCTGGCAAGCAGATTGTCCTTGTGCCAGCAAGCTGCCGGATGCGTGCCCAAATCCTGAGCTAGCGACGGAGATTCGTCCGTGCACTGGTCGCTGGCGAAGCTGCAGCGCGGGTGAAATTTGCAGCCGCTTGGTGGCGCGATGAGATTGGGCGGCGAGCCAGGGATGCTCTGCAGCAGGTCCTGCGCATGTTCCAGCGTGGGCACCGAGGTCAGCAAACCATAAGTATAAGGATGCAGCGAGCGATAGAAGATATCGTTGACTGCGCCAATTTCCACGATTTCACCGGCGTAGACCGTGGCGACTGTATCCGCCATCTCGGCTGCCAGAGACAAATCATGGCTGATGAAGATGATGCTGAATTGCAGCTGCCGCTGCATGTCGTTGAGCACATCGATGATGGCGCGCTGCGTCAAAATGTCCAGTGCTGTGGTCGGTTCATCCAGGATGACCACTTGCGGGCTCAGCAGAACGCCCAGCGCCAGTAATGTCCGCTGCTTCATGCCGCCGCTAAGCTCATGCGGGAAGGAGTCATAGACGCGCTCCGGGTCCAGCCGCACCAACTCAAGCAGAGACAGCGCGCGTTTGCGAACAGCCGCTTTGTCCGTCCAGCCGTGGGCGTGGGCTGTATCTTCAAATTGCTTGCGCACTTTCAACACGGGATTAAAGGCGTTCTGCGCGCCCTGGAAGACCATCGCGCAGTCGTTCCAGCGGAAGGAACGCAACTGCTGCCGACTCAACTCCAGCACATCCTGAACATGCTCGACGCGTTGATAGAGGATTTGCCCGCTGGTAACCACAGCGTTCTTGGGCAATTTGCGGATGAGCGCCAAGCTGATAGTTGTTTTGCCGCTGCCGCTCTCGCCAATCAGCGCCATTGCCTCGCCGCGCTTGAGATCGAAAGAGACATGGCTGGTCGCTTTGACATCGCCGCGGGCAGTACGATAGACGATGGAGAGATCGTCAACGCGCAGGATAGTCTCGGGCGGCAAAGCGGACATTGGCGCTCCCATCAAACGGCGCTGCGCAGGCGCGGGTCAAAGACTTCTTCGACAGCGCGCGCGAATAGCACCAGGCAAACCTGGAACAAAGCGATGGCGAGAACGGGCGACAATGCCATGCTTGCACCGTCCGGATTGTATAACGTGCCGCGCGAGCGACCGAAATAAATCATCACACCCCAGGTGTAATCGCTGATTGGCGCCAAACCCAGCACCACCAAGCCGATCTGAAAATACATGGCGATGGTGATGGAAAAGATGAGGTTGATCAGCACATAACTGCTCATATTGGGCAGAATCTCGCGGAAAATGATGTGATTCGTGCTCAAGCCGAGGGAGCGCGCTGCCTCCACAAAGTCGCGTTCGCGCAGGCTCAGCACCTGGGAGCGGATGGCGCGCAGCAGGGCGGGCCAAATCAGCAGACCGATGATGACGCCCAGATAAAGCGTGCTGTCAAAACGTAATACGCCAGCCAGTACCACTATCAGGATGAATTGCGGGATGGCGAGAAAGAGATTCGCCAGCGCTGTGAAGAGCTTGTCAATGAAGCCGCCGACCAGCGCCGACAGCGAACCGAAGAATAGGGCGATCAAAGTAGCGATGACGCCGCCAATCAGCGCCGTCAAAATCAAAATCTGGCCGCCATGCACCATGTGTGAGGCAATATCGCGTCCTTGCGTGTCCGTGCCCAGCAGATGCGGCGGACCAAGCGCGGGATTGGAAATGACGATGTTGTCCCGGAAGAGTTGGCGCAGTTCTTCATCTTCCTGCTCGGTGATGACTTCTTTCACCTTCTTGGAAAAAATCAGCACGCCATCGATTTCTTTGTTGGCCAGGTCGATCAGCGAGGCGGTGATGCCTGGTCCTTGACGGCGGCTGGTCCAGCGATACTTCTCGACGGTGAGCGTTTCGCTCCAGGGTTCAATGAAGCTGGGACCGCCCGTCTGGTCGACAACGCCCACGGTCATGCCCGCCAATGCCTCTAGGCTGTTCCTGTGCGAATGGTCGCGGTGCACCGCCAGTTGAATGCGCGAGCCGATCGGACCGGTGATTTGATCCAGCTTGGGCTCGTTGTCGAACTCGACGAAGCCGGGCATGATGAAGGTCACGATGAAGTAGAGCAGCAAGCCCAGAAAACCAATGAAGCCGGGCTTGTTAGCGCTCAGGCGGCGCAAAAATCCTGCAATCCCGCGCAGCAGGTCAAGCGGCAGGTGGAGCAAGTCGTTTAAGAACGGGTTTGAAGTCATGATCACTTCTCTCCCGAGACGCGCACGCGCGGATCCAGCAAGCCGTAAGTCAAATCCGCGAAGAGATTTGAGAAAACGATGACGGAGGTCAAGAGCAGAACAACGCCTTGCAGGGAGGTGTAATCGCGCACGGTGATGGACTGGAACAGATAATGCCCAATGCCCCAGTAGACGAAGATCTCTTCGACCACGACGCCGCTGGACAAGACAAAACCGATGCTGATGGTGAGCTGCGTAAACAGCGGCAGCGCAGCATTGCGCCCCACATAGGAAGCGATGACGGTGCGCTCTTTCAGTCCGCGCGCTTCCGCCACATTGACATAATCTTCGTTCAGCACACCAGTCGTGCTGCTCTTCATGCTCAGCATCCAGGTGCCGAGGATGGCGATGACATAAGTAAAGACTGGCAAAGCGGCGTGTTCCAGCGCGCTGAGGATGAAGGGCAGGTTCAAGCCCGGCGTCAAACCAGCGTCATAGGTGCCGCGCGCCGCGCCGACATCAAACCAGCGCCAGGCAATGCCGGGACCGATGATGATCAGCAGACCCCAGATGTAATTGGGCACGCCTGTGGTGAAAGAACTGAGAAAGGATAGCGAATGATCCAGCTTGGAGCCGCGGTAATACGCCATGGGCATGCCGGCCGCGATGCCCAGCACGAAACTGATCAACAAGCCGGAGCCCACCGCAAAGAGCGTCCAGGGCAAGAAACGGGCAATCTCGTCAATGACTTTCGTGCCCGGCGATGTGATGGATGTGCCCAGGTCAAGGCGGATCAGATCGCCAAGCCAATCAAGATATTGCTCGCCCAGCGTCGCGCTGGCGTCGAAGTTGAAGCTGGCGGCGACGCGGTCGTAAGCTTCCTGGTAGGAGATGCCTTCGGCGGTCAAAATCTGCTCGATTAACACATCTATAGGATTGCCGGGCATTTCCCGCGCCAGCAAAAATGTCACGCTCATCACCACCCAAATGGTGATCAGCGCCTGCAGGAAGACTCGGGCCGTGTAATTTTTGTATATGGAAGAAGCAATATCGTAGAGCCTATCAGCAAGGGGCGTTGTTTCCGCGCTCGTCTGCTGCTGTTGCGCCACTGGCAGCCTCCAGGCAAGGCTAGGGGCAGGCGATATTGCCCACCCCCGTTTGTGCAAGCCCCTAAGGAGCTCGTGCGATAGCTACATGTCCGCCGGCGCGGTAACGCCAGTCAGGATCAGGTAGGTCATCCAGTTGTCCGCACCGCCGCCAAAGTTGGCGAAGATGGGGTCGCTGGTATCCGGCACGCTGATGAAGTTGCGGTTCAGCGCGTTGTTGGTGTAACGCTCCCACAGCGGAATAGCCGGCAGCAGCTCGTTGTAGGAGATGGCGAGCTGTGTGACCAGGTCGGCCTGCGCGCCAGCGTCAACTCCCTGCGAGCTCGCGTTGGACACATCAAATACATTGATCATGCCGCCGCTGAAGCTGATGTTGTTGTCGAAGTTCATGCCGCCGCCGCCAGCTTCGCCAGCCAGGTCGCCTTGACCGTTGTAGCGGTTGTAGGCTTGCAGATAGCTGCGCCCGGGGATGGGATCCCCCAAGCCCCAGTTGCGGATCGCCATCTCGAAGTTGCTGGCGTAGATGTCCTGCGGGTGCTGCTGGAACTGGACGCCGCGCGCAGTGATGTCAAAGCCGAAGTCATTCAGCTGCGCCGTCGCGTTCTCAGCCGCTGCGGACCAGTCGGCAAATTCCTGCGGGAAGGTCAGCTCGAAAGCCAGGGGGTCGCCGTTGTCGTCCATCCACATGCCATCGTCGCCGCGGCTGAAGCCCGCGCCCATCAGCAGCTCTTCCGCCTGCATCAGGTCGTGATCGTAGGTGTTGAGCATATCGATGGTATCGTCGCCCAGCCAGGCATCCGACAAACCGTCGCTCATGCCGGTCATGTATTCAACCGCCACGCCAGACTCGCCCAGGCTGACGAACCCGTTTTGGACGCGGTCAATGGCGTAGGCGATGGCTTGACGCACCTCAACCAAATTCAGCGGATAGATGGCATGGTTGACATACAAGCCAGGACCGTTGTTCATGCCGGAGCGCACGATGTCGATGCCGCGATTGCCGAAGTCCTCTTCGGTTGTGGGCGGGATGCCGTGCGTGATGTAGTGCAGTTCGGCATTAGCGACCAGAGGCGTAACCACTTCCGTCTCGCCATTCCACATGCGCACCGAGTCGTAGTGCTGGATGTCGCCAGCAAAGCCGCCGGGATTCAGTTCCATCATCAGGCTGGCTTCGGTGATGGTGTCTGGCAAGATGGTGTAGGGACCGCCGGAGACGGGCGCTTCGGGGCGGAATTCGGTCAATTCTGCCAAGAGATCGCTCCAGCCGTCGTCATCGGGGCTCATCATGGCGGCGCGGTCGGCGATATCGCCAAAGACGCTGGCTGGGCGCAAGTTGGTGGTCAAGATGATGCGCTCCGCCAGGCTGGAAGGCGCACTCATGACGAATTTGACGGTGGAGTCGTCGACCATTTCAATGCCGGTCATGTTCGCCCAGACGGTGTCGCCGCGCAGACGGAAGATATTGAAAGTGGCCATCAGATCGGCTGCGGTCATGGAGCTGCCGTCGCTCCAACTGTAGCCTTCCACCACTTTGATCACATAGTTGCCGTCGTCATCCCAGCCGAATTCTTCGGCGATCATGCCTTCGTATTCGCCGGTCGCCCACATCAGGACAGCCAGAGGCGGCTCATGAAGGTCTTGGTATTGCCCCAGCGCGATGCCGCCGGATGCGAAGGTGTTGAAATGGCCCGTGGGTGGCACCTGGTAGGGCCAAGCCACATTGAGCGTCGTGTGCCCGTCAGCCTGCACGGGCGCCAGGGCGAGCATGCCAAGACTGCAAAGCAGGGCGGCAATCAGCAGAATTCGTTTATACATTGGGTCTTCCTCCCTCGGTAGAGTCTATGAACTACAGGCTGTTTACTGCGGTCACCTGTCGATACGCTGCTCCTTACGCTAGCTGGTCGGATAAGCGCCATAGTATGGCGGCGGGCTGGCTAGATTCTGACGGACAGCGACGGCTCAATAAGCACCGTGTCAAAGACGCGAGCGGCCGCGCCTATCAGGGCAGCGTCCGGCTGCATCCGCGAAATGCGCAGATCAATGCCATCAGGCGGTTGCGCGACCAGGTAAGGTTGCATTTCTTGGTGGATCACGCTCAGGGAGGCTTCATATTCGCGCCCCAATTCGCCACCCAAAATAAAGACCGAAATGTCGAAGACATTGTATAAGCTGGCAAAGCCAGTGCCAAGATGGCAACTCAACTCGTCAAGCGCCAAGCAGGCAGCCGGGTCGCCATTGTGCAGGGCATCCACCAACGCGCGGAAGTTCAGGGTCGCGCTATTCAGGCTGGTCTGGCAGCCCGAGTCGATCAGACGTTTGCTTATCTTTAAAAAATTGGGGATGTTGACAAGTTCTTGCCAGTCGGTCGTGCTCCAACCGCCCGTGTCCGGGGTAGCCGCCTGCATATAGCCGATTTCGCCAGCCAAGCCATGCCTGCCTTGATACAGTTGGTGGTTGATAACGATGCCCGCGCCCGCGCCGTAGCCGACCTCAATGTAGAAGAAGTGGCTGTCATTTGCCGCGCTGCCGTAGCGGCTCTCGCCCAGCGCCGCCAAACTGACCAAGTTGTCCACGCTAACTGGCAGGCCGTAAACCGCTTCCCATTCACGGCGGAAGCTGACATTGCGCCAATCCATGAATTTCGAATAGAGCATGTCGCCATCATCGCTGATGAGCCCAGGCGCGGCCACGCCAATGCCCAAAACTGGACGCGCGCCGTCATTCTGCTGCAGCGCCATCTCGATCTGCTGACGGCAAAGAGCCAGCACGAGGGTCTCGTCAGTGCTTTCCAGCGGCGTCAGTTCGTGCCACAAGATCTCGCCGACCAGGTTGACCAGCGCGCACTGCACAGAGGACTTGTTAAACTTCAGCGCGATAACGCCGCCACCATCCGGGTTCAACTCAAGGAGGATGCCGCGCCGCCCGCCGGTCGACTTCTCGAAACCGACTTCGTGTATCATTTCCGCTCGAATCAGATCATCGGTGAGGTTGCTCATGGCGCTGCGGGTGAGCCCCATGCGATCAGCCAGTTTAGAGCGCGTTTGCGACGGCTGCTTGCGCAAGCTGTCCAATATCAGCGCGCGATTCATCTGCTGCATAACTTCGTGATTAACTGCGGGGCGCTTGACAGCCATATATGTATCGTCTTTTCTAAAACCTGCCCCTAGTATATCCAATGTGCTCACTTTGTCAAGTTCGTGCAATTATGAATTCAGATCTAAGTGCGACCGCTTCGAAATGCTGTAAAATGGGGGCAGCGCAAGAATGGGTGAACAGGGAGAATCATATGGCGGCAATCGAGACTGTGGTGGTGGGCGCTGGCGGGCGCGGCAATGCTTACGGGCAATTTGCGCTGGAATATCCAGATGATCTCCGCGTGGTCGGCGTGGCGGAACCCGACCCCATAAGCCGAGAGCGCTTTGTGCGCCTGCACGGCATCGCGCCGGAAATGACCTTCGACAGCTGGCAGTCGCTGTTGGACGCCCCCGCGCCTGCGGCATCCTGCCTCATCAATGCCACGATGGACCGCGTGCATTATCAGTCGACCATGCAAATGCTGGACGCGGGTTACGATGTGCTGCTGGAAAAGCCGATGACGCCCGTGCCGGAGGAAAATGTGCGGCTAGTGCAAAAAGCGGAAGCCAGCGGGCGCCTGCTGCAAGTTTGCCATGTGCTGCGCTACAACCGCTTTTGGCAAGCGTTACGGCAGGTGGTGCAGTCGGGCAGGCTGGGGCGCATTGTCAGCGTGACGCATCGCGAGAATCTGGCTTACCATCACATGGCGCACAGCTTCGTGCGCGGCAACTGGCGCAATGAAGCCAGTTCCGGACCGATGATCTTATCCAAGTGCTGCCACGACTTCGATATTTTGCTGTGGATCCTGCGCCGGCAGGTGGTGCATCTCCAATCCTTCGGCAGTTTGACGCATTTCCGCCCGGAAAATGCCCCTGAGGGCGCCACGCTGCGCTGCACCGACGGCTGCCCGGCGGCGGATACCTGTAAATACGAAGCGACACGACGCTACCTCCACGAAGGCTCAACCTGGCAGCGGAACGCCGTTACCTGGATTGACTCCGATGACGCGCGCCTGCAGGAGTTAAAAGATGGCTGGTACGGAAGGTGCGTTTATTTCTGCGACAACGATGTCGTCGATCATCAATCCGTCAACATGGAGCTGGACGACGGCACGATAGTCAGCTTGGTGATGCAAGGGCAGAGTGATATCGAAGGGCGCACAATGCGCTGGGATGGCACGAAAGCCACGCTCTACGGCGAGTTCACCGAGCGCGGCAACACCATGACCGTACACGACCATCTGACGGGGACGGTGGAACAGGTGCCAGATATTGAAAACACCAGCGGTGGGCATGGCGGCGGCGATCACGGCATCATGCGCAGCTTTGTCAATGCCCTGCGCGGCACGCCAGACGACAGCCTGACCACCGCCCGCGAGTCCTTGGAGAGCCACCTGCTGGCTTTCGCCGCTGAGGAATCGCGCAAGCAAAAGTCGGTCATCTACATGCCAGAATACCGGTCGCGGATGGAGCAGATCTCGAGTCAAGTGGCGGACTGAGTCACACGCGGTTGCGTTAGGACGAGCTTTGCACCCCCGACAGGATTCGAACCTGTGCGCCTGGTTCCGGAAACCAGCGCTCTATCCCCTGAGCTACGGGGGCAATCTATGGCAAATGTAACATGTTTCGGCGGCTTCATCAAGGCTGCCTGCCTGCTTGTCCTGATATCGCTGGCGGGTTGTCAGGCTTTTGCAGGCGATGATGCAGTGGCGACGATTGGCGTGGATCTGACCGCTGCTGCGACGGAAAGCGCCGGCATCCGCGCGGCTGCCAGTGTCGACCGCGACATGGTCGTGACGACAGTCATTGCGGCTGGCACACGCGTGGCACAGCTTTCGGCAGTAAATGCAGCTTTGGGCGCCACCCTGCGCGCGAGTTACACCGCAACGCCGGCCTTGCGCGCCGTGGTCGTCAGCGCGGAAGACATGGGCAGATCGCTGGACGACAACATGCTGGATGATGCGCCCAGCAGCGACGCGACAGGGGAAATGACTGTTTCCAGACTGGCAATGGCGGAAGGCGTCGACTCCAATAGCGGCTGCTCGCTCGGCGCTGTGCAAAGTTTCACGCCAACTCACGCGCGAATCTATCTTACTGCGCAGGTCGCCAACTTGAGAGCGGGTACACGGTTTACCACCCAATGGCAATACCAGGGGCGCGATGTCTACAGTTGGTCTTTTCTGGCAGAGCGTTCCCGAGACTTTGAGTGCATCTGGTTCTACGCTGCGCCCGGCGACTTTGCCTTTACGCCTGGCAGTTACACGGCGGCGCTCTATGCGGATGGCGTTTTCATCGGCAGCGTGTCCTTCACGATTAGCGCGTGATGAGCTGGCGCTGCCTGCGGACTTTGCGCCTTGGGGCGATCTTTTTGGCGCTTGGCATGGGGATGCCTGGCGCTTCCGCGCAGGAATTGACGCCGACGCCCTTGTCGCCTCCCGAAGCAGTCGAGCGCGTCGAACACAATATCTTGCATCGCCCTATCGAACTCGCCGATGGACTCACACACTGGGCAGACCGCAGCTATCCCTACGGCAGCACGCAGCAGGGTGTGCGTCCCGTGCATCTCGGTGTGGAATTTGTCAATCCGCGCGGCACGCCGGTCTATGCCAGCCTGGCCGGCACGGTCGTCTACGCCAGCGACGATTCCGAGACCTTGCTGGGACCCGTCCTGGATTATTACGGAAATGTCGTTGTCATCGCACATGAGCTCGAATCGCTGGCTGGCGAGCGGATCTTCACGCTCTACGGGCATCTGCGGAGCGTCGCGGTGGAATCAGGACAGACGCTGGGCGACCTGGACTTGATCGGGCGGGTCGGTTCCAGCGGGGTGGCCATTGGCGCGCACCTTCATTTCGAAGTCCGCGCGGAGGATCCGTTTGACTATCGGGCGACGCGCAACCCGGCGCTGTGGCTGCAACATTATCGCGGACGCGGACTGATCGCCGGTTCGCTGCGCGATGCTGCTGGCGAAACTATCTATGGCAAACGGCTGCGGCTGCGCAATGAGAATATGCAGCGCGATGTTTACACTTATGCCGACGATAGCGTCAATCCCGACTCGGTTTGGGATGAGAACTTCACCATCAGCGATTTGCCGGCGGGCGATTATCAGTTGATCATGTTGAAGGACAACGGCGCAATCGCCTATCGAGAGACGCTCAGCGTTGAGCCGCTGCGCACGACCTTCGTTGAAATCGTGCTGGATTAGTGATAAATGCGGTAGCGCAGTCGCAGCCAGCCCTCGGGCGAACGCTCATAGAAGTAAACCACGCCGCGCCGCCCCTCGCTGGTTACGATGCCGAAGGTCTTGTAGAGCGCTTGATCCCCGCTCAAAGTTTGCCCATAGGCGCGAGCCGCATCGATATCGCCGTAACTGATATCCTGGTAGCGGTCGTATTCGCTAATCTGCACGAGCGCCGCGTTGTTCAGCGTGCGGAAAATGCCGTTCTGCCAGCCGATATCAGGGATGCCGCCGAAACCTTCCAGGTCGACAGCGCTGGCGGAGAGCGTCGTGGACGATTCATAGTAGACGGCGCGGTCGGCGATGTAATGAAAAATGAAAGAATCGTTGTTGGCTTCGCCTGCCTCGCCTTCCCAGACCTGCTGATTGAGGTCGGCAACGATGACGACCGCATTCTGCCCAGGCGCGCCGCTGATTTGCGCAGTCAACTGCACTGTCTTGCTTTCGCCCGCGCTCAATCCATTCACGCTGGCCGACGAATAATAACTGCCAGGCTGGAAAGTAGCGGCGATGCTGAAGTAGCCGGCCGGGCTTGCGCTACGATTCATGACGGTTACATCGACGCTGGTTGGCTGGTTCAGGGGCAAGCGTTTTGGTCCCACAGCGACGACGATTATGTCGGCTAACGATGGCGCTGGCGGTGTGCTGGTGGCGATTGGCGTTGGCGTCATGGGCGGCTGGATGATGGGGATGAGGTTCTGCGCGCCGAAGGTCTCGACCAGGTAAGCCGCCAGCCAGCCATACTGCCCGCGATAATCGATGACCAGCCAGTTGTTGTCGGGCGAGCGACCCAGCACGCGCAACTGCGCCCCTTGTATCGCCTGCCCGATGACATCGTACTCCAATCCCGGGCCGCTGCGGACATTCTGATAGCGGCTCTGGACGACCAGGTGGTAGCCGGCGGGTGTCGGCGTGGCAAATGGTGTTGGCGTGCGGATGGGCGCAGTTGTCGCGCTTGCCGCTGTGACAAGCTGGAAGGCGCTTGTCTGCTGTCCGTCGCGGTATTGAGCGGCGACAGTCTGCCTGCCGTCTTCGTCCAGCCGCGTGATGACCACATTGCGACTGGTTTCCCCACGCCGCAGCAGCGCGGGAGTCAGCAAACCCTGAGCGCCCTCTTCTTCGCGCAAGGCGGCAAGGTTGCGAGTCAAGTCGCCGGGCATGGCGAATGCGCGCGCCAGCAGGGTGACAGCGTCATAAGCCGCGACGCTGAAGGCATCAGGAACTTGGCGATAGCGCTGCACATAAGCCAGCACGAATTCGCGGTTCATGGGATTCTGCTGCGCGACCGACCAGGACTGCGCTGCGATGATGTCCGCCTGCGAACCGCCCGCCAGCGCACCGAGGAAAGCCGCATCGTCCGCGCGGTCATAAACGATAGCGCCGGCATAGCCTTCCGCGCGCAATTCATTGACCACCAAACCCGCCTGCCCTGGCGCGCCCGCAATCACCACAGCGCGGGGACTTTCGGACCTCAGCGACCGCGCCGTCGCGCCAAGATCAGAGCGCCGCGCATCGACAAAGGCGCTGGAAAGTCGCAATCCCTGCGCCGCCAGCGCTTCGGATAACGCGGCAATGCTGCCAGCCAACGAAGTATCAAGCTGGATGAAACTGACGGCGCGCGCGCCCAGCGAATAGACGACATAATCCGCCAGTGCGTCGGCCATGTCGCTTTGACTAGCGCGGCTGCGGAAGATGCGCCGACTCTCGTCTCGCCATAGCAAATCGTCGTCAGTCGCCGCTGTGAAGATTGGCATATTCAGCCCGGCCAGCAGCGGCATATTGCGCCGGACCAAGTCGGCGGAGTCGGGACCTAGCACAGCGATGGCTCGCGCCTGGCGCATGTTGGCGACAGCGATGTCCATGTTGTCGGCGGGCGTATCCACCACGCGCAACTGGTAGGCAAACCCGCTGGCGTTGCGCAAGCCGCCGCCCGCATTGATGCGCTCTGCCGCCAGGCGCGCGCCTTTGACCAGAGACCCGTCGGCCGCACCAATCACGCCGATGCGCCGGGTCGCCTGCGCGCCTGCGCCGATGCCGGTTGATAGAAACAGCACAACCATGAAAATCAGACGGGCAAGTTGCTTTGACCGCATTCGCATCTGCGCAAGTCGCTCCATTTCGGCGGTTACGGACAGTAGACAGTATAGCGCAGTCAATCCCGCAGACAACGCTGCGCTGACGGGCGTCCCTTGTATTTGCCTGCGCCGCTGGCTATACTGGCGTTTGCTCCTTTTCTCGCCAACAGCCTGGTCCGCACATGCAGCGCGAGCGAATCACGGATCACATTTTTGTCTTCCGCAGCGACTTGTACGCCCAAGTCACAGCTGGGCTGGCGCTCACCGACGCGGGCGCTGTATTGATCGACACCTTGCTTTATCCGGAAGAGACCCTGCGCCTCCGCCGATTTATCGAGACAGGCTTGGGAACCCGCGTGCGCTATGTCATCAATACGCATTATCACGCCGATCATACAACCGGTGCCTGCTTCTTCCCGGATGCGCAGGTGATTTCCCATACGCTTTGCCGGGAGCTGCTGGCGAGCCGCGGCCATGAGGCACTGCGGCAGATGCAGGCTACAAGTGGCGATTTTGATGCGGTGCAGGTCGTGCTGCCGACGCGCACATTCGAGGATTCCCTTGTGCTGGAAATGGCCGGCTGCCGCTTTGAGCTGCGCCATAGCCCGGGGCACAGTCCCGATTCCATCACCTGCCTGGTGAATGATGATACGCTCTTCGCCGCCGACACGCTGATGCCCGTGCCCTATTTTGTCGATGGCGATTTTCTGCAATTGGCGCGTTCCATAGAGAGGCTGGCGGAATGCGACTGCGAGAATCTGGTACAGGGGCATGGCGACATCATTTTGCGGGGCGAAGCGCAAGAAAAGATCGCCAGCGATCTCGACTATATGCGCCGGCTCTATGAAGGCCTGCGCGACGGCATGGCGAGCGGCGACGACGATATCGAAACGCGACTGTCTCTGGCGGACTGCGGCAAGAGTTACGCCCTGCTGCAAGGCCTTGTCGAGCAGTTGCACCGTGACAATGTGCTGGCGCTGATGGCGCGGCTGCAAACGGAAGCGGAAACTGGACAGGCAAATGAGAGCGAAGGAATTGAGGCATGGATTCAAAAGCAAGCTATCTGACCCGCGCCGGCGAAACAGAACTTCGCAACGAGCTGCGGCATTTGATTGAAGTGCGTCGTCCGGAACTGGCGCTAAAGCTGAAAAATGCTGTTGCGCAGGGCGACCTCAAAGAGAACGCCGATTATCACGATGCCAAGGAGCAACTGGGCTTTGTTGAGGGCCGGGTGCAGCAGTTGGAAGTTATCCTGCGGGATGCTGTGATTGTCGAAGCCGGCGGCTTAGATGACGAAGTACGCGTGGGCTCGACCGTCGAGATCCTCGAAGATGGCGAAGACGAGTCAGAAGAATACCAGATCGTTGGCAGCGCGGAAGCCAACCCCAGGCAGAGCAAAATCTCCTTGGAAAGCCCGATTGGCGCGGCGCTGCTGGGCAAAACTCAGGGCAAGAATGTGAAAGTGCAGACCCCGGGCGGCGTCATCAAGTTCAAGATTGTGTCCGTGCGTTGACCTGCCGCAAAGAGCCGCACCATCTGGACGGCTCCCTTTCTCGCATTATGAATAGGGCATGAAGTTGCCAGTGCCGCCGAAGGGATCTTCCTCTTCGTCCTCGGGGCGTTTGGCGGGCTGCGTCGCGCCCTCACTGGATGCAGGTGGCGGTGGAGCAGGCGAGGCGCTTCCTGATGGCGGCGCGACCTTGACCTCAGCGAATTCACCGAAGGGCGATCCCACCGACCCGGGGTAACTTTCTGCAGGCACCCCCGCGCGCTGCAAGCCTTTGTGCCATACCATAAGCTCGATTTGCAGCGACTCGATGCCGCTGTTGGGCAAGCCGCCGCCATAATTGCAGATAATGCCCTTGACCTCCGCCTGGATGATGAGCGCGCTGCTCTCCACGACCAGCACGGCGCCCGGTTCCGCCGCCGCAATATCCTGGGCGGGGTTGTTGACGCGCTCGCCCAAGTTCGCCAGCAGCGCCGGATCGCTCAGGGCAGCTGGCGCCGCGAAGAAGCGGGACAGCGTCTCCTGCGTCTGGATGTCGAAGCCCCAGAACTCCACCGACTGCAATTCGCCCTCAACTTGAGTCGCCGCCGAGATGCCGCATTCGCCCAGAAATTCGTTGCCTTGCTCGTTGCTCAGCTCAATGGCAAAGGACTCGTCATAGTTGCTGCCTTTGACATAAGACGACATCGTATGCAGCACGGGCGCGCCATATTGCGGGTGCATCGTGCCGCTGGGCGGGCTGCCAGCGGGGACGTTTCCATGGGGACTGTATGACTGCGGAGCGGCATTTTCCATCCCTGCGCCTACATCGTCTGCTGCTGCCGCATTGTGGGCATTCGAGGTTGCGCCGCCACTGACCGTCAATAAGCCTCGCCCAACGATCGTCAAAACAACCGCGCCCAGCGCCACAACCACCAGCGACGCGATAATCTGCAAGCTGCTGATGGCGACGCCGGGATCTTGGGGCGCTAGCGTTCCACGCAGTTCGTTGAAGCCGGCGATCTGGGTCAGCGCATCCAGCGCTTGCCGCTCAGCCAAGGGAATCTGCAGATTGGCAGCCAAGCTGCGGACGGTGGCTTGCGGTTCGGGTATCTGCTGCAGCACGAGCAGGGCGTTGGTGTCATCGTAGCTGATATTCTGCGAATGCCCAACAGCGACCATGCGCACCCATTGCTGGATGGCTTGCTGGCTCATGTGACGGGGGGAAGCGCCGGTGAACTCGGTGGGAATGACGACATAGGCGACGACCAACCCGATGATCATGCCAAGCAAGATCAAGGCAATAGTGGCGCGTTGCGGCGCTGATGCAACCAGGCTTTGGATTCGCGGATTGGACATCGTAAGAGCGCGTCCGCCAGCGCCTACATTGGGCATGGCAGCTTGGGGACGAGGTGAATTGCCGCCTTGAAGACTCATGTAGATCAACCTTTCGAGCCTGCAAATAATTGTCTGCGGGGCATTATAGGGTGGTTGCAAAATGGCAACAAACGCAATGCGCGGCAATTTGCCCGCAGTTTGTCGGCTTTCCATGCGGAGATGCGCCTAGACGGCAGCGTCTTCCGTTGCCTCCTTTCTTTTCGCGTTTCGTGGCAACTGCCAGGTCGTATAATCGCATTCCGGGTAACGGCTGCAGCCATAGAAAGTGCGGTTTTTGCGGGTGCGTTTGCGCACGATCTCGCCTTGCGCTGTCTCGCCGCAGTCCGGGCAAAGATGTCCCGTGCGCTCCAGGTACTTTTCGGTATGCTTGCAATCGGGATAGCGCGAACAGCCGATGAACTTGCCGTAGCGCGAGTGTTTGACGACCAGATCGCCCTCTTCGCAGCTGGGGCAGCCGCGCCCGATCTTCTCCGCGACATCGCGCCGTGGCATATTTTCGCGGGCGTGTTCCAGGCGCTGTTCAAAAGGCTGATAGAACTCGCCCAGCATGGGCCGCCATTCCAGCTTGCCGCTGGAAACTGCGTCCAGTTGGTCTTCCATCCTGGCGGTGAAGGCGTAGTCCATCTCCTCGGCGAAGAACTCCGAAAGCAGTTCGCAAACCACAAAGCCGGTTTTGGTCGGCTTGAGGCGGCGCTGTTCCTGTGTCACATAATCGCGGGTCTGAATGATGCCGACTGTGGGGGCGTAGGTGCTGGGGCGGCCGATGCCCTTTTCTTCCAACTGACGGATGAGCGTAGCTTCGCTGTAGCGCGGCGGCGGCTGCGTGAAATGCTGCTCGGGCAGGATGCGCTTACGATCCAGCAGTTCGCCTGCTGCAAGCTGGGGAAAATCCTGCGCTGGCTGATCGGCGCCATTTCTCCCGCCACCACTGACCGCCAGATGCCCGGCGAATTTCAATTTGCTGCCGGCGGCGCGCAGCAGGTAGGGCATGTCATCCAGCGCCAACCCGGCGCGGATTTCAATGCGCAGCGTGTCGTAGACAGCCGGCGCCATCTGGCTGGCGACGAAGCGCTGCCATATCAGCGTGTAAATGCCCAGCTGCGCCTTGTCCAGGTAAGGCGCCAGCGACTCGGGACTCCGCTGCACGCTGGTCGGGCGGATGGCTTCATGCGCCTCCTGGGCTCCTTTGGCGCGAGTCTTGTAGCGAGGCGGCGACTTGGGCAAGAACCCCCCGCCGAACTTGTCTTTGACGAAGGCGTGGGCTTGGGACTGCGAGTCTTTAGACACTTGCACGCTGTCCGTGCGCATGTAGGTGATGAGACCGATGGTCTTGCCCGTGCCGATTTTGATGCCTTCATACAACTGCTGGGCGATGCGCATGGTGCGGCCCGCGCTCATGCCGCGGCGCGATGAGGCCGCCTGCTGCAAGGTGCTAGTGGTGAAGGGCGCGGCTGGCCTGGCTTGGCGTGTGCCGCGTTTGACTCCCTCCACCTGGAAGAGGCTGCGCGCCAAGATGTCCACATGCGGCTGCACGACGGCCTCGCTGCCCAGCGCGGGCGGATTGTCGCCCTTGGCGTCGTAGCTGACGCTCTTGCCGTCAATTTTGGTCAAGCGCGCTGTGAAGGGCATTGTGGAGGAAGCCTGCTGCTTCGCCAGTTCGGCATCAATCGTCCAGTGCTCCACAGGCACGAAGCCGCTGATTTCTTTTTCGCGCTCGACCACCAGGCGCAGGGCGATGCTCTGCACGCGGCCCGCCGACAAGCCGCTGCGCACCTTCGCCCAAAGCAGTGGCGATACTTGATAGCCGACCAGGCGATCCAAGATGCGGCGCGCTTGTTGGGCATCGACCAAGTCCATGTTGATGTTGCGCGGGTTGGCGAAGGCTTCCGCAACAGCGCCATTGGTGATTTCATGGAAGACGACGCGTTTGATGCGGTCGGCTGGCATTTCCGCCGCCGCCACCAGATGCCAGGCAATCGCCTCACCTTCGCGGTCGGGGTCAGTCGCGATAAAAATTTCCTCCGCGCCAGCCGCCGCCGCTTTGAGCTCCTTGACTGTGGCGCGCTTTTCGTTGGGCACGCGGTATTCCGGCTCAAAGTTATTTTCGATATCGACCGACAGCCGGCTGCGCAGCAAATCGCGCACATGCCCGACCGATGACAGCACGGTATAGCCTTTGCCCAGAAAGCCGCCGATGGTGCGGGCTTTGGCCGGCGATTCGACGATGACCAGCTTGCCAACCCGCTTGACCTTGCCAGCGTGTCTGCCGTTGGCTCTGGATTTGGACTTGGGTTTAGATTTTGCCTTGGCGCGCGTCTTCTTGCGCCCCGGTCTGGGCGCGATCTCCGGCTTGGGCATGCCTTCGTGGGCGGCGGTTCTGCCCATGCGGAAGAGCGTCGTGCCGCATTCGCCGCATTGTCCGCGCGTGGCTGGTACGCCGGTCTTGGTGAAGACCGCTTGCGGCGCTTGCATGTCGCGCTTCGTCCGGCATTTGACGCAGTAGGCTGGCGGCGCGGTGGCTAGAGTCTCGCTCATAGTCCTCTCATTTGCATTGCTGGCGGGTGGCTTCGGTGTTTGCGATCTTGGGCTAGAGATATTCGTCATTGCCATTTTCGCGCAGGTAATCCACAACTTGTTTGACATCCTGGGTGCGGTCTTTGTGACAGACCAGCAACACATCTTCCGTGTCCACTACGACTACATTTTCAACGCCGATGGCCACCGCCAGCCTGTCGCTGTAGACCAGGGTATCGCGCGTATCCAAGATGACACGGTTGTCGCGAGCTTGCCCCTTGATGCAATTGCCAAAATTATCTTGCGGCAGAATATCATAGAGCGACGCCCAAGCGCCGACATCGCTCCAGCCGATATCGATGGGGATAACAGCGATGTTGTCGGCTTTTTCCATGATAGCGAAATCAATGGACAGGGTGGGCATGGTCTCCCAGACATCCTGCAGTTTGGCTTGGTAATCGGGGCCGTCGCTGACGGATTGCAGGTAGGTACACATGGCGTACATGGCGGGCTGGTAGCGCTCCAGATCTTGCATTGCGCGGTCGACGCGCCATATGAACATGCCGGAGTTCCAGCTGTATTCGCCAGAAGCCAGGAAATGCGTCGCCCGCACGATATCCGGCTTTTCGGTGAAACGTCTGCTCATGTAGACAGGGAAACCGCCGCACTCCCCCAGCGTTTGCCCCTGCTGGATATAGCCGAAACCCGTGGACGGATAGCTCGGCTCGATGCCCAAGGTGACGATTCTGCCATCTTGCGCCAGTTCCCAAGCCGCGCGGAGCACATCGCAGAATTTGTCTCGCTGGCTGATATGATGATCAGCGGTCAAGATGGCGACAGTCGCCTCAGGGTCGCGCCGCTGGATGACGCTCAGCGCCAATGCCAGCGCTGGCGCCGTGTTCTTGGCGTAAGGCTCGATGATGAAGTTGCCTTCGGGGATTCCTGGCGCTTCCTTTTTGAGTTCCGCGGCGTACTGTTCGCCAGTTGCCACGAAGATGTCTTCCGGCGCGAAAAGCGGTTGGATGCGCTCAATGCTGGTGCGGAACATGCTGTGGTCTTCAATCAGCGGTAGCAACTGCTTGGGCATGTTCGTTCGGCTGAGGGGCCACAGGCGTGTGCCTCTGCCCCCCGCGGCAATCAGGGCGTAATAGCTGTCCATCGCCTCGGCTTTCACTGGCTGGCATTTCGCGCGAGGCAGTATTGCATAGCGCCTGCGCTCTCGGCAAGTCCCTTTAGCTCGAGCAAAGCGAGCGTGCTGGTCACGGTCGCGGTGGGTAGCTGCGTTTGGCGGACGATGTCGTCGACATGAGTCGGGTCCACGTCTAGCTGCGATAGGATCACGCTTTCCGTCTCGTTGGCCGGCTGGATCTGCTCGACTTGGATGGCGGTTTGCGCCGCGAAATGCGTGATATTCAGTTCGTCCAGTATGTCGTTGACATCTTTGACCAGCTTGGCGCCATCCTGAATCAGCAGGTTGCAACCGCGCCCGTTAACGCTGAAGATATTGTGCGGCACAGCGAAGACATCCCGCCCCTGCGCGCTGGCATGCGAGACCGTGTTGAGCGCGCCGCTGCGTTCCGGCGCTTCCGCCACCAGCACGCCATGCGATATGCCGCTGATGATGCGGTTGCGCTGCGGGAAGTTCGTGCCGACCGGCGGCGTGCCGATGGGCAGCTCGCTGATCATCGCGCCTTTCTCAACGATTTCCTCCGCCAGGTCGCTGTTGTCGCGCGGATAGATGATGTCGATGCCGTTTCCCACTACCGCGATGGTGCGCCCGCCAGCACTCAAAGCGCCGCGATGCGCCGCCGCGTCAATGCCCTGCGCCAAGCCAGAAACGATGGTGATGCCTTGCTGCGCCAGCGCATTGGACAATCTGTGCGCGGCATCCCAACCGTACTTGCTAGCTTTGCGGGTGCCCACCACACCCAGGCATTTTTCGTCCGCGGCCAGCAGCTGGCCGCGGATGTAAAGCAAAGTAGGGCGATTCGCAAGCTGTCGCAGCATGGTGGGATAGGCGGTATCGTCCTGCGTTACCAAAGTCGCGCCAGCCGCCGACACTTTGTGCATCTCGCGCGCCAGGTCGATATTGCTGCGGGCGGCGCAGAACTCAGCCAGCATTTTGCCCGGCAGGTCGAGCCGCAGCAAGGCGGCATCCGACTCTTTCCACAACGCTTCCGGCGATTCGAAATGCGCCAACAACTGCGAGAGTTTGGCGATGCCGAAATTGGGCAGCAGATGCAAGCCCAACCAGTAGGGATGCTGCGGATTGTCGCTCATCGTGCTCCGTGAAGATGCTGGATGCGCGCAAAGCATATCAGCGGACACGAAGCGATGTCAAGGCGGGTGGAGGCTCAGCCGGCGGGTAGCAATCCCTCCGGCAATGTCATCGTGACGACACCCTTTTCGAAGTCGATTGCGTCAATGGTCTCGTCGTGCGCCGGAACGAGCAACTCGCCATGTTCCAGACTATCGATAATGTAGACATCATTGGCGCCGGTTTCCAGCACTTCGCGAATGCGCCCGATCTCGCTGCCGTCAGCGACGACCCGCATGTCGATGAGTTGAAACAGGAAATATTCGCCAGCGTCCAGGGGCGGCAACTGGTCGATATCGCAGTACACCAGTTTGCCGCGCAGGGTTTCCGCTTGGTCGCGCGAGTCACAGCCAGCCAGTTGGAGCAGGGCAAAGGATTTGTTGAAACGCAGGCTGCGGACGCCGATAGTCTGCGGGTTGGCTTGCGTTTCTGTATCCGCTAGATAGACATGGCGCAGGTCGCTCAGTTGCTCGGGATACTGGCTGAGCACGCGCATACGCAACTCGCCACGCAGGCCATGCGGACGCAGGATTTCGCCGATGACCAGTTGGCGGGGCCTTTGCTTATGAGTCACGAGCGGCTATTCAATTTCCAGGATGACGCGCCGTCGTCGTTCACGACCACGCTGATTCTGCTCCGGTATGGCGCGCAGCAGCGCGCGGATGGAGTTGGCCACGCGGCCATTGCGACCGATGACGCGCCCCATATCGCCCTGCGCTACCGACAACTCCAGCACGACATTGCGGCTGGTGTCTTTGCGGCTTACGCGCACCTGGTCGGGGTGCTTGACCAGTTGCTCTGCGATATATTGAACCAGTTGTTCTTCCATTTACTGTCCCTGCCGGGTCCTTAGCTTTCGGTGGAAGCGGCAGCTAGGCGAGCGGCTTCCCGCGCTTTAATTTTGCTTTCGCCATCGCCGGGCGCGGGATAATTGGTCTTGGGGCTGGGCAGGGGCTGACGGGTCTCGTCGGCTTCCCGCACGAGGTCGTCCAAGCTTTCGCCATCGCGCAAACGCTGGAAGCGCGCCCAAGTGCCGGTGTGCTCCATCAAGCGGCGGACGGCATCGCTGGGCTGCGCGCCAACCGACAGCCAGTACAGCGCGCGGTCTTCCTGGATGATTTCGGTGGCGGGGCGGGTGCGGGGGTTGTAGTGCCCGATGTTTTCCAGGTAGCTGCCGTTACGGGCTTTGCGCTGATCGATAACGACAATGCGGTAGCTGGGCTGGCGTTTCAAGCCTTGACGGCGTAGACGAATACGAACCATGTGTTTTCTCCTGCTTGTTTATGCGGTTAAGCCGGGGATCTTGGGCATCTTCCCGCGGCTGATTTGATTCATGAGCCGGCTCATCTGCCGGAATTGTTTGAGCAACTCGTTGACATCGCGGACTTCCACGCCACTGCCGGCGGCGATGCGGCGCTTGCGGCTGGCTTTCAAAATGCGCGGATGCCGGCGTTCCTGCGGCGTCATGGAGTTGATGATCGCCTCGACCTGCCGGACGCGCTGTTCCATATCATCGCTGTTGAATTCGGCTTGCATCTGCAGCTTGGACATGCCCGGTATCATGCCCATCACCTTGCCCAGCGGACCCATGCGGCGCAGCTTCTGCAGCTGTTCCAGGAAGTCCTGCAGGGTGAATTCGTTCTTCATGATCTTGCTCTGCAGACGCAGCGCCTCTTCTTCTTCGTAGAGCGTCTCCGTCTTTTCGATCAGCGACATGATGTCGCCCATGCCGAGGATGCGCTGGGCAATGCGGTCGGGGTGGAAGAGCTCCAGTGTGTCCGCGCTGATTTTCTCGCCAGTGCCCATGTACTTGATGGGCACGCCAGTCACCGCGCGCATGGACAGCGCCGCGCCACCGCGAGCGTCGCCATCGACCTTGGTCAGTACCAGCCCAGTGATGCCCAGCCGCTCGTTGAAGCCGCGGGCGATGGAAACGGCTTCTTGCCCGGTCATGGCGTCGGCGACCAGCAGGATCTCGGCTGGCGAGGAGATTCGCTTGATGTCTTCCAGCTCGCCCATCAAGCGGTCGTCAATTTGCAAGCGCCCAGCTGTATCGATGAGCACGATATCCGCGCCCTGATCACGAGCCTGCTTCAGACCGCGGCGCACGATGCTCGGCGGCGTATCGCTCGTGCCTTCTTCATAGAAGGGCACATTGATTTGTTTGGCCAGCGTGACCAATTGGTCGACTGCGGCGGGACGGTAGGTATCGGCCGCCAACATCAGCGGCTTCCTGCCCATGGAGCGCAGGTGCAAAGCCAGCTTGGCGGTATTGGTCGTTTTGCCAGAGCCTTGCAAGCCCACCATCATGATGACATGCGGACTGGCGCTGCCGCTGAAGTTGAGCCGGCCAGCCTCGCCCAGCATCGCCACCATCTCTTCGTGGATGATTTTGACGACCTGCTCACTGGGTTTCAGCGCTTTGTGAACTTCTTCGCCCAGGGCGCGCTGGCGGACTTGCTTGATGAAATCTTTGACGATGGGCAGGGCAACATCCGCTTCCAGCAATGCCATCCGCACTTCGCGCATGACATCTTTTACATCGGCTTCTTTGACCGTGCCGCCCTTGCGCAAGCCTTCAAAGGCGATATCCAGTCGTTGGGTAAGGGATTCAAACATCGTTGTTGCCCGTCGATTTGCGACAGGGCAGTCTACAGGGAGTCGAGCGAGCTGTCAAGATGGGTGTTGCGCGGGTATTCAGGGTGTTTTCAATTTGCGGCCGCTGGCTGGCACGCCGACTAGCATTGCCAGCGCCGACAGCAAGGCAACCATCCCGGCCACCGCCCCAATCAGCAGGAAGTCGCCACCGCTGGCTTTGTAGAGGTAAGCGCCCAGCGCCGCGCCCATGACCCGCCCCAAAGAATGCGCGCCCATATTGGCGCTCATCATGACGGCGCGCGCGTCGGGCAGAATCTCGGTGAAGAGCGGCAACGCTGACACAATCGAGGCTTCCACACTGATGAACATGATGAAAATGCCGAACATCGCCAACGGCAAGCTGAATGACAGATGAGGAATAATGATGATGCAAATTGCGCCGACCGCCATGCCCGTCACGGCTGTGCGTTTGGCGCCGACGCGGTCCGCCAACGTGATGACGATGAACTCGCCAATGACTTCGGCGACAGCAATGACGATGGTGAGCGTGCCCAGCGCCGTCAACACGAGGTCAAAGGCGTCTTCCATCCATAAGCCGTAATTGATGAAGAAGATCTCGTGCGAAATGGTGAGGCACATCGAAAAGAGCAGCGCGAAGAGGGCGGGCGGCTGACTGCTGACTTTGCGGATGGCGGCGAGAGGGCTGATGACACGGATGCGTTGATGGTGGTCGGGGCGGCTGTCGGCTTCAACAAGCAGCCACAAAGCTAGCACGCCCAACCCCAACATGACCGCCAGAAACAAGAAGACCGCCTGCAAGCTGCTGGCGTCAAGCAGATAGCCCGTCACTGGCGCAGCAATGACCAGGGACAATGCCCAGCTCAACTCGGCGATGCCCATGACGCGGGCGCGGCGCCCAAAGGGGATGATGTCACCCAAGTAAGCTTGGAAGGTCGGGTCGAAGATGATTTTGCCGACGCCCAGCGAAAACATCACCAGCACGAAGACGCCCCAGTGCGCAAAGAGCGCGCCCAGCAGGCTCATCAGCGTCATCATCAGCAGGCAGCCGACCATGACCGTCTTGCGTCCGTAGCGCTCGGAGATTGTGCCCAGCAGCGGACTCATCAAGCCGGCGCCATTGGTCAGCGCGATGACATTCTGCACGCTGTCCACCGAAACGCCAAAAGCCGCGCCAATCGGCGACACAAATGGATAGGCGAAGCGCTTGCTGATATTGATGACCAGGCGCGCGAAAACAATGGCGAGGATGGAGCGGATGACACCCTCGCTGAGCTGGCGGTCGGCTGGGCTTGGCTCAAGGGTCATGGCGCAGCATTCTATCACAGGCGGGCGCAAAGTCCGTCAGGCGTCTGTAGCCGTTGGCAAAGTCCGTCCGGCGCGCGCCAATTACCACAGTCGGCACAGCATTGAGCGTGTGACGGCGCGTGCTGAGGTCTTCCATATTACCGTGATCGCTGGTGATAACGAGTAGCCCGGCCTCGTCGTCCCATGCCTCCAGCAAGCCGTGCAGAACGCGATCGAAGCCTTCCAGCAGCGCCACACCGTCCTCTAGCGTGCCGCGATGGCCGATACGATCCGTCATCCAATGCGAGTGAAAGGCGAAGTCATAGTTGCCTGCCAAATAAGCCAGCAGTCGTCCCGCCTCTTCGGCGCTGTAATCGGGCAGCTCCGCCATGCCTAGATGTCGCCGCCAGCTGTCAGTCGTCCACTCCGCTGTAAGCGCGCGCTTCTGCCGGATATCGTCAATGCCCAGCTGCTCGCCATTGGCTGCAAAGTCCGCCAGTTGGATGCTGGAGCGCAGCGTTTTACCGCGCCGCCAATTCGCATGTAGACCCGGCGGGTAGGCGGTCAAGAGGCGCGCTGATTTGCCCATTTCCCGCAGTCGCCGGAACAAGCTGTGCTCGCTGACGATGGCGCGCGTCGTAGCGTCGGGCTTGGGTCCGTAGTGGCGTCCGATGCGCTGCGGGACATTGATACCAGTGAGCAGCGCGGCTTGTCCCGTGCCGCTTTGGGGTCGCCCGGAGACGCCCAGCCGCGCGTCGGTGGGGATGAATACAGCCCGCTCGTTGTGCTGGAGGCCGGTATCCGCCAGCCAGCGCCGCCCATTGCTCAATCCCCACATGGCGGGCGTATCAGCGATGGCGAAGGGATTGTGCTGCCGATCGTCCGCGCCCAAGCCAATCCCATCCAGAAAAAGGGTCAGTATACGCATGGGCTTCTATTCGTAGCCGAGCAGAAAGGGGTTGGTCCGCCGCTCGCGCCCAATGGTCGTCGCGCCCATATGCCCCGGCAGCACGCGCACGGCATCGTCCAGCGGCATCAACTTGTCGATGATAGAACGCATCAGCAGCGCGTGATCGCCTCCGGGCAAGTCGGTGCGCCCAATGCTGCCGGCGAAGAGCGTGTCGCCGCTGAAGAGAATCTGTTCTCCCGCCAGGTAGAAGCTGAGATGGCCCGGCGCGTGACCCGGCGTATAGAGACTTTGCAAGCGGATTCCGTCCAACTCAACTGCCTCGTCATCGCTGAGCAGGCGGTCGGGTTTGGCAGGCGCGGGCAGCCGTCCCAAGCCAAAGTACATGCCTTGCAGCGGTACTTCATCCAGCAGGGGCGCGCATTCGCGATGAATCCAGAAGGGCAGTCCCAGTTCCTTTTTGATGTCCGCGCTGGCCAGCACATGGTCGAGGTGAGCATGCGTCGCCAGCATGAGCTTGATGCGCCAGCCCTCGTCCGCAGCCGCAGCCAGGATGAGTTCGGCGCTGTCGACAGGATCGATGAGTATGGCGTTCCCGGTCGCCGTATCCGCCAGGAGATAGGCATTGGTGGCGAATGCACCCAGGGTTAGCGACTTGATTGCCAGCGCCATGATTCGTCCTTTCTCAGGCAGCGCGCCGCAGCAGCATCGTTCGCAATTCGGAAAGTTCCCGCATTTTCAGCGCCCAAGCCACAACTACAAAGGTCGCCAGCCCCAGCAGCCCCTCGCAAGCCAGGCGCGCCATGGTCATTGGCAGAGAGCGACCCGGCAAAGCCGCCGTCCAAAGCAAATCGACAGCGGCGATGACCAGCGCCATGACCAACGAAGCCAAGAGCGTCTTCATTAGCGTCTGCGCCAAAGCTCCTTCGTGTGCGCTCTGCCAGCGCCGCCGCAATATGACAAGCAAAACCAGCACTTCAAACATGACGCCCAGCGAATTCGCCAGCGCCAACCCGCTGACCGAACCGATTTCTCGCTGCAAGCCAAGCCAAGGCATTGACTGTACGATCCCATTCAAAAATCCGGCGGCATCCGCTTTGCCAACATCGCTCAGCCCAATGGCGGCGACGAAGTTGATAGCCGCGCCGCCCAAAGCGGCGAAAAGCGGCGTCAAGGTGTCCTTGTCCGCGTAGAAGCTGCGCGCGATGACCTCCAGCGCCGAATGCACGATCAGCCCCAGCGTAAACATGCTCAGCGTACTATAGACTAGCGCCGAGGCTGACGCGTCAAATGCGCCGCGTTCCAGCAGGCTAATCAGCGGCCTGCCCAGCACCAGCAAGCCGACCGCTGATGGGATGCTGCAGACCAGGATGAAGCGCAATGCGCCCGCCATCGCGCCGCGTTTGCCCGCCAAATCGTCCATTTCGCTCAGCGCCGCTAGCGTCGGGAAGATGACGATGCCCATGGCCGTGCCGATCAAGGTCTGCGGAATCTGCATCAAGCGCCAGCCCCAGTCGAGCGCGCTGACCGAGCCGCTGCCCAAACGCGAGGCGATATTGTTCATCACCAAGAAGTTGAGACTGAAGACGCCCAGGCCGCCAATCCGTGGCAGCATCAGCCAAATCACGCGCCAGAGCAGGGGATTGCGCAGCCCCAGTTCGCGCCGCCACTGCATCTTGTAGCGAACGAGACCGGGCACTTGAATGCCGGCGTGCAATGCCGCGCCGATGACCGCGCCCCAGGCAATGCCGTGCACGCCAAAACTGGGCAGCAAAAAAAGCACGCCGAAGAGAATGCCGATGTCGAAGAGGATGGGCGCCAACGCCGGCAGCAAAAAGTGCTGATGCGAATTGAGAATGCCGCTGAAGATTCCGCTGGCCGAGAAAATAATCGTGCTCAGCAGCAGGATGCGCATCATGTCGATAGTGTTCTGCGCGGTGGCCGCGTCAAAGCCGGGCGCCACCAGATTGCGCGTCAGCCAAGGCGCTAACAAAAAGACGGCTGCGCTTATCAGCAGCGCCAGCGTGAATATCGTATTGATCAAGTGGCTGGACAAGCGCCAGGCGCTCTCGCGCTGATCCTTTGCCAGCAAGCCGCTGAAAATCGGAATGAAGGCATGGGTCAGTGCGCCGCCGGAAATGAGAATCACGATCAGTTCGGGGATGCGGTTAGCCGCAACATAGGCGTCCAGTTCGTCGCCGACGCCGAAGGCCTGCGCGATAATCAGCGTTTGCACGAGGCTGATGAGTTTAGCGGCGGCAAAGGCCAGCATGACCGTCACAGTCGAGCGAGCGATACGCCGATTCCGTTGCAACATCGTCTTGGGAGTTGTCATGCGCAGCCTAATTCAGGCTTTCCAGCGCCCGCCGCGCCGCGTCATAGTTGCGGTTGTAGCCCAGCGCGCGTCGATATTCAGAAGCAGCCCGCTGCGTTTGTCCCTGCGCCTGGAAAACTCGTCCGCGCCAATAGTAGGTCTCTTCCAGCTCGGGGGCTGTGTTCTGGTTGTGCGCCGCCAGCGTCAAGACATCCGCATAACGCCCGACCTGAAAGTAGGCTTCAAACGCGCCATGCTGATACCACATCATGCGCCAGGGCAGTTTCTTTGTGCTGGTCGCCTGGTCGAAAGCGGTGGCCGCCTCTTGATGCCTGCCCAGTGCAACTAGCGAGCTGCCCATATTGAACCAGGCGAAGGCATCCTGCGGATTGCGGCGCGCTTCCTGGCGGGCGGTCCCAAATGCCAGTTGCGCAGCATCCGTCTCTCGCCAGTGGTCAACGAGAATGCTGCGCAGCAAGGCTTCGCGATCCGGGTGATAGACGACGATAAAGGTGCGGTTGAAGGCGCGCCAGTCGGCATCCACCTGAGCGTAGCTTATGGTCACGCCATTGGCATCGGGACCCACGCCCAGAAAGCTGTCATAGAAATAAAAAAGTTGGTAGGCATCGTCATAGGCGACGACGACGCGATAATGCCCGATCCAGTCATAGCCTTCGAACATAGCGCCGGTTTCAATCATGGTGGGGAAGCCGTTGGCCACCAGCCGCTTCAGCAAGTCCAGCGTCCCGCCAACGCGGACGATGGCTTCAACAAAACTCTCCTGGCGCACGAAGTCCGCCAATTCCTGCGGGCTGACATTTTTGTCTTCGCGATTCGGCTTCAGGATGTCGCCGGCGTAGGCTTGGGGCTGTTGCCAACCATGAAAACTAAGCGCCATGGTGATGGTGGCCGGTCCGCAGTTGTTCCAGGTCTGCTGCTGGTGCAATACGCCATCGATACGAGCATTGGGCGGCAAGAAGTCGGTTGGCAGCGATGTGGCTGGAATGGGCGTGGGTGGCGCTTCGGTCGCCGTGGGCGGGCTTATGACAGTCGGCAAAGGCGTGGCAGTAGCGGGCGGCGCAGTCGGCGAGGGCGTAGCGGTGATGACGACGATCGGGGCGGCGTCGCTAGTCGGCGAGGGAAACTCCAGCGGCATATCCAACAGCGCCAAGGCATCCCCGTCGGCGGCAGGGGCGGCAAGCGTCGGGAAAACGCCGCCGATAGGCGTGGGCTTGCGCAGGGCGCGCATGAAGGGCAGTTGATCGATGATGCGCTGCTGTTGCGCCGGTCGCAGCACTTCGCGAAAACCGAAAACCAAGCCCGCAAAGCCCAAAATCATCAGCAGGAAGAAGAAGATAACACCGCAGAACAACCAGCGTGGCGGCGCGCGCAAGCCATCATCGCGGCGCAGGCGCAATTGCAGGCGGGGACTGGGCTGGGTGTCATGCAGGTTGCGCACGGGAGCCGTCTCGCTACTCGGCACTGACGCCAATATAGCATAGAAAGGTGATATTTCAGCGGCGCAGGGTTAGGGGCGGTTGCGCGCGTCCAGGTAAGCCTGCAAGATCACACGGGCAGCCAGGTCGTCGATGGGCTCGCGATGTGCCCGTTTAAGCGCCTGTGCCATCTGGCGCGCTTCCTGGCTGGTGAGGTATTCGCTGACCTCGTAGACGGACAAGCCGACGACTTCCCGCAGTTTTTCGATCCAATCGCGGACGACATGCGCTTGCGTGACGATACCGGCCGGCGCATTGGGATTTTCCGGCACGCCGACCACCAGCGCCACCGCGCCTTCCTGCGCGGCGATTTCAGCGATGGCGGCGCAGTCCGCGTCAACATCGTGGCTGGGCAGAATCGCGAGTTCGCGCGCGCCGATGCCCAGGGCGTCGCTGATGGCCAGCCCAATGCGCTTTTCGCCATAGTCGATGCCGAGCAAGCGCCCTGTCATGCCTCATCCCGCGCTTCAATGTGAATGCGAATCGGCAACAGGGGCATGTGACCCAAACCACGCGGATGCAAGCTGAGCCTGGGCGCCGGCTGCTGCAAGATGGCGCTGTACTCCGCCAAGATCGCGCGCGCCTCGTCGAGGTTCGCCCCCGCCAGTTGCTCGCGCAGAGCGTCGCCGTCCAACTGCGCCAACACTATAACTTTTGCGCTGGCGGTGAAGCGGACTTGCTCTTTCGCCCGCGACAAGCTGAAGGCGCCGCGCTCATAGTCAAAACTGTCTTGCAGCAGCCTCATGCCCTCAGGCGCAGCTGCTTTAAGCCGAGCCATCAGGACTTGCCGCGCCTGCGCTTCATCTATCACAATCGCCGAAATCACCGCCCGCATGGTCAAGGACACTTCGCTGGTCATCGCGCCGACGATGGCGGAGTATTCGAGCCAATCCTTGTTTTCTTCAGCGATCTGCAGCGACTCGATGATGATGACCTGGCTTTCGGCAAGGTTGGCGCGCATGCGGTCGTAAGCCAGCGATTGTAGTTGGATGCGCGCGATATCCAGCAACTGCACATGATCCCTCGCCGCTACAACTTTGACGCTGGGATTGCCACCGCCGGCCGCTGGCGCCAGATTGATGACCGAAACCCGCTCTGCCAGGTCGCCGATCATGCTGTTGATCATGCCCGCGCCGACATTGCCAATGCTGCCTGTATGCCCGTCAATCACCGTGACGGTCGCATCGACGCTTGCGCCGATACCGGCCGGCACGACAACTTCCGCAGAAGTTTCAAACAGGATTGGCGCGCCGGCACTGGTGCTGATGGCGCTGCCGCGCGGGATGCCTACCGGCTCGTCAGTCAGGTTGGTGAAAGTAACTACGCCCGCCGCCGACACGCTGTCCAGCCATTGCGTGCCGCTGGCCGGGATTGAAACGGTGGTCTCGACGCTTTCCAGCAACACCTGCGCCGAGATGCGCGCGCGCTCAATGTCAAGAGCCTCGATTTTACTGTCGGCGATAATGTCGACAGTCTGCGAAATCTGCTCTTGACGCAAGCTCACGCGGACAACGGCGCCCGGCGCAACCACATAAATCAGCGCGCCTACGATGCTTATCAGCAAAAACAGGACAATCGCTTGCGCGAGCAATGACCGCCACGACGAGCGACTGCGGCGGCGCTGCAACTGACCGGCGATGAAAGCCAGATCACTTGGCTGCAGCTCGGGGCGGGGACGGTGCGCGCGGGGCAGGAAGACCTTTTTGCGGCTGCGTTTCCAGCGCGCGCCTTGTCCTGCTTCGACGCTGTCAAAGCAACTGATGTTGAGTTCAGCAGCATGCCCAATCAGGCGGGGGTCCTCGGCGACGATCGCCAGTTGGATGGCGTTGCGGTCGGCTTCCCGCTGGATCAGGACGAGGTCCAGCTTGCGTTTGAGGTTGTCGTTTTCGGGCGACCAGACCAACAGGATGCGCTGCCCGCGCAACTGCGACAATTTGACGCGCAGACTGGCGACGCTGTCTGTCGGCTCCAGCGGCAACTGCTCAATGGCTGTGGACATCAAACATGCCTACGGCGGATTTTAGCTGCTGCCGATTAGTGCACGGGCAGTTGCCAGCGCCTGCGGGATTTTGCTGCTGTCGCGTCCGCCGGCTTGCGCCATCTGGGGTCGCCCGCCACCGCCGCCGCCCACAACCCGCGCAATCGGTTTGATGAGGTCGCCGGCCCGCGTGCCATCCTTGACCAGCGCATCGGAAACTGCCACGACGATCTGGGGGCGGCCGCTGCTGTCGCTGGCCAGCACCATAACGCCGCGATCGACTCGGTTGCGAAACCAGTCAGCCATCTCACGCATGGCTTCCATGGGCGTATTGTCCAGCTGCGCCAGCAAAGCCTTCACCCCGTTGAGCGTCTCCAGCTCATGCAGCAGGTCGTCAAAGCGGCTCTTCGCCAATTTGCGCTGCAGAAACTCGTTTTCGCGCCGGGCAGCCGCCAATTCGGCTTGCAGCGAGGCGAGGCGATCCTGCGCTTGTCCAGGTACTGCGCCCAGTTGTTCGACTATGGCGTCCAGCGTATTCAGTTGCTCCCCTAGAAATTGATTTGCCGCGTGCCCGGTCAAGGCTTCGACGCGGCGGATGCCTGCGCTGACGCTGCCTTCACTGGTGAAGACGAAACTCCCGATTTCCGCCGTATGCCCGACATGCGCGCCGCCACATAATTCGTAGCTGTAGCGCTGGCCCGGCGATTCGATAACGACCGTGCGCACCTGGTCGCCGTATTTCTCCCCAAAAAGCGCCATGGCGCCCTCGCGGCGGGCTTGCTCCAGCGGCTTAAGCTGCGCGCGCACACCATAATTCTCGACGATGACGCTATTGACCTCGGCGGCGACCGCAGCCAACTCAGCTTTGTCAACTTTCTCTGGATGCGAGAAATCAAAGCGCAGGCGATCCGGCGCCACCAGTGAACCCTTCTGCTGCACATGGTCGCCCAGTTGATTGCGCAGCGCGGCATGCAACAAGTGCGTGGCGGTGTGATTGCGGATGATATCGCGGCGGCGCGTGGCATCTATGCGGGCAGTGGCATGGTCGCCGACTGAGGGCTTGCCCTCGACCACTTCGCCAACATGCACGATCATGCCGGCCACAGGCTGTTTCATGGCATCAACTTCAATTTCCCAGCCGTCGCCGTGGATGCTCCCAGTGTCACTGACTTGCCCGCCCGCCTCGACATAGAAATTGGTCGCCGCCAGCACCACTTCCACCCGCTCGCCAACGATGAGGCTATCCACTGCGCGTCCAGCTTGCGCCAACGCCAGCACAGCCGATTCCGTAGCCGCCTCCCGGTAGGGATTGTACTGAACGCCATCAGCAGGGAGTTTGCCGGCGTCTTGCAGCTCGCCCAACAGCACTCGATAGAACTCAGCCGACTCGATTTCGCCCATGGCAGCACCGCCGCCGCTGATGCGGGCATGTTCCGCCTCGGCTGCTGCAAAGCCGGCTTCGTCCACGCTGTAACCACGCTCTTCAGCGACGTCTTTGGTCACCTGGATGGGCAGCCCCAGCGTTGCTTTTAGATAGAAGGCTTGCTCACCGGACAATTCGCCAGCCTCCGGCAACGGCGCCAGCATAGACTCAAGCTCATTCAAGCCGCGTTCCATGGTGCGCAGGAAGCGCTCTTCTTCCCGCGTGATGACGCGCTTGATGCTGTCGGCTTGCTCGATGAGTTCGCTGTAGTGCTCGCCCATCAAATCGATGACGGCTCCCGCGATTTCTGCCAGGAAGGGCTGCTCGAAGCCGAGTTCCCGGCCGAAGCGTGCGGCGCGCCGGATGACAATGCGCGGGATGGCGGCGCGTCCCTTGGCGCCGGGCAAGACGCCATCGCTGATGAGGAAAACAGCCGCCCGGGCATGATCGGCGATGACTCGGTAGGGCACGATATTCGCGTCGCGCTGGGCGTCACTATGCCCGGTCATTTCCTGCACGCGCCGGATGATGGGCATGAAAAGGTCAGTTTCGTAATTGGCTTCCACGCCTTGCAAGATAGAGACGATGCGTTCAAAGCCCATGCCGGTATCTACGCCGGGCGCGGGCAGCGGCACATCCCATTGCCCGCTGTGCTCGGGGTCAGCTTGCTGGCGATTGAACTGCATGAACACCAGATTCCAGACTTCCAGGAAGCGTTCATCTTCAGCTTGCAGCAGGGGGATGATGTCGTCTTCGCCGTCCTGGGGGCGCTTGTCCCAGTGAATCTCCGAAGTGGGACCGCAGGGTCCTGTATCCGCCATCTGCCAGAAGTTGGTGTCCGGGCCCATGCGCGCCACCCGCGTTGGGTCGATGCCCAGATCGTCAACCCAGGCGCTGTAGGCTTCGTCGTCATCGGCGTAGACAGTGTAAACCAGTCGATCAGCTGGCAGTTTATAGGCCTCAGTCAGCAGCGTATAGGCGTAACGAATGGCGTCGCGCTTGAAATAATCGCCGAAGCTGAAGTTGCCCAGCATCTCAAAAAATGTGTGATGCCGCAGCGAGGGACCAACATTTTCCAGGTCGTTGTGTTTGCCACTGACGCGCATGCACTTCTGCGAAGTGGCGGCGCGTTTGTAGTCGCGCTTGTCTAGCCCCAGGAAGACATCCTTGAATTGCACCATGCCCGCATTGACGAAGAGCAGGGTGGGGTCCTCCGCAGGCACGAGCGACGAGGACGCGACCGGGCGGTGGCGGTGCTCCTCGAAAAAGTCGAGAAAGGTCTGCCGGACTTCGGCGCTGCTCATCGGCTGCATGGCTGCGTCCCCTGCTTGCGCTGCATTCTCGCCGATTATAGAAGGCGCGGCTCGCCATCAACAAGGGCGCGTCGCTGTGTTATACTGGCGCTGCGAAGAGTGCGTAAAGGCGGGAGCAGGCTGCAATGGTGACAATTGACGAGCAGATTGATGTCCTGATGTCGGGCACAGCGTATGGCGATGCGGACACGCGCGAGAATATGCGCCGGGACTTGCATGCGCGCCTGCTGGACTGCGAGCGAGAAGGGCGACCGCTGCGCGTCTACTGCGGATACGACCCGCGTACCTCCGACTTGCATCTGGGGCATACCATCACCATGCGCAAGCTGCGGCAATTCCAGGACTTCGGGCATGATGTCACCTTCCTGGTCGGCACCTTCACCAGCCTGATTGGCGACCCCTCCGACAAAGACAGCGCGCGCGACCAGCTAACCATGCGCAATGTCGAAGAAAATGCCCGCACCTATGCCGAGCAAGCCTTCAAAATCCTCGACCGCGACAAAACGCGCGTACGCCGCAACGACGAATGGCTGTCGCCGCTGGACTTCGCCGATATCATCCGCTTGGCCAGCCACTTTACCGTGCAGCAATTCATGGTGCGGGAGAACTTCGCCAGGCGCATTGAAGACAACAAGCCAATTTACCTGCATGAATTCTTCTACGCGCTGATGCAAGCCTATGACGCGGTCGCGCAAGAGGCGGATGTGCAGGTCGGCGGGCAAGACCAACTCTTCAATATCCTGGTGGCAGGGCGCAAGCTGCAAACCGGCTTGGGGCAGAAGCCGCAAATCGCCATTATCATGGGCGAGAGCCTGCCTGGCACCGATGGCGAAATCAAAATGTCCAAGAGCCTGGGCAATCACATCCCTCTGCTCAGCGAGCCCTGGGATATGTTCGGCAAAGTGATGAGCCTGCCCGACAAAGCCATGAGCATCTATCACAAGCTGATCCTGGGCTGGCGACCGGCCGAAGTCGAGCAGCTTGAAAGCGATTTGCGCAGCGGCGCGCTGCATCCCAATGATGCCAAAATGCGGCTGGCGCGGGAGATCGTGAGCATCTTTCACAGCCCGGACGATGCGCAGGCGGCGCAGACCCGCTGGGACGAAGTCTTCCGTGGCGGTGGAGGCTTGCCCGATGACATCCCTGAAGAAACGCTGGGCTCCACTGCCGAAATCCGCGAGTTGCTGCTGCGCTATAACATGGTCAGCAGCCGCGGGGAAGCCAAGCGGCTCATCCAGCAGAATGGCGTGCGCTTGAACGAAGAAAAAGTCGCCAGCCCGCAAATGACCATCACGCTGGACATGCTGCCGGCCGTGCTGCAAGTGGGCAAGCGGCAATTCCTGCGGTTGGTGCGCGCTGATGGCGAGCGCGGCTGACTACAGCATTGACGAACTGATCAGCGTCTGCATCTCGCGGCAAGTCCGCGATGGCGATGTCTGGGCGCAGGGCATCAACACGCCGCTGGTTTCTGCTGGCTTGATCCTGGGTAAGATACGCCATGCGCCAAACGCGCGCTTCACTTCGGCAATCGGGCAGGCGCTGGTGCAGGACTGGGGCCCGCTGGGCATCACCACTATCGAAGACCTGTGGGTGGGCAAGGGGCTGACGCATCTGGGCTTCGCGACGGGCGCGGCGGAAATCTTGCCCAGCTACCAACCCAAAGAATTCTTTCGTCCTGCGCAGGTCGACGCGCTTGGCAACCTCAACAACATCGCCTTTGGCGCTAACTACAAAAAACCGCGCATGCGTCTGCCCGGCAGTGGCGGCATCCCCGATGTAACGCCCTGCTACGACCATAGCTATCTCTATGTACCGCGTCATTCGCGTCTTACTTTCGTTGACAATTGCGATTTTGTCAGCGGGCTGGGCCATGTCCCCTGGCGGAAAACCGGCGGCGGACCGCGCTATCTGATTACCGATCTGGGACAATTCGACTGGCAAGGCGGACGCCTGCGCCTGACCAGCTTGCATCCCGGCGTCGCGCTAAAACGCGTGCAGCGCAAGACCGGCTTCGCGCTGGCAATCGCGCCAGATCTGCACGAGACGCCAGCGCCGGACGCCGAAGACCTGCGCTTGCTGCGGGACGAGATCGATCCGCTGGGCACGCGCAAGCTGGAGACATTGGCGGGTGGCGCGCGTAAAAAATTGCTGCGGGAGATACTACGAAAGGAAAGAGGCGCTAGGAGTTGAGCAGCGCCGGACGCCAGCGCTCAATACCGCGATAACGGTCGGCGGGCGTGGACAGGTAACCCAGTTGCAAGCCCGCAATGTTCTCTCGCGCGACCACCGTATAAAGTGGAAAATAGAGCGGGATGGCGACCACATACTCTGCAAATATGGCTTGAAACTCCTGATAATGCCTGTGCCGGCGCGTGCTGTAGATTTCGCCGCGCGCTTTTTCCAGCAATTCATCGAGCGCGTATTCGCTTACCTTGCCGTAATTAGCCCCAAGTCCATGCTGCGCCGAATGCCAGAAGCGGAACAGATCGGGGTTGCCGCCGATATGCTGCTCGACGATGGCAGCGTCAAACTGCCCCTCCGCCAAGCGCGCTTGCATCTGACCGGCCGCGACGGAATCAACGGCAAATTGCAAGCCCAACTGCGCCCATTGGCTTGCGATGGCGCGCGCCAAGGCAATATGCTGCGGAGCCTCATCGACCAGCAGGGTAAAGGGCTGGCTTGTATCTTGTCCCTCTTCCGCCTGCGAAAGCTGTGAGGCCGCCAGCAGCGCCGCCGATTGAACAGGATCGTAGCGCGTCCAAATGTCCTTAGGCAGGTAGGCGGCCAGGCTGGGCGGGTAAGGGCTGTCAGCGTAGGTGGCGCCCTCTGCGAAGATCTGCGTGATCAGCCGCGGCAGATCCAGGCTCAGCGACATTGCCTGACGAATACGGCGCTCGGCAAAGAGTCGCTCATCCCAGTTGAAAATCAGCATCGCCAGCGATGACTGCGCCTGCGTGTGCAACTGCGCGTTGGGCAACTGGCTTAGCTGTTCGCGCGGCGCGACATTCGCCAGCGCATCGACGTCGTTGGCCAGGTATCCCGCCAGCGCTGACGCCTCGTCTCTATACAGACGAAACAGGATTTCCTTATAAGCGTAACCATTCTGCGCATCCGGGCGTTGCTGGTAAACGGGCGAAAATGCCAACTGCACCGCGTCAATCCTTCCATCGGCCGCCATGGATAGATGCGCCAACTGATAAGGTCCGCTGCCAATAGGGGACAAGTTGAAAGGATGCTGCGCCAAATCACTGGCTGTCGCGCCGCGCAAGGCATGCTCTGGCAAAATGCCGAAGGTCAGCAAATGCGGAAAGCTGCCCAGTGGCTGCGCCAGGCGAATCCGCAGCAGGTGCTCGCCAAGCTGCTGCGGTTCCAGCGTCCGCCAGAATGATGCCGTCGGCGAGAATTCGGCATAGTCGGCCTCTGCCATCAGCGCCAGCGTAAAGAGGACATCTTTCGCTGTCAGTGGCAGGCCATCCTGCCAGCGCGCGTTCTGGCGCAGGCTTATCACATAGTCCAAGCCATCGCGGGAAATGACCAGTTCGTCAGCCAAAGATGGCGTGGCTTCGCCATAGGCGTTGATAGAGAACAGGCTTTCGAAGATCAGGCTGCTGATATCGCGATCAACTGGATTGAGGTGGGCGTAGAGCGGATTGAGACGCTGCGAATCGCCAACCAGCCCCTCGCGATAAAGGGTAGTGTTAAGGTTATCAGCGCGCGAGACGCTGGCAGGCATAGTGGGCTGCAGTACGGCGGTTGGCAGGGGAGTCGGCGATGAAACAGCGCTTGGTTCGGCCGTCACCACCGGCGGGATTTCATTTTCGCGACTTAGGCGGAAGGCGGCGCCGCCAGCAAATACCGCAGTCGACAAGACAAGCAAGGCAAACTGCCAGCGAAAGCCGCGCAACACAGTTCACCTCGCCAGCGCGCTAAAGCCCTGTCGTAGCGAAGAGGTCAGCCGGGCGTCGCCACAGCGAAGAGCGCCAAACCCAGGAAGGCAATAGACAGGAAGATGGTGATGCGGAAGAGCGTCTTTTCCAAACCGCGCCGAGTACGGGCAATGCCGCCGCCGGCATCGCCGCCCAGCAAGCTGCCCAAAGCGCCGCCCTTAACCTGCAGCAGGATCAAGATGATTAACACGATCGATATGATGATGGACGCAATTTGCAGCACAATCGCCATGGTGCAACTCCAGGTGAATCTTCCGGCGCATAATACCAGCACTTTAGCACAGGCGCGCCTGACTGGCTAGCCTCATCTGCACCGAGCCAGCCATACACCCCCGCAAATTACTTTCCCAAGGACTCCAGATAGGCGGTGGCGGCTTCCAATTGTACATCCGATTGGTCATCGCTGGCGCCCGCGTCCCATTCCACCACGATATCGGGCATGATGCCACTGCCCTCAATCTCGCGTCCATGTGGCGTTAAGAAGCGCCGCACCGTCAGCCGCAGCGCGCCGCCATTGGCGATCTCCTGGATGATTTGCACGGTGCCTTTGCCGAATGTCGTCTCGCCGATGACGGTCGCCAAGCCGTGATCTTGCAGCGCTCCTGCCAAGACTTCGGATGCGCTGGCGCTGACTTCATCGACAAGCAAGACGATGGGAGCGCGGATGGCTGCGCTGGTGCCTTGGCTGTGCGTCACCGTAATCTGACCGTCGCGTTCAACTTGCTGCAACAGGACCGCATCGTCGATGAATAGGCCCGCGATGTCTATGGCGCTTTCGATAGTGCCGCCGGGATTGCCACGCAAATCAAATATCAGTCCCTCGCTGGCATTAACATCAATAGTGGAAAGAGCCTCATCAAGCTGCGCCCGCGCCAGTTTGTGAAAGTCCTTCATGGCGATGTAGGCGAACTTGTCGGCGACCATCTCATAATGGACGTTGGGCACGATGAAGACATCCCGCACAATATCGAAAGTCAGCAGTGCATCGCCGCGCCGAAATGTGACGCTTACGCTAGTGCCGCGGGGACCCGGCACGATGGCACTGAGCTCGTCCTGTGTGTAGCCCGCCACGCGCAGCCCATCGACTGCATGGAAGATATCGCCGGGCAAGACATCGACGCGGGCGGCCGGTGAGCCTGGCACGACTTCATCCACCTCGATGTCGCCGTCCCTGTTCGTTTTGACCATGACGCCAATACCGGTAAATTCGCCCGAATAGTTGTAGTCTCGCGCGTAAGTCTCGGGACTGATGTAATAGCTGAACTCGTCATCCAGCACCGCGACGATGCCCGTTAGCGCGCCTTCAATGAGTTGATCCGCCTCCACCGGCTCGATATAACGCGACTGGATGAGCTCCAGCGTCTCCCGCAACGGCGCCAGCAGCGTTTCGTCCTCGGCATGGCTGGCGGGCAGCAGATTGCCAAGGACCAAGCCCAGCGCAAAAGCCGCCAGGACGAGCAATATCGATCGGCTGCTGCAGCGCGCGCGGATGGATTTCATTGCCTTGTCCTGGTCATCTAGCGCTTCGGCACTGGTTGTAGTATAAGCTATCCTGGCTCGGCAGTTGCATCGCGCCGGGCTGATGCCATGACGAATGAAATGCCCTATGTCGCAAACGCTCGCGCCAATACGAGACGCCGCAGCCGCCGTGAAGGACGGTGATACGCTGGCTCTGGGCGGGATGACACTGTACCGGCGACCCATCGGCTTCGTCAAAGCGCTCTTGCAGCGCGAGGATTTGCCGCGAAATTTGACCCTGCTCAGCTTCACTGGCGGACTGGAATCCGACTTGTTGGTTGGGGCGGGCTGTGTTGCGACTGTGCGCTCCGCGTATTTCGGCCTGGAGTCCTTTGGATTAGCGCCGATGTTCACGCAATTTGCGGAATCGCAGCGCATACGCGTCATCGAAGAGACCGAAGCCAGCATCGTCATGGGCATCCGCGCGCAGATTGCCGGCACAGGTTTCATGCCATCGCGCGCCTGGGTTGGCACAGATCTGCCATCTTTGCGAGACGATGTCCGCACGGTGGTCGATCCCTACAGTGGCGCGGAGTTGATCGCTTTCCCGGCCATAGATTGTGATATTGCGGTGATTCACGGGCTGGCTGGCGACCGACAAGGCAATGTGCTGATCAACAACAATATGGGCATTGACTTGGAGCTCGTCTATTTGGCGGGCAAGGTCATCGCTACCGTCGAGCGTATCGTGGACAAGCTGGAGCGGACGACCGACGGCGTCATCATCCCCTACCCGGGCTGCGACATAGTCGTGGAGATGCCGCGGGGCGCCGCGCCAACTAGCTGCTATCCTCTGTATCCGCTGGATGGCGAGATGATCTTGCGCTACAGCGATGTCTGCAAAGCCGGGCGCTTTGACGAGTTCCTGCGCGAGTTCCTTAATAATTGAACCCGCAAAGGAAATCCCTTGACTTGCTTGCGCGCGCTATGCGGATGTGATAGACTTGTTTTCGACAACAGTTTTCGAGACTTGGGGAGCTTGCGTGAGTGGGCTGAGAGGGTGTGTGACCACACCGACCCATCAACCTGATCCAGGTAATGCTGGCGTAGGGATGTCTGCAACAGCCCATAGTCGATCGCGGCATAGATCCTCCGCCGCGCGGCGCTGACTCCCGCATTTTGCTCCCCTTCAGTCTCATTGCAGTCCGCTGCGCGCTTGGCGCGGTCATAACCGCATAGACGAAGGGAGTTCCACATGAAAATGCGTTGGCTAGGCACGATTTTGATCTTGGTTCTTGCGTTGACAACAGCCGCGCAGCGATCCGACACGGTCATCCTGGTGACGCACGACAGCTTCGCCATTTCCGAGTCGGTGCTGGAGAGTTTCATGGCGCAAACGGGATTGACGGTCGAAGTGCTGCGCGCCGGGGATGCCGGGCAGATGGTCAATCAGGCGGTGCTGAGCAAGAGCAATCCGCTGGGGGACGCGCTTTATGGCGTGGACAACACTTTCCTCAGCCGCGCGCTGAATGCCGAAATCTTCGCTGCCTACGAGACGCCGGCGCTGGTGACAGTGTCCGACGAGTTTCTGGCTGAGGATGACTTCCGCGCGACGCCGGTTGATTATGGCGATGTCTGCCTCAATTACGATATCGCATGGTTTGCCGAAAATGAGTTGGTGCTGCCGGAATCGCTGGCGGATCTCGCCGCGCCGGAATATGCCGGTCTGCTAGTGGTGGAGAATCCCGCGACATCCTCGCCGGGCTTGGCGTTCTTGCTGGCGACCATCGCGGAGTTTGGCGACGAGGGCGAAAGCAATTATCTGGACTACTGGCAGTCCCTGCGTGAAAACGATGTGCTGGTGGCCGATGGCTGGACAGATGCCTACTACGGCGAATTCACCATCGGCAGCCGCGGCGACGGCTCGCGGCCGCTGGTCGTGAGTTATGCCAGCAGCCCGCCCGCCGAAGTCATCTATGCGGAAGATCCATCAGCCGGCGCGGTAACTGGCGTATTGACCGGCGCGGGCATGTGCTTTCGCCAGGTTGAGTATGTCGGCGTGCTGGCTGGCGCTGCCAACCCGGCTGGCGCGCAACTGCTGGTCGACTTCTTGCTCAGCGCCGAGTTCCAGGCGGATTTGCCCTTGAACATGTTCGTCTTTCCGGTGGTCGAGGGCATTGAATTGCCGCAGGAGTTCACAGATTACGCGCAGATTCCGGAAGTTCCAGCCGTCGTTAAACCTTCGCGCATCGAGGCGAACCGCGAGCGCTGGATTCAGGATTGGGCGGAAGTGATGCTGCGGTGAGGCGCTGGCAGCCCAGAATCAAGGCGGCATTCTTCGCGCTGCCGCTGGCTTTCCTGGGCATCTTCTTCCTGTATCCGCTGCTGGCGATCTTTGACATCAGCCTGCGTCCCGATGGCGTGCTGGACTTGTCTGCCTTTGCAAGGCTGGTTCGCAGCGATTATTACCTCGGGACGCTGGTTTTCACTTGTTGGCAGGCGGCGCTATCGACGGCGGTGACGCTGCTGCTGGCGACACCTTGCGCCTTTGTCTTTGCTCGTTATCAGTTCGCCGGCAAGTCGCTGCTGCTGGCGCTGGCGACACTGCCCTTCGTGCTACCGACCGTGGTGGTGGCGCTGGCTTTCGCCTCGCTGATGGGCAGGAACGGGTTGCTGAACGACCTGCTGCAAGCGCTTTTCTCGCTGGAAACTGCGCCGATCCAGCTGGAACGCACGCTGGCCATCATCATCGTCGCGCATGTTTTCTACAACTTCGCCATTGCGCTGCGCATTATGACCGGATACTGGGCATCGCTGGGCATGGCGGCGGAAGAAGCGGCGCGCTGCTTGGGGGCGGATGCCTGGTCGATATGGCGCGACATCCGCCTGCCGCTGATACGCCCCGCCCTGTATTCCGCTGGCATCCTGGTCTTCATCTTCTGCTTCACTAGCTTCGGCGTGGTGCTGATCTTGGGCGGCATCCGCTTCGCCACGCTGGAAGTACAGATTTATTATCAGGCGGTCAATATCTTCAATTTGCCGCTGGCGGCCGCGCTATCCATCGTGCAGATCCTGTCCATGTTGGCGATGATGGTCGTATACACCCGTCAGCAGCGCCGCCTGCAGTTGCAGTTGACCAGCAGCGCACAAACTGCCCGTTATCCGCGCACAAGCGGAGAGCGCTTCGCTGTAATCAGCTGTGTGATGCTGATATCGCTGCTACTCCTGGCGCCGTTATTGGCATTGGTGGCGCGGGCGATCTTCGTGGACGGGCAAGTCGACCTGTCCAGTTTCGCCGCGCTGGGAGAAAAATCTCGTGGCTCGCTGCTCTTCATCGCGCCCTTGGATTCCATCATCAATTCACTGCGCTTCGCTGCGCTGGCGATGCTGGCGGCGCTGGCGCTGGGCATCATTGCCGCCTACATGATTCATCAGCGCGGACGGCTGGCGCGACTCTACGATCCACTATTCATGCTGCCGTTGGCGACCAGCGCGGTAACGCTGGGCTTCGGCTTCATTATTGCGCTGGACGAGCCGCCGCTCAATTTGCGCGCCAGCTGGCTGATCATCCCCGTTTCGCATACTTTGGTTGCCCTGCCCTTCGTGATTCGCAGCGTGCTGCCCAGTTTGCGCGCCATCCCGTCATCGCTGGGGGAAGCCGCGCAAGTGCTTGGCGCCGCGCCGCATCAGAAGCTGCTGAGTATCGACTTGCCGCTTTTGAGCAGGGGAATTGCTGTTGGCGCGACCTTCGCCTTTACGGTGAGCATGGGCGAATTTGGCGCGTCGCTATTTGTGGCGCAGCGCGAGTCGGTTACCATTCCCATCGTGATTTATCGGCTTTTGGGCGACCCCGGTTTCGCGTCCTATCGGCAGGCGCTGGCGATGAGCGTCGTGCTGATGCTGGTATGCGCTGGCGGTTTCATCGTCATCGAGCGGCTGCGCGAAGCGGGCCTTGGCGAATTCTGATGCTGCGTCTGGTCGATGTCTGGCATGCCTACGGCGATGTGATTTCGCTGCGGGGCGCGTCGCTGGAGCTGCCGCCGGGCGAAGTATTGTGTCTGCTAGGACCGAGCGGCTGCGGCAAGACGACTCTGTTGCGCATCATCGCCGGGTTGGAAGGTGATTACCGCGGCGAGATCACGCTGGATGGAGTCGACATTCGCAGCAAGCCGGCGCATCAACGCGGCTTCGGCTTGATGTTCCAGGATTTTGCGCTCTTCCCGCATATGTCCGTCGCGCATAATGTGGCTTACGGATTGCGGCGGCGAGGAGAGACCAAGCGGGAAATCCAGCGCCAGGTGGAGGACTTGCTGGGGCAGGTCGGGCTGGCTGGACTTGGCGAACGGGATGTGGCGGCCCTGTCGGGCGGGCAGAAACAACGCGTGGCGCTGGCGCGCAGCCTGGCGCCAAATCCACGCCTGCTGATGCTGGACGAACCGCTGGGCTCGCTGGATGCGCGGCTGCGCGATCAACTGGCGCTGGAATTGCGCGACCAGCTTAAGGGCGCGGGCATCAGCGCCATCTATGTAACGCATGACCGGCGGGAAGCCTACGCCGTCGCCGACAGAATCGCTGTGATGCAGGCGGGCGCTATCCGCCAATGCGCTACGCCGCTCGATCTCTACCGCAAACCAGCCAGCGCCTTCGTGGCGCAGTTTTTGGGCATGCGCAATATTTTCGCGCTGGACGAGCACGCGACCATCATGCAACTGGCGGAAACGGCTGGGGAGCTGCGCGAAGGAGTCGGGCGCATCTTGATCCATCCCCGCGGCATCAGCCCCGCGCAAAAACCGACTGCGCAATCCGTCCAATTTGACGCGGAGTTGGAAAAAGCGGTTTTCCGCGGCGAATACTGGGATATCAGCTTGTTGCTAGACAAGTCGCTGCGCTTGTCCTTGTCAGTGCAAGATCTGCGCGCGCCAATCGGCGAGTCGCTTAGGCTTTATGTCGCGCTGGATGCCGTGCTGGGCTTGGCAGACTAGACCCTCCCTGTGCCAGCGTCGCGGCGGCGACTATAATGCGGCGCATCGCCGCCAATACAGCATGCGAGGAAGGGGCTATGCCGCGGGCACTGATCAGCGTGTCGGACAAGACGGGCATTATCGAGTTCGCCAGGCAGCTCAACGCGCTGGGCTGGGAGCTGGTGGCGAGCGGCGGCACGGGGGCTGCGCTGGAAGCTAGCGGCGTCTCCGTCACCAGCGTCGAGCGGATCACCGGACAGGTGGAGTTGCTGAGCGGGCGCGTCAAAACCTTGCACCCCGCCATTCACAGCGGCATCCTGGCCCGCGATACGGACGCCGACCTGGCGCAGCTGGCTGAACATGGCTTCGCCCCCATCAGCCTGGTGGTCTGCAACTTGTATCCCTTCAGCGAGACCGCGCAAGCGCCGGATATCAGCGAAGAAGAAGCCATCGAGCAAATTGACATCGGCGGCGTGACCCTGCTGCGGGCGGCCGCGAAGAACTTTGCGCGCGTGACCGTGGTCTGCGACTCCAGCGACTACGGCGAAGTCCTCAAGGAATTAAGAGCGGACGGTGTCACGAGCCGGCAGTTGCGGCGGGCATTGGCTGTGAAAGCCTTCGCCCACTGTCGCGACTATGATACAGCCATCCATGCCTGGCTGGCGGACTCGGACATTGCGCCGATGCCGGGAGATGCGGTACCGGCGGGCTTTTCCATTGGCGTGCAGCGCAGCCACGACTTGCGCTATGGCGAAAACCCGCATCAAGCCGCCGCCTACTACTCGCGAGACGAGGCGCAGATCCCGCTTGGTGCAGTGCAGTTGGCGGGCAAGCAGCTGTCATACAACAACATTCTGGATGTGGATGCGGCTTGGCGCGCGGTCAGTAGTTTTGATGAGCCAACTGCCGTCATCGTCAAGCACTTGAATCCCACCGGCATCGCCAGCCACGAGAGTCTCGCAGAGGCATTCACGCAGGCGCTGGCATCGGATCCGTTGTCGGCATTTGGCGGCATCATCGCGCTCAATCGGGAAGTTGATGAGGCGCTAGTGGCTTCACTCGGCACGCTCTTTGTGGAAGCGCTGATCGCGCCGCAATTCAGCGACGAGGCGCTTGAGCAGCTGCGGAGCAAACGCAAGAATTGCCGCCTGCTGCAGATCTCGCAGCGCTTCGACGGCAGAGGCTACGAGTTTCGCAGCGTGATGGGCGGCTTGCTGCTGCAGCGCTTTGATACTGGAGATCCGCCGGGCGCACAGTTGACCACCGTGACGCGTCGCGCCCCGACGGAGGCCGAACTGGAATCGCTGCGATTCGCCTGGCGAGCCGCGCAGCATGTCAAGTCGAACGCGATTGTGCTGGCGCGGGGCAGGCGCACCGTGGGCATTGGCGGCGGGCTGCCCAGTCGGGTGGATGCCGCGGAACTGGCGATCAGCAAAGCCGGCGCGGAGTCGCAGGGCGCGGCTCTGGCTTCAGACGCTTTCTTCCCCTTCCCGGACAGCGTTGAGCGGGCGGCACAAGCGGGGGTGCGTTGCATCATTCAGCCGGGCGGCTCCATCCGCGACGCGCAGGTGATTGAAGCGGCCGACCGCTACGATATGGCGATGGTCTTCGCGGGGGCGCGGCACTTCCGGCATTAGGGCGAAACATGAGGTAGACGGGCAACCCAATGGCTGGCCCCTAGGCGGTTCCAATGTGGCGTGCAGGCGAATTTAGCCTCCCTCCACGTCGATGGGGGGACTGAGGGCGGTTCTTTCAGGGCTGCGCAGGAAGGGCAGTTCGCGTTGTTCCCAAGCCACAAGCAGCGGCACAGCCGTGAAGATCGATGAATATGTGCCGCTGAGCAGGCCGATGAACAAGATGGCGATGAATTGCTTGACCGTCTCGCCGCCGAAGAGCAGGATGGCGATCATGATGAAGAAGGCGTTGAGCTGCGTCGCCAGCGAGCGGTGGATCGTCTCCCAGATGCTGCGGTTGACGATGGTCTCGTAGGGCTCGCCCAGGTGCTTGGGGATATTCTCGCGGATGCGGTCGAAGACGACGATTGAGTCCTGCACGGAGAAGCCGACCACCGTCAGCACCGCCGTCAGGAAGAGCGCGTCAATCTCCCAGCCCAGCAGCAAGCCAAACAGCGACATCACGCCCATAACCACCAGAATGTCGTGAATCATGGCCGCGATGGCGCAGACCCCATAGCGGATGGCGTTGGGCACCTGGCGGAAGGCGATGACGATGAAGCCGGTGATGACCAGCGCGCCAACCGCCACAGCTGCCAATGCCGAGCGCGTCACTTCGCCGCCGATAGTTGCTGAGACCGTCTCGGCGCGAAAGCTGTCGCGGTCAATGGGCGCAAGCTCGCTCAGGTTCGCCAGGATGTCATTGGTGACGCTGACTTCATGAAAGCCCGCCCGCACTGACCAGCGGAAGTCCTCAGCGCCGCCGATCTGCTGGATGATGACATTGTCGTCGCCGACGCTGTTGAAGACGCCGCGGAGGCCCGCTTCGGTGGCGCCGCTCTCGGTGAACTTGAGCTCGTAGATGCTGCCGCCCAAGAAGTCGATGCTCAGGCGGAAGGGCGCGCCAGTGGTCACAGTCGAAAAGAGCATGATCGCCAAGCCCGGGACGATCACCAGGGCGGACAGGGCGAAAAACCAGCGGCGCTTCTGAACGATATTGAACATAGCGGCAGCCCCCTTAAGCGCCCAGCAACGCGCGGTTGCTCTCGATGCGGCTGCGGAAGAGCGACACCAGCATGTACAAAAAGGTACGCGTGACGATGACGGCGGTGAACAAGTTGAGCATCAGTCCGATCGCCAGGGTAACCGCGAAGCCAGCCACGATGCTTGCGCCCGGCGTCTGCCCGAACATGAACAAAATGCCGCAGATGATGATGGTCGATAGATTGGAATCGCGGATGGAAGTCCAGGCGCGATCGAAGCCGGCTTTCAGCGCGCTGTCCAGCGGCAAACCTGCGCGCAGCTCTTCCTTGATGCGCTCGAAAATCAGAATGTTGCCATCCACTGCCGTGCCAATCGATATCAAAAAGCCAGTGATGGCCGGCAGAGTCAGCGTGACCGGCAGCAGCTTGAAGACAGCGATATTCAAAAAGATGAAGACGATCAGCGCCAAATCAGCCGCGAAGCCGGGCAAGCGGTAATACAGGAGCATGAAAGCCAGCACGACAATGACGCCGATGACGCCAGCCTGCACGCTCAGCCGCACCGACTCCTGCCCCAGCGTCGCGCCCACTTCCTGCGTGCTTTCGATGCGCAGTGGAATGGGCAGGGCGCCGGAACGCAGTTGCAGCGCCAGGGTATTGGCTTCGTCTTCGGTAAATTGCCCGGTGATGACGCCGCCGCTGCTCAACTGCGCTTGAATCACGGGCGCGGACAGCACCTCGGCATCCAACACGATGGCCATGGGCTGGCCGATGCGCTCGGCTGTGAAGCCGCCGAAGAGCCCCTGGAACTCGTCCTTGATTTCGAAGTTGATCATCCATTCCGCGCTGCCCGTGCCTTGTGGCGGCGCCAGCACCGCGCTGGCCGCCTGCAAGCCCGCGCCCGTCATGACTGTGCGGAAGGGCAGACCCGTCACCGGATGCGCTCGCCGCGACGCCAGCGGATCCTCGCCCTCGTCAGCGCTGGCCGAACTGCGCTGCATCTCGACTTGCTCGCTGGTGACAATTTCGCTGCCGACCAGGTCGTAAGCCCCCCCGCCCAAGCCGCCAAAATCGACAAATTCCAGCAAAGCCGTCTGCTGGATGGTGGCGATGGCTTGCTGCGGATCGCGGACGCCGGGCAATTCCACCAGGATGCGGTCGCGCCCCTGCACCTGCACCGTCGCTTCCGTCAATCCCAGCGCATTGACCCGCCGCGAGACATTGTTGGCGGTTTCGCCCAGGTCTTCGGGGGAGAAGCTATCGGCGGCGATATCGGCTTGCAGCAGCACGCGCAAACCGCCCACCAGATCCAAGCCCAGACTCTCGGTGATATTGAGCACGAACTCCGGCTGGCCATCGCCATTGGTATCGATTTCCAGGTTTTCGCTGCATTTGAGCCCGGCGCGCGCAGTATCCTCCGCGGCGGCGCAGGCAGCAGCGTCCACGCCCTTGCTGGCTGGCGGCGTCGCCACCCAAACGCAAAAGGCGCTCAGCAGCGTAATGACAAGTAACCAGCGTCCCTGTCCGCTCATGATTGCTCGCTTTCTTCAACTGGCGTCGGGGCGCTTCTTTGGCTGCGCCCGCGCGCGGCATTTTGCGCGATCGCCTGCGGATCATAAACTTGCTGCAGGGCGGCGGTCAGCAGTTTAATGCGCACGCCTTCGGCGATTTCGATATGCGATACGCCAGCCGCCACATCAATATCGATGATCTTGCCGACGATGCCGCCGTAAGTGACCACCTCGTCGCCAACATGCAGTCCGCGCGCGAATTTCTGCTTGTGCTGGAAGGCGCGCTGCTTGGGGAAGATAACCATTGCCCAATAGCCGCCCAGCGCCAGAGACAGCACCGCGAATACAAGAACAAATTCTGGCATGGTTGCCTTGCTATATGGTTTGCCGCAAAACGACTGTAGTATAATGACAGTCGTCTGGCATAACCAGACCGCGTCGCTAGCTTGACCGAAGCGGCGAATGTCCTTACAATAGCCAACCGACTGCTTGCCAGCGAACAAGGTGGTGTTGATCATGCGCAGCGGAATTGTGAAAGCTCCTTTAGGCATAGCGTCTCTGGCACTCATCCTCATTTTGTCCATGTTCCCCGCCAGCGCCGGCGACATCCTGCTCAGCATCAACAGCGGCGAAGAAAGCGATGTCTTCTGGATTGAAGGCGAGCCATCTTTGGTCATGAACGGCTTTGACCTATCCGCCTACGCCGAGGATCTGCCGCTGGCGCTGGATGCCGTCACCATCTCTGTGGAGACGCCAGTAGTTGGCGCGCGGGCGGTCGTGGTGGTCTATGAAGATGCCAACGCCGGCTCCCCGTATGACGCCGAGTTGGTCTACCGTCAGAATGTGTCTATCAATGAAGCGGGCGATGTGCGTATTGAGTTGCAGGAACCCGCCTTCATCCAGGAAGAGGTGGCTTGGGTGGGCATCTACCTGCCGGTGGGCTTCCGCTTCTTTGCCGATACCAGCGGGTCGTCGCCGCTGACTTACTGGGCATGGACGCCAGGCGGACCCTTCGACCTCAGTTCGCCATCGCGGGCGATGGTGCTGGGTCCTGGCGATGGCAGCGCGCCGGTCAATATCCAGATGGACGGCCTCGCCCGCATCAGCGCCGAAATACGCAGCAGCACCAGCCTGGAAGTGGCTCGGCTGAGGCCACTGGGGCAGCAGATCGCCGATGCGACCGAGTACGATACTTCCAACTTTGTGGAGCACGCCAACTGTCCTGGTTTGTTCTATGATCCGGATGACCTGGCGGGCTTCCCGGACGACTTCCCGGCTTTGAGTTGCTTGGTCGGTTCGCCAATTGAGACGCCGGTGGAGGTTCTGGACTCGCCGGAAGGCTTCATTGACGTTCAGCGCGAAGGCACGCTTTACAAGATCGTGGCGGAAAACGCGACGGCGCTGCCGAAACCGGTGACTCACTGCATTCGCGCGATCGACCTGCATCTCGAAAGCGCGGTGCTTGGCGAGGCGGTCGACATCCCGGAACGCTGGCGGATCCTGCCCTCAGTGCGCTATGGCGACCTGGTCTGCGCCGAAGTCGGCTTCACCAACTATGTCTCCTATTTCCTGCCGCGCTCGCCCGATGCCGTGCAGAATGTCAACCTGGTGGTTGGTTGGTCCAGGGTGGAGCCGCATCCCTTCGTTTGTGGCTTGCATTCCCGCATTACAGCCGCCATCGTCAACACCGGGCGTGAAGATTTCTTCACGAACAACGGCAAGGTGCAATTCAGCGTGGAGAATATCCACCTGCCATCGAATACGATTGGTCAGGCGCTGGACGAGAGCTACCCGACCTGGGAGTTCCAGCCTGGCTGGCGCAAGGCGCTCGATGTGGGCACGATGCGAGTGACGGACCCATCCATGATTGGCGATCGCTTCCGCCTGCAAATCCGCGCGGACACCAATTATCAAGTCGCGGAGACCAGCGAAGCGGACAATACCTGGTTCACGGAGTATATCCTGAGGCCCATCAGCACGGACAACCAGTGCGACCCGGGCATTCCGCCGCCGCTATGCGATCCGCTCAATTATGATCCCCGCTCGCGGAACCTCAGCCCAAACCTTACTCAACGGAATAACATCAGGAGTTTTAGCCCTGACAAGGATCCTTCCAAGTACCCTTACCATGTCGAGGATCCTGGCGAAGAGGGCTTCGGAGACGGCCCCTACGGCTACTGCTCCTGCCTGCGAGCGCACTATTTCCCGGCTGACGACTGCCTCGAAGATTATGTTGACGCCTGGGAGGGCGACCTGGACCTGCGGAATATTGACAGGGGTGAAGGCATATGTCGGGCGGACGAGGCCAGCCTAGGCTCTTACCTCGCCTGCGTGGAGCGCGTGTCGTCCATTGCGCCCGGCTGGCGTGAAAATGCCGAACGGGCTTGGTTGAGAATTCACTGCTATGATGATAACAACCGAAGACTGACTGATGACTTGCCAGCAGACTGCGCCGGTGCGCCACCTACAAGACCGTAGCAAGGATCCGACGCTCGGCGCAGGTTTGCGGGGCGAGCCACCGGCTCGCCCTTACAGCCTCGCATTCTCGGCGCGCTCGCTGGTCTCTGCAGGTGAATTTCTTTCATGGAGTTGCTAAGTCTGGCAGCGATTCATAAGACAAGGCAGGGGAAGGCAGTAGCGATTTTATGCGCCTGAAGACGAACAAACGACTGGCGCGGCGCAACCGCCAGATCACCAATTACCTCTTCTTCGGCACCTTTGGCGCCTTGATTTTGGGCTTCGTGGTTATCAACGCCTCGCTCTTCGATACGCAAGTCCCTGATACGTTGACCTTGATCGCGCAGTCGGCCATTTTGCCCATCGCCTTCGTGCTGACCATCGTATCCGTGCGCATGACCAATCTGTGGGCGCGCCGCCCCCGCCCCGAAGACGCCATTGAAGGCGGCCTCAAGGGCTTGAGCAACAAGAGCGTACTCTACAACTATTATCACTTCCCGGCCCGGCATGTGCTGATTTGCCCGCAGGGCGTTTTCGCCATCATCACGCGCTGGCACGACCAAAGCTTCACCTTCCGCGCTGGCAAGTTCCGCAGTCGCAAGAACATCCTCAGCAAGTTCTTTTCGGCGATCCGTTTTGACGGCGTGGGCAGACCGTTGCGCGATGCAGAATATGCCCGAGCCCATGTGCAGCGCGCCATTGACGAAGTCGCCGACGATGTCGAGGTAAAGCCGCTGGTGGTCTTCGTCGACCCGGCCGCGGAAATCGACTTTGAAGACGAACCTGAGCTGCCCGTCCTCTACGCCGATACCAAAAAGACCCCCAATCTCAAAGATTTCATGCGCGACGCCAAGCGCGAGCTGGACAAAACCGCCGGCGATGCCAAGTCAAAAAACGCCAGCCTGATGCCGCTGACTGACGAGCAGATCGAAGCCTTCGAAGCCGCCACCACCTGAGCGCATGCGCCACTTGCCGCTCATCCTGATTTGTCTGCTGGCTTTCCTGCTGCGCCTGCACAAGCTGGAAGCTGTGCCGCTGCGTGGCGACGAAGCCTTCTCCGTGCAGTACTGGGCTGGCACTCCGCTGGATCTGTCCCTGGGACAGATCGCGCAGGGGGAGCCGCATACCCCGCTGGTCTATGCCGTGGCGCGCGCCTGGGGAGCTGTCATCGGCGGCATCGACTCCATCTTTGCGCTGCGCATGCTGGCGGCGCTGGGCAATATGCTGGGCGCAGCGGGAATCTGGGCGCTGGGCTGGCGCTTGACCGGCGAGCGCGGCATTGGCTTGCTGGCGGCGCTGCTATGGGCGCTGCATCCTTATGAGATTTGGCACAGTCAGGAATTTCGCAATTACGCCTATTGGGCGGGAACGAGCGTCCTCTCCTTGTGGCTGGGTCTGCGCCTGATGGAGCGCGGTCGGCCTGTCGATTGGCTGCTGTATGCGGGCGTCGGCGGCTTTGCGGCGCTGACGATTTACACTGAGCCTTTCAGCACCTTGGCGGTTACTGGCTTCGCGCTAATGTACCGGCGGCGGGATAAAGGCTTCTTGGCACGTCTATTGGCTGTGCAGGCGGTCATGGCGCTGCTGCTGACGGCTGGCTTTGCGCTGCTGCAAGTGCGCACGGGCTACGCGGAGACCTATCCCGGTTTGCAGCCGGCTTTCTCGCTGCCCGACTATGTAAGAGAGTTCGTGCCGACGCTCTTGCTCGGCAGCAGCATCCCCCTGGATCGGGCAACTTTGGGACTGGCGCTGTCGCTTTGGCTGCTGGTTTCGGCTGCGGTGCTGTGGGGGGCCTGGCGGCGGGCATTTGCCTTGTTGATGCTGGCGAGTTTGCTGCCGCTGCTGGGTTTGGGGATTGCCTCCCAGCGCTGGGATCTCTTCCACCCGCGCTATGTGCTGTCGGTCGCGCCAGCCCTGCTGCTGCTGCTGGTCTGCGGGGCTTGGGTGGCGGCGCGCTGGATTGGGCGGCGGGCTGGCGCGAATGCCAATTTGCTGACGATGCTGCTGCTGAGTCCCTGGTTTGGGCTGGCGCTGTTGAGCCTGGACGCGCATTACAACGATCCTGCCTATCGCAAGGCGCCGGCCTGGGACGCATTGGGCGCATTTCTCAACGAACGCGTTGGCGAGCGCGATCTGGTGATCCAGTTGGCGGGCGATGCGGCTTTTGGCTATTACTATCGCGGCGCAGCGCCGGATATCGCGCTGCCCCTGCATGGCGCGCAGTCCATCGCCGAGATTCATGCGCGACTGAACGAGATCCACGCCGACTACGACAGCATTTATGTCGCGGCTCGCGAGCAGGCGGGCTGGGAAAACGCTGGCGCGGTGGATGCCTGGCTGGGGGAGCATAGGCAGGAGGCGCTGCGCGCGAATACGGCTGGCATGCCCGTCCGCCAGTACCTCCTGCGCGAGGTGGATGCAGCTGCCGAGCCGCTGACCAATTTCGATGACATCGTGTCGCTGCTGCGCTTTGACTTTTCCCCCGAGCCGCTGCCGACGGGCGAATGGCTGCTTTGGCTGGAGTGGCAGCCGCAGAGCCACAGCGAGCGTCCGCTGAAGACCTTTGTGCATGTCTATGGCGCTTTCAACCCGGCGACCGGTGGCCCCTTGTGGACACAAGCCGATCAGTATCCGCAGGCTGGCGCGCTGGAGTCGACCACCTGGGCGCTGGGCACGGCTTACCGCGATATCGTCTATTTGCCAGCGCGGGGTCTTCCCACAGGCGAGTATCAGATTCATGTCGGCGTTTACGATGAAAGCACCGGCGCGCGCCTGCTGACCGACGCGAGCCAGGACTCCTTCCCGCTGCTCAGTTTTCGTCACGCGGGCGATTGAGCGGCGTCGCGGCTGGAATGGGCGCGTATCCGTTGGCGTACTATGCCTTTCGCCAATAGACTGACCGCATAGTCAAGATACTTTTCGCGCTGGAGTTAGCTCGTGAGTCGCATCTTCCTGATTTTCGCATTGTTTTTCCTCGTTGTGCTGGTGAACTTGTCGCAAGACGCCGAGCCGGCAGCGCCCAGCGAACTGCCCGACGATCTCATCACCCATACCGTGCAGCCCGGCGACACGCTCTTTAGGCTGTCGCGACGCCATGGCATCAGCGTGGACGAATTGCGCGAACTGAATGGGCTCGCGCTGGGCGACCGCCTGGATGTGGGCATGGAATTGCTACTGCCGACGATAGATGAGACGGAGTATTGGGAATATCAGGTGGCTTGGGGCGACACGCTTTACGAAATTGCGACGCGCTTCGGCACAAGCCAGGCCACGCTGATAAACCTGAACGCCATCGCTGACGCCACATCCATCCGCGCGGGGCAGACCCTCCTGATTCCACAGTTGCCAGACGCGCCGCCAAAACCGGATTTTGGCTTCGGCATCACGGTCTTCATCGCGGGCGACGAGGCGGATGAACTGGCAGAACTGGTCGCGCAATTGGGCGTCAACTGGGTGAAGATCGAGGCGCCCTGGTCGCAGTTGGAGCCGCAGCAGGGAAGTTTCGAATATGATGCGCTGGACGCCATGATCCGCGCGTTGGACGCGGTTGGCGTGAACCTGCTGCTGAACATCTATGACGCGCCCGATTGGAGTCGCGCCAGTTACCGTGAAAAGATGCACAGCGCGCTGCTGGACTACGGCGGTCCGCCCGTCGACAGCGCCGATTTTGATGTCTTCCTTAACAATATCGTCGCTCGTTACACGAGCCTGGTCGATGCCTGGGAAATCTGGCGAGCGCCCAATCTGCTGAAGTATTGGACAGTGCCAATTTATGAACAGCCGCCGGCCATGACAGACGATGGCGAATATGGATTGCCCGATGGCATGGCGCTGGGCGCGGCGCAATATGTCGAACTGCTGTCAGTAGCGCATGCGGCGGTCAAGGCGCGGGATGCCGATGCGCTGGTGATCACCGCCGGTCTTGCGCCAGTGGGATACACCGACCATTACAACTCGGTGGCCACGGACATCTTTCTGGATGACATGCTGGCAATGGGCGCTGCCGACTACGCGGATGGTATAGGAGCCATCTTCAGCGCTTCTGCTGTGCCGCCTATGCTGCCCTGTTGCTACCAGCCGGCCGGCGTCGAGTCGCATTATGAGGCCTTCCCGCAGAATTTTGGCGCGCTCATGGCGCATTATGCGGAGGCGCTGGCAAAGCACGAAGTCGATCTGCCGCTATGGACCACGCGGGTGGGCTGGGGCAGCGCGGAAGGCGAGAATCTGGCGGCACCGTCCACTGGCTTCGAGTGGCTGACTTACACCAGCCTGGACGAGCAAGCGCTCTATGTAAGGCAAGCCTACCATCTGGCGCAAGACATGGACGCGCTTTCAGCGATGTTTCTCTACAATTTGAATGGCTGCGCGGTTGGCGATACGGAAGCCTGTTTCTTCAGCCTGTTTGATGCCGCGGGCGAGCGTCGACCAGCTTTTGAAGCCTACCAGTCAGTGCCAAAAACGGAGTCCGCCGCGACCAATTAGCCACTGAGCCATTGGAAGCGCCGCCACTTCCCTTGCTCGCCAACATAATAATAGAGCCCCTGCGGGTTTTGCCGCGCGACGGTCACGCGCCATTGCATGCTGTGATCTCTGCCGTCGGTCGGGGCTAACGAGGCTGGTACGCGGTAGCTATTGGCACGGGTGCGCTGACGGTGATCTCGCGAGCTGGTCTGGTCAATCAGCTCGACCAGGTAGACATCGTCCTCGCCCAGCCCGCTGAGGCCGACCCACTCCAGCATGAGGTTATTGCCGCTGATGATGGCGCCGTCCGCTGGGTAGAGCAGGCGCGGCGCCAATTTGGTGGCGGTTGGCGTTGGCGTTTCATGTCCGGTTGGCGTGGGAAAGCGCGTAGGTATGGGCGTGGGCTGCGGCACATTGATGCATGCACCGATGTTCAAAATGGGCACGCAGTCCTCGCCGCCAGCCAGCAGGGTAAAGTTGCAGCCGGACCAATTCAACTGGCTGTTCAAATCGCTAAGAATTTCCAGCGTGGTGTTGTAGCGCTCGGCGATGGACACCATGGTCTCGTTAGCGACAACCGTGTGACAGCCGACTATCGAGCCGGTCGTCAAGCCTGTATCGCTGTCAATGCCAATGCTCGCGAGCGTCTCGGCAGTGGCTTCGGCGCCGACGGGCGTGAATGTGGCGGTGGGGCGCGGGATCAGAATGGTCTGCCCGACCGGCACAAAATCAATGCTGGACATGCTCTGGTTGAGCGCCACAACTGCCTGCGCGACTTCCAGCTGATAACCGTAGCCAAAGACCTGGATGATGCCCATGAGCGTGTCATCGTCCTTAACCACATATTCGAAATAGGGTGGGGTTGCTGTTGGCGAGGCTGGCGCGGTGGGCGGGATGGGGCTGTCGCTGGGGCGCGCGATTTCCAGCGTCGGAACTGGCCTATCGGGCGAAATCATCGGTGGTGGCGTCATCGTCGCGGGTGGCTGCGGCGAAGGCGCGTCGGAGGCGACCACAAAGATCGCGGTGGCGGTGGGGCGGTTCTCGGACGGTCGCAAATTGCAGCCCGCAATCAGCAACGATGCCAACGCCAAGACGATGATTGCGCGCGCTGGACTCACGATTTCGCTCCCGCGCCTTGCCAGACAAAACGCCGCTCCCGCGAGATATGATCACTGACGCCGCTTTCCGCATCCACCACGCTGACTTGCCAGGTATAGATGTGGCGCGCATCGTCATTCGCTTGCCAGGCTTTGGGAATGATGTAGAAGAGTTCGCGCGTGTTGGCGCTGTAGACGGCGCTTTTGTCGTCTGCGGTGACGGTGAGGCGATAGCTCTGCCCGTCCTGCAGCCGGCCCGTGCCCACCCAGCGCAACGTTACCTGGTCGGCGGCGGCGAAGTAGGTCAAATCGGCGGGGCTTTGCGCCAGCGGCGCGTTGAAAGTGGCAGTGGGGGAGGGCATCGGCGTTTCACTGCCGGATAGCGTGGGGATGGGCGTTTGGGTTGGCGTTGGCGCCGGCACGCGCAGCACCTGATTCTCGCGCAGTTGCACGGTGCATTCCGGTCCGCCATAGGCAGAACTGAAATCGCAGAGAGAAAAGGGGATTTCCGGATTCAAGTCGGACAGGCTTTTGGCGTCCGTTTCGTATTGTACGGCGATGGCTATCATCGTCTCGCCCCGGCGCACCACATGCCACATCAAGCCGGGCAGCAGGGTAGCTGTCGCTGTCGGCGCAAAGGGGTCAAAGGCCAGCAGAGTCAGCGCGTCATTGGCGGCGGCGCTTTCGTTTTGAGGATTCGCGGTCGGCGCGGCAGTTGCTTGCGGGTCGATGGTAGGGGTTGGTGGCGGGACTCGGATTTGCTGCCCAGCGCGGATAAAGGCTTCATCAGCTATCCCGTTCAAGGCCATGACTGTGGGCATGACATCCAGCGTTCGATGCCCGCAAGCAATGATGATGCCGATCAGCGAGTCGCCGCTCGCCACCGTGCGCAGGCAGGGCGCTGGCGTCGGCGTTTTGCTGGGCACGAGCGTCGGCGCTGGGCTGGGCGTGAAGGTCGCTGTCGGGGGTCCCGGCGTCACCGAAGGACCAGCCATGCGCGTCGGCCTTTGTGTCTCAATGGGCATAGCTTGGCGAGTGTCATCAGCCGGGCGCGTCAATAACAGCGCGGCGACCAGCGCGAAAAAACCAGCGGCAAGGACTACTATCAGACATGCGCTCAGCGCTCGACCGCGCCGCTTCAGAGAGGCCTCCGCCAGGTCGCTTTCGCCATGCCGGAAGTCATACTCAGCCGCCCGCGGAAGCTTGACGCTGGCATCGAGACTGGGCTCGATCTGGTCGATGCTAGCGCCGCAGTTGACGCAGACGGAGGCTTCCCGCTGATTGCGCGACTGGCAGATCGGGCAGACCCTAGCGGCTTGACTCAAGCGGCGACCTCAAGAATAGACAATTCTCAGCGCCGATTATACAAAATGGCATCGCCGGGCGCTTAAGGGCAGAGCGAGGCGATACGCTCGGCGATTTGGGCTTCCGCCGCCTGCAGATCGCGCAGTCGGTTGCGTTCGCGCTGGACGACATCCGGGCGGGCGCGCGTGACAAAATTTTCATTCGCCAACATTTTCTCCGTGCGCTCCAACTGGATTGTCAGTTTGGCGCTTTCGTCCTGCAAGCGCTGGCATTCCGCGGCGATATCCAGCATGCCTTCCAGCGGCAAGAAGATGCTCAGGTCGCCAGCCACGATGCCGGCGCAGTTTGGCGGGTCATCGGCATCCGGCGGCAACAGGGTCAGCTCTTCCACATTGCAGAGCCGCGCCAGGACCTGCGCGTTTTCCGCCAGCGCTTCGGTAGCCGCGCCTCGTTTCGCCAGCGCCTTGATGCGTTTGCCGGGGTCGACCCTGTATTCGCCGCGCGTATTGCGGATCTCGCGCACTAGCTCCAATATCAAGGTCATCTGCGTTTCGGCTTCGGCATCGATGAGACTTTCGTCGGCGCTCGGCCACTTCGCCACGATCAACGCGTCGCCTTCGTGGGGAATATAAATCCAGGCTTCTTCCGTCATGAAGGGCATGAAGGGGTGCAGCAGGCGCAAACAGGCATCCTGGGTGGCGACCAGCACGCGGCGCACAGCGTCTTTTTCCGCGTCCGCGCCGTGATACAGCGCGCCCTTGCTGATTTCCAGGTAGAAGGGCGCGAACTCGTCCCACATGAAAGCCAGGATCTGATTGCCCGCCTCGCCGTATTGGTAGATGTCAAAGAGATACTGCACATTGGCGATGAGGCGCTGCAAGCGACTGAGAATCCAGCGCGAGGGCAGGTCCAACTGCTGGCGCGGCGGCAAGCCCAGTTCCAGCGCGCCATCCAGATTCATGTTGATGAAGCTGGTCATCTGCCAGACTTTGTTGACGAAGCGGAAGCTGTGATCCAGGCGCTGCGGATCCAGGTGGCAGTCGTTGCCGGGCGTGCCGCTGGTGATCAGGGTGAAGCGCAGCGGGTCCGCGCCCAGCTGGTCGACCACAGTCAGCGGGTCGATGGCGTTGCCCAGGGTTTTGCTGAACTTTTTGCCGCCTTCCGCCCGCATCAGGCCGTGCAGATAAACGGTGTGGAAGGGCGGCGTATCGGTGAACCACAGCCCCATCATGATCATGCGCGCCACCCAGAAGAAAAGGATGTCATGCCCGGTTTCCATGACCTGCGTCGGATAGAAACGCGCCAAGTCAGCCGTTTCCTGGGGCCAGCCCAAGGTACTGAAGGGCCAAAGACCGCTGCTGAACCAGGTATCCAGGACATCGCGCTCTATCACCCAGCCGGCGCCGTACGGCGCCTCTCGCCCCACATAAATCTCGCCGTAAGGATCGCCATCCTTCTCGCGATACCAGGCGGGGATGCGGTGGCCCCACCACAACTGGCGACTGATGCACCAGTCTTGAATATTCTCCAGCCAGTGGAAATAGACTTTCTCGAAGCGCTCCGGCACAATTTTGACGCGCCCGTCTCGCACGGCAGCGATGGCTTTCTCAGCCAGCGGCTGGATGCGCACATACCATTGTGTGCTCAGCATAGGCTCGACAACTTCGCCACCCCGTTGGCTGCGGGGGATGCGCGTGTTATAGGGCTCGGTCTTGAGGGTCAAGCCAGCCGCTTCCATATCGCGCCACAGTTGCTCGCGACATTCGTAACGATCCATGCCCACGTAGGGACCGGCCTGGCTATTCATGCTGGCGTCTTTGTTGAGCACATTAATCTGCGCCAGATTGTGCTTCTGCGCTAATTCGTAGTCGTTGAAATCGTGCGCTGGCGTCACTTTGAGCGCGCCGCCGCCAAACTCGCGATCGACATAGTCATTGGCAATGACGGGGATGCGCCGCCCCAGGATCGGCACTGTGGCATGCGTGCCGATCAGATGCTGATAACGCGGGTCCTCTGGATGCACAGCGACGGCCGTGTCGCCCAGGATGGTCTCCGGGCGCGTGGTGGCGACGGGCAGATGCTCACCATTTTCAAGCAGATACTTGAAGGTATACAAAGTTGTTTCTTCATCGCTCATTTCCACTTCCAGGTCGCTGACGGCGGTTTGCAAGCCCGGGCTCCAGTTGACCAGACGCGGACCGCGATAGATCAGCCCTTGCTCCCAAAGCGTGATGAAGGCTTGCTGGACAGCCGCGGATAAACCATCATCCAAGGTGAATCTCTCGCGAGACCAATCACAGCTCGCGCCCAGCCGCCGCAGTTGCTGTGTGATCGCGCCGCCCTGTTCTTCTTTATATTGCCAGGTGCGCGCCAGGAATTCTTCGTAGCCGATTTCCTCACGGCTTGTGCCTTCATCCCGCAGCGCCTTTTCGACTTGCAGTTGCGTGGCGATGCCGGCGTGATCTGTGCCGGGCAGCCACAAGACCGCTTTGCCGCGCATGCGCTCGTAGCGGATCATCAGGTCTTCCAGCGCCATGCCCAGGGCGTGACCGATATGCAGGCTGCCCGTGACATTGGGCGGCGGCATGCTGATGACAAAAGGCGGGGCATCGGCAGCCGCGACTTCGGGCTGGAAATAGCCGCTGGCTTCCCACTGGGCGTAGAGGCGCGCTTCGGATTCGGCAAAGTCGAAGTTGCGCGGCATGTTTGTTTCGGCGCTGGCTTTCATTGGTCTTCTCCTTCGCATTCCAAAACAAAACGCCTTCCATCCCTACAAGGACGAAAGGCGTGCTTCCGCGGTACCACCTTGCTTCAGCGGACACTTGTCCACTGCGCTCGACGCGCGTTAACGGGCGCGAACCGACCCAAGTCTACTGGCTTTCGCGTTCTTTCGGGCGACTCCCGGGCGACCTTCGGCTGGCTTGCGCAAGCGGGCTCTCAGCCATAGACCCGCCTCTCTGCTGCGCTTGCGACAGCCTACTGCTCCCGATCACTGTCTTTGGCTATTCAGTTGTCGCTGACGAGCCGCAACCCGCCAAGAGCCACCCATGGGACTTGAACCCATAACCTATCGCTTACGAAGCGATCGCTCTGCCAATTGAGCTAGGGTGGCAGCAGGGAAATGCTAGCAAATAACGGCGCCCCCAGCAAGAGGCAAGTGCGGACAGGCCAGGGCGGTATGCGCGGGAGCTTGTCCATAGACTGTTTGTGCTATACTGTGCTTGCTTGACTTAGGGACGGGACTATCGCGCGCCATGCCAATTGTCATTCTCGCCGACGAAGTAGTCGACCGCATCGCGGCCGGGGAAGCTGTCGAGCGGCCCGCTTCGGCTGTCAAAGAGTTGATTGAGAATGCCATTGATGCCGGCGCGACATCCGTACATATCGAGACGAAAGCTGGCGGGCGACAATTGCTGCGAGTCAGCGACAATGGCAGCGGCATCCGCCAGGCCGAGATCGAACTGGCCTTCAAGCGCCACGCGACCAGCAAACTCCAGCATGCCGACGAACTGCGCGCGATTCGCACCCTTGGTTTCCGCGGCGAGGCGCTGGCAAGTATCGCCGCGGTCAGCCAGACCACCGTCGTAACCCGTCATCGTGAAGAAAGCGCCGGCTTGCGGCTGCGGCTGGATGGTGGCAAGTTGGGACGTCGGGAGTCGATCGGCGCGCCGGCCGGCAGCGTCATTTCTGTCGAGAATTTGTTCTTTAACACGCCCGCGCGTCTCAAGTTCCTGAAAAGCGACAATACCGAAAAACGCCATATCTACTGGGTGGTGGCGCGTTATGCCCTCGCCTATCCGCAGATCGCCTTTGCGCTGCTGCAAGATGGGCGCGAACGCTTTCGCTCGTCGGGCAGCGGACAACTGGCGGATGTGGTGGCGCGGGTCTTCGGCGTCAAGGAATTCAAGTCGATGCTGGCGGTGCAAAGCGATGACTCGGCGCGTCCGGGCCGCACGCCCATCGGCGTTTGCGGCTATGTGTCGCCGCCCAGCCTGCATCGCGGCAGTCGCGACCGTATCATCCTGTTTGTCAATGGGCGCGCCGTACAAGACAGCACACTATCGCAGGCGCTCATCCAGGCTTACACAGGCTTGCTGGACGCGGGCGCTTATCCCCTGGCGGCGCTGCTGCTGACCGTGCCGGTTGATTTCGTCGATGTCAATGTGCACCCGACCAAGGCCGAAGTGCGCTTTCGCGATCCCCAGCAAGTCTTCCGCGCCGTGCAACGGGCTGTGCGGGGTACATTGCTGGAATCAGCCGAGACCCTGGCGGGCGACAGTTGGCAAAAGCCCGTCTACGGCGAAAGCGCGACTGTGACGGCGACCGAGGAAATCAGCTGGCGACGCAGCATCATTGAGGACCCTTTCGACGATTACGGCATTGAGTACATCCCCGAGACTGCGGAAGCGCCCGCCCGCCCGCGCACCTTGCCGATGCTGCGTGTGGTGGGGCAGGTGGGGGCAGCCTATATCATCGCTGAAGGTCCCGCTGGCTTATACCTGGTCGACCAGAATGCCGCGCATGAAAGGGTGCTCTACCAGCAACTGCATTCCGCTCTAAGCAATGGCGGTGTGGCTAGCCAGCTCGCTCAAGAGAGCCAGACCATCCTGCTTTCGCCCGAGGACGCCCAGCTGCTGGAGGCGACGGCGTCGGTCCTCAGCGCCATTGGCTTTGAGATCGAAGCCTTCGGACCGAATACCTTTGTCCTGCGCTCGCAGCCAGCCTGCTTGTCCAGCGCCTCCGTGGCGGACGCTGTGCCATTTATCTTGGCTCGGCTGCGCGTCAGTGAGAAGACCCCGCAATCCGCAGCGGCGGCACTGGCGGCAGTTGCAGCCATCAAGCGCGGGCAGATTTTGGGGGCGGATGAAATGCAGGCGCTGATCGCCGAGTTGGAGCGCTGCCCGGAGCCGCATAGCGCGCCAGGCGGCAACAAAACCCTGGTGCATATCACCAGTCAACAGCTAGCGGCTGAATTCCAGTCCAGGTGAGTCTCAAAGCAGGGGCAGCACCCACAATATGTAGACCGGCAGCAAACCGGCCACAGCGAGGAATGCCAACACGATCAGGCTGATAGTCAGCACATCTGCGCCGTCGCCACGCGCCTGGCGTTGCGGGATGAAAGGTCCTGTGTATCCACCGGTAGCTTCCACATTGATGGCGCCGTCTGCGTTGAAGAACGGCGCGGGTGGAGATGGGATGGCGGGCGCTGGCGGCGGATTGACGACCTGCTGCTGCGGGACAGCGGTCGTGGCTGCCGGCGCAGTATGGGTCGGGCTGGGCGCAATCGCCGGCATTTGCTGCGCTGTGGCGGCGCGCTGCAGCAGGTCGGCGCGGCTGCGATCGCGAATCTGCGACAGAATCTGTCCCAGTTGGTCAGCATGCTGATAGCGGTCGTTGGGGCGCTTGCTCATCACTTTGTAGATGACGCGGCTGAGTTGCTCCGGCAAGTCCGGGTTGATGTCTCGCACGAGCGGCACATCGGATTTCAGATGCGCCATAGCCAGTTCGCGCTGGGATGCGCCGACATAAGGCAGGCGCCCTGTGAACATCTCGAACAGGACAATGCCGATGGAATAAACATCGGAAGCTGGCGAAGGCTTTTCGCCGCGGGCTTGCTCGGGCGCGAAGTAGTGCGGGCTGCCCCAAACGACTTGGCTGCGCGTCTGCGGCATGGTGTCCGTATAGGCTTGGGCGATGCCAAAATCGGTAACCTTAAGCACGCCTTCGCGATTGATAAGGATATTCTGCGGTTTGACATCGGCATGCACCAGCCGCGAGCGATGGGCGAAGCCCAGCCCGGCGCAAAGCTGAATGGCGTAATCCAGCGCTTTGTCCAGCGGCAATGCGCCTCGCCGCTTGATCAGGCGTTTGAGGTCGCTGCCCGTGATCATTTCCATGACGATATAGTAAGTTGCGCCGTCATGACCGACATCATGCACGGTCACGATATTAGGATGCGCCATTTTCGCGATGCTGCGCGCTTCCTGCTGGAACTTGGCGAGGAAGGCGGGGTCGCTGGTCAGATTGGGGCGCAGGATTTTGATGGCGACCACGCGCCCCAGCGAACGGTCAAGGGCGCGATAAATCACCGACATACCGCCGGAGCCTTGCTGGGCGACCAATTCGTAGCGCTGGTTCAGCAATGTTTCGCCGGGCATAAGCCAGCCTCCTTCACTTCGTCACTGTTTTCCGCATGAGCCGCTGATGCAACTGCCAGGCGCTGCGATCGGTCAAGCCCGCGATGGCGTCAGCGATGACCCTTTCTGGCGCTTCATTATCTAGACGCCTGCGCATGTCATCGGGCAGCAGGCGCGGATCACGCCGAAAAGCGTCGTAGAGCTCCTCGATGACCTGCTGCGCTGCGGCTTGCATACACAGAATGCGCTCGTGGCGGTACAGATTCGCATTCAGAAAATCTTTTAATTGTCGGTTCTGCTCTTGAAAGTCCGGGCTGTGACCGACGATGGCGCTGGGCAGATTCTGCAGATCTCTTGCCGAACGCGGACACAATTTGTCGAGTTGGGCGAGAGTCTCTTGCAAGACATCATCGACCAGCGCGCCAACCAACTCGCGAATCAAATGATGGCGCGACAGCTCATCCAGGTCGCCACCCCGCCATCCCGTGCGCTCAGCCATGTTTCGCCACAGATCCAACTCGGCGCACTGCTCGGGACTGAGTAAACCGGCTTGCAAACCATCATCCAGATCATGCGCGTTGTAGGCGAGATCGTCGGCGATATTGGCGATCTGCGCTTCCAGGCTTGGACCCGCGTCAAGGGCAACCTCACCGTAGATGCGGTAGTCGAGATTGAGATCGTGCTTGGCGATGCCGTCTAGGGTCTCCAAAGTCAGGTTGAGGCCGCGCCAGCCCGAGTAGCGCCGTTCCAAAGTAGTAACTACACGATAACTCTGCACATTGTGATTGAAGCCGCCACAATCCCGCAGCAAATCGTCCAGCGCCGCTTCGCCTGTGTGACCGAAGGGCGGATGACCCAGATCATGCGCCAGGCAGATGGCTTCGACCAGGTCTTCATTGATCCGCAGCGCCCGCGCCAGCGCCCGCCCGATTTGCGCCACTTCCAGCGTATGCGTCAGACGGGTGCGGAAATAATCGCCAGCATCGTTGAGGAATACTTGTGTTTTGTATTGCAAGCGGCGGAAGGCAGCAGCATGGGTGATGCGGTCGCGATCGCGCTGGAAGGCAGTGCGGGCTTGCGCCGGCGGTTCGGCATGGGCGCGCCCCCGCGAATCCCGGCTCAGCAGCGCATAAGCCGCCAGCGTCGCGCTTTCATTGTTTTCCAATGTATGGCGGATGCAGGGCATGCAGTCTCCTTACCATTTCATTGTAATACGGAAAGCGTATCGCTGAACGCCCCAGGCAGGGCAATCGCATCAAAATGATTGCGCTCAGGATCACAAAGAATCAGGCTGAATTTCTAGCACCGAATTCACCGAGTAAGATGAGTACACCAAGATATCGAGGTACTTTGACTGAGATCCAGCATCCGCGGCAGCAAAAAACGGCCGGAATTTCGTCTGCCGCCTACTTGCATGCAAAGATTTCTCTGTGTTCTCGCTTCACTCGGTGTGCTCGGTGGTAAGAATAATTTGAAGCGATTGCCCTAATCCGCCAGGCGGATTATTTGACAAGCCCGCGCGCTTGTGTTCCAATCGAGTCTTAAAGTTGGACTTAGGGCTATTCTCTTGTTGACAGCATGGGCTTTTTCACGCAGCACGCATCCGCGCATGGACAGGTTTTTTCTCGTGGTCCGCGTCGCATGTCGCGCAAGCCCCACAAATCGGAAGGAAATGCCTATGTGAGAAACCTCGCTGCAAACGCGGGGCGTGTTTCGCCTTGCGCGCTTTCGTTTCTGCTGTACTGAGCTATTGAGGAGTATGAAAATGAAACGCTTTCTGCTTTGCGCCGCGATGATCCTGCTGCTGGTGGCAGGCGGCGCAGTCTACGCGCAGGATGTCACGCTGGAATTCCAGCAATGGTGGGAGCCGGAATTGCCTGAAGGCTCGTTCCGGGCGATTTTGGACGACTTTGAGGCGGCCAACCCCGGCATCAAGGTCGTGACGATCAGCGGACCCTACCTGACCACGAAGGATCAGATTATCGCCAGCGCGGCGACCGGCACCATGGCCGATGTCGTAGGCTTGGACGGCGCCTGGGTGAATGTCTTGTGGAAGCAGGGCGCCCTGCATAGTTTGACTCAGGCCATGGCGGATGCTGGCTACGATGACAGCGAACTGGCGGCACAGATTCGACTCGCCGGGGAAACCTACATGATCCCCATCGCCAACTTCATCTACCCGGTCTTCGTCAATCTGGACATGCTGGCAGCGGCCGGCATTGATCCGCCGTCGACCCGCGCCGAATTCGCCGCGGCCGCCATGGCGCTGACCGACCCGGACAACAATGTTTCGGGCTGGGCGCAGCCTCTCTCGCTGGAACAGCCCAACGGCATCCAAAACGACACCATGTCTTGGCTCTGGGCTAGCGGCGGCAGCATGCTTGATGATATGGGGCAGCCCAACCTGGCTGGCAATGAGATGCTGGCCGAGACGATGGCTTACATCAAGAGCCTGCACGACGCGGGCGTGGTGGCGCCGGGCTCCTTCTCCATGAAGGAAAATGAAAAGGTCGAGGAATTTGTCAACGAGCGCGTCGCTATGATCATCAACACGCTGGCGCACTTCACCTTGATCCGCGAGCGCAACCCGGACCTGAACTTCGACATCTCTGCGCTGCCGGCGGCCGAGGGCTACGATGGACCGCGCGGGCTGCCCTACGCCTCCTGGGGCATCGGCATCAGCTCCAATACCGAGCACAAGGCTGAAGCCTGGAAGCTGATTGACTATCTGACCAGCGTTGAGGGCAATTCCAAGCTGACATCAATCGCCAATGCCTTCCCGGGCAATGTCAATGCGACGCCTGACTTCATCCAGACGGATCCGCTCTTTATGACAGCCTTCGAGATCTTCCAGGAAGGCTACCTGGCGAACGAATTCACCGGGCTGCCAGCCGCCGAAGAGCTGATGCGCCGCTTCGACGAGCCCTTCCAATTCTATCTGGAAGGCGAAATGGACCTGGAAGAATTCCTGGAAATCGCCCAGGAAGAGTGGGAAGACATCTTCGCGGGCTAGCGACGCCGCGCGGAATCCCCTATGCAGTAAGGCTCCCCTTCTCTCGTTGTGAGGGAAGGGGACTCAGGGACAGGGGCGGGAATGGTCACCGACACTAGCACGATCCTGCGCGAGCAGACGAAGCGCAAGCTGTTGCCTTACGCGTATTTGTCGCCGACGCTCATTTTGCTGGCGGCGCTGACCATCGTGCCTATCGTCACGGTCTTTCTGTACTCGCTGGTGGATAATGTCATCATCAACCAGAATCCGCCGGTTTTCGTGGGCTTGGAAAATTATGAAGAGGTCTTGACTCACCGCAAGTTCCGCGGCGCCTTTAGCAATACCATGTACTTCGCGATCGTTAGCGTGGTCGCGCATTTCGTCATCGGCTTGGCTTTTGCCCTGCTGCTGAATTCGCGTCTGCTCAGCGCCAATGTCAAGGCAGTTTTTCGTGTCATCTACATCTTGCCCTGGGTCTTTACGGCTTCAATTGTCGCCATTCTGTGGCGGCTGCTGCTAAACCCGCACGGGGTTGTCAACTTTGTGCTGTTGGAACTCGGGATCATCCCGGAGCTTTTGGAGTGGCTCTCCGACCGCAAGCTGGCGCTGAACGCGGTTACCTTCATCAATATCTGGGCGGGTTACCCTTTTTATCTGGTCAGCTTCCTGGCGGGCTTGCAGGGCATCCCGGACGATTTGTACGAAGCGGGGCGGGTCGATGGCGCGAGCTTCTGGCAGCTCTTCCGCTATATCACGCTGCCGCAGCTCAAGCCCATCATTATCAGCCTGGCGCTGCTGGATTTCATCTGGACGATCCATCAATTCACGCTGATCTGGATGACCACCGGTGGCGGTCCCATGCGCTCTACCGAGGTTTTGAGCACCTATACCTACAAGGCGGCTTTCAGTTCGCATGAATACTCAATCGCCTCCACGCTGGCGATGATTATCCTGGCGCTTTGCACCTTCGTGGCGATTTTCTATGTGCGCAATCAGCGTGGGGTGGACGAGTGATGATCGGCAGTCGCAGGCAGATCCGCATGGCGAAGGCGCTGACCTGGATAGCGCTGATCCTGGGGGCTTGTTTCGCGGGCTTGCCGGTTTTGTGGATGGTGGCCTCGTCATTCAAATCCAATTTGGAAATCTTCGCCTATCCGCCACATTTAATTGATCATTCGTTTTCCTTCAAAGCCTATGCAGCTGTGCTTGGCGATCCTATGAAGCTGCGCTTTTTCTTCAACAGCTACCTGGTCGCCATCCTCGTTACAATTTGCACAGTCGTCACCAGCATCCTGGCCGGCTACAGCTTCAGCCGCTACGATTTCCGCTTCAAGAAGACGCTCAATCTCATCATCATCGGCGTGCAGTCCGTGCCGCCCATCACATTGATGATCCCCTACTTCGGGCTGATTGTTTGGCTGGGCATCTACAATAGCTACACGGCGCTGGTGCTGACTTATATGGTTTTCACGCTGTCCTACGCCATCATCATGATGACCGGCTATTTCAACACCTTGCCGCGCGACCTGGACGAAGCGGTGATGATTGACGGCGGCGGCAGTTGGGTAACCTTGTGGCGGATTCTCGTGCCGGTGTCACTGCCGGGCATTGTGTCGGTGGGCGTCTACACCTTCATGCTGGCCTGGAACGAATTCCTCTTCGCGCTGACCTTGACGCGCACCAACGATATGCGCACCGTGCCCATCGGCATCCATCTGCTGATGGGGCAGCACTCCTTTGAATGGAATCAGATGATGGCGCTAAGCGTGCTGGGGTCGCTGCCGGTGCTGATTCTGTTCCTGCTTTTTCAGCGCTATTTCATCGCCGGCATGGCAGCTGGTTCCATCAAAGGCTGAGACGGCTGTCAGCCCGCATCTCTCAGTGGGTGACCCATCGCGTCGCGCGATAAAACACGATTGAGAAGGGGGCTTGCACGCAAGGCAATACCTCGCCCCTACAACCTCCTAATCTCTGTGGTTACAATAGATTGCCAGGTAAGTACTGGCCACCCATTAAGGAGAATACGACACAATATGCTACTCAATATGCGAGACCTACTGGCGGTGGCCAAGGCGAATCAATTCGCCGTCCCCGCCTTTAATATCAGCAGCAGCATGCTATTGCGTGGCGCCATTGAAGCGGCGCAAGAAGCGCGCGCGCCCGTCATCGTCGCCATCCATCCCGATGAGCTGGCATTTGTGGGCACGGCATTCGTCAAAATGGCGCTGGACGAAGCCCTCAACGCCAGCGTGCCTGTCGTCATTCATCTCGATCACGGCTCGAACATGACTCAAATCATGACGGCCATTCGCGCCGGCTTCACCTCGGTGATGATTGACGCTTCCGAGCTGCCGCTGGCGCAGAATATCGCCGCCTGCCAGGAAGTGGTCGCGCTGGCGCATGAGGTGGATGTGTCGGTGGAAGGCGAACTGGGCACTATCGGCGAGTTGGACGAAGAGGCGGAAGCAGGCGCGGAAGAGGTGGTTTTCGTAAAGCCAGCCGAAGTCCGCCAATTCGTTGAGGCAACCAGCGTTGATACCCTAGCGGTGTCGATTGGCACATCGCATGGCTTGTATCCCGCGCATATGAAGCCGGAAATCCGCCTGGACTTGCTGCGTGACATCAAGGCGGAAGTGGATATCCCGCTGGTGCTGCACGGCGGTTCGGGCAATCCCGATGCGGAAGTGGCGGCGGCGGTGGCGCTGGGCATCTGCAAAATCAATATCAGCGCCGATATGAAGAGCGCCTTTTATCGGACAGCGCGGCAAGTCCTGCAAAATCCCGTCCTGCGCGAGCCCAGCAGCATCTATCCCGCCTGCATCGAAGCCATGAAGGTGGTCTGCCGCGCCAAGTTCGACCTCTTCAGCACGACTGGCAAAGCGGACTTGTATTGAGCGCGCGCATCGCTCTGGGCTTCTGCAACAATGTCGATTACGAAATCGTCTGGCGGGCGGAAGTCCTGCAAGAGTTGGCAATCCGCTATCAGATCCGCGCTGGCGAGCTCAGGACGCGCCCCAGAATCGACAAGGAACGCGACCTGGTCCTGTCCATTCTGAGCTTCATGGCTGCGGGGGCAGGCGGGGAGCGCTTTGTGGGCAACTCGGACATCATTGAGCGTTTCGCCGCGCGTTTTGAGACGAAGATCACGCTGGGCGGGACATCCGTGCGCGCCGCCATTGCCATGCAGAAACTGGGCGTCGCCTCTGCGCTGCATCTTATTACGCAGAACGACCATGTCCGCCGCCTCGTCCCGGCCGAGTGCCCCTGGGTCTGCAGCAATGCGCGAGATAGCGCCTATCCACATCTAATTGTGCAGTATGGCGGGAAGGACCGCCTGCGGGCAAACGATATCGACATCCGCGCACGACAGCCCAATCGCCTCATCTATCATTGCAACGCTGACCGAATCGCCATGCGGCTCAACGAAGATTTTGCGGATCTGGCTGCGGAGGCGCAAGCGCTGCTGGTCTCCGGTTTCAACGCCATGCAAAGCGAGCGGTTGCTGCGCAAACGCCTGGCAGCTGTAAAGCGCATACTGGAGCGAGCGCCCGAAGAAGCGACTGTTTATCTTGAGGACGGCGGCTATTTCGAGCCCGCCTTTCGACAGGTGGTCTATCGCGAGCTAGGGCGGCGGCTGGATGTCTACGGCATGAATGAAGACGAGCTGCGGTCGCATCTGGGGCGCAGCCTGGATTTGCGCGACGCGGCGCAAGTAAAGGGGGCGCTGGAGGCTTTGCGGGGGCGTCTACCCGCCAAGACGCTGGTCCTGCACACGCAGCATTGGGCGCTGGCAAGCGGCGAAGGAGCGCGCAGATACACCGACGCGCTGCGGGCTGGCGTCGCGCTGGCGACGACGCGCTTTCGACACGGCGATGACTGGACGCTGGGCAATTATCGCGAAATTGCAGATATACCGCCGGATCCCGTGGATGCGCTCTTCGCGGAGTCCATCCAGTCGCGGGACATAGCCTGCGCGCCGGTGCCAGCAGTCGATCAACACAGAGCCACTACCATCGGGCTTGGCGATGCCTTCGTGGGCGGGTTCCTCGCCGCGCTGGCGGAAGCGTAGGCGGGCGACTGTAGGAGCATTTCACTGGAACGCCGCGCCCCGCAGCAATTAAAATAATCAGAAATTCCCCCCGCGAACCCGCGCATCGCCCACACGCTGCGTGATGCCCAGCGCGTCTAGATGCTCCAGCACGGGGATGGCGTATTTGCGCGAGCTGCCAAATTGGTCGCGCAGGGTCTTGGCGTCGATGCTGTCATGCTGCGCAATGTGCTCGCGGATAGCCGCCACCAGCCGGTCGTAGTCGGGCGTGGCGAAGGCGATGCTGTCGCTAACTTGCACGAGCCGTCGCAAGTCCAGCAGCGCGCGCACCACCGCCTCGCCAGCCAGCCCGTTCATGTCCACGATGCTCGGCGGAGAATAAGGCGCGCTTGCGATTTCACGCATCAGGCTGGCGATACTGGCGTTTTGCTCATCCGTGAAGCGAATGCCATGCGTTTGCAGGCGGACGAAATTCTTATCCAGCGCGATGCTGTCTTCAGCAGCGATGATGGCGTCCAAGAGAGTCAGCGAAGTCCGCAAGCGGCTGCGCAATTCCGCCCGCGATATGCCCAGACGCAGCGGGTTGGCGGCATGATACCGGGTCAACTCCTCCGCGATTCTATCCGCCAGACGCCGCCAGGACTCGCTGGACCAGATGCCCGCGCCAGTGATCTCGCGCACAAGTCCAGCCGCCAGCGCCTCGTCCAGCGCGCTGTCCAGTTCGTCGCTGCTAAATCCCAGCTGCGCGCCCAAATCCCGCCGCGACCGGGCTTCGCGTCCTTTGGCGGCCAGCGCCAGTTGTTCGCCGGGCTTGCCATGCAGGCGCGTTTCCAGCTCGGCAATGATGTCCGGCTGCAGGCGTTTGTAGCGGCGTCCTGGCTGCGTGTTGACAATCGTGCCGCCACCGATGGTTTCGGCTGGCGAGGGGCAGCGCAGGATGAAGCGGTCTCCGCGCGTCAAGGACAGGGGCTTGCGCAGGCGGAGTTGCAGCCAGCCACTTTCGCCGGGCGCCAGCGTGTCCGCATCCAGCAAGCGCACGGTCGCCAGGGACTCGGCCGCGCCACAGAAGATTTTGACTTCGGCATTGTGCGCCAGGGGGCGGGCCGCATCCGCGACCTGTGTGAACTGGGCGTCGGCCAGCAAAGTGGGCTGCATGCGCCCGGGATGCGCCAATACATCCCCGCGCTGGATTTCGCCGCTGTTGATGCCCGCGACATTGACCGCTACGCGACTGCCTGACAGCGCCGTCTGCACTTCCCGTTTGTAGCTCTGCAAGCCGCGAACGCGCCCGCTCTTGTCGCCCGGCTGCACAGAAACGGCGTCGCCAACCGAAAGCGCCCCGCCGCTGAGCGTGCCCGTGACGACTGTGCCAAAACCACTGATGACGAAGACGCGGTCGATGGGCAAGCGCGGCTGTCCGCTGTCAGCGCGGTCTGGCATGTCGCTTGTCAGTTGTACGAGTTCAGCCAGCAGTTCATTGATGCCGGCGCCGGACTGGGCGCTGACTGGCAGTATTGGCGCTTCGCCGAGCCCTGACTCCGCCAGCAGGTCTTCGATCTCCAGTTGCACCAGTTCCAGCCATTCGTCGGCGTCAATGAGGTCAATTTTGCTGATGACGACAATGAGCCTGTCGATATCCAGCATGCGCAGGATGGCCAGGTGCTCGCGCGTTTGCGGCATGATGCCTTCGTCCGCGGCAATGACCAGCAGCGCGGCGTCAATCCCGCCAACGCCGGCTAGCATATTTTCGATGAAATCGCGGTGGCCCGGCACATCGACAATGCCCAGGGTCTCGCCATTGGGCAGTTCCACCCAGGCGAAGCCCAGGTCAATAGTCATACTGCGGCTTTGCTCTTCGGCGAGTCGGTCGGGATTGATGCCGCTGAGCTTCTCGACCAGGGTCGACTTGCCATGATCGACATGCCCGGCCGTGCCAATGACGCGCATGGATCAGCCACCCACAGGATTGACGTTGCTGGCGTTTCCGCTGGTATCCCGCGTTTCATATTGATGCAGCATGGCTTGGTAGCGCTCGCGATAGAGTTCGGCCCGCGCGCGTTCCAGCTGCCAGAGGCGTTCAATGTCATCGCGCATACCAGGCAGTGCCGCCTCCAGCCGGTCGATGCGCTTGAGAAACGAAGCGAATTCACGGTCGTGGTTGCGCCAGACCTCGTCGCTGGACAGAGTCAGTTGCTTCCAGCGCTTCTGGTCGTCATCGCGCCAGTCGTTCCATTCTTGACGGAAACGCTCCTCGCTTAAGCGCTGCATCTCCGCGCCTTCGCCGATGCGCCTTTCCAGCCGGTCGCCGATGCGGTTAAAGTCGTCGATGATGCGTTTCATTTCGCGATAGGCGCCTGCCCAAACCTCAAAGCGTTCGATATAGCGCTGCAGATCCTCGTCATGGCTACCAAAGCGGTTGCGCAATTCCGCCACTTGCTGGTCGCGCTGTTGCGATTGCAGTTGCTGCTGGTCAATGAATTGCTGGATTTGCTCACGGCGGTCGCGTTCGATATTCCCGATATCTTGGATGCGTCGTTCGTTGCGCCGCGTCAAATCTTCGATCAGGCTCAGCTTTGGCGGCAAGCCATCGACCGACTTTTTGTATTCTGGCAGTTCGGTTTCGATCTCTGCCAGGCGGCGGGCGTCAGTGCGGCGCTGCTCTTCCAGGAAAGCCAGGCGGCGGTCCGGCCCTTCCAATTGTTTGCTAAGATCTTCCATTTCCTGGTTGAGGATGCGCATGGCGTTTTGCAGCCGGTCGCCTTCGGATTGCAGGTCGCTGATATTGCCGAGTTGCCGTTCAATGCGCTCTGCTTTGCTGGCCAATTCGCGGACGGCGCGCTGGAAATTGTCGCGCTGCAACTCCAGCCGGCGTTCGACCTCGCGTTCGGCGGTCAGACGGCGGGCTTCGGCTTGCTCTAGCATCTGCTCCATATCCGCGCGCAGCTGCTCGATAATATCGTGCTCGCGTTGGGCGGGCAGGGCTTCCTGGCGGATTTGCGCCTGGTCGGATTCCACCGAATTGACGCGGCGCTGCACGGTCTCGACATGCTCCGATTGCTGCTCCAGGCGCTGTTCCAGGGTGGTGATCTGCGCTTTGTCATGGCGGCGCTGCTCGTCAAGCCATTCGATCATGCTGGCAAGCTGGTTGATGTCCATGCCCCACTCCTGACGCCGCCGGGAGTAATCGCCGCGGTCAGCACCTAAATTGTAGCATTTCGCCGCCGCCGCGACAATTTGCTGCATGCGTCAATCCGGCGCTTGACAGGGTGACAAGCGCCGGCTAGACTCCGCAATGATAGGGGAGCAAAGCGCATGACCGTCAAAGCGCATCATCACCATCGTCATAACCCCGTTGCCCGAGCGATGCCCGGCGTCTAGTCATTTTCGCCGCCCCAAGCCTTGACGCCTCGCTCTTACGCGGGGTTTTTTGTTTGTGAGAAGGAAATTTTCATGCTAGCAGTCATTGAATACGGCGCGGGAAATTTGCGCAGCGTCCTGCATGCGCTGAAGCATCTTGGTGTAACTGACATGCAATTGGCGCGGCAGCCAGACGAACTGGAGGGCGCCAGCAAGATAATCTTGCCGGGGGTCGGCGCGTTTGGCGCCAGCATGGCACAAATGCGAAAGCAAGGGCTGGTGCCCCCTTTGAAGCAGGCGTTAGCGGCGGGAATTCCCTATCTGGGTATCTGCGTGGGCATGCAGATTCTCTACGAAATTGGTGAAGAAATGGGCGAGCATGACGGATTGGGCCTGCTGGATGGGCGCGTGACCCGCTTCCCGCGCATGACTGGGCTGAAAGTGCCGCACATGGGCTGGAATCAGTTGCATATCACCGGTGACTGCGCGCTCTTCACCGGGCTGGAAGCTGGCAGTTACAGCTATTTTGTGCACAGTTATTATTGTGCGCCCAGCGACCAGTCAACGATAGCCGCGACAGTCCATCACGGCCTGGATTTTGCAGCGGCTGTGCAGCAGGGCAATATCTACGGCGTACAATTTCATCCCGAAAAGAGCCAGCAGATGGGCTTGCGCATCTTGAAGAATTTTCTGAGCGTCGAGGAACGTTGAATGATTATTTATCCGGCCATTGACTTGCGGGGCGGACGAGTCGTGCGCCTGCGAGAAGGCGACCCGGCGCAACAGCAGGTCTTCAGCGACGATCCCTTGGCGACAGCGCGGTCCTGGTTGGATCAAGGCGCGGAGTGGTTGCATCTGGTCAATTTGGATGGCGCATTCGACCAAGCCAATCACAACCTGCGCATCCTGGAGCGCGTCGCCAGCCTGGATCTGCGCTTGCAATTCGGCGGCGGTTTGCGGAATTTGGCGGCGCTGCGGCAGGCGCGTGATGCCGGCGCGGATCGACTGGTCATTGGCACCATGACGGTCAAAGATCCGGACTCGGCACTGGCTGCTCTGCATGAATTTGGCGCGGAAAGGTTATGTTTCGCCCTGGACGCACGGGATGGCAAAGTGGCGACGCACGGCTGGACAGCGCTTTCCGAGCAGACGCCGGTGGCGCTGGGAGCCTGGCTGCGGGAACGGGGCGGGCGGCATGCGCTCTACACCGATGTCGCGCGGGATGGCGGATTGTCGGGCGTGAATATCGCGGACACCGTGGCGCTGGCGAGGCGGACGGGCTTGCAGGTGGTGGCCTCGGGCGGGGTGAGCCGGCTGGACGAGATTCGGCAATTGGCGCGGAGTGGCGCAGTGACCGGCGCGGTCATTGGCATGGCGCTCTATCGTGGTAAATTCTCGCTGGGGGATGCGCTGGCGGCGGCGAAAGGCGGTTGAGCATGTTGACAAAGCGGATCATCCCCTGCCTGGATGTCAAAGATGGGCGAGTCGTCAAGGGCATCAATTTCCTCAACCTGCGCGATGCCGGCGATCCGGTCGAGCAAGCCATGATCTATGACCGCGAAGGCGCGGACGAACTGGTCTTCCTGGACATCACCGCCTCGCATGAAGCGCGCGCGACCCGCCTGGAGATGGCGCGGCAGGTCGCCGACAGCCTCTTCATCCCCTATTGCGTGGGTGGCGGCATCCGCACGATCGAGGACATTCGCGACACGCTGCTGGCTGGCGCGGACAAAGTCGCCATCAACAGCGCGGCTGTGCGCGACCCAGAACTGATTTCCAAGGGCGCATGGGGATTTGGCAGCCAGTGCATCGTGGTCGCCATTGATCCGCGACGCATAGACGGTCGCTGGGTGGTGCATATCAACGGCGGGCGCATCCCCACTGAAAAAGAAGCCGTCCCTTGGGCGCGCGAGGTCGAGGATCGCGGCGCTGGCGAAATCCTGCTGACCAGCATGGACCGCGACGGCACAAAAGCCGGTTACGACATCGAGATGACGCAGGCGGTGGCTGAGGCGGTGTCCATTCCCGTGATTGCCTCTGGCGGCGCGGGCTGCGGAGAACACTTCCGCGAGGCTCTGCAAGAGGGCAGGGCGGACGCGGCGCTGGCAGCCAGCTTGTTTCACTTTAATGAACTGCGAATCGGCGCGCTGAAACAGCAGCTCCATGAACACGGCGTGCCTGTGCGGCTGACTGGCTGGGAGGCGTTGGATGATGATCAGTGACGCGACGATTTCCGCTATTCACTGGGACGAAAAAGGGCTTTTGCCAGCCATCGCGCAGGATGCGGATACGGGCAAGGTACTGATGATGGCTTACATGAACGCGGCTTCGCTGCGGCGCACGCTGGAGTTGGGGCAGGCGGTGTTTTGGAGCCGGCGCCGTCAAGAACTCTGGCGCAAAGGCGCGACCTCCGGCAACTCGCTGCAAGTGCGGGAGATTCGCATTGACTGCGATGCCGATACTTTGCTGCTGCTTGTCGAGCCGGCGGGACCGACTTGCCACACTGGTGCAGAAACCTGCTTCTTCCGTAATCTTGACGACTTTGCCGCCGCACCCGAGCGACTTTGAGGAACCTACAAAATGGACGATATGCTGGATCACCTGGAAGCCATCATCACAGACAGGCAACGCAACCCCGTGCCTGGCAGCTACACGAATCGCCTGCTGGATGCGGGAGCGCCAGCTATGGCGCAGAAAGTCGGCGAAGAAGCTGTCGAAGTGGCGATTGCGGCGCTGGCGCAAAGCAAAAACGAACAGATCGACGAGCTCGCCGATCTGCTTTACCACACGCTGGTATTGATGACGGGGCTGGGCATCCGCCTGGACGAGGTACGCGCGCGACTGCGGCAGCGCCACCAGCCGCGAAACTGACGGCGTTTAGGCGGGTTACCCGTCCAGGTATTCTCTGTAGCTCAAATAGCCCTTCCAGACATTAAAGCGCGCGTCGGCGAAGGCGCCGGCGAACAATTCCTCGGTCGCGTAGACGGCTGTGACAACCGGCGACGACTCGCTCAACTGCCAGTCGTTCTCCGCGAAAACTGCCGCGAAGACCAGCATGGGCGCATCCGGATAATAGAGCAGCAGGACGGCTTGGCGCTCGCTGAAGGGCTGCCCGGACACAAAGCCCGGCTCGCCATGCACCTCGATCAGCTCCCCGACGCGGATATTGGCAGCCAGCTGGAAGAGCATGCTATCGACGAGTTCGCCGCTTTGCGCCGCGACCTGGCAGCAAGGCGCGCTGTCCGAGCGCCCAAAGACGAAAGCGCCGCCGCCACTGCTGTAGATCGTCAAGTCGTCCATCGCTTCGACTAGCGCCATCGCCTCCGCCAGGCTGGTTTCGCCGGGAGTTATGTCGCGCCAGCAGGGGGCTGCGCAGGGTTCGCCACTGATCAAGCTGTCGTCGTCCAGGAAGCGGTCATTCAGCAGGCTGATTTCCGGCGCGCCGACCTGCGCTTCGGGGATTCCCTCCGCCAGCGCGGCCAGCACATCGTAGGGCAAGCCGCCGCGGTCCAGCAACTGGTCGCCAGCGGAGACCACATCCAGCGCGCCGTTGTCTACGCGCGCGCGGATGGCTGGCGTGCCGCTGATGCCGATAGCTTGCCCCAGCGGGATGTCGATGAGGTACTGCATGGCGCGCTCCTGGCAGTCGTCCAGCGCTTCGGCGTCCAGGTCCAGCAGATCCGCCAGCTTCCCGCTGATGTTGTCAAGGCTGCCGGCGGCGGCAAACTGGAAGAGCAGGTCGTGCGCGTCCCAGAATTTGCCCAGGTCTTGCCAGCCCACGCACTCCGCCAGCGCAGCCGTGGCATTGGACAATTGCGGATGCACGACCGGGAAGAAGCGGTACTCAAAAGAAGCTGAGCCGCTGGCGACATACGTTTCGATGAAAAGATGCAACGTGTCTTGATACATCTGGCAGTGCCCGCACAGGAAGTCTTCAAAAACCACGATGGTCAGCGGCGCGTCCGCATCGCCAAGTACAAAGCCGCCGTCCGCGCGCCGGAAAGTGGTCAAGCCGGCGTAGCGGCCATGTTCAATCGTAAGCGGGTCGCTGGACGCTGGGCGCAGCGCGTTGACAATGGCGGGGTATTGCTCGGACAGCGCCAGGGAAATCGCCACGGGCTCGGCGTCGCCATATTGCGCGAAGAGCGACGGCGTACCGCTAACCCCCAGCGACATTCCATAAGCGCCGTCGACAGCGTGTTGTTGCGCCGTGGCGGCACAGCTTTTCAGCGCCTCGGCATCCATGTCCAGAGACTCCGCGAAGGCTGCGCGCGAATCAGCAGTGAAGCCCCGCTGCGTGACGAGCGCGAACATGGCGTCATGCGCGCGCCAGAAGCTGCCCGGCTGCAGTATATCCGCGCATTCGACCAGGCTGCCGCTTAGCACGGAGAGCTGCGGGTCAATGACGGGGAAGATGCGGTACTCGAATTGCGCTTGCCCGGTCATTACATAGTCGCGGATGAAGCCCGCGATGATCGGTTCGTAATTCTGGCAGCTGCCGCAAAGAAAGTCGGAAAACTCGATCAGCTTGACGCCAGCTTCGGGATTGCCCAGTACAAAGCCGCCGTCGGGCAATCGCGATTTGGCGATATTGGCATAGGCATCCACATCCTGCGCCAGCGGCGTCAACCTGATAAGGCAAAGCAGAAACAAGACCAGCGTGAGTCTGGTTTTGGCAAGCATGGCAAGTCCTTTGACCATTCGTCTCCGCTGTAGTGTCGCACAGAAGTAGCGCCAAGTAAAAGACTAAACTACAGAAGTAGCGTCAAGTTGGTAATGCAAAAATTTACCACCGGGGACACCGAGACTAACGAGGGCACAGAGAATAGGACATTGTAGCCCCGCGCGCTGCATGGCAGCCGCCCAAGCAGATATATTCACACTTGCCCGAATCCCGTATGCCCACGCTAGTTGTAGGGGCAAGCCGGTGGCTCGCCCACAGGCATATGACAGACTTCTCCAAATGGGTCGCCCTGCCCCTACAGGGGACGCTTTGTTGCCTGTAGACTTGCGCCGAAGCCCGCCTCCCCTTTAGTCTGTCGAGCGACAAATGACCAAGCCCGCTGAAGATTCTTTCCTTTGCGAGACGACTTTTCATGTCCGTTATGCCGAGACGGACGCCATGGGCTTTGTGCATCACGCTGTCTACCTGGTCTGGTTCGAAGAAGGACGCAGCGAATTCATCCGCGCGCAGGGCTGGAGTTACGCCGATATCGAGCGTTCCGGCTATTTCCTGGTAGCCAGCGACTTGCGCGCCAAATACCTGAAAGCCGCTCGCTATGATCAGCGCGTGACGGTGCAAACCTGGCTTGCACAAGTCAAGAGTCGCCAGTTGACTTTTGCATGCCGCGTGCTGGCGAGCGACAGCGGCGATGAACTCTTCAAAGCCAGCCTGAAGTTAACCTGCCTGAATGGGGACGGCGCCATCACACGGATTCCTGACAACTGGGGCTTGTGGATGCGCCAGTGACGCGCGCTCGCAGGCAAGATGTGCTATGCTTGTGGCTAATCGCGGCTTGCTGAATGTGGGAGCGTTGCAAAATGGTGACATACGCGGAACGACCCTGGCTGAATAGTTATGATGTCGGCATGCCCACTTCGCTGGAAGTGCCGGATATCCCGCTGCACCAACTCTTGAAAAATACACGCGCGCGCATCCCGCATCACACCGCGCTGATCACGCCGGCTAATCTGCCTGTGGTTGGACGCGTCAGTCGCTCGGTTACTTACGAAGAACTGGACCGGGCATCGGATGCCTTGGCGGCGGCGCTAGTGGATATGGGCTTGAAGAAAAGCGACCGCGTCGCCATCGTCATGCCCAATTCCGTGGCATTCGTCATTAGCTTCTACGCGATTTTGAAAGCCGGCGGTGTAGTGGCTGCCACCAACCCGACCTATCCCGCAGAGAAAATGGCGCACCAGATTGACGACTGCGATGCCGAATTTGTGCTGACGATGACGCTGTTTTATGGGCTGGTCAAAGAAGTGCAGCCGCACACCAAAGTCAAAACAGTCATCGTCGCCAATATCAAGGAATACTTGCCGGCGCTGGCGAAGTTCCTCTTTACAATCGCCCGCGAAAAGAAAGACGGCCACTTCCTCGCCGAACTGGAGACGGGCGATCACTGGTTCCAGGATTTGTTGTCGAAATATGATGGCAAGAAGTCCAGCGTATCCGTTAGCGCGGAGGATTTGGCGATTTTTCAATACACGGGCGGCACCACCGGCGTCGCCAAAGCCGCCATGTCACGGCATCGCGCGCTGGTCACCAACATGCTGCAAACGGAAGGCATTCTGGATCTCATCGATACGCCGCCGGAGGAAGATGTCTTCCTGGGCGCGATTCCCTTCTTCCATGTTTATGGCTTGGTCATCGTGGTCAGCAGCAGCGTCTATCGCGGCTGCAAGATCGTGCTTGTGCCCAACCCGCGCGATATTGACGATGTGCTGGGCAACATCGAGACCTTCCGCACAACGCTTTTCCCCGGCGTGCCGGCGCTCTACAACGCCATTAACAATCACCCACGCGTGCAAGCTGGCAAAGTGGATCTCAGCTCGCTCACCCTGTGCATCAGCGGCTCCGCGCCCCTGCCGGATTCGACCAAGGCGGATTTCGAGCAGCTTTCCGGCGCGACACTGCGCGAGGGCTTCGGCATGAGTGAGGCGCCGACCGCCACGCATGTGAACCCGATCTTCCGCGAGAATCGTCCGGGGTCGATTGGTTTGCCCTTGCCGGAGATGGATATGCGCATCGTCAGCCTGGAAGACGGCGAAACCGAAATGCCCGTCGGCGAAGCGGGCGAATTGCTGATGGCGGGACCGAATTTGATGGTCGGCTATCACGGCATGCTGGAAGAGACGCAGGATGCCTTGCGCGAGCGTGATGGCAAGCTCTGGCTCTACACTGGCGACATCGCGCGCATGGATGAAGATGGTTACTTCTATATCGTCGACCGCAAGAAAGATATGGCGCTTATCGGCGGATTCAATGTCTATCCAGCCGTGGTCGAAAACGCCATCTCGGCGCATGAGGCGGTGCTGGAAGTGGGCGTGGCCGCCATCCCGCATCCTGAGCGGCCGGGCCAAGAAGCCCTCAAAGCCTGGGTCGTGCGCAAAGCGGGCGCGCAGCTTACCGGCGAGCAAATCATTGAGTTTCTGGGCGACAAGCTGGCGCCATACGAAATCCCGCGGCGCATCGCTTTCATTGACGAACTACCTAAGACCGCAGTGGGCAAGACCCTGCGCCGGGAATTGGCGAACTTGGACGAGCAGGAGGGTTAAGACGCCCCTGGCAGGACTCGAACCTGCGACCATCGGTTTAGAAGACCGGTGCTCTGTCCGCTGAGCTACAGAGGCTTGTGCACAGTCTAGGATTGACGCCCGCGGCTGTCAATAGCCCCCCTGATTTCACCCCGTTCGCGATTGCCGAAATCGGCGCGTCGTGCTATACTTTGTGTATAAGAAAGTGTCCCGCAAGCGCTTGCGATTCAGCGTCTTCGCGAGCGCCCCCTCGGATGAAAGATTGGCTATGGACAGGGACTTGGCAACACAGCAAGAGCAGGATTACAACGCGAGTCATATCCGCAAGCTTGATCCGCGCGAGCACATTCGTCTGCGCCCGGGCATGTATGTCGGCGGCACGGACTCGCGGGCGCTGCATCACCTGATTTACGAGGTTGTCGACAATGCCATTGATGAGGCGCTGGCTGGGCGCTGTGACCGCATTGAAGTAACGCTGCACGCCGATGGCGGCGCCACCATCCGCGATAATGGCGTCGGCATCCCGGTCGATAAGCATGAAAGCGGTGTGTCCGCCCTTGAGTTGGTGATGACGGAAGTCGGCTCAGGCGGCAAGTTCGACAATGATGTCTATAAGGTGAGCGGCGGCTTGCATGGTGTTGGCGTTTCCGCAGTGAACGCGCTGTCGTCCGAGCTCACGGCGACCATCTACCGCGACGGCAAAGTTTGGCGGCAGTCCTACAAAGCGGGCTTAGCGACCGGACCTGTCAAGCCAGTGCGGAAATTGCACCCCGACGAAGAAACCGGCACGGTCATCAGCTTCAAGCCGGATTTCAGCGTCATGGATGTGGGCGAGTTCAACTTCAACACTTTGGTGACGCGCTTTCGGGAGATGGCTTTTGTCACGCGCCAGGTCACCATTCAACTGCGCGACGAACGAGAAATGTCCATCCCCCGCGAGATGACTTTCTATTTTGACGGCGGGCTGCGCTCCTTTGTGCGCTACCTCAACCGCAACCGCAAAGCCATTCACAGCATCATCCATGTCGACCGCGAGATTGAGCATACGGATCGACAAGGCGAGACCTTCAATATCGGCGTGGAAGTGGCGATGCAATATGCGGATGTCGCCACGACCACTGAACTGGCCTTCACCAATACCATCAACACGCCGGACGGCGGCACGCATATCACCGGCATGCGCTCGGCTATCACCGGCGTTATCAATCGCTACGCCAAGCGGGCGGGTATGTTGAAAGAACGCGAAAGCAACTTCTCCGGCACGGACACGCTGGAAGGCTTAACGGCGGTCGTCAGCGTCAAGCACCCGGACCCGCAATTCGAAAGCCAAACCAAGGTCAAGCAACTCAACCCGGAGGTCATGGGCGCGGTATCGCAGGTGGTTACCGAAGCCTTCAACGAGTTCCTGGATTTGAACCAGCGGGAAGCGCGGCGCATCATCGACAAGTGCATGACCAGCAAACGCGCCCGCGAAGCCGCCAAGAAAGCCCGCGATCTGGTGCGCAGCGGACCCAGCCTGCTGGAAAGCAGCACCCTGCCCGGCAAACTGGCGGATTGCTCGCAGCGCGGGGAGAGTGCCGAAATCTATATCGTCGAGGGCGACTCGGCCGGCGGCAGTGCCAAACAGGGACGCGATCGTCACTTCCAGGCTATCCTGCCTTTGCGCGGCAAAATCCTCAACACAGAGCGCGCGCGCATCGACAAAATCCTCGACAACAACGAAATCAAAGCGCTGATCTCGGCATTGGGCGCGGGATTCCACGACGAGCTGACCATCGACCGTCTGCGCTATGGACGCATCATCATCATGACGGACGCGGATGTGGATGGCAGCCATATCCGCACGCTGCTGCTGACCTTCTTCTTCCGCCACATGCCGCAGATTGTGGAAGAGGGGCATCTCTATATCGCCCAGCCGCCCATCTTCCAACTGAAGAACGGCAAGAAGAGCGAGTACATTTATCCTAGGGCCGGCATCGCCGATGACGAACTGCTGCGGCAGTCTCTGGGGCGCACCAAGAACCCGGACAAGGTGTCCGTGCAGCGCTATAAGGGTCTCGGTGAAATGAACCCTGATCAGCTATGGGAAACGACTATGGATCCGGAGAAACGCACGCTGCTGCAGGTGCGAATCGAGGATGCCGCCGAAGCGGACAACACCTTCGCCACATTGATGGGGTCGGATGTGCCGCCGCGCCGCCGCTTCATCCAGACGCACGCCAAACAGGTTCGCAATCTGGATATTTGACCGCCCTCACAAGCCAGAAGTTTTTGCGTCCTGTTCGGTCCAGCCGAGCGCTTCGTGGGCGTCGATTTGCGCTTGCGCTCGCTGCAGGGGAGCTCGTTCAGCAAGCGCATGCAGCAGCGCAAAGACCAGACTGCCCAGCGCCAACCCCAATACCGCCAGCAGCAGCGGACTCCACACGATGCCAGCTAGTACAACCGGCGCCGGATGCAGCACAAGGACGATCATCAATACAGTCGGCAAAATAGCGACGAAGCAGGCGCCGGACAGGAAGTTGCAGGCTTGGGATATTGCGCCGCCGTGAATCTTCTGGCGCGCGACTGACCGGCCATGCACTATCCAGCCCAGCCGCAACACGATGACCAGCAGCGCGCCCAACCCGATGGCCTGCTGAAATTCCAGTTCCACTGAATGCGCCTAGAATAGCGTATAGATGAAAGCGCCAGCGGGACTTGCCGTGCCAGCCACGATCAGCAAGGCGAAGACCACCAGCACGATGACCATCGGCAGCATCCAGTAGAGCTTGCGCTTCCAAAGGAATGACAATAGCTCGCCAAGCACGCCCAGCCGCATGAAAAAGTCTTGGACTGCACTTGGGGAATTCCCGCCTGGCTTGGATTTCGTGGCCATGTTGTCTCCTTGCTGCGCTGCGGCGCTATGTCGGCTTGCGCACGATGTGCGACCCCAGCACCAGCATGTCGATATCGCTGTTGCGGAAGGTATTGTAGGCTTCGCGCGGGCTGTTGACAATGGGTTCGCCGCGCAAGTTGAAGGAAGTATTGAGCACGACTGGCACGCCGGTCGCCTCGCCGAACTGCTTGACGATGTCGTAGTAACGCGGGTTGGTAGCGCGGTCGATGGATTGCAGCCGCCCCGTGCCCTCGTGATTAACGGCGTGGATTTCGTCCTGTTTCTCGTCCTTGATTGGCGCGACCATGAGCATGTAGCGCGGCGAGTCGTGCTCGGAAACTTGCGGATAATCGAAGTATTCTGGCGCGCGTTCCCGCAATACAACTGGCGCAAAGGGACGGAAGGGCTCGCGGAATTTTATCTTGGTATTGACAATTTCTTTCATGTCAGCGCCACGCGGATCGGCCAAGATGCTGCGATTGCCAAGCGCGCGCGGACCCCACTCGAAGCGCCCTTGATGAAAGCCGATGACCTGCTGCTGCGTCAAGGCGTCTACGATGCGCTCGGTCAATTTCGTCTCGTCGGCGATGCTCTCGTAGGGCAGTTGTGTCTCGTCCAGGAAGGCACGGCACTCGCCATCGCTATAGCTACGCCCGAAGTAAGCATGTTCTTGCACCCATTTTCGCGGCTTCCCCAGCAGCACATGCCAAACCCATAACGCCGCCCCTAGCGCCCCACCATCATCGCCTGCCGCCGGCTGAATCCACAACTCCTTGAAGGGCGTTTCATTCAAGATGCGCCAGTTGGCTTTGGTGTTCAGCGCCACGCCGCCGGCCATGACCAGTCTGTCCAAGCCCGTTTTGCGCTGCAGGTAAGTCGCGATTTGAATCAACGTGTCTTCGGTGAAGCGTTGGATGCTGGCGGCGACATCAGCGTAATACTGGTTGCTTTCCATCGCCCTACGCTCGGCGCTCCGTTCCGGGTTGGTGCGCGCAGTGAAAAAGTCAGCATCGGCATCGCGCTGTTTGCCAAAGAGAGATAGGAATTTGCGGCTGTAGCTGCGTGTAGTCGAGCGGTGGAAATCGAAATATTCCATATTTAGCTGAAAGGCGCCGCTGGAGCTGTCGGCGCTGGCGACTTTGGCAATTTTGTCCATATAGCGCGGTTCGCCATAGGGGCTCATGCCCATGACTTTGTACTCGCCATTGTTGACGCGAAAGCCTAGCCAGGCGGTAAATGTCGAGTAGAGCAAGCCCAGCGAATGCGGGAAGCGCTGCTCTTCAAAGAGTTCGATGGTCGGTGGCGCGTCGCCCTCTTCACCCAGCGAGCTTTCGCCCTTGCCCAACGTGGCAGTCGTCCATTCGCCGACTCCGTCGACCGTCAGAATAGCGGCATCTTTGAAGGGGCAAGCGAAGTAGGCGCTGGCGGCGTGGCTCATGTGGTGGTCGCAGAAGAGCACCTTGTCATAGGGCACGCCGATGCCACGCGCGACATGGCTGCGCACCCAAAGTTTGTCGCTGAGCCAGGTCATCATCGACTCTCGCCAAAAACCTAAAGACCGCGGGAAACTGTTCAGCGCTGTCTGCAATATGCGCTCGAATTTTACAAGCGGCTTTTCATAGAAGACGACATAGTCCAAGTCATCCGCGTTGATGTCGGCTTGCTCCAAGCAAAATTGCGCCGCCAGTTTGGGGAAACCGCTGTCATGCTTTTTGCGGGAGAAGCGCTCTTCCATCGCCGCAGCCACAAGTTCGCCATCATGAATCAGGGCGGCAGCCGAGTCGTGATAAAAGGCGGAGATGCCAAGGATGAACATGGCTAGCCTTGCTGGCGCGCCGAACCGACGTCCGAAGGCAGGGGCTCGCGCTTGAGCCATGTTGCCGACGAGCACTTGATGCGCAGCGGATCCATGAAGAGCGCCGACAGCGCGCCGAAGGGCACAAAAATCGTGCAGTAAAACAGCGTGGATACGAAGCGCCCGTTGAGATCGGCGACGATGGCCGAGTTGATGTTGAACCTATCCCAGGCAATCTTCAAGAGATTTTTCAAACGTTTACCCCCTGCGACAACGGCGCAAGTATCAATTCAGAAATTGCAAATGCCGGCGGCGCGGCCCGGATCACTTTTCTAGGTTAGACTGATTCAGAAAGTCAAGCAAGGCGTTTCGAGCGATATTATGGCCTTGCTGATTCCAATGCGTGTCGGCAAAGAAATAGGGTGATATTCTGGCGCGGATAGCGTCATCAAGCGCGGGTGTAAGGTCCAGGAATGAGACACCAATCTCATTAGCCAACTCCCGCATGACTTGACGCTGAACATGCAGGTTTGCGTCCAAATACTCCAGATCGACCACATTGTAGTCACGCGACTCGATGGCAATAAACTTTTCCTTGCTTTCATCATCCAGATAGTTCCAATACATCTCCAGTTTTGTCGGAATATACATTAGAATAAGTTCCCCGTCAGACTCTGGCAAGGTGGACGCTATCTCGCTGATGCTCGTCCTGGTTAGCAGTAGTTGCTGGCTATCCAATAAGGCTTCCCTGTTTAGAAGAAGTTGTGGAAGAAATTTCCTGAAGAAAACCACTGGAGTAGGTGGGTCGGTGTGAGCCAGGAGCGGATAATGGCAGGTCTTTTCTGCCGCCGACAGAACAGCTTCACTTAAGAGTTGCAGTAAACGAAACAGGACCGAGTAGTCGAGCGCGTTCTTGCCCAAATGGGCCACGTCATGCCAAGTCCATCCTTTGTATATCATCCAGTCGAAGTTCTTGTTGTCATGCAAGTCATTTCCCGCAAAGAAAGCGAGCACGATTGTTTCCGGCTTTCGCGGCAAAGCGAAGGCGTCGAAGAGTTGCTGCTGTTCAAGCGTGCCGCTTCCTGGCACAGCTAGAACCAGCATGGAATCCGAGAGGCCCTGCCAGAATGGCCTTTGAATCAGCTCGGCGGCGGTGAACGAGTCGCCAAGCACAACCAGGTCGATATCGTCGGGCCACGGCTCTTCGTTGCGGAATCCTTGAGCGTCTCGCTTGAAAGACACAGGATATGGTTCCAATGGTTGGGCGTCCGCCGGTGATATGCAAGACCCATGGTAAAGGTCGCCGCTAAGCGACGTCACTTCGTATTCTACAGCCTCGTCGGCTGGCAGTTGGCGCGCGCCGTGATCGGTGTTCAGGCGATAACCGATACGTTCCAGATACTGTGGCATCTGTTCAATGAGAACCTTCGGCAAATGTGGAAAAGCAAGCTGCAGGGCGAATTCCAAAAGGAGAACGGTGATAGACACGAGGACCACCGCTCGCACCGCGATGATGACGAAGTTCCTCAACATCTTGGCTCCAAAGCCATCTTGACCTTAAAGACTATTGTCAAAAATATACGGATGCGATGCCATCTTGTCATGTGACGAACAAGCCCTTCCGTTTGCGTCAATTGCTGGAGAAAGGACCGATATCGAATTCCTTGCCCGGCGGCGACAAACGTACATTTAGCAGCATGGTCTCCACGCGGTAGATGTCGATGAGCTTATCGAGCAGGCGGCTCAAGCTGTCCATCTCCAGCAGTTCCTGCTTCAGATAATTGTCGCTGTGCAGCAGAATCGAGGCGATCTGCGCCACGGCTCGCGGCGAATGCGGCAATTGCTCGGCATCAAATCTGGCGTCAGCGCCCGCGTGCAGCGTATCCAGGTAGCGCACCACCAGCGGTCGCAGTAATCCCCCATAACGCCGCACCAGGGGCGGGTTGTCGTCAGCGGGCATGAAGTAATCGACTTCGCCAACCAGGTAGGGCTCGCTGTGATCCAACTCGCGGATGCGGAAGCGGCGCTGACCGACGGTCACGATATTGATGCGCTGCATAGGCAGGCGCTGCACTTCGCTGATCTTGGCTGTGCAGCCGACCGTGAATGGCTCAGCTAACTTTCCCAGTGCCTCGCTGCCCTGGCGGATGAGCACCACGCCGAAGGCATCGCCGGTTTCTATGCAGCGGTTGATCATAAGCTTGTACCGGTCTTCAAAGATGTGCAAGCGCACCTGCATGCCCGGAAAGAGTACCGTATTCAGCGGGAAGAGCGGCAGCCTTGCCATCGGTGGGGAACTCAGTCTGCTTGCGGGCGGGCGCGTTCTTCTTCGTACAAGATGCGGCGCAGCACCTTGCCGATGAAGGAGCGGGGCAAGGCCTGGCGAAACTCAATTTCGCGCGGCACGGCATGCTCCGCCAGACGACGCCGGCACAAATCCAACAACTCGTGATGCGAAAGATCGACATTAGGGCGCGGCACGACAAAGGCTTTGACTTCCTGTCTATGCACCTCGTCGCCCACACCAATGACCGCCGCCTCCAGCACTTTGCTGTGTTCGTAGAGCACCTCTTCCACATCGCGCGGGTAGACGCTGTAGTCGCCGGTGAAAATCGTATCGCGTTTGCGGCTGATGATCTTGAAGTAGCCTTCATTGTCCATTACCGCGACATCGCCGGTATACAGCCAGCCATCGCGCAGGACCGATTCTTCTGCCTCGTCTGCCCGCCAATACCCCTGCATCACCTGGGGTCCGCGCACCGTCAATTCGCCGATTTGTCCGCTGGGCAGGTCTTCGCCGCTGGCTTGGTCGACAATTCTGGCATCGGTGTTGGGCAGCGGGATACCGATCGAGCCGACCTTGCGCTGACCGTTGAGCGGGTTGGAATGGGTAACCGGGCTGGCTTCTGTCAAGCCATAGCCTTCGACAAGTCGGCCGCGCGTCAGTTTTTCAAAAGCCTCTTGCACCTCAATGGGCAGGGGGGCAGCGCCGCTGATGCAGGCTTTGATGGACGACAAGCCAAAGCTGCGCACATTTTTCGCCTGGTTTAGTGCGGTGAACATGGCGGGCACGCCGGGGAAGATGGTTGGCTTGTAGCGGCGGATCTGCTCAAGCACTTGCCGCAGTTCAAAGACGGACAAAATCACGATCTTGGCGGCGATGAATATGGGCAGGTTCATGGCGGCTGTCATGCCATAACTATGCTCAAATGGCACCACCGCCATCACCACTTCTTCTCCATACTTGATTTCTGGCACCCAATGGCGGGTTTGCAGTGCATTCGCCACCAGGTTGCGATGTGTCAAACACACGCCGCGCGGCGAGCCGGTCGTGCCGCTGGTGTAGGAGATGACCGCCAGGTCGCCGGGCACTACCTCAATGTCCAGGGGCGCACTGTCGTGGCCCGCCATGACTTGCGACATGAATGTGCCGATTTCATGCGCCAACGTTTCGTCCTCATCGGTGGGATGTCGGTGCCGGCCAAAGGCGGACGGGCTGCTGGTCGTGACATGTTTGCCGATACGGGTGAATATCACCGTCTTTTCGTCGGACTGGGCTTGCAGCAGTTGAGCGAGCTGACTGAAAGCGCTGAGCGTCACCAGCACTTTGGCTTCCGTTTCGCGGGCATGACCGACGATTTGCTCGGCATTGGCATCCGGGTTGGACAGCACGACCACAGCGCCCAGCTTGAGCACGGCGTAATAGGCGATGATGAACTGCGGCGTATTGGGCAAGACAATTTGCACGCGGTCGCCGCGATTCACGCCCAGTTCTTGCAAGCCACGCGCGAATCGGTTCGTCCGGGCGTCCAACTCGCGGTAACTCAAGGTCTTGCCATAGAATACCGTCGCCGTACGCTTGGGCAGCCAGTCGGCGGCGCTTTCCAAGAAGCGGAATAGTGGCTGCTGCGGGATAGGGATGCTGTGTGGGATGTCTTTGTCATAATGCGCCAGCCAGGGTCGTCCGCGCGACCGCTGATCAATTGTCGTGAGCGCCCACCAGCTTCTTCTTGGGGAAGTCGCAATGAAACGTTTGATCTCCCGATTGACGGCTTCGTGGCGTTCCAGCTGCACTTTGTGCTTGGAATACCCAACATCATGGACTTCTGCGCCCGGGATCAGCTTGGCGACATCATCGTAAACATAGCGCGGGAAATAATTGTCGCGTTCACCCGTGATGACGAGCGTTTCGCAGTCGAGCCGCGGCAGCAGCGACCAGGCTTTCCAGCCGTACATGGCATTGTGAAACATTGATTTCAGCACATGATATTCGGCGTCCCACCTGCGGCGGTAACGCCAGAAGGGCAGCGCTACATGCACGGGGATGCGAAAGAGCGCGGCGGCCATTCTGGGCAGGGGATACTCACCAGCTGTCGCCACCAGCACCAATTTGGCGATGCGTTCGGGATGGGCGATGGCGTATTCGATGCAGACAGCGCCGCCAAAAGAATGCCCGACCAGCACAAAGCGCTCCGGCACATACAGCGCGTTGACTACCGTGTGCAGGTCCTGCACCAGCTCGGTCATGGAATAGTCGCTGTGAGGCGCGTCGCTCTGCCCATGCCCGCGCAGCTCCGGGGCAATGACGCGATATTGGTTGGCGAAATGCGTCAACTGGTATTCCCAGGACTCAGCCACGCCGGCGAAGCCATGCTGAAAGACGATGGCCTTTTCGACATCCTGTGGATACAAGTCGATAACGCTGAGATTCTCGCCAGGCGCGTCGGGTATCGGCACTTTGACGCGATAGAGGTCAAAGTCCAACTGCAGCATGGAGCGTTTCAAGCCGCGAATACGCTTCTTCATAAGTCCCTCGCCGGCAATTCGCAACAAGTATACTCGAATTCGCGGCGAGAATGCAGATGACGGACAAAGCGCGCTTCGCACATTTGCTAAAGACTGGCTAAAATTACGGATGAATTCCGTCAGCCAAGACAAGGAGCAGGCGCATGACATCGCCTCTCGTATCCACCGACTGGTTGCATGAATATCTTGATGATGCCGACCTGCGCATTATTGAATTGCGCGGCAAGGTGCTGCCGCCGACGCAACCGCCGCCTCACTATCTCTCGGATCGCGCCGGTTACGAAGAAGCGCATATCCCCGGCGCCATGTACGCCGATTGGCAGGTCGATATCGTCGAGCCGGGCTCGCTATCCAACGATATCGCATCGCCAAGTCGCTTCACGGCATTGATGCGCGCCTTGGGAATCAATGGCGATATGCGCGTGGTGATCGCCGATGACGCTGGGGGCATGTTCGCGACGCGCATGCGCTGGGCGATTCAATACTACGGACACGACGATGTGCGGATACTAGACGGCGGCTGGGTAAAATGGCGGGCGGAGGGGCGCCCGGTCAGCGGGGACATCCCGCAAGTGCTGCGCGGCGACTTTGCTGCGCGACCTCGTCCGGAGCTGTGCGCCACGGCGGAGGACATTCTGCGCAGCATGGATCAAGGCGGGCTGCAGCTGATTGACACGCGCTCGCCAGCAGAATTTAGCGGCGCAGCCTCCCGCGCGAAACATGGCGGGCACATCCCTGGCGCGATCAGCCTGCCGCGGAGTTCCCTGGTGACCGCGGGCGACGGCACACTGAAACCGGCATCCGAGCTACGGCAGATCTTCACAGAACAAGGCATTTCACTGGACGCGCCGGCTACCGTGCTTTATTGCAATTCGGGCGTTTCAGCCACTTATGGCAAGCTGGCGATGGAGGTGGCTGGCGCGACGAATCTGCGCATCTATGATGGCTCCTGGAAAGAGTGGGGCAACGACGAGACTTCGCCTAAAGCGACTTTATAGCGACGACTCGCTGATGTAAGAAATCCGCTCGCTGTTGTGTCAGACTCTGTGTGAACAACACAGCAAAGAGAGCCTAAGTGAAGATAACCGCTTACACGGATGCTACCGCCTTTGACGCGCTCGCTGACAGTTGGAATGAACTGCTCGCCCGCGCGCCAATCGACTGCGTTTTCTATACCTGGGAATGGCAACAGACCTGGTGGCAAGCCTACCAGCCGGGCGAACTGCTGATTTTGACCTGCAGCGACAGCGACAGCGGGCAGCTCTTGGGCATCGCGCCGCTCTTCACCACGGAGTCGGCTGGGGGCAGGTCAACGCAGATCATCGGCTGCGTAGATGTGACCGATTACCTGGATTTCATCGTCGATGGCGAGCGCATGCAGCCTGTTTTGGCGGCTTTTGTCGAGTACCTGTCCGCCAATCGCGAATCGCTGGGCAGGCTGGACTTCTGTAATATCCCTTTCGACTCGCCGACTCGGGAGATCTTGCCGGTGTTGCTGCAGAGTCAAGGCTTTGATGTCGCGGTTGAGCAGCAGGAGGTCTGCCCGGTCATCAGCCTGCCGCGCGACTGGAGCAGCTACCTGGGTTCGCTGGATAAAAAACAGCGCCACGAAGTCCGTCGCAAAATCCGCCGCATCCAGGGCAGCGAGCATGCAATAGACTGGTACATCGTCAACGGGCAGCATGATTTGACTGGCGAAATCGACCAGTTCGTGCGGCTGATGGCGGCCAGCGACCCGGAGAAAGAACGTTTTCTGCAAGACGAGGGCAATCAACGCTTCTTCCGCGCCATCGTGCCTTTGATGCAGGCCCGCGGTTGGCTGCAACTGAATTTTTTGACGGTGGACGAAGCGCCAGTCGCCAGTTACATCAATTTTATCTACGGCGACCGCGTCATGGTCTACAACTCCGGGCATGCGCACCAGGATTTTGGCGGGCTGAGCCCGGGCATTGTGCTGCTGGCTTACAACATCCGTTACGCCATCGAGCAGGGCTACCAGTATTACGATTTTTTGCGTGGCGATGAGCCTTACAAATATCGCATGGGCGGGCGCGATACCGCCGTGATGAACATCCGCGCGGAGTAAGCCGCATCGTGGCGCTGGAGCGCATCGCCTTCATCAGCGTGCATACCAGCCCGCTGGCGCCAATGGGCGGCGCGAAAACCGGCGGCATGAATATTTACATCCGCGAACTGGCGCGCGAGTTGGGGCGGCTCGGCTTGCAGATCGATATTTTCACGCGCCGATCGTCGCCGATGGAACCAGATATCGACTACGCGCTTGGCGAAAATGCTCGCGTCGTTTACCTCAAGGCGGGACCCATTCAACCGTTGACGCCGGATGAACACTTCCGCCATCTCTCTGAATTCACCGCCAGTTTGATGGCTTTCGGGGCGCTGCACAACCTGCGTTACGACATCGTCTACAGCCACTATTGGCTGAGTGGCTGGGTAGCGGCAAAGCTGAAAGAAGCCTGGGGCATCCGTTTTGTGCACATGTATCACACGCTGGGCTTGATGAAGCAGCGCATCCATGGGGATGAGCCGCTGCAACCAGATCAGCGCATCTTGACGGAGATGCAGGTGCAGCAGGCAGCCGACCGCATCATCGCGGCGACCCTGGCTGAACAGGCGCAGCTGCGTTGGCTCTACAGGGCATCGCGCCGACAGGTCATCGTGATTCCGCCGGGCGTGGATCCGCAGCGCTTCCAAAAAGGCGATTCCCGAGCCGAGGCTCTAGCCGCACTGAATCTCAAGCCAGGGACGGAAATGCTGCTCTTCGTGGGTCGCATAGAGCCGCTCAAGGCGGTCGATACCATTCTAGAGGCGCTGCATGTACTGCGGGAGCGGGCGCCGAACTTGCTGCGCAAGTTGCATTTCATGATTGTCGGCGGCGACCCGCGCGATCCGTCCAACCGCGAGATGAAGCGTTTGCAGGATCTCAGCGAGAAACTGGGCATCAACCAGTTGGTCAGTTTCGTCGGCGCCAAAGAACAAGCGGAGCTGCCGCGCTATTACAGCGCCGCCACCGCCGTGATCATGCCATCGGATTACGAGTCCTTCGGCATGGTGGCGCTGGAAGCCATGTCCTCTGGCACGCCGGTGATCGCCTCGCAAGTCGGTGGATTGCAGTTTCTGGTGCGAGACCGGGAAACAGGCTATCACATCCCGACGCGCGAGCCGATTTCGCTGGCCGATTGCATCATTGAGCTGCTAAGCGATGCTGACCGCGCCGAAGTGATGGGGGCAAGCGCCGCCCGTCTGGCGGAGGATTACGCCTGGTCGCGGATTGCACAGCGCTTATTGACGGTCTTTGAAGCGGTGTCCGGGCAGACGCGCAAACAGCCCTAGCCGCCGTAGGAATTGGGGATGTCGGCCACGCGCGCCGCGATGTAAGGGCTGGCCAGCATGTGCTCCAGCGCGTCGTCCTCCGCCACCACCGTCTGCCCCTTGTGATAGAGCGTGTCGTTGAAGCCGTCGTAGCGGTAGCGCCGGTTGACCCAGCCATGCAGGTTGTGCTGGAAGAGCACATGAAACTGGATAGATTCCTTGTCGGCAAACAGGTCTTCCCGCAGAATCCACACCGGCGCGTATTGTTGCAAGTGCGGGCGCGCCTTGGCATCCCGTTTGCGCTTGAGATCATCAACTGTCGACATGCCTAGTCCTCTGCTCCAGCTTGCGCAATGGGCCACTGTAGCGATGGCGCTTGCGAATTGCAAGCGGCAAAGGCAATCCCGCTCGGTCTCAATCTCGGCACGCAATGGTTGCGCGGTTATGTGGATCGCCCGAACATTGCGGCCTCTATCATGGCGCGTCTACAATGTGCCGCGAAAGCCTACAATTCTGCGCAATTTCCGCTACACTGCGCGCCTGTCAAACAGCATAGCGGAGCATGACGATGGCGGCGTCTGAAGTGAAGAAAGTTGTCCTGGCATACAGCGGCGGGCTGGATACCTCGGTTATCGTGCCCTGGCTGAAAAACAATTATGGCTGCGAAGTGATTTGCTTCTGCGCCAACCTCGGGCAAGAGGAAGAGCTTGACGGGCTGGAAGAAAAGGCGCTGGCTTCAGGCGCATCCAAGCTCTACATCCGCGACCTGCGTGAAGAATTTCTGACCGATTTCGTCTTCCCGACCTTGCGGGCTGGCGCAGTCTACGAACGCGAATATCTGCTGGGCACATCCTTCGCGCGCCCCTTGATCGCCAAACACATGGTCGAGATTGCCGAGCAGGAACGAGCCGATGCCGTCGCCCATGGCTGCACGGGCAAGGGCAACGACCAGGTGCGCTTCGAAGTATCGACTATGGCGCTGAACCCCAAGCTCAAGACCATCGCTCCCTGGCGCGAGTGGGATATCCGCAGCCGCGAAGACGCGCTGGCTTACGCCGAAGAATTCCGCGTGCCCGTTTCGCATACCGAGAAGGACATCTACAGCCGTGACCGCAACATCTTTCACCTCTCGCACGAAGGCGGCTTGTTGGAAAACCCCTGGAACGAACCCGAGGAGGGCATGTACCAGCTCACGCGCGACCCGCAATCCGCGCCGGACGAAGCCGTCTACATCGAGATTGGCTTTGAACAGGGCGCGCCAACGAGCCTGAACGGGCAGGAAATGGACGCAGTTGGTCTGTTCCAAGCGCTGAACAAGCTGGGCGGCGAGCATGCCATCGGGCGTATCGACCTGGTCGAGAATCGCCTAGTCGGCATGAAGAGCCGCGGCGTCTACGAGACCCCGGCCGGCACCATCATCCATCGCGCGCATCAGCTGCTGGAGAGCATCTGCCTGGACAAGCACACCATGCAATACAAGGACATCATCGCGACCAAATACGCCGAGCTGGTCTACAACGGCATGTGGTACAGCAAGCTGCGCGAGGCATTGGACAGTTTCGTGGAAGTGACGCAGCAGACGGTGACAGGCAGCGTACGGCTCAAGCTCTACAAGGGCAATATCATTGTGGCCGGTCGCAAAAGCCCCTACAGCCTCTACCGCGAGGACTACGCCTCCTTCGGCGAAGAGGATGTCTACAACCAGCAGGATGCGCAGGGCTTCATCCAGCTATTCGGCCTGCCCATCAAGGTGGAAGCCATGCTGGAGGTCGAGGGCGGTGCATTCACCGATTATCGCCATCCCGATTACAGCCGCTTCAAACGCGACTAGGATACAATAGCCATGAGCTTGTGGGGCGGGCGATTCAGCGAGCCAAGCGACGCAGACCTGCGCCGGTTGAACGACAGCATAGGCTTTGATCGCGCGCTGTATGCCGAGGATATTGCCGGCAGCATCGCCTATGCGGAGGCGCTGGCAAAGGCTGGCCTCATCACTGAGGACGAAGCGGAAAGGCTGTTGGCGGGCTTGCAACAGGTTCGCGCCGAGTTTGATGCGGACGAATTTATCCTGCAGCCTGGCGACGAAGACATTCATACGGCGGTCGAGCGTCGTCTCATTGAATTGGTCGGTGATGTCGGCGGCAAACTGCACACTGGTCGCAGCCGCAACGATCAGGTCGCGACTGATTTCCGGCTGTGGGCGATGGCGGCGGCGCAGCGCTTGATCAGCGACTTGCGGCAACTGCAAATGGCGCTGGTGGATGTTGCGGAAGCGCATGTCGAGAGCATCATGCCTGGCTACACGCATATGCAGCCCGCCCAGCCCATCACCGCGGCGCATTGGCTGTTGAGCTTCTTTTGGATGCTGGAGCGCGATATCGACCGTTTGCGGGCAGCACATTCCCGCATGGCGGTGTCTCCGCTGGGGGCTGGGGCGCTGGCTGGCAGTCCGCTGGCAATTGACCGGGAGGCGCTGGCTGAGTCCTTGGGCTTCACGCGAGCCAGCGAAAACAGCCTGGATGCCGTCAGCGACCGTGATTTTGTGGTGGATTTGCTCTATGCCAACGCTCTTTGTGCTGTACACCTGAGTCGCCTGGCGGAAGATATCTTGCTTTATTCCAACCCTGCTTTTGGCTTCATCACGCTGGACGATCGCTACAGCACTGGCTCCAGCTTGATGCCGCAGAAGCGCAATGCCGACCCCATGGAATTGATGCGCGGCAAGACCGGGCGGTTGATCGGCGGCTTGAGTGGTTTCCTGACCACGTTGAAAGGGCTGCCCAGCGGCTACAACAAGGACTTGCAGGAAGACAAGGAAGCGTTATTCGATTCCCTGGATACCATGACGCGCCTGCTGCCGGTGGTGACGGCGACCATCCGCAGCCTGCAGATCAACCGGGCCGCGATGGCGGCTGCCTTGACCGAAGACTTGCTCGCTACCGACCTGGCTGATTACCTGGTGCGCAAGGGATTGCCCTTCCGACAGGCGCATCATGTGGTCGGGGCGGTGGTGCGGCGCGCGAGCGAATTGTCGCTGGGATTATCGGCGCTGTCACTCGCGGAAATGCAAGCGATCAGCCCGCTTTTCGACGCGGATGTCAGCAAAACTTTCGACTTTGCGCAGTCGGTGGCGCGGCGCAAAGCATTCGGCGGCACAGCGCCCCAAGCAGTGCGTCAACAGATTGCCTTGGCAAAAGCGCGGCTTGCGCAGTGATCAATTCTGTCGAGTTTGAGGCAATATCCGCCAAACCCTTGACAAGCATTGCAGCGCCGGTTAGGCTACCATTCGGAACTGCGCGAAAGAGGAAATCATGCGCGGCGCAACAGTAAGTAGCATCCTCATTCTCGTCCTTGTCGTCCTCGTGATTATCACTGGACTTTAATGGCTTGGGCGGGCACAGCGCAGCGAAACAGCGGACAACAGCCTCCCAAGCCATGGGAGGCTTTTTGTTGTGTAAGGCAAATAGCGAATGAAAGCGGCAAACGCGCGACAATGGAAAAGGCAAGGCAGGCAGTCTACAACCTGCGCCTATTACCACTGTTCAAGCGCGCTGACTCAAACGCTTGCTCCCTGCCCGCTAATGGCATGAAGCAGGCGTTTTCTGTTTATTGGACTACTAGGCGAAGGACAAGACATGAGTGCTGAATGGATCTGGCGCAACGGCGAATTTGTCAAGTGGGACGAGGCGACGGTGCATGTCAGCGCCCACGCGCTGCACTATGGCTCCAGCGTGTTTGAGGGCATCCGCGCCTACAGCACGCCCGCTGGCGCTGCCGTATTCCGCTTGAACGAACACAGCGAACGGCTGATGCAAGGCGCGCGCATCATGCGCATTGATCACGACAACAGCGTCGATTCCCTGAACGCCGCCATCATCGAGACGGTGCGCCGCAATCGCCATGAATCCTGCTACATTCGCCCCATCATCTTTCGGGGCGCCGGCGCTCTGGGGCTGGAAGGGCGCAAGAACACCGTAACCGAAACTTTCGTCTTGACCTTTGAGTGGGGGCGTTACCTAGGCGCGGAAGCCATTGAGCAGGGCGTCGATGTGCAAATCAGCAGCTTCCGCCGCATGGCGCCCGACACGCATATGGCGCTGGTCAAAGCGGGTGGGAACTATGTCAACAGCCAGTTCGTCTCCATGGAAGCGCACGACAACGGCTTCCAGGAAGGCATCGCGCTGGATGTCAACGGCTATGTCAGCGAAGGCGCGGGCGAAAATATCTTCGTCGTGCTTGATGGCGTCGTGTATACGCCCGGCGCCTGGTCATCCATATTGATGGGCATCACCCGCGACAGCGCTTTAACCATCATGGCTGAGTTGGGCTTCGAGATTCGCTTTCAGCCCGTGGCGCGCGAGATGCTTTACATGGCGGACGAGATCTTCTTCACTGGTACAGCGGCGGAAGTAACGCCCGTCAAATCGGTCGACCGCATTCCCATTGGCTGTGGCGGGCGCGGACCCATCACGGAAGCAGTGCAGCGCCGCTTCTTCGCCATCACTTCCGGCGAGGCGGAGGACAAATACGGCTGGCTGACGCATGTAGGCGCGTCCTGAGGCTGGCGCGAAGCAGATAGGCGATAGGGGAGGCAATGATGAAACTGACCGGTTCGGAAATCATCATGGAATGCCTGTTGCGCGAGGGCGTGCATGTCATGTTCGGCTACCCGGGCGGCGCGATTTTGCCCACCTATGACGCGATGTCGAAATACGACGACCGACTTCATCATGTGCTGGTGCGTCACGAGCAGGGCGCCTCCCACATGGCGGACGGCTATGCGCGGGCGACTGGCGAAGTCGGCGTTTGCATCGCCACCAGCGGTCCCGGCGCGACCAACCTGGTCACAGGACTGGCCACCGCAATGATGGACTCGTCGCCAATCGTCGCCATCACCGGGCAGGTGCCCATCCCCGCTATTGGCTCGGACGCCTTCCAAGAGACCGATGTCACTGGCGTAACCCTGCCCATCACCAAGCACAATTACCTGGTCACCGATGTGGACGAACTGGCCTACATCATGAAAGAAGCCTTTCACATCGCGCGGACAGGGCGTCCTGGTCCCGTGCTGGTGGATGTGCCGAAAGACATACAAAACGCTGTAACCGAGTTCATTTATCCTGAAGGACCCATCATTCTGCCGGGATACGACCCGCCATCGGCAGCCGAGCCCTATGAGATTGACGGCGCGCTGCGACTGATTGACCAGGCTGAGCGTCCGATCATCCTGGCTGGGCATGGCATCATGATGTCGGGCGCGATGCAAGAATTGCGCGAACTGTCGGAACGGGCGCAGATCCCGGTGGCGCTGACTCTGCTGGGCAAGGGCGCCATGCCGGAAGATCACCCGCTGGTCATCGGCATGATGGGCATGCACGGCGAAGCCTCGTCTAATCTGGCCATCCAGGAAGCCGACTTGCTGATTGCGCTGGGCATGCGCTTTGACGATCGCGTAACCGGCAACTTGAAGACCTATGCAGTCAACGCGCGCAAGATTCATGTCGATATCGACCGCTCGGAGATCAACAAGAATGTCCGCGCGGATGTGGGTATCGCCGGCGACTTGAAAACCGTGCTGCGGCAGTTGTTGCCCAAGCTGAAGCGCAAGTCGCATGCCGACTGGATTCGTACCATCCGCGACTGGCTGGAAGACTCCAGCGAGCGCGACATATTGAATTACGAGACACCGGGCATTTTGCTGACGGCGCAGGTCATCAACGACATCTGGCGGCTGACCGGCGGCGATGCCATCACGGTCACGGATGTGGGACAGCACCAAATGCTGGAAGCGCAGTACTACCCACATCAGCGACCGTCCACGCTGCTGACCAGCGGGGGATTAGGCACGATGGGCTTCGGCTTCCCGGCGGCGATCGGCGCGAAGTTCGGCGTGCCAGACGAAGAGATCTGGGCGATTGTCGGCGATGGCGGCTTCCAGATGACGCTCTGCGAACTGGCGACGGCGAAGCAAGAGAATATCAATGTCAACATCGCCATCATCAACAACAACTTCCTGGGCATGGTACGGCAGTGGCAAGAGCTCTTCTTTGAGAAGCGCTACCAGGCGACGCCCATGGTCAACCCGGACTTCTGCAAGCTGGCGGAGGCTTATGACATCCCCAATCGGCGCGTTACACAGCGGCAGGAAATCGCCGAAGCCGTGGAATTCGCCCGCGGCATTGACGGTCCGACGCTCATCGAGTTCGTGGTCGAAAAAGAAGAGATGGTCTACCCGATGGTGCCAGCCGGCGCCGACCTGCACGATATGAAGCGCAGACCCAAGCCAGGAGAAGTCTAATGGCGCAGCAGAAGAGGTCCAACAGAGTGACCGTGGTCGCGCTGGTGGAGAATGAGCCGGGCGTGCTGAACCGCATCGCCAGTTTGTTCCGACGCCGCGCCTTCAATATCGACAGTTTGACGGTCGGGCGCACGCACAAGCCGGATGTCTCGCGCATGACAATTTGTGTGGATGCGGGGCCAGAATATGCCCGCAAGATCGCCACCAACCTGCAGAAGCTGGTCAATGTCATCGATGTGCGCATCATCGACAACGAGCCGCATGTCGAGCGCGACCTGGCGCTGATCAAAGTACGCAACGATGACGCGCACTCCCGCAATACCATCACCGAGATTTGCGACCGCTACCCCGCGCGCATCGTGGATGTAGGGCCGAAAGTCGCCATTATCGAGATGGTCGGCACCGAAGAATTCATCGAGAAGTTCATCGACGAAGTAAGTCACATCGGCATCGTGGAGATGATCCGCACCGGCGTCGTCACCATGGGGCGGGGCACGCGCATCCACGACACGACCGTGACTCGGCGGGATTTGGCGCGCGCCACGCTGGAAGCCGCCGCGATGGGCAACGGCAGAATCACTTAAGAGAGCGCAGAGCCAGCGCCATCAATTGACCACAAAGGTAAAGAGGAGAGAGCAACTGCATGGCAACACTCTACTACGATAAAGACGCGGACTTGTCACTGCTGGATGGCAAGACTATAGCGGTCATTGGCTACGGCAGCCAAGGACACGCTCATGCGCTGAACGCCCGTGACAATGGGCAGCGCGTCATCATCGGTTTGCATGAAGGCAGCCGCAGCAAAGCCAAAGCCGAAGCGGATGGCTTGCAAGTCTTCACTGTGGCGGAAGCCAGCGCTCAGGCCGACATTGTCATGGTGCTCATCCCGGATACGCGCCAGGGCGATGTCTACCGCGAGCATATCGCGCCCAATCTCAAAAATGGCGCTATGCTGATGTTTGCGCATGGCTTCAATATCCATTTCAAAGAGATCGTCCCGCCAGCCACGGTTGATGTCGGCATGGTCGCGCCCAAAGCGCCCGGTCACCGCGTCCGCGAGGTCTTTACCGAGGGCGCTGGCACACCGGGGCTCATCGCCATTGAGCAAGACGCGACCGGCAATGCGCTGGCGCTGGGATTGGCTTACGCAAAAGCCATCGGCTGCACGCGCGCCGGCGTCATCGAGACGACCTTCAAGGAAGAGACCGAGACCGACCTCTTCGGCGAGCAGGTTGTGCTTTGCGGCGGCGTAACCGCGCTGATCCGCGCCAGCTTCGAAACCCTGGTCAAGGCTGGCTACCAGCCGGAAGTCGCATATTTTGAATGCCTGCACGAGTTAAAGCTGATCGTCGACCTGCTCTATGAAGGTGGCTTGAGCTATATGTGGTACAGCGTCAGCAACACGGCTGAACACGGCGGCTATGTCATTGGCGACCAGTTCGAGGACACGGTCAAGGAAGAGATGGCTGGCGTCTTGCAGCGCATCCAAAATGGGGATTTCGCGAACAAGTGGATCGAAGAGAATCGGCAAGGGCGTCCCAATTTCAACGCCCGCCGGCAGCGCGAACATGACTTGCTGATCGAGAAGGTCGGCGCGGACCTGCGGCAGATGATGCCCTTCCTGGACGCCAAAAATATCAAGCAGCAAGACTGAGCGCATGGAGGTTGCCGTGCCCGCTCGCGAGAACGAAAGGGGGTGAACCAATGTCGGAAGATGGTCTTAGTGGGCTTCGCGCCCAGGGCAGATTTGACCAAGAGCAATCTCTGAAAGGAGCGCCTCCTAATGGCAAAGCGAACATACGACGCCAATACCGTCATTATCTTTGACACGACCCTGCGCGATGGTGAACAGAGCCCCGGCGCGACCCTCTCCAGCGCGGAAAAGCTGGAGATCGCGCGGCAGTTGTCGGCGCTGGGCGTCGATGTCATTGAAGCTGGCTTCCCCGCGGCTTCCCCCGACGATCTCAAAGCCGTGCAGCGTATCGCCCGCGAAGTGGGCACGCCGGACGGACCGACCGTGGCTGGCTTGTCGCGCGCGCTGGAAGGCGATATTCGCACGGCTTGGGAAGGCGTGAAAGATGCCGCCAAGCCGCGCATTCATACCTTCCTCGGCACCTCGCCAAGCCACTTGGCCATGCTGCGCATCGACAAGGAAGAAGGCTTGCAGCGCATACGCGACGCCGTGACCCTGGCGAAAAGCTTGTGCGATGATGTCGAGTTCAGCCCCATGGACGCGGGCAGGACAGACACCGAGTACTTGATCCAAGCCTGCGCTGTGGCTGTCGAATGCGGCGCGACCACCTTGAATATCCCAGATACGGTCGGCTATGTCATGCCGTCGGAATGGGCGGACACGTTGGAAATGCTGATCAACGAGACGCCGGGTGCCGGACCTGGCAGCGGCGTCATCTGGTCGGTGCACTGCCACAACGACCTGGGCTTGGCCACCGCCAATACCCTGGCTGGCCTGAAACGCGGCGTGCGTCAGGTGGAGGTCACCATCAACGGCATTGGCGAGCGCGCCGGCAATACCAGCCTGGAAGAAGTCGTCATGGCGATTCATACGCGCAAGAGTTTCTACGGCTTGCGCACGAATATCGACTCGACGCAGATCATGAAGACCAGCCGCATGGTGCGAAATTATATGGGCATGCCCGTGCAGCCGAACAAAGCCATCGTCGGCGCGAATGCCTTCGCCCACGAGAGCGGCATTCACCAGGACGGGGTGCTGAAGAACGCCAAGACCTTCGAGATCATGACGCCGGAGACAGTTGGGCTGAACCAGAGCAAGCTGGTGCTGGGCAAACTCAGCGGCCGCCATGCCCTGCGCGTGCGCCTCAGCGAGCTGGGCTACGATGTCGACGGCGAAGAACTCATGGATGTCTTCCGCCGCTTCAAAGCGCTGGCGGATATGAAGAAGACCGTGACCGACGCCGACCTGGAAGCGTTGGTCGCGGACGAAGCGGCGCAGAAACCTGAAGATACTTTCCGCCTTGTCGATATCCAGGTGGTATGCGGCACGATGGGCATGCCGACCGCGACCGTCAAAATGGCGAACCAGCATGGCGAAGAGATAATCGTATCGGCTGTGGGGACGGGTCCAGTGGACGCGTCTTATCGAGCGGTTGACCAAATCATCGACGCGCCGCCCAATACGCTGCTGGAGTTCAATGTACACAGCGTAACCGAAGGCATCGACGCGCTGGGCGAAGTGACCGTGCGCATCAGGCCGGAAGACAGCAGCCGCACCTTTGGCGGCTATGGCGCAGACAGCGATATCGTGGTATCCAGCGTCAAAGCCTATGTAGCAGCGCTGAATCGTATGATTTCCAGCCTGGGACTGGGTGATGTTGCGCCAGAAGGCGAAGTCGCCACGGTGGGCATCACAGCATAAACAAAAGAACCAAGAGAGGCGAAGATGAGCAAAAACGGAGTACCGCGCACGCTATTCGAGAAAGTGTGGGATGCCCACACCGTGCGCGAACAAAGCGACGATACGCCGGCGGTGCTCTATATTGACCTGCACCTGGTGCACGAGGTCACATCGCCGCAAGCCTTTTCCATGCTTCGCGAGCGGGGGCTCAAAGTGCGCCGACCCGACTTAACCATCGGCACGATGGACCACAGCACGCCCACCACACCACGCAACGAACTCGGCATCATCCCTGTCGCCGATGCTATGGCCGCCAAGCAACTGGACACTTTCACGCGCAACTGCGAAGACCATGGCATTCCCATGTACGCGCTGGGCGACGAGCACCAGGGCATCGTGCATGTCATTGGTCCGGAGAAGGGCTTGACGCAGCCGGGCATGACCATCGTTTGCGGCGACAGCCACACCAGCACGCATGGCGCATTTGGCGCGTTGGCTTTTGGCATCGGGACCAGCGAGGTCGGGCATGTGTTGGCGACGCAGACCCTGCTGCAGAACAAGCCGCGCACCATGGCGGTCAATGTCGAGGGACGGCTTGGCGAAGGCGTAACCGCCAAGGACATCATCCTGGCGGTCATCGCGCGCATCGGCATTGGCGGCGGCACCGGGCATGTCTTCGAATATCGCGGCGAAGCCATCCGGGGGCTCAGCATGGAAGGGCGGATGACGGTCTGCAATATGTCCATTGAAGGTGGCGCGCGCGCAGGCATGGTCGCGCCCGACGACACAACTTTTGAGTACATCCAGGGTCGGCGATACGCTCCCAGTGGCGCGGACTGGGATGCGGCTTTGGCGAAGTGGCGACAGCTGCCCACGGACGATGGCGCGACTTACGACCAGGAGATCACCCTGCGCGCCGACGAGTTGATCCCGATGATCACTTACGGGACGAATCCCGGCATGGGCATGCCCATCACCAGTGCTGTGCCCGCCCCCGCCGACGAGCCGGATTACAACAAGAAAATCGCGCTGGACAAGGCTCTGGCGTACATGGATTTGGCGCCAGGACAGCGTCTGCTGGGCAAACCCATTGATGTCGTCTTCATCGGCAGCTGCACCAACTCGCGGATTACGGATTTGCGGCAAGCGGCGCAATTCATCGAGGGGCGCAAGGTCGCCGGCAATGTGCGCATGATGGTCGTGCCGGGTTCGCAGCAGGTCAAAAAGCAAGCCGAAAGCGAAGGGTTGGACGCGGTGTTCAAGGCGGCGGGCGCGGAGTGGCGGGAGGCCGGCTGCTCCATGTGCATAGCAATGAATGGCGATCAGCTGCAGCCGGGGCAATACGCCGTATCCACCAGCAATCGCAATTTCGAAGGGCGGCAGGGCAAAGGCGGGCGTACCTTCCTGGCCAGCCCCTTGACGGCAGCGGCATCGGCTGTGGCGGGCGTAGTCAGTGATCCGCGCGCGATGATGGCGAATTAGGAGGCGCAGATGGAAAAGCTACGGCACATTAGCGGCAGCATCGTCGGTATGCCCGTCAACGACATCGATACCGACCAAATCATCCCGGCGCGCTTCCTAAAAGTTACGGACAAGGCGGGCTTGGGCAAAGCGGCTTTCTGCGATTGGCGCTACCTGGATGATGGCGAGACACCCAACCCGGATTTCATTCTCAATCAGCCCGCATACGCCGGCGCATCGGTGCTGGTGGCGGGCAACAATTTCGGCTGCGGCAGCTCCCGCGAGCATGCGCCCTGGGCATTGATGGGCGCGGGATTCAAAGCCGTCATCAGCACGGACTTCGCTGACATTTTCCGCAACAATGCGCTTAAAAATGGCTTGCTGCCCATCGTGGTCGATCGCGATACGCAGCAGCAGCTTTTCAGCCTGGCGGACGAAGACCCGAGCACGACCGTCAGCGTCGATGTTGAGGCGCAGACACTGTCCTTGCCGGACGGGCGACAAGTCGAATTCCCGCTGGATGGCTTCTCCAAGTATTGCCTGTTGCACGGCGTCGACCAGCTTGGCTATCTGCTGGCGATGAATGAAGAGGTGCAGGAATACGAGGCGGACAATCCCCAGCGCGTGATGACCACAGCGTGACGCGACGCGGGAGGGTGCAGCTGATGCGAAGAGTCGCAATTTACGACACCACCTTGCGCGATGGCAGCCAACGCGAAGGCATCTCGTTTTCTGTCGCGGACAAGCTGCATATCACGCGCCTGCTGGATGAGCTGGGCATCGATTACATTGAAGGCGGCTGGCCTGGCTCCAACCCCAAAGATGCTGCCTACTTCGACCAAGTAGCGGAGTTGGATTTGGCGCATGCCAAAATCGCGGCATTTGGCTCGACGCGGCGCAAGGACATCGCTCCCCAAGCCGACGCCAATATTCAAGCGCTGGTGGAGGCGCAGACGCCAGTCGTCACGATCGTCGGCAAGACTTCCATGCTGCATGTGACCGATGTGCTGCAGACCAGCCCGGCCGAGAATCTGCGTATGATCGAAGACAGCCTGGCTTACCTGAAGTCGCTGGGCAAAGAAGTCATTTACGACGCCGAGCATTTCTTCGACGGCGCCAAGCTGGATATGGAATATGGATTTGACACGCTGGCGGCGGCGGCGGCTGGCGGCGCAGATGTCATCGTGCTTTGCGACACCAACGGCGGATCCATGCCCTGGGAGATCGCCGAGTTTGTGATGCGCGCGCGGGAGCTCTTCCCGGATACCGAGTTCGGCATTCATACGCACAACGACAGTGAAGTGGCGGTGGCGAATTCCCTGGCGGCGGTGCGGGCTGGCGCGGCGCATGTGCAGGGCACAATCAATGGCTACGGCGAACGCTGCGGCAACGCCAACCTGTGCAGCATCATCCCTGACCTCATTTTGAAGATGGGTGTTCCTTGCCTGGCCAAAGAGGGGCATCTGCACAGCTTGACGCATCTGTCGCGGGCAGTGGCGGAGATCGCTAATCTGGCGCCAGATACGCATTTGCCCTTTGTCGGCAAGAGCGCTTTTGCGCACAAAGGCGGTATCCATGTCGCGGCTATGCGGCGCAATGTCGACAGCTACCAGCACATTGTGCCGGAAGAAGTCGGCAACGAAACGCGCGTGCTGGTGTCGGATTTGTCGGGCAGGGGCAACCTCTTCAGCAAGTCCGAAGAACTGGGCTTGGATGTCTCGCGGCACGAAGTTACCCAGGTGCTGAGCGACATCAAGGAGCTGGAAAACGCCGGCTTCGTCTTTGAAGGTGCCGAGGCTTCGGTGGCGGTGCGTCTGCGGCGGGCGTCGCCGGATTATGAGCCTTTGTTCACACTGCTGGATTTCACGGTGATTGTTGAAGACCGGCGCGGGCGCGGGCAACTGGCCGAGGCCATGGTCAAGCTGGATGTGGATGGCGATATCGCGCATACCGCCGCGGAAGGCAATGGACCTGTCAACGCGCTGGATCTGGCGCTGCGAAAAGCGCTGCTGCCGCTCTATCCCGCCTTGCGCGATATCCAACTGGTGGATTACAAGGTCCGCATCCTGGACAGCCAGCATGCCACCGGCGCCATGACTCGCGTGCTGATCGATTCCTACAATGGCAGCGAACGCTGGAGCACGGTCGGCGCGGGCACGGATATCATCTGCGCGAGTTGGCTGGCGCTGGTGGACAGCGTCGAGTACGGCTTGACGATTGCTAGCCCGGCGGACGAACCGTCGCCAATGCCGGCGGCGCCCTAGCATAGAAGATGTAGGGGCGAGCCGGTGGCTCGCCCACCGTTGCTATAGATTTGCAATTCATTTTCGCGCGACTGACCTTATTTTACATTGAGCGAATGTCAAAGGACGGCAGATGAAGGCGACGATTGCGGTATTGCCAGGCGATGGCATTGGACCAGAAGTAGTATCGCATGCGACCCGGTTGCTAGCTGCGGTGGCAGAACGGCACGGGCATGATTTCACCTTTGTGGAAGGGCGAATTGGCGGCATCGCCATTGACGAAACCGGCGATCCACTGCCGCCCGAAACCGTCGCCATCTGCGAGCATGCCGACGCCATTTTGCTTGGCGCGGTCGGCGGGCCAAAGTGGTCGGATCCCACCGCGACAGTTCAGCCTGAACGCGGACTGCTGGGCTTGCGCCAGCATTTCGGCTTGTTTGCCAACCTGCGCCCGGTCAAGACCTATCCCGCTCTGGCCGCGCATGCGCCTTTGCGCGCCGAATTGCTGCAGGATGTCGATATTCTTTTCGTCCGCGAGTTGGTCAGCGGCATCTATTTTGGCGAGCGTCAGGAGCAGGGCGACGGCGATGTCTCCTACGACACGATGACCTACACCAGCGCCCAGGTCGAGCAAGTGGCGAATGTGGCTTTTCGAGCGGCGCAGGGCAGACGCGGCAAATTGTGCTCGGTGGACAAAGCCAATGTGCTGGCTTCCATGCGGCTATGGCGGCGGACTGTCGTGGCTCTGCACGAAGAATACGCCGATGTCGACCTGGAGCATCTGCTGGTGGACGCGGCGACCATGCACCTGCTGACTCGTCCCAGGAGCTTTGATGTCATCGTGGCAGGCAATATGTTCGGCGATATTCTCAGCGACGAAGCATCCGTATTGGCAGGCAGCCTGGGCATGCTGCCATCAGCATCGCTGCGGGCTGACAATTTCGGCTTGTATGAACCTGTGCATGGCTCCGCGCCGGATATAGCGGGGCAGGGCAAAGCCAACCCTATCGGCATGTTCCTTAGCGCGGCGCTGCTGCTGCGCTACAGCTTGGGCTTGGAGAACGAAGCGCGCGCGATAGAGACAGCGATAGACGCGGCACTGGATGATGGCTTGCGCACAGCCGATATCGCCAGCGACGGAGAAAAGCCCGTATCAACTGACGAATTCGCGGCGGCTGTGCTGGCGCGCATTTAGCGGCCGACTCACGGAGCCGCCCCTACATGCTTGGCAAGCGGCGGGGTTCGTCAATGACGGATGACGGACCTAAGTCTATCAAGGTAGGGGGCTTTAGCCGCGCATTACCACAGAGGCTGCAAGTCGCGCTCGGACGAGATGCGGGAGATATTCGCGCCCAGTTGGCTCAGTGACTGGTCGATGAATTCATAGCCGCGGTCGATCTGGTAGACATTTTCAATCGTGCTTTCGCCCTCGGCGGCCAGGGCAGCCAACAGCGCCGTCGCGCCCGACCGGATGTTGTCGGCGGCAATGCGCGCCGGTTTCAAGCGTTCTACGCCCTGGATAATGCAGACATCGCTTTGGGTGATGAGGATGTCCGCGCCCATCTGCAGCAGGGCATCGACATAGCCGTAGCGATTGTCAAAGACGCGCTCACGGATGTAGCTCGCGCCATCCGCCAGGCAGGACAGCGCCGCGATGCAAGGCTGCAAGTCAGTGGGAAAACCAGGATAGGGGTACGTCTGAATGTTGATAGGGTTGAATCGATGGCGCGGTCCTTGTACGCGGATGGACTTGCCCTCATTGCTGATGCCCACGCCCATTTGCTCCAGCTTGGCGCAGACAATGCGCAGGTGCGCCGGCTCGGCATCGTGAATGGTGACATCGCCACCGGTGATCGCCGCCGCCATCATGATGGTGCCCGTCGCCAGACGGTCAGGCATCGGCGTATAGTCAGTGGCATGCAGGCGCTGTACGCCATTGATGAAGAGCGTATTCGTGCCCAAGCCACGAATATCCGCGCCCATCTGGTTTAGGAAATTGCCGAAATCCTGGACTTCGGGCTCGACCGAGGCGTTCTCCAGGATGGTCTGCCCCTCGGCTAGCGCCGCCGCCAACATCAGATTCTCAGTGCCCGTGTGGCTGGGCAAGTCCAGGTAAAGCAGCGTACCCTGAAAGCGCCGCCCTTCCAGCTCGATGACGGTGCTGCCGTCGTCAAAGTACTGCACATCCGCGCCCAGCCGCGCAAAGCCGCGATGGTGAAAGTCGATCTTGCGCGTGCCAATATCGCAGCCGCCAGTGCCGGGCAACTCAACATAGCCCAAGCGAATTTGCAGGGGCGCCAGGAATAGCACCGAGCCGCGAAAGCGCCCGGCGATGTCGTCGGGCAGGACACCGCTATTAATGTTGCTGGCGTCAATGCGCGCGGTCTTGCTCAGCTTGTCATGCTCGACACGCGCGCCAACCACGCGCAGCAACTCAAAGGCGCGCTCAACATCTTCAATATCCGGGACTTGGCGCAGGACGGTCTCGCCTTCTTCCACGACGATGGAAGCCGCAATCATGGCCAAGATGGCGTTTTTGGCGCGCTGCACAGTCAGTTGCCCCTGTAGCGGCTGCCCGCCATAGACGCGTAGAACAGTGGCGGTCATCTAGGCTGCTCCTGAGTAACCGAAGCGAACAAATCAAGCATAACACGAATAAAGGGAATGGGATAGCAGAGCCAGGGCAATCGCATCAAGTTATTCTTACCACCGAAGACACCGAGTGAAGCGAGAACACGGAGAAATCTTTGCATACATGTAGGCGGCAGCCCTTTTTTGTTGCGGCCGATGCTGGATTTCGGTCGAAGTAGCTCGATATCTTGGTGTATTCATTTTGATCGGTGTACCCGGTGACAGAAATTCAGCCCGATCCTTTGTGTTCCTGAGCGCAATCATTCTGATGCGGTTGCCCTGATAGCAGAGCGGTGCGCAATTGTCACGGGCGAGACGCCGTGCTATCATGCCCCTCGACGAGGACATGCGATGATCAAGAGCGACCAGCAGCCAACACGCCAGTACCATGGCGCCAGCACGCAGTCGGTGCATGGCGGCACGGCGCGCGACAAGGGTTTGCACTCTATGACCACGCCCATCGTGCAGTCGGCAACCTTCACCTTTGCGGACACGGCGGCGTTGATCGAATTTCTGGACGCAAAGGTCTCCGGCGGCGATTTGGATCGCGAAGAATACTCCCGTTACGGCAATCCATCCGTGTGGTCGCTGGAAGCGCGCATTGCCCAGTTGGAAGGCGCGGACGACGCCATCATCTATCCCAGCGGCATGTCGGCAGTGACTTCGTTATTCCTGACGGTGCTGAGTCCCGGCACGCATATCATCATGACGGATGACTGCTATCGGCGCACGCGGCAGTTTTGCCTGACCACACTGAAGAAGTTCGGCATCGAGACCAGCATCGTGCCCATGGGCGATTACGACGCGCTGGAAGCTGCCATCGTCCCGCGCAAAACGCGTTTCATCTTCACCGAGACGCCAACCAACCCCTATCTGCGCGTGGCGAACTTAACACGGCTGGTCGAATTGGCGAAGTCCGCGCGGGCGATGACCCTGCTGGATACGACCTTCGCCACGCCGGTCAACTTGCGGCCGCTGCCGTATGGCATTGATTTCGTCATGCACAGCGCTACCAAATACTTCGGCGGGCATAACGATGTACTGGGCGGGGCGATCGCTGGCGGGGCTGGGCGCATCCGAGCGCTAAAGGATGCTCGCGGCATGTTCGGCAATGTTATCGACCCGCACCAAGCCTTCCTCATTGAGCGCGGGCTGAAGACCTTGGCTGTGCGCGTACGCCATCAAAACGAGGCGGCGCTGCAAGTGGCGCGTTTTCTGGAAGGGCATGCCAAAATCCAGCGCGTGCATTATCCGGGCTTGGAATCGCACCCGGATCACGAAATTGCCTTCGCTCAGATGAGCGGCTTCGGCGGCGTCATCAGTTTTGAAGTGGCGGGCGATATTCACGCCACCAGCGCCTTCATCGATCGGCTGCGCATCCCCTATATTGCACCCAGCCTGGGCGGCACAGAAAGCCTGATCGAACAGCCCGCTTATGTGAGCTACTACGACCTCAGCCCGGCCGAACGCCAGGAAGTAGGTATAGGCGACAATTTAGTGCGCTTCGCCCTGGGCATAGAAGATGCCGAGGATATCATCGCCGATCTGGACGATTCGCTGCGACAAGTGCCTGCTCGCTAGATCAGACCGCGCCTCCCGCAAGCAGCGCCACAATCTGCTCAATATCGTCTTCGGCTTGCAGCATGGGGTTGCGGAGCGTCGGTGTGATGCCCGGCAGGTTGTCAGCGTGATAATTGATGGTCGCGCCCGGGTCCTTCAGCACATGTCCCGTCAGCAGGCCCAGCACGCTGTCGCCGCGCTTGATGATGCCGCGCTCGACCAATTTGCGCGTCCCCGCCAGCGAACATGCCGAAGCAGGCTCGCAGCCGATGCCAAGTCCGTCCACCATGGCTTTGGCGTCCATGATGGCTTGGTCGCTGACCTGCTCAACGACTCCGCCCGTCCATTCCAGCGCGCGGATGGCTTTGCGGAGGTTGACGGGATCGCCAATTTTGATAGCGGTGGCAATTGTCTCAGCCTTGACAGGCTGGAAAGCCCGGAGGCCGCCAGCAAAATAGCGATAGAGTGGGTTGGCGCCCTCGGCTTGCACAATCGCCAGGCGCGGCAGCCGCTCTATCAGACCGACTTGCAGCATTTCCAGCAATGCCTTGCCAAATGCCGAGCTGTTGCCCAAGTTGCCGCCGGGCACGACGATCCAGTCGGGCGTCTGCCAGCGCAATTGCTGCAGCGCCTCAAACATAATCGACTTCTGCCCCTCCAGGCGGAAGGGATTGATGGAATTGAGCACATAGATGCCCAGCCGCTCGGATACTTCTCGCACCAGCGCCATATTGCGGTCGAAATCGGCATTAATTTGCAGGCAGACGCCGCCGTAGGCAATGCCCTGCGCCAGCTTGCCCTGCGCGATCTGCTGATTCTGCAAGAAGATGATGCCCTGCATATCGGCGATTGCTGCATAGGAGGCCATGGATGCGGAGGTGTTGCCGGTGGATGCGCAGGCGACGCGCCGCACGCCCAGTCGCGCCGCGTGGGTCACGCCGCTGGTCATGCCGCGGTCTTTGAATGAGCCGGTGGGGTTTTCGCCTTCGTGCTTCAGCAAAAGCGCATCGACGCCAGCGTAAGCAGCCAGTCGCGGCAGGTTGTAGAGGTTGGTGTTGCCTTCGCCGCGCGTGACGATGGCCGTATCGTCGATATCGGGGTAGACGAGCTCTTTGAAGCGCCAGACGCCGCTGCTGTAGGGCGCGTCCAGGCTGCCCAGCCGGCTGTCGAAGAGCTGGCGAGTCAGGCTTTGCTTCGCGTCGGAGAAGTCATGCGTCACATCCAACAAGCCGCCACAATTTTCGCAGGCGTAGATGACGCGCTCAACTGGGTATTGTTGCGCACAATCAATACATTGTAGACTGCTTGACATTCGCGGACCCTCGCGCCAGACAACTCGGCAAGGATAGCGACAGCGCATGGCATTATCCAGTGCAGAGGCTTTCGCCCCGGCGACGGTCGCCAATTTGGGCGTCGGCTTCGATATCCTGGGCATGGCGCTGGCGGGCATGGGCGATCGCGCCTGTGTTGCCTGGCAGGACGCGCCGGAAATCGACATCAGCGATATTGCTGGTGACCATGGCAAGCTACCGCGAGACCCCAAACTCAATGTCGCGGCGGTCTCTGCGCGCGCCATGCTGGACCATATCGGCGAGCGGCGTGGCTTGCAAATCAAGCTGGTCAAGGGATTGCCGCTTTCCAGTGGGCTGGGCAGCAGCGCAGCCAGCGCTGTCGTCACGGTGGTCGCCTTGAACACGCTGCTGGGTGAGCCTTTCACGCGCGAGCAACTGTTGCCCTTCTGCCTGGAAGGTGAGGCTCTCGTCAGCGGTTATCATGCCGACAATGTGGCGCCCTGCTTGCTGGGCGGAGTCGTGCTGGTGGCTGGCATCACCGTCGACGCCATCCAGCCACTGCCCATCCCACCGGACCTGCACCTGGCGCTGGCAGCCCCGGCGGTGGAAGTGCCGACCAATCAGGCGCGGGAACTGCTGCCCGCCACTGTGCCGCTGAAGATATTGATTCATCAGACCGGCATGGTGGGACGGCTGGTGGACGCGCTGCATCGCGGTGACATGATGGCGCTTGGCGCGGCCATGGAAGGCGACAAAGTGGTCGAAAACGCCCGAGCCAGCCTGATGCCGCTGCTGAAGGAAATGCGCGCGCTGGCGAAATGCAAAGGCGCAATCGCGCTCTTCATCGGCGGGGCAGGTCCAACTCTTTGCGCGCTATGTGATTGCGCGGCGACTGCCCGGACTGTAGCGGCAGCCATGGAGGCAGAATATCGTAGCGCGGGGCTGGATTGCATCGCGCAAGCCACCTGCGTCGACCGCCGGGGCGCTGTAGTTTTGCGCGCGGAATGAGTGCGCGAGCCCATTTGTGAAAATCTTGACAATCGGAAATGGCTTGCCTATACTGATGGCATTATGTCGGGGACGGAGTTGTATTGGGACGCGGGCTACGAGATTGTCCTGGCGCTGATGCAAGCCTATCCGCAAGCCGATTTGGATCAGCTCGGGCTGAACGAATTGAACGAGCGCATCATTGCCTTACCGGGCTTCGCGGATGACCCCGTCTTGGTCAATGATGCTATACTCAGGGAAATCCTGCGCGACTGGGTTGAGGAGAGCGGCGACTAGATGGAATTGAATTTGCAAGAGCTCAATAAAACCGAGTTCCCTGTACCCGCCGAGCTGGAGAACAATATCGCCATCACCAGCCTCAGCCAGCTCTACAACTGGGGCAGGCGCAATTCCATGTGGCCCATGCTCTTCGGGCTGGCCTGCTGCGCCATCGAGATGATCGCCACCGCCTCGTCACGCTTTGATTTTTCCCGCTTCGGCTTTGAGGTGATGCGCGCGACCCCGCGTCAAGCCGATTTGATGATCGTATCCGGCACGGTAACCAAGAAGATGGTCGTGCCCATCGTGCGCCTCTACAACCAGATGCCGGAGCCAAAATATGTCTTGGCGATGGGAGCCTGCGCCAGTGGCGGCGGGCCTTTTAAAGAGGGCTACAATGTCGTTTCCGGCATGGACAAGTACTTGCCGGTGGATGTTTATGTGCCAGGCTGCCCGCCAACGCCGCAAGCGCTTCTCTATGGGATGATCGCCCTGCAGCGCAAAATCGACGGGCAGAGCATCGCCAATGGCGACGATGTGCCTTGGTATGGCGCGGGAACTGCTGAACCGACGCCAGTACCCGTGTTGGGTCCGGACATCATCGATCCGCGGCAGATGGACATGATCCGCCGCCAGGCTGAGTCGGCCGCGCAAGACATGGTGGCGCTGGGCATGCGCGAATTGCCCGCCGTCACGCAGATGGTCGCCGCCAAAGTCACGGCAGCCGCCGACACACCGGCCGAAGCCGCGCCAGTCGACAGCGATGCCTTGAATTTCGTCCTGCCGACCGGCGGCACGCCCTGGGCGGAAGCGGAAGATATCCGCGAGAAACGTCGCCTGCGCGCCTTGGCACGCAAAGCGGTACGCGCCTCCCGCCGCGCCACGACAGAAGAGGGATAAACAAGTATGCCAAGCGCAGCACCCGCACTCGACGCGCCGCTGACCAGCACCACCATTGATGGTGCGATTGAGCATTTGAAAGCGACATATCCCCAGGCTGTCAGCGCCGACGACCGTGAAGGCTATGCGGGCCTGATCGTCGACAGCGCGCAACTGCCCAAGATTGCGCGGGCGATTCGCGATGATCTAGGCTTCGACTATCTGTCCAGCGCAACCGCGGTCGATTATCTAGGCGCTGGCGACCACATGGAGATGGTCTATCACGCCTATCGCAGCACTGGCGGCGGCGCACTGGTCTTCAAAGCGCAGACCGAGCGCGATAAAGCCGAAATCCCTTCGCTGACTTCGGTGTGGCGCGGCGCAGACTTCCAAGAACGCGAAGCCTGGGATTTGTACGGCATCCACTTCCCTGGGCATCCCAACCTGAAGCGCATATTGATGTGGGAGGGCTTTCACGGGCACCCCATGCGCAAGGATTGGCGGGAAGCCTATTATGAAGAAGAGCAGAAACCATTTGACAGCCGCTGGCCCGGCGGGCATGTACACCGCGCGGAAGAGAAAAATGTCTTCGGCAAAAATGTCTCCTACCCGCGTGAAATCGACTTAAGCCGCTTGATGGACACCTCGGAGACAGCCGTATATCAATCGCTGGGCTTGGGCGTGGATGTCGAGCGAGTGATGGACAAAGACGGCTTCGAGACCAATGAGTTGGTTGTCAACATGGGTCCGCATCACCCCAGCACGCATGGCGTCTTCCGCATGGTGCTGACGGTGGATGGCGAAACGGTGACTTCGCTGGAACCGGTCATGGGCTACCTGCACCGCAATCACGAGAAAATCGGCGAGCGCAACACCTATTTGCACAACATTCCCTTCACTGACCGCCTCGACTACATCAGCAGCATGGGCAACAACCATGGCTATGTGCTGGCGGTGGAACAGCTGCTGAGCTTGGGGCGGCGCTACAACAAGCCGACCTATCGCTGCGAGGTGCTGCGCGTGATGATGGTCGAGTTGAGCCGCATCGTGAATCACTTGTGGGCGATCGGCTTTTGGCTAAACGACATCGGTGCTTTCTTCACGCCCGTGCTTTATTTCATCCAGGAACGTGAACGCATTTTGGACTTCTTCGAGGCGGTGGCAGGCAGCCGCATGATGTGCAATTACATGCGCTTTGGCGGCTTGTTTGGCGATTTGCCCGAGCGCATCAAGAGCGTCAGCAATCTGACCAACGACCGTGTCCGCGATTACAATACCATGCAGTTTCTGACCGAGATGTTCAACGAGCGCATTCCGCGCACGATTGACGAGTTGGAGTTGCTGCTGACCCAGAACGAGATTCTCATTGAGCGTTCGGTGGGCGTTGGCGTGCTGAGCAGGGAGGACGCTATCAATTACAGCGCGGCTGGTCCTTTGCTGCGCGGGAGCGGCGTCGCCTATGACATCCGCCGCGCCGACCCCTACAGCATTTACGACGAGTTGGATTTTGATGTCGCGGTCGAAAATGACGGCGATATGTATGCGCGTTATCGGGTTCGTGTCAAGGAACTGCGGGAGAGCGTGCGCATTTTGCGACAGATTCTGCCGCGCTTGGAAGCCACCAAAGGCGAGTCGATCTGGGCGGATGGCAAACCGGGCGCTTATGCTCCGCGCGTCCCTCTGGGCGAGGCTTATGGACGCGTCGAGAATGGCAAGGGCGAGCTAGGCTATTACATCGTATCGGCCGGCGGTAAGAACGGGTCGTCCAATCCCTGGCGCTATCATGTGCGCGCGCCAAGTTTCATCAATCTGACGCCAATGGGCATCATGAGCCAGGGGCATAAGGTCGCGGATATTGTCGGCATTCTGGGCAGCATCGACATCGTGCTGGGCGAAACCGACCGCTAGCGAAAAGGGCGAGGAGCAGCAATGTACGGAACTGGCTTGGCAAAAGGCTTGATGCTGACTCTGCGGCATTTCGTCGATTCTTATGTCGATGACATTCGCTACGGTTTCCGCAAGTACAGCCATTCAGTCGACAATTTCGGCGTCCGCCAGGGCACGCAGACCAAGGGCGTCATCACCGTGCAGTATCCGGATGAGAAGGTAGCGGTGCCCGAGCGCTTCCGCTTTGTGCCCTTCCTCATCATTGAGGACGAAGACCATCCAACGCGCGCCGGCAAAGATTGGTGCACCAGCTGCGGCATCTGCGCCAAGGTCTGCCCGCCCCAGTGCATCTGGATCGTGCGCGGCAACGACCCCAACACGGGCCGGCCCGTGCCAGAACCGGAAGCCTTCTTCATCGATATCGACATCTGTATGAACTGCGGCTACTGCGCCGAATACTGCCCCTTTGATGCCATCAAGATGGATCACGATTACGAGCTGGCCAGCTACGACCGCACCACGCACCACATCCATGACAAAGAGAAGCTGTCCAAGCCCAATTCTTATTGGCGCAGCATCGCGCCGACCCGCGCCTACGAAGAGATGCTGGTGCGCGGCACTTGGGAGCATGCAGATGTGGCCAAAGAAGCCCGCCGCGGACAATCCAGCGCGCGCAGCAGGTCTCCGCAACCGGCAGCGCAGCCCACTGCAGCCGTCGCTCCAAGCGCCACGGCTGCGCCGGCAACCCCAGAAGCCACGGCAGCAGCAACCGAAGCGCCCGCTGCAAATGGCGCCACGCCCTGGAGCGAAGACGACGCCAAGCGCGAAGAACGCCGCCGCAAAGCGCTGGAACGCAAGGCGCGCCGCGCCGCTAAACGCGGCGGTTGATATGTCCTCGCTGCATGAGCAGGTAATGGCCGCGCTGAGCACGGTCATTGAGCCCGAGCTTAATCGCGATATTGTCTCGCTGAATATGGTGCGCGATCTGCAAGTGGCGGATGGCCTGGCTGAGTTCACCATCGTTTTGACGACGCCAGCTTGCCCGCTGAAAGATGTCTTCGTCGAACGTTGCAACAGCGCCTTGATTGGGCGCGTGCCGGGCATACAGCGGCTGCGCATCAACTGGGACGCGCAAGTGCCGACGGACCGGCGCATTCACGGGCGGCTGGATGTGCCCATGAAGAGCATCATCGCTATCGCCAGCGGCAAAGGCGGCGTGGGAAAAAGCACGGTGGCGACCAATTTGGCGGTCTGCCTGGCGGATGCGGGCGCGCGCGTCGGCTTGATAGACGCCGACATCCTCAACCCAAATATCCCGCAGATGTTCGGCTTGGGCAGCGGACGCCCCAAAGTCGTGGACAAAAAGATGCAGCCGCTGGAAGTTTACGGCGTCAAGCTGATTAGCAGCGGCTTTCTGACTTCGCCGGACAAGCCGATGATCATGCGCGGACCGATGCTGCACAGCGCCATCCGCCAATTCTTCACCGATGTCAACTGGGGCGGGCTGGACTACATGATTGTTGATTTGCCGCCCGGCACTGGCGATGCGCCGCTGTCATTGGCGCAGTCCTTCCCACTGACGGGGAGCGTCATCGTCACCCAGCCGCAGGAGGTCGCCGTGTCAGACGCCATTCGCGCGGCCGCTATGTTCGAACAGTTGAAAGTGCCCGTGCTGGGAGTTGTGGAAAATATGTCGGGCGAGTTCTTTGGGACGGGCGGTGGCGAGCGATTCGCTTTGCAGCGCGGATTCAGCTTCCTGGGGCGGATCCCGCTGGCAGCCTCCGTGCGAGAGGGCGGGGACTACGGCAGACCGCTGGCGCTCCATGAGCCAGATTCGCCCGCCGGGCAGGCATTTCGCGACTTGGCGGAATCTTGCGCAGCGCGCATCAGCGTCGCCATGCTGCAAGGCGCGGATATCATCCCCATCAACATTATCGGCTAGTCATCCATGCCGATGACGCGTACCTCATCATCACTGCCGACCGGGTTGTAGCGACCGATCAACAACCAGAAGACTCCACTCAACAGGAGCGCCAAAACGAAAGCCAGCAGCGTTTCTTCGTGCAGACGCGGCTTTAGGAAGGCGTTGTGGCGGATCAGCAGCAAGCCCAGCAGCACAAAGAAACCGACCAGCTTCCGCCGTTTGGGCTCAGCGCGCTGCACCATGACGAGCAGGGCGCAGGCCGTCAGCGTGATCAAGAGCGTGTATCCCCAGTCCATAGGCGCATTATAATGAGAGACTGGAATTGAACAAACCACCAATAGGCGCGCGATGCTGACGATAGAAACTTCCCGAAAGGGCGCTAATAGCGTCATCGAGATGGCTGGGCGACTGGAGGGCGATGCCTGCCAGCAATTTGCAGAGGCGATTCGGGATGAAATTGCGGCAGGGGCGAGAAGGCTGGCGCTGGACATGGGCGGAGTCAGCGCCATTAGCGAGGCCGGCATATTTCAGTTGATGCGCGCTTTGAAGCTGGCGAGGAGCCAGGGCGGCGACCTCTGCGTGGCGCAGCCATCCGATGCTGTCCGCCAGGCATTGGCGGTCTCAGCGCTGGACCAGCTATTGCAGGTCTACGACTCGACTGCGGAAGCGCTGGCGGGCAATTGAGTCGTCTCAATTGCGCCAAGCATTGATGTCATCCAGATTTACGAATTCGGGCGCGGGCGGCAGATAATTGCCTTCGCATTCCTGCGCCGTGAGCGGGATATCTTCGCGGGGTTGCAGCAGCGGCGTTTCGGGATTGAAGTAGTTCCAGGCGGCGCGTGAAATCTCTTCGACCAGCGACCAGAGCTTCTGATAGTCCTGGAATTCCGCGCGTTCCCACAAGAAAACCGAGATCACATAGTGGCGTCCGTTGGGCGAATAGACCACGCCAGCGTCCCCGACCGTGTCCGCGACCCAACCATTCTTGTGCGATATGCGCAGGCCGGGCGGGATGCCGCCTTGCAGCAGACGCAGCAGGTCGTTGGCGCTGCTTAGCTCCAGCATTTGTTGGCATTCGCGCTGCGTGACGCCAGCGCCGGGCAGCGCCATCGCCAGCCCGGAATTGTAATGCGCGCAGTCGTAGATCAGGCTGAAAAGCGTGCCCAGGTCTTCGGCTGTCGTCTGATTGAAGGGGTCGGCTTCAGTGTCGAAGGCGGGGTTGGGGTTGGTGGCTGGCGGCTGGATTGAGCCCAACTGTTGCCCTTCAACGCCGAGATAGAAGGGTGCGCTGATGTAGGTGTTGCGGACGCCCAGCGCCTGAATCGTATCCGAGACGCGCCGCAAACCGCGGAAAATATCGCCCCCGCCGATGATCTCCATGATGAGATTGGACGAGGAGTTGTTGCTGCAAAGCAGGGAATTCGCCAACAGCCAGGCTTCATCCGATGTTGGCGGTGCTGACAAATGGCGGAAGTAGTCGATCATGATGGGCACCTTGATGGTGCTGGCCGCGGAATAGGCGACATCGCTCAGAATGCTGGTTTCTTCACCAGTGGTCAGATCCATGATGTAGACCGACGCGACTGTGCTAACGCCGTCATAGATGAAGCCCTTGCCGTCCAGAAAGGAGATAATAAGCTCGCGCAGCGCCTCCAGCCCAGATCCTTGACTGCCGATGTCGTGTATGGGCAGATCGACGCTGCGTGAAGTTGCCGAGCGCAGCGCCGCATCGACCAAGAGCATGGCGGCGGACACATCCAGGGCGTAGCCGCTGCTGCCTGCGTAGACATTGAGCGTTTGCAGGTCGAAACTGGAGCGACCAGGGTGGTTGTCATAGCGCGCGGCGATGTCTTCTAACACAGCATTCAGCGCATTTTCCTGATAATCGGCGACCAGCGGAATATCGCGCGCGACGATTTGCTCTACGCCCAGCAGATAATCCAGAAAGCGCCGCCAGAATCCGCCGCCTTGTTCGCCACTGGCCAGTGCTGCCGCCAGCATAGACTCGCTACTGATACGCCAGCCAACTTGATCGGGATGCAGCAGGATAAGATGCCTGCCATTGTGGTCGCTGTAGACCATGCTCACGGGTTCTGCATAAGCACGCTCCCAACGCGCCACAGCATCGCGACCGCTGAGTTGGCTGATGTTGATGCCGGCCACGCTGATGCCCGCAGGCAACTGTTCTTCGCGCCGACTGAAAGCCACCAGCTCGTAGACCATCAAGGCGCTGGCCAGGATGATCAGCAGCAGCGAAAGAGCAAGCAACCAGGGGAACCCAGCGCGGCGGCGGCGTTCGCTTAGGCTGGCGACCATGTCGCGCTCTGATGTTCTCTGGCGAGCTCTATGGCACGGGCGTGAAATGGCTTCAAGCGCGGCAGCGCAGCGGCGGCAACCCAGCGATAATCCAGCAATTCATGGCTGAGCTTGCCAATATCGCCATTGGTGCTGCACCAAAATGCGATGTCAATATGACTCGGCGCAGTCTTGGCGACATGGACAACCTGGCGGATTTGCGCGTGCAGGGATAGCTCTTCATGAAGTTCGCGCAGGACTGCGGCAGCTGGGTCTTCATCAGCGTCGATCCAGCCGCCCGGCAAGCCCCAGGGGAACCTGGGATGATAGGCGTGTTCTACCAAAAGCACAGCGCCATTCCCATCCAGCACCACCGCGGCGACGCCTAGCGTGTAGCGAGGGCGCAGCCGCTGATAGGCGAGGTATGGCAGCCGCATGAGCATGGGAAAGCGACGGAGGATGAGGGCGATGTGACGGCTCACGGAAGGTGCTTCGGCTCTTGGCGCATCACGTCAAGTCTAGAATAGCGCCTGCGTGATTGCAACGGACAAGCGCCCGCCCATGCACCGCAACTTGCGCTCAAAATGCAGACGCATCGCTGCGTAGAGAATAAGCGCCTGTGCTATACTGGCAAGACTGGATTTCGCCCCGTCGGCGGGATGGTGTGTTTTGTCGCGAACGCCCGTAGATATTCTAAATCTTTTCGTAGAATTCCCGGGCGATATGCTATTTTTTATTTTGGTAATTGCCTGCAGCCAAGGCTCACTTTTCCTCGCTTTTGGACATCGGTCGCGCTTCCCGCTGGAGCATTCGACATGGCGCTATGTGTCAGCGACGGCGGCGCTAGTATTGGTATGGCTGGTGATGCTGGGCGCGGCGGCTGTGGCCCTGTATGCCGAGCTGGACGCCAACCAGTTTATGCCGCCTCTGGAGCGACTGGCTTATGCGGTTACGCTGCTGCTGCTGGGCTGGGCTTTTCTCAGCGCGGACTTTATCCATTGGCGCAGCCGCTCCAATCTCTTCATCTTTAGCATCGCCTTCATCCTGACTCTGCTATTTGTCAATACTGCCCGTGGCTGGCTCGCTGATTACGAGACGGGCTTGGCTTTTAACGCTAGCGAATACGCCCCGCTTTGGTCGGCAGCGTCGGGTTGCATTGCCGCGGCGGCATTACTGCTGACGGCGCTGAACACGCGGCATATTGTCGACGCGCCACTGAAGGCGCTGTTTTTCTTTCTGTTTGTGGCTGGCAGCGCCTGGGATCTGCTGCAAATCGCGCAGGGAGATGTCACCGGCAATTATCAGGGCGGCGCGCGCCTAGCTTATGCGGCGGGGCTGATCCTGCTGCCGGTGATTATTCATCGCCTGGCGATATCGCTGCTGGAAAACAGCCTGGTCGAAGTGGTGCTGGCGGCATCACAACAGGCAGCAGCCCTGCCTGCGGAATCTCCACGCCCAAGCGCTAGCTCGCCGCGGGACGGGCTCTCCTTGCCCAGCGCAACCCAAGACTCGCCCAGGTTGCTCAGCGCAATTGGCGTGATGCTGGAGGCAGGGAGCGGGATCGACTCGTCAATGCAAGTGGTCAAAGCTGTGTTGGCTGGGCTGGAGGCTGATATCTGCGTCTTGCTGCACCTGCCCAATGACAACACGGCGGATGTGGTGGCTGGTTGGGATGCCTACGGGCAAAAACCGTTGGAAGGCATCGTCTTGGATTTGAGCCAGCAGCCGGCTCTCTTGTCGGCAGCCAAACGCGGCGACGCCACCACGCTCTTGCCGGATCATCACACGGACGAATTGCAGGATCTCTTCAAGCGCTTGGGGGTCAGCGGGCTCAGCAGCGTCATTGTCCAACCGATCATGGCGCAGGCTGACCTCATCGGCTTGCTGCTAGTGAGCTGCCCCTACAAACAGAGGGACTTGTCCAATAGCGATCTGGCGCTGCTGCGTGAAATTGCTATCGTGGCGGGGTATCTGCTGGCTGGGCGTGACGATGATGAGCAATCTCCGCCGTCGAGTCCGCCGCAATCCAAAGGCGAAACAGGCGCAGGAGGCGGCGCGGAAGGGCCGGCGCCGGCGCAACTGCTGGAGATCCGGCGTGAGCTCATCATGGGCTTGCGCGGCGCTACGGAACGCATCGGTCGACTGCGACTGCAAATCGACGGTCTGGAAACACAGCTTGCCGATGAACAGGCACGTCTGCTGGACAGGCTCTGGGAAGGCGGAATGGATGCCCATGCTGGCTCGGAATTGCACGCTGCCTGGTGTGAACGTGCGCGTCTGCTAGCAGCTTGCGATATCAGCGCCCGCGACCTGCTGGATGCCGAAGCAGCGCTGCGACTCCTGGATAGCAGCGACCCACCCGAGCAAGTGGTTCAGGAATACATCCACAAGCTCTACAATTCACTACTCAATGCGCGGGACCGATTGCGCCGGCAGATCAGCGCCTTGATGGTGCTGCGGCAATCCACGCCCAAGGAAAGCAATGCGGCGGTGATGCAACAACTGCAGGATGAAGCGGCGCAACTGGAATTGCAGCGAGCGCAACAAGACCGGCGGCGGGCCTCGATAGTGACGCGTCTTGAGACCCTGAGCGTAGTCGATGGCAAGGCCAATATGCTGCCAGCGCTGATCCAGTTGGCTGCCCAGCGGAAAGCCTATGGGCATCTGCTAACAGATGCCCAAACGCAATACAAGCAGTTGGCGGCCGAGCGCCAGGCTCTGTTGGATGCTGGCATTGGCGACCGGCTGGAACTGGAAGCGCAGCTCAAACAACTGAGCGCCGACCACGAACAGTTGCTGGATGCGCGGGAAGCCATGCGCCGCGAAGAGCAGGCTTTGCGCGGCCAGATCGAAACTGCCGATTCGGAAAGGGATGCGCTTCAAGCCGCCCGTCAAGACCTCGAAGAAGCGCTGGCCGATCAAAAAGATCAGCACGCGGAAGTCCAGCAGCGGCTGGATGCCATGACCGAAGAGCGAGACAACTTGCTGATAATCCGCGATCAGTTGACGGCGAAAGTGGCCGAATTGCTGGCTGATGAGACGGTTGCTGACGAGCAAGCCGGTCTCGAGCACGAACTGCAGCGTTTGCGGGCGACCGTGGCGCGCCTTAGTCAGCAGCGAGAGGACTTGGCGCTGGATTTGAGCGATGCGCGCACGGAACTGGCGGAGACGCCCGACTTGGCTGCTCCGCCTGCGGGGCGGACGCATGTGCTCTTAAGTCTGCTGCAGGACTTGTGCGCGCCCATCGAGTCCGTCCGCGATTATGTCGATTTGCTGCTGGCGGAATCCATCGGCATATTGGGAGCGGCGCAACTGCAAGTGCTGCGCATGGCGTCTGACGATATCGCGGGGATCGCCGGCCTGCTGGCGAACTTGCAGCAAGCAGCAGCGCTGCCCGGCGACAAGGCAGGTTGGCAAGACGCTATCGATGTAGCGGAAATCATTGAAGAAGTCATTGCTGAGACCACCACGCGCTATGCGGACAAGGGGCTGCTGCTTGAGCTAAGCCTAAATGACGACTTGCCGCCGCTGGAAGCTGACTGCATTGGCCTGAAGCACATGTTGACGCAGTTGTTGGCAAACGCCTGCGAGGTGTCTCCGCCAGGCGCCTCTGTCATCGTATCGGCGAGTAAGGGCTGGACTCAGTTGCCCGACGCCATGAGCCCGGCCGAAGCGCTGATATTCCGCGTGCGGGACGCTGGCGGGGGCATTGCAAGCGCCGATCTGCCACGCGTCTTCCTGCGAAACTATCGTGCGGAGTACCCTGCCATTCCTGGAGTCGGTGACACAGGCGTCGGCATGACCGTCGCCAGAGCGATCGCGCGCGCGCACGAAGGAGACATTTGGGTAACTAGCGAAACAGGCAAGGGATCGTCTTTTCATTTAGCCCTGCCGCTGCAATCGGCTGCCGAAACCGAGGCCTAGTCGTCCATGCGGCGGAACATAAGCAATGAGCTGCTCATCGCTCTGCTGGCGGGGCTTGCCTTGGTTTTTGCGGCGGTCTTCGCGCTTCTGCTGTCAAATGTAACACGCACGCCGCCCCAACCCATTACAGCAACAGACAGTCCAACTAGCACCGCAACGCCGGACTTGACGACAGCGCCCGCAGAAACCGCGACTGCCACATCGGTTGCGATCGCCGCGGCGGAAACGGCAACTGCGACAGTAGAATCGGCAACGGCAAGTCCCACTTACACCGCGCTGCCAGCAACGGAGATTGTTGCGCCTGCGGACACAGCGACTGCGACATCGACGGCGAGTGCGACAACAGAAACGCCCGTGGCAGTCGGGCCAACCTCAACAGGCACACCAACCGGGAC
>DAOUKU010000051.1:0-1602 GCA_034420985.1 Anaerolineae bacterium | reverse complement strand
TCCATTCCGGCGGCTGGACAATGTTGTATTTTGTGAAGCTCAGCAAGAACGAGGCGATGAAGGGAAATAAGGAAAACAGCAGTACGCCAACAATCCAGGGACTGATGAAGAGCAGCCCCATTTTTGCCTCGCGCTTGCGCATTGGCGACAGGTCGCGCCAGCGCTCCCGCCTGCGCCCCCGCATCGCGCTAAATTGCGAACCAAATGATGTGGCCATCTTCTATCCACCAGCCCCGTGAGCAGACCAAACGGTGTGGGGCGCCAGCTGATGCCCCACACCGCGTTGAGCTTGGCTTGATCTAGCCGTATTCTTCCCAGAATGCGTCAAGCAAGCCCTGAATTTCGTCTTCGGCGCTGGCCAGCGCGTCTTCCACGCTGCTGTCGCCAAAGAGCACATCTTCAACCATGCGATTGAGGACCTGGTTGGCTTCCGGCTGAACCGGCGCGACCGGCACCAGATAGTCCAGCGCGGCCACGCCCAGAATGGATTCGGCGCGCGGATGCACAACGCCGTCCTTTTCGTAGCCGTTGCAGTCGACCAAGGGCGACGGGCGCTGTTGCTGCTGGATGAACCAACAGGCGCCTTGGCCCTCAACTTCGGTGGTCAGCCACTTGACCAGTTGCCAGGCTTCGTCCGGATGGGCGGCATTCTTGGGGATCATATAACCCCAGCCACCATGCGCCCCGCCTCGGCGGTCGGCGCTGCCGCTGGGTCCATACGGAATCGGCGCCACATCGTAGTTCAGGGTCTCGGCGTGGTCTTCCAGTTGGAAGAGCGTCCAGGAGCCGTTGATCTCCATCGACACTAGGCCCTGAATCAGCGGGCCTTGGTCGAATTCGCCGGCCATTTCCCAGAAGGCGTTCATTTCTTCGATGCCGAAATTGATCTCCGCCATCGCCGCCATGAATTCCAGCGTCTCAATCCCGGCTTCGTTATTGATCGTGATTGTCTTGAGGTCGCTGCTGATCCAGTCCTGACCGTTGGCGTTGAGCCAGGTGAGGAAGCTGCCAGGCCCGCTCGTGGATTGCGCATTCAAGCCCATGCGTTCCAGGAAGCCGTCCGCGCCGATGCGAAGCGCTTCAGCCGCTTCCAGCATTTCCGCCCAGGTGGTGGGGAATGCATCAATGCCGGCCTCTGCAAAGTGATCGGTGTTGTACCAGACGATATTGTAGGCGCCGCCACCCGGCAAGGGCAGCATCCAGGTCTTGCCGTTAAATTGCGTACCGGCAAATTCCGACGCGTGGAAAATAGCCGGATCAACACCATCAGCCGCCATGTAGTCATCCAGGGGGATGATCGACTCGGTGGCGGCGAAGAATGGCAGGTCCTGGCGGCCAAACATGGTTACGTCAGGCGGGTTGCCGGCGGCGATAGCGGCCAGCAGATTCTGCAAGCGATTGTCCCAGGGCAGGAATACGTTGTCGACGCAGATGCCGGGGTTGGCGTCTTCAAATGCGGCTACTTGCTGTTCCTGCAGAGGAATGCGATTGCCGCCCCAGTGATGCCAATACGTCAAGGTAACATCGCCCTCGCAGTCAGGGTTCTGCGCGGATACGCTCATCGAAAGCGGCAGCATCGACAGCAGCATAACCACGGCGAAG
>DAOUKU010000050.1:0-27613 GCA_034420985.1 Anaerolineae bacterium | reverse complement strand
CGTTTCGCCTTCATCACCCTGCCCATGCTGCGTCCCATGCTGTCCATCGTCATCATCTTTGAGATGATCTTCGCGCTCAAAGTATTCGACATCATCTTCGTGCTGACGGCCGGCGGACCCGCGGACGCCACCAATGTGCTGGGCTGGCAGATTTACACCGAGACCTTCCGCAAGCTGGACTTCGGCGCGGGCAGCTCCATCGCCATGCTGCTGGGCGCGATCACGCTGGCGCTGGCGATCTTGTTTTATGTGTTTCTGGACAGGGGGACAGAGCCGGAATGAAGCAGCGCGCGCGCATCCGCCTGGCAATTATCTACATCGGCGCGGCGATGGTGCTGGCGGGCACGGTCGGTCCTTTCCTGTGGCTGGTCAGTTCCAGCTTTCAGTACGAGCGGCAGCTGCTCAACCGACCGCCGCAATGGCTGCCCAACCCCATCGTGCTGGATAGCTACCGCGAGATCTTTGAAGGCGCTGTCTTGGGCGAGGCATCGGGCGTGCCCTACCAATCGCGGATATTCCTGCGCTCTTTCGGCAACAGCTTCGTTGTGGCGGGCAGCGTGGCGGTGATTGCCGTGCTGGCGGGGGCATACGCAGCCTACCCGCTGGCGCGCCTGAACTTCCGCGGGCGCAGCACCCTGCTCTTCGGCATCCTGGCCAGCCGCTTGATACCCGCGCTGTCGTTGGCCATCCCGATTGTCCTGGTAGCCAAGCAAATCGGTATGAGCGACCGCATCATCTCGCTGGTCTTCATCAATTTGTCTTTCATCCTGCCTTATGTGATTTGGCTGCTGCAATCTTATTTCAAGACCATCCCGCTGGAGCTGGAAGACGCCGGGCGCATCGATGGTTGCAGCCGCTTGCAAGTCGTGCACAAGATCATCCTACCCTTGAGCCTGCCGGGATTGACATCCGCCGCCATCCTGGCATTCCTGCTGACCTGGGGCGAATTCCTCTTCGCGCTGCTGCTGTCGGAGACGCCGGAAAGTTACACGAGCACTGTGGTGGTGTCGCTCTTCGCCACCGATGTCGATGTCAATTTCGTGAGCATCATCACCGCGGGCGTGGTGTCGGTGATCCCGCCGATTTGCTTCGCGCTGATCTTCCAGCGCTTCATCATCAGCGGGCTACTATCCGGCTCGTTGAAGGGCTAGCAATCCCCCTCGGTCGCTTAAAATGCAACCCCCGCACCCGCCGAAATGCCCCCATCGTGATGGAAGGAGACAAGACTCGGCGCGGACACGGCACTAGGGACGGTGGGCGAGCCGGCGGCTCGCCCTTATCTATTGATTTAGTCAGGAGTACCTCATGCCTTTCAACAGGAAAGTCCGCGGCAAGCTGACCTACTACTACGAAGGCGATGACCCCACGCTATCGGCCCTGGTCGTCGAGAGTCTGCCCGATGGCGACTTGCGCATCTGCTTCAGCGGGCTCACCGGCGGGCACTCCGCAGCCGGCATCCTCGGCTTGGAGGATGTCCCTTTCATGGATCCCGACACTGAGATACCGCTGGTCTTCGACTGCTGGGAGTTATGGCTGCAAGAGGCGGGCATCTGCGACTCCATCGCCGCTATCGACTTCATTGAGGTGCATGCCTTCGGCACGCAGCCCAAAGCGCCCGACCCGCGCCTTGATCCAGCCGGCTACCAGGCGGAATTGGAGCGTCTGCGGGGCGCCTATGCTCGCGCCTACCGCAATTTCTTCAAGGAGCGCTGCCCGGACAATGGGGTACCGGCGCGCTTCACTGTGCATGTGGTGGATGTGCCTGACCAGGCTGCCAGCTACGAGTTCTATGCCGTGGGTTTGCTGCAGCGGGGCACTTAACCCCCTCGGTCCCCCCGACGAGTCGGGGGAGGGAAAGCACGTGCGGAGTAGGCAGGTGGGCGGCGGAGGGTCTCGTTGAGACGCCCCTACGGCTGATTCTAAGGGGTTTGGCGGGCGCGGCGCGCTTTGACCAAGTCATTGCCCAGCCAGCCCAGCCCCAGCAGCGCCAGCCCCAGCCCGCCAGCGACCATCATGTGGTACTGCTCTTCGACCAGGCGGCGGCGTTCAATATCCGCGGACATCAAGCCGAAGCCCTCGTTGGCTGTTTCGACCGTGACTTCAGCGCCGCTCTCACGGACTTGCGCAGCGGGGTTGGCCGCCAGTTGATTGGACAAATCAACATAACGCAGCGCCCCGAAAGCCGCCAGCAATACGCCAACCAACATGGCGGCGAAGAGCAGCCGGTCAATCAGCGCGCTGTGATAAAGGTTGGGCATGGACTTTCCCCCGCGCCGCATGATTTGCCTGCTGCGCAGCTAGACTCTACAATAGGCGCTGCTAACCGATTGTACGGATTCCGCTGATGACAAGCAACTGCCTTTCTGTCGGGATGGTAGGCAGCAGTTGGTGGGCTGATTCCATGCACCTGCCCGCCCTGGCCAGCCATCCAGGCGCGCGCACCACCGCCATCTGCGGGCGCAACCGCCGCCGAGCCCGCGCCCTGGCTGATGTCTGGCAGATCCCGCAGGTCTACACGAACTACGCCGAAATGATCGACCAGGCGGACCTGGACGCCATCATCATCGCCACGCCCAACGACAGTCACTACCCCATCGCCATGTGCGCCATGAACAAGGGACTGCATGTGCTTTGCGAGAAGCCCATCGCCCTGACTTATGCCCAGGCGCGGGAAATGGCGCAGACAGCGGCACAGCGCAAGCTCAAAACGCTGGTGCCTTTCACTTACAGCTTCATGCCCACCACCCGCTACCTCAAAGAGCTGATCGATACGGGCTATATCGGCAAGCCCTATCACTTGAATATGCGTTATTACACCGGCTTCGCGCGGGATGGCGAGTACCTATGGCGATTCGACAAAGGCATTGCCGGCAGTGGCATCCTGGGCGATTTGGGCTCGCATTTTCTCTATATCGCCGAGTGGCTTTATGGCGAGATCAAGGCGCTGACCTGCCGCCTCAGCCACATCGTGCCGCGCCCGGACAGCGACCCGGCCGGCAAAGCCTACAAAGTGGCGGACGACAGCTGCTTGCTGACTCTGGAATTCGCCGACGGCGCCATGGGCATGCTGCACTGCTCAGCGCTTTGTTATGAAGATACGCCCTTCGGCCAGACGCATCACATGGAGTTTCACGGCGCGGGCGGCACGCTCTACAGCTACACTGACTGGGATCGCGTACAGCAAGTCAAAGGCGCGCGGGTTGGCGAAGGCGCGGTCAAGGAACTGGCGATTCCCGACTACATTTGGGGCGGGGCGCGGCGCGACACAGTGCACAATACCTATCGCGACATGTTCCGCAGCGAAGAGTTTATGATCCGTGGCTTCATCAACAGCATCCTGCAGGATAGGCCCCTAAAGCCCGACCTGGCGGATGGCGCGCGCATCCAGCGGCTCCTCAGCGCGGCTTTGCTCAGCCACGAGACTGGTTGCCGCATTGAAGTTGACAGGATCAAGGAGTGAACAGAAGGCGACTTTCCGGCAAGGTTGCGCTGATCACGGGCGCTGCACGGGGCATTGGACGCGGCATTGCGCTGCGATTTGCAGCGGAAGGCGCGGCGGTCGGCGTGCTGGATCTGGACGAGGCGGCTTGTCAGCCTGTGGTCGACGAGATTCGAGCGGCTGGCGGACGGGCGCTGGCGCTGGGCTGCGATATCAGCCAAGAGGCGCAAGTGGACGCCGCGCTGGCCAGGTTGAGCGAGCACTTCGGCGTCGCAAATGTACTGGTCAACAACGCGGCCGTCATGCCCTCCGGCGCAATCCATGAGACCGCGCTGGACGACTTAGACCTTTGCCTGGCGGTCAATCTGCGCGGCACTGTCCTGGTCAGTCGCGCGGTAGTGCCGGGCATGCTGGCGCTGGGGGCGGGCAGCATCCTGCACATCGCCAGCGTGACCGGCATGCTGGGCTTGCCGGGTATCGCCGTTTACTCCATGACCAAGGGCGCTTTGATCGCCTTGACTCGCGCCATGTCCACTGATTATGCGCCGCGCGGCATCCGCACCAACAGCATCTCGCCCGGCACCATCGACTCGCCCATGCTGCACGATTTTTTGGCTGCGCAGAGCGACCCAGCTCGTCTGCGGGGAGAATTTGACGCCATGCACCCGATAGGACGCGTCGGCAGGATTGAGGAAGTAGCGAATGTCTGCCTGTTCCTGGCCTCGGACGAAGCCAGTTTTGTCAGCGGCGCGAATTACACTGTGGACGGCGGCATCAGCGTCAAAGGCGAGCAGCCGCAGGACTAACCCCCCTCGGTCCCCCCATCGTCATGGGGGGAGGCAAACGCCGTACGAAACAGTCGCCCACCAAGGCGCATTGTAGGGGCGCGCTACATAGCAGCCACCCAAGCAAAAGGACTCGCCCGCAACACTACCCCTCCCCCGGCCCCTCCCCGAAGCATCGGAGAGGGGAGCTAATGCTATAGGATTCGAGACTCCGTATGCGTTTCCGGGTTTATGCGAATGCTCGGCGAAACCTTCCCCCCATTCAATGGGGGGACCGAGGGGGGTTTGCATTCTGCGCGCAACAGGTACACTAGCGACAATCACAGAATTGGAGCCGCTCATGAATACTGCCCCCATCCTCATCCGCTATCACCAGCCGGGCACAGGCGCGCGTTTGGGCATTCTGCGCGATGGCGGACTGTATGACATCAGCCACTGCTTCCCGACCCTGGCGGATTTCTTCCGCGATTCTGTGGGCGATGTCGCTGGACTGATTGCCGCTGCCAGCCGGGCCGCTGACGATGCCGGGCGCAGCCTGGACGCTGCCGCGCTGGACAACCCGCCCAGCGAAGATGTCCCCCATTACCTGCCGACGCTGGACAAGCAGGAAGTCTGGGCAGCGGGCGTGACTTACCTCCGCAGCCGCGAAGCCCGTCAGGAAGAAGCCAGCGATGGCGGCGATGTCTATGCCCGCGTCTACGATGCGCCACGCCCGGAGATCTTCTACAAAGCCAGCGCCAAGAACACGGTGGGCCACCGCAGCGAGGTCGGCATCCGCAGCGATTCGCGGTGGAATGTGCCAGAGCCGGAATTGGGCTTGGCCTTCAACGCGGACATGCAACTGCTGGGCTTCACCATCGGCAACGACATGAGCAGCCGCGACATTGAAGGCGCAAACCCGCTTTACCTGCCGCAAGCCAAGGTCTACACGGCTTCCTGCGCCTTGGGACCGGGCATCCTGCTGGCGCCCTCAGAGGACTGGCTGGAAACGACCATCAGCCTGTCCATCTCGCGCACTGGCAACCAGATCTTCCAGGGGTCAATCGGCACGGATCAAATCAAGCGCAGCATCGGCGAACTGGCGGATTATCTGGGGCGCAGCAACAGCTATGCGCATGGCGTCTTCTTGCTGACGGGCACGGGCATCGTGCCGCCGGCCGACTTCACATTGCAGCCCGGTGATGATGTCCGCATCGACATTGATGGCATCGGCAGCCTACAGAACCGCGTCATCGAGGTCTGATATGCCGCGGCGGGTGGAACTGGCGGCGCTGCGACTGCCCGAATTTGGCTTGCCCACTGCCGAGCCGCAAATCCCGCCGGACACTTACCAGGCTCGCATCAAAGCAGCCTTGCATTGCGTCGCCCAACTGGACTTAGACGCCCTGGTCGTCTATGGCGATCGCGAGCATGCCGCCAACCTGACTTATCTGACCGGCTACGACCCACGCTTCGAAGAGGCGCTGCTGATTCTGCTACCCGGTCGACCCCCGCAGTTGCTGGTCGGCAACGAGGGCATGGGTTACAGCCAAATCGCGACTGTGCCGCTGCAGCGCCACCTCTGCCAGACTTTCAGCTTGCCCGGTCAGCCGCGTGGAGACAGCCCAGGCCTGGACAAGATTCTGCGCGAATGTGGACTGCGCGAGGGGCAGCGGCTGGGCTTGGCCGGTTGGAAGAGCTTTGACCAGCGGGAAACGCAGGATCCACTGCATACGCTGGACATCCCAGCCTTCATTGCCGACGCGCTGGCGGCTGTCACTGGCGAGAGCGGCGAATTGATCAACGCCAATGACCTCTTCATTCATCCGACGCAGGGTTTGCGAACCCGCAATGATGTTGACCAGTTGGCGCGCTTTGAATTCGCAGCGGCGCATACTTCGCAGGCTCTGCGGGATCTCCTCTTTGGCGTACGAGCGGGTATGCGCGAGGTGGATGCCGTGCAACTGATGGGCATACGCGGCTTCCCGCAGAGCTGTCATTTGATGTTTTCCAGCGGCGAGCGGGCAGCATTGGGCTTGGCAAGCCCCTCGCTGCGGCGTATGCAAGTTGGCGATCCCGTCTTCGTGGCCTACGGCATTTGGGGCGCATTGAATGCAAGGGGCGGTTGGCTGGCGCGGGATAGAGATGACTTGCCGGCGGGGGTTCGCGATTATGTCGAGAAGCTAGTCACGCCCTATTTCCGCGCTATCGTTGACTGGTATGAGGCGCTTGCCATCGGGGTCAGCGGCGGCGAGTTGCATGCCATCATCCAGTCGCATTTGGGCGATCCCTTTTTCGGTATCGGGCTCAATCCGGGGCACTTGATTCATCTGGACGAATGGCTACATTCGCCGATTTTTGCCGGCTCGGACATGCCTTTGCGCTCCGGCATGGCTCTGCAAGTTGATGTCATTCCGGCCACGCACAGTCCCTATCACAGCACCAATATTGAAGACGGCATCGCGCTAGCGGATGAAGCATTGCGTTTGGATTTCTGGCGGAAGTATCCGAGCGCCTGGAATCGAATCCAGCAGCGCCGCAACTTCATGCGCCATCAGCTGGGCATTCGCCTACGTCCGGAGGTGCTGCCCTTCTCCAACTTGCCTGCCTATCTGCCGCCCTATTGGCTGAGTCCGCAGTTGGCTATGCGCTCAACCCGCCTCGATCCCCCCGACGAGTCGGGGGAGGGGTAATCTTCATAGCTTGGGATTGTATAGTCAGCGCGCTTGCAGCACAGGAACGCATCAAATCAATTTACCGCTATACTCACCTGCAAGCGCGACGGCCGAATCGATCCCCGCGTTCTCTGTGCCCTCTGTGTCTCTGTGGTGAATGGATCATGAAGATCACTCGCATCGAATCCCTGCAATGGCGGGAATATCCTCGTTTGCTGCTGGTTCGCGTCCATACCGACAGCGGAATCATCGGTCTCGGCGAGACAGTCGACAAAGTGCCCGGCGCCAAAGCCGCGCTGCATGGCACCATCGCGCCGCTGACACTAGGGCAAGACCCGCTGGATATCGAAGGCCTGTGGCGTTTCGTGATGGATAACATCATGTACCACGGTTACGCCGGGGCGGAAACGCGCGCCCTGTCCGCGCTGGAAGTGGCGCTCTGGGACATCATGGGGTTGCATTATGGCGCGCCGCTGGTTCACTTGCTGGGCGGCAAGACCCGCAGCGAAATCCCCACCTACAACACCTGCCTCAGCTTCGGGAAAGTGCGCGATTATCAAGCCTGGCACGACGATGCCGGCGCATTGGCGAAGAGTCTGCTGGCTGACGAAATCACCGCCATGAAGATCTGGCCTTTCGACCAATTCAGCGAGCGCAGCTTGGGGCAGCGCATCACCCGCGCCGAGATCGAACGCGGCTTGCGACCAGTGCGGCAGATTCGTGATGCCGTCGGCGGGGCCATGGAAATCGGCCTGGAATTCCACTTCCGCTGGAATCGCGCCTGCATGGAACGGATAGCCCGCGCGCTGGAGCCCTACGAAATTCTTTTCCTGGAAGATGTCATGCCGCCGGTCTATCCCGACGAGATCAAGGTGCTCTCCGACAAGACCAGCATTCCGATCGTCGGCTCGGAGTTGCTGATGACGCGCTGGCAACTGCGCGAATGGCTGGAAAAGCATGTCTCGCAGATAGTAATGACGGACGCGGTCTGGAATGGCGGGATCGGCGAGACGCGCAAGATCGCCGCCCTGGCCGAGACCTTCGGCATCCCGCTGGTGCTGCACAATGTGGCGGGACCCGTCTGTCACGCGGCTTGCATGCATTTGGGCGCGCATATCCCCAATTTGTATTATGTCGAGAGTTGCCGCGCTTTCTACAAGGAATACTTTCCCATACTTAGCGACCTGGCTCCGACCGTGAGCGATGGGCATCTCGATATCCCAGCCGGTCCGGGCTTGGGTTTGAACCTGTTGGATTCGGCTCTGGAACGCGACGATCTCATCCGCCAAGTCAGCGAAGGACCCGGGCTGGCGGCTGGGCGACGCGCCATGGGCGATCACTGGGCTGTCGAAGAGATTCGCTGAGCTTTGCCCGCGCAAAACATGGCGGGACAGGGCAAGAAATTGGACAAGCAGGGAAAGATATGTTATAGTGTTTTGCGCTTGGGCTTAGTTTCGTTAGACACAAAGCTGGAAGCGTTCACAAATCACAAGGTTTAAGGAGAATCACCATGAGAAAGCTGTTTCGTTCTATCCCGGTGCTGGTATTGGCGCTGGGCATCATGATTGCCGCTGTTGGCGGTGTTGGCGCGCAAGACCAGCTGACCTTCAGCATCGTCTCGCATGGCGGCGTCGGCAATCCCTTCTGGATCGTCGTCATCAAGGGTATGGAAGACGCCTGCGCCCTGCTGAGCGCGGACTGCGCCTGGCTGTCGGACCCCGTTGACAATATCGATGATATGGCTGGCTACTGGGATGACGCCCTGGCCCGCAACAACGACGGCATCGGCACGACCGTCCCGAATCCGGAAGTCATCCGCGACGGGGTCAACCGCGCTGCCGAAGCTGGCATCCCCGTTATCGTACTGAACACCGCTGATCCGAATGCCGGCACGCCGGACGCGCTACCGACCCTCTTCTACATCGGGGCGAACGAATTCCTCGGCGGTCGTTCCAACGCCAATGCTGTCCTCGATGCCGCTGACGCCGCTGGCGTCGAGATTACCGGTGGCGTTTGCCCGATTCAGGAAGTTGGCCACAGTGGCTTGGAAGCCCGTTGCGCCGGCGTCCGCAGTGTCTTCGACGAAGCTGGCATCCCGCTGAATCAGCTGACCATCAACAACGATGTGACAGCCTCCGCCGGTATCCTGGCTGATTACTTCAGCGCCAACCCGGACACCAACGCCGCCTTCATGCTCGGTCCGAATCCCTCAAGCTCCTTGAATCTCTATATCCAGGAAGCTGGCGTCATGGCGGGCGAGATGTTCGCGACCACCCACGACACCAGCGCCGAGATTTACGAGATGATCCAGAGCGGCTACTTGGTCCAGGCTATCGACCAGCAGCCCTACCTGCAGGGTTTCGAGACGATCATGTGGCTCTACCTGAACAGCCAGTTTGCGCTTGCGCCTGGCGGCGACATTTTGACTGGTCCGGGCGTCATTGATGGCAGCAATGTTGACGCCATCATTGAACTGACCGCCATGGGCTATCGCTAAGTCGTCAAGAGTATTGGACTTGGGTGGGGGTGTTTCCCCCGCCCATCTCCTTATTCTCTACAAGAAATATCGGCGCTTTGACAGCCGACCGCGTTGTCGGCCAGCCAATCCCGCCAGACCTATTCTTCATCAGATCTATTCGAGAAATCGCTTATGATACAAGCCTATCTGGAAGACAAAAACGAAGGACGCAACATCGGGATGCTGGTCATGCTCCTGATGTTTGGCTTTGCGGCGTTGGGATTGATTGTCGCCTACATGGTCGGCTTGGGCTGGATGCCCCTGGGCGAACGTGCCAATGTCCTGCGCTGGAGCGAAGGGCTGAACGCCTACGAAATCATCGTTACCATCGCCAGTCTGCTCTACGCCGCTGGCTGCGCGCGGACAGCCTATGGACTCTGGACGCGCGAAGGCTCCAGTTTGCGTTGGTCACAGTGGATGTTCTTCATCACGACCATGATCGGCGGTGCAATTCTGCTCAGCGTCATCATTCCGGTCGGCTTGAAGTTCTCGCTATTGCTCGGGCAGGATATTGACCTGCGCATGGTCATCAATGAGGATGCCAGCGTCAGCGGTTTGGCGTCGCTGGCTTTGACGATTGGCGAAGCGCTAATCAGCATCAGCCTCTTTGTCATTGCGCTGGTGGCTCTACTGGCGCTGCTGGTATTTCTGATTCCTGCGCTGGAGATCCTGCGCCGCACGGAAGGCATCCGCCTGATTGTCGCGCCGCCGCGCCGATTCCTCACGGCGATTGCGATTTTGCTGGCGGTGGGCGTCATCTGCATTTTGATCGCTGGCGCTTTTGTCGTCCCGCTCTACGAGGGCATTACCACCATCCGCGATGCCGAGAATCATCGTTTGCTGGCGGGTTTGCTCTTCTTCTTGCCGGGGCTGGTCGGCTACCGCCTGGTGCGCCAGGTCGAAGAAGAGTCGGATGAACTGCGCCGCGCCATCGCCTTGACGCCGGGCAAGTTTATCCGCTCGGAGTTGGCAAAATCGCCCAGCGCTGGCGCCATCATCGGCTTCATCGCCATTTTCATGGGCTTCACCATGGCGACCGATCTCTTCCTGGAGCCGAGTTCCATCGCATCCTTCCTGAGCAATGTGGCTACCAAGGGCGTCATCGCCATCGGTGTTACTTATTTGATGATTTCTGGCGAGTTTGACTTGTCCGTCGGCTCGATATTGGGTGTTACGGCGCTGTCCTTCATGCAGTTCATGACGCTGGGCGCGCCCGTCTTCGGCGTGATGGAGCCCATTCCCGCGGCGCTGCTGGCCATCTTCATGGCATTCATCCTGGGCGCAATCAACGGCATCTTGCTGATTTCCACGCGAATACCATCCTTCATTGTGACCCTGGGCACCATGCTGACATTCCGCGCCATCACGCTGGTAGCGATCGCCGGTGGGCGCATCCTGCGTTACAGCGACCATCATGAAGAGCTGCCGGTGATCGGCATCAGCAATCTGGTGTTTATCGCGCTGGCTGTTATCGGGCTGGCGCTGATCGCCTTCATCGCCTATCGCTTGCTGCCCGTTTTGTATCGAGGGGCGGCACTTGCCTGGTCCATCCGCAGGAACAATGGCGATTTTGGCACATCCGGCGCGCTGATTCGGATTTGCGCGCTTTTGCTGGTGCTATTTCTCCTGGGCGTCGCCGTCGTCTGGCTAGTCGCGGTAGTTTCTTACCACAGCAGCGGCGGCGGACAAATGGTGGAAGTCGGCTACTTTGATCTCTATAACGGGCGCGTTCTCTCCATCGGCTCGGAAGGGGATTTCTTCCACTTGCAGATTCCGCGCAACGCCAATGTGCGTCTGGCGATCGTCTGGTGGTTCATCTTCGTGGCCATCTTCCATGTGATCCTTACCAACACGTCCTTCGGCAACAGTATTTTCGCCACCGGTGGCAACGAGGGAGCGGCGCGCGCGCAGGGCGTCAATGTCGACCGAGTCAAGCTGCAGAATTTCGTCATCGTCGCTTTGCTCACAGGCATCGCGGCTATCTACGAGACAGCACGAAACCCCGGCGTCGACCCGCTGAAAGGCACCGGCTGGGAACTGGAAGTCATCGCCATGACAGTGATTGGCGGGGCATTGCTGACCGGCGGTTACGGCAGTGTGGTGGGCTCGCTGCTAGGGGCGCTGATTTTCGGCATGCTGCAGACGGGTTTGGTGCTGGTCGGCATCGAGTCGCGGCTATTCAGCGGCACGATTGGCGCAATCATCATCGCGGCGGTGGTATTGAACACCTTTGTCCGCGGCGGGCAGCGAAATTAGGGAGCGATGAGCATGCAATACAATCAGCGGTATCCCGACGCTCTGGTGGATATGATTGATATTCACAAGTATTTTGGCAGCGTACAAGTGTTGCGCGGCATTGATTTCCATGTCGATCGTCAGGAAATTGTCGGCTTGCTGGGCGATAACGGCGCGGGCAAATCCACGCTGATCAAGGTGCTGACGGGCTTCCACAGCTTGACGCGCGGGCAGATCTACTTTGACGGCGACGCGGTTGACATCGAATCGCCACATGACGCGCGGGAATTGGGCATCGAAACGGTGCATCAAGATTTGGCGCTCGTCCCCTTGATGAGCATCGCCCGCAACTTCTGGCTGGGGCAGGAACCAACCTACAAGGTTGGTCCTTTCCAATTCCTGGACAAGAAGATGATGGCCAGCGAGTCCATCCAGGCACTGGCGGATGTCGGCATCCATATCCGCGATTCGGAAGAGACCGTCGGCACGATGTCCGGCGGCGAACGGCAGTCCATCGCCATTGGCCGCGCCGTCTATTTCGGCAAGAAGCTGCTTATTTTGGACGAACCGACCTCGGCGCTTTCGGTGGGGGAAACGCAAAAAGTACTGGACTACACCATCGCCGCCAAAGAAAAAGGCATGAGCGTCATCTTCATCACGCATAACATCCGCCATGTTTACGAAGTGGCAGACCGTTTCACCATCATTGAACGCGGTCACAAACTGGGCGATTTCTACAAGAGCGAAGTGAGTGAGACAGAAGTCGCCGACATGATCGTCACCGGCGAAATCCCCGAGCGCCTGCGTCTTTACGAAGAAGCGGTTGGAGACTAATCATGAGACCCACTCCCCTTCATCAGTGCCGCCTGCTTTTGCTGGCGCTGACCGCTGCGCTGATCTTCGCTGGCTGCCGCCCGGATGACACGCTGGATATCACGCCCTCGCCGACGCCGACGCCCGAACCCACCGCCACGCCGACGCCGACGCCGACGCCGGCTGATTTTATTGATCCCTACGAGGTCAATTTGGGTATTATGGAGCGGCTCATTGAGCTGCTGCCCGACCCGCTGGCTGCGGTCGAAGAATGGAAACGCCCATACGAGGGCGGCGAAGCGGAGGTGCGCAACATCCGCGGCATCCGCCGTCCCGCTGTCGGGCGCGCTATCCCCTATGGCACGCAGCAAGGCAGCAGGATGCTGCTTAACTTCGTCATCTTCTCCGACGAAGCGGGCGCAGCCGCCGAGTTCGAGCGCAAGCACGGGCTGCGCTCCGCCGATGTCAATCTGGCGCAGGACGATGCCTTCCCCACGCCCAACGCCTTTGGCTCGGGCTTGTATGGCTCTTTCGCGCTCTTCCAGGTCGACAATTACTTCTTCGAGGTCTATGTCGAGATTTTCACCACCGCCAACAGCCCCTTAGCGCCACTAGCCAGCGAGGCGATCAAATTCTTCGAGCGCAATCGCGAAGCCTTCGAGGCTTCTGCGATGTCCGCCGAAGAAGAGGACGGTTGAAGAGACATCTTGCAGGTTGTGCTGGACAACCTGCCGGACGAAATCATCACCAGCACGCAGTGGCGACGCGACTATTCGCGTTTTGATGGCGTACAGCCGCAGCGCAATGTCAAGAATGGCCGGGCGGTGCGCGTCTTCTATCGCGACCAAATGGCGAACAACTTCAACATAACCTTTGGGCAATTTGACAGCCCCGCCGACGCCATGGCGCATTATCAGCGCTTCAAGGACCTGCGCGAGGGCATCGAAGCCGAAAACTCCATCGCCGATTTTCCGCAGCCGCATGTGATGGGGCGCGGCTTGTATGGCTCGGTGGCGCTCTTCGCGGTGGACGAATTCTTCATTGAAGTGCTGATGGAGCGCGCGCCCGGCACCAGCGCCAATCCCACGGAAGCCATCGCTCGCCGAGCTTTGGCTTTGCTGGAGGCGGCCCGCGGCTAGCGCATTTGCTCGCCAGTCCCCTCGACAGGTCGGGAGGAGGCTGCGACGCGGCGTGGGTGAGATGCCCCTAGCGATTGCTCGGTTGGGAGCGGGCGACCTAAGGGGTCGTCTACAATCGCCAGCGCAGCCCGCGCCACAGGAGCCAGGCAGCCGCCTCGCGAAAGGCCAGCGCCAGGGCAATCCCCGCCAGCGCCCAGCCCCGCCCGGCCAGCCAAGCCGCCGCCAGCAGGGGCAATACAGCCAGGGCCAGATAAAGGCACAAGCCAGCCAGCGCCGCGTCCGACCGCCGCCACTCGAAGGCGCTCGCCCACAGCCCGCAAAGCGCCGCCAGCCACAGTGTCTGCGCCAACTGCGCGTGGTAGAGCGCCATCGCCAGGAGCAGCAGCGACAGCAGGCGCACCTGTTCCACACCCAGCGGTTGCTGCCCTGTCAGCGCCAGCCACAGGCTCAGCAATGCCAGCAGAATCCACAGCCCCGCCACAGCTCGCAGCGTCATCCGCGCCAGAAAACGCAGGGGCAGCAGCCAGGTCGTTCTCTGGGCGATGCCGATGGCGCAGGACCAGCTGGCTTGCAGCGCGCCGCCCGGACATGCGCAGAGCAGCTCCCAGGTATGCTGGCGTCTTTCCCGCGCGATGCCAGCCACGATCTCGCTGGTCAGCAATGCGCCCAATATCGGGGCGATCAGAGGCAGCAGCAGCGGCGTCAACACCAGCAGCGAAAGCGTCATCAAAGGCAGGGCGACTGCCAGCGTGAGCAGTTGTGGGGCAGCCACCAGCGCGGCGGCGGCGATAACCAAGCCCAGAGCGAGCAGCTTACGTGGTGGCGCGAAGGAGCCCCGCTTGCTACGGGCGGGTTTGCCGGCGCCACTGAAGCGCACGGTGATTGTGTCGCCGCGCTCGACTTGCCCCAGCGCCCGCCACAAACCTGTCGACAGCACGGCGATCAAGGGGCGTAGCTGGATGGCGGCGACTTATGATGTAGCAGCACATCAATGGTCAGCGCCAAGGCGGCGCTGCTTACCGCCTTGTGCAGCGCCGCCTCAACGACAGAAGCCACATCCAAGATGCCAGCCGCCGCCATATCGCGAGATTCGCCGCTGCGGGCGTCGATGCCCCTGCCGGCGGGCGCGCCATCCAGCTGCGCGACCACTGCGCCATCATAGCCGGCATTGCGGCAGATCGCCCGCAAGGGCGCTTCCAACGCTCGCAGCAGCATGCCCTGGGCAGCCCGGGATTCGGCGTCGACTGGCTGGCAGCGGCGCAGCGCTGGCCGGCAAGCCCATAAGGCAGCGCCCCCGCCGGGCACGACGCCATCTCGCAGCGCCTGCCGCAGCGACTTGGCCGTCTCCTTTGCCAGCGCGATGCGAGCGTCCATGCGGGCAGGGACACCATCACCAATACGCAGAATCGCTACACCGCCCAGGATCTTGCCGATGCGCGCGCGCAGGAATGCCTCCGCCTCTTTGTCAGGCGCGTATTCCAGCAGCTCCAGCAGATCGGCCAGGTGCTCGGTCAACTCCGCCTTGTCCTCGCGATCGGATACCAGCCCGAACAGGTTACGCTCAGCCCAGGCTTGTTTGGCGCGCCCGAGCCGAGCTGTCTTCATTCCGCGCAAGGTATCGCCAGCAGCTTTGTACAAGGGCGTCGCGCCGGTGATGACCGCCATGTCCTGCAGGTGGGCAGCCTGCTGCTGGGGGGTATCGCCCGGCGCCTTGACCGCCACGACTCGGAATTCCTTGGGCTTTTTGTTGGCCAGGATGAAGTTGATGACCGGCTCGGAGAATTTGCCACCGATCAACAGCAGGGATTTGGCGCCAGCCTGCATCAGCGCGGCGAAGAGTGGCGCCACTTCCTCCAGGGATTCAATATCCAGGTCGCTGAGCAGCACGGCGGCGTCATTCATCACGGCGCGGTCGGGTTCTTTGCCGCCCTGCAGCATGGCGCGGGAAACTGCGCCGCGATTCCAGTACATACCGCGCATATAATCATGGGCGATCTCCCGCCGGTGCCCGCGCCGCACATCCAGCTGCCCATATTCGCCGATGAAGTCGAAGATCTCGCCCAGTCGCTGAGCCAGTTCGCGGTCCTGGCAGATGCACTCCGCCAGCTGCGCCAGTTGCTCGCGCCCGGCGATTGGCGTTTGCTGTCCCCGCAGCGCCGCCAGCGCCAACTCAAGCTGCTCATGCAGCGCCCTTCGCAAGCGCATGGCGTCGACGCCAGCCGCAATCGCGCGGATACCGTCATTGACGATGGATTGAAAGATCAGCGCCGCCGTCGCCGTGCCATCGCCGAGCTCGTCGTAGAGCTGCCACAACATGCCGCGCAGCAGCATCGCGCCCATATCTTCGTCGCGGTCGGGCAAGTCGGTGATGCGCCGCGCGATCAAGCCGCCCTTGTCCAGCAATTCTGGCGCTTTGTCGGTATCGACGCCCGCGACAGCCACCACCCGCGGCACGGGACCCAGCGTGGGACGGATGGCCTCGGCGACCAGGTTGATGCCGCGCTGCAGTGCCAAAGCCGAGTCAGGCTGGAAGCGCAAATCAGCGCTCATAAGCCAGCCCTTGGTCTACTCCCCTCGACTCGACGAGGGGGGCGAAACGGGCGACCCAGTGGGTCGTCCCTACATTGTAATCAGTGCGGGGCAAGGGGTCTGGGGATGGGGGCTTGGATTTCTGGCTCAACCGCGGATCGCCCCTTGCGTCAATCCAGCGATGATCTGCCGCTGCATCAGCACGAAGACCACCAGAATCGGCAGCGTGCTCAAAAAAGACGCCGCCATGATCGCGCCGATCTCGACATCATAGGGACCATCCATGGTGGCGATGCCTATGCTCAATAGGTACTTGGTATCGTCATGCAGCACGACCAGGGGCCAGAGAAAGTCGTTCCAGGTATTTACAAAGGTCAAAATCGCCACCACGCCCAGCGCTGGTCGCACCAGCGGGATGATGATGCGGTGAAAGATGCCGATTTCGGAAGCGCCGTCGATCCTCGCCGCGTCCATGAGTTCATCAGGCACAGCTTCAATATATTGGCGCATCAGGAAGATATTGAAAGCCCCGACAATGCCCGGCACGATGACCGCCAAGTAGGTGTCCACCCAGCCGAAATCGCGCATGAGCAGGAAGAGCGGGATGAGAATAACATGGAAGGGCAGCGTCAGCGTCGCCAGCACAATGAAGAAACACAAGCCTTTGAAGCGAAACTCATATTTGGCGAAAGCCGCCCCCGCCAGCGCCGCAAAGTAGACACCCAGCAAGGTGCGGATGCCCGCCGTAAAGATCGTGTTGCCATACCAAATCACAAAATTCGTATCGCCAAAGAGCTTCTCGTAATTATGCCCCGTCCATTCGCGCGGCATGATGGTCACCGGCAGCGAGTAGAGTTCGCCCTGGTGGCGGAAGCTGGCGGTGATCATATAGATGAAGGGCATGGCGCTCACCAGCACGCCCAGTAGCACCAGAGTGTTCATGAACATCAGGTTCATGCGCCCGCTATCCATGGGTCCGCCGCGTTTGCGTTTCAGCATCGCCGCGCCTACACCTTCCAGAGCCGGAATAGCAGCAACTGCAAACCCGTGACCATGAGGATAATCACGGTCAGTACGAAGCCCATTGCCGAGGCGTAGCCCATGCGGAAGTTCTCGAAGCCCATGAAGAAGAGGTACATCAAGGGGAACAAAGCGCTGTCTTGCGGTCCCGCGCCGCTATCAAAGAGCAGATATGGCTGGCTGAACAAGCTGAATGAGCCGATCAAGCCAGTGATGATGACGAAAACAAAGACCGGTCGCAGGAAAGGGATGGTGATATGCCAAAAGACGCGCAGCGTGCCCGCGCCATCAATGCGAGCGGCTTCTTTCAGGTCGTCCGGCACATTCTGCAAGCCCGCCAAAAAGAAGAGCGAGTTGTAGCCCACCCAGGTCCATAGACCCAGGATGATCAGCGCCGGCATGACGAAGGTCTTGTCCGTCAGCCAGCCGACCGACTCCATGCCGAATCGGTCGAGGACGGCATTGAGCAAGCCGTAGCGTTGGTCGAATATCAGCGTGAATATCCAGGCGACGACAATAGCCGAAGTGATGTATGGCGCGAAGAAGGCTAATCGCGCCAGGGTCTTGAAGCGAACATGCGGCGCGTTCATCAGCAGCGCCACGCCCAGGGCCAGCGGCATCTGAATCAGCACCGTGCCCGCGGCAAACTCCGCGCCATTGATAATCGCGGTGCGGAAGCGCTTGTCCTTCGTCAGCAGCCGCTCGTAATTCTTCAGCCCCTGGTGCTCCAGCACGACGCCGCCGCCCTCTTCCGCGCTGATGAAACCGCGCACGCGCTGGAAACTGAGGAAAAACGAGGCCCCAGCTGGATATACCGTGAAGATTAGAAAGGCGATCAGGAAGGGCGCCAGGTAGATATAGGGGATGACCTTGCGCTGGTTGTGCGACCACCAGTTGGCAAGGCGCCCAGTCGGGCTGACATCGACGGAGACTTTGGCTTTTGCCGCCATGCAGCGCGTTCCTAGTTTGAGCCGCCAAGGGCAAGCCCTCCCTCATCAGGAGAGAGGGATTGCCTCAGTAGAGCTGCTTTGTCTGCGCAGCGTCCGATCGCTATTTGTTGAACTCGAATTCGTCGATAGCGTCCTGAATGGCCGATTCCGGATCCGCGCCGTCCAACATGACGGGCTGCACGACCAAACGGTTGACTGCGTCGACGAAGAGTGTCCAGTAGGGGCTGACATTAACCTCAGCCATGCCAGCCGCCGCTTCCGCGATGTAGACGCCCGGCTGATCGCCGCTGAAGTAGTCATCCGTGCGCAGCAATTCTTCGCGATCCCAGACCGGCTTGTAGGAGGGGAAGAGGTTCATGCGGCGGAAAGCCAGCAGTGATCCCTCGGCTGTCAGATTGCAGACGCGGATGAATTCCCAAGACTCGGCTTTGTGTTCGGAAGCCGCAGTGATGCCCATGCCGGTGCCGCCGCGCGGGACGGTGGCATAGCCCTCGCCGCCCCAGGAGGGCAGCGGGCGCATGTTCCACAGACCTTCCAGCTCGGGGGCGTTCTGTTTCATGAAGCCCTGATACCAGGGCGCGCCCCAGAGGGTAATGTAGGCGGCTTCCTTCATCAGCGCGTATTGCGCGTCGCCGGTGCCCTGCTGAATGTAAACGCCGCTGTCAAGCTGCGCCTTCTGCCAGTTGAGGATCTCGACCGCCAGCGGCGACTGCAGCTGGACATTGTCAGCGGCATCAAAGAATTCGCCGCCAGCCTGGTGGAATTGGACATAGAAGTCCGCCCAGCTCTGCGTGGCGATTGGGAAGAGCGCATGCCCGGCGTCCATGGCCGCGCCACCCAGCATGTTGACGAATTCTTCCCAGGTCTGCGGCGCTTCCGCATCCAGTCCCAGTTCGTCAAAGATGTCATGGCGGTAATAGAGCAGCACCGGATTGACTTCGTTGCCGATGCCGTAGATATTGCCGCGCACGGTCCAGGGCTTGGTCGCCGAGGGGATGGACAGGTCGTCCAAGCCGTCGCCCAGCAAGTCGTTGAGCGGCGCGTAGGGCTCGCTACCCGCCTCGCGGACGAACTGCCCCATGGCCGAAATTTCGATATCGACCATGTCGGGGATGCCTGCGCCAGCCACGAAAGCCGCCTGCAGCTTGGGCCAGAGATCGGAATAGGGCGTCAGCGACAGGCTAACATTGACATTAGGGTGCATATCCGTCCAGATTTCTTCGACCAGGTTCTGCATCCATTCGTCGCGGTTGTTGGCGAAGCCCCACAACTCAATGCTTATCTCGTCATCCTGGGCGCGCACCATGCCGACGGGCAGGGCTGCAAAGCCGCTGGCCGCCAGCGCCGTTGATGCCGCTTTCAAAAAATCGCGGCGGCTAAGCTTCTGTTTTGACATAGGAATCTCCTTTAGATTTCGCTAGTCGAATGTAACACTACCAGCCTGCATGATAGCGCAAGCAAAGGGAATGTGCAAATGGCAGTGCGCGCGGCAGGTTTACCCCCCTCAGTCCCCCCGAAGTATCAGGGGAGGCTAGATGCTAAGGCAATATCGGTATATCCGGTAGCTGTACGGGCGAGCCGGTGGCTCGCCCCGTCCTCACGATCTCGCCGCGAAGAAGGGTGTAGGGGCGGCCCAATGGATCGCCCGCATTCAAGCCAATCCATAGCAAGGTCGCCAAGAAGGGGTTAAATGAGGGCGTCTCAGCGAAACACCCCTACATCTACTCCCAAGTCTCTGCGCTCTCTGTAGTTCGCGTTTGATTTTGAAGCGATTGCCGTACATGTGCTGAATACCTTAGCTGAAGACCACCTTTAACTGCGGTGAATCAAGATCATACCTGCGCTGAAGCGCTTTTGAGCATCAGGCGGGACTTCCAATTGCGCAAGGGCATAGCTGCGCATTAACCGAAGGCGTGGACAGGTGTGCCTCCTTCTAGCGATGATGCGATTCGTGCTGGCAGGCTGTAGCGCGACGCTGGCAAGGGACCTTGCCTTGAGCAGTACGCGCCTCCAGGAACAAGCCATCGTCTTTGGTGGAAGGATCGCAAGCTGCCCATGAAGACCGCGCCTTCAAACCGCGCCTTGGTTTACCGGTCGCACCTGCTGCCCGGCATGCTTGCCGCCCTGCTGCTGCTGCTCGTCAGCCTGTTGGTCAGCATAACGCTGGGGGCGGCTGACATTGAGGCGGATACGGTCTTTCGGGCGCTGCTACAGTTTGACGGGACAGAGTTTGAGCATCTCATCATCCGCGAAGTGCGCCTGCCACGGGTCTTGTCTGGCGCGCTGGTGGGCATCGCCTTGGCAATCGCCGGCGCCATCATGCAGGCGCTGACGCGAAACCCGCTGGCGGATAGCGGCATTCTGGGGATTAACGCCGGCGCAGCATTCGCGGTCGTGTTGACTGTCTTTTTGCTGCGCGTCTCGTCGCTCGGCGCCTACGCCTTGGCCGGCATGTTGGGCGCGGCCGCGGCTGGCGCTTTGGTCTATGGCTTGGGCTCGGCAGGGCGGGGAGGACCAACGCCCTTGCGGCTCACACTGGCGGGAGTCATCATCACCGCCTTTCTCACCGCGCTAACGACCTTGATCCTGATTAGCGATCGCGAAACATTGGAACAGATTCGCTTCTGGACAGCCGGTTCACTGGCTGGGCGCGATATGCCGCTGCTTGCTCAGATGGCGCCGCTAATCCTGTTTAGCACGGTCGGCGCTGTTCTGCTCGGGCGACAGATCACCACCATCAGCCTGGGCGAAGATGTCGCGAAAGGGCTGGGTCAGAACACGGTCGTGATCAAGATCCTCGCCGCGCTAATCGTGGTGGTGCTGGCTGGCGGCGCGGTTGCTATGGCGGGCCCGATCGGGTTTGTCGGGCTGGTCGCGCCTCATATCGCGCGCTTCATTGTAGGTCCCGACTACCGCTGGGTGATTCCCTATTCGGGCGCGCTGGGCGCGGTCATGATTGTAGTGGCGGATGTGACAGCCCGTATCATCTTGCGGCCACAAGAGATTCCGGTCGGCGTCATGATGGCTTTGGTCGGCGCGCCCTTCTTTATCTATCTGGCACGCTGGCGGGTGCGGCGCTGATGAGCAAGCCGAAGCATAGCGCCAAAGCAAGCTGGATCACCGTCGGTCAGGGACGCTGGTTCTTTTCGCTGAAGATTGATCGCCGCGTGCCGCCCGCGGCCGCCGCGATCTTGGCTGTGACCTTCGCCGTCCTGGTCTTGAGCATCAGTTACGGCGCCTACGATATCTCCATCCCAGAAGTCGTGCAGACGCTAATCCACACCTTGCCCGACGATCATCCAGACAGCCGCAGTTTCAATCTCGTGGTCTTCACTTTCCGGCTGCCGCGCATTTTGACCGCTTTCCTGGTGGGCATGGCGCTGGCGACATCGGGGACGATTCTGCAAGGCATCACGCGCAACCCGCTGGCGGAGCCGGGCATCCTCGGTGTGAACGCCGGCGCGGGCCTGGTCGCGGTGAGCGTGATCGTCTGGTTCAAAGATGTGCCCATGTCGCTCTTGCCCTTTTTCGCTTTCGGCGGCGCCCTGCTGGTAGCGCTCGCGATTTACATCCTCGCGTGGAAACAGGGTGGTAGCAGCCCAATTCGCCTGATTCTCATCGGCGTCGCCGTCGCCGCCATGCTGACCTCGGCGACCACCTTCATGCTGGTCTTCGGAGATATCCGCGATGTGCAGCAGGCGCATATCTGGCTGGCTGGCAGCGTCTACGGGCGCAATTGGGAGCATGTCCACACCTTGGTCGCCTGGCTGATGGTGCTGCTGCCGCTGGCGGTCTTCTCGGCGCGCCAACTCAACATTTTGGCGATGGGCGAGGAGATCGCCAGCGGTCTCGGGCTTCGAGTTGAGGCGCAGCGCCTGTTTCTGCTGACGATCAGCGTGGGCTTGGCGGCGGTGGCGGTGGCGGTCTCGGGCACGATTGGCTTCGTCGGGCTGGTCGCGCCGCATATCACGCGCCGGCTCACGGGTTCCTCGCATGAAGGCTTGATCCCCATCGCCGCGCTCTTCGGGGGTGCTCTCTTGGTCACAGCCGACTTAATCGGCCGCTGGGTCATCGCGCCTTCAGAACTCCCTATCGGCATTGTAACGGCGCTCATTGGGGCGCCCTACTTCGCATATCTGCTCTACAAATCCCGCAACTAACAGGAGAGAGTCACCATGAACTTACGCACCATGCTCGTCATCAGCCTGATCGTCTTGCTATGGACGGCTATCGCCCCAGCCCTGGGTCAGGAAAGCGAGCCCGCTTTTCCCGTGACCATTGAGCACAAATTCGGCAGCACGGTCATAGCCGAAGAACCGCAGCGCGTCGTTTCCATCGGCTTCACGGAGCAAGATCCGTTGCTCGCTGTGGGCATCACCCCCATCGCCGTGCGCTATTGGTATGGCGACCCGGACAAGGCGATATTCCCCTGGGCGATTGACGAGTCCGAGGGCGTTCAGCCGCAGGTGCTCAACATGCCCTACGGCAACTTGAATTACGAAGCGATCCTGGCTTTGGCGCCCGATCTCATCAGCGCAGTCGATTCTGGCATCACCCAGGAAGAATACGACAACTTGTCCCAGGTTGCGCCAACTATCGCCCAGTACGACACGTATGTTGACTTCGGCATGCCTTGGCAAGAGACGACGCGCCTGATCGGCAAGGCAGTTGGCCGGTCCGAACAAGCCGAAGTGGCGATCGCCGAAGTGGAAGCGAGCCTGGCGACCGTGCGCGATGAATATCCGCAATTCCAGGGCGCGACCGTTTCGGTGGCTTATAAAACTGCCGAGACCTATGGCTACTACACCGGACAAGACGGCCGCGGACGTTTCTTCACCGACCTGGGCTTTGTCGTGCCCGACGAGCAGAACGAGCTGGCGGGCGACAGCTTCTACTACTACCTGAGTGAAGAGCGGGTCGATGTGCTGGATACCGACCTGTTGGTCTTCCTGGCGCTGCAGTTCTATGAAGGCGGCAGCCAAGTCGCGCGGGAAGTGATCGACTCTGATCCGCTGCTGACCCAGCTGAACGCAGTCATCGAAGATCGTGTCTTCTTCGTCGCCGATGAATATGATGACGCGCTGCAATTCAGCACGGTGCTGAGTCTGCAATTCTTGCTGGACAATATGCTGCCGGAGATTGCGGAAGTCTTGCCGCTGGAATGCGATTCCGGCAGGCGCGTCGTCGATGCGGTCGGCGCGACGGTCTGTGTGCCGGAAGAACCGCAGCGTGTCGTCGCCCTGCAAGAAGGCGACATTGATGGCTTGCTGGCGCTGGGCGTCGAGCCGATTGGCGCGACCAATGGGCGCGGACAGATGACGCCGCCGCGTTATCTGAATGCCCAACTGCCCGAAGACGCTGTATCCGTCGGCGCTTTCTTCCGTCCCAACCTTGAAGTCATCCTCGAGCTACAGCCGGATTTGATCCTCTTCGCCGGTTTCAGCGATCCAGATGTGCTGGCGCAGTTGAACGCCATCGCCCCGGTCTACAACACCGCGACCTTCGCCGAAGATTGGCGCGCCCAATTCCTCCGCGTCGGCGATGTGATGAACATGCAGGCGGAAGCGTCCGCTTTCCTGGCAGCATACGACGAGCGCGTTGCTGAATTGGCGGCAAACCTGGGAAACGCTAGCGACGAAATGTTTATCGTCGGGCGCTGGACGGCGGAAGGACCGCAGATTATGGCGCCGTCAACCTTCTCCAGCCGCATCCTGATTGATGCGGGCATGCAGCCGCCGGCGGTAATCCCCGAGCTGCAGCAGGGGCACCCGCACTCCGCGCCGCTCAGCCTGGAAGCCATCGGCATTATTAATGTGGATTGGGCTTTCCTGGGTACGCTGCAAGGCCAAGGCGATGCGGTAGAGGCGCTGAGCGAAGTCCTGGAGAATCCGCTCTTCCAGAGTTTACAAGTGGTTCAGAATGACCGAGTCGTCGTCATTGATGGCTCGCTATGGACTAGCGTCGGCGGACCGCTAGCGGCAATGGCAGTGCTCGATGATATTGAAGCCAGCGTGCAGGCGAGCGAGTAGCCATGCACCAGACCAAGGCATCTGTCCCGACCGCCAAAGCAACACGCTATCTCAAGGCGCTCTGCAATCACTTTGATCGGAAAGTGCGGGCCAGCTACGACGATTCGCTTGGCAAGGTGGAATTCGGTTTTGCCTACTGCGAGATGCGCGCGAGCAAGGACGCGCTGGACATCGCAATTCGATCTGATGATCAGGCTGGCTTTGAGCGTGCGAAATTCGTTGTCAGCGATCACTTGACCCGCTTTGCCCCGACAGAATCCTTCGAGATCATCTGGCAAGACACGGACTAGCTCAACATGGCTGTCTTTATCCTTCTTGATGGGGACAGCCCTTTGCGCTGGGATGACAGGAAAAGGCGAGTGAACCAAGAATGATCACATTGGACAAGCTGTCGTTGAGTTATGACGGCAAGACCATCATTGTGCATGAGTTGGATCTATCGATTGCGCTCGGCTCGATGACCGCGCTGGTGGGTCCCAACGGCTGCGGCAAGTCTACCTTGCTGCGGGGCATCTCTCGCTTGCTGGCGCCAGCTCATGGCAGCGTCTGTCTGGACGGCAGCGACATTCACAAGATGAAAGCGAAGGCGCTAGCGCGGCAGCTCGGCATCCTGCCGCAATCGCCAAGCGCGCCGGAAGGCTTGACAGTGCACGAGCTGGTCGCGCAGGGCCGCTACCCGCATCAAAGCTGGTTCCAGCAGTGGAGCCGCGAAGACGAACGCATCGTCAATGAAGCGCTGGCCACCACCAACCTGACCCTTTTCGCCGATCGACCAGTAGACACGCTCAGCGGTGGGCAGCGTCAGCGCGCCTGGATTGCCATGGCGCTGGCGCAGCAGACCGACATCCTGCTGCTGGATGAGCCGACGACCTACCTTGACCTCGCCTACCAAATGGATGTGCTCGATCTCCTGGGGAGCCTGAATCAAGCGGGTCGCACAATCGTCATGGTCCTGCACGACCTCAATCACGCCGCCCGCTATGCCGATACCATCGTTGCCCTGCGCGGCGGACAGATCGTGGCGCAGGGGGCACCGGAGGAAATCATGACGGCGGAGACGATCTTCCAGGTCTTCGGACTCAAATCGACCATCGTGCCTGACCCGGTAACGGGCACGCCGATGTGCGTGCCAATTGGACGCGGTGGGAAACGAGGCAAAGCCGCACGCCCGCTCAACGGGCGATTTCACGAACCTGTAGCGCCGGCGAAATCTTGACTGCTCGCCGCATCAACACAAACCTGTCTAATCCCAAAAGGAGGGAAGAGAACACCATGACACGCGCTATCCACCATCCACTCGCCTTGATCATACTGACGCTCCTGGGCAGCCTCTGCGGCGGCGTGCTTGGGCAAGATGACTGCGAAGATGGCTTCGTCCTCTTCGACCACGAATACCTGGCGAGCCAGCCGGTATGTATCCCGCAGGCTCCGCAGCAGGTAGTGCCGCTGGATATCATCGCCTTCGAGTTCATGATCATCCATGATTTGCAGCCGGCCGTGACCGGCGCCTTGGCGCTGCAATTCTTCGCCACGACCCAACCTGAATGGCTGCCACACTTCCAGGCGATCAGCGAGGGGCTGCTTGATATCGGTTTCCCCGCCAATCCCGAAGTCGCGCTTGCCGTCGAGCCTGACCTAATTATCGGCACAGCCGGCTACTATGACGACCATGTCTATGACGAGATGTCGGCGATCGCGCCGATGATTGTCTTTGATGCGCCTGTCGATACGGTTGGGCAAGACTGGCAGCCAAACTACGACTTTGTCGGCAAAGCCTTCGGCATGGAAGACGCAGTTGAGGAGCTCATTGTCGGCTATGAGGCCCGTATCGCCGCGTTACAAGAGACCTTGGGCAACAGCCTCCAGGGCAAGACTGTATCAATGGTGCGCGCCGTGCCGCCAGAGCAACTCGGCCTGCGCCTGGCTGGCTCTTTCGGCGGCATTCTGCTCAACGACTTGGGCATCGGGCGGCCAGAATCGCAGCAGCCCTTCTACGATCCAAGCACCGGCTTCATCCAGACCAACATCGGGCAAGAAAGTTGGAAGCAAGCGGACGGCGACTATCTCTTCGTCTATGGCGTACAACCGTCCGCGGATGGCACCACGGAAGCGCAGGCGCTGATTGAAAGCCTGGTGGACAACCCGATTTGGAATGCGCTGGACGCGGTCAAGAACGACAGGGTCTACGCGGCCAACGGGCATTGGCACGGTTTTGGCGTCTTGGCCGCGCATGACATCATTGACGATATTTTCACCATCATCGCGGAGACAGAGCCAACCGTTCCGAGCCCCTTCCTGCCACCAATGCCAGAAGCTGACGCCGCGACATCCGACTAACCAGCCGATTTGCTGGACAGCGTCATTGATATGAGCCATCCAACCAGCGAGAACGAGCCAGGCAACCGCTATTGCAATTGTCTGGCTCAGGCCCGCGGACTGGACCCGGGCGGTCACGCCCATGGCGTGCAAGATGCGATCGTGGTGGAGACAGCGCTGCCCTGGGGCCGCGATATGATGCAGAAGGCGGGTCCTTTGCCGCAAGAAGTCATCGACCTGCTTCATGTCTGGCTACAGGCGTACAAGAACGACAAAGGCTACGCGCATCTGCCGATGGCCATCGCGCCGGACCCCGAATACTCCTGCCCCGGTTTTCGCCGCGTTATTCTCTACACGCGACCCAAGGGCTTGATGACGCAATTTGACAAGGTTGAATACCTTGTGCCCGAGAAGGAATGTGGCAGCCTGATCTGGTCGCTTTATCAGGATCGGGACCGTCTGCCTCGATTTGACCGTTACCATGTGCCCGAGCTCAACCAGACGCGAGATATCTTGGTCTGCACACACGGCACGGTTGATGCCGCCTGCGCCAAGTTTGGCTACCCGCTCTACAAATACATGCGCGACAACTTTGCCAGCCCCGACTTGCGAGTCTGGCGGGTCACGCATTTTGGCGGGCATGTCTTCGCTCCGACCTTTATCGACATGCCACTGGGACATTATTGGGCGTACGTCGAAAAAGAGCAAGCGAAACAGATTATCAAACGACGGGGCGATGTGCGGCCCCTATTCCGACATTATCGCGGCTGGGCTGGCATGAACGGCGGCTTTTTGCAAGCGCTGGAGCGTCAACTCTGGCAGGAACACGGCTGGGATTGGTTCAAATACGCGAAGGCGGGAGAGATCGTCAATCAAGATGCGTCCGATGACCCACAGTGGGCCGATCTGAGCTTGCGTTATGCGGCGTCGAATGATGGCACAGAAAGGACAGTACAATCACGAGTCGAGATCAGCCACAGAATCGAAACAGAGCACGCCACCGCGGGGAATGAGAAGCTCAGTTATCCGCAATTCCAGGTGAGGCGAAAGGAAGAATACCTTGAGCTCGCTATTGGGCGGGTCGCGGGGGTTAAGTGAGGGCAACTCCCTCAAAGTTTCTGAGAATTTGTGTCCAATATATTAGGACCACTACCCCCCCCCCCCCCCCCCCCCCACACGCGGGCCC
>DAOUKU010000049.1:0-12457 GCA_034420985.1 Anaerolineae bacterium | reverse complement strand
GTGGGGGGGGGGGGGGGGGGGGGGGGGCAGTTCCGTAATGCCTCGCTCACGCTGGTTTTGGCTGGGTCTCGCCTTGCTGCTGCTGCTTGCCTGCTGGATCTATCTACGCGGCTACAAGGTCAGCTTGCCATATATCGACCATGGCGACGAACCGCAGCATCTAATTGCGGCGCAGCACATTGTCGACTTTGGCCATGAGCACGGCGTGCACGATCAGTATCCGCCGGGCACAAAGATGCTGACTTATGTGCTGCTGAAGCACATAAAGCCCGCCGAAGCGCATCATGTCACGATGCTGCCAGCGCTGCGATTGATCACGATTGCCGCCTGGATGCTCGTCATTGTATTGGTCGCGCTACTCGGCGCGATGATAGCGCATCCGCTGACCGGGCTGATGGCGGCGGCAATTTGGATCGTCAATCCCTGGGTCGTCGAGCGGGCGCGTTGGCTGCTGCCGGATGGCTACTTGACGCTATTCACGCTGTTGGCATTGTGGCTGGCGCTCGTTAGCTGTTTTCACGGACGGCGCAGTTTTAGCACGGCGGCGGTCTACAGCATCATGCTGGCGATCGTCTTCAAGACGCAGGCGATTTTTGTGGCGCCCCTTATCATTTTCATGCCGCTGCTGAACTGGTGGCGCATGCCCGCTCGCCGCAAAGATATCTGGCAGCAGACCTTTTGGAATTGTCTGCGTTTTGCTGTATTTCTGTTTTGGCTGCTGCTGATATACCCCACGCTGGAAGCGGATCAAATCGTTTACGTTTCGAGGTCCTATAGCGATATTTCACTTCCCTCATTGGAATCGGCTTGGGCGAGCCTTGTCAATGTGCTGCGGACATTTCAGCGGCCCAACCACTGGCTGCCCATCGTGCTTATCGGCGCGCTACTGTGGCGTTATCGCCAGCGGGTGAATGCCGTCGCGCTTTTCACGGTGGGATTGGCCGGGCTGGCTTGGCTGCTCGGCTTGAGCATGGTTGGCTATCAGCATTACCGACATTATTTCGCTGTCGGCGCAATCGTCGCGCTCTTCTACGCCTGCAGTCTCACCGGCTTGCTTTTCGCTGGGCAAGAGGCGCTTTCGCGGCTAAAGCTGTCGTTCTTGCCGCGGTCGGCGCGCCAGCTGGCTGTCCCCTGCGCGCTTCTCATTTTTCTCGCGACCCGTTTGCTGCCCTCCTATCACAAATCGGATGCGCTGGCGCATAACTCCACCCTCCACGACCGCCGCAACGACCTGATGGTCTACATGGATACTTCCCTTGAGCCGGGCAGGTACATCACCGACCGAGACGGTCCCTACCACAAAATCTTCAACCGTCCCTGGGGCGGCTATTCAGGCGTCCATGACTATCCCCTGGCGCGGACGCTGCGCAAGCTGCCAAAGAGGACGCTGCAAGACTGGCGCCAAAATGACGCCGTCTACGCCATCATGCCTTATCCCTTGGGCGCAGCCGACCCACACATCTATTTTCCCGATGACACTGTCCTGCTGAAGAGCTATCCGCCTGACCCTGCTTTCCGCGATCCAGGCATGGTCGTCCTGCGCCTTTACCCCATGCAGAATGAACACGGCGGCAAGCTTGGGCCCATTCGCCTGCTGGGTTACGATATCGGCGCCACAGCAGCCCAAGCCGGCGACGACATCATCCTGCGCCACTATTGGCGGGCGGAAAGCGCGCCGGCAAGTTCCCTGCATGTTTTCAACCACCTGCTGGACGGCGCGAGCGAGATTGTCGCGCAGATCGATGGCTTTCCCCTCTACGACAGTCGCCGCGACAGCACCGCCTGGGATGACCCTGAGGAAACCCTGCTCGGTCGCAACTTCATCCTGCGCCTGCCGGACGATCTGCCACCGGCGAATTACAGCTTGATCAGCGGCTTTTACGATCCGGCCACAGGGCAGCGTCTGCATGCCGATGACGGCGAGGATAGTCTGGCCATCACCGCCATTCGCATCGCCCCCGCACAATGACTGCACATCGCCGCGCCTGATTCTCCGCTTCCCTCTATAATGACGGCGCTGTCCCGTCAGTGCGGATTTCGCTATGCGCCCGCTCGCCACGCTCGTATTCTGCTGCGCCTTGCTGCTTTGCGCCTGCGCTGCCGAGTCAGGTCAACGCTCCGCGCCACCCCCCACCAAGCAGCCAGCCGCAGCCGTCGCCACTGATCTGGCGGCCGCAGGCGAAATCGCGCGCCGCTTTCTGGATGCCTGGCAGGCTCGCGACCTCGACGCCATGCACCGCTTGCTCACCTTCCGCAATCGCGATTTGACGCCTCTGCCGGAATTTCGTGCGCTCTATCAACAGGCGCATTCCCGGATGGGCATGCTGGGGCTGGATTACAAGCTGCAGACCTTGTCGGGCGAGGGGCGCTTCCTCACGCTGCAGTACGAAGTCACCTTTCACACAGTCAGTCTGGGCAGCTTCATTGACAGCCAGCGTTTGCTGCACCTGGTCGTAGACTCGCAGGTGAATGCCTGGCGCATTGCCTGGTCGCGAGCCGATATCTTCGCGGAAATGGGCGAAGGCGCGCGGCTGCTCTTCGAAGCGCAGGCGCCCGGACGCGCCAATATCTACGACCGCTATGGCAGGGCGCTGGCGGATCAGAACGGGCGCATGGTGCGCATCCTGGTGGACAACCGGCGCATACCCGACCGCGACGCCTGTTTTGCAGCGCTGGCAGATGCCACCGGCGACGCGCTTGACGAAGTCGACGAGCTCTTCAATGTGCATTCCAAACCGGACTGGATCGTTGACGCGGGCTTGATTGAACCGGCTGTCTTCATCCGCGCCCACGACCGCATCGAAAAACTGTGCAGAGCAGACTTCCGCCAAAAGCCAACGAGACGCTATGTGGATGGCACGCTGATGCCGCATATCCTCGGGCATGTCGGCTATCCGGACAAGGAGCAACTGCCGGAGCTGGAGAAGGCTGGCTACAACGCCGAGACGATCGTCGGCAAGAGTGGCATTGAAGCCAGCATGAACAGCACGCTAGCGGGGTCGCCGGGCGGGCGGCTATCGCTGGTGGCGGCGGATGGACGGCACTTGCGTATATTGGGCGAAGCGCGTTCCAAAGTGCCCCAGAGTCTATGGCTGACCATTGACGCCGACTTGCAGCGCTATATCAGCAGCCTGATTGAGCGCGCCTTTGACAGCAGCCCTTTCGCGGACGAAGCCAATGGCGCGGCCGTCATCATCATGGATGTCAACAATGGCGAAATCCTGACGATGGTCAGCTACCCCAGCTACGACAGCAACATGCTCAACCCCTATCCAAGCATGGGGCGGGAAGTCGCCAACGACGCGCTGAAAGAGCTGATCGTCGATAAACGCAATCCCCAGATAAACCGCGGCGCGCAAGGCACTTATGTAACCGGCTCGGTCATGAAAGTGATGAGCTCCATCGCGGCGCTGGACAGCGGCGTCTATACACCAGAAACACGCTACACCTGCGTCGGCAGTTGGGCATACGGCACCGATCTGCGCTACGACTGGTTGCCCCGGGGGCACGGCGTCATGTCGGTGCAAACGGGCATCACCAACAGCTGCAATCCCTTTTTCTACGAGGTCGGCTTTCGGCTGAATGCCGAAGATCCGCAATTGCTGCCGGCTTATGCGCAGGCGCTGGGCTTGGGGCAAGCCACCGGCATAGACGTGATCGCCGAGGCGACCGGTTACATCCCCGCGGCGGATACAGTGCAGGCGGTGACGGGTTTGCCCTGGTCTTATGCCCACGCTGTAAATTTGTCCATCGGGCAGGGCGAGCTGGAAGTCACGCCTTTGCAGATGCTGCGCATGTACGCGTCGGTGGCCAATGGCGGCTATCTGCTGCGCCCGCATCTGATTCGTGAGCGCGGCATCCTCGACCAGCGGACTGGTGTTTCGCAGCGGGAGGTGATGCGCGATTTGGAACTGGACGCGGAAATGCTGGCTGTCATCCAGCGCGGCATGTGCCAGGTAACCAGCAGCTACACCGGCACAGCCTGGGCGCAGTTCGCGGGCTCGCCCTTGCTGGATGTAGGCGTCTGCGGCAAGACGGGGACGGCGCAGGTGCCTGGCGAGTTCAAGATGCCGCACAGCTGGTTCATCGCCTACGCGCCAGCCAATGAACCGCAAATCGCCATCGTCACGCTGGTGGAAAATGGCGGTGAGGGTTCCTCAGTCGCCGCGCCCCTCACACGGGAGATCCTGGAATACTATTATTTTTCGAGTTTGTGAGAATGTTCGTCAAATACCAATGACCCATTTCTTCTTGCCCAACCCTCGCTGATTCCAAAATGCGAGATTTGGTTTCTACTTCTTTCCAGACGTTTGATTGCTTCCTGCGCCAAGATGTTAGGTTCTATTTCATAGATCGACTTCACTTTTATCTGGTTGTCCGCATAAAAAACCGCCAGATAGACCTTGCTGTTGCGTGTAATGCGTTGGAGCGACTGCTCGCGCTTTTCGGGAGGGTGCTTGAACATCCTGTCGAGCTGGCCCGAACCGCCTTCTTTGCAGGTTAGGTACTCGAAAGTGATATTTGGATTGTCTGGATCGCAGGCATCAGCATCGCGCTTGGAGACAACAACTTCATGCCCCAGTATTTCGGCGATAATCATTTCCTTGACAAGTCCTGGCTGCAAGAGATTTGGAATCCCTACACTTTTTGCAAGCTCAAAAGCTTGCTTAACCAGGTGAATAATTTGAGAACGGACGGAGGCAGACATTTTCTGAATCTCAGAGCAGACAAGTCGCTATACGCTTCTGTGCATAACTTACCAAGTCTTCGCGCAGTTCAAATCCGATAAAGTCGCGCCTATGCCGTTGGCAAACAAGCGGGCAGGTTCCGACGCCAACAAAGGGGTCTAGCACCAAGTCCCCACTTCGGGAGCTTGCCAAAACAATTCTCTCGATAAGTTTTTCCGGCTTCTGGATCGTGTTGAGCGCTTCTCTACAGACCAGTTCCTTTGAACGGTAAGTCAACTGCTTGATATCGCCCCAGACATCGCCAGGGTTCTTGCCCATCACATTAAACTTTGTCTTGCCAAATTTGCCATTCTTCACGGATGGCACTTTCTCGACACGCAGTCGATGCTCAAGTTCGACTAATTGCGGGACGCGTATATCATCCAGGTTGAAGCAGCGAGGTCTATCACCTTTGATGAAGTAGCAGATGATGTCGTAATTGTTCGTGAAGCTGATTCTGCCTTGAGCCAGTCTGCTGGGCTGATACCACACAATTTTCGACTTCAGGGTCAAATACGGGCGATAGTCAACAAAGTCAATGCAATTGGACTTGCCAAACAAATATAGCGCCCCACCCACTTTGAGCTTGGGCGTGAAGAGTTTGATAAGACCAAGATTGAAGTTCTGGATTTCGCCGACTTGGTCCCAAGCGTGTTGAGTCACACCGTAGGGACCGTCGCTCACGATAAGGTCGATTGATTCATCATCAACCTGGTCAATCAGCTTTAGTGCATCGCCTTGATAGATGCGGTTCCTCTCTAGGCGCATGGCTCGCTCCTCAATATCCTAAAATCCATCGCTTGTTGTCATAGCAACGCCACCCCGGCGCCAATCACGACCAACTCCACCGCCAGCAGCCGCAGCAGCACATCCCGTGTGCGAGCCAGCCGCCAGCGCTTGAAGAAATAATCCAACGTGCCGATCACGAAGACCACCATCAACACGCCGCCGATCAGCAGCCACAAATTCCGCAGCGTCGCCAGCGCGTAATTCCCGCGTACAGCGCTATCCACGGACTGTGCGATCACCTGCGCGCCAACCAGCAGCGCCAGCTCCAGCGAGGCGAAGAAGGCTACGACGCCCAGCGCCAGAACCGCCGTCGCCAGCGCTGTATTAACGAGGGCGATCGACCATTGGGGCGGGCTGTCCGCGCGCGTTGAGCGATCCATTTTCCCTGTTTCCGATGCGGCTCCTGAGCGGAATCATAACGCAATTCGCGCCAGACAGGAACTTGAAAGGCGCGGCGCTTTCGGCTAGACTTGTGAACAATGGTACAAACGGCAGTGTCTCTTTCGCGTCCACCGCGAAACAGTGGGGGAAACGCGGCGCAGAATGGCAGGTGAACCACGCAGATGAACGACAGAAACCGCAGTCCGTCAATCAGCCCGGCCGCCGTGGTGGTCGCCGCCATTTTCTTGCTGGTCAGCGTCATCGGCATCAACTGGTTCACTACCTTTGTGCCACGGGTGCTGCCCCCGCAAGCCTCCGCCGAGTCCAAAAGCGTGGACGAGCTCTTCTATGTCCTGATGATCATCGGCGGCATCGTCTTCTTCTTGATCCAGGGCATGCTGCTGATCTCAGTGATTTTCTTCCGCGCGCGGGGCGACGACCGTGGCGATGGGCCGACCTATCACGGCAACCCACTGCTGGAGATCGTCTGGACGATCATCCCGGCTGGCGTGGTCGTTTTTCTGGCGGTGCTCAGCTTCAATGTTTGGATGCAGAACACCGAGCCTAAAGCCTCGGTCAACCTGATCAACGGCGCGGAAGTGCAGATCACAGTCACCGGCGCGCGCTATGCCTGGACACACAATTATCAAACGGGCCGCCTTAACCCCGATGGCGAGCAAATTGTCATCAACAGCGGGGACAAACTGCATACCTACATCGGGCAGAATATCGAACTGGAGTTGCGCACGCAGGATGTCATTCATTCCTATTGGGTGCCCGCCATGCGCGTCAAGCAGGACTTGCTGCCCGGCAACCCGGCGACGGGCGGACGCCCCACCGAAATCCGCTTCACGCCAGTGCGCGTCGAAGACGAGATTTATCCGGCTTCGTACCCGATCGTCTGCGCGGAGCTCTGCGGCGATGGCCACGGGCGCATGACGGGCGAGGTCATCGTCTATGAAGACGAAAGCCAGTTCTTGCAGCAATTCTATGAACCAGCCATCTATGCCATCCTGAATCCACCCGCCGACCCCGTCCTGCGCGGCGAAGTGGTCATACAAGAGTACATCTGCAACAGCTGCCACACCCTGGACAGCCTGGAATGGACTAGCCGCACTGGTCCCTCACTAAATGGCATTGCCGACCGAGCCGGCGAGCGCGTCTCCGGGCAATCCGCCGAAGAGTATCTGGTACTTTCGGTTTGGAGCCCACAAGCCTTCGTCGTGCCCGGTTACAGCGAGCAGATGGCGAAATTTGGTCCCGACCAACCCGACGCCAACGCCATGGATGCCGAGCAGCTTTACGCCATCGTGGCTTATCTTTGCACCCAGGGCGAGCAAAGCGACTGCGATACTGAAAACCAGACCAGCGCCATCCCGGCGGCTATCAAGACGCTATTCGGGCTGGAAGTCGATATCACCTTCGGGGCTGGCGAAAGCGCCGACGCTGTCGAAACAACGGAAGAGGACTGACCATGGCAACCATCGCTGTCCCCCTCGGGGCGCAAGGCTCAGCGCAAGAAACTGAAGCCGTCGCCAGACCAGCGCTGAGCGAATACCTGCGCTGGAGCGTCGATCACAAAATCATCGGTGTGCAGTACGGCATCAGCTCCTTCCTGTTTTTCCTGGTGGGCGGCGCCATGGCCATGGGCATCCGCCTGGAGCTGCTGACACCGGAGCTGGACTTGATGGTCTCTGGTTCCGCCTACAACAGCCTCTTCACCATGCACGGGACGGTGATGATCTTCCTCTTCATCATCCCCATGTGGGCGGCTTTCGGCAACTTTGTCGTACCGCTGCAGCTTGGCGCAAAGGACATGGCCTTCCCCTGGTTGAACGCCTTCGCCTTTTGGCTGATCCCGCCCGCGGCTATCGTCGTTCTGATGGGCTATTTCGTCACGCCAGCCGAAGCGGGCTGGACATCCTACCCGCCCCTGTCGACGCTCTTCAGTGGCGACGGGCAGACCCTATGGGCGTTGGGCGCGCATTTGCTGGGCATCTCGTCCATCATGGGCAGCATCAACTTCATCGTCACTATCCTCAACATGCGCCCCGAAGGCATGACCCTGTGGCGGATGCCGCTGCTGTGCTGGGCGGTGCTGGCCACCAGCATCATCGCGGTGATGGCAACGCCCTTCCTGGCTGGCGCGCTGACCCTGCTGCTGCTGGATCGCGTGGCTGGCACGACCTTTTTTGACGCCTCGGGCGGCGGCGATGTCCTGCTCTGGCAAAATATCTTCTGGTTCTACAGCCACCCCGCGGTGTACATCATGGTGCTGCCGGGCATGGGCGTGCTTTCCGAGGTGCTTTCCATACACAGCCGCAAGCCTGTCTTCGGCTATCGCATGGTCGGTTTGTCCAGCATGGGCATCGCCTTCGTTGGGTTTACGGTCTGGGCGCATCACATGTTCACCAGCCTGCAGCCGGAATTGCGCATTCCGTTCATGATCACGACCATGATTATCGCCGTGCCGACCGGCATCAAAATGTTCAGTTGGCTGGGCACAATCTGGGGCGGCAAGATTCGCTTCACCAGCGCCATGCTCTTCGCGCTGGGTTTCATGTCTATGTTTGTCATCGGCGGCATTACCGGCGTGATGCTGGCAGCGCTGCCTTTTGACATCCATGTACACGACACCTATTTCGTCGTCAGCCATTTCCACTTTGTCTTATTTGGCGGCAGCGTCTTCGCCATTTACGCGGCGCTTTATCACTGGTTCCCCAAGGTCACCGGGCGCATGATGAACGAGCGGTTGGGGCGGATTCATTTCGCGCTGACCTACTTCGGCTTCCTCTTCACCTTCTTCCCCATGCACATCGTGGGCATGCTGGGGATGCCGCGGCGCGTGGCGGTCTACGACCCGAACTTCACGGAATGGAATCAACTGATTGGCGTATCGGCCTTTGTGCTGGGCTTTTCCACCTTCATCGTGGTCTACAATGTCATCCGCTCCTACTATCGCGGTCCCATCGCCGGCGCCAATCCCTGGCGCGCGCTAACCCTGGAATGGGCGACGACATCGCCCCCGCCGGTGATGAACTTCATCGACGACCCCATTCCCTACGAAGACCCCTATGGCTATGGCACAGAAGCAGCCGCTGCCTATCTGGACGCTGTTGACGAAGCCTTCCGCGGCGGCAGCCCCACCAATGCCAGCCACTGACGAGGTGCAGAGCACAATATGACCACGCTCAGCCAAGGGCAGAAGCTCAAATCCAGCGACCAGCGCGCAGCCTCCCTGCGCCTGAAGAACAACCGCCTGGGCATGAGCATCTTCCAAGCCAGTTGGATCATGGTCTTCCTAGCCATGATCGTGGTCAACTGGCAACTGCGCTACAGTTACGCGCAGTGGCCCCCCGCCGGCGTCGCCCCCTTTGACCCGCTGCTGCCCAGCCTGGCCACCGCCTGCCTGCTGCTCAGCTCCTTCCTGGTGCAGCGCGGACTGGTCGCTTGGCGTGGCGGATTGAATGGGGTTTTCTGGAGCAGCTGGGGCTTGGCCATGGCGCTGGGCATCGGCTTCATGGCTTTGATTCTGCGCGAATTCATCACGGTGTCGGCGGCAGCGCTGGCGACTCAGTACGGCGTCACCCTGCGGCTGATGACTGGCTTTCACTTTGTGCACGCGCTGGCGATCCTGGGCGTGATGCTGGCGGTCTATCGGCGGGCGCGGGCTGGCGGCTATCACGGCGGTGAGAGCGCGGCTTGGGCGCTGGAAGGCGCGGCGAAACTCTGGCATTTTGTCACTGTCGCTTGGATGTTGTTCTATATTGTGCTGTATTGGATTCGTTGATGACTAGCGATTGGCGGCAAGTCGCGCTGATTTCTTCGCTCGGCGCGCGAGGTATGGGGGCGGCAGGTAATGGATAAACCGGGACTCTCCAGGGCGATACCGGCGATGATTGTGGGCTTCATCGGCTCGCTGGCCATCGTCTATGCCCTGCGCGTATTGCAGCAGATGGAGCCTATCTGGATGAGCGCGGACTCCAACGAAGGCGCGCAGGTGGGCTTAGTTCTGGCGGCTTTCGTCTCCATGGGCACTTTCATGTGGGGCGTCGGCGCTTTCGACCCCAAAATGAGCGAACATGGCGAGCACGCGCACGAAGAAGAAGACGAAGTGCCCGAAAAGGAATTCGCCTTGCGCACGACGGGTCCCGTCTTCCGCGCTGGCAAGTGGGGTTGGGATTATGCCTGGCATATCATCAATGACTCGCCAAAGCCCATGCGCTTCCCTTATCTGGATGTTGGCTTTCTGCTGCTGCGCTGGCTGATCAATTGTGTTTGGTTCTTCATCTGGCTGGGCATTTTCGGTGCTTGGCGCTTTTTCCTGGGCGCGGTCGCAGGCATCCCCGGCACGATCGGCGTTATTTTGATGAGCCTGTCCTGCTTGTGGCAGACCATGGCTTTCTACGCCGGGCAGCTCTTCCTGGTGCTGACGCTGGCGGTGATCACGACCATCGTGCTATTCACGGCGGCGCTGCTGCCCCATGGCTTGAGCTTGCAAATCGCCCATGAGCCGAATGCAGATTTCGCTGCCAATGGCTTCGGCGACTTCATCATCCCCATCCAGGAGATCCTTGGGCTTGTCCTGCCGCCGGATGACTTCGCCAACCAGACCATCGCCGGCACGAGCCAGTTTACGGTGTTGCTGGGCTTCATCCTGGTGATTTTTGTATCGCTGGCGCTGGCAGCGGGCGGCATTGCGGTATTCTTCTATCTTGCGCATCGCGGCGTACAGGAAGTCACGGAGAGCGACCCGACCGACGGGCAGCGCACGCAGATCCTGCCCATTCGCGAAACTGGCAAGATCGCCGGTGGCGTGGCAGCCGTCATCCGCGCCATCCCGCGCGCCATCGGCTATCAGAAGTAGAGCGAGAGACACAGCATGGCAGAACTGACAGCCAACCCGCTAGCGGCGCCCACCCACGATGACCACGGGCACATGAGCGTCGAAGAAAGCAACAACAACCTCAAGCTGGGCGTCTGGCTCTACCTGGCTTCCGAGGTCGTTATCTTTTCCATCATGATCGTTGGCTATGTGCTGCTGCGCATCAACGAGCCGGATATCGTGGCGGAGGCGCATGAACAGCTCGGCGTAGGGCTGGTGACCGCCAATACCTTCGTGCTGCTGGCCAGCAGCTTCTTCATGGTCATGGGCTTGCGCGCCATGCAGCAAGGCAACCGCGCTGGCATGCTGCGCTGGATCGGACTGACGGCGCTGGGCGGCATCGTCTTCCTCGGCGGGCAGTACATCGAATACAGCGAGTTGGCGCATCTGGGCATCGTGCTGGGCTACGACCTGGAATCGCAATGGAGCACGCTGGGCATGCGCTTCTACGCGCCGACCTTCTTCCATGGCGCGCATGTCTTCGTCGGCGTGATTTGGGCGCTGGAAGTGCTGCGGCGCGGCGCAAAAGGCCGCTACGACCATAACCCCATCGGCATCGAGATGTTTGGGCTCTACTGGCACTTTGTCGATGTCGTCTGGATCATGCTCTTCACGCTGATATACCTGGTTTAGGAGCGCGACATGGCGCAAGCGACACATCACGACGACGGGCATCACAGCAACACGGTGCAGCTGCTGGGCAGGGAAATCACGGTCGAAGGGGGCATCTACACGGTCGTCTTCATCGGCTTGGCAATCTTGACCGTGATTGAAGTGCTCAGCGCGGAAGGGCTCAAAGGCGCGATTCACGATATGCCGGACGCGGCCGCTACGCTGCAAGCCATCAAAGCCGGGTTGCTGCTGCTGATCGCCATTATTAAGTCGACGCTGGTGATCTGGTTTTATATGCACCTGCGCGACGAGAAACCGCTTCTGGCGGTGGTGCTACTGCTGCCGCTGTTGATCGCCGGCTTGTCGATCCTGTATCTGCTCGCCATCCCGCCGGGGGGATATAGTCTCTAGCGCATTGCCCTTATTTTTGAAAGTCTAGCCCCCAAAGACCACTGTACGGGCGACTCTGTGAGTCGCCCATTTATCTCATTCGCAAGAGGGCACTGCAGGACGACCCGATGGGTCGCCCGTTCTTCGAAATCCAAATTGCGGGCAAAGCCTGTGTTATAGTTATGTCGATCCCATGCAGGAGGCTGAACATGGCGATACGCACGTTGCCACAGGTCAAGACCAGGCGCTACACAGCCGACGAAGTCTGGGCAATGGCATGCGACCCAGCCAACGAAGGACGCTACTTCTACCTTATCGATGGCGAATTGCATGAGGACCCCATGGCAAATCGGACGCATGGTAACTTGCAGCTAGATATGGGCATCTACCTCAAATTGTTCGCGCGCGCGAGGAACCTGGGCGAAGTACATACCGAAGTGGGTTACTATGTTTCCGAGACATTGGATACATATCTTGTACCAGATGTGGCGTTTTCAACATTTGAGCGCTTGGGCGATTCATCCCCCGATGCCTATGTGCCGGGCATGCCCAATATTGCTGTCGAGATCAAATCGCCAAGCAACACGATGAGCGAACTGCGCCGCAAAGCCGAAACCTACCTGCGGCATGGGGGCGAAATCGTCTGGCTGGTGCTACCCGAGCGCGAAGGCAT
>DAOUKU010000048.1:0-11430 GCA_034420985.1 Anaerolineae bacterium | reverse complement strand
AGACCCGCCAGTTGTGATCTTCAACGTCGTGTCCAACCCTTATGCCGCCGGCATCGCCGACGCGCCCTGCATCAAACCCGCGCACATCTCCGGTTCTCAGTTTCTGGCGCCTTACGATCGCATTGTCCCCCTGATGCTTCTGCAAAACCCCGATATGCAGGTGGTGGGCACGATCTTCACCTCCAATGAACCCAGTGGCGTCTTCGGCGCGAGTCAAATCTCGACCGTTGGCGAGTCGCTGGGCTTGCAGGTCGAAAACGCCTCGATTGTATCGGCCGCCGATTTGACTCTTGCGGCCGAAGGCCTGGTCAGCAAAGGCATAGAAGCCTTTATTCTCCCCACAGAAGCCACGGTCGCCGCTGGCCTGCCAACCATCATACAGGTCGCGAACGAACATGGCCTTCCCGTCATGTATACCGCGGGGAATGCCGTCTATCGCGGCGCGACGATCGGCGCCGGCGTCTACAGCTACTTCAAGGAAGGCGTCATCGCAGCGCGGATGCTGATCGCGCATTGGGAGGGCGCAATCGACATTGCCACCGCCGGCATCAATTTGCAAAATGACTTGAGCGTGGGGATAAATCTGGATATGGCGGCGGCTCAGGGAATTGAGATCTCGCAAGAATTGTTGGCGGCGGCGGACTTCGTGGTAGAAGATGGGCAGAGCAGCGAAGGCGTGACACCCGGGCTGCCCGAGGTGAATCCCTTCTTGGAAGATATGACACTGGACGAACGCCGTGCCGCCGATCTGGCCTTCCTGGAGACCCTTCACTGCACGTCGGAGATCATCGCCGAACAGCGAGCGGAATTGGAAGATACCTAGGCGGATGGCTAGTCCGCTGAAGGTTTAGCGTCAAGCGAAATCTGTAAGGGCGTCTCGCTGAGACGCCCGTTGTTGTTCCATCCCAAATATATCTAAGGGAATGAAGGATGGACGTGGCGTGGGCGACCCAGCGGGTCGCCCACGCAATGCGTCGTGACGGGCGCAAGGACCGTCCGTAGACGGGGATTCGCCCGAGGCGTCGGGTATACTGGCGGGGCAATCACGAGGAGAAGCCATGCGCCCCATCACCATCCAATCTATCGACCTGCATACCGTTCTGCTGCCCTATTTGGCGCCCTTTGAAACCAGCTTCGGCGCCGAGACGGACAAAGTCGCTCTGCTGGTGGAGTTGACTACCGTCGAGGGAGTCGTCGGCTGGGGCGAATGTTCTATTGAGCTGTGGCCCGGCTACGGACACGAGACGGCGTTAATGGCGCAGCATGTGCTGAGCGAATTCCTGGTGCCGGCGTCGTTGGGCGCGACAGTGGCTGACCCGCGCGAGTTCCCGGCCCTGCTGCGGCGTTTCCGCGGCAACCAGCATACGCAAGCCGGGTTGGAGGCAGCGGTATGGGACGCTTTCGCCAAGCGCAACAGCCTGCGCCTGACCGATCTCTTCGCGCACTACGCGCCGCCCGGGCATGAATCCGAGGGGGTGGCGACAGTCGGCGTCAGCATCGGCATCCAGCCCAGTTTGGAAGCGACGCTGGCGGTGGTGCGGCGGCGGCTGGACGAGGGCTACGGGCGTGTCAAGCTGAAGATCAAACGCGGCTGGGATATCCAGGTGGCGCGGGCGGTGCGGGCGGCGCACCCGGACATCCTGCTGATGCTGGACGCCAACAGCGACTACCGCCCCGAAGACGCCGAGCACCTGGCGCGGCTGGACGAATATGACCTGCTGATGATTGAGCAGCCGCTTTCGCACGATGATATTTACGAACACGGGCGCTTGCAGCCGCAGTTGCGGACGCGAGTCTGCCTGGACGAGAGCGTAAAATCGGCGGGGGATTTGCGGCTGGCGCTGCAGGCAGGGGCTTTGCGCGTTCTAAATCTGAAGCCGGCGCGGGTTGGCGGATTCAGCGAAAGCCTGGAGATTTACGGCATCTGCGCCGAGGCGGGCACCCCGCTGTGGGTGGGCGGCATGCTGGAAACGGGGGTGGGGCGGGCGGCCAATCTGGCTTTCGCCGCGCTGCCGAGCGTCAACCTGCCCAGCGACATCAGCGCTACCGACCGCTATTTTGCCGAAGACATCAGCGAACCGCCTTTCGTGCTGGGCGCGGATAGCACGCTTTCCGTGCCAGAGGGGGCGGGCATCGGCGTCGAGGTGCGGCGGGACAGGCTGGCGACGGCCTCACAGCGCTGGCGGGATAATTATCCCTACACGCGTTCCCTATAATTCGGAAGCGGTAGGGGCGACTCATTGGCTCGCCATTATCGTGACATGTCCATGCGGACCGAGGGCGCAGACGGGCGCGGGAGACGCCGCTGTGATTTGTCAGCCAGATATTCTATAATGCAAAGGAATTCTGTTGCGGAGAAGTTCTATGCACATCGAAGGCAGCTACGATTTCAAGCACGCGCGCGAGTTGGTCTGGGACGCGCTGATGGATTTGGAAGTGCTGGGCAGCATCATCCCTGGCTCGCAGGGCTTGGAAGAAATCGGTGAGAACAAATATCAGAGCAAGCTGGCGGTCAAGGTCGGTCCCGTCAATGGCAAGTTTGAGGCCAGCTTCGAGCTGGCGGATGTGGCGCCGCCGCAGAGTTATCGTTTGCTGGTGGAAGGCAAGGGACCGGCTGGGCATGTCAGCGGCGCCGGCACGATTGAGCTCTCGCAGGAGAATGGCGTCACCGTAATGCATTATGCGGGCGATGCGCGCATCGGCGGCAAGATTGCGGCGGTCGGGCAGCGGCTGCTGGATGCGGCGGCGAAACAGGTGGCCCGCCAGGCGCTGCGCAAATTGTCGCGGCAGGTGGAAGCCCGGCTGGCGGCGGGATAGCGTGAACCAGCGATTCCTCAGCGATTTGCGCAAACTCTTCCCCGAGGGGCGGCTGCTTACGCGGGATGTCGAATTACTGCCTTATGAGTCGGATGCGCTGACGGCGTTCCAGATGAAGCCGGGCGCGGTCGTTCTCCCTGAGAATGAATCCGAGATCATCGACACAGTGCGGCTTTGTCACCAACATGCTGTGCCATTTGTGGCGCGCGGCAGCGGCACCAGCTTGTCCGGCGGCAGCTTGCCGATCGCCGACGGGCTGACCATCGCCATCAATCGCTTGAACAAAATCAAGCGCATCGACCCACAGCAGCGCATCGCCGTGGTTGAGCCGGGCGTGATAAACCTGCATATCTCGCATGCGGCGCAGCCCTACGGCTTGTATTACGCGCCCGACCCCTCCAGCCAGTCCATCTGTACCATCGGCGGTAATATCGCCTTCAACAGCGGCGGCGCGCACTGCCTGAAATATGGCATGACCAGCAACCATGTGCTCGGCATGAAGGTCGTGCTGGCGGATGGCAGCGTGACGGAGTTTGGGGGCGAGAGTCTGGATGGCTGCGGCATCGGACCCGACTTGATCGGGCTCTTTGTGGGCAGCGAAGGGCTCTTTGGCATCGCGCTGGAGTTGACGCTGCGCCTGCTGCCTCTACCGGAGTTGTATCGCACGGTCCTGGCTGCTTATGACGACCTAGGCAGGGCGGGGGATGCCGTGTCACAAGTAGTGGCCTCGGGCTTGCTGCCGGGCGCCATTGAAATTATGGACCGGCTGGCTATCCGCGCCGCCGAGTCTGTGGGCGCCAATTACCCGGATGCCGAAGCCCTGCTGATCGTGGAGCTGGAAGGCGAGGCGCTGCAAGTCGAAGCGGAGTTCGCCAAGCTGCGCGACATGATCGAGGCGTCGGGCGCGTTTGAAATCCGCATTGCGCAGAGCGAAGAGGAACGCGCGCGCATCTGGAAGGGGCGCAAGAGCGCTTTTTCGGCGGTGGGGCGTCTGTCGCCGGATTACATCGTGCAGGACGGCGTCGTGCCACGCAGCCGACTGGGCGAGGCGCTCCTGCAGATTGACGCGCTGAAGCGGCGCTATGGGCTGGAAGTGGCGAATGTCTTCCACGCGGGCGATGGCAACTTGCACCCGCTGATTCTCTTTGACGGGCGCGAAGAGGGCGCCTTGCATAAAGCCGAGGCTCTGGCGGGCGAAATCTTGGCCATGTGCATAAAGCTGGGCGGCAGCATCACCGGCGAGCACGGCGTCGGCATGGAAAAACGCGAATACCTGCCCGCCATGTTTGGTGAGGAAGAGATGGACATCATGCTGGCGCTGCGACAAGCCATTGACCCGCGGGAAATCGCCAATCGCGGCAAGATGTTCCCCAGTGGCGAGGCGCCGGCGCTAAAGCTGCAAGGCATGCACCCGCTGGAACGACAAGGCCTGATCTCGCGCGAATGATGGACGCCACCGATATACAAGCGTTTGTGCGCGGGCATGAGCGCGTGCATGTACGGGGTCTGGGCAGCAAAGCAGCGCTGCACCATGTTGATGCCGCTGTGCTGGACATGTCGGGTCTGCGCGGCATCATCGAATATCAGCCGCAAGAATTCACGCTGACTGTGCGGGCCGGCACAGCCTTGCGCGACATCAACGCGGCGCTGGCCGACGAGGGGCAGTATTTGCCTTTTGACCCGCTGCAGCCAGGAGTTGCCAGCATCGGTGGGGCTGTGGCAGCGAATCTGTCGGGTTCGCGGCGGCATCGTTATGGCGGAGCGCGCGACTTCGTGCTGGGCGCGCAAGTCGTCGATGGCTTAGGGCGCGCCTATGCGGTGGGCGGCAAAGTGGTCAAGAATGCCGCTGGCTTTGATTTGGCCAAGTTCCTGGTCGGCAGCCTGGGCAAATACGCCATCATGACCGAGTTGACCTTCAAAGTCTTCCCGGATGTGCCGCGTTTTCGCAGTTTGCGCTTCGTCTATGATAAGCTGGCGGATGCGCTGGAAGCCACTTACGCGATAAACCGGAGCTCCTACGAACTGGACGCGCTGGATATCCTGCCGGGCGCAGCTGGCGCGGCTGTGCTAGCGCGGCTGGGTGGCTTCCGCGAGACCTTGCCGGCGCGAGTCGAGGCTTTCAAAACCTTCGTCGCCCGCGAGACAACTCCTCAAGAGGTACTGGAAGCAGAGGAAGAGCCCGCTCTCTGGGATCCGCTGACGGGGCTGGAGGGCGCTTGCCTGGCGAAGGTGGTGCTGGCGCCGCGGCAGCTCCTGGATTTTGACGCGGCAATTGCCAATGCGGATCGGCGTTACAGCTTGGGGGGCAACACTGCTTGGGTAGCGTTTGACGAGGCGGCTTGGCTGGGCGGCTTGTTGGAGCGGCAGGCTTTGCGGGGGCTGCTGCTGCGCGGGCAGACGTCGTCGCCATTGCTGGGCGCGCCCCTGGAAAATGTGCTGGCCGCGCGGGTGAAGGCCACGCTGGATCCGCTGGATAGATTGGTGTAACCCCCCTCGGTCCCCCCATTAAAATGGGGGGAGGCTAAGTCCAGGCGAGACTTGTAGGGGCAAGGCGGCGACTCGCCCTGCGCCACCTCGCCCACACATTGCGATTTTTGTATAGGCGACCCATTGGGTCGCCTATACACCGTCCTGGTGTGACGGGATTCTGGGGCGAGCCACCGGCTCGCCCGTACGGTGGGGGATACGGAATGAGGCGAATCCTTTTGCTTGGGCGGCTGCTAGGCAGCGCGTGGGGCTACAATGCGCCTTTCGTGACCTGGGAGTTTTGGCGGGCGACACAAGTGTCGCCCCTACGGATTCCGCGCGGGCTTAGCTTCCCCCCATTTTAATGGGGGGACCGAGGGGGGTTGCCTTTGCCCACGCGCCCAGCCTGTGGCACAATCCTGCTTATGCGACACGAGATAAAGAGCGACGATCTGCGCGCGCCGGAGATGGCGGAAGCGGTCGAAAAATGCGTGCATTGCGGCTTCTGCCTGGCAGCCTGCCCCACCTACAGCCTCCTCGGCGAGGAGATGGATTCGCCGCGCGGGCGCATCTACCTGATGAAGACGGCGCTGGAAGGGCGGATTGACGCCAGCGACGCCCAGCCCTATATCGACCGCTGTCTGGGCTGCATGGCTTGCGTGCCAGCTTGCCCCTCCGAAGTGGCCTACGGCGACTTGCTGGTCGGCTACCGCGCCATGCAGGAACGGCAGCGCGAGCGTCCGCCGCTGGATGCCCTGGCGCGCAAACTGGTGATCGAAACTTTGCCGCATCCCGGACGTTTTCGCATGGCGGCGCGTACAGGCAAGCTGGGTAAGTGGCTGGCGCCCGCGCTGCCGCCTTCTTTCGCGGCTATGCTTAACCTGCTGCCGGAGGCGCTGCCGGAGGCGCTGTCTCTCCCCGAAATCGTGCCGGCGCAGGGCGAGCGGCACGGAGTTGTGGCGCTGCTGCCCGGCTGCGCGCAGCAGGTATTGGCGCCGGGCATCAACTTCGCGGCGGCGCATGTGCTGGCGGCCAACGGCGTGGAAGTGCATTGCCCGCGCGAGCTTGGCTGCTGTGGCTCGATCTTGCTGCATATCGGCGCGGAAGGGGAAGCGCAGCAATTGGCGCGGCGCAACTTCGGGGCGCTGGCGGCGGATGTGGACGCTATCATCACGACGGCGGCCGGCTGCGGCAGCGGCATCAAGGATTATCCGCTGCTCTTCAAGGGAGAGCCGGATGCAGATCTGGCGCGGAATTTCGCGGCCAAAACAAAAGATTTCAGCGCCTATCTGGCCGGCTTGGGCATGCGCGCGCCGCTGAGATTCGGGGGCGAAAAGCGAATTGTCTATCAAGATGCCTGCCATCTGCTGCATGCGCAGGGACACAGCGATGAGCCTCGTTCGCTGCTGCGGCAAGTGAACAATCTACGCTTGCTGGAGATCGCGGACGCGGGCATGTGCTGCGGCTCGGCGGGCACCTACAACATTGACCAGCCGGCCATCGCGGCGGACTTGGGCGCGCGCAAAGCCCAGTCTATCCTGGCGGCGCAGCCTGACCTGGTCGTCTCTGGCAATATCGGCTGCATCACACAGATTCGCCAATCTTTGACAAAGCGCGAAGACGCGCCGCCCGTGCTGCATATCGCCGAACTGCTGTACAGCGCCTTGTCTTGAGGCACAACAACGAAGAACCCCCGCCAATCGGCGAGGGCTCTCGGACGTCGTCCCGGCTTTGGTGCGGGAACTGCGATGTGTGTGCGGCGAGTGCTTAGACGCTAGGTACGATGACCGCATCAATGACATGGATGACGCCGTTGCTTGCTGGTATATCCACCAAGCTTGACAGGACGCTGGCCTTGTCGATCATGACGCCTGCATCGCTGATGGATATTGACGCTTCGCTGCCATTTGCCATGCTGATGGCAGCCTGACCCATGTCGCCCACCAGGTCGCCCAGCTGGAAGCTGTAGACCGTGCCGGGGAAGACATGGTATTGCAGCACCGCGGTGAGCAGCGCGGTGTCAGCGATGATATCGTCCAAGCCGGCGACGGCGGCAAAAGCCTCGTCAACGGGGGCGAAGACGGTGATCGCGGCGCCGGGGTCAGCCAGCAGTTGCAGAACAGCCGGGTCAGCCGCTTGCACAGCCGCCAGCAGGGTGGTGAATTGCGGCATTTCAGCCCCAGCCAACTCGACAACAATGTCGGCGATTGTGCGCAATTCGGGCACGATGACCGCGTCAATGACATGGATGACGCCATTGCTGGCGGCGATATCGACCATGTCCAGGACGAGGTTGGCGCCAGCGACAGTGATGCCCGCAGACAGGCCCAGCCCGTCGTCGCCCATCGTCGCGGCGATATCCAGCGCTTGCCCGCTGAGCGTGACTGCGGGGACGCTGACATGCCCCATGTCATCGGCATCCGCGGCGGATAGCGCGGCGACCACATCTGCGGAGGCAATGCTGACCGCCACGACATGGCTTAGCAAGATTTCGTTGAGGCGCGGCGTGCCGTCTTCGGACAAGATGCCGCCGAAAGCCTCTTCGCCCAGCGCTTCGGCTAGCGTGGCGAAGGCGGCGTCAGTTGGCGCGAAGACGGTCAATTCGGCTTCGGGATCGGCCAAGGCTTCTAAAATTGCGGGATCGGCGGCGCTGACGGCAGCCAACAGGGTGGTGAATTCGGGCGCTTCTGCTTGCGCGGAGGCGACGACGATTTCGGCGATGGTGGGCTCGTGCCCGTCTGCCAGCGCGGGCAGGGGAACGAGCAGGGCGAAAACTGCGATGATCGCCAAGCAAATGCGGGGTGTCATGCTTACCTCTCTATTATGTGTATGTACCGAACATTCAGAACTTACGAAATATACAATACATTGGCAGGTAGCTTCAGGCAAGCGGCAGTTTGTAAACTTTGTGTAAATTGGCTGGCCGCTGGGATGCCCCCCTCGATCTCCCAGTTGAGTCAGGGGAAGCAAATGCTTAGGGCATTGCGTCAAGTTCGCTAGCCCGTACAGGATTTGCCGAGGGCGGGCAGGCGGATTTTGCCTTCCCCTGTTTCAATGGCGACCGAGGGGCTTGGCGGGCGACTCACAGAGTCGCCCCTACCGATTACAAATACGGCGAGATTTCAGCCTCGCCCCGACTCGTCGAAGGAAACGACAAGGGGGTTGAGGCAAGCCGCATCAGTTGCAGCCCGAGACCTCGACCACATAGCGACCGCCCAGCCAGCCACTGGTATACAGATAATTCACCTGGTGCCAATTGTTCTGCTGCGCAAAACGGGTGAACTCGCTGCCGCGCGCAACATAAGCCACCACCTCGCCCGAAAGCGACGGTTGGCTGCGCAGCTTGAGATGGCCCGTTGTCCTGATGGTGCATACCACAGGCTCTGGTGGTGCTGGCGGCTCTGGCGGCTCTGGCGGCGCGGTGGCATCGTGGGTTGGCTGGCCGTCAATCAGCGCCACGGTGCCCGCGCCCGGCAGATCCACGCAAGTGCCGCGGTGCGTCAGAGTGGACTCCAAGCTGCTGACCGTGCGCGGACTGGAATTGGCGTCCAGGAACAGGACCGCCCCGCTGCGGTTAAAGCAGATCTGCGTCCCGGGCACGACCGTGCCCCAAACATCGACCGCGTCCTGCAAGCCAGCGTTGATGACCTGGGCATTGCCCACGCCATTGGCATCTACGCGTCGACATTGTATGCCGCTGCCCAAGCCGCCGGGCGTCTCCACAAATGCTCCGCTGAGGTTCGCGCAGGTCTGTAGCCTGATGCGCTGAATATCCACTTTCCCAGTGCCAGTGACCACTTGACCATCAGGCAGACCGCAGATATTCCAGGTGCCGGCGATGGTCGTGTTGCCGTTCCATTGCTCCACACCCTTGCTGCAATTGGTCACGCTAACATCGCGCAGAGTCAAGCGGGAGTCCCTCACCTCGAATGTCTTGCTATTGCGTGAGCGCTCATACTGGACGCGCAGGTTGATGATGGTCAGATCGCCGCCGCGTTTTACCTTGAAGGCGATATCGTCCTTGTTGACACGGTAGAGATGGTTGTTGCCCACCAATGTTATATGGGAGTCGACTGTCTCGAGTTCGCCATCGGGGTCGACATCGCGCCTGAGGATAATTCTGTCGTGCCCGCTGCCTGCCTCGCAGCCCGCCCGGGATCTATCTTGATTGGCGGATTTAATCGCCGACTGGAAACCGCAATCCCCATCCACATGGATATCCGCCGCGCTTGCTACACTCGCGCCCAGCAGCAGCAGCAAAGCCAGCACGCTCTTGACGCCAAAGTTCAATGCAAAAATTGTCAGTTTCATTGTAGCCTCCTTGGTCCGGTACTTTGACTGAAGTATAACGCAATTTGGTCGCTTCTGCTGTCTGGGCGCCACTTGGGGAAAACGCGAATCTGGCGTATAGTTCGCCGTAAAGGAACTTGCAGGAGAGAATATGAGCTACCGCCTGAGTTTTGATGAACTGGAAGCGCGCCGCGACGAAGCAGCCGCATCGCCGGCCGACGATGGCACGGTGGAGATGATCGTGCGCCGCCCGCAGCCCGAAAAGCGTGAAGAAATGCCTAGCGCTCGATTTAGCGCGGACGGTGGCTTGAACGGCGATGACTGGTTGCGCCGCAGTGGCAAGACCGACGCGCAAATCACGCTGATGAACAGCCGCGTCATCCAGCTGCTAGCGGGCGACAAAGGGCGTTGGGCGGAATCTGGCGACCAGCTTTTTGTCGACCTGGACCTTAGCGAAGACAACTTGCCGCCGGGCACGCAACTGCAAATCGGCGGTGTGCTGATGGAAGTGACGCCGCTGCCGCATACGGGCTGCAACAAATTCGCCAGGCGCTTTGGCGTGCCAGCCCGCAAGTGGGTGATGAGCGACGAGGGAAAGCGCGCCCGCCGCCGCGGCATGTATACGCGCGTCGTGCAAGATGGCGAGATCGCCGTTGGCGACCGCATCCGCAAGGTCTAACCGCGACCAGAGGGAGAGACCGGCATGATTGACGGCAAACTGATTCATCCGCAGATTTTGCAGGCGCTGGGCAAGGCTGGGCATGGTGCGACCATCCTCATCCCCGATGGCAATTATCCGGTCGCCACTGGCGCTCATCCCGCTGCCGAGCGCGTTTATCTCAACCTGGCGCCCGGCTTGGTGACGGTCACCGATGTCATGGCAGCCATCCTCAGTTGCACACCCATTGAAGCCGCGCAGGTGATGCGCCGCGACGATGGCGAGGAGCCGAGTATCTATGCTGATTTTCGCCGCATGCTGCCGAAGGCTGTGCCGCTGCAGCCGCTGGAGCGCTTCGCCTTTTACGAAGCCGCCAAGCAAGATAGCTGCTGCCTGGTGATCGCGACGGGCGAGCAGCGCATTTTCGCCAACATTTTGCTGACCATCGGTGTCGTGCCGCCGCCGGCTGAGCTTGCGGTCTAGGCGCATGCCCATAGAAGCGGTCATCTACGACATGGATGGCGTGCTGGTCGACAGCGAGGTGTATTGGGATCAGGCGCGGGTTGATTTTGCGGTGGAGCGCGGCTTGCGCTGGACAGATGCCATGCAGCGTCAAGCCATGGGCAGGAGCACCGTAGGCTGGGCGGGCGTGATGCGCGACGAGCTGGCGCTGGACATGACGCTTGAGGCCATCATCGCCGAGATGAAAGCGCGCGTCATCGCCAAGTACGAAGAGCGTATGCCCACGCGACCGGGTGCATTGGAGTCGGTGGCTGCCATGCAAGGGCATTATCGCATTGGACTGGCGTCCGGCTCGCCAACCGAGATCATCAAAGCCGTGCTGCGCATCACCGGGCTGGACCAGCGCTTTGAAGTGATGATCTATGGCGACGAAGTGCCGCGTGGCAAACCAGCGCCCGATATCTATTGGGAAGCGCTGAAGCAAATGGGCGTCGCAGCGGAAAATGCGCTGGGCATCGAAGACTCCGCCAATGGCTTGCGCGCCTTGAAGGCGGCTGGCTTGCTGGCGGTGGCTGCGCCAAGCCCGGACTTCCCGCTGCCGGAGGATGTGTTGGCGCTGGCGGACGCGCATATCACGACGCTGGAGGACTTCACGCCAGCTTTGGTGAGTCGGCTGTCGGCATAAAGTCGGGATGGACGAGCATCCCCCCCCCCCCCCCCCCCCCCCCCCCCCCCGA
>DAOUKU010000047.1:0-30496 GCA_034420985.1 Anaerolineae bacterium | reverse complement strand
GTCGAGATCAAATCGCCAAGCAACACGATGAGCGAACTGCGCCGCAAAGCCGAAACCTACCTGCGGCATGGGGGCGAAATCGTCTGGCTGGTGCTACCCGAGCGCGAAGGCATTGAGCAATGGATGCTGGACGAAGACGGGCGCACGCAGAGCCAGTTCATTGACCGAGACGACGAGCTAAGCGGCGGGGGCGCCCTGCCCGGCTTCACACTACCACTGCACCAGCTATTCCCCCACGATAGCGGAGAAAGGCAATGACCATGGCAATACGCGACTTGCCACAGGTCAAGACCAGACGCTACACAGCCGACGAAGTCTGGGCAATGGCATGCGACCCAGCCAACGAAGGGCGCTACTTCTACCTTATCGATGGCGAATTGTTTGAGGATCCCATGCCCAATTGGCCTCACAGTGAATTGGCAGCGCTAATCAGTCACCTGTTGCTGTTGTTTGTTAGACCGCGCAATCTCGGATCTGTACATGTTGAATTGGGCGCGCATCCACCGGATTCGAAGCGCACGCTACTTGTACCTGATGTTGCCTTTAATAGCTCCGACAGGCAGCCTATCCCGCGACCCAAAGGCTATGCGCCCATCATGCCCGACCTCGCCGTCGAGATCAAATCACCTAACAATTCCATGCCCGAACTACGGCGCAAAGCCGAAACCTACCTGCGGCACGGGGGCGAAATCGTCTGGCTGGTGCTACCCGAGCGCGAAGGCATTGAGCAATGGACGCTGGACGCGGACGGTCGCATGCAGAGCCAATTCATCGACCGTGATGGCGAAGTGAGCGGCGGCGCGGCGCTGCCCAGTTTTACGCTGCCGCTGCGTGAACTTTTCCCAAAAGACAGCGAGGGAGACGAAAATGCCAGTTGAGATCCGCCTCGGCGAGGGCTTCCGCACCACCGTCCGCGTCCGCCAGCATGAGTGGCACGCCGACGAGCCTCTGGAAGATGGCGGCACGAACAGCGCGCCGACTCCCGGCGAGTTGATGCTGGGCGCGCTGGGCTCCTGCATGGCCATCACCTGCAAGCTCTACGCCGAGCGCAAAGGCTGGGATTTGCAAGGTGTGGATGTCGCGGTGGATTATGAACGCTTCCGCGGGCGTGATTATCCGGCGCATCAAGGCAGTGACCTCTTTGTGCATGAGGTGCGCGAGGCGCTGGTCTTCCATGGCGATCTGGACAGCAAACAGCACGCGAGACTGCGGGACATTGCTGGCAAGTGCCCCGTGCACCGTCTGCTGGAATTCCCCACCTATTTTGTCGATATGGCGCAGGAAAATGACTAGCCGCGCCGCTCATTCAACGCGATAGAGGCTCACCACGCTTCTGCCGCCCGGCCGCGGGAAGTCCGCCAGCTTGACTATCGAAACGCCGACCAGATCATCCCGCTCCACATATCCCGGCGATTCCAGCGCCAGGTAATAATGGCTGTGCTTGGCGCGTTCCTGCGGCAGGTGGCTGTTGAGGTATTTTGCGCGCCGGTTGTCCGCCAGCACATTCGAGCATTGCGCGTCGATTTTGGGATGCTCGGCAAGATACAAGCGCAGCGCCCAGCAATTGGCGATGGCGCCTTCAATCACGACATCGTCGCCAGCCGCGATAGTCGCCAAGTGTTCTGTTAGTTCGCGGATGCCATATCCGGAAGATTCGGTGGCGAAATACTCAATGAAGTCGCCGTGCGCCAGCGCTGATTTGGGTGGCGGGGCATCGCCAGTCACCAATCGCGCGCGTGGCAGCGAGATGGTCAGGATCCACAGTCCGATCATGCCAAAGACCAGTAACGTAGCGTGATAGCGGTATTTGCCAGCGGCATCGCAAAGAGTCGCCAGAGCGATACTGGCAGCCACAAGAAAGAGCGGTAAGACGGGCAGATAATAGCGATTGGACACGGTGTCGCCCAGCCACAGCAAGGCGACGGCGAAGCCAAGCGCGCCCGCCAGCAGCGCAAGCATAATGCGCGGTTTGTAGCGAATCGCCATCAGGCAGGCCAGCAACAGACAGAGCATGAATGCCGCACCTTGATAAATGGCGAGCACATCCAACAGCGACGCCAACTGGTCGACAAACTTGCTGATATCCCAAAGCGTTGCCATGTCAGGGCTGCCGCGAAGGCTGTAGTTGGTGAAATAATCGACCTGCCGCCAAGCCAGCAGCAGGGTGAAAGACGCCAACAGAGCGAGGCAAGCGCCATAAAATGCCAGCGCGCGCTTGATCCTGTCGCCTGCGCTCAAGCGTGGAAGCAGGACGGCAGCCAAGCCCGGCAATGGCAGCAGAAACAGTGCCGACGCCTTGGCAAAGAAAGCGATTGCAAACAAAGCTGCGCTGGTCCAAACACGCTGGTAGCGCAGACGCTCCGTGTCAAAAGCGCGCAGCAGCGACCAAACCCAAATCGTTGTCGCGGCCTGCAGCAGCGTGTCGGTCAGCGCCAGGCGGTCGAAGAAATGCAGCATTGGGGACGCAGCGACAAAAATCATCGCCAAACAGCCAGTTGTTAGGCCGCCATAGCGCCTCGCAATTGCCGTTCCCGCGGCAAAGCCGAGACAGGTCCAGAGGATCACGCTGGCGCGCGCCATAAAGACGGCGCTCGCCTGAGGCTGAAAGGGCAGCAAGTAGTAAGGCAGCAGCAGCTTGCCGTGGCTGGCGTGCTTCAAGAAAATGCCCTCCGCCACATCCGCCGCTCGGTCGATGGCGATCGCTTCGTCGATGAATAGCGGGATGGCAGCCAAGTTGTGCAGCCGCAGTGCAACGAAGGCCAGCAAGCCCGCCACCGCCAGCCACAGGAAACGCTCCCGCCCGCCGCGCTGCCTTGTCACTTGCGGTGCGCGCGGATCCAGCCGCCGCGGATGAACTCGGAGTGCTCGACCGTCACGAATGCGTCCGGCTTGATGGTATGGATAATGCGAATGACCTGCGGCAAGTCACGCCGATGCGTGATAATCCGCAGCTCCTCGACCTCGCCATGAGCGCCTTCGCCCATGATCTCCGTTACGCCGTGCCCCTCGTCTCGCAGCGCCAGCGCCATGGCATGCGCCGTCTCCCGCGATGCGATGGCGGTTACGCATTCATAGGCTTTGACAAAGCGATTTTCGACCTGCACGCCAACGAAGCCGCCCACCGCAAAGCCCAGCACATAGGCAGCCAACTTGGGCAAGTTTTCCAAATCGGTGATGACTTGGCCCGCCGTGTAAGCGAATAGTAGCGATTCCAGCGAGGCAAAGCCGAAACTCCAGGCGCGCCGCCCCCGCGAAACCAAAATCAGGCGCACAGTGCCGATCACATTGTTGGTCACGCGCAAACAAAAGATGAGTAGGGGAATGGCAAGGAGTTCCAAGGTCATAGCAATCACGGATGGGCTTTGGCGACGCATCCAGTGTAGCAGAAAGCCCCGCATCACAGACACCCGCCCTACCCAGAATCCTGGGCTTATGGTCAACTGTGGAAGTGAGGTGAGCCATGTCCCACAGCCCAAAGGCACTGCTAGACCGATATGTGCTGTTGCCGAAAAAGAGCCTCGGGCAGCACTTCATGCACGATCCCGGCGCGCTGGCGAAGATCGTGGCAGCGGCTGAATTGACAGTCTCCGACACGGTTGTTGAAGTCGGCGCGGGCACTGGCGCTTTGACCGAGTGGCTGGCGGAAGGAGCGCGACAAGTCTACGCCATTGAGCTGGATGAACGTTTCCAGCCTATCCTGGAGGCGCGCTTTGACGAGGCGGACAATGTCTACCTCATTTTCGGCGATGTGCTGAAGCTGGACATGGCAGCCATACTGGCGACTGACAACTACCTAGTGGTGGCCAATGTGCCCTACTACATCAGCAGCGCCATCCTCTGGCATTTCATTGAGGCGCCGGCGCCCCCACGACGCCTGGTCTTGACCATGCAATATGAAGTTGCCGAGCGCATCGTCGGCGGGTCTGGAGCGCAAAATCTGCTGACAGTAGCCACGCAATTCTATGGCACGGCGCGCATCATCGGCAAGCTGAGCCCGGCCGTGTTCTGGCCCCGCCCCAACATCGACAGCGCCATCGTCCGCATCGACACACATGTAGCGCCGCCCGTCTCCGTGCCCAGCGCGGCTGACTTCTTTCGCATACTGCGGGCTGGCTTCAGTCAAAAGCGCAAGCAGTTGAAGAACTCGCTGGCTGGCGGCTTGGGCATCAAAGCGGCGGTGGCAGGAAAATACCTGCAAGCAGCGGATATCGATCCCAGGCGCCGCGCCGAAACCCTGTCGCTGGAGGAGTGGGCGCGGCTGACGCGGACGCTGGCCCGCGGCGGCGGGCAAGATTGACTTAAGATATTCTTGTTATCTTCAGACAAAAGGGAGCGCGGGAGGCAGGAAATGAGCAAGGAAGTTACCACATTGGGCGGCGGCTGCTTCTGGTGCGTCGAGGCGATCTACAACCAACTGATCGGCGTGGAGTCGGCGATTTCGGGCTACATGGGCGGGCATGTCGACAACCCAAGCTACGAACAAGTCTGTACCAAGACGACCGGGCATGCCGAAGTCGTGCAAGTGACCTTTGACGACACCGTCATCAGCTTCCAGGATATTTTGAATATCTTCTTCACCGTGCATGACCCGACCACACTCAACCGCCAAGGTCCGGATATCGGTCCACAGTACCGCTCCGGCATCTGGCATCACAGCGACGAACAGCGCAAAATCGCCGAGGCCACCATCCAGCGGCTCGACGAAGAGGGCTTGTACAACAGCAAGATCGTTACCGAAGTGACGCCCGCCAGCACCTTTTGGGTCGCCGAGGACTACCACCAGGGCTACTTCCTTAACAACACGCGGCAGGACTATTGCGCCTATGTGGTCGCGCCCAAAGTAGCGAAGTTCCGCAAACAGTACTTCGACCGCCTCAAAGCCTAAGTCAGCCCAGGAGAGAATTGAACTACATAGTGCGCAGAGAAAGGGACTTTGTAGCCCGGCGCGCTGCCTGGCAGCCGCCCAAGCAAAAAGATTCGCCTCGTATTGAATTGCAGAATACTCGGTAGCTGTACGGGCGAGCCGGTGACTCGCCCGTACAGCTTTTCGATTATTTTGCAGTTTCCTCAAACGGCAGTCATTCTCATTACCTTGTTGGAGTTATCGAGGAAACGAGAACACACAGAAAAACAGGGCGACCCACCGGGCCGCCCTTACAACGCTTGTTGCATACCCCTCCCCCGCGTTGGAGGAAGGGCTGCTGCATGGTTCTGGTTCTGGCTAGCTCTCGATGCCAGCCACGGAAACCGGGATCTGGCGCGGGGTGTGCGCCGCGGCTTTGGGCAGGCTGATGCTGAGCACGCCGTCTTCAAAGCTGGCGGCGACCGCCTCGCCATCGACAATGCTTGGGAAGCGCAGACTGCGGCTGAACTTGCCAGCGCGGCGCTCGCGGATGAGCAGTCGGCTATTCTCCTCGCGCTGCTCCTGGTTGGTCTCGCCGCTGATCGTCAGTACATCCTCGTGGATGTTGACGCTGATGTCTTCCAGCTTGACGCCGGGCAGGTTGGCGCGCACAGTGTAGCCGGCGTCGCTCTCCTCGACATCCAGCGCCGGACCAGTGTAGCGGCTGTCGAACTCGCTGCGCCCCGCCAGGAGTGGACGGGCATCGTTGAGCAAGCTGTCGACCATACGGAAATAGGGGCTGCGGTAGAACATGTTGTTTTCTCCTTTGTGCCGTTTGGCGTTCGAATGAACTTACACTTGCAGGATAGGCTCATGGCGTAAGAGAAATGCTTGCGCTGCATAAACACAGTGAATGAAGCATATAAGCGAATTGTTAGCGTGGGGCGATGTCGCGCATTCTGTCCCCAGCCCGCTGGTGTTATGATGGGCGCTGTCTAAATCGACCAAGACTCAGGATGGGCAAATGCGCGCAGGCGTGGATATTGGCGGCACCTTCACCGATCTGGTGCTCAGCGAGGGCGGAGGACTGACGATTCACAAGCTGCTCAGCACGCCAGAGACGCCGGAGCGGGCCATGCTAGCTGGCTTGGAGGCTCTGGCGCCCGGCGGCATCATGGCGCTGCAGGCGGTGGCGCATGGCTCGACTGTCGCGACCAACGCCATCCTGGAACGCAAAGGCGCGCGCGCTGCCCTGCTGACAACAGCCGGCTTCCGCGATCTGCTCTTCATCGGGCGGCAAGACCGTCCCCAGCTCTACGACATTCACCCGCGCATCCCGCCGCCGCTCATCCCGCGCGAACGCTGCTACGAAGTGCCCGAACGCCTGGATCACCGCGGTGAGACCCTGCTGGAGTTGGACATGGCGGCGCTGGATGGCCTGCTGGACGAAGTTGCCGCGCAGGGCTGCGATGCCATTGGCGTCTGTTTTCTCTTCAGTTATGTCAACGCGGCGCACGAGCGGCTGGTCAAGCAGCGGATACTGGAACGCGGCATCGTCGCCGAAGATTGGCAAGTCGTGCTTTCGTCCGAGGTACTGCCGGAATTCCGCGAGTACGAGCGAGCCAGCACCGTCGCCCTGGAAGCCTATGTGCGCCCGGTGATGTCGCGCTATATCGGCGTGCTGGAATCGCAGCTGCCGAGGTCCTTGCCGCTGCACATCATGAAGTCGGATGGCGGCGTGATGCGCGCCGGTCGCGTGCGTCAGCAAGCCATTCACACAGCCTTGAGCGGACCAGCGGCCGGTGTGATGGGCGCTTGGCATCTGGGGCAGGCGGCGGGCTGCGACAAAATCATCACGCTGGACATGGGCGGCACCTCCACCGATGTCGCGTTGGTGGCCGGTCAGCCATCGCCACGCCCGGAGTCGTCGATAGACGGCTTACCTTTGCGCGTGCGCATGCTGGATATCGAGACCATCGGCGCGGGCGGCGGTTCCATCGCGCGGGTGGATGCTGGCGGAGCGCTGCGCGTGGGACCCGAGTCGGCCGGCGCAGACCCGGGACCAGCCGTGTATGGACGCGGCGGCTTCAAAGCCACGCTCAGTGATGCCAATGCGCTGCTGGGCCGGCTGGACGCGGAGCATGTGCTGGGCGGCGCGCTCGCTCTGGATCTGGCGGCTGGCGAACGCGCGCTGGAATCTTTGGCGCGGCAGATCAATTTCGACCTTGTGCAAACCGCCAAAGGCATCATTGACATCGCCACTGTCAACATCGACCGAGCTATTCGGCGCGTGTCCATCGCTCGTGGGCATGACCCGCGCGATTTCACGCTGGCAGCTTTCGGCGGGGCGGGTCCCTTACATGCCTGTGCGGCGGCGGCTCGCCTGGATATCCCGACTGTGCTGGTGCCGCCTGCGCCGGGCGTGCTCTGCGCCCTGGGCTTGCTGTTGGCGGATGTGGCGGTCGATTTCAGCCGCTCGGTCATGCGCGCCGCGACAGACGCAAGCCTGGCTGATCTGCGCGCTGTAGAAGCGGAGTTACTGGCGCTGGTCAATGGCGAATTGGAACGCGAGGACATCGCCGAGTCGGACAGATTCTTCGCCGTGACCCTGGATATGCGCTATCAGGGGCAGGCTTACGAACTGAACATCCCCTACAGCGATGAGGCTGTGGCTGACTTTCACGAGGCGCATGAAGGCGCTTACGGGCATGCCATGCGCTGGCGCACTGTCGAAATCGTCAGCCTGCGGGTCAAGGGGCGGGGCCTCGGCGAGAAACCCGAATTCGACGCCCGGCCAGAGACACCTCACAGTCCCAGGCCAATCGGCGAGAAGCCATCGCCACTGGGCGGGACGCTTCGCCTCTATGACCGCGAGACTCTGTTGCCCGGCGCGGCCTTCGCTGGCGAAGCGCTGGTCTTCCAATTGGACAGTACGACCTATGTGCCAGGCGATTGGCGGGCGCGCGTCGATGGCTTCGACAATTTGCTGCTGGAGCGTGGCTGACCGTCAGTCGATGGCGACCGCGCCTTCAATTTCCACGCACATATTGAAAGGCAGCGCCGCCATGCCCACGGCTGAGCGCGCATGCGCCCCCCGCTCCGCTCCGTAAAGCGCCAGGATCAAGTCCGAACAGCCGTTGATGACGGCCGGCTGCTGCGCGAAGTCAGGCGCGCAGTTGACCATGCCGTGCAAGCGCAGCCAGTGGGAAACGCGGTCGAGATCGCCCAGTTCGCGCTTGAGACTGCCCAGCATGGACAGCGCCACCGCCTTTGCCGCCACGTAACCTTCATCAACGCTGACACCCGCGCCGACCTTGCCGAAGGGGCGGGCCAGCGAGCCATCCGCGTTCTGCGGACCGTGCCCGGAGATATAGGCGATTCCGCCATACATGCGCACGAAGCTGAAGGGCAGCTCCACGCCAGGCGGGGGCTGGACAGCCGGCGGCAGCGTCAAGCCCATGGCGGCTAGTTTGGATTCGATGTGCATAGTTGGAGCTCCTGAATTGGGTTCACCAAAAAGTTTGCCACGACAGAAGGCACTTTACTGCTAGTCGTGAATGCCGCGGATCTCGAACCTACCCATCAACTTATCGCTTGCTTGCTGCAATCTCAGTAAATCCAAGTTAGTCCTTAGAATACCTGCCACAAATCGCCAAGAGCGCAGAGACTTCAAGAGACTTCAATTGAACAGGCGACACAAGTGTCGCCCCTACACAGTCCTTATCTCTGTGCCCTCGCCAAACTCTGTGTCCACGGTGGCAAGCATTTGCACTACTTACTTGGCACTGCTTCTGCCTCACCACCCCACTCGCTCCAGTGCCCAGCGCCAGCCATCGTCCCAGCCCTCGCTACCTTCCTGCAGATCCCAAGCCAGCATCAGCACGGCACGGTGCTGCGCGAAGTAGGGTAACTGCGTCACCCACCACTCGTCAATTTGATGCTCCTGCAGATAGCCGCGCATGAATGCCCGCCGAAATCTGCGCCGCTCTCCCAGCGGGTGCCCCCAGAGCTCCAGCAGCGCCCGGCAGACATCCGCGATATACCAGTGGACATTCGGTTCGTCGAAGTCGATGGTGCGCGCCGTCGTCCCGTCCCAGATCACATTGCCGGGACGATAATCGCCATGAATCAAGCCGACATCACGCCTGGGCAAGCCCTGCATCCACTCGCTGAGCTCGGCATAGACCCGCTGCAGCGCTGGACTCGCCTCCGCGATGGTGGGCGCGATGTTGCGCCAAAACTGCTGCACCGTCGGGAATTGGTAGTCGATTTCGCCCTCCGGCTGATACTTGCGCGAGGCGGCATGCAGCAGCCCCAACGAAGTCCCCCAAGCCTCGTAAACGCGGATGTCGTCCGCATGCCGCGTCATTTCCTGGCCGGGCGCTTCACACTGCGCCGACGCAAAATATCCACCCGGCAATTGCTCAATGTAGTTGCCGCTGAGCGAGGGAATCGGCGCGCCGACCGGTACGCCCTCCGCCGCCAGAAAACGCAAAAAGTGCATGACCTGTCGCGCCTTGGGCAAAGGATGCAGCGCCACATGGCAGATGCGCAGGTAGCGTCCACGTCCACCGGCTTCAAAGCGGAAGACGATGTTGTAGTCGCTGCTGACGAAATGCAGGCTTGCAGGATCGCCACGCCAGTGATCGCGAATAATGCCGGGCGCGCGGCGGCGATCAAAACTGTCGCGGAAGCGAAACCACTCGGATGACAAAGCGCCTAGACGAGCTGATACTCGGCTTCGCTGCAGACGCGCAGGTCGCCAGCCAGCTCGTGACCCAGGTGCTGCGTTTTGCCACCGACCCGCAGCTGAAGCGGACCCTTGAAGGGCGCGCGCGTCAACAGGCGAAAGCGCCTGCCCGGCTCCAGGCGCAGCTTGCTCAAATAACGCAGCTTCTGCCCATCGTGGGTGTGCACGCGGCTGACGACATACTCGCGGCGCACAGCCACATCCGAAAGTGGATAATCGACAATGCGCGGCATCTTCAAGTCGTGGTCGGGGATGGGTTCGCCGTGCGGGCAGCGCTTGGGATAACCGCTCATGGCGTCCATTTTGTCGACCAGCGAATCGCTGACGACGCTGCCCAAATCATCGGCGTCATCGTGAACTTCGTGCCAGCCGAAGCCCATGACATCCACCAGGAAACGCTCAACCAGCCGGTGGCGGCGGATATTTGCCAGCGCCGCGCGTTCGCCAGAAGGGGTCAGCCGGATGCCGCGGTAGGGTTCGTGCTCCAGGTAACCGGCTTGCTTCAGGCGCTGCACCATGCGCGTCACGGCCGGCGCGGACACGCCCATTTCCTCCGCCAGCGCCGATGTCGACACGAAACGGTCATTTGGCTGGTAGTAAGCGATACGCCAGGCTTCCGCCAAATACTCCTGCATGGACTCGGTCGCGGTCATGCGCGCTTCAATCCAGCGCAAGCCAACAGAACATTCCCGTTACTATAGTGCAATCTTGACGCGCGCCGCAAGCGCAAAATCAAGCGAAGAATTGCAAAGTACGCAGCAAATCGTCCAAATCGCGCAGCAGCTCTTCCACAGCCCCGTCGTTGAGCAGCGTGTAATCCGCCATGGCGATGGGTCCGCCTTTCTCCAGGCGCTCGATTTCGCGGATGTCGCGTTGCATAGCTTCGTCTGGCGTCAGCGGGCGGGATGGACGGCTGGCCAGGCGTTGATAGCGCAGCTGTCGCGGCGCAGCCACCGCCAGCAGCAGCAAAGGCGCGACCAACTCGGCGCGCAACAGTTGGTATTCGCTGAAGCTGTATAAGCCGTCGATGACGATATTGCGCTCCTCCGAGATCGCTCTTTGCAAGCGCGGCAAACTGAGCGCAGCCATGGCCGCCATGCCATGCTGCGCGCGTAGTTCTTCGCGCACGATCTGCTCGTTGCCCGGGTTGACTTCCCAACCGCGCTGCTGCACTTCCGCCACGACCAACCCGCCAAAACGCAGCGTCCAATAGCCGCGCCGGGCCAGATGTTCCGCGCAGATGGTCTTGCCGGCGCCGGGCATGCCGACCAGCGCCAGCGCTCTCGGTCCTGCGTATTCTTCCGCCATCCCCCCCTCGCTTTGGCAGTTCATCCTGCCGCGCGGGATTATACCGTCAGCATAGGCGGCGACCTAGTTCGCATCGGGTAGGCGACCTGTCTATCGGAACCGTGTACATAAGGAAGGTCAGCGAAGCCGGAGGAAACCGATGAGCGACTGTGTAAGCTGCCAGTTGATGCGAAAGCGAGACGCGGACGAGGCGCCACCCTGGGACAGCATCTATCGCAGCGACTTCTGGGACGTTGTTCATGCTTACAATACATCCTATCGCGGCTGGCTGGTTCTAGTTGCGCGGCGCCATATTGAGGCGCTTGATGAACTGACTTTCGCGGAAGCGGCCGACCTCGGCGCGCTGCTTCGCGAGACGTCGCAGGCGCTGAAGCGGCATACCGGCTGCCAGAAAACTTATGTCATGCAATTCGCTGAATCGGCCGATCATCCGCATGTTCACTTTCACATTGTGCCGCGGATGCCCGACCAAGCGCCCGATGACATCGCTTATAGGGTTATGCGCCACCTTGGTGTACCCTTGACGGAACGCTGCAGCGAAGACGAAATGAACGCATTGGCTCTCGCCATTCGCGGGCAGCTCGAATCCATGCGACGCTAGCGTACAGCGGATTGTGACTGTGAACGGCGATGAAGATGATCGAACGGGAATACAGTTTCCAGAACGCCGACGGCATGACGATTTGCTACCGCGAGTGGCTGCCGGACGATAGGACATTTCGCGCCATTGTATTCATCCTGCATGGCTTGAGCGAGCACAGCGGGCGTTATCGTCATGTGGCGGAGGCGCTGACCGCCGTCGGTTTCGCCTGTTACGGCATTGACCATCGCGGGCATGGCAAAAGCGCTGGTCCCCGTTCATTGATCGTGGACTTGCAACTCGCCGTCGATGATTTGGATCAACTGTACGCTCTCACACGCGCGCAACATCCTAGTGTGCCACATTTGCTGTTTGGCCACAGCATGGGCTCCTTGATCGGCTTGGGTTTCGCCTTGCGCTATCCAGAACGACTGCGCGCGCTCGCCACTTGCGGGCTGCCACTTCATGCCGAGCGCGGCCGCCAAGCCTGGCTGGTGTCAACGCTCCTTTTACTTGGGCGCTATATCCCCTGGCTGCGCATACCGGTTCCCGGTTTACCGACCGTACTTACATCCGATGAAGAGATGTTGCGCGAAGGGCAGGCCGACCCCCTTGTCGACAAGGGCTGGTGGCGGCTTGGCACGACGGCGGCTATCGTGAGCATGTCGCGATACATTAGCGAACGGGCTGTATCGATCAGGCTGCCCATCCTTCTACTGCATGGCAAGGCGGATGGTCTGACACCAGCGTCCGCGTCGCAGTACTTTGCGGAAGCGGTCCAATCAAGCGATGTGACTTTGAAGTTGTACGATGAACTGCGGCACGAACTCGTCAACGAAACTTCCCGCGCTGAGATCATCGCAACATTGAGAGATTGGTTGATTGAACGCGCTTGATACTGCCGCCGCATTTGCCTCTAAAGACTCAGTCTGCTATCTTAGTGTTTGACAATTCGAGCGCGGTTTTGTCGAATCACTTCGCGCAACGCAATGTTCTGACCAACGAGGTCCTCCATGCCGGTCAAGCTGCATGTCGATGACATCTCGCTGAGCTTCGGCGGCATCAAAGCATTGCAAAATGTCGATTTCCAGGTGAAGGCTGGCGAGATTTTCGCTGTCATCGGACCAAATGGCGCGGGCAAAACCAGCCTCATTAACAGCATCAATGGCTTCTACACCCCGCAGGCTGGCAGTATCCGTTTCGAGGACATCGATATCACACATATGCCGCCCTACAAACGCGCCGGGCTGGGCATTTCCCGCACTTTTCAAAATATCGCGCTCTACACCAACGCCACGGTGCTGGACAACCTGATGGCGGCGCGGCACATTCACATGCGCGCGTCCATGCTGGCCGGGGCGCTGTTTTGGGGCAGGGCACAGCGCGAAGAAATCGCTCATCGACAGCGCGTCGAAGAAATCATCGACTTCCTGGAACTGGAGCCGATCCGCAAATCCATCGTCGGCACGCTCAGCTATGGACTGCGCAAACGCGTTGAGCTGGGCAGGGCGCTGGCGCTGGAGCCGACCTTGCTGCTGCTGGATGAGCCCATGGCCGGCATGAATGTCGAAGAGAAAGAAGACATGGCGCGCTACATCCTGGATATTCACGAGCGCCAGGGCGCCACCATCATGCTGATCGAACACGATATCAGCTTGGTGATGGATATTTCGCATCATATCGCCGTCATCAACTTCGGCGTCAAAATCGGCGAGGGCAATCCCGAAGAAATCAGTCAGAATCAAGCCGTCGTCGATGCCTACCTGGGCGAAGAGGAGCACTAGCGTGACGGCGCAGACGACCATTCCCTACCGCGAGGCGACGCCCGGAACCATCTTCCGCACTCGCCTGCCGGACAAACGCCTGACCGTAGCGCCCGAAAGCGACACGCTTTCCAAAGCCTTCCTGCAACGCGTAGCCGAATTTGGCGATACCACCGCCCAGCGCAAAAAACGCTACGGCATCTGGCAGGAATACAGCTGGAACGAAGTCTATGACCATGTCGTCCACTTCGCCCTGGGCTTGCTGGACTTGGGCTTCCACGCGGGCGATACCCTGGTCATCATCGGCGAGAACGACCCGGAGATGTATTGGGCGCAGATCGCCGCCCACGCCCTGCACTGCAAAACCTGCTGCGTCTTCAGCGATGCCAGCCCACAGGACATCCACTATGTCATCAACGCTACCGACACCACCTTCGTCTGCGCCCACGACCAGGAACAAGTCGACAAAATGTTGGCGGTCAAAGCGAAGAACCCACAAATCCGCCAGGTCATCTATTGGGAAGAGCGCGGCTTGTGGAGCTACGAGGACGATTGGTTACTCAGCTTTCGCGCCGTGCAGGAGATTGGCGCGCAGCAGCGAGCACAGCAGCCGAGCCACTTTGACGACTTGGCGGGCACGACAGACCCCCAGGCCACCATTATCCTCAGCATGACCAGCGGCACGACCAGCCTGCCCAAATTTGCCGAGGTCACGCATTTTCAGCTGGTGGTCGGGCATGCCATGAATTACGAATATGTCGACACGCGACAGTCGGACAACTGGCTTTCCTTCAGCCCTATGGCCTGGTTGGCCGAACAGGCATTCGGCTTCACCTCGCATCTGATCAACGGCACACAAGTCAACTTTCCCGAAGGACCGGAGACGGTGCCCATCGATATGCGCGAGATTGCGCCGGCCGGCCTGCTCTTCCCCAGCCGCGTATGGGAGAACCTGGCGCGCGTCGTGCAATTCCGCGTCAACGATGGCAGCCTGATCAACCGCGCCCTGTTCACCTTGTTCATGCCCATCGCCTATCGCGCCATCGACCACGAAGACGCGCACGAACCGGTGCCGCCGCTCCTGCGTTTCCTGCGCTGGCTAGGGGAGTTCGCCATTTTTGAGCCCCTGCGGGACAAACTAGGGCTGACGCAAGCGCGCAATGTGCTGACGGCAGGCGCCATGCTCAGCGGTGACATCATTCGCTTCTTCCGCGCCATTGGCATTGAACTGCGCCAGTATTATGGCTCGACTGAGTCCTTCGGCACCTTGCATTTGCGCGGGGATGTGCTCTTCGAGACGGTTGGCGTCATCGTGCCCGGCGTCGAGATCAAAATTGCCGAAAACCAGGAAATTCTCATCCGCACGCCTGCGCGCTTCAAAGGCTATTACAAACAGCCGGACAAAACCGGCGAGGCGCTGGATGTCGATGGCTGGTATTACACGGGCGATGCCGGGCACATGGACGAAAAAACCGGGCATCTTATCTACCTCGAGCGCGTCAAAGACCTCATCGAGCTGGCCAGCGGCGAGCGCTTCAGCCCGCAGTACATTGAAGGTCGCGTCAAGTTCAGCCAGTTTGTGCAAGACATGATGACCATCGGCGGCGCGGATACGGATTTCGTCTCCGCCATCATCGTCATCGACTTCCAGAATGTCTCGCGCTGGGCGGAAAAACACGGCATCGCCTACACCACCTATGTCGATTTGTCGCAGCGGGAAGAAGTCTACGAGATCATCCGGCATGAACTGCGCGCGGTCAACGACTCGCTGCCAGCCTATTCACAAGTCAAGCGCTTCGTCATCCTGCACAAGGAATTCGACGCTGACGAAGCCGAATTGACACGCACGCGCAAACTGCGCCGCGGCGCCCTACACGAGAAATATCGCCAGTTGCTGGAGGCGATCTACGGCGGGCGCCGACAGGTGCATGTCAGCGCCGAAGTGCGTTACCGCGATGGCCGCACAGGCACGATTGAAACCGAGCTGCGCGTGGCCGATGTGTGACAGGGTTGAGCCACAGAGGACACAGAGATAATGAAACGCTGTAGAAGCGGCTCGCTGAGACGCCCATCTATCCTCCTCGGCTCCCCCATATCAATGGGGGGAAAGTTTCGCCGAGATTTGCTTACAGATGTTGAGTCTCAGGCTGAATCTCCGAATCCGCCGATATTCGTTCCTCTCCCCGTTTCAACGGGGAAGGGACCGGGGGAGAGGTAGATGGGCGAGCTGGTGGTTCGCCCCTCACTAAGCTCAGAGGCCGGGGGATGGGGAATATGCCCGTGACAGAATTGATCAACAAGCATAAGCAGCAACTTACCTGGGCGCTGGCTGCCTTGGCGATCCTGGCGCTACTGCTATTCCTGGGCGACCAACTGGCGGGCAAGAAGGCGGCGCGCATCCTGCAGACGCTTATTTCGGGCGTGCTGGTCGGCGGCGTCTACGGACTGGTGGCGCTGGGCATCGTGGTCATCAACAAAGCGTCGGGCGTCTTTAACTTCGCGCATGGCTGGATGATGGTCCTTGGCGGGATGATCTTCTGGAGCTTCTTCACCGTCAGCGAGATATCCGTTCCCGGCGCGTTGCTGCTGTCCGCCGCCACGATGTTCATGGTGATGACAACCGCCAGCTATCGCTCGCTACTGCAGCGGCGCAATCTAGGTATGGCAGCCGGCGGGGCGCTACTTTTGACCGTGCTGATGACCATCGGTGGCATCCAATGGCAGTGGCTGCACGCGCTGACGGGCACGGTGGCTGGCGCGATTTTGACCGGGCTGGCTGTCGAGCGCTTCACCATCCGCCCGCTGATTGGACAGCCGCTCTTCACCGCCGTGCTGATGACCCTGGCGGTCGCGGAAGTCCTGCATGGCGTAACGCAGATCATCTGGGGCACCGTCGAACTGAACTTGCCTATTTTCGTGGATCCTGCCACCAACAGCCGCTTCAAACCCATCCGCCTGGATGCCTTGCGGGAGACGCTTGGCGGCCTTGCCATCATTCGCGTCGAGCTGGTCATCGCCTTTGTGCTGGCGATCATAGCCTTCGTCGGCTTCATCTTGTTTTTCCGTTACACCAGCGTTGGTTTGGCCATGCGCGCGACATCGGAAGATCAGCAGTTGGCGCAAGCGGTGGGCTTGCGGGTGCGCGTGATATTGGCGATCACCTGGGCGGCTGCGGCGATGCTGGCCAGCATCGCGGGCGTATTGCAAGGCGGCGCGGTGGGCTTGTCGCTGAATATCAGCTTTGTGGCGCTGCGTGTCTTCCCGGCTGTGCTGTTGGGTGGCTTGGAGTCGGTCAGCGGGGCGCTGGTCGGCGGCATCATCATCGGCATCGTCGAACAGTTCGGCACGCTGATTAACTCCTCCGAGCAGGCGGGCACCAACCTGGCGCCTTATGTGGTGCTGATGCTGGTGTTGGTGATCCGCCCGGATGGTTTGTTCGGCGAAAAGCGGATTGAGCGCATCTAGGAGCGGCTATGGCCAACCTGAACCCCGCCGGCGTCTTTGACACCAGCTACGCGGAAGACCTGCGCATCGACCGCAGCCCCCGCGACAAATTGTGGAAGAATCTGGCTTTCCTAGCGCTGCTGTTGCTGCCGATGCTCTCACAATCCAGCCCGCTGGGCTTGACTTGGATCAGCGATCAATATGTCAGCCTGGTCGCGCGCATTGCCATCTTCGTCATCGCCGTGCAGGGGCTGAACCTGCTGGTCGGCTACACGGGGCAGATGTCGCTGGGGCATGGCGCTTTCATGGCGGTTGGCGCATACGGCTCGGCAATTCTAGCGCGGGAGTTGGGCTTCACCTTTTGGACGGCGCTGCCGGCTTGCGCGCTACTGACGGGCGTGGTCGGGCTGGTCTTCGGCTTGCCGTCCCTGCGCGTCAAAGGTTTTTACCTGGCCATGGCGACTTTGGCCGCGCAATTCATCATCCCCTGGATATTGCGCTACCCCATGGCAGACTTGACGGGCGGCACGCGACCGCTTTCCGTGCCCGCGCCAATCATCGGTCCCTTCGGCGCTTATGCGGAAGATTCGCTAGCTGACGAGACTTTGGCGTTCACGGCTGGCGACCCGTACTTCGTCGATGTCATTTCTGTAGATTTCATAGCCAACGGCGAGGGCGCGCGCATCCAGATTATCAATCCCGGCGGCGATGTCGTGCCTTATGGCGATGTTAATCTCTCCCTGCGCCTGGACGCCGACGAGCAAGTGACCGGCTTGTCCTACATCGTCAGCAAACACGGTACATACCAGGTGTCCCTGTTGGCGGAGGACGCCGGCGGGGGGCACGAGGCGATCGTGCGGCGCAGCAAGGCGCTGAGCTTCGCCAGCGACATCGCCATGTATTACCTAATCGTGCCGCTGGCTGTGCTGCTAATGTTCCTGGCGCGCAACATCATCCGTACGCGGACGGGACGCGCCTTCATCTCCGTGCGCGACAATGACCTGGCCGCGGAGTTGCTGGGCATCAATGTCTTCGCCACCAAGCTGCGGGCTTTCTTCCTCAGTTCAGTCTATGCGGGCATTGCTGGCTGCCTGCTGGCATTCGAGCGCAACAGTCTGTCGCTGCAGATGTTCGAGCTGGATGTATCCATCGAGATGCTGGCGATGCTGATCATCGGCGGGGCTGGCTTCCCGCTGGGGGCGATGTTCGGCGTGGCTTTCATCCGCCTATTGCAAGAAGCCGTCATCCCGACCTTGCGTCCGCTGCTGGTCGATTGGCTGCCGCAACTCTTCCCCTTCGTCGACGCCGTCAACATCACCAGCGCCATCAACCCCATTCTTTTTGGCGGCGCGCTGATCCTCTTCCTGGTGTTGGAGCCCCGCGGCATCGCCCACCGCTGGGAAGTGTTCAAGGTCGCCTGGAAGATACGCCCCTATTCATATTAGTTGCGTCGCGCCCGCGTTTGGACTAAGCTAGAAGGTGACAGGATCTACTCGCAAACGGCTACCAAGGAGAACAGACCCATGAAGATACTTTGCATATTGCTGGCTACCCTGCTGCTTTTGGCTGGCGGCGCGGCGATTTCTGCGCAGGACATGGTCCCTTACCCCTCGGACTTGAGCGACTGCGAGGTAGACCTGACCGGCGAGACCGTCAACATCTATCATTTTGGCGATTTGAGCGGACCTTATGCCTTCATCACCCAGCCCATCGTCTCCGCTGTAACGGATGCCGTAGCCTATTGGAATAGCCACGGCGGCATCTGCGGTGCGGAGTTGGGGCAAATCTATGAAGATACCGGCGGCAACCTGGAAGCCACGCAAAGCGCTTATGACCGCTTCACCAGCGAATATGGCGATGACCTGGATATTCTGCTGCTCTACAGCTCCGACGATGGCGAACTGCTGCGCGAGCAACTGGCGGAAGATGAAATCGTCTCCGTCATTGCAGCTGGCTCCATCGAGAGTCTGTACGGCGAAGACGGGCAGACGCCGGGTTGGCTCTTCGCCATCAACCCGCTCTACATTAACCAGTTCGGCTTCTTCTGCCAGTTTGTCGCGGCCAGCCCGGAGGTCTTCCCCGATCCAGTCATCGGCTTCGTAACCTGGCCCGGCGCCTTTGGCTTGGCGGGCACAGAACCAGCCGCCCGAGAATATTGCGCGGGCTTGGGCGTGGAGGTGCTGCCTAATCCGCAGATCTTCCTGCCCACCGACAGCGATATCCTCACGCAGGTGCAGAACGCCATCGACGAAGGCGCGACCATCTTCTACACCAATTCCCTGGCCTCGGGTCCCGCGCTGATCGCCGCCACCCTGGTCGATTTGGGCATGGAAGAGGACATCAAGCTGGCTGGCGTCAACTGGGTGATGGATACCAGCGTGGGCTTGCTGGGGCAGCGCGTCTTGAAGCCCAGCGGCTTGCCCTCGGTCGATGGCATGTTCGGGTCGATGCCCTTCCGGTGGTGGACGGAGTTGAGCCATCCGGCCGTGCAGTTTGTCAGCCAGCAATTCGCGCTCAACGAGCGTTCGCCAGTCGAGCAGAATATCGCCTATCTGCTGTCTTGGGGTTTAGTTGACTCCATCATCGAAACAACCATCCACGCGGTCAACCAGGCGGGCAGTTTGGACGGCGTCACCGGCGCGGATATTAAAGCCATCGTGGAAAGCATGAATTACGCCGTGATGGGCGGCTTGGCGCAACAGAACTTTGAAGACGGCATGCGCGACGCCACGCACAACCGCATCGCCATTATGAAGTACGCCAACGCCACCATGACGGGTCCAGCCACCAGTCCCGCCGATGCGCTGCTGATCTCCGATGGTGCCGGCGGGCAGATGTTCGTGCCTCTGGTTGTGCCGCTGACAGACTTCATGCCCGTGCCGCAGCTGCGAGGCTAGACGAAAGGTTGCCCTCATCCTCTGGCGGGCGACCCGATGGGTCGCCCCTACAAGGAATCGTCGGGAAGGGAAGCCAAGACAAACAAGCTCGAGGCTCGTTACACGTTTGAGTGATTGTGCAAAAGTCCCCCCTCCCAATGATTTGGGGGGACCGAGGGGGCTAGACAGAGGCTGGTCCTGGCTGTGAACACGCTGTCCGTCTCCAACATCGAAGTGGTCTACAACAGCGTCATTTTGGTGCTGCGCGGCATCTCGTTGGAGGTGCCGCCGGGCAGCGTCGTGTCATTGCTGGGTCCCAACGGCGCTGGCAAATCCACCACACTGAAAGCCATCAGCGGTTTGCTGCGCTCGGAATTGGGCGAGGTCACGCGTGGGCAGATCACCTGGGGCGAAGAACGCATTGATGGCGAGCCGGCCGAAGAGGTCGTGCGCCGCGGCATCGTGCAAGTCATTGAAGGCAGGCTACTCTTCCGCCACTTGACCGTGGAAGAGAATCTGCGTATCGGCGGTATGGTCTATCAAGGTGGGCGGCATATCCGCGACGACCTGGAACGCGTCTACCGCTACTTTCCCCAATTGCGCGCGCTGGCACGGCGCACCAGCGGCTATCTGTCCGGCGGCGAGGGGCAAATGCTGGTCATCGGGCGGGCGATGATGGCGCATCCACAGGTCCTGATGCTGGACGAGCCTTCGCTGGGCTTGGCACCGCTGCTGGTGCACGAAATCTTCGACATCATCCGCGAGATCAACCGGGGGGAAGGCATGTCCGTGCTGCTGGTGGAGCAGAATGCCCGCGCCGCGCTGGAACTGGCTGATTATGCCTATGTCATGGAAGACGGGCGCATCGTGCTGGATGGCCCCGCCGAGCAAATGCGCGAAAACGAAGATATCAAAGAATTCTATCTGGGCTTGAACCAAGCTGGCGGGCGCAAGAATTATCGCGAAGTCAAACACTATCGGCGGCGCAAACGCTGGCTGGGCTAAATAGGTGGAGCGCATGAAGAATATCGACGCCAAAATCCGCGACCTGGTGCAGGGGGCCTACAATCGCGCGCCAGCCATTCGCCAGCAGCTGGATGCGGCGGGGGTGAGCCCGGCCGACATCGCCCACGCGGATGACCTGGCACAGATTCCCGTGCTCAGCAAAGATGAACTGGTCGAGCTGCACCGGCAGAATCCGCCCTTTGGTGGCTTCTTGACCATTGACCCGGCTGATCTACCGCGGATTTACATCTCACCCGGTCCCATCTACGACCCGCAACCGCCGCCAGCCGACCCCGAAGCTCAGCTTGCCGCCTTCCGCTATATCGGCATACAGCGCGGCGACCGCGTTCTCAACACTTTCATATACCATTTGACGCCGGCGGGACTCCTTCTAGACGAAGCCATCCGGGCTTGCGGAGCCACGGTCATCCCTTCCGGGCCGGGCAATACAGATCTGCAAATCATGCTGATGATGGCGCTGGGGGCGACCGGCTTCGTGGGTCAGCCCAGCTACCTGATGACCCTGCTGGACAAAGCCGCGGAAATGGGCATGGGGGCGGGCACTGTGCCGCTGCGCAAGGCGCTGTTTTCCGCCGAGCCATACACGCCGGCGCAGCAAGCTCGCTTCGAAGGCGAATATGGCCTGCGGACGACCTCCGCCTATGGCACGGCTGATCTGGGCTTCATCGGCTATACCCGCGCGGATGCGCCCGGCTTTCGCATCCTGCCGAGCATTTACCTGCAAATCTGTGATCCCGACACGGGCGCGCCTCTGGGGGACGGGGAAATTGGCGAGATTGTGGCGACGACGCTGAACCGCGCTTATCCGCTAATTCGCTTTGGCACAGGGGATCTGGGCGCGCTGGCGGAGCAGGCCGAAGGCGAATCTCAGCACCTGTTGGGTTTATACGGGCGCAGCGGCGACGCCATCAAGGTACGCGGCATGTTCCTGCATCCCAACCAGCTGGCGGCGGCGGTCATGCAATTCCCGCAGATCAAAGATATCCAGGCGGCCATCACCCGCGAGAGCAACCGCGATGTGCTCACACTGAATGTGGCGCTGCAAGACGGAGCATCCGAGGAAGGCATCGCCGCGGGGTTAACAGCGCTGGCGCAGCAAGCCGCCCGGCTGCGCATCGACCAGGTCAACTTCGTGGCGGAGATTGACCCGGCCGCGCGCAAAATCGTCGACCAGCGCGACTGGGATTAGTTGAGCGAGTTGTGGCGGCTCAGCCGCGACCTGCTTGCACAATCGCTTGAGGCTTAGGGTTCACATTCATCGTCTATCGGGATATCGTGCCCGTGCAGGCTGGGCTCGCCTTCTTCGTCAAGCGCCCATATATGCTCGGCCGCCGGATAGGCGCGCCACGAATACAGTCCGACGCGAACCGCATGCGCCGGCAGATCCCCGACAGGCTGCCCGAAGTTTATGTCAGTACTGACCTGGTCGCCATGGCGCCAATATCTAGGCGGAATAATGTGATGTTCGTCTTGCACGAGCACATTTAGGTCTTCATCCACGACATGGGCAAACATAATCAGGGCTGAGCCGTCCTGGGATGGCGCGCCTGGCGTCCAGTGCACGCGTAGCAAGCCCTCGCACCGCAAGGGATCGTAGCCTAGGAGTCGCAGACCGTTTTCATAAACCGGGCGATGTGGCAAGGAGATCTGCCCCTCCTCTCCCGCATCAGCTGGCAATCGAAAAAGACGGTACTGCGTTGACCGTGTCAGTTCCTCCGCGGCTGAGTACGAGTAGGGCAGGTCGGTGTTTCTCATGTCGATCAGAAGAAGGCTGTTCCGGGCGGGGAAAAGATGGTTGGCATCGTAAACATTCAGGAATCGGACCGACAAGTCGTGCATGAGCAGCGGCATAGCGTTCACCAGGAACTCATGTTGGAGTTCGTGGACTGGGCGCAGTAATACGATTACTTCGTCAGCTTCTCCCCGTTGGATCGCGTTTCGGGCAGCCTCCGCAACGCGCAGGGGAGACGCCAGGGGCGGGCCGAATTCCACCGTCTCAGTCTGCGGATCGTTCAAAGCCAACCCGTTATGAACGAAAGCCACGCAGTGCCAGATCATGAGTACATTGACTGCGGCGTAGGCAACTGCCAAGCCTAAGGCTAATCTGCGCCAGCGCTGAGACATGGCCAAGCTGGCGGCAGCAATGGCGAGGAAAGGCGCCGGCAGCAAGGGCAGGAGGTACACCATTTTTTGCGTGTTTTGCCAAACCACGGCGGGGAATAGCAGCGGCAGCAAGAGCCAGAGCACGAGAACACGGTAGAGCCTGCGATTTGGCGAATGTATCGCCATGGTCAGCACATATGTAGCAGCGAGGGTTGCCGCCAGCATCGCCCCAGGCGCTAAAGCATTGAGGGCGGAAGTTTGAGCGCGTAGTTGCTCCAGCCCTGGACCTTGGAATCGATCGGCCAGGTCTTGTCCCGCGAGAAAGTCCACCAAAAGCTTCCCGTTGTAAAAGAAGCCACGCTTGTAATCACTTACAAAGGGAAGAAGCTCCTCAGTTACCGAAGTGGATCCGACCATGTGGGCAGCCAGCCAAGGTATGGCCGGCAGGACGCCCAGGACCATGCCCAAAGCCGCCCAAGACCAGGCGTATCGACGATCGCTCAAGATCCCAGCGCCACTCAATAAGGCGCTGGCGACAGGAAAGATGATGCCGCTCGGATGCAATTGCAGCAACCAAAGGGCGGCGCCCCAGCTGGGCGCCCACCAGCGCACGCGACGTTCATGGTATGCGAATGCGCTGGAAATCGCCCACAGCATCACAAACAACGGCATCAAGGTATTTGACCAAAGGCGATGAGCATAGAACACATCCCACGGGGCAGTTGCCAACAACAGCGTCGCGACGGCAGCGGCTTGCCAGCCCCAATAGCGTCGGGCGAAGAACCAGCACATGGTTAGCGCCGCCAAATTCAGCATGATATTGTAGACAATCAGCGCATGGATATGTGTCGAAAACAAATAAACTGGAGCGAGGAGATACGCTGAAAGCGGAAAGTTTGCATAGCCGCCGCTGAGTTGATACAGATAACTGTGAAAGATGCCTTCGCGCGCTATGTCCCAGGCATATTGGGCAGCCCTGGCTTGGTCGTACCAAAAATGCGCAATTTCAACATTGATGAGGCGTAGCGCCGCGGCAATGACAAAGATGCCGATAAAGATTGCGCTCGGATACCCCCCACCTAACTTACGCAAGCGACCAGCCATTGTTCGCCCTCCCCACATTGTCCAGTCGGCGACTCTGAGGCTTAATCATCAGTGGCAGCTTTGTCCGCGCTGTCGGACGTATCTTCGTCAGCCTCGTCAATCGAATCCGTAACCCGCAGGATGAAGGCAGTCGGCTCGCTGACATCCTTGACGCGCACATCAACCACGAATTGCGCCGCCTGCGCCCCGATTTCCAGGTCGGTCAGCGCCGAGCTCAAGTCTTCTTCATCCACATCGTCATTTTCGGCCAGCTTGCGCGTGCCATCGAGGTTGTAGAGACGCAGGATGGTATCGACATCAGCCTCCGCGCCTTCCAGCATGATGTCGACGCTGCGGTCGGCTGGCAAGGTGACGATGTAGCGCAGGCCCTGCTCGGGAGCGACCACGCCATAGGCTACGACTTCGCTGCTGCCGATGCCCAGCGCCAGTTCACCGCCCTCGACCAGCTCGCCCTGGATCATGTCCCGCAGGTGATCTTCGGCCGCTTCCAGCAGGTAGTCGCCAGCACTGGTGAAGCTTTCCATGGTGACGGGTACGACAAAAGTCGGCGCGACGCCCTGCGCTTCAATATGCACCTGCAGGTCGGGGTCTAAGGCGCGCGTGACAGTGAAGCGAATTTTGGTGTCTTCCGGCATCAGGAAGTCGTCCACGGCGCCGCCCAGCCCGCCGGTGGGATAGTGCCCGACCACAGCCGCGCGATCCTCCATGGTCAGGTTGTAGACGAAAAATTCGCAAGCGCTGTAGCAACCGGGCGCGATGATGACGGCGATTTCGCCATCGTAGCGCAGCTCTTCCGGCGGCAGGATGAAGCGGTCTTCCGAGCGCGGGTCCAGGTAGAACTCGCCGGTCGTCTCGTTGTAACGGCTGGCATAACCCAGGATGTGCTCTTCCTGGAAAAAGTACGCGCCCAACTGGTCGGCCAGGTAACCACTGCCGCCGCCGTTGTAGCGCATGTCGATGATGATGCCGGGCGCCTCCTGCTCGATGAAAGTCTCGATCATGCGCTCCCATAGCTGCACGGTCAGGCGTTCGTTGTCGCTGAAATCATAAATGGCGACATAGCCGTAGCCGCTGGGTAAAACCTCGAACTCGACCGGCAGTTCCGTACCGTCGACGCCGGCCAGGAAGGACGACTGGGAGAAGCTGGCGCGCTCAGTGATGACCGATAGCGTGGCAGACTGCTCCTCGTCGCTTTCCGGATTGCGGAAGCGGATATCGACTTCGCTGCCCAGCGGGAAACGGGTGATGTAGCGCAGTTGCTGCAGGCGCAAGCTGTGCGCTGTGCTCAGCGCCGTATGTGCCCATACGAACTCGCGCTCGATGGCCTCTTCGATTGTGCCGCCATCCCACGCCAGGATCTCCGCGCCAAGCTCGACGCCAGCCTCCGCAGCCGGTCCGCCATCCAGCAGGTAACTGACGACAATGCGCCCATCGTCTAACTCTGACAGCGAAACGCCCAAGCCGCCGTTGGTGTCCTCGCGGAAGCGATCGCTGAGCAAAGTCAGCGGCATATTGACATGGCCATCCGGGATTTCCCAAATGAAGTCGCGTAGCGCCAGGGCATAAGCGTCGACCGGGTCTTCCGCGCTCTCCGCCGCGACGAAACGCGGCGCATAGGTCGCTTCCAGCGCGTCCCAATCCAGTTCATAGAGCTCGGTATAAGCGTATTCGCGGCGGAAGAGCTCAAGCATGGCGGCGAATGCCTCGCTGTAGCTCAATTCCGAGAAGTCGTGGATGGCGGCCGCGTCTGGCTCGCGCAGGTCGATGGTCGGGCGGGCGCTGCGGTCGAAGGTGAAGGGCTGCGCGTCCATGTCGACTAGGGTGTAGCCACGCGGCAGGATGACGATGGGGTCGTCCGCAGTGAAGAGCAGACCGTCCTCGCCAAAGCCGCTGGGGAAGCCCTGCCCCATTTCTGGCGCATAAACGATGAATTTGCCGCCGGTGATCTCGTGGCGCGTCTCCGGATCAATGCTGGCGCGGACGGAAGCGTAACCGGTCGACCAGCCGCCGCCGTACATGTCGCGCTCTTCCAGCAAACTATCACCGAAGATATTCGCCCAATAGGCGATGGAAAAGACCATCACGCCGTTATCGTCTTCGTCGTCATTGTCGACGTCTCGCAAGCCGCCAGCCGGTACCAGCGGCAGCGACAAGCTGTAATCAACCGGCGAAGTGAAAAAGTCGGAGGTGATCTGCCCGAAAATCTGCGACTCGCGTGGGAAAATGTAGTATTCGTCACGGTCAATGAAGCCAGCCTGGTCTTCCAGCAGGATAAGCGGCTCCGCCACGCCACTGGTGAAGAGCGCGTTGCTGTAATGCAGCTGCCCGCTGATGATCACCGGGCCCCCTTCGTCATTCACGATGTCAGCGTTTGGGCGAGCCGTTTCCGGCGCATCACCGTCGGCAATGACGGCGGGCGGCAGCAGCAGAAGCAGGCAAAGCAGGCAGCGGACGACATTGTTCATGATGGGGTCTCCAGTGGGAGCGACAAAAGACAAGCATAGTGCAGGGCTGGCGGGCTTGGCAAGATGAGAAGGCTGGGTGCAGCGCGTCTCAATCCGCGATGGTGACAGCGCCCAAAGGCAGCTCGCGGTCGAAGCGCCGTTCATCCGCAAGCACCATGCCCGGCTGGCTCCTGAGCGTCTCGAAATGGTAGACGATGAGCTTGAGTTGATAATCGCCCGGCGGCAAATCAGCCAGGTCGAGACGGCTGATGGTTATCGGCGAGTCAGCGATAACCGCATCAACCTGCCGCGCTTTGGCGCCTGCTGCATCAAAAAGCTGCACGGTGTAGCTGTAGCGTTTGTCAATGGTTGCGTGCCACCACAGATAGACGAAGAGGGCGTCGTCCGCCTGCGCAAATTCGAGATTTCCCAGGCGCGTGCCATGTTCATATTGCACGGTCAAAAGCTGCGCGTCCGCCACCAGCCGGCAGGGAATCTCGTGTTTGAGATAGTAAGCGATGACGGCTTGCGGCTTATCCACCCAGACTCCACAACTGCGATAATGCTGGCTAAACCAGTCGCGGTAGCTGTCCAGCGCCGCCAACTCAGTCTGTTGCGGATTGTGCAAGACCCAGATGCCCTGATAACGCTCGGTGATGCCGGACTGCGAGCTACCCGCAGCGCCGCCGCCTTGAAGGACCAACCGGCCATTCACATCATTGCCCACATGCACGATACCGGCCGACTTTGGCAAGCGCGCGCGATAGTGAATCAGCGTATCATAATCCTTCACTAGCGAATCGCGGTGGAAGCTCACAATCAACTGATTCTCGCCGGGCAGCGAGTCCGCTTCGTAGAGAAACTCCTGATAATGCGGCACCTGGTCGTGATTGATCTCGCGGCGATTGGTATACAAAAGGATCGCTTCCGAAGCGAAATAGGCGAAGCAGGCGGCGACCCACAGCGCCAGCAGCGGAAAGCGCAGCATTTTCCAGCCGCGCAGGCGCGTCAGCCCGATGGCCAGAAAACAACAGAAAGGGATCATCAGCACGATGGTATAGCGCATGCGCCGCGCCACCATGATGGTCGTGGCTTCGTTTAGCGCATACAGCAGCAGCAAGACCGCGCCGGTCAAAAAGAGCAAGTAATCCTCCGCCCGATTGCGCTGCCCGCGCAGGCAAAGCGCGGCGGCGATCAAGGGCAGCAGCCAAAGCCCGTTGGCGTAGATGGACAGCATCGCCAGCAGCGACTCCAGCGGCAGCAAACGCGAGGGGTCCAGCGCGTCTTGGCTGCGTTCGAATCCGCGCAGAGCCACCGGCAGCCAAGCGGCAAAGAGCAGGCAAGCCACCGCCATGACCAGCGAGATTTGCAGCCAACGGCGGTCTTTGGGCGCCAGCAGCAGATGGTAAATGCCGACAGCGGCGATGATGATGAAGCCAAAATAATTGACATACATGATTGAGGCGGCAGGCAGGAAAAGCGACAGCCAGCGCCAATAACCGACCGCGCCGCGCGCATGGACCACGCGCCAATATGACCACAGCAGCCAGGCGACCAGCAGCAGCAGCAAGGCATACATGCGCGTTTCATGGGCGTAATAATTGAAATAAGCCAGGCAGGCGATGGCGATTGCCGCTGTGCTGGCGATTTCGCGTTTGCCCGTCAGCAAAGCCAGGCGATAGACCATTGCGACCGTGAGTATGGCCAGATACACCGAAAGCAAGCGCGAACTGAAAAGGTCGTAGCCTGCCAGTCGCTGCCAGGCGTTCAGCAGGACAAAGTAAAGCGGACCATGCTCCAGGCTCTTGGTCGAGACACTGTGAATCGTCTCCGGGATGGAGTATCGGTATTCCAGCCAGCGCGTGACCGTGTGCTTCAGCGACTCAATCTCGTCATAGGAGACCGGGTAGTCTTTTAGCGCGCTGAGGCCAAAGATATAGACGAAAAGCACGCCGGCAAGCATGATGGCATAGGGCAAAATGGACCGCTTGTCCGTGCCCACGGCGGATAAGGACGCAAAGATCATAAGACCAGTCTAGGCAATACTTGGGCGGAGGGCAAGGCTGGCACGGGGCATGCAGCGCACGCCAAGCAGATCAATCGCCAATCGCCAATGTGTGCAGGACCAATTCGCGGTCGAAGTGTCGTTCATCGGCCAGGAGCAAGCCCGCTTGGCTTTTGAGCGTCTCGAAATCGTAGACGATGTGCTTGAGTTGGTAATCGCCCGGCGGCAGATCGGCAAGGTCAAATCGGCTGATGTCGATTGGCGCGTCGGCGATGACGGCATCGACCTGAGCGACTTTCATTCCCGCCGCGTCAAATAGCTGCAATGTGTAGCTGTAGCGTTTGTCGATGGTCTCATGCCACCACAGATATACGGTCAAGCCATTGCCTGTCTCTTCAATGACGGCATTGCCCAATCGCGTGCCATTGTCATATTGCACCGCCAAGGGCTGCGAGTCCGTGATCAGCTGGCAAGGAATCTCGTGTTTGAGGTAGTAGGCGATGAGAGCTTGCGGCGATTCCACCCAGTTGCCGCAACTGCGATAATGCTGGCTGAACCAGTCGCGGTAGAACTCCAGCTTCGCCAGGTCGGTCTGTTGTGGATTGTGCAGCAGCCAGATGCCGTGGCTGTTTGCGGTGATGGCTTGCGGACTGTTGAAAGCGGGCAACCTGCTCTGGATAACCAGCGCGCCATCGTCTTGGTAGCCAATATGCGCAACATCAGCATAATCCGCCAACAGCGCCCGGTAATAGCGGAACATGTCATATTCTTTGATAGTGGCCCGCTCGTGCATGCTGAGGATCAGTTGATCCTGCCCGACCAACTGGTCAGACGCATAGTCAAATGTCTGATAATGGGGGCGCAGATCGTGATTGGAAGCACGCAGGTCGGTGTAGACCAACAGCGCTTCCGAACCTCTGTAGGCGAAGAAAGACGCCAGCCCCAGAGCCAGCAGCAGCCAGCGCAGCCATGACCAAAAGGGCAGTTTCCGCAGCCCCACGGCGAGCGCGCAGCACATGGGCAAAGCCAGCACAATAATGTAGCGCATGCGCTGGTCGACCAAGGTGGGCGTAACTTCGTTGAGCAGCAGAAAGAGCGCCACCATGAGGCTGGCAAGGACCAAGAAATAGCTGCCAGCGCATTTCAGCTGCTTGCGGCGGTACAAGGCAGCGGCGGCAGCCAGCGGCGGCAGAAGCCACAGCCCATTGGCGGAGATGGCAAGCATGGTTTGCAGGGACGCCAGCAGGGGCAAGCGCAGATCCACCAGCACAGTGCCGCTGCGTTCGAATCCGCGCAGCGCCACCGGTAGCCAGGCCAGAAAACTCAAGCAGGCGAGCGCCAGCGCCAGCGCAATCCACAGCCAGCGCCGGTCCTTGCGCGCGAAAACGAGGTGATAGCAGCCCAGCGCAGCGATGAGCAAGCTGCCGAAATAATGCGTATACAGGATGCCCGCGGTCGCTACGAAGAGCCACAGCCAGCGCCACAAGCCCACAGCGCCGACCGCGTTTAAGGCGCGCCAATATGCCCACAGCAGCCAGCCAGCCAGCAGCGGCAGCAAGGTATACATGCGCGCGACATGGGCGTAATGCACGAAGAAAGCATAGAGCGACAGGACGATGGCGGCGGCGCAAGCCACTTCGCGATCCCCCGTGATGCCACCCAGCCGGTAGGCCAGCGCGATAGCCAGCAGAGCGAAATACACCGACAGCAAACGTGCCGTGAAGAGATCGTAACCAGCCAGGCTTTGCCAGATATTCAGCGCCACAAAATACAGAGGCGCATGTTCCATACTGCGGTTTGCGACGCTATGAATAGTCTCGGGGATGCTGTAGGTGGTTTCCAGCGACAGGGGATAGATGTGCTTTAGCGTTTCCAGGTCGTCAGCGGAGTAGGCGGTCGTAGCTTTGAGGCTGGCCAAGCTGATGACATAGACGAAGCACAGGCAGGCCAGCGCCATAGCTTGCGGCAGCGTATTGCGGAGACGGGCATTGGCGTTGTGCTTGGCAGCCGTCATAACAGCCACAGTCTAAAGCAAAAAAGCGCGACGCGCGACCGGCGGGGTCGAGCCGCCGAGATTCGTCTATTGTCGCGAGACGCCTGTTGATTATTCAGGTGAATTGATGATGAGAAAGGTGGAGCACAAAGCAAAGAGGCAGCAGGGGAGTAGAGCGTTGGCGGCGGCATACTCTCCCACATCGTCTCCAATGCAGTACCATCTGCGCTCGCGGGCTTAACGACCGGGTTCGGGAT
>DAOUKU010000046.1:0-44675 GCA_034420985.1 Anaerolineae bacterium | reverse complement strand
TTGACCCCGCCCCCCCCCCTCCCGCCGCCTCAAATCAATCCTCATCGCCCTGATTCTGCTGCTTTTGCCGGCCGGCTCCGCTTTCGCCGCCACCATCCACGTCGGCGGCGCAGGCAGCGCAGACTGCAGCCTGGCGGAAGCCGTCGGCAACGCCAACGACGCCGCTCAAACCAACAGCGACTGCACAGGCGGCGACAGCGGCGGCAACACCATCATCCTGTTTAGCACTCAAACCCTGGCCGCCAACCTGCCCAACATCACCCGCGACCTCACCATCAACGGCGGCGGCAACACCATCAGCGGCGCCAACACCCACCAATGCTTCGTCATCACAGCCGCCGGCGTCGACCTGTCCCTCAACGGCGTCATCATCGACGGCTGCCGGCGCGCCGGAGCGGGCGGCGCGATCTACTACGCCAAAGACGCCAGGACCCCGAACCAGCCGCGGAGCAGCCTGGCGCTGAATGACGTCGTCCTGCGCAATTCGCAAGCCACGGACAGCAACCACGGCGGCGGCATCTACGTATGGAGCACTTCCGTTGACTACCCCATCTACGTGACCATCAACCGCAGCGCCATTCACGGCAACACCGCCGGCAACAATGGCGGGGGCTTGTACATCACTTCAGGCTCGCAGTTTACCATGAACAACAGCACGGTCTACGGCAATACCGCGGCTGGCAGAGGCGGCGGCATGTACCTGGACGGGCCTGACAAAAGCCAAAGCACCACCCACAGGCTGAATCATGTCACCATCACCGGCAATACCGCGAATACCACCGGCGCCAACAAGGGCCGCGGCATCCGCGCGTTCGGCGGCACGCTGTGGATACGCAACAGCATCATCGCCGGCAACGGCGGCGAAGACTGCCGGATCGGGAGCGCAGACGACATCACTGTCCAGGAAGTGAGCAACAGCATCATCGGCGCGAGTTCAACCGCGAACTGCCCGACCATCCAGGTCAATGGCGCGGCTGTAACCGATCCCGGGCTGGCTGCCAGCGCCACCGTCAGCGGCTTGCGAGCCTACTACGATCTAATGTCAAACAGCCCTGCCATCAACGCGGCCGGCGACTGCCGCTCGATCACCCGGCACGACCAGCGCTACTACTATCGCCCCTACCCCGCCCATCAGAGCTGCGACATCGGCGCGATTGAACGCGGTCCCCAGCGCGGCCGCACTGAGCCGGGGCGCAGCGGCGGCGGATCAGGCGGCGATGGCGACGGTGGCGGTGAATATCAACCCGCGCCCACGCCTGTCAGCACGCCCACGCCCAGACCCCCGACCTGCCTGTCCCTGCCCGACCACATCAGCGTGTACAACATCACGCATTCGACGCAGTGTACGCGGATGGACGCTGCCGGCATCGGCAACGCAGCCGTGCTGGGGCTGGGCTTCCGCGATGGCGTGGATGTCTGGGGCTGGGTGCTGCCCAATACGCAGGTCTGCTTTGATGGCAGCAGCGGCTCTTTCCGCTTTCTGGACGCCGCCACCTCGCCGCGAGCCGTTTCGGAGCTGCCGGCCTTCGGCAAGGATGGCAGGCAGGTCTGCGCGACCATCAATCGCGCCGGCACGGTCGCCTGGGTCAACGGACCGCCAGTTCCCGCCCCAACCGCCATTCCGCCAGCCTATCAGAGCCTGAGCGGCTGCATGGTGCTGCTGCAGTATTCGCTCAATTTCCGCGATGCGCCCGATGGCGACAAGATCGGCGCATTGCCGAGCCAGGTCAAGCTGACGGCGCTGGAGCGGACGGATGGCTGGTTCCATGTCGATTATCACGGCGCGCGGGGCTGGATATCCGCCGCGTATGTCAAGCCAGAGGGGGATTGCGGCTAGGGCTGCTCGCCAACAACGCCGTCGTAGGGGCGATCCGCCGGGTCGCCCACAATCCGCCCGTATGGGACCGCCCGACACTGCCAGGGATTTTGCGCGCCCCTGTGCTACAATGCGCCGAAATCCAGCGCAAGGACATCCCATGTACAACCCCAAGGCACATTTGAAGCGACTGGTCGAAACGCATGCGCCCAGCGGTTACGAAGCGCCGGTGGCGGAGCTGCTGCGCGAGGAATGGGCAGACCTGGTCGATGACTTCGACAGCGACCGTCTGGGCAGCTTAATCGGCATCAAGCGCGGATCTGGCGGCGGGCGCTCCCTCATGCTGGCGGCGCACATGGACGAGATCGGCTTGATGGTGCGCGAGATTGTCGATGGCTTCGTCTTTGTGCATCGCATCAGCGGCATCGACCCGCGCGTCATGCTGGCGCAGACGGTGCTGGTGCATGGTGAGCGCGTCCTGCCCGGCGTGGTGGCGACCATGCCGCCGCATATGCTGACGGCGGAGGATGCCAAGCGCTACCCGCCCATCGACGCCCTGGTCGTGGACCTCGGCTTGCCGGCCGAAGAAGTCGAGCAAATCGTGCGCGTCGGCGATCTGGTCACCATGGACGCGCCCATGATTGAGCTCAAGGGTCGGCTGGCGGCTTCCAAAGCCATGGACGATCGCTCTTGTATCGCCGCCATCACTACCTGCCTGGAGTTGCTGCGCAGCATGCGCCACGACTGGGATGTCTATGCCGTGGCGACAGTGCAGGAAGAAGTCGGTCTGCGCGGCGCGACTACGGCCGCCAACTACCTCGCGCCGGATTGCGCCATCGCATTGGATGTCGGCTTTGCTGATCAGCCGGGCGTCAGCAATGGCGGCAAATTGGGCGGCGGACCGCAAGTGGGCATCGGCGCGAACTTCCACCCCAAGATGGTGGCGCGCTTGCAGGAAGTCGCGGCTTATCACGATATCAGCTGGCAGCGCGATATTATGCCGGCCCGCACCGGCACCGACGCCTGGGCGATCCAGGTCGCGCGGGAAGGCGTTCCCACCGCCCTGCTGAGCATCCCCCTGCGCAATATGCACTCGCCGGTCGAGACCCTGGATATGAAGGATGTCGAGCGCACGGGACGGCTGCTGGCGCATTTCATCTGTGCGCTGGACGACGACTTTGTCGACTATCTGTCACTGCTGCCCGCGGAGGACTGACGGGCTGGCTCAGCCCTGATACAGTTGTTTGGCTTCGGCGAACAACCGCTTCAAGCCCGCCAGCACGCCATGTGCGTCGCCGCCATTTATCAAGTAGTCGCGGATGGGCGCGCCGGCATGGTCTTGGTAATGCAGGTAGCCTGGGAAACGCGGACGCAAATAGGCACGATCCAGTGCCCCCAGCGTATTACGGAAATAATTGCTCGCCCGCCGATTGACCTCAGCGTCCAACCAGGCGCTGCGATGCCCGGGCTGCCCGCCATTCTCGAAAAATAACGTACGCTGGATTCTGGGGCTGGCGCTGAACATAGCATAATCGCAAGCGATGTCCCGCGCTTGGCAAGCAGCCGAAATCGCCAAGCCCGTGCCGCCCAGAGTCGTCTGGCAGCGCCCCTGCCCGCCAATATCCACCATGTCATCGAAAATCAGCAGATTGTCAGAATAGCCAGCCCGCGAATAATTGCTGTATCCGTATGCGAAGGGGCAATACACATAGTCGTCCCGCCGCGACAGGGTTTCGTAGACCGCAATGGGATTCCAGTCGAAGATCTCGCGCGGGCAATGGCTGGCCAATTCCCGCAGCTGCTCCAGCGCCTGCAAGCACATAGCGTCGCTGGCTGCCCATTCGTCATCGACAAAGGGCGGCTCCCCCTGCGTGGCGCAGAGCATGTAGAAATTCATCAGCGTGTCAATGGGGATGCCAGGCATAATCACGCGACCCGCCCGCGCCAAATCCACCAGCTCGTCACAGGTCTGCGGTTGCGCCAGTCCGTAGCGCTCCAGCAGGTCCGGGCGGTAGGCGGCGACTGGGGTGGCGGCGTCAATGGCCAGCGCGCATTGCCCCCCGTCAAAGATATAACTGGGGTGGGATTGCCCGACCGAGTTCTCCGCCTGGTCGCGCAGGTAATCGGCCGGCAGCCAGTCTTGCAGCGGCAGCAGCACGCCACTGTGCGCCGCATATCCCGCCCAAGGATGGTCGATGACCAGCAGGTCGTAACGCTCGGCCAAATCCTGGATGGGCGCGTCGGCAAAGGCTTGCAGCGAGCGCTTGTCCCAAGTGATCTCCACCTCCGGGTGCAGCTCGCAATAGCGCTGGGCGGTCGCCACCACGGACACGAAGCCCCGCGAGTGATTCCAGGTGATGCCGCGCAGATGAGTCGTCGCCATGGGATGCCTCCTAGTTCTCGGTTCTTTGGGTGGGTGGGCGACCCAATGGATCGCCCCTATATTAAGACCCTCTGTGTCTCTGTGGTGGATGTTTTTCCCGCGTCATTTGTACCACAAGGGCTGCGACGAGCAAAGAAATCGCAGGTGAACGCGCCATGTGGTATCCTTTGTGCCGCATTGGATTAGCAGACAAGGCAAGGCCATGATCAAAACCAGCTACTTTGAAGATTACGAAATTGGCTTCTCCCGCCAGACCTTTGGGCGCACCATCACCGAAGCCGATATTGTGCTGCACGCCGGGCAAACCGGCGATTTCTTCCCACATCACATGGATGCCGAGTGGGTCAAAACGCAGGAATTCAAGGAGCGTATCGCCCACGGCACGCTGATTCTTTGCGTCGCCATCGGCATGACCGCCAACGAAATCAACCCGGTCGCCTTCTCCTATGGCTACGACCGCGTCCGCTTCATCCGCCCCGTCTACATCGGCGACACCATCACCGTCACCGCTAGCATCACCGAAAAGCGCGACTATCCCAAGCGCCCCGACCATGGCTATGTGATTGAGCAGGTCGAAGTACACAACCAGCACGGCAAAATCGTGCTGGCCTGCCAGCATCTCTATCTCGTGCAGCGCCGGGATGTCTAATCGCGTCCTTGGCCTAACGATGCTGCAAATCACACGAAAAAAGATTGAACCACAGAGGACATAGAGAGCGCAGAGACTATGAGTTGCAGGGGCGAGGCATTGCTTCGCCTGCCAAGAGGTGGCGCGAAGTCTTCTTATGTCTTAGTTGGGATTACTTGTGTACGTTAGTGGTTGCCTTTTGCAAGACAACCTTTGTACCGCCGAGGGAAAGACAAGAATCAGGAGCGCGCCCCATGCCCAGTTTCACAGTTAGACAATCCGCTTATCTGCCCAGCGTCCCGCGGCCCATCGTCAGCATCGGCATGGGCGGCATCGTGCATGATGCGCATTACCCCGCCTACAAACTCGCTGGCTTTGAGGTGATCGGCGGCTTTGATATTGATGGCGAGCGGGCGAACCTGATGGCCGAGAAGTTCGGCGTACCGCGCGTTTACGAGTCGCTGCAGCAAGCCATCGACGAAGCGCCAGCCAGCGCCGTTTTTGATGTCGCCGTGCCCGGCAGCGCCATCGTCGATATCTTGTCGCAAATCCCGGTCGGGCGCGCCGTGCTGATTCAAAAGCCCATGGGCGACGACCTGGCGCAAGCCCGCGACATCTTGCAAATCTGCCGGGGGCGCGGCCTGATAGCCGCCATCAATTTCCAGTTGCGATTCGCCCCCTTCATCATCGCCGCCCGCGACATGATCAGCCAGGGGCTCATCGGTGAGCTCTGCGATATGGAAGCGCGCATCCAGGTCAATACGCCCTGGCATTTATGGGGATTCCTCTTCCCCTTGCCGCGCGTGGAGATTCTCTATCACAGCATTCATTATGTTGATCTGGTTCGTTCTTTCTGTGGCACGCCGCAGAGCGTCTACGCCAAGACCATGAGCCATCCCAGCGCGCCGGAATTACGCGGCGGCACGCGCTCCATGATCATTATGGACTATGGCGAAAACCCCCGCGTCAATGTGATGACTAACCACAATCATGCCTTTGGTGGCGAAAAGCAGCAGTCTTATTTCAAGTTCGAGGGCAGCCGCGGCGCCATCCAGATTCGCGCCGGGCTCAACATGAATTATCCCGATGGCCTGCCCGACCGCTTTGAATATGTACTGCTGGAAGAGGGCGTCGAACCAAGCTGGCAAACGCTGGATATCCAGGGCAGCTGGTTCCCCGAAGCCTTCATCGGCACAATGGCCAGCCTGATGCGCTACGCGGATGGCGAAGCAGACAGCTTGCCGACATCGGTGGAAGACGCCATCGAGACCATGACGACCGTGGAAGCAGCCTACGAGTCCAGCGCTGCGGGCGGTACGCCTATCCCCAGTCCCTGAACTGACCCCCTCGATGCTTCATTGTAGGGGCGACCCGATGGGTCGCCCGCCCTAAAAGGTCGTTGGTGACCCAGTGGGCGTTCTCGCGAAACTCCCGCCCTACAAATCCAGCCCATAGAAGGCATTGGCCGTCTTGCCCAGCACAGCGTCACGCTCGGCGCTGGTCAAATCCGCCAGGCACTTATTCGTCTCCGCCCAGACCTTGGCATAATCCCCCGCCAGCACCGCCACGGGCCAATCGCTGCCGAACATCAGGCGATGCGGACCGAAGACCTCCAGCGCGTAGTCCACCAGCGGCTTGATATCTTCGTAAGTCCAGTTCTCGAAATCGGGCGTGACCGTATTCAAGCCGGAGACCTTGGCGTAGACATTCGGGCATTCGGCGGCGGCGGCCAGTTGCTCGCGCCAGATCTGGCGATCCGCCTCATCCAGCGGCGGTTTGGCCAGGTGATCGACAACCATCATCAGCTCGGGCACGTTCTCCGCCAGCGCCGGCACATGCTTGAGATGATTGGGAAACACTGCTACCACATCAAAGGTCAAATCGCGTTCCACTAGCAGTTGCAAGCCCTCGATGACCTGTTTCTGCAAGACCCAGTCGGGGTTGCTCTCCTCGTGAATCAAGTGGCGCATGCCCTTGAAATAGGGATTCTCCGCGTATTCTTCCAGCTTCTTGCCGGCTTCTTCCGGGTCGTGCAGCGGCACCCAGCCCACCACGCCCGCCACCCAGTCATGCCGCTCGGCGATGGCCAGCATGGAGTTGGTATCGGCGTAGGAGTCCATGGATTGCACGATGACCGTTTTGTCGACGCCAGCCGCCTGCAGCTGCGGTTCCAACTCCTCCGGCGTGAAAGTGCGGTAGATAGGACCGTAGGCCGGCACCAGCCAGGGATAGGCGACCTCATCCAGGTTCCAAAAGTGCTGATGGGTATCGACCTTGTACATGAGAACCTCTCCGCCTGCTGTCCAGCAATTGTCGCGGTGATTGTAACACAGCGCGGGCTCACACACAATTTGACAGAAGCGCCCGCGCCGTCTATAGTCCAAGGGACGATTTCGACCCCGCAACAGATAGAAACGGACCGCCATGCGACCACTGGAAGGCTTGTTGGTACTGGACTTTAGCATCTTTCTCTCGGGTCCATCGGCGGCGCTGCGCCTGGCGGACTTGGGCGCCCGCGTTATCAAGGTCGAGCGACCCGACGGCGGCGACCTCTGCCGGCAACTTTACATCTCCGAACTGGAATTGGATGGCGAAAGCACGCTCTTTCACTCGATCAACCGCAACAAGGAAAGCTTCGCCGCCAATTTGAAAGATCCCGCCGACCTGGACCGCGTCAAAGGTTTGATCGCGCAGGCGGATGTCATCGTGCAGAACTTTCGCCCTGGCGTCATGACGCGGCTGGGCTTGGATTATGCCGCCGTCCGCGAGATCAACCCGCGCGTCGTCTTTGGCGAAATCACCGGCTACGGCAACGAAGGTCCCTGGGTCTACAAACCGGGGCAAGACTTGCTGCTGCAGTCGATCTCCGGGCTGGTCTGGCTGAATGGCGACGCCGACCGTCCGCCGACGCCCTTTGGCTTGGCAGTCGTCGATCTTTTCGCTGGCGCGCATCTGGTGCAGGGCATCTTGGCCTGCCTGGTGCGCCGCGGCATCACGGGCGAGGGCGGTCTGGTGCAAGTCAGCCTGCTGGAGTCCATCCTCGATTTCCAGTTCGAAGTGCTGACGACGCACCTCAACGACGGTGGCAAACCCCCGCAGCGCAGCAGAATCAACAACGCCCACGCCTACCTGGCCGCGCCCTATGGCATCTACGAGACGACTGACGGCTACCTGGCGTTGGCTATGGGTTCGATCACCGTGCTGGGCGAGCTGCTGGATTGCCCGCCCCTGCTGGCTTATACCGATACCGCCACCTGGTTCACGCAGCGCGACGAGATCAAAACTGTCCTGGTCGAGCATCTCAAGACACAGCCTACGCAGCACTGGCTGGATATCCTGGAACCGCGCGATATCTGGTGCGCCGATGTGCTCAGTTGGGAGCGCCTCATGCAGCACGAGGGCTTCAAAATCATCGACATGGTGCAGGAAGTGGCTCGCGACGAGACTGTCAAGCTGGATACGCTGCGCTGCCCCATCCGCATTGATGGCGCCATTCTCAAAAGCCGTAAAGGCGCGCCCCGCATCGGCGAAGATACCCAGCGCATCCGCTCCGAATTTGCCATCCACTAGGGAGACAGCCATGCCCGAAAATACGCCCGTCGAAATGCACAAAGACCTGCCCCTCTTCAATACCGAAACCTGGATGTACGAGGACTTTGAAATCGGCGCCAAAATCAAGAGCATCCGCCGTACCCTCTCCGAAGGCGAGTGCATGATTTTCAACGCCATCGTGCTGGACATGCACCCCTATGTCGCCGATGAGATCTTCGCCCGCGACGAGGGCATCTTCGACAAGCGGCTGGTGGCTGGCTCCATGGTCTTCAGCATCGGGCTGGGCTTAATGGCGCACAACAATGTGCATACCTTCAGCTATGGCTACGACAAGCTGCGCTTCATCAAACCCGTCTTCATCGGCGATACCATTTACACCGTCCGCACACAGTTGAGCAAAGAGCCCCGCTACCCGACCATGGGCTTAGTCAAGGTCAGCTACGAGGTCTATAAGAACGAAGGCGTGCTGGCGCTTTATTGCGAGCATCTGCAGACGGTGAAGTACCGCCATCCGGAAAATTTCCAACCTTAGAGCAGGCAGCTGTAGGGGCGAGCCATTGGGTCGCCCGCCAATGAACACGCCGCCTTTGAGATATGCAAAGGAGAAATAACATGCAACGCTTTGGACAGGTCATCGGCATCCGCCCCGAACATGCCGCCGAGTACATCCGTCTGCACGCGGATGTCTGGCCCGGCGTCTTGAAAAAAATCGAAGAATGCAATATCCGCAACTATTCCATCTACCGCTATGGCGACCTGCTCTTCGCCTATATGGAATATCACGGCGACGACTTCGACGCCGACATGGCGGCTATGGCCGCCGACGAAACCACGCAGAAATGGTGGGACCTGTGCATGCCCATGCAGAAGCCCATCGACGACCGCGCCGAGGGCGAATGGTGGCATAACATTGAAGAAGTCTTCCATATGGATTAGGGCTGTCCTAACCCCTTAGTTCCCCATTCGGAGGATGTAGGGGCGACCCAATAGGTCGCCCCTACATCCTCCGAATGGGTGGGACAGGGACGAGCCGCCGATTCGACCGAACGATTTCCGGCCGGGGGTTGCCTCCCCCAATGATGATGGGGGACCGAGGGGACTCAACCCTTCGTGCTGCCCAGCGTAATGCCCTCGATAAAATGGCGCTGCGCGAAAGCGAAGACCACAAAAATCGGGATTACCGCCATCACCGCCGCCGCTGTGACGATATTCCAGCGTGATATGCCGAAGCCCTCGCTGAAGACCGCCAAACCCAGCGGCAAGGTGCGCAAGGGCTCATCCTTCAGCACCACCAGGGGCCACAGAAAATCATTCCAGTGATACATGAAAATGAAGATGCCCACCGCCGCCAAGCCGGGACGCGTCACTGGCAGCACAATCCGCAAGTAAATGCCCAATTCTGACGCGCCATCGACCCGCGCCGCATCCAACATCTCCGAAGACAAATTCAGCATATACTGCCGCATCAGGAATATGCCCCAGGACGAGACCAAACCCGGCACAATCACCGCCAACAGCGTGTTGTAGATGCCCAGCGCGCGGACGATGAGGAAAACCGGAATCAGCACCACATGGAAGGGCACCATCATCGTCGCCACGATGAGGAAAAATAGAAAATTGCGCAATGGAAAGGTAAATTTCGCCAAAATGTAACCAGCCAGCGAGCTCGTGAAGAGCGCGCCAACCGTAATCGTGAAGGTGACGATCACGCTATTCTTGACATACGAGAAGAAACTGATGCGCGTGAGCACCGCCTCATAATTCTCGAAACCGACCGGCTCTTCCGGCACGAGCGTCGGCGGATAGACTCGCGTCTCCCGTATTGATTTGAAGGAAGTGTTGATCATCCAGTAGAAGGGAAAGATCATCACCAGCGCGATGGCGATGGCCAGGCTGTATTTCAGGACGCCAATAGCGGCGACCCTGGCGCGATGCTGGCGCGCGGATACAGAACGCAGACTCTGGTCCGCCATCAGAACTCAAACTCCTGCCGCAGGTAGCGCATTTGCAGCCAGGCGATGGCTGCGATGATCAGGAAGAGATAAATCGCCAGCGCCGATGCGTTGCCCATGTTGAAGAAGCGGAAGCCGCGGTCATAAATCTCCAGCATCAAGACGCGGCTGGCAGTGCCCGGCCCGCCGCCAGACATCAACCAGGGCTCAATGAACACTTGAAATCCGGAGATGGTCGTCGTGACAAAGAGGAAGAGCGTGGTGGGTTTTAGCAGCGGCAGCGTGATGCGCCAAAACGCCGTCCATTTCGACGCGCCATCCACTTGCGCCGCCTCGTACAAGTCCAGCGGAATGTTCATCAAGCCAGCCGTATAAATGACCATGCTGTAGCCCACCGAGCGCCAAACTGCCGTGCCGATGATGGTCGGCATGACCAGCTCGGAGGAATTGAGCCACAGCAAACGCCCCTGGAATCCCAGCGACTTCAGCACCGAGTTGACGATGCCGATATGCGGCTGGAACATCCAGGCAGCCATGATGGCCACCGCCACCGCCGAGGTAACCTGCGGGACGAAGTAGATGGGCCGCATGATGAAGCGCACGCGCGCCTTCATCGACAGCAGCAGCTGCGCCAGTCCCAAGCCGATGACCAGCACCAGCGCCACATAAGCTACCGTGAAGGTGGCCGTCTTTTGCAGGGCGTTCCAAAAGCGTTCCTCGCCCAGAATCTCGGCGAAATGGCGCAAGCCCACGAAGATCGGCTCGCCGCCAAGCAGCGGATACTCATGCAGGCTGATATAGAGCGCGCCAGCGATTGGCGCCAGGGAAAACACGGCAAAATAACACAATATCGGCGTCAGGCTGACCCAAATAAACAGGCGCTTCTGTACCTTGGTCGTGCTCAACGGCGCCGCTGCCGCTTGCGCGCTCGAAACTGCCCCCAAAGCGCAGACCTCCGCGGGATATGGACAGGCGCTGCGAGCGCGAACCCGCAGCGCATGCTTTCAGGCTTTGACTCAGGAATCCAGAATTTCGTTGACGCGCGCTTCGGCAACGTCAAGGAATTCCTGCGGCGTCACTTCGCTAACCGCCAGACGCTCCAACTCCTCGCCAATGGCGACATCAACCTGCTCCCAATCCGGGTGCTTCTCGTAATAGATGACGGCGTCCTGCAAGCCTTGATTGAAGGTCTGCACCCAGCTGTCATCCGCGAATTCTTCCGGGATCTCGTTGGTGATGGGCAGCAGGCCGATTTCTCTGTAGAGGTCGGCATACTGCTCGCCATTGGAAGCCCAGCTCAGGAATTGCCAAGCGGCTTCCTGCTCTTCGGCGCTGGCTGCGGAGCTGACGACCCAGAACCAGACATAACCGGAGGTCGCAGCGCGCGCGTCGCCTGCCAGCGGCAGACTCGCTTCATAGATTAGATCGGGCGCTTCCGCATTGAAAGCCGACTTCATCCAGGGACCGGAGTAGGACATCGCGCTGAATTCCAACATGAAAGCATCGTTGGTCGCAATCTCACCACCCTGCGCCAACTGTTGGAATATCTCGCTGGCGGCCAATCCCGCCTCGTTATTGAAAGCCGCCGCGCCCAGGTCTTCCGTCAAAATACGCCCGCCGTAGCCCTGCAGGATGGACGACCAGTGGATGACATTCCAACTGCCGTCCTTCACGGCGGTCAGCACCAGCCCGTACAGCCCCTCTGCTTCCAGCGCGTTGTCCAGTTCCAGCGCTTCTTCCCAGGTGCTTGGCGCCGACAGCCCATAGGTTTCCAGCAGGACAGGGTTGATGATGGGCATGGGGATGCCGATATGCTGCACATACCCATAGACTTCGCCGTCATAAGTCGCTGCTTCCTTCATGACCGGCGGGAAGTTGTCGTCCAGGTCATCCTCGACCCATTGCGGCACGGAAGCCAGCGCGCCCGCTTCCAGCAGCTGCGGCATCCACGGTCCGTAGACGCCCATGATTGTTGGCGGATCGCCGCCCGCCAGCGCCGTGGCGATCTCCACATTGAGATCGGCGTGAACGACATGGCTGTAGGTGATGTTGACACCTTCGTTGGCCGCCATGTATTCATCGGCGTGGGCTTGCAGGGCGACGTTCCAGGGTTCAAAGGTATGGCTGAGCCAGCGCAACTCGACCGTGTCTTGCGCAGCGGCGCTCCCAACAGCGAATGCGAGCAGGATCAAGACGAACAAAGCGAACTTTGAAAATCTCTTGCCATTCATATCTAAAGTTGCCTCCATTGTAGTCCATCAGACGCGACGAAGTATTGCGCATCCGCCAGGCGAAGGCAAATCGCGGCGCGCTTGACATGAACGGACAGTTGTGTGGGAGAGCCGGTGGCTCGCTCCGATTTTCCGCCATATGCGACTCGCGTAGGGGCGACGCTCGTGTCGTTCGTGTCAGGGATTTGCATGTGTGCGGGCGACCTAATGGGTCGCCTCTACAACTCGCGAATATTGCGGGTCCGTCTCCCCCGTCTCTACGGGCTGAGGAGAGGGTGGGGGTTTTGTCACAGCACCGCCACCGTCGCATTGTCGATGAAATCCCAATCCCACTCGATGCCCGTGCCGGCGCCACCGGGCGGATGCGCATAGCCCTCGTCATCGATGCGCACCGGATTCTTAATGCCCAACTTCAGCAGCGAACTGGGCACGAGGGCCTCAAAAAACTCGCAATTGGCGATGGCGCAGACGCAATGCAAATTGACGATTTCCAGAGCTGGATAAATGGCGGTGTGCACCTCGCAGCGCATGCCGAATGCCTCCGCCAGGTGCGCTGTTTTCATCACCGCGGTGACGCCGCCCTTCCACGCTACATCACTGCGCACGATATCGACCACGCCGCTGGCGATGCACTCGGCTGTTGAATAATGCGCGCCCGCCAGCACCTCCGTCCCGCAGATAGGGATGTCCAAATCGCGCGTCAGCTTGCGCAAACTGGCAAAATCGACATCGTAGAGCGGCTCTTCGAACCAGTAATATTCCAGCTTTTCCAGTTCACGCCCCATGCGCAGCGCCTCTTCGTAATAGCTATGCGCCGTCACCGGATCCGCCATCAGCTTGAAACGCGCGTCATCGCCGACAGCCTCGCGACAGAGCCGGTAGGCCTCCAGCGCTTCATGATAATCACTGGGCGGATGCAGCTTGTAGCCGTGGAAGCCCCGCGCCTTGAACTCGGCTGCTTGATCGGCGTAGTCCTGCGGTCTATCCAGGAACATGGAACTGACATAAGTAGGCGCTTTGTCGCGGTATTGCCCCAGCAACTGATAGAGCGGCATGTCGGCTAGTTTGCCGGCGATATCCCAAAGCGCGATGTCAAAAGCGCCGTAGGCATAGATGGGCGTATGATGCCAGACGCGGTCGTAACGCCGGAAGTCATGCCAATGCCGTTCACGCGCCAGCGGGTCTTTGCCCAGGAAGAAAGGCTTTAATGACTGCGCCGCCACATGGCCCGCCATCTCCGCGCCCATGCCAGCGAAACCCATGCTGAGACCGTCGATGCCCGCATCGGTCCTCAGCGTGATGAGCAAGAAATGCAGGTCAGACTTTTGCGTGTCGCGCAATTCGCTTTCGGACATGATCTGCTCGCGCGGTTTGCACAGACGGATTTCAATATCGGTGATTTGCATGGGGGCTTCCTTTTGCTGCGAAAGGGCAACCCAAGCTTAACGCGTTATGCAGTGGATGCGCAGCGAATCTGTCGTTTGGAATCGACCAGCGCGCGCGTTATTGTCAGACTGCCGTCATGAAATATCGAAAACACGCATCATGCGACACATTGCATTCAAACTCATGTTAATCGCCGCTTTGTCATGCAGCGCAATGGTTGGCGCGCTGGACCGGCGCGGGGATTGGTTCCAGGTCGACCACGACGGCACGCTGGGCTGGGTGCACGCCGGCTATGTGACGACGCGCGGGAACTGCCCCTAACCCTTGACCGCGCCGAAGGTCAAGCCGCTGACCAGGTTGCGCTGTACCAGAATCACGAAAATCACGGCTGGCACCATCATGATCACGCTCATGGCCGCCATGCCGCGCCAGTCCACGGTGAATTGCTCGGTGAAAGCGAAGAGCCCAGGCGGGAAAGTCTTGGCAGCATTGTTGCGCGCCAGCACGCTGACAATCTGAAATTCGTTCCAGGCTGCCAAAAACGCAAAGATGGCCGCTGTCGAAAGCCCGGGCAGCGACAAGGGCAGCTCAATCCGCCAAAATGCCGACCAGTGCCCGCAGCCGTCTATGTAAGCCGACTCGGTCAATTCTTGCGGGATTTGTCTGAAGAAACCGTCCATCAACCAAGCCGTGAAGGGGATGTTGACCGCCACATACACAAACGCCAAGCCCAGCACATTGTTGACCAAACCCACGCGGTTGAAGAGCAAAAACAGCGGCAGGCTCAGCGCCACGCCCGGCACCGCCCGCGACAGCATGATGCCCAAAAACAGGCTGGTGTGCCCGCGAAAACGGAAGCGCGCAAAGGCATAACCCGCCAGCGTCCCCAGCGACACCGCCACGATGGTGCTTAAGCCAGAGGCCAGCAGCGAATTGCGCAGGTAGGCTTCCACCGCCACGCGCTGCTGCACTTCTGGGTTCAGCCCGAACATATTGGCGTAGGCTTCCAGCGTCAGCCGCTGCGGGATCCACACCGGCGGAAAAGTGTTGATTTCCGAATTCGGGCGGAAAGCCGTCATGATGATCCAGAAGGCCGGCAGCGCCAGACCCATCAGCACCAGCCAAGCCACCGCGTTCCAAATGCGGTCGTTGCGGCGGCGGTTCGGTCCCACACTGCGCGTGATCATCGCACGATCCTCGCCTTGACCAACTGGCGGAAGAAATAGAGCGTGAAAAGCACCGAAAGCGACACCGTGATCCAGGACATGGCGCTGCCCAGCCCGAATTTCGTATCTTCGATGGCCAGACGCGTAATGTAGGTCCACAGCATCTCGGTACGGCGCGCAGGTCCCCCATCGGTCATGATGCGCACAATGTCAAAAGCCCGCGCGATATCCAGCGACATGATGGTCAGTGCGATGTAACTAAAGGGCGCCAGCAACGGGAAGGTGATGAAACGAAATTTCTGCCAGCCGGAGGCGCCATCCACTTCCGCCGCTTCGAAAGTTTCCGCCGGCAGGCTCAGCGTACCCGCCAGCAAAATGATGGTCAGCACGGGAATGTTCATCCATATCGAAGCGATGATGATGGCGATCATGCCCAGCGGCACATCCACTAGCCAGGCGATTTGCCCCTGCTCCTGGATCAGCCCGACGCTGATCAAAAAGTTGTTTACCAAGCCGACATTGGCGTTGAAGAACCAGCGGAATTGCATGCCCACCAGGATGGGCGCGAACATCATCGGCACCATCAGCAGCGTGCGCAGCAGGCTCTGCCCCACCGTCACCCGCGCCAGCAACTGCGATAGCGCCAGCGATATCGCGTAACTCAAATTGACGCTGACAGCTAGAAAAATGATCGTATTCCAAAGCGATCGCCAAAAAATATCATCATTGAGCAATTTCTGATAATTGCGCAGCGCCTTGCTCAGCGTGAAGTTCAAGCTGTTGGGGCGCAGCAGCTCGTAGGGCGTGAAGCTGACATAAAGCGAATACAGCAGCGGGAAAGCGATGACCAGCGCGATGACAATGATGGCTGGCAAGATCAATAGAAAAGGGAAGAGACCGGCATCAATACGGCTGGGCGCGATGCCAGGTCTAGCTGGCGCTGCCTCGTCGGGCTTGCGTTTGCGCCGGGATATCATGTAGGTGAGTCCAAGTTAGGCATGGGAAAGGCGGCTGCCTGGATATGTGCCACAGAGACACAGAGATGTGGAAGGTCGTAGGGGCGACACTTGTGTCACCCGCATAATCCGACTCTGCACTCTCTGCGTCCTCTGTAGTTGAATCTGTAAGCCGGCATTACTTCTGCCCTGCCCCAACCTTATAGTGAACCCCTCCCTCATGGCGAGAAAGGGGTTCGGGACGGGCTGGAGTCCGATTAGCCGTAGTAGCCGGCCGATTCCATCAGTTCACGGGTTTCGGCGGCTGCGGCATCCAAGCCTTCCTGCGCGCCGATGTCGCCCAAGATGATGGCTTGCAACTGCGGGTAGAAGAGGTTGGAGAAGGGGATCCACTCGGCGATCAGCGGCGGCGTTTTGAAGTCTTCGCCCACCTGGGTGCGCGCCAACTCCAGCCGTTCGCGGTCCAGCGGTCTTTCGGCATCCGCGGCATCAGCAATGACCCGTTCCCAGACATCATCACGCACCGGCAGGAAGCCCAAAGTCGCCTCTTCGTAAGCCACCCGTTCCGAGGTCAGGAAGCGGATCAACTCCGCGCCAGCAGCCGGGTTGGGCGCCGTGGCCGGGATGGAGAAGGCATGCGCGCCCGCCCAGCCACTGGGACGGACATTGTCGCCGCCAACCGACAAACCGGTGAAGCCGCGCGCCAAACCGAAGTTGCCAGCCACCGCGCAGGCATCCGGATCCTGGAAGTAAGCGTACCAGCCGTACCATTCCAGCTTGACGGCCACATCGTTGTTGCAGAAGTTCTGCGCAACGCCATCCCAGAGCAGGGAAGTGGTGTCCGCCGGGATGATGCCATCCTGGTACCAGCCAGCGATTAACTCGGCAACCGCGACGCCGATTTCGTCATTGAAGGTCGGGTTGTAGTCGGCATCAAAGAGTGCGCCGCCACTGGCGAAGAGCATCTCATAAAAGCGCCCGGTCAGCGCCTCTTCCTTGCCCGCCAGTGTGTAGCCAAAGGTGCTGTGCCCATTTTCGACGAAGAAGCGCGCCTGCCTGTCGATCTGTTCCAGCGTGGTCGGCACGGTCAATTCCTCGCCCGTGGCTTCCATATAGGCGGCGGCGATAGCTTCGTCCGAGTACAGGTCGGCGCGATAGTGAATGGGGCTGATATCTGCATGGCGCGGGATCAGGTACAGATTGCCGTCGATGGTCGCCGCGTCCAGGATAGCCGGGCTGAAAGCCGCCAGTTCTTCCTCGCTGAAGAATTCTTGCAGCGGATGCAGGAAGGGCGTGTACTGGGCGACGAAGCTGGTGTGATCCCAGGCGACATCGTAATCCGCCGCGCCGGTAGCAAAGTCGACCTTGAGCTTCTGGTCAATCGCGAAGCCGTCCAGCAAGGCGATGATCTCAACCGTCGCGCCAGTGGCTTCTTCAAACACGGCAATGGAGTCGTACATGACTTCGTATTGCCCGCCGCCGATAGCCGCCATCTTGATGGTGACGCCGGACAAGTCCATGTCCAAGCCAGCGTAATGTGGATCGCCGTTCGCCACCACAGTCCCTGCCAGCAGCGCCGCCAGCGCCAGAACAAGAGCGAGAAGAGCGAGTTTATGTTTCATGATAATCCCTCCGAAGTTGCGTAATTTGCGCTAGGCGCAACTATAGCGCATATTACTCGCCGCCACAAGCAGACCGCCGCCAGCGCCATTCTCAAGGTAGAATGCAGGCTGCAAGCCTAGGAGACTCGCCATGCCCAGCCATGTCATCACTGTCGTATCCAGCCACGACCTGCGCTTTGAGCTCGAAGCCGGCGCCGGCGCGGACAGCGTCCATTCCAATCCGCAGTATTCCTACGCCGTTATGCAGCTGCATGCCGGCGACATCCGCGGCATTGGCTTGGCCTTTACCTTGGGTGGCGGCAATGAGTTGGTCTGCCAAGCCATCGACGCGCTAAGCGGCAGCCTGGTCGGGGGCGAAATCGAAGACCTAATGGCGGATTTTGCTGGCGTCTACGCCCGAATCCTAGAGCATCCGCAGTATCGCTGGCTGGGTCCGCACAAAGGCGTCGTGCATTTGGCGCTCTCGTCCATCGTCAACGCCTGCTGGGATCTTTGGGCGAAGGCGCGCGGGCTGCCACTCTGGCGCTTGCTGCTGGACTTGTCGCCTCAAGCGCTGCTGAACACCCTGCACCTGCGCTACCTGGAAGACGCCCTGACGCAGGAGGAAGCGCTGCGGATACTGCGGGACGAAATGCCAAAGCGCGACTCGCGAATGGGCATCATCGAGCGCGGCTACCCTGGCTATGACACTTCCATCGGCTGGTTCCAGTATTCGGACGACACCATCAAACAGAACATCCTCCAGTCGCTGGGTCGCGGCTTCGAGGCGGTCAAGCTCAAAGTCGGCTCAGTAGACGCAGCGCGTGACATCCGGCGCGCCTATCTGGTGAGAGAGACTGTCGGCGACGACGCCCGCGTCATGCTGGACTGCAACCAGCAGTGGACTCTGCCGCAAGCCATCGCCGTATGCTCACAGCTACGCGGCATAAATCCCTACTGGATCGAAGAGCCAACACATCCCGACGATGTGCTGGCGCATCAGACTCTAAGTCGCGAAATCGCGCCCTTGAAGCTGGCCATCGGCGAGCACCTGCCCAATCAAATGCTTTTCAAGAATTATTTGCAGGCGGGGGCGGCCGGCTTCCTGCAGCCCGATTGCGTGCGCTTGGGCGGCGTTAGCGAGTTCATCACTGTCAGTCTGCTGGCGCGGAAGTATGGCATTCCTGTCGTGCCGCATGTCGGCGATATGGGGCAGATTCATCAACATCTCGTCCTCTTCAATCACATCGCGCTGGGGCACGAGGTCATCTTCCTGGAATACATCCCCCACCTGCGCGCGCATTTCACACAGCCAGCCCGCGTCGAAAATGGCGTCTATGCAAGTCCGCAAGCGCCCGGCAGCAGCTGCGACCTCAAGCGCCTCGTTGCCAGTTAATGGCTGTCTAGCCCCTTCGAATTTGCCTAGCGCACAGAATTGGTTACTATGGTAAATACGGTTCAATGAAAGGGGAGACACTCCATGAAAGGTCTACATCGTAGTTTGACAGTCCTGCTCTTGTTGTTCTTGCTAAGCTTGGGCTTTGCCGCGCAGGCGCAAGACACCACTATATCGTTCTTGACGCCCTCCTGGGGTGTGCCGCCTAACGAAGAGGCGCTCAACGCTTTCATGGCTGATAGCGGCATCACCGTCGAGATCCAGTCGGTGCAAATGGCGGATCTCTACAGCCGCGTGCAAGTGGCTTCCGCAGCCGGGCAGGCGCCAGCCGATGTCATTTTCATCACCGAAGAAGGTCCCTCCAATGTCGTCGCCACAGGCAATATGATGTCGCTCAACGGCTTCCTGGATATGAGCGATATCGACACGGAGGACTTCGAGAAGCTGGACTTCTGGACGGTCGATGGCGAAGTCTACGCCATCCCCACCTACCTGCAGCTGGTGATGATGGATTACAACGCAGCTAGCCTAGCCGAAGCGGGCTTTGACGCAGCGCCGACCACCTGGATGGAACTGCAGGAACAGGCCAACGCCATCCGCGAGGCTGGCGTCGACGATCACCCCATTGCCATGGGCGCCATCTCCTGGTCCTGGTGGCTGATGGCGCTGAGCATGGGCGACCCCATGTTTGACGACGACCTCAACCCCGTCTTCGCCGATGAAGGCAGCAAGGGGCGCGAGGCTATGGCGCTGTTGAAGACCTTCTTCGACGACGAGCTGATCAGCCCCGAGATCCTGGCGGGCAGCATCAACCAGCACGCGCTGTTCTGGAGCGGCGTTGGCGTCTTCCATCAGGCCTGGCAGGGCTCGCTGGCTGTGGCCAACAATCCCGACCGCTCGCAGCAAGCGCCCGACAGCCGCTACATGGTACTGCCGGAAGTCGGCAATACCTGGAGCTTCCCGGCTGGCATCGGCATCTCGGTCGACAGCGAAAATGCCGAAGCGGCTTGGGAGTTCATCAAGTGGTATGTCAGTGAAGGCACGCAGACGGACATCTACAACGCCTTCGGGCTTTATCCGTCGCGCATGTCCGTGGCAGCCGCGCTGAATGAAGAAGGCGTGATCCAGGGCTATGACGAGATCGTCGCGCAGAGCATGCACACCAATGAACTGCCGCGCTTCGCGCTGTGGTGGGGTCCCTGGGCGGCTTCCGTCAGCGAGCACATCAAGGAAGCCATGCAGACGGGCATGTCGTCGGACGACCTGATCGACGCCCTGGCCGCAGAATGGAATGCGCTGAAGGACGAGTATATGTAAGAGCCAAAATCGTAGGGGCGACACTTGTGTCGCCCACTTAGCCAAACCATTTGTGAGCTTTGCGACAAAATCGTGCGTGACCTAACCGAAACCAACTCTGGTCTTCAAAGGTATCCTTCGCGGCGATCCATTCGCAAGCGCGAGTATGACTACCGTCAAGCAGGCGTGTACTTCGTTACGCTGTGCACTCATCAACATGTCAATCTCTTCGGACACATCTTGCAAGGCGAGGTGCGATTGAGTTACTTAGGCTCAATCGCGTTTGAAGAGTGGCAATACTTGGCGCTTGCGCGAAAGAATGTCCAGCTTGACCGATTTGTCGTGATGCCCAATCACTTCCACGGCCTCGTCATAATTGAAGAGTCTTGGCAAAGCAACCAGCTAACAGGTCATTCTTCGCCAGTCCCAAAGCGCACGAGCAGCATCAAAGCAGGCTCGCTCGGCGCAATTATCGGGCAATACAAGGCGGCTGTTACCAGGCGAGCGCGGTCAGAAGGTCTCGTTGGCGATGGTCGAATTTGGCAGCGCAACTATCACGACAGAATTGTCCGCAACGAAGAATCGCTTAACGAGATTCGGCGTTACATTGTCGAGAATCCCGCGCGGTGGGCTGAGGACAGCTTGTATGTGGAGTAGTGTCCTCGCAGCTGGCGGGATGGTCATGCGGGCGACACAAGTGTCGCCCCTACGAGATTCGCTTAGGCTGGACATGTCGTTTATAGACGAGCAATCTTTATACTCCGAATGATGCGATAGTGCCGATGAAGAAAGACACATCGTGAAACCCCGCCGCCCAACATCCGACGCCCTCTATGTCATCGTCGTGCTGACGCCGATCGTGCTGCTGATCGCGCTCTTCATCTACTACCCCGCGCTGGACACCTTCGGGCAGAGCCTCACCAATCGCAACCTGCGCATCCGCCGCCCGCCCAAACCCGTCGGCGCGGCAAATTACGCCAAACTCCTGCAAGACGACGAATTCTGGGAGGTGACCGGGCGCAGCTTCCAGGTCGTCATCCTGACTCTGCCGCTGGAGATGGTGGTGGCTTTCGGCATCGCCATGCTCTTGAATCAGCGCTTCCCGGGGCGCGGCGTCGTGCGCACCTTGGCCATCCTGCCCTGGATGCTGCCCGGCGTAGTCAATGGCTTCCTCTGGGGCTGGCTGCTGAATGGCGAGTATGGCGCGCTGAATGGATTCCTCTATCAATTCGGGCTGATTGACGAATACCAGGTATGGCTGCGCGCGCCGGAAAGCCAGATTCTCTGGGTCGCCGTCGTGCAGACCTGGACTCGCTACGCCTTCCCCACCATCATTTTGCTGGCGGGCTTGCAGAGCATCCCCGACGACCTCTATGACGCTGCCAAGGTCGATGGCGCGAATGCCATTGGCCGCGTGCGCTTCATCACCCTGCCCCTGCTGCTGCCCTCCTTCGGCATCGCCCTGGTGGTGGAGTTCATCGCCGCATTTCAGATTTTCGATGTCGTCTGGACGCTGACCGCGGGCAGCTCGGCCGGCGGCGCTATGAACCCCTTCACCAAGACTTTGATGCTCTACAACTATGAGTTGGTCTTCCGCGATTTGCGGGTGGGCTTGGGCGCGGCGCTGTCCTACCTGATCCTGCTGATGTCGCTGGGCGTGGGCATGATCTTCGTGCTGCGCGTCTACAACCAGGGGGTGCAGGAGGCATGAGACTGGGGCTGCGTGGGCAAGAACGCCTGCGGCTGGCGGTCATTTATGCCCTGTCCGCCATCGTGCTGATCTGGGCGCTGGCGCCGATTTACTGGGTGGCTGTCAGCAGCATCTCCACGCGGATGGAGCTCTACGCCCGTCCCTACAAGATCTGGTTCCCCAGCCAGCCCACTTTCGAGGCTTACCACACCATTTTCACAGAAGGCGCAAAATTCCGCGCCGGCGGTTTTTCACCGACCGCCGATTTGATGGGCGCGGGCTTGCGCAACAGCATCATCATCAGCGTCGGTTCGGCCGGCATCGTCACGCTGCTGGCGACGGGCGCTGGCTATGCTTTTGCGCGCATGCAATTCCGTGGACGCAACCTCATCTTCCTGCTCATTATGTTCATGCTGCCGCTGCCCATTTGGGTCTCGCTGATCGCCCTGTTCTTCTTGATGTCGCAGTTGGAGCTGATCGACACGCTGCTGGGCTTGATTCTGATCTTCGTAACGCTGCTGCTGCCGCTGTCCGTCTGGATGATGACGACCTTCGTGCGCGATATCCCCAGCGAGATTCAGGATGCCGCACGCGTGGATGGCGCGGACCGCTGGCGGCTGGTCTACAGCATCATCTTGCCCTTGGCCCGCCCCGGCATGGTGGCGGTCTTCCTGGTGACCATGCTCTCGACCTGGAACAATTTTCTCATTCCGCTGATCTTCACCCGCACCAACGATTCGCAGCCGCTGACCATTGTGCTGACGCTCTTCATCGGGCAATACGAAGTCGCCTGGGAAGATATGTCGGCTGCCGCCGTCGTCACCATGCTGCCGCCGTTCATCATGGCGCTCTTCTTCCAGCGTTATCTGGTGCGCGGCTTGACCATGGGAGCAGTGAAGTAGAGCCGCGGGCGGTTCGCTCGCATATAGCTGCAAGCCACGGGGGCAATGATGACATTGTGGCGCAGGCTCTCGATGCTACTGCTATTTGCGCTGGCATTCGTACCACTATGCTTGTCAGCCAACCTGGCGCGTTTCGGAGGCGAAAGCTGAAGGAAAGGGCGAAATCGAATTGCAGCAGTTCACTTACTATTATAACGAACACAAAAGTACGTTGGGAAACCGCAATTTCCCGATAGTCGCGGCATATTATGAAGTAGACCAAGTCTATTGCACCCCAGAACGCTGTTATGTTGTCATCGACTCGATAGACGACTAAACTCTGCCGTGTTTCGAGATTGAAAACCGTGAGAATCTGGACCGCCACATGAACATCCAATCCACCATCGCATCCATGACCATTGAAGAAAAAGTCGGGCAGATGTTCATGCTGGCCTTCGCCGGCAACCAACTGGACGAAGCGCGCATCCTCATGCAGGAGCATCTGGTCGGCGGCGCGTACATCAGCGACGAGAATGTCCCCGATGCCGCGTCAGCCCTTCGTCTCTGCAATACGCTGCAATCCTTCGCGCGGGAGACTCGCCTGGGCATCCCGCTGCTGCTGGGCGCGGACCAAGAAGGCACCTGGTCGGTGATGACGGCTGAAAGCGCCATGGGACCGGGCAACATGGCGCTGGGCGCGACCGCCGACCCCGACTGCGCCTACCGCATGTACAGCCTCATCGCCCGCGAACTAGCGGCGGTCGGCTTGAATGTCGTGCTGGGTCCAGCCGCCGACTGCAATTCCAACCCGCATAACTCCATCATCGGTATGCGCTCCTTTGGCGAAGAGCCAAGCCTGGTCGCGGACATGACCGCCGCCGCCGTGCGTGGCGCGCATGCGGGTGGCGCTGTCGCCACCTTAAAGCACTTCCCCGGACACGGCGACACCCGCCTGGACAGCCACCGCGGCTTGCCGACCGTCGATCGCTCTCGCGAGGAATTGCTGCGCATCGACTTGCACCCCTTTGCCGCTGGCATTGCAGCGGGCGCAAAAATCGTCATGACCTCGCACATTATCTTCAGCGCGCTGGACCCCGGCCGGCCGGCCACGCTGTCGCCGCTCATCCTGGGCGACTTGCTGCGCGGCGAATTGGGCTTTGAAGGGCTGGTCGTTTCCGACAGCATGAATATGCACTCCATGAAGCGCAACTACGAGCCCAGCGACGCCATCATCCAGGGCTTCATTGCCGGCGTCGACCTGATGATGCTGGCGGAGGAGCACTATGATCACGATGCCAGCCAGTATCTGGCGCAGCAGCGCGCCTTGATTCGCGCCGTGATTGCTGCCATCAAAGACGGTCGCATCCCCATGGCCCGCGTTGACGAGGCGGTCGGGCGCATCCTGCGGCTAAAGCGCGACGCCGGCTTCAGCACCGAAGCGCTGCCAGGAGACGCAGTCATCGGCACAGCAGCGCATCGCGAAATCGAGCGGGATATCGCGGGGAGAGCCATCGCCGTCCTGCGCGACCGGCGGCAACTCCTGCCCCTTAACGCCGACGCGCCGCTCACCCTGGTCAACACGACTGAACGGGGCGCCTACGCCGTGCTCACCACAACGCGCGGCATCGGACCCAATCAAGCTAGGCCCGCCTTTGATGTTTTTGCAAGTGCTATGGGAGATGCTTGCGCCAACATGCAAGTCATCGCGGCGGAAGACTTCTCCAGCGCGGACCTGCCGGCCACGGGGCTCATCATCGCTGTGACTGAGAACTACACTCTGCCCGGCATGGATTTCGATCGCTCCCGCCAAGCCGAAATTGTACGCGAATTACACCGCATCGCCGGCGAGCGCCTGCTGGTCGTGGCGCTCTGCGAAGCCTACGAACTGGCGGATTTCCCGGATATTGACAGCTATGTCTGCGCCTTCAGCTTCCGCCCCTGCGCAGCATTGGCGGCGGCGGATGTTCTGCTGGGCAAGGCGGAGGCCAGCGGCAAATCGCCCGTCACAGTGCCCGGCACGGAAGTCCGCGCCTAGCCCGCTTTGCCCGGCCCCAGCGACAGCCACAGCATCGCCAACCCCAGCGGCAGCGATTGTAGACAGCGCTACCCTGCATTACCATAACCCCGCCTGGAACTGCGTTAGCCGGAAAACGCCATGACCGACAGCCATCCATCACCGACACGCCGAGCCCGCCTGCGCGCCTTGCTCTTCCTGCTGCTGACTCTGCTCATCGGCGCAGTCTTGATCGCCGCCATGACCTGGTTCGTGGTCGGCAGCGCCCCGCGCTCGCAAGCCGTCGCTGTGTCCGACGCTGTTACTGTCGCCGAATTCGCCGCTTTGCCAGGCGATGAGGCTTATCCCGCTGCACTGGCGCTGGCGGAGGATGGCGCGCTCTACACCGGCAGTTACCAGACCGGCGCCGTCTGGGCGATCGATCCTGCCGGGCAGGTTCGCGAGATCATCAGCGCGGAGGCGGCTATCGGCTCGGTCACGGGCTTGGATGTCGCCGCGAACGGCGCGCTAACCATCCTGGATCGCGTGACTCCCCTGGACGCGCAGGGCGCAGTCATCTGGCGCTTTGACGAGGCAGGATTGCAATTGCTAGCGGAAATCCCGGCTGGGCGCGTCAATGGCCTCATGCTGCCTGACGATATCGCCCTCGACCGCGAGGACCGCATCTACATCAGCGACCGCGACCCGCCGCGCGTGCTGCGCTTCAACAGCGCTGGCGGGGACCTAAGCCTCTTCTGGCAGCCCGCCGCCAGCAGCGCCGCCCCCACAGGCTTGGCATACGACAGCGGGAGGCATGCCCTGCTCATCACCAATAGCGCTAACGACAGCATTTTCCGCGTGCCTGCCGACTCGCCTGACCTGGACGCCGCCATGGCCCGCACAGAGACACTGTTTAACGACGCGGATAATCGCGACTATGGCTTTGACGGCATAGACATCGCGGGCGATGGCAGAATCTATGTCGCGCTGCTGAACTGGAACCGCGTTGCCAGGCTGGAAAATGGCGCGCTAGTCATGCTGGCCAAAGACTTCCGCGGCGCCAGCGATGTGGCGAGCGACGCGGTTCGGGGCCGCCTCTATGTGAGCAACTGGAATCAGTTCAGTCTTGGTTTTGGCACGCGTCCGCAGCTGCCCTTCGCCCTGGATGTGCTGCGCTTAGGCGGCTGACGCTGTCATGTCGCGTAGGCGATTCTATGCTGAAACAATGGTAGAATAGCAGCCCTATGCGCAGACGAGGCTCTTCCGTAGGTCCCGCGCGGGTGTCGCCATACACCCGCGCCGAAACGCTGCCGCGCTGGCGTAGTGGCTGTGGCTGCCTCTGCTTGCTGGCATCGATTGTGCTGATCGTCGCGGCCGCCTTCCTGGTCATCACTGCGCCGTCGGGGATCAGCAGCGCCAGCGTCAAGCCTGCCGACACCGTCGTGGCCGCGCCAACCGCCACACTGCTGCCCGCCACACGCATTGCTGTCCAGCCCAGCGCCCTGCCCGCCACCGCCGCGCCCACGCTCAGCGCCCAGCAAATTCGCCAACTGCTGGCCACCCCGCCCCTGCCACTTGCCGACTCTCTCATTGAGCGGGAATCCGCCCTGAGCTACGATCCCTTCACCATCATCCCCAACCATTCGCGCACGCAGATGACGACGCATTTGGCACAGCAGGGCGACACCATGTCGGGCATCGCCGGTCGCTACGGACTAAGCAGCGAAACGCTGGCCTGGTGCAACAATCACCGGTTGGCGCAGTGGCTGCGACCGGGCGATGTCGTCAATATCCCACCCGGCGACGGCGCATGCCACACCGTCCTGCGCACACAAGGCTTGGATATCGCCGCCATCGCCGAGAAATACGGCATTGGCGATCCCTACGCCATCATCGAAGCGCCCGCTAACCGCCTCGCCGATGTATCGCCGGATTTCCTGCCTCCCAGCAATGCCTTTCTCTTCATCCCCGGCGGTGAGGGCGAAGTCATCACCTGGAATGCGCCCGTGCAACAGGATAGCGCCGGCAATGTCGTGGCTTTCGACCCACGGAGCCCCTTCAGTTGCGGTCCCCGCAGCGGCGGCGGCGGCGCCTACTGGTCGAATCCGCTGCCCAATGGCACTTTCGTTCGTGGCTTTTATGCCGGGCACAGCGGCATCGATATCGCCGCGGCGCCAGGCACGCCAATTTACGCCGCCAACAGCGGTCCCGTGCTCTATGCCGGCTGGAACAACTGGGGCTATGGCAACACTGTCGTCATCGGGCATGGTCCTTTTTCTACGCTTTACGGGCACATGAGCAGCCGCAATGTCGGTTGCGGGCAGACCGTCGCGGTTGGGCAGGTCATCGGTTTTGTGGGCAGCACCGGCAACTCGTCCGGACCGCACCTGCATTTCGAGATCCGTTATCTCAATCAGCCGGCTGACCCATCGGCGACCACGGGCATTGGCTGGTGAGCGCCTTTCACAGCGTTGACGAGGCTTGGCTGGCGCTGCAGCAAGATGCTGATGTCCAGGAACGCGCCGAGGCCGCTGTATACCTGGGCGAGCGCCGCTATGCGCCGGCTGTGCCGCAGTTGATTGAGCTGGTGCGTTCTGCCGACCCCGGCACGCGTTATCTGGCTGCCAAAGCGCTGGGGCAAATCGGCGACGAAGCAGAAGCAGCCGTCCCCGCCCTGCTGGAGGCTCTGCGCGATGATGACATGTTTTTGCGGGCGGGTATCGCCGGCGCTTTAATCAAAATCGGCTATCCGGCTGTGCCCGGTTTGACGGCTGCGCTCTTCGACAACAACAACGCGGTCAAGCGGGCGGCTTGCAAAGCGCTGGGTAAAATCGGCAGCGAGCGCGCCGTCCCCGCCTTGAGCAACGCCCTGCGCGACCGCAACCCCGGCGTGCGTCGCTTTGCCCGGGAAGCCCTGCAGCGCATCGACAGCCCAGCCGCTCGCGACGCCCTGCGCGGTTTGAACTAGAGTAAAGCAAAGGAAGTCATGCGAAAGCCTATCACTTCGATATTTGCCACAGGGACACAGAGGCACAGAGATTTGGAAGGTCATAGGGGCGGCACAAGCATCGCCCGCATCACCCCACTCTGCGCTCTCTGCGTCCTCTGTAGTGGAATCTCTTTCCACTGACGGGAGACGAACATGTTTACACAGGCTGAAATAGCGCAGTTTCGCAGTCAAGGCTGGCTGGCTGTCCCCGACTTTTGGAGCGCGCGTGAAGTCCGAGCCATGCAATGCGAGCTAGAGCGCCTCAAGGAGCGCGGGCTGCTGCGCAATGTAGCCACGGCTGGCGATGGCGAGACCCCATCCAGCGACCAGGTCAACCTGCAGCTCTGCCCCATGTTCCCGCATAGCGCGCTCTTCCGCGCCATGCCCTTCGCCGACAAGGTCATCGACGGCGTCCGCCAGCTGATCGGCGACCCGGTCGTGCTGCATCTTGACCAGGTCTTCCTCAAACCGGGCAAGCATGGCAGCGGCACCAACTGGCACCAGGACAACGCCTACTTCCAAATCGACGACCCCCTGCAAGGCACAGCCATGTGGACGGCGGTGCACGAAGCCACTATCGCCAATGGCACAATCCACGTCATCCCCGGCAGCTTCCACGTCGCTTATGCACATAGCCGCGATCCCTACAGCGACCACCACATCCGTTGTTACCCACCCGAAGACGAAGCCATCGCCATTGAGCTGCCGGCTGGCGGCGTAGCTTTCTTCGCCTATGGCGTGGCGCACTGCACCCTGGCCAACACCACCGCAAGCGAGCGGGCTGGCGTGGCGCTGCATTTCATCAATGGCGACATGGATGCGACCGCCAAGAGTGGCTTCCCGCTGGGCAAACGACCTTATCTCAGTGGTGAGAAAGCCAGCGGCGGGCTAAACGAACATGGCGTCGTGGTAGCGGGCAGCTGGGAACGCGAGGTGGAAGGAGCAATCCTGCAATCCTGACACATGCAGGGACAGGGCGACCCAACGGGTAGCCCCTACAGATGGTCACCTAACCGCCCTCACCCCTACAGTTTTGCTAGAGAAGTTCTCGTTTCGCGGAGTCTAGCAAGATTTGCCGCAAGCGAAAGAGATCCGTCCGCGAGGTCAAATCCAGGCTGATGGGCGTTACCGAAATCACGCCATCGTGCAGCAAGGCGTAGACATCGCTGTCCGGCTCGGCTTCGTGAGGATTGGCGTGGTAGTGATAGCCCAGCTTGGCCGGGTCTTCCAGCGTGAGGCGTTCGGGGCGCGTAGGAAAATAGACGCGCCGCCGCGACAGCCGCGTCACCCGCCACTCGCTGTCCAGGGTGGCGCGCCAAGGCAGATCGATCTTCAGCACATCGACATCATCGGGCAGCGCCGAATGCCCGATTAGCCAAACGCCAAACTGCCGCGTCCAAGCCGCCGCCGCGCGGAAATCGACCGCGTCCGAATGCGTCAGGTGCAGATCGGTGGTCGTTTGCAGGCTGACAGCGAGGGATTTGATGCCGAAGCTCGCGCCCTCCAGCGCCGCTCCGACAGTGCCGGAAATCGTCACGCCGTTGCCAGTGTTCTCGCCATAATTGATGCCGCTGACGAGCAGATCAATCGGCTGCTTATCCGCCAGCTCTAAGATGGCATGCTGCACAGCTTGCGCCGGCGTGCCATCCACCGCATAGGCAGCGCAATCGCCAAAGTCGCCGGGCGGGCTGTAGGGGAAGATGCTGCCCTGGCTGTAATGCGGCATGCTGCGCCCCATGCCGGATTGCTGCTCGCGCGGCGCAGCCACCAGCAGCCGCCCACAGTCGCGAAAAGCCTCAACCGCCGCCCATAAACCAGGCGAGTTGATGCCGTCATCATTGGTGAAAAGTATGGTGGGCTGGTTCATGCGATTTCCTGGCTGTTTTGGTCGTTGCTGAGGCGACACAAGAGTCGCCTACCGATTTAACCCCCCTCGGTTCCCCCGTCAAGTCAGGGGGAAGCTGGCCCGCGGCGAAGACCGTATGTCCACACGGGGCGACGCGACTCCCCTTCTTGTTGCTTCGGGGCGGGGGCAGGGTAGACAGGCGTCCCAGCGAGCCGCCTCACAGCGCCTGCCCGTCCCAGCCCCAGTGCGCCCGCCAGCCGAGCATTCTTTCCGCCTTGCTGCAATCCACCGGGCTGCTGTCGCCGCGGATGCGCTCGTCGATGGCGTAGTCGCCGGGGAAATAAGTTCTCAATAGCTGCGCGATATCGTCCGGACGCCAGATATTTGGCGCGCAGATGTAATAAGCCTCGTGCCCGGGCGCCATGGTTTCCAGCGCCAGGCGACATGCCGCCGCCGCATCCCGCACATCGACATAAGTCCAAAATGCGCCATTGTTGGCCTCTGGCGCGGGCGGATTGGCACGCGCTTCCCCCAGCCAGCCGCGCGAGTCCTCACTCAGCACGGTCGTGAAGCGCAGACTGGCGATCGACATGTCTGGCACACGCCGACAGAAGCCCTCCGCCAGCTCCTCGCCGATCATCTTGGACAGCCCGTAACAATCTTGCGAGAGTAGCGGATGCGTCTCGTCGAGAGGCAGATGCAGCGGGTTGAAGGGGCGGTGACGAAAGGCGTATCCCAAGGCCGAGATGCTGCTGGCTAGCACGATCTGCTTGATACCGAGGATGGCTGCAGCCTCCAGCACATTAAATGTCGAAATCACATTGGTGCGGAAGACGACATCGGCGGTGTGTCTGCTTGGCGAGGGGATGGCGGCCAGATGCAGGACCGCGTCATGCCCCTGCATCACGCCGATGACTTGCCCCAAGTCTTCAAAATCCACCAGCTGCGTCTGCTCGCCCAAGGGGGCGCGGTCGGCGGAGGTGGCTTTGTAGCCATGCGCACGCAATTCCTCCATGGTCACTTTGCCGATGCGCCCGCTGCCGCCACTAACCAGTATTTTCATTGCGCCCCCTCTTGTTGCCTTCGTCAGCGCGTCATTCTACCACCAGCCACAAGAATGCCAGCCCGCTGCAACTCTCTCAAGCAAAGCGGGCCAGCTTGCGCCGGTGAATTGCAAGCCGATGGCGCTGCCTGAAATGCCACCGACCAGGAAGACCAGGCAAGCCAGCGGATAGAGATGACTCGCGTCCTTGTTGCCCATTGACATATCAGCCGCGCCCCAGCCGCTGCCGCAGCAGGCTCAAGAGCCAGGATAGTTCATCCAGCCGCAGCCAGCGAGCCGCCAGCCAGAAGACGCCGCCATAGCCAAGCCCCGCGACAGCCACCAGCAGCGCTTCTTGCAGCAGACTGTCACTGCCAATAAAGTCCCCAAGCGCCGGCAGGCTCAATAGGGCGACCCCCACCATGATCAGCGAAGCCAGCGCCGCCTTGACCAGCGTCGCCAGCAGTTGCCGCCCGCCGAATCCGCCCAGCCGCCGCCACAGCAGCGCCCCGCAAATCAGCGCGTGCGCGGCGTGTTTCAAGCTGTCGGCCAGCATCAAGCTATACAAGCCCAGCGGTTCAAAGAGCAGCAGCGCCGCCGCCACATACAAGACCAGGCTGATTACGCCCACCAGCGCCGGCGTCAGCGTGTCTTTGCGCGCGTAAAAGGCGTAGACCAGCAGCAAATCCAGCGCAGCGAAGGGCAAACCCAGCAGGTAGAGCCGCAGCGCAATCGCCGTGATAGCCGTGTCCGCCGCCAGGAAAGCGCCATTTTCAAAGAGCAGCGCAATCACAGGCGTCGCTAGCACGAAGAGCCCCGCCGCGGCCGGCAAAATCAACGCGGCCGTCAAACGCAAGCCCAAGCCCAGCGTATCCACAAAGGCGCGGGCCGCCTCCGAATCCAGGGCTTGCCGAGCCAAGGTGGGCAGCACCGCAGCGCTGATGGCGGTGGCCACCAAGCCCTGTGGAAACTGAATCAGCGTAGTCGCCCAATTCATAATGCCGATGCTGCCTTCGCCAGCGTGACTGGCCAGGCTGTAGCTGAAGGGGCGGATGATTAGCGTGTCCATGCACAGCGAGAGCATGACCGGGATGTAGAGCCAGCCGATGCGCCGTAATGCCGCTTGCCGCCAGTCCAAGCGCAAGCGCAGCTGTCGCAGCGACAATCCCGGCAGTTGCAGCAGCATTTGCGCCGCTGCCCCCGTCAGCCAGCCCAGTGCCACCGCTCGAATGCCCTGCGACGGCGCCAGCAGCAGCGTGACGCCAACGATGCAGCCATTAAAGACCACACCAGCGAAAGCAGGTAAAGTAAAAGAACGCAGTGCAAACAATGTGCCGCTGAAGAGCGCGAAGAGGCTGAGAAACAGCAGCGCCGGCGCCGTGATGCGCAATAGATCGGCGGCTAGCGACTGAGTCGCGGAGTCCGCGCCGGGCGCGACCAGGGGCACGATCTGCGGCGCGAAGAGCTCAATCAGCAGCACCAAAATCGCCAGCGCAGCCACAATCAAACTGGCAAGGGCGGAGAGTACGCGCCACAATTCCTCCCGTCCGCGGCGTGCCACAACATCGCTGAGCACAGGCACAATAGCGCCGTTGACATGCCCGCCAATGAGCAAATCGTAGATAGCGCGGGGAACAATGATGGCGACTTGCAGCGCATCGACCAAGCCCGTCGCGCCGAAGAGGTAGGTGATGACGATTTCGCGCGCCAGCCCAATGACGCGGCTGCTGACATTGCCCAGCGCCAGGATGCCGCCAGCGCCAGCGATGCGCGCGTTGATGCGCTCTTGTTCGGCAGCGCGCTCGGCATCAGCGGCTGGCATGAACTTGTCCTTCACAGCGCCGATTATACAAGCCTTGCGGGCACAAACCACCAGTCCTCATAAGTTTCCGGGAGCGCCATGACCAGGACATTGACGCCCACCGAGCTTCGCCAGTTGCGTTGGCGGCATCAATGGCTGGCACGGCGGACAGAACGCAGCGCCGCTGAAGTCCTGCGGCGAGTCTGCGCGCTGCAATCGCAGGAATGGGCATCGGCGCAACTGGCCGTCCACGCGCGAGCAGATGGACTGACCAGCGCTGATGTCATTCGCGCCCGCGAGATCGATCGCTCTATCGCGCTCAGTTGGAGCATTCGCGGCACGCTGCATCTGGTCACATCCGAAGACTTGCGCTGGCTGCTGACACTCTGCGGCGAGGGCGCCATCCGCGGGACGCGCCGGCGTTATCAGCAGCTCGGCTTGACAGAAGCCATCCGCGAAGAGGCTCTCGAGGCGATATTCGCAATCCTGGCGCGAGAAGGCGCCTTGAACCGAGCCGAACTTGCCACGGCGCTGGCCGAATATGGCATCCCTGTAGCTGGGCAAGCCATCCATCACCTCGTACGTTTTGCGGCGCTGCGTGGCTTGATCTGCCATGGTCCCGAACGCGCTGGCAAGTTGACTTTTGTGCTGCTTGATCAGTGGCTGCCCGAGACAGCTCCCGCTCTGGCCGACCCGCTGCGTGAATTGGCGCAGCGATACCTGCAAGCCGGCGCGCCGGCGACGATGGAAGACTTCGCCGCCTGGTCAGGTTTGGGCGCCGCACAGGTACGCGAGGCTTGGGCAAGCGCACGCGAGGAGTGCGTGACGGTGGCGACAGCGACGGGCGATATGCTGATGTTGAAGACGCAGAGTAAAGATATCAATTCTGAGCCATCGCTGCGCCTGCTGCCGCGTTATGACAACTATCTGCTGTCGCACAAAGTCCGCGATTTCATCGTCGCCGAGTCTCATGCGCGGCAGGTCTATCCCGGCGGCGGGCTCATCCGCGCTTGCGTCCTGCATGACGGCGTCGCCTGCGCCAGTTGGAAAGTAGAGAAGCGCAAAAGGGCTCTTCGCCTGCGGATTTCGCCCTTCGATAAACTGAACGACGACCAATTGGCGCAACTGGAGGCGAGGACTGCGCGGCTGGGCGCATTCCTCGACAGGCCCGCCGAATTACTAATCGAGTCCGCGGGCTGACCAGCTACGCGTCGGCCAGCTCCACCTGCACAGCCAGTTCTTCCAACTGCGGGATGATGTGCAGCGCCTGATGCTGGATTTCCCGCACGATCGCCTGGCTTTCCTGCATGGTCGCTGCAGCGGACAAGCGCAGGATCATCACGCCGTACATGCGATGCCCCACCCAGCGCAGCCGCAGCGCCTCAATCGACTGCACGCCCGCCACCTCCAGCGCGTGCGCCTCGACATGCTCGACCAGGTGCGGGTCAACCGCGTCCATCATGCGATACCAGATCGCGCGAACGGCGTTCAAGGTGATGCCGACAATCGCCACGGCAATGACCACGCCAACGATGGGATCTAGGATGGGCAGACCTATCAGCGTCCCCAGCACGGCGATGAGCACCGCCAGCGAAGTCAAGCCATCGACGCGCGCGTGCTGTCCGTCCGCGATCATGGCGTCCGAGCCGATGCGCCGCCCCACGCGAATCTGCATCTCCGCCACCAGCTCATTGCCCACGAAGCCGACCAGCGATGCCAGCGCGATCCACTCCAGGTTGTCCAGGGGCAGTGGATTGAGCAGGCGCTGTACCGATTCATAGAGGATGTAGGCGGCGCTGAAGCCGATGGAGATGACGATGAAGACGCCGGCGATGTCTTCCAGACGCCCGTAGCCATAGGTATAACGCCGGTTGGCGGCGCGGCGGGCGAGATAAAAGGCGAAGAGCAGCGGCACGGAATTGAGCGCGTCGCCGAGGTTGTGTACTGTGTCGGCCAACAGGGCGACGCTGCCGCTGGCGATGTAGATGACAATTTGCAGCGCGGTCGTGGCGCCCAGCGCCAACAGCGCCAGCCAGACCGTGCGCACTGCCAGGCGGTTGTCCAAAAAGGCGCGGTCGGCAGCCAAGTCAGCGTGGCTGTGGTCATGCGTGAAGCCGGGCAGGTGCAGCGCCTGCGCGATTTTAGCAAGCGGACCGCCACCGTGATGATGGTGATGGTGCGAATGGTCATGACCGTGGGAATGTGCCATGGGCTGCGTCTCGTGGTGTGTGGTTCGCCAGCCTTTATCTTAGCCGCAATGGCGTTCTGGGCACAAAGATTGCGATGGCATTCCTTCACTTCAATTGCCAATTGGATTTGCTATAGGGTAACCTATATGATATAAACTGGGCTAATCGTCTATCATGTACAGTATCGATCAAGCTCGCAGGGGTTATCATGAATCAGATCCCACTGCCCACAGTCACGAGTAGATTAAGTAGCCAGCACACTGCAAATCGTAGAAAGGTTCACCTGCGCCGAGAAATTGAGCAGGCTAAACTGATTCGCAACCAGGCGTGGAAGGATTGCCAACTGATTCCAGCTTGGGTTGACCACGACGAAGTGGGGCTTGACTCCTTCTACACTCGGCCAGAGGTGGCGAAGGAGTGCAGTGAGAATCTGTACGCTGCCATGCAAGAAGACTATGCGATCATTGATGATTATCACTTTATTGATCCAGGGGCAGGCGCTGGAGCGTTTTATGACTTGATGCCAAGAGGTCATCGTATCGGCATTGACATACTCCCGACACGACCTGACTTCATTCGTCAAGACTACTTGACCTGGATGCCGCCATCCAACTACCAGCGATACGCAGTATTGGGCAATCCCCCTTTTGGCTATCGCGCTTGGTTAGCGCTCGCATTCCTAAATCATTCGGCGCGTTTCGCAGACTACATGGGTCTCATACTGCCCATGGCCTTCCAAAGTGATGGCAAAGGCAGTCCCAAACATCGCGTGCGCGGCGCAGAATTGAAGTTGTCGAGAGAACTTCCGCAAGACGCATTTGTGGACGAGTCGGGTAGATCAGTTAAGCTCAACGCGCTATGGCAGATTTGGCGGCGCGGAGTCAACAACACACCTCCTCCGCAGACCTGCAATGACTGGATAGACATTTTCACTGTGGACATTCGCAAAGAGCGTCTGTGCGGGCACAATAGAGTCGGCGAAGCAGACTACTTTCTTCAGCGAACTTATTACGGAGAACCGCCAAAGCTGGTCACAGATTTCGCTGATGTGCGGTACGGTTGCGGCTACGGAATCGTTCTCAAGAAGGAACCGGAGACGATTGCAGAGCTACTCACTGCGACAGACTGGACAGAGTATTCCAACCTTGCCATGCACAATTGCCGGCATATCTCCATGTATCACATTCGGCAAGCTGTGATACACGGAGGCTTCACAGATGAATAATGCGGTTCAGCTTATGCAGTCTGTGATCGCCAGGTATGCGAATGACAACAAATGGGTAAACGCTCCCCTCGGCGACATCAAGTCTCTCAGCAATACGCACATTGGCGACATTGGCCAAAACTTCGTCGAAGAATGGTGTCGGCAACTGGGATTGACTTGGAAGAGCTCCGGTAGCCGTCAAAGCGCTTGGGACGCCCGCATAGAGGGCATTACTTTCGAGGTAAAGACAGCAACCGAAGATATCAGCGGCAATTTCCAGTTCAATCATATCCGTCATCATCGTGAGTATCAGGCAGTGCTGTGTCTTGGCATTGCGCCAGACACCGTCCTTTTCGACGCCTGGAGAAAAGGCGATGTGTCCGAGGGCAAGGCAGGTCGCCTGGTTACGATGGACAGGGGTTCATCGGCTACATTCAAGTTGACCAAGAAGCGGTCGGATTTGCGGCCTGTTTCTGAGTTCGGCGAGCGCATCGGGGAGATTGTTGCTGCACTTGGATAGCGGCTAGAACTCCAGCGGGATTTCGTCTTCAACTATTCTGATGCCTTTCGACGTCGTTGATTGTCAAGGAATGCCAAGTCGCCAGCCAAATCACTGTGGCTGTGGTCATGCGTGAAGCCGGGCAGGTGCAGCGCCTGGGCGTCACTCCAACTCAGAGATTCGAAACAAATGACGATTCTATTCCTGCATATTTGATCCAAGTCGCGAACTGATTCTGTCACGCAAGTGATATGTTCTAGCACTCGCAAGATGAATCACCTGTTCGTAAGTTCGTGGCGTTACCTCAATGTTCTCACCTGACGTCATTGGTCTAGCATCTGGCTTCACAATTGAGCCTAGCACATAAGCTTCGATTTCTGTGCCTGGCCATATCTTATTGCTTTCTGCTATTCGTTCTGCATAGTCCAATGTCTTCCGTACCTCACTTTTTCCAATTCTAGATCTGCCACGCTTTAGCTCAATTATCAACAGATTGGAGATTCCGTTGGTATCATTACTTTCGTCGAAGCCGTCCTTAGACAAGACACGGATGTCGCTGTCGCTCGCTGCCACGATGTCCGGGCGAGTACGAGAACCCTCTTGCACCTTAGCATCTTCTCCAAAGAATTCCTTAACTATTGTTAGGCAACTCTTATTGGAGATGTAGCCTACCCCTTCATACTTAGGACCAAGTATCCAAAGAGCTTTATCGAAAATCGGATGTATGACATGCAACTCATCTGTATTTTCTCCAGCTACTCGTTCAAGTGTCTCTATCAGACGTATTCTCCACTCCAATTCTTCCAGCACAGTCTTTGCGTCGTCAATTGACCACTCTTCCAAAATCTCGCTAACTTTATCCAGGCTCTGTGCAGGCAAGTTTGCGAGTTGGTGTAAGAGTCGGTATCCTGTACTGGCCTCTTCAAGCTCAGCCAGGAGCTTGACCATTGCATTGAGCGTAGGTTGGTCGATAGTCCTTACTGCGGACTGGATGCCATCGACGTATGTGTGAATTTTCTGCTTTGATGAGGCTGGAAGATCACCCAATTTCTCACGGTTCTCGTCTAACGCTTGTCGCTTTCGCTCCTGCCGTCTCTCAAAAAAGATATCATCTAGTTTTGTTTGGATATATTCGCCAACGACGGTCAGCACCTCATCAACCTCGTCGAGGGATTCAAGACTCATCCAATCAGCATCTACATAGTCGGCTAGTAAGTCGGCAACTACTATAATAGTAAATCGTTTAGCTTCAGTAGTCCGTGCATCAAGCTTGTACGCACCGTTGGGACCTCGCCAGCCAACATCCCCTACTCGTTTCCCGTTGACATGCCATGCAACTCCGTGAGGTGCACTCGTGCGGCCACCCTTACCGCTATCCAAAGTGTAGATTTCAATCGTACCAAGGGGAGTATCTACTTCTTCGCGATCAGCATGATCCAAAGACACTAACTCAATCTCGGTTCCGTTCACATTTATCGTAAGACTGGGGTCAGCTAAGAACTTTGAGCCAATCAGCTTAATCAACCTTTCGACAGGAATATGTTTTTTGAACGCTTCGCACGATATTATCGTCTCGTGAGTTGATTTCGAGTCAGGTTCACGCTTCATTACCTCTATTCTTATCGGATCTAGTCTTTGTTCTGGTTTGCGTTCCACCTTGAAAACACATCGCTCACCTCCCTTACTCGTTTCAACGGTATAGCTGTCATTGAAGCAGAAGAGACTAAACCGCCCCTTACCGTTCTTGCCAAAGAGCTTTCGATTGCCTGCTTTGTTGTCGGCAGGAAACTCTAAGGAGTTTCCATGTTCTCTACGGTTGTAGCTCAAAGTATTCCAGATTCTCACAAACTCGTCGTAGGTCATTCCAGTACCGTCATCCCGGATGGTGAAATCACCGTACTGCTGTTCTGGCCAAGTGATGTCAACGCTGTTAGCGCCTGCATCAGAGCAGTTTGATACCAATTCGATTATGGCTACCTCTGGGTCCCTCACCAGTCTCCGCGCGTAGTCGTCGATGAATTTTGCGTCAAATGTGATTGGAACTCTCTCGGCATCTCCAGCCATCGTGTGCCCTTTCCTTTTCAGGCGATATTTTACTACCCCTCACCGCCCAGCCGCATCCATCGCCGCGACAGCCGCGATCGCCACGATATCATCGACATCGTCCCCCGCCTGCAGCACATGCACCGGCGCGCCCATGCCCAGCAGAATCGGTCCTATCGCCTCGGCAGTCGTCAAGCGCGACAGCAGCTTGTAAGAGCTGTTCGCCGCATCCAGGTTGGGGAAGACCAGCACATTGGCATCGCGCACGCGGCTGAAGGGATAGCGCTGCTCGATGATGTCCACCACCACAGCCGTATCCGCCTGCATCTCGCCATCGACCTGAATATCGGGGCGTTTGCCGCGCACTAGCTCCACCGCCCGCGCCACCTTGTTGCTGAGCGGATGCGGCGTCGCGCCAAAATTGGAGAAGGACAGCATGGCCACCCGCGGCGCAAAGCCCAGCGTCCGCGCGAAATCGTTGGCCAGGATGGCGATTTCGGACAAGGTCTCGGCATCAGGATCGATATTGACGGTCGCGTCCGTGAACAGGTAGCTGCGCCCTTCAATGACCATCAGATAGACGCCAGCCGCCCGCGTCGCGCCTTTCCGCGTGCCGAAGACCTGCAGCGCCGGGCGGATTACATCCGGGTATTCATAGGTCAAGCCGCTGACCATGGCCTCGGCATCGCCATTTTTCACCATCAGGCAGGCGTAGTAATTGCGCTGCCGCACCAGCGAACGCGCCTTGCCCAGCGTGACGCCCTTGCGCCGCCGCAAGGCATAGAGCAAGTCGCGATATTCGTATTGATTCTCCGCCGCGTAGTGATCAAAGCAAATCGGCGCGTAATTCAAGCCCAGGTTGTCGATGGTGGCCTGGATGCGCTGCGGACGCCCCAGCAAAATAGGCTCGCCGATGCCCTCATCGCGGACTTGCATAGCGGCGCGGATGATCTTCGGCGCTTCGCCCTCCGGGAAGACGATGCGCTTGAGACCCCCAGCTCGCGCCCGATTGATGATGTTCTGCCGCACCTGGCGACCGCTGCCCTGGCGGCTGATTAGCTCTTCGCGATACTCGTCCAGGTCGATTTGCCGCCGCGCTACGCCCGATTGCATGGCTGCTTCGGCCACAGCCGGCGCCACCCACAGCAGCACGCGCGGATCCAGTGGTTTGGGGATCAGATAGTCGCGCCCGAACTTGATGCTCTCCTGCCCGTAGGCGAGCAAGACGCTGTCGGGCACATCTTCATGCGCCAGCGCCGCCAGAGCCCGCGCCGCCGCCATCTTCATCTCTTCGTTGATGCCCGTGGCGTAGACATCCAGCGCGCCGCGGAAAATGAAGGGGAAGCCCAGCACATTGTTGACCTGGTTGACATAATCGCTGCGTCCCGTGCCGATGATGGCGTCCGGGCGCACTTCCAGCGCCAGCTCGGGCATGATCTCCGGCGTGGGATTGGCCAGCACAAAGAGCATGGGGTCCGGCGCCATGCCCAGGATCATATCCTGCGTCACCGAGCCGGCGATGGACAAGCCGATTAGCGCATCCGCGCCCTGCAAGGCATCGTGCAAAGTGCGCGCCTTGGTCGGAATGGCGAATTCCGACTTTTGGATGTTCATGCCATCCTCGCGCTGATGATGGATGACCCCGCGCGAATCCAGCATCAGCAGGTTCTCGGCCGCCACGCCCAGCGATTTGAAGAACTTGCCGGTAGCGATGGCGCTGGCTCCGGCGCCATTAATGACGACCTTGATGTCCTCCATGCGCTTGCCCGTGACTTCCAGCGCGTTCAGCAAAGCCGCGCCACTGATGATGGCGGTGCCGTGCTGGTCATCGTGAAAGACCGGGATATCCAGTTCTTCAATCAGCCGCTGCTCAATCTCAAAGCACTCCGGCGCTTTGATGTCCTCCAGATTGATGCCGCCAAAAGTGGGGGCCAGCGCCTTGCAGACGGCGATAATGTCTTCGGTCTTGGTCGCCTCAATTTCGATATCGAAGACATCAACATCGGCGAACTTTTTGAAGAGTACGCCCTTGCCTTCCATGACAGGCTTGCTGGCCAGCGGGCCCCGGTCGCCCAAGCCCAAAATGGCGCTGCCATTGGAGATGACCGCCACCAGATTGGCGCGCGCCGTCAGCTCAAAGGCGGTGAGCGGGTCGCTGTCGATCTCCAGCACGGCTTCAGCCACGCCGGGCGAATAAGCCAACGAGAGGTGCAGTTGACTGTCGAGGGGTTTGGTGGGCGCGATCTGGATTTTGCCAGGGCGTCCGCGGCGGTGATAGTCCAGCGCTTCCTGTCGCGTGAAAGTTGCCATGAGTCGATGCTCCTGCCCGCGCGGGCATGGTGGCTGCTCCTGGCTTCAGTATAGCGCATGCGGGCGCAGGAGATGAGCTGACGAACAAGGGGGAGCGGCGAGAAGATTAGACGACTCTATCAAAATATTACGCGCATTCTGTCGATTCGTCCTCCAGAGCGAGTTACAATCCACGCTGTCGGTCGCACAGACGACGCGGTCGCAAATCGATAAATGAGTACAATGTTTCGGAGCGAGCTTGTCATGTGTACCCCAGCCACCCGCGTGCCAACATCAAGTAAGATTCTACTCCGCTCTTCATTCTTGAGTGCTGCGAGTATCTTCCGAGTTTTCTGTATTCTCGTCTTCAATGTGCTGCTATCGGCAAATGTATCGGCCAACGGCGCAATTTCCTTCGGCCAGACCGTAACAGGCGCCATCAATCAAGACTCCAATCGACAGGACATTTTTCGTTTTGAAGGCTATGAAGGCGATTTGATCCGAATCACCATGCGACGGACCAGCCAATGCCTTGAAACACACCTAAAGTTAATTGCTCCCGACGGAGACCAGGTTGGGCATCAGGACGACATAGGCGACCGGAAAGATTGCGACACAAATGGCGGGGACTCGATATTGCATGGTGTTCGACTGCCGAAGACAGGCACCTACACTATCGTTGCCGCCGGATATTGGTTGGTTGATGGACGTCGTCCCCAAGCCGAGCGAAGGTATAACAACGGCGGCTACCGGCTTGCGCTTACGCTATTGAGCGGCGGCTCTAAACGGCGCGAAGCTGCCCAAGCTAAAAGGTTAATAGCGGGCAACAAAAGCGTGATAGACGCCAACGGCTACCGCGTCAATGTCCCGCACGGTTTGCAAACGATCACTATTTCCAGCATCTGGCACACCGATTGCGCCACTATCGGCAGTGTTCCTGTCTGCGCCATTCCACCTATCATGGTCGTCAACATTGGTGGTTGGGTCGAGCAGGGCGTCGGCTTCTGTTTTCCCAGACGCGGCAAAATGCTCTTTATGCCGTCTCACGATGAGAGTGGCGTGCATATCGTTTGGAACAATGACCCGGCGCCCTTACCCCGCGATATCGGCCACCGCGTTGTCGGCAACGAAACCTGCACGAAGATTTATCGAGCTGGCAAGCTGGTGCTAGTGAGCTCCAGCGCGACCGTAGACAGCCAGCCGGGCGACCCCAGGCACGGTGGCGCTCCGGACGACATTGGCTCGCATCCCGTTCTCCAGCCTACCGTCACGCCAAGCCCCACGCCAGCCCGCTCCAACAGCCCCCTCTTTAATGTCTGCGATCTGCCGACGCAACTGCGACTCGGCGGCACGGCGACGCGCGAATACGGCGCTAATAGCTCGCTGCGCAGCCACCCGACCATTCAGGGCAAATGGCTCGGCAGGGTCGCCGGCGGAACGATTGTCGCCGTCCAGGCCGGACCCATTTATTCCGAAAACTACACCTGGTATCAGGTGCGCGTGCCCGACTTGGATGTGGGCTGGGTGGCGGAAAGCGGGCGAGCCTTTGAAGAATGCGTGTACTTCTTCCGCCCTGGCAACGATTCCGACTCCACGCTTGCGAGCCAATCCGCGGCTGCCGCTATACGCTACGGGCAGACTGTCGGCGGCAGTCTGGATGATTCCGCGCCGTTCCGCGGCTATACCTTTGAGGCCAGCGCTGGCGACATCATTGATGTCGAGTTTCTGCGCACGAGCGGCGACCTTGACCCGCGCATTCAGATTTGGGATGAAAACAGCAACCTTGTCGTAAACGAAGCGGGCAGCAGCAGCCGCGGCACAGCCTTCGTGAAAGCCTATGCCCTGCCGCAATCCGGCCGATACGAATTGCAGGCGCACCGCGATGATGGTGTGGGCAACTTCACGGTGACCTTGCGCGGCAACGCTCCAACACTAACGCCCACGCCCACGCCCGGGTTGACCAACGGTACGATCAGCAGCGGCACATTCGTGACCGGCTGGATTGGCGGCGGCAGCGCTGGCGAATGGCGCTTCAGTGCCGAGCAGGGCGACCGGATTACGCTCATCGCGCAGCGAATTAATGGCGATTTCATCCCCGTCTTGCGCCTCTATGACAGCAACGGCAACCTGCTGCTGGAAGACTTGAATGCCGGCAGCTCCCGCGTCACGAGCCTCAACGATGACAACGCGGATGGCGGCGTATACATAGTCAGCGTCGGGCGACGCGCTGGCGACAGCGGCAACTACAGCCTTGCGCTGCATATCGAAGAAGCTGCGGCTCGCGAGCTCATCGATAGAGAAATTTCGGCCGGGGACAGCGTCATCGCCTGGCGCAATAACCGCAGCGATGTCGACTTCTATCGTTTTTCGGCAGCTGCCGACCAAGTGATCAACATCAGCGTCAGCAGAGCTAGCGGCAACCTGGAGCCACAGGTGTTCTTGTTGCAAGAGGACGGTTCGCCGCTGGCGGGCGATTTCAATATCGGCGGGTCTGCGTCCGCGTCAATCGGCGATGTCAGCGCGCCCTACAGCGGTCCCTACACCATAATGGTGGATCAGAATTGCTGCGCTGGCGATTATTCGCTGAGCCTGCAGATCATCACGCCAGCGCGGGCGAGCAGATCAACATCCGCATGATGCGCGAGAGCGGCGACGTACTCGCTTCAGTTGTCGTTCGCCCCATTGCCGCCTGAGCCCAATAGTGCCAAGCAAGTAATGCCAAAACTAACCACCGAGGACGCCGAGTCTAAAGAGGTCACAGAGAAAAGGACTCCGTATCCCCGCGCGCTGCCGGGCAGCCGCCCAAGTAAAAGGATTCGTCTTGCTACGATTCCAGGATTACAGCGGCTGTTGTAGAGGCGACTCTTCGCTGGTGAACAAAACAGGGAACTCGCTCAATCACAGGACGAACTGGCCCTGGTCCTGCGTCACTCCTCCCGGACAGTGATCGACGCCACGCCATAATAGTCGGCGGTGCAAGCATAAATCGTCATGTGCGGCGCATGCGGGACTGGGTCAACTTCGATATGCGCTTCGCCAGCCGCGCTCAAGGCGAGTATCTTGCTGTGATTAGCATCCCAGCCCGCCGCGAAGGCACGAGTATTCCCCAGCAGCGTCGCCTGGCTCGCCAGGATGACGCCAGCCATAAGCAGCAAGACAGCCAGCGCGATGGCTTTGGCACGCCTGTGCCAGGCGTCTCCAGCCGTCGCCGCCCAACTCTGCAGGCAGCAGCCAATCGCGGCGCCCCAGACGAGCCCGCTTGAGGCAACAAGAGCCAGGCCTGGGCCAGTCGCGCGCAACGCCATGCGGCCAAGTCCATAAACCGAAAGTGAGACAGTCACTCCAGCACATAGCCAGGCGCCAACCCAGATAGCCAAAGCCAGCCAACTCAGGCGTAGCGCGGGATACCCCCCCCCCCCCCCCCCCCCCCCCGCCAGTCGCAGCCGACAAGACCATGACGGACAACAGTAGCCCGCCAACACTGGTGAACAAGTAGGCAGCGGCGAGTCGGTCGATGGGCAATGGCGGAACAAGAATCAAGATTGCAAAGAGCGCAAATGTCGTCAGGGCGCCATAGTGCGGCAGCGCGGCTCTCGACCGTCCTTGCAGCCAGGCATTCAGCCGTTCTCGCCACCAGAGTGCCGCGCTCAAGACCAGGATGCTCACGATATTGAGCAGGATGACTGACATAAAGAGATAACTGAACCGGGCGAAAACCTGCAAGTCATCGCTGGTATGCGCCCACAACAGCGGTAGCCACAGTACTTGCGCCGCCAGCAAAACCCATAAATAGCCCGCCCTCAAATTCGGGGGGGGGGGGGGGGGGCAATTCGCCGCCCACATTGC
>DAOUKU010000045.1:0-70577 GCA_034420985.1 Anaerolineae bacterium | reverse complement strand
CCTGGTCAAAGCCGGCGGCATCACCATCCATCACGCCCGCACCCTGCACGCCTCCACGCCCAATCACTCGGCCAACCCGCGGCGCCTGCTGCTCTTCGAATACTGCTCGCTGGACTCCTGGCCGCTCTTAGGCGCCTCCTTTGACGACTACTGCGCCTCAGTCTTGCGTGGCGAACCTAGCGTACGGCCGCGCGTCGATGTGGCGCCCGTCATCATCCCCCTGCCCAAGCCGGAAAATGCCGGCTCCATCTTCGAGATTCAGGAATCGCTGCGGAACCGGGAGATGGCGCAACAGTAAACTCACATATACGCTCCATTGACAGGTGGTATCCAATTGGTTAGGATATCTGCCCTGAACATATTTTCTATGGAGCGATTCCATGTATAAAGTAACGAAATACCCCCACGGCGCCTTCAGCTGGGCCGATACCAGCTCGACCGACTCGGCGGCGTCCAAGCAGTTCTATATGGGTCTCTTCGGCTGGGGCAACTACGACATCCCCGTCGGCGAGGGCATGACCTACACCATGTTCCAACTCGACGGCGAGAATGCCGCCGCGCTCAGTGGCGCCACGCCCGAGGCGCTGGAGCAGGGTATCCCCTCGCACTGGTCCTGCTATGTGACGGTTGATGACGTCGACGCGATTCTGCCGGTGGCCACGGCCAATGGCGCGCAGGTAATCTTTGGCCCCATGGACGTCTTCGACAGCGGGCGCATGGCCTTTATCATGGACCCGACCGGCGCGGCCCTGGGCTTGTGGCAGGCGCGCAACCACATTGGCGCGGGCATCGTCAACACCGTCGGCGCCATGTGCTGGAACGAGCTGCTCACACGGGACGCCGAGACGGCCAAAGCCTTCTACAGCGCCCTGCTGGGATGGGAGTTCCACGGCGATGCGCCTTACATCCAAATCACGAACCGGGGTCGCAGCAATGGCGGCATGCTGGTCATGGACGAGAGCTTCGGCGAGATCCCGCCCTGTTGGATGGTCTATTTCCATGTCGCGGACATCGACGCGGCCATGAAACGGGTCGAAGAATTGGGCGGCAGGGTGGTCACGCAGAAGATGGATGCGCCCGACAATAGCTGGTTCACCGTCGTCGAAGACCCGACCGGCGCCGTCTTCTACATCATTCAGCTGAACAAGGCAGACCCCTGGGAAGAATAGACTGCGCCCCAACGACTCCAGCCAGCGCCGTTTGTCCTTGCCTTAGGGACAGTCAAGGCAATCGCCAATGCCGCCAAGGCATGTCGCCCACACACAAGTCGAATCACTTTCATCCGGGCTGCTGACCTGGCTGGACTGCCTCGGCTGATCGGACTGGCGAGGCTGGCTGGGAACCAGGGACAACCGCGCCGCCAACGGTGTTGTCGATGCTGATGGTCAGCGCCGCCAGTTCATGACTGTCAGGGCCGAAGAGCGCCAGGAAAATCTGCCCCCTTTCCATGTCCCGCGCCCCCCACGCACGGTTCGCCTCTTTGATTTCGCCAATGCGCCCAACATTGGCTATACTCCCTTGCGACAAACACTCGAGCAAAGGCCCGCGCCATGACAGCCGCCCTGGAAGTGCGCGGCATCACCAAACGTTTCCCCGGCGTCCTCGCCAACGACGATGTCAGCCTGTCGCTGCAAAAGGGACAGGTGCTGGGTTTGCTGGGCGAGAACGGCGCGGGCAAATCCACGCTGATGAATATGATCTACGGCTTGTACAAGCCCGACGCCGGCGAGATTTTGGTCGATGGGCAACCGGTCGAAATCAACGGCTCCAAAGACGCCATCGCCCTGGGCATCGGCATGGTGCATCAGCACTTCCAACTGGTGGATGTGCTCAGCGTGACCGAAAATGTCATGCTGGGCAACGAACGCACGCGCGGTCCTTTTTTGCGGCGGCGCGTGGCTCGGCGGGAAATCCAGGAACTATCACGGGAATACGGCCTGGATGTCGACCCCGACGCCCTGATCCGAGACCTGCCCGTAGGTCTGCAGCAGCGCGTCGAAATCATCAAAGCGCTCTACCGCCACGCCGATATCCTCATCCTGGACGAGCCCACCGCCGTCTTGACCCCGCAGGAAACGCGCGGCTTGTTCAAAATCATGCGGGCGCTGCTGGCCAGGGGCGTCAGCATCATCTTCATCAGCCATAAACTCAAGGAAGTGCTGGAAATCTGCGATGAGGTGGTCGTGCTGCGCCGTGGCAAAGTCGCTGGCACGGCGGATCCGCGCGACTCCACCGAACAGTCCTTGGCTTCCCTGATGGTCGGGCGGGATGTCGTACTGGAAGTCGACAAAGACGCGGCTACGCCCGGCGACGAAATCCTCAGTGCGGTCAATCTGCATGTGCGCGACGACCGTGGCTTGCCGGCTGTGGAGAATGTTAGCTTCGGCTTGCAGCGCGGCGAGATCCTGGGCCTGGCTGGCGTGCAGGGCAATGGACAGACTGAGCTGGTGGATGCGCTGACGGGCTTGCGCGCAGCCTCCGGCGGGCGCATCTTCATCAAGGGGCAGGATATGACCGGCGCGTCGCCGCGAAAAATCACCGAACGCGGCGTCGGGCATGTGCCAGAAGACCGCCAGCGCGATGGCTTGGTCTCCAGCTTCAGCGTCATGCACAACCTGGTGCTTTCCACTTATTACCGCGACAACTTCTGCGATTGGATCGTCGTGGATGAGCGCGCCATCGCCGCCAACGCCAACGAGCTGGTTTCGCGCTACGATGTGCGCCCGCCCATCATCAACAATGCCGTCGGCGGGCTCTCCGGCGGCAACCAGCAAAAGGTCATCGTCGCGCGGGAATTCTCGAGGAATGTCGATCTGCTGATCGCGTCCCAACCGACGCGCGGGCTGGATGTCGGCTCCATTGAGTTCATCCACCGGCAGCTCATCCGCATGCGCGATGCCGGCGCTGGCATCCTGCTGGTCTCATCGGAGTTGGACGAAGTGTTGAGCCTGGCTGACCGCGTCGCCGTCATGTTCGAAGGCAAAATCATCGACATTCTGCCCATCGCCGAAGCTGACCGTGACACCGTCGGTCTGCGCATGGCGGGCGTGCTGGAGGCGGAGGCGGCGCCATGAACGCGCCTTCCCATAGCGGATTCCGCCGTTTCCTGGGTATTTGGGCGGGCATTTCGCCGAGACTCGTCCCCCTGCTGGCTGTCATCACCGCCTTCCTGGCTGGCATCCCGCTCATCACCATCACCGTCAGCGACAACGCCTTGCAGCCGGATATCGCCGAAGGCTTGCGCGTCTCGTCGACAGCTTATATCGCCCTGGTCGAATCCATCACCGGCCTGACGATCAACCCCGTCGCCAGCAGCGGTGATTTTGACGAAATCCGTACCTACGCCGCCGCCAATCAAATCACTACCCGCCGCAGCCTCTCGCGTCAGGCGCGCCCCTTTGAGCGGATTCTGGAAGTCGGCATGGCGGAGACGCGCGAGTACAGTCAATTCTTTGACGAATACAAGTTCAATGAAGAAACCGCCGTCGCCATCAGCGAGCGCCTGGATACCATCAGCGATGTCGGCGCGGATAAACTGCGCGAACTGGCGCCGTTGCTGGATGACTTGTCGGACTTGCGCCGCTCCGACCTGCGCGCCTTGTCCGACTTCCTGGCGCAAAATCAACTTCAGGACGCCGCGGCGCTGTATCCCAGGCTGACGGATATGTCCAGCGCGCAGCAGCAACAATTTAGGTCGGACTTGCAGCTCATCAACGAAAGCGGCTTAGTCGCCTTGATGCGCAGCCGTAACGCCCTGCTGCAAATGGATGCGCTGAGCATAGCGCCGGGCAGCGCCGACGCCGACATGCTGGCGGAAATCGTGACCGCCGACTTTGACGATGTCGAAGAAGCGATTGAAACCCTGGCCACGCTGGACGCCCTGAGCATTGAGGACCCTGCCGCGCTGGGCTCGCAATTCCGCATCATGGGCAGGATGTACGACGCCGGCTACCTCAGCGGCGACTCGGTCAATGCCGCGCTGGAAACGCAGTTGGACGCGGCTTTGGCGCGGCATCTGGTCATCCGCCGGCCCGGCAACCGCATCCTGCAAGCCGACGACATGGGCGGCACAACCCTCGGCATTCTCAAAAATGAGCAAGATCTGGAAGTCGTATTCCTGCGCCTGGGCGATTCCGCGCTGCTCTTCATCCCCTCCAACCTGGAAAAGACCATCGTGCGCGCCATCCCCTTCATCATTGCGGGCTTGGCGGTGGGGCTGGGCTTCAAAGCCGGGCTCTTCAATATCGGCGCCGAAGGACAGCTATACGCGGGGGCGATCGCCGTGGCGGCGGTTGGGGCATTCGTCGCGCCGCAGACATCACCCTTCGCCCTGCTGCCCTTGGTGATTTTCTTCGGCATATTGGGCGGCTTCTTATGGGGCGCCTTACCTGGCGCGCTGAAAGCCTTTACCGGCGCGCACGAAGTCATCACCACCATCATGCTCAATTTCATCGCCATCTTGCTGGTCGACTGGCTGATCAAGTCAGTAGACCCGGTCATCCTGGGCGATGTCAAAGCCAGCGTGCCCAAAACGCCCGTCATCCTGCCCGCGGCCATGCTGCCTACCATGGACAGCATTACCAGTCCTCTGGCGCTGTTGCTGCTGATGTTGGTGGCGGGCGGCGTCGCCTTCCTGTTGAATTGGCTGCCCCTGCGGGGCGAGAAGCCACGAGCCGCCCTGCGCAGCGGCTTGATCTGGGCGGCTGTCATGGGCGGCATCCAGCTTTTCCTGACGCTGATTGCCGTGGGCAACCAAAGCAAACTCCATTTCGGCTTCTGGCTGATGATCGCCGCCGTCTGGCTGACGGACTGGTTCTTGCAGCGCACAACATTGGGCTTTGAATTGCGCACCGTCGGCGCGAACCAGCACGCGGCAAAATACGCCGGCATGAGCGTGCCGCGCAATATCGTGTTGGCCATGGCGCTCAGCGGCATGTTGGCGGGCTTGGCTGGCGCGATAGAAATCAGCGGCGTCGAGCATGTCATGCACCCACGCTTCTTCGCCGGCGTCGGCTTTGACGCCATCGCTGTGGCGCTGCTGGCGCGCAACAACCCCAAAGGCATGGTCTGGGCGGGCTTGCTCTGGGGCGGCTTGCTCAGTGGCGCTGCCCTCATGCAAATCCGTGCCGATATCTCCATTGACCTCGTCAAAATTGTGCAGGCGCTGATCATCATGTTCGTGGCCGCCGACCAGATTATCCGCTTCCTGTGGCGCGTGCCCAAACGCAGCGCTGCCGAAGAGGGCGAACTGGTCTTCTCTACCGGCTGGGGGAATTGAGGATGTCCGCCGCCAAGCCCAAATCGCCGCGCCTGCGAGTCAAAATCACACGCCGCCGCATCATCGCCGCCGCGCTGCTCCTGCTGGGCATCTTCCTCATGCTGGAATCCGGGCGTATTGACCCCGACCTGGTTACCACGTTGACCTTCGAGTCCACTTCCCGCGGCGAGACGCCGACTGTAGGCCTACTGCCCCTGCCGACCAGTGGCTGGCTGTTGCTGGCGGGCACATTATTCGTCATCAGCGGCGCGCTGAATCTAGGCGACTGGGCGGCGCGCTGGGGACGGCTGAGCCTGGCGCTGCTGGTGCTTTGCGGCGCACTCTTCATCCCGACCGTCATTATTGCGGCTGCGGCTGGCAACGAAACCAATGTAACCACCATCGTCGCCGAGAGCCTGCGCCTGGCCACGCCACTAGCCATCGGCGCATTCGCCGGCATCTGGTGCGAGCGGGCTGGCGTCGTCAACATCGCCATCGAAGGCATGATGCTCTTCGCCGCCTGCTTCGGCTTCGTGACGCTATTTTTCCTGCGTGGCACGGACCTGCCCCTGGAGACGGCGCAGCTGCTGGCGGTGATCATCGCGTTGTTCAGCGGCGGTCTCATCGCGCTGCTGCATGGCTGGCTGTCCATCACCTTCCGCACTGACCAGATTGTCAGCGGCACGGTCATCAACATCCTGGCGGTAGGCATAACCAGCTTTGTACGCCGCGAATACTTGCTTTCCACCGAAGCTGGCGCGGCCAAGCTGGGCAATATCAGCCTGCCGATACTCAGCGACCTACCAGTGATTGGCGAGGCGATCTTCACCAACCAGCCCATCTTCTTCTTGATGTTCGTCATGCTGGCATTCACGCATGTGGTGATGTTTCACAGTCGCTGGGGCTTGCGCACGCGGGCAGTGGGCGAGCATCCGCATGCCGCGGACACGCTGGGCATTCATGTTAACCGCACCCGCTGGATTAATGTCTTCGTCAGCGGCATGATCGCTGGTTTGGCGGGCGCTTGGTTCTCGCTGGAAGCCACCGGCACCTTCAACGACGGTATGACTCGCGGCGCGGGTTTCATCGCGCTGGCAGCCATGATCTTCGGCAAATGGACGCCGCTGGGGGCATTCGGCGCGGCGCTGCTCTTCGGCTTCAGCGACTCGCTGGGCATCCGCTTGCAGATGGTGGGCGTGGGCTTCCCCGTGCAATTCTTGCAGATGGTGCCCTACGCCGTCACGCTGGTGGTGCTGGCGGGCTTCATCGGGCGTGCCAGTCCGCCGAAAGCCATCGGCACACCCTATGTGAAGGAGTGAGCGAGACTGGGCTCTATCAGCAGCGAAAAGACCGATACATCTGCCCGCAGCCGCGAAATTTTGCACGCAGAACTTGCTGACTATCTTAGACGGAATTGGGGCTGTTGAGTATCATCGCTGATACGAGCTATGTGTACGCAATGTACTATCTCAATGACGCCAATCATCAACGATCGATGGCATTTGCGGATGTGAACACGGAGCCGATATTGTTGCGGTTGTCATTCTCCCGGAGTTGGGTTTTTTATTTCGCCGCGATTTGGGTTATGCAGGGATAGTGCAGTTCCCTGAGCAGGGCATACCGTGATTGGGCTAACCTAGCCAATCAAGCGTCGCCAATCGCAAGGCAACAATGTTCGCTTTTGCCTAGACTGCCAACCCAACCCCAATCACCCCACAGCGTTGAAAACTCCCCGCCGCGATAGTAGACTACACTTTGTCCACCAACCTTTGCATACCATCTTCACGGGGAGAAACCGCATGAAAAAGCTCATTATTGCGCTAAGCCTTCTGGCGCTGCTGCTGGCGATGGTGCCACTGGCTGGCGCGCAGGACGGCGTCGAGACATTGTGCCTGGTCACTGACCTCGGGCGCGTCAACGACGGCACATTCAACCAGTTCGCCCACGAAGGTGCTTTGCAAGCGGCGGACGAATTCGACCTTGAATACAAGTGGATTGAGACGCAGGCCGAGACCGACTACGAAGCCAATATCCAGACCTGCATCGACGAAGGCTTTGAGGTCATCGTCACGGTCGGCTTCCTCATCGCCGACGCCACCAATGCCGCCGCGACCGCCAACCCCGATGTCAGCTTCCTGGGCGTCGACCAATTCGTCATGGGCGGGCCCACCAACTATGTCGGCATCCAGTTCCGCGAAGACCAAAGTGGCTTTTTGGCGGGCGTGCTGGCCGCGCAGGTCGCAGCTTCCGTCGGCTCGGACACAGTGGCTGGCGTCTATGGCATCGACATCCCGCCGGTCAAGAAGTTCCGCAACGGCTTCGAGCAGGGCGCGCGCCACATCAACCCCGATATCAATTTGCTGGGCGTCTACATTGACAACTTCGTCGCGCCCGACCGCGGCGCTTCGGCTGCCGAGCAATTCATCGGCGAAGGCGCGTCCGTCATCTTTGGGGCCGGCGGTCCCACCGGCACCGGCGGCATCCTGGCGGCAGCGCAGCAAGGCGTCTATGTCATCGGCGTCGACCAGGACGAATGGGTTACCAGCTTCGGCTCTGGCGAGACGCCGGGCAGCGAATACATCATCAGCAGCGCCATCAAGCGCGTTGACCAGGGCGTCTACGATATGGTGGCGGCGCTGGCGCACGCCGACATGGAGAGCTTCCCTGGCGGCGGCATCTACTTGATGGATGTGGCGCTGAATGGCGTTGGCTTGGCGGAAAAGCACGAAGCCGATATCGACGATGCCTTCTTCGCGGTGGCGGATGATGTCGCGGCACAGATGATCAGCGGCGAAATCAGCACCGGCGTCGATGCCGTCAGCGGCGACCTGGCGGCAATGGACATGATGGAAATGGAAGCCGCCGATATGGGCATGGGCGTCGAGACCGTCTGCCTGGTAACCGACCTGGGGCGCGTCAATGACGGCACTTTCAACCAGTCGGCGCACGAAGGCGCGGTCGGCGCGGCCGATGAATATGACCTCGAATACAAGTTCATCGAGACCCAAGCCGAAACCGACTACGAAGCCAATATCCAGACCTGCATTGACGAAGGCTTTGAGGTCATCATCACTGTCGGCTTCCTGATCGCCGACGCCACCAATGCCGCCGCCGAAGCCAACCCAGATGTCTACTTCCTGGGCGTCGACCAGTTCGTCATGGATGGACCCACGAACTATGTCGGCATCCAGTTCCGCGAGGATCAGTCCGGCTTCATGACGGGCGTGCTGGCGGCCTTCGTCGCCGAATGGCAGGGCTCGGACATGATCGCCGGCGTCTATGGCATCGACATCCCGCCGGTCAAGCGCTTCCGCAATGGCTACGAGCAGGGCGCGATGTATGTGAATCCTGACCTGACCATCCTCGGCGTCTACATCGATAGCTTCGTCGCGCCCGACCGCGGGGCATCGGCGGCGCTGCAATTCATCGGCGAGGGCGCGACTGTGCTCTTCGGCGGCGGCGGACCTACTGGCACCGGCGCCATCCTGGCCGGCGCGCAAGAGGGCGTCTATGTCATAGGCGTCGACAAGGACGAGTGGCTGACCAGCTTCGGCGCGGGCGAAACCCCCGGCAGCGAGTTCATCATCAGCAGCGCCATGAAGCGCGTTGACCAAGGCGTCTACGACATGGTAGCCATGCTGGCTGAGGGCGATACCAGCAATTTCCCCGGGGGCGGCGTCTTCCTGATGGACGCAGCCATGAATGGCGTGGGCTTGGCGCCGCCGCACGAGTCCGATATCCCGCAGTCCGTCTGGGACAAAGTGGATGCGGTCAATGCAGTTTTGATCGCCGGCGATATCGAGACCGGCGTGAACTTGATCACCGGCGACCTGCTGGAATAGGCGCAATTGCGGAGTAAGTAGGGGCAGGGCGACCCAGCGGCTTGCCCCTACAGCCGCCCGTCAACCCGCACACGATTACAGTTGTAGGGGCGTATCGCTGATACGCCCTCATGCATCATTCCCGCTCGATGGGGAGCGGGTCTGCCGCTCTTACAACGCCCTATCAGTATTCGCGCCATCCACCAGCCGCATGATTCCCAGTGGATTGGCATCCTGCAGCGCCGGCGGCAGCAGCGCATCCGGCACATTCTGGAAAGCGATCGGGCGCATGAAACGATAAATCGCGTTCATGCCCACCGATGTCGTGGCTGGCGCTGTCGTCGCCGGATAGGGTCCGCCATGCTGCATGGCTGGCACAACCGCCACGCCAGTCGGGAAGTCGTTCCAGATCACGCGCCCGGCTTTCTCCCGCAGCAGCCCCAGCAATCCGCCAATCGCCTCCAACTCGTCGGCTTCGGCATGCAGGGTGCTGGTGAGGTTGCCTTCCAGCGCGGCAATCGTGGCGCGCAAGTCCTCAGCGTCATCGCAGAGTACGAAGAGAGTCACCGGTCCGAAATGTTCCGTCTGCAGGCTTTGATCGGCGCGAATGGCAGCGGCGCGGGCCTGCATGACAGTGTTTCGATAGCAGAATGCCTCGCCGACGCTGGGCTCGCCACCGGCCAGCAAACGGATTTCGGGATTGGCTTTGGTCTGGTTGACGGCGCCCTCCAATCCCGCCGCAACCGCCTCATTCAGCAACACGCCGGCCGGCGCCGCGTCCATTCTGTCCGTCACCGCACTGATGAAATCTTGGCTGGCGGCGCTGTCTTCCAGCAAGATCAAGCCGGGATTGGTGCAGAATTGCCCGCTACCCAGCGTAACGGAAGCGACCAGCCCGTCCGCGATTTCCTCACTCCGCGCAGCCAAAGCCGCCTGGGTGATCACGACTGGATTGATGCTGCCCATTTCGGCATAAACCGGCACCGGGCGCGGGCGTGCGGCAGCCGCGTCGTAGATGGCGCGTCCGCCACGCAAACTGCCCGTGAAGCCCACCGCCTCAATGCCCTCCTGCGCCACCAGCCACCCCCCGACATCAATGCCCGCCCCCTGCAGCATGGAAAATGTCCCCGCAGGGAAGCCCTGCGCAGCTACCGCCGCCGTCATGGCTTGGGCGAATAGTTCCGATGTGGCGGGATGACCCGGATGCGCCTTGACTACGATGGGGCAGCCAGCCGCCAATGCCGAAGCCGCGTCGCCGCCCGCCACCGCGAAAGCAAAGGGAAAATTGCTAGCTGCGAAAATCACTACTGGACCGACCGGGAATTGCATCTGGCGGATGGACGGCGGACCCGAATCGATGATGGCGCGTAGGTAGGATCCGTCGCGCAGCAGCTCGGCAAAAGCGCGGATTTGCCCGGTGGTGCGAGCGCGCTCGCCAGTCAAGCGCGGCAACCCCAAGCCAGTTTCGCGATCAGCGGTATGCAGCAGGGCGTCGCCCAGCGCTTCAATCCGCGCAGCAATCTCGTCCAGCAAGCCCGCCCAACGCGCCGAAGCTGTGCCGCGCAACTGCTCATGTGCCGCGACCGCCGCTTCCACCGCGCTGGCGACTTCCTGAGCGGTAGCGCTGTAAAATGGCAGATCGCCGCGAGATTTCCTGCGCGGGTCGACGCTATAAAAGACATCCGCGCCGGCGGCCGCTGGCACGCCAGCGATGTAATTGTGTCCGGTCAAGGTCATGGCAGGCTCCTCTCTGTGCCCTCTGTGGTGAAATCAGTTTTTTCGAAATACAGAGAATTTGATAGTTCACCCTTCTCGCGAGACCCGCAAACCCAGCGAGTCGACAATTTTGAAGAAGTCCGGCAACTGCGCCTCGTCAAATGGCACGGTCGGCGGACGGACATGCGCGCAGGCAATCGACCCGTGGCGCAGCATCAACTGTTTGCGCAGGTGCAGCGACATCTCGTGCCCGCTGCCAGAGACGGCGCTCACCAGCGCTTGCCCGCCCGCGATGATTGATTCTGCCGCCACCTCTTCTCCCGCAAGCCATCTGTCCCAAGCCGCCAGAAAGATCTCGTTGAAGCCGACGCCGGGGATCAATCCCGCCGCGCCATTTTGCAGCTCGCTGAGCACCGTGATGCCGCCACCGCCGCCAAACATGCGCGCAGCGTCCGGCAGCAATGGCGCCAACTGACGCATCTTGTCGGCGCTGCCCGGTCCCTCCAGCTTGAAGTAGCGCAGCATCGGCGCGCGCTGAGCGATTTCCGCCAAGGCTGCAGCGGACAGCTCGGTGTGGCGGTATTGCGGGATATGCGGCGCTTGCTGCAGCATAAGGGGCGTCTCGCTGGCTTGCCCCAGCGCCACATAATGCTCAACCAGCGCCCGCTCGCCATTGTCCATGGTGGCTGGCGGCAGCACCATTAGAACCGCCGGATCCAGTTTGGCGTATTGACGCGCTTCCTTGATGGCGTTGACGGTGCTGTTGGGCGCGATGCCGATAACCAGTGGGACAGCGCCCGCTACTTCCGCAGCCACAATCTCGGCAGCGCGCTGGCGCTCGGCGTCGCTCAACTTGTAAGCCTCGCTGGCGAAGCCATTGATGCCGATGCCATGCACGCCGCCTTCCAGCTCGAAGCGCACGATGCGCCGCAAGCCAGCCGCGTCAATTTCGCCATCGGCAGCGAATGGCAAGAACACAATCGGGACGATGCCTGCCAGCATAATGGCCTCTGTGCCTGCTCTACCTGTGGGGTAAACTATACTGCGAGTTGTGAACACGATGGAGTCGCAATATGAAAGCGCTGACACTCACCGCCGACTGGGCGCCAAAAGCCGGCTACGACCTCACCGAGCGCGAACGGGACATGCGCCGCCCGCGTAACGCCAACATGGTCTGGCAGAACCCCCGCCTGTCCCTGGGCGACGCGCCCGACCCAACGTTGAATCCCGACCAAGTCATGCTGGAAATCGCCGCCGTCGGCATCTGCGGCAGCGACATGCACATGTACGAAGCCGGTCCCGATGGCTACATGCTCTATCCGGGTCTGGTCTGCACGCCCAATATCCTGGGGCACGAATTCGCCGGGCGCATCATCGAGATCGGCGCGGAAGTGCGCGACCTGCAGGTTGGCGATCTGGTCGCGGTGGAAGAAATCCAGTGGTGCGGCGAATGCACGGCCTGTCGCCGCGGCTTCGTCAATCACTGCCTGGATATTGAAGAACTGGGCTTCACAATCAACGGCGCTATGGCACAGTACTTGCCCGTGCGCGCCAAGTATTGCTGGAAGCTGGACGAAATCGCCGAGAACTATGGCGAAGAAGAAGCGCTAGTCATGGGCGCCATGGTGGAACCGACCGGCGTATCCTATCAGGGTTTGTTCAACCGTCTGCACAATTGGCTGCCGGGCAACAATGTCGTTATTTTCGGCGCTGGACCCATCGGTCTGGCAGCGCAAGCCCTGATCATCGCCGCTGGCGCCGGGCGCGTCATTGTCTTCGACCCCTCCGCCAGCCGCCGCGATATCGCCACGAAAATGGGTGCGTCCACAGCCCTCGACCCCAGCAATATCGACCTGGACGAAGCCATCATGCAGCACACCCTGGGGCGCGGCGTGGATTATGTGGTGGAATGCGCCGGTTTCGCCGACAAGACCATCCAGCCGCTAGACCGCTGCCTGGCGGTGAATGCCAGCATCATCGACATCGGCATGGGCGGCGACGAACCCACCCTGCCCATCGTGGCTTACAAACGCATGGGCGTGCAAATGGCGGGTTCACTGGGGCATGCCGGCGGTCCCTTCCAGCAGGTGATCCGCATGATGGCCTCGGGGCGCATCGACATGCGCCAGATGGTCAGCGCGCGCCTGCCGCTGGACGATGGGCTGACGGCCTTCAAACGCCTGGAAAGCCGCCAGGACGCCAAAATCATCCTGCAGCCGAATTGATGAGCGGGGCGGCACAGACTCATGCCGGTTCAATTTGAAGTCGTCACAAATAGCTGCGAGATTGTCAGCCAAGTCTTGGACGTTGGCATCGCATCCTATGTTGCCGAGCGCGCGGTCAATTTGGATTTCCAATACGTCTGTGCTGAAACCACGGAACCTTCGCTAACGGCTTGGCAGATATTTCAAGCCATTTATGTGATAGCGCTTGTACCCGCTTTTGTCGGCTGGATTGTCCTGTACCTCAAGGGCGAGCGAGCCGACAAGTTCTTGAAATGGGGTGTTCTTGCCTTTGCAATGCCGGTCGCTGGCCCGCTCTTTGCCCTCATTCCAGTCGATGACAGAACAGGTTTCATTTGGATATTGCCAGTAAATCGCAGAGCGCCAAGACAAGGCGGTCGACATGCCGACGACGCATATTGAGCTAACTGGCATCAGTTGCCAAATTGCCGGCCGCATCTTGGACGCGGGCGTAGATCAGGTCCGCCATCTGTTTGCTGATGGCGATGTACTAAACTATCGTTGTATTGCGAATGAGTGGAATACCACCTCCGGATCATTTGCCTTTGGGCAGGCTAGCGTTGAGCCACCCGAATGGATGGGGTTTGTGCTTGTCTATGTGTTTTGCGTACTCATGTTGCTGGTCGCTTTCTACCACCTTAAGCGCAGACGGGCATCCCCGCGCGATGTCTTCTACTGGGGCGCGCTTGCCATGCTCGTGCCGATACTCGGTCCGCTGGTGACACTGGTCTTCTATCGTTTTGCAGCGCAGAACAATGGGTGACGCGATACTGATCCTGGGCGGCATCGCCTTCTGGATATTGAGCTTCTTGTGCTGGCGGCGGCGGGATCTGGTCTGGCGCTTGTATTCGCTGGAACCGCGCTGGCGTGCCGACAACCCCGAACGCAGCCCCGCCTTTGATGCCAAGACGCTCCGCTCCGCCCCCGTCTTCGCGCTGCTGGGTGTGATCTTCGTCGCGTTGGGCTTGTTGATCTAAACCTCAACCGCCCCCAAATTGTGATACAGACGCACGCCCGCTTCCAAGCCCGTGCAGAAGCTATCGATATCCAGATACTCGTTCGGCGAGTGAATGCCTTCGCCATGCCCGTAGGCAAAGGCTGTGATGGGCAAGCCGATCAGGCGATTGAAAACGCCCAAAATCGGGATGCTGCCGCCCGTCCGCACCAACTGCGCGCGCTGGCCCAGCGTATCTTCAATCGCTGACTGTACCGCCTCCAGCCAGGCGCCTTCCCGCTCCAGCTGGAAGTACCAGGCTTCTTCCCCGATGCGGCATGTCACCTGTGCCGTTTCGCCCCCGAAGCCCTCGACATGCGCCTTGAGCTGCTGCGAGACGACGCGCGGATCCTGATCGGGAGCCAAGCGCAGCGTGACTTTGAAGCCCGCTTCGGCCGGGATGATGGTCTTGCTGCCCGGTCCCTGGTAGCCGCCCCACATGCCATTGACATCCAGCGTAGGATAGACCGTGGCCCGCTCGGGGGCTGGCGCGATGCTTTCGCCCCAGAATTGCGCAACGCCGGCATTCTCCCGCAATTCTTCTTCCTGGAATCCCGCAGCGATGACAGCTTTTTCGCCCTGGCTGACTTCACGCACATCGTCATAGTAGCCGGGCAGGTTGACGCGACCATCCGCATCATGCAGGCTACCGATGATCCTGCCGGCCACATGCAGCGGATTTTGCACCAGCCCGCCATAGAGCCCGGAGTGAATATCGGCGCTGGGACCAGTCACCCGCACTTCGGCGCTGACGATGCCGCGTCCGGCGTAGACCAGCTTAGGCGCGTCCGGCTGCAAGTCGCCATCGCAATTCAGTAGCACATCAGCCTGCAAGCGCTCCTTATTGGCGGCGACGAAGTCTTCAATACTGGGCGAGCCAGATTCTTCTTCGCCCTCGAACATGATTTTGACATTGACCGGCAGCCTGCCATTCGCCCGCAGCAGCGCCTCAAACGTCTTCAAATTGCCCCAGACGCCGGCTTTGTTGTCGCTTGCCCCGCGCGCATACAGCTTGCCCTCGCGGATCGTGCCCGTGAATGGCTCGCTGTCCCACAGCGGCAGCGGATCCACCGGCTGTACATCATAATGCGCGTAGACCAGCACAGTGGGCTTGTCCGCGCCAGCTTTCAGCCACTCGCCATAAACCACCGGATGACCGGCCGTGGCGATGGCTTTGCAGTTGTCAAAGCCCAGCGCCTCCAACTGCCCGACGATCCAGTCCGCGCAAGCCTGCACATCGGCGGCGTGGGCGGGGTCCGCGCCTATGGACGGGTAGCTCAGCAGTTGCTTGTAATCTTCCAGCATGCTGTCCTGCGTTTCCTGCAAGTAATCAATGGCGCTTTGAATGGCGTCGGACATAGCCGCTCCTCTTGTTGGTGGCCTCGCCTGAATGGGCTGGATTTAAGCATAGCCAAGCGCCATTTGCTAGGCTGCGTGAGACAGACCCCGCCTACTAAGGCGCATTGTAGCCCCGCGCACTGCATGGCAGCCGCCCAAGCAAAACGATTCGCCTCGCTGTAAATTCCTGGAATTCGCATTTATTTTGACACAATCCGCGCAGATTTAGCCTCCCCCCGATGCTTCGGGGGACCGAGGGAGGTAGACGGGCGGTGCGCCGGAGATTGCGCGGGATGCGGTAGAATAACATTGAGGGAGTAAAGCGCCATGCCGAAACCAGAGCACATTCTCCTCGTCGATGACGAAAGCGCCATTCGCGAAGTCGTCCGCCGCTACCTGGAGCTGGATGGCTACGCCGTCACCGAAGCAGAGACCGGTCCGCAAGCGCTGTCCATCTTGCTGGACAAGCGCCCCGACCTCCTCGTGCTGGATGTCATGCTGCCTGGCGTGGACGGATTCGCCATCACCCGCCGCCTACGCGAACATGACGACTTCAGCCCCTTGCGCGCGGCTGGCGACATCCCCATCATTCTGCTGACGGCGCGCACGGGCGAGGTCGATCGCGTAGCCGGCTTGGAGCTGGGCGCGGATGACTACCTCACCAAGCCCTTCAGCCCGCGTGAATTGGTGGCGAGGGTCAAGGCGGTCCTGCGGCGGACGAGTCCGGCAGCAACAGCGACGCCGAGCGATCAGGCGCTGGAAGCGGGCGGCGTGCAGCTGGATCCCGGGCGGCGCAGCGCCAGCGTCAAGGGCAGAGACCTGGTCTTGACCGCCAAAGAATTTGACCTGCTAGCCTTTCTATTGCGTAATCCGCGGCAAGTTTTCAGCCGTCAGCAATTGCTCGACCAGGTCTGGGGTTACGGATTCTACGGCGACGAGAGCACCGTGACCGTGCATGTGCGCCGCCTGCGCGAGAAGCTGGAGCGCAACCCCAGCCAGCCCGACTATATCCAGACCGTCTGGGGCGTCGGCTACAAGTTTGAAGTGCCAGACCAGGACATATCCGCATGACGCGCTTGGGACGACACCCACTCATCATCGTCTTTAGCCTGCTAATCATCCCTATCGCTGGCACGCTCTTCAGCGAACTGATCATGTTTGACCTGCCCGGCGGGGAAGTGCAGCAACTGGTCGCCTTCATGACCATCACCGGCATCAGCAGTTCCTTCCTGTCCTGGGCATTGTATCGGCTGGGCGTTTTGGAATGGTTTCGCAGCCTGCGCTGGGCGATCTGGATGGTCATCGCCCTGCTGGTATTGATGATATTCCTGAATGTCTGGGTCATCGCCCGCTTCACCTTCATCCAGATGCACTACCTGGCGCTAACATCGCTGCTGCTGGTCTTCGCGGGTTTGTCGGCGCTGAGCATCGGTTTCTTCGCTTCCAAGACCATGACCGACCGTCTGCGCAAGCTCAGCGAAGCGACCGGCGCGCTGGCGCGGCAGGACTTCAGCGTGCGCCTGGACATCAGCGGCAATGACGAAATCGCGCAACTGGCCGACACTTTCAACCAGATGGCGCAGAAACTGGGTGAGGTCGAAGCGCAGAAAGCCGAGCTGGAGCAGCGGCGTCGCGATTTGACCGCCTGGGTCTCGCACGATCTGCGTACGCCCCTGGCCTCCATGCGCGTCATGATCGAGGCGCTGCAGGATGGCGTCGTGGCAGACGAAACCACCAGACAGCGTTACCTGACCAGCAGCCGCGCCGAAATCGAGCACATGACGGCGCTGATTGACGATCTTTTCGCCCTGGCGCAGTTGGATCTCGGGCATCTGCAACTGAACTGGCAGCGCGCCTCCATCCGCGATTTGATCTCCGACACCCTGGGCGGGATGCAGCCGCAAGCGCGACAGGCAAATATCACCCTGCAAGGGCAAGTGGCGGACGAAGTCGATGTCATCCAGATGGCGCCGGACAAAATCCAGCGCGTGCTCAGCAACCTGCTGGACAATGCCATCAAGTACAGCCCAAGTGGCGAATGCGTGACCTTGCGCGCCTGGCGCAGCGACGCCGAGATTCGCATCGACATTCACAATAGCGGCGCAAGCATTGACGCAGAGCTGCTGCCGCGTCTCTTCGAGAGCTTCTTCCGCGGCGAGGACTCGCGAGCGCAAGCCGATGACGGGGCGCGAGGAACGGGCTTGGGACTGGCCATCGCCAAGGGCTTGGTGGCGGCACATGGCGGGCGCATCTGGGCGAGTAGCTCGCGGCACAAAGGCACGACCTTCAGCTTCACCCTGCCGCAGCCACAAGCGCGGACGCAGTGACTCAAGCGACCGAGGGCACTCCAGCGCTGGTCCTGCGCAAACAAGCGCTGCTGGAGCGGCTGCGCGGCGTCAACCGCAAATACAAACGCTATCTCGGCGCGCCGATCCGGTACGGCGGCGGCAAAAGCCTGGCAGTGGGACATATTGTCGAGCGCCTGCCCGACAACATCACGCGCATTGCTTCGCCATTTCTGGGCGGCGGCTCATTGGAAGTCGCTTGCGCGCGCGAACTGGGTATTGAAGTCATCGCCTACGACATCTTCGATATTCTGGTCAACTTCTGGCAAGCGCTGCTGGCGGATCCGTGGCGATTGCATGCCAGCCTCTCGCGCCTGCAGCCCACGCAGGAGACCTATCAAGCCGTCAAAGGGCGGCTAAAGGCGCACTGGGATGGCGACGAGCCTTTGCCGCCACATACGCTGGCGGTCTATTACTACTTCAATCACAATCTGTCTTACGGACCGGGCTTCCTGGGCTGGATGTCCAAAATCTATCAAGAGCGCAGTCGTTATGAGGCGCTTCTAGGCCGCCTGCGGGACTTCCGCGCGCCGGGCATGCAGGCGCAGTGCCGCTCCTTCCAGGAGTCCATCCCGCTGCACAGGGACGACTTCCTGTATTGCGACCCGCCCTATTACCTGGGTGGCGACAGCCTGATGTTCCGCGGCATCTACCCGCAGCGCAACTTCCCCGTACATCACAAGGGCTTCCCGCATGAACGTCTGCGCGACCTGCTGCATGCACACCGCGGCGGCTTCATCCTCTCCTACAACGATTGCCCGACCATCCGCCAGTGGTATGCCGATTTTGAAATTGTCGATGTGCAATGGCAGTACACCATGGGCCAAGGCGAGACGCGCATCGGCGCAAATCGCAGCGCCGACGGGCGCAACCATGTCAAACGCTCGCACGAGGTCATGATCATCGGCGAACGCTCTTCTCATTCCACCAGCGCATAGCACTCCGGCAACCGCAGTTCGACCAGTTCAATGCCCTGCGCTTGCATGAAATCGCGGGAGGGCGCGTTGTGCTCCCAGCTTGCGCCGATGACCACGCGCGGGATCTGGTAGCGCACAATGGCGCCGGCGCACATCAAACAGGGAAAGGCGCTGGTATACAGCACGGTGTCGGCGTAACTGTCCTGCAAGCCGGCTGCTTTAATGGCTTCCATCTCGCCGTGACTGAGCGGGTTATTATCCTGAATCATGCGGTTGTGCCCGCGCCCGATGACCTCTCCGCCGCGCACCAGCGCCGCTCCGAAGGGGCTGCCGCCTTCCGCTTTGGTGATCTTCGCCTCGGCAATCGCTATCGCCATGAATTCGTCCATGATTCGCCTCCTGTATGCCACCCAAGCAGAGTATATCTGCCTCTAGGGCAATCGCTTCAAAATAGATACTCACAGGATCACAAAGAATCAGGCTAACCTTTGATCACCGAGTAGACCGAGTCTTGTGAGTACATAGAGAAATCGCTGTTTTTCGACCGAAACTCGCCACATGTGGCAGTCGAAAAAGGCGGAAATCCTGGCCAGTGCACTCTGTCTGTAGAGATTTTTTCGGTGCTTTCTATTCACTCGCTGTCCTCGGTGGCAAGAACAAATTGAAGCGATTGCCCTGGATTCGCTGTAGCCCGAGGATAGAATCCGTGCTAGACTGACGATACTGACCAGTCAGTATTCTATTTGCGCATGGACAGCACGAAGGCCAGCCGCCCCCCAACCCGCGAGCGCATCCTGGATGCCGCGCTCAACATCTTCAGCGCCAAGGGCTTCCACGATACCAAGCTGGACGAAATCGTCGCCGAAGGCGGCGTCAGCAAAGGCTCCATCTATTTTCACTTCCCCAACAAAGAGAAGCTCTTTATCGCCCTGGTCGACCAATTCGCTGATCTCATCGAACGCCGCGCCATTGAAGCCATCGACCAGGGAGAGCCCGGCACCCTGCGCGTCCGTGTCGCCCTGGAAGCTGTGCTGGAGACCTTCGGCAAGTACCGCCGTCCCGCCAAGCTGCTGCTGGTGCAAGCCGTCGGGCTGGGCAGCGTCTTCGAGCGCAAACGCCTGGAAGTCAACGACCGTTTCGCCAATTTGATCCGCATATATCTGGATGAAGCCGTCGCCGATGGCTCCATCGCCCCCGTCAACACGCATATCGTCGCTCACGCCTGGATGGGTGCTATCTACAATGTCGTCATCCAATGGGTCTACACTGGCGAACCCAGCAAAGCAGACATCATGGACGCGCTGCTGCCCCTGCTGCTGAAGAGCGTCGACTACCGTTAGCCATGGACGACGCGCCCGACGAGCGCCTGCTCAGTTGCAGCCTGCCCTGCCCCAATCTCAGTCCGCAGGGCTTTCTGGCGGCGCACGACGGGCAGCCGCGTTTCTTTTGGGCGGACGCCGAGGGCGAATTCAGCTTGGCTGGCGTCGGCAGCACAGCCGAATTATTCGCCTGGGGCGCGACTCGCTTTGAGCGCATCCAAAGCGATGCCCGGCAGCTCTTCGCGGAGGCTGTACAAGCGGACGACGCGCCGTCACAAGCAGCTCCGCGTCTCTTCGGTGGCTTCGCCTTCCGGCACGATTTCACGCCCGACAACACCTGGTCGATCTACAGTCCCGCCTGGTTTGTGCTGCCGCATTATCAACTGGCGCGCGACTGTGGCGAAACCTGGTTGACCATCAACGCGCAAATCCCGCGCGACGAATCGCCAAGCGCCATGAGGTCCGCCCTGCAAACAGCTTTGCGCGCCAAAATCACCCAACTCAGCCAAGAGCGTCCCCAGCCCGACGCGAAGCAAAGCCGCCTGCTAAACATTGACTATCCCATGTCCTTTACCGACTGGGCGCGCATAATCGAAAATGCGCGCGAGGCGATTCACGCGGGCGAGCTCAAAAAAGTCGTGCTTTCGCGCGCGGCTGAACTGCGCTTTGAAGCCCCCCTCAAGTTACTGCCCATCCTGCGTCATTTGGCGACCGAATATGCCGATTGTTACCGCTTTCTGTTTGAGCCGCGCCCCCGCTACGCCTTCTACGCAGCCACGCCGGAACTGCTGGCAGCTGTGCAGGGGCGGAACCTGCGCAGCATAGCGCTGGCCGGCAGCATCGCACGCGGGAACTCCAGCAGCCACGATGACAAGCTGGGCGCGCAGTTACTGGCAAACCCCAAAGACCGCAATGAGCATCAAATCGTGGTCGACAAAATCCGCGACCGCCTGCTGCCCTTGAGCGACTCGTTGGACTTTGCCGAGCTGCGGCTGCGCAAGCTGCGAAATATCCAGCACCTGCACAGTCCAATCCGCGCGCGGCTGAGGGAGTCGCTGGGCGCGCTGCCCCTTGTGCAAGCCCTGCACCCCACCCCGGCCTTGGGCGGCGATCCACGAGAAATCGCCCTGCAGCTCATCCGCGACCTGGAGCCCATCCCGCGGGGCTGGTATGGCGCGCCCGTGGGCTGGCTGGACAATCAGCTGGACGGGCAGTTCGCCGTGGCCATACGCTCGGCTGTCGCGCAAGAGTCGCGCGCCTGGATATACGCCGGTGGCGGCATCGTCGCCCGCAGCCAGCCCCAGCCCGAATGGGACGAAACCGCCCTGAAACTGCGACCGATGCTGGATGCGCATGAATGCTAATTGACCACAAAGAACACAAAGGACACGAAGGAGGGGCCAAAGTATGGATTCTATAAATCGCGCTGCGCGAACAACTGGCTGGAAACACCTACTAAGAAAATCGAGATGCAGCTAATCTGACAAGCCCTTCCTTCAGATCTTTTTTGTATCCTTTGTGGTTCAAAACTTTCGCTGTGATTTGGACAATCGATAAGCAACTCCCATGACCAACCCAGCCACGCTCTACGCCACGACCTTCATTGACGCCCTGATCGCCGCCGGCTTGACGCGCGTCTGCATCGCGCCGGGCTCCCGCCATACGCCCCTGGTGCTGGCATTGACCCGTCACCGACAAGCTATCCAGCTCACATCCCACCTGGACGAGCGCAGCGCCGCCTTCTTCGCCTTGGGCATGGCGCTGGGCGCGGACGAACCCACCGCGGTCGTCTGCACCTCCGGTTCGGCAGTCGCCAATCTCTTTCCCGCCATTATCGAGGCGAAGCAATCGCGCATTTCCCTCATCGTGCTTTCTGCCGACCGACCGCCAGAATTGCGTCACAGCGGCGCCAACCAGACCATCGACCAGGTCAAACTCTTCGGCGACCACACAGCGCTCTTCATAGACGCGCCCCTGCCGGAAAAGGACCCGCCAGCGCTAGCATTGCGTAATCTGCGGACGCTGGCTGCGCGCGCCTACGGAGCAGCCAAAACACAACGCGGCGTCGTGCACATCAATTTGCCCTTCCGCAAGCCCTTTGAACCGAGCGCCGATGACAACCTGAAAATCGACCGTCGACCGCCAACACAATTCCTGCCCGCCCGTCCAGCCAGCTACTCCGGCATCGCATCACTCCTGAGGCCCGATTTGCTCTCGTGGCGCGGACTCATCTATTGTGGGCATGGCAGCGTCCGCAGCGAGAGAGAACGGCGCGCCATGCTGCCCTGGCTGCGGCGACTCTCGCAGGTCAGCGGCTTTCCGGTTTTGGCGGAATTCACTTCCAATCTGCGTGGCGAAGACGTGCTGAGCGCCTACGAGAGTTGGCTGTCGTCACTCGACAGGTCGCACGTCGATACCTTGATCCGATTTGGCGCGCCACCGCTCTGCAAGAGCATGCAAGACTTCCTCGATGAGAGCCAACTGCGGGGGCACATCTTCTGCAGCCGCGCGGGCGAATGGGCGGACGACAGCCACAGCATAACGCATCACCTGACCATTGACCCCGCTAGCCTGGATGCCCGCGAGTTCAGCGACCTGCCCGATGCCGAGCCTGCCTGGCGAAACCAGCTTGCCGCTGCCGACTCCAAAGCCTGGCGAACCATCGCCGACGAAATCGGAGCGGGCGCATATTTTGACGGCGCGGCGGCATACGACATGGCGCAGCTGATGCCCGCCGATGGCGCGATCTTCGCCGGCAGTAGCTTGCCCGTCCGCCAGCTAGATCAATTCGCCGCCCCTCGTCCCTCGCCGATCCTGGCTTTTGCCAATCGCGGCGCATCCGGCATTGACGGCAATGTCTCAACGGCGCTGGGCATCGGCATGGCGCGCACCGGCAAGCCACTGGCAGCTCTACTCGGTGATATCACGCTAATTCACGATATGAACGGGCTGCTGGCGATTCGACGCTGCGGCGTCCCCATTACACTTGTGCTGCTGAACAACGATGGCGGCGGCATCTTCCAGCGTTTGCCCGTGCGCGAGATAGAGCCCGCCTTCCGCGATTATTTTCTCACCCCGCACGGACTCGACTTCGCCCAAGCCGCAGCTATGTACAGCTTGCAGTACATCCGCGCCGACGACCGCGACAGCTTCCGTCAGGCATTTGCCGAGGCGGTCAACAGTGGGGATTCGGCGCTGATTGAAGTGCGCACAGACGCACTTCACGACCTGCAGCGCCGCGCCGAAATCATGCGAGCCATTTCTACCTCCCTCGGCCCCCCCGACGAGTCAGGGGGAGGCTAAATGCGGTGTGTTTGGGAAGATGGGACAGTTGTACGAGCGAGCCATTGGGTCGCCCGTTTGACTCCATGCTGCCGGAAGGACTGTCACCGCTTCGTCCCTGTTTTATTCGCGAGCAAAGAGTCGGTTGTAGCCCCGCGCGCTGCAAGGCAGCCGCCCAAGCAAATGAATTCGCCGCGCGTCGAATCCCAGATTGCAACGGCTGTTTCACACTAGAGAAGTCGGTCAGGCGCTATCGTTATCGTTGTCCTGCTTGCGGGAAGCAAACATCTCAATTGCGGCGCCGAGCGCAACGCCGAGTGCAACGCCGATGCCGACATTATTCAATGCGGCGCCAATGCCAACGCCTATAACGATTCCCAACCCGATTATGCTCGCTCTGTCTCGCGGGTTGCGCTTTACTTTGCTTTCCACTTTCTTCTCTCCTGCGCCTCTATGGTTACCCGCAATTGTGCCGCACGCAGAGGCTGACGTTACCCCCCAATAACTGGGGGATTGATCTATGGCTATAGGCGCGGCGAGCCGCAGAGCGACTTCCAAGCCGTCATGATTAAAGCAAGGAAGTCAATCACCCCCTGCATTTCATAATATCCTGTGTCACCAGCTGGCTCAGGGGCGGCTGGTTCTGGGTTTGGACCATCGTCGCTCTCACGGGCGGGATTAAGCGCTGTCTTGTTATTGAGAGAGTTGACTTACTTCTGCCTGTGCCGCCCCCGCCAATTATGGTTAAATCCAGCCAAAGACCGACACTAGGAGAGACCCGTCATGACCACCGCCGCGCAGCAAGCCAAAATCAGCACCGCCGACTTGATGCAGTTGGCGGACTGGCGGGAAGTCACGCCCTACGAGGACATCACTTATCACCAGGCGGAGGGCATCGCGCGCATCGCTTTCAATCGCCCGGACATTCGCAACGCCTTCCGCCCCAAGACCATCGACGAAATGACGGAAGCCGTCCTGCATGCCTGGCACGATGGCGGCATTGGCCTGTTGTGGATCACCGCCAATGGACCGAGCAGCAAAGACGGCATCTGGTCATTTTGCGCGGGCGGCGACCAAAAAGTGCGCGGGCACAGCGGCTATGTCGGCGATGATGGCTTGCCACGCCTGAATGTCCTGCAGCTGCAGCGCTACATCCGCAACATCCCCAAGCCCGTCATCGCCGTCGTGCCCGGCTATGCCATCGGCGGTGGGCATGTGCTGCATGTCTGCTGCGATTTGACCATCTCCAGCGACAACGCCATCTACGGGCAAACAGGACCCATCGTCGGCAGCTTTGACGCCGGCTTCGGCTCCTCCTTTCTGGCGGCGCATATCGGGCAAAAGAAAGCTCGCGAAATCTGGTTCCTGTGCCGGCAATACAGCGCCGCAGACGCCGAGCGGATGGGCATGGTCAACACAGTCGTGCCGCTGGTGGATCTGGAACGCGAAGCATTGCAATGGTCCCGCGAAATCCTCAGCAAAAGCCCTATCGCCCTGCGCTTTCTCAAAGCCGGCTTGAATGCCGAGCTGGACGGGCAGACCGGCGTACAAGTGCTGGCTGGCGACGCCACCATGCTCTTCTATATGACCGAAGAAGGCAGCGAAGGGAAAAACGCCTTCCTGGAAGGGCGTAAACCCGACTTCAGCAAGTTCCCCCGCCGCAGTTAGGAGACCGTCGCTTGGACTGGCTGCGCGCACGGGGGGAAGCCACGCCCGAAAAGACTTTCCTGTACATCAACGGGGCGCGCTGCAGCTATGCCGAAACCGACGCCCTGGTTGATGCCGCCTGCGCCTGGCTCACCGCTCGCAGGAAAATCCAGCCCGGCGATATCGTAGCGCTGCTGCTGCCCAATGGGCTGAACTTTGTGCTGGCAGCGCTGGCTTTGATGCGGCTGCGCGCGGTCATGGCGCCACTCAACGCGCGGTTGACCACAGAGGAACTGAACTGGCAACTCGACCATATTGACGCGGCGCTGCTGCTCTGCGATGCCCAAACCCTCCAACAAACCGCCCCGCTAAATTGCCACTCTCTGAAAATTCCGGATCGACTGCCCAGCGCCCCGCCCACTCCCGCCATTGCCCACGATTTGACCGCCGATTGCGCCATCATCCATACTTCCGGCACCAGCGGACGCCCCAAAGCCGCCGTATTGACTTATGGCAACTTCCGTCACAGCGCGCGAGCCTCAGCCTTGCGTCTCGGCGTTATGCCGCGGGATCGCTGGCTATGCGTGCTGCCGCTCTATCATGTCGGCGGCTTGAGCATCCTGCTGCGCGCCTTGATTTACGGCACGGCGCTGGACTTGCTGCCCTTCTCCATCAAGGGCGTCAATCACGCGCTGACCCGTCTGCCCATCACGCAGGTTTCGCTGGTGCCGACCATGCTAGGCTGGCTGCTGGATGCCCGCGAGCAAGTCTGGAATCCACAGCTGCGGACCATCCTGCTAGGCGGCGAGGCAGCTCGCCCCGATCTTTTGCAGCGCTGCGTCGATTTGGACTTGCCCATCGCCGTCAGTTACGGGCTCAGCGAGGCGGCCTCCCAGGTCGCCACCGCCACTCCCGACCTGGTCCGCCGCAAACCTGGCACCGTCGGCAAGCCCTTGGCTGGCGCGCAAGTGCACATCACGGATGAGTCTGGCGCAGTCACAGCGACCGGCGAACCCGGCGAACTGCTTGTCAAAGGCGCAACCGTCATGCGCGGCTATCACAAGACAGAGCCGCCGACCGATGGCTGGCTGTCGACAGGCGATATCGGCTATGTCGACGCCGACGGCGACCTCTTCATCCTGCAGCGGCGCGTTGATCTCATCGTCAGCGGCGGCGAAAATGTCTACCCCGCCGAGGTCGAAGCAGCGTTGCGGCAACACCCCTCCGTGGCGGAGGCGCTGGTTTTTGGCTTGCCGGACGAAGCCTGGGGGCAGCGCGTCGCCGCAGTCATCGAGCTCAAGCCAGACGAGACGACTTCCGCAGAAGAATTGCAAACCTTCGCACGCGAGCGCCTGGCTGGCTACAAAATCCCGCGCCAGGTCGCTTTCGCGGAGATCCCCCGCTCAGCCGCCGGCAAGATTCTGCGCAGCGCCGCCCAAAGCACCTTTGCTGATGCGATTGCGCGCCGCTAGCGGGCATGTCTACGCGCTGAGCCGGCATGGGCAGGGACAGCCGCTGCTGCTGCTACACGGCTTCAGCGGCGCCGGAACCACCTGGTGCAGCATCGGCCAGCAACTGGCAGATAGCTATGAACTCCTCGCGTTGGATCTGCTCGGTCACGGCAACAGCCAGGCGCCCCAAAACAGCGACGCTTACACTATCCAGCATGCCGCCTCGGATGTCATCAGCCTGCTGGATGCGCTGCAGTTGGAAGGCGTCCACCTGCTTGGCTATTCGATGGGCGGGCGGCTGGCGCTGGAGTATCCGCAGCGTTTTGTATCGCTGACCCTGGAAAGCGCCTCCCCCGGCATCGCTGATGACGAAGAGCGGAAAGCCCGCCGTCAACGCGACAACCGACTGGCGGACGACATAGAAACGCGCGGAATCCCCGATTTCGTCGAAACCTGGGAGAGCCTGCCCCTGTGGGACTCGCAGAAACGTCTGCCGGCGCATCTGCTGACGGCTCAGCGATTGGGGCGTCTGCGCAACAGCAAGACGGGCTTGGCAGGCAGCCTGCGCGGCATGGGGACGGGCGCGCAGCCCAGTTTGTGGGAGTCCCTGCCGCAGCTGCGCCTGCCGACCTTGCTGGTGGTCGGCGCGCTGGATAGCAAGTTCCGGCACATCAACGCGGCTATGGCGGCGTCTATCCCCGACGCGCGGCTGGCGGTCATCGACGACGCCGGGCACAACACGCATTTGGAAAAGCCCGCCCAGTTCGCAACTCTGCTGGCAGCGCATTTGGCAGCAGCAAGACCAGATAAGTAAATTAAACTACAGAGGACACGGAGAGTGCAGAGTTGTAAGGCTTGTCCGCTACTGCGATTTACTTGCCGTTTCTTTGGTCTACCCCTCCCCCGAAGCATCGGGGGAGGGGTAGACGGGTGTCTCAGCGAGACGCCCCTACATCTGCTTCCGAATCTCTGCGCGCTCTGCGTCCTCTGTAGTTCAATCTTTGTCTTGGTCTTGCTCAATTACAATTGCCCGGGTCAGTCCGCACGGGGGTCCAACCGGGCAGCAGCGCTCGGTAGCCGGCTTTCGCGGGCGTCAGCAGGTAAACCTTGACGTAGTCGTGCCAATCTCTCGTGTAGTCGGCATCGCTGAAGCCCAGGTCAATCCAATATTCCGAGCTGAGGGGACCCCGGCCGGTATCCGCCATTAAGCCGATCCCGTAGCCTGGCACAAACAACTCACTGCCGTAGGGAATCAGATAAGGACGAGAGGCGACGATGCCCGTGCGCAGCGTCGCGCCTGTCGCCGTCAATGTGTTGCCGCTGTTCGAGCCGGGATGGTAACTGGTGGCGTACATACAGAGCACTCGCCAATATTCGCGCGGACCTTCAGGTGTATTGATCGTGCCCAGCACCACCGGCTTCGTGCCGTAGCCGATGATTTGATTCTGCGCTTCTTGCACGAGTTGCGGCTCGCCGACTTCGCGAGCCACCTCAACCCCATTCTCGTAGCGCAGGCGCGTGATGGTCTCGCGGATGCCGGGCTGTGCTGCCTGCAGAACGCTCGACCTATCCAACGCGGTATTGGGATCGGGGCGGTATTCTGCCCTGCCCGGCGGGGTTTCTTCGCGGTCGACGATCTCCTCTTCACGCACGCGAACGATCTCTACTTGCATGCCGGCGCTGATTTCGGCCTCAAGATCAGGTCGCGTAAAATCAAGCTCGTCCAGCGACAGCGCCAGCTCGTCCAGCAGTAGGCTGACAGTCCGTGCCTGTGTGCGCGCCTCTATTTCGCCGCCGTCGACCTGCAGCGTTACGGGCTTGGCGCGGGAGATGCGCACGGTCGCGGCGCTGTCCAACCGGGTCCCTAGCGGCGCGTCAATTTCGTCCTGGCTGCGCAAGCTGATGCCCGCTTCCTGCAGCGCTTCGCCGAGGGTTTCCGCGCTGGTGATCAGGCTGATTTCTGCGCCGTCGTCCAGGATGCGCAGGGAACGCGCGCGGCGAATCTCAATGTAACTGGCGGGAATCGGCCAGTCGGACAAGGCATCCTTATCCGCCAGCGCGCCATTGACCCAGACCTTGTCCACATCGCCCAGTTGGATATCGGCGCTGGCGAGGATGGGCAGCGGTTCGCGCAGCCTGGTTTGCAACTGCCGCGTCTGTCCGTCAATGCTTATGCGCACTTCGCGCTGCGCTACGGGCCTCAACTCCGCCATCACCGCGCCGCCCGCGCCTGACCAGCTCAATAGCGAGCGCCCGAACAAAAGTCCCGACAGCAGCAGCAGACCGCAGGCCATAGCGATGATCAACAGCAGGCAGGGCAAGACTCGCAAGCTCTTCATGCTTGAAATGTAACACAGCCTTCGCGGGCGGCATTGCCGCGACAAAGACTTCCTGCTATATTGATATTTAGTATCATTTATTCATTGACACGAGAATGCCTCTCCATTATTCTAAGATTTAGTATCAATAAACAGAGGGACAAACCACATGCGAAAGCTCTTTCCGCTTCTAGTCCTGACGCTGCTGCTCGGCGTCAATATCGGCGCTCAATCTGCCAAACCTGTCGTGATCGCGTCACACAGCATATTGGCGGATGTGGCGCGCCAAGTCGCCGGCGATCACCTCGATGTCCGCACGCTCATCCCAGCGGGCAGCGACCCGCACCACTTCATCCCCACGCCCAGTGACCTGGCCGCCGTCGCCGAAGCCGATCTGGTCCTCATCAACGGCATCGGCTACGAAGAAACGTTGCTGGAAGCCATAGAAAATGCCGGCGCAGATGTCAACATCATTGTGGCCTCCGCCTGCATTGATGTTCGTCCCGCTGGCGCGCACGATGACCATGACGACCATGGGCATGATGAACATGATGATGAGCACGCTCATGAAGACGAAGACGAACACGCTCATGAGGACGAAGACGAGCACGCTCATGAAGATGAAGACGAGCACGCTCATGAAGATGAAGACGAGCACGCGCACGATGACGAACTGAGCGGCTGTGACGCGCAGGATGCCGAGTTCTATGCCATCGGCTTTCACGGCCATGGAAAATTCCTGGGCAGAGCCGAAGACATCGAGTGTGCAGCCCACGCCCACGGCGACGAGCATGACGACCATGGCCATGAAGAAGGCGCCTGCGACCCCCATATCTGGTTCGATCCGCAGAATGTCATCCGCTGGGCGCTGACCATTCGCGACAGTTACTCCGAAATCGACCCCGACCATGCCAGCGAATATCACGAACGAGCGCTGGCTTATGCCGCGGAGTTGGACTCACTGGAAAGAGAGTTCATCTGGCCCGCCCTGGAGAACCTGCCTGAAGAAAAGCGACTGCTGGTGACCGCGCACGATGCACTGGGCTACCTGGCCGGCACCTTCGGCTTTGAGATCGTCAGCACCGTCATCCCCGGCGTAAGCACCGTGGTCGAGCCGAGCGCGAGCGATGTCGCCGAGGTGATTGATGTCATCCGCGAGCGGGAATTGACAGCCATCTTTGGCGAATCGATCACCAGCGACAAGATCTTGCAGGTTATTGCCGCAGAAACTGGCGTCGAAATCGCATCGCTCTACACCGATTCGCTCGGAGAAGCCGATGGTCCCGCCGGCACCTACCTGGACTACATGCGCTACAATTTCACGACTATAGTTGAAGCGCTGAGCGGCTGAGACCCAAGCGAGAGGCAATCCGATGGCAGCGAATAAGGGCGTGCAGGCGGCGCTGGTCGTCCGTCAGCTAGGCACGGGCTATCCAGGCAACCGGCACGCCCTTTGCAACATCAGCTTCACAATCGAAGCGGGTGAGCGTGTCGCCATCATCGGACCCAACGGTGCTGGCAAAAGCACGCTCATCAAAGCCATCGTCGGCGTGCTGCAGTTCAACTCGGGCAGCATCTCGATCTTTGGCGAAGATTGCTACAGCAGCCACAGCCTGGTCGGTTATGTGCCCCAGCAAAACCTCATCGACTGGAGCTTCCCAGCCTCAGTTTATGATGTCGTGATGATGGGGCGCAGCCGGCATATCGGCTGGTTTCGGCTGCCGCGGCGCGTCGATCATCAAGCCGTCCGCGATATTCTGGAGCATCTGAGCCTGGGCGACTTGGCCAAACGACAAATCAGCGAGCTCAGCGGTGGGCAACGCCGGCGCGTCTTTATCGCCCGCGCGCTGGCGCAAGATTCCCGTGTGCTGCTGCTGGACGAGCCTTTCAGCGGCGTCGACCAACATGCCGAAGGCGAGATCATCGAGGCGCTGGACATCATGTCCGAGCACGGCATCACCATCATGATGTCTACGCACCACCTGGACAACGCGGCGCTGCACTTCGACAAGATCCTGGTGCTTCGTCAAGGCGAGATCGCGGCCTTTGGCGCCCCGGACGAGGTGCTCGAACCCCAGATGCTGCGTCAGGCATTTGGCGGGGCTATCAGCCTGGTTCGCGACGACCTGCTGATGTTGGATCGTCAACCAGAAAGGTCTTCTTGATATGGACCTGGTGGCTTTCCTCGCCGAGCCTTTGCAATACAACTTCATCCAGCGGGGCATGCTGGCGCTGATCTTGGTCGGCGGCATCAATGCGGTCGTCGGCTGCTTTGTGATGGTGCGGGGCATGGCATTTTTTGGCGATGCGCTTGCGCATTCGATTCTGCCCGGCGTCGCCCTGTCCTACACAGCCAGCGGCGGTAGTATCGGCAGCAATCTCTTCTTGGGCGGCTTGGGCGCGGGCATCTTCTCGGCGCTGGTGATCGCTTGGCTGACGCGCAATCAAGAGCTGAAAGAAGACAGCGCCATCGCCATCGTCTTCGTCACCATGTTTGCGCTGGGCATCGCCATCATCAGCACACAATCCAGCTACAGCATCGACTTGGCGCACATTCTCTTTGGCAGCATCAACGGCATCAGCCACCAGGACCTGCTCATTATGGCTGCCATGAGCGCCATCGTGCTGGTTATCATCGGCTTGTTCTACAAAGAGTTCCTCATCATCAGCTTCGATTTGAGCCTGGCGCATAGTTTGAAGCTGCCGGCCGAAGCGCTGCGTCTGCTGCTGCTGATATTAATCGCCGTCACCATCGTGGTCAGCTTGCAGGCGGTGGGCATCGCGTTGATGCTGGCACTTTTGATCACGCCGGTAGCCACAGCGCGGCTGCTGGTCAAGCGCTTGCATCACATGCTGGTCATCTCCAGCCTGCTGGGCATCGTCAGTGGCATCGTCGGCTTTTATGCGTCATACTATCTGGACATTCCGTCCGGCGCTTGCATCGTGCTCATGCTCAGCGCGCTCTTTGGACTGGTGTTTGTGGTACAGTCAGCTTTGGATCGGCTAGCAGATCGTGTCTGAGCATCCTGCCGTCAAAATGTCCGCCTAGTTGAAATGGCAGTGAACAAATCGCATGCGCTATACAGAAGAAATCATCATCAATCTGCCGCGCGAGCGGGTCATTGAGTTGTTCGACAGCTTCGAGAATCTAAAGCAGTGGCAAGAAGGCTTGGAAGAGATTGAACATCTCAGCGGCGAGTCCGGGCAGCCCGGCGCCAAAACCCGCCTGGTCTACAACATGGGCAAGCGCAAGATGGAGATGATCGAAACCATCATCACCCGCGACATGCCGGACGAATTCAGCGGCACCTACGACGCCAGCGGCGTGCACAATATCATCCGCAACACCTTCTATCCACAAGGCGAAACGACACGCTGGCATATGGACTGCGAATTTCAGTTCAGCGGCTTCATGCGCATTATGGCTTTTTTCATGGGGCAGAGCCGCTTCCGCAAGCAGACGCGCAAGGGCATGGAGTCTTTCAAACGCTTTGCCGAAGGAGCCTGATGGCGGCTACTGAATCCGCAGCATGACGCGCCCGGCCGCATCCCAGAGGTCTTCCAGCGCGTAGTACTTGCGTTTTTCCGGCGCGAAAAAATGCGCGACTACATCGCCGTAGTCCATGACTACCCAGCCGCTGTCCGTCGTGCCTTCGTTGGCGAAGGGCAGCTTCTGGCACTTGTCTTTGACCTCCTGGCGGACGGTCTGGGTCAAGGCGCGCAGGTGGCGTTCATTGTCGCCGCTGCAGATGATGAAGAAGTCGGCGATAAGCTGGTCGGGACGCAAGTCCAGCAACAGGATGTCCACCGCCTTGCGGTCTTCGATAATGTCCACAATTTCATGCGCCAGCGTCAATGAATCCAAATGCTCCCTCGCTTTGTCATGTGCTGTGTAAGTGCGCAGATTATAGCACAGTCAACCACTTGGTCGCCCGCCTAACCCGCCCGAAAGGACTCCACCGCCATGCCTGCAGACCACCTCCCCGCCATTCTCGCCTGGGCGCGCCGCGAAGAAGCCATCCGCGCGGTCGTCATCACCGGCTCAACGGCGCGTGAGGACGGCTCCACTGATGTCTATTCCGACCTGGATGCGCAGATCATCACAGCAGACATCGCCCGCTATATCCAGGACGACAGCTGGCTGGACGCGCTCGGCGAAGTGTGGATTCGCTTCCCCCTGGACGAGCCGGTTCCCTATCGCCTAGTGTGGTTCGCCGGCGGCGCGAAGGTCGATTTTCAGTTCATTCACCCCGGCGACATCCAGGCGCAGATCGACGCCAGGCAGCTCAGCGACGAATACCTGCGCGGTTACCGCGTCTGCCTGGACAAAGACGGCCTGTACCGCCAGCTGCCGCCATCGCCGCGCATCTTCCCGGGGGCGCCAGCGCCCAGCCCCGAAGAGTTGCGCGCCTGCTGTAACGAATTTTGGTTTGAAGCCATCCATGTGGCGCAATTCATCCGCCGCCGCGAATTCTGGGTCGTCAAATTCCGCGACTGGACGATGAAATCCATGCTGCTGCAACTGCTGGAATGGCATGCCCGCGCAACCAGCGACGCCCCCATCAATACCTGGCTGCTCGGCAAGCGCCTGCGTGATTGGACGCGCCCTGATGACTACGCCACCATCAGCACATTGTGGGCGGGCTGGGACGCGAAGGAATTGTGGAGTGCCACTCTAACGCAGCTAAGGCTCTTCGCCAGGCTGTCGCGAGAAGTATCCGCTGCGCTGGGCTATCCGCCTCCCGATGAAAAGGTTGCGGACATCTTCGCCTACATCCAGGCGCTGGCGGCGGAAGACCCCGTCAATTCAGTTAGAGACTGATCTCGCCATCTGCTTCCAGCACGATCGCTTCGGCGTCGGTTTCTGCATTGACGCGCGCTGCCCAAGCTCCCGCATCCTGCTCAATCGGCGGGAAGGTGTTGTAGTGCATTGGCGAAACCTGCCGCGGGCGCAGAAAATCTATCGCGCGAATAGAGTCGTCTATGCCCATAGTGAAGCAGTCGCCGATAGGCAGCAGCGCCAGATCCAGCCCTTCATCGCCGATCAGCCGCATGTCGCTGAAGAGACAGGTATCACCAGCGTGATAGATGGTTGCGCCGCCGCCGCGAATGACAAAGCCGTTGGGCTGCCCGCCATAAGTGCCATCGGGGAAGGACGAGCTGTGGTGGGCAACTGTCCATTTGGCGCTCATCCAGTCGTTGCGGAAGGTACCGCCGGGGTTGCCCTGATAGACATTTTGCACGCCGTGCTGACTGTACCAGTCGCCCATTTCAAAATTGCAGACGACCAGCGCGCCCGTGCGTTTGGCGATCTCCACTGAGTCGCCAACATGGTCGCCATGCGCGTGCGTCAGCAAGATGACTTCGGCATCCAGATCTTTAGCGGCGGTTTTTGCCATGGGGTTGCCGCTGATGAAAGGGTCGATCAAGAGCTTGTGCCCGTCAATGTCCAGGGCATAGGCTGAATGCCCCAGCCAGCGAATTGTGACTGCCATTGCAGACTCCTTGCGCTCGCTATCAGTTTGCCGCTACAGTGTAGCATCAGCGTCCGCTAAATGCGAATGTAACCCGGCTGGCGGCTGCGCAACCTTGGGCGGCGGGCTGCGTTATTCCATTGGCGTACATCGCTACAGACCGCGCCAACTAGACAGCCGAATCCGGGAGCGCAACCATGAAGCTGCAACTGAGTCTGTCCAGCATCCTCCTGCTGGTGTTGATTACGCTGGCGATCGGCGCGGCGGCCGGCATCTTTGGCTACATCTATGTTATGGGCGGCAGCGGAGAAGCCAGCATGTCGGTCGAGGAGGCTCTGGCCACCAGCCAAGCCGAAGAGTCCTTGATTCGCAACGCCGTCGGCACAGCGGTATCTCAGGCGGTGAACGAGATCGTCCCAGCGGCGCTGGGCGCGGCATTGGAAGCCGAACGCGCCCGTCAACCCGTCGACTTCAGCATCGTAGCCGCGGAAAGCCAAGCCAGCTTCACGCTCGAAGAAGACTTGCGGGGCCTACGCACAACCGTCATCGGCAGCACAGACGAAGTCGGCGGCAGCATAAGCGTCGTGCTGGCGGAGCCCAGCGCCTCGTCCATCGGCACAATCCTGGTCAACGCCCGCACCCTGGAAACCGACAACAGCATGCGCAATCGGGCGCTGCGCAGCATGATCCTCAGATCATCGCAGGCTGACAACGAGTTCATCAAGTTCCAGCCACGCGAGCTCAGCAACTTCTCAGCCGAAAGCATCTCCGCAGGCGAGAGCATCAGCTTTGACATAACCGGCGATTTGACCGTCAGCGGCGCAACCCAAAGCGTCACTTTCAGCGCGGAAGTTACGCTGGACAGCCCCACGCAAATCAGCGGCAGCGCGTCCGTAACCCTGCTGCATGGCGATTTCGGCTTGACCATCCCGGATGTGCCCGGCGTCGCCAATGTCACCGACGATGTCGAACTGCGCCTGGATTTCGTCGCCCGCGCCGAGGGCTAAGCATTCACCACAGAAGCACAGAGGGTTTGTGTAGGGGCGACTCACAGAGTCGCCCGAATGTCATTATCCGTGCCGACAGGCGACCCAATGGATCGACCCTACACGAATCGCGGAGAATTGCGCTTCCCCGTCCCGACGGGGACTAGCGCCGCCGGCGAACCGGACGCTTGCGCGGCAGGCGCATGGGCAGTTGGTGGCGGCGGTTGCCATCAAATTGATAAAGCGCGTTCGCCACAGCCCCAGCCGTCGGCACCAGCCCAATCTCGCCGACGCCCTTCGCGCCGTAAGGTCCGTAGGGGTCGGGTACTTCCACGCCGATGACCTCCATCTCCGGCATATCCTTGGCGCGCAAGATGCCGCATTTGCGCAGCATGGTGCTCTTGGGCACGCCGTCCTCGCAGGGCAAGTCCTCACTGATGGCATAACCCAAGCCCATATGAATCGAGCCTTCCAACTGCCCCTCGAAGAGTGTGGGATTGAAGATACGCCCGGCGTCATGCGCCGCGATGATCTTCTCCACCTGTCCCTCATCGTCCAAAATCACCACCTGGGTGGCATAGCTGTAGCTGTAGTGCGTATAGACTTTCTCAACCATAGCGCCGGGCTTGGTCGTCCAGTCGACAACGAACTCGCCCTCATACTGCCGCCCGACCAGCTCTTCCAGCTTGTGGTATTCCAAATCAGCTTTGAAGCGCTTGCAGGCGTCAATGATGGCGTTGCCCACCAGAGATGTCCCGCGCGAGGCGGTCGTCATGCCCGTGACCATCTCCGAGTCGGTAGCCACACGCACCTCAATCAGCGCCGGGTCAATGCCGGTCTCCGTAACCAGCGCCTGCACCGCCATGGTGTGCACGCCCTGCCCCATTTCCGTCCAGCCATGATCGATGACGACTTTGACGCCATCCAGATTCTCTCCCTCCCTCTTTATGGGGGAGGGGGCTGGGGGCTGGGGGTCTCGCACAACCGTCAGCGTGACCTTGGAGGAATCGGGCATGCCATTGCCGATACCGGTATTCTTGATGCCGCAAGCGATGCCGGCGAACTTGGCTTTGCGGAACTCGTCTTGCACAGCTTCCAGCGTGGCTTTGGCGCCAGCGCCCGCTTCAATGACCTGCCCCGTCGCCGTCATATCGCCATCGTCCAGCGCATTCTGATAGCGGAATTGCCAGCGATCGAAACCGCCCTGCTCGCAGAGGTCGTCAATGCAGCTTTCCAGCGCGAAAGCCGTTTGATTGACGCCGAAACCGCGCATCGCCCCGCAGGGCAGATTGTTGGTGTAGACCGCCGTGCTCACGATGTCGGTAACCGGGAAGTTGTACGCCCCGGTGGCATGACCGGCCGAGCGCTCCAGTACCTTCATGCCCACCGAGGCGTAGGCGCCGGTATCGCCGACAAAACGCCCCTTGCAGAAGGTCAGCATGCCCGCTTCATCGCAGCCGATAGTATATTCCATCCAGATGGGGTGGCGTTTGGGGTGCATGAGGATGGATTCGTCGCGCGTCAGCCGCACCTTCACCGGCACGCCCATCAGATAGGCCGCCAGCGCCGCATGCCCTTGCACCGACAGGTCTTCTTTGCCGCCAAAGGCGCCGCCGTTGGGCACCAGCACAACATTGACAGCCGCCAGCGGCAAGCCCAGCAGCTTGGCAATCTGCACCCGGTCTTCAAAGACTCCCTGCCCCTGCGAGAGTACTTCTACGCCAGCCCCCTCGGGATAGGCAATACAGGCTTCCGGCTCCATGAAGCCGTGCTCGATCATCTGCGTCTGGTAGATGCCGTGGCTGCTGTACGCGGCTTTCGCCATTGCTCCCTCAAGGTCGCCGCGGTTGGTGATGGACTGCGACAAAATGTTCCCGCCCTCGTGCACGGACGGGCTTTCTGCCTGCAGCGCTGCGTGCATGTCCGTTACCGGCTCCAGCACTTCGTAGTCGATATCGATAAGCGCCACGGCTTCGCGAGCGATGGCATCGCTCTCAGCGACCACGCAAGCCAGCACATCGCCGACATAGCGCGTGGTCTCGCCCACTTCGATCATCAGGGGCCAGTCCTGGCGGATCAAGCCGATATGACGGTTGCCAGGGATGTCCGCCGCCGTCAAAATGCGCAGCACGCCCGGATGCGCTTCGGCAGCCCTGGTATCCATGGCTTTAACGATGGCGCGCGGGTGATCGCTAAATTTCAACGCGCCGACGACCAACCCCTCCATGCGGATGTCATCGACATAGCGATGCTGCCCCAGCACCAAGTCCTGCGCGTGATATTTGGGCAGGCGCGTGCCAATGCTGCCATCAACCTCCGGCAACTCGACTTCTTCTTCGTTGCGGATGGCTTCCGCGGCGCATTCAATGGCGTCGACGATCTTCTTATAACCCGTGCAGCGACAGAGATGCGGCGTCAGCGACTTTTCAATATCGGCACGGCTCGGCTCGGGATTGCGGTTGATGAGGTTGTTGGCTTGCATGACGATGCCGGGGATGCAGAATCCGCATTGCACGCCGCCCTCGCGCACGAAGGCATTGGCGAAGACGCCCTGCCGATACTCGCCGAGTCCCTCGGTAGTCGTGATGGATTTTCCCGCCAGCTTGTCCATTTTGGTTACGCAGGCCAGCAGCGCCTTGTCATCGACCTGCACGACGCAGCAGCCACAGGCAGCTTGCGGCGCACAGCCATCCTTCGGCGATATGATGCCCATGTCGTCGCGCAGCCAGGTCAGCAGCGGAAGTTCCGGGTCGCCATCGTAAGCGACCGCACGTCCATTGAGATAAAAGTTAATCATGGGAAGCGTCTCCTATCTGCTTTGGCATCAGCCAGCCAGGCACTTTTCGATAGGAAGCCCTAACGCCGTGGGACACGACCTGCGACTGTTCGCTTTCATTATGACGCGTAGCAGCACGATTTGCAAATCCGCCCTCCTTGATGCTCCACTGTAAGGGTGATGCAGGCGAGGCAATGTCTCGCCCCTACAACCTCCTATTTTCCGCGCCCTCCGTGTCCTCTGCAGTTCAATCTTTTCCATGGTCTTACTTCTGCGATGTCGCAAGTGCGCTACAATCCGCCTTGAGAATCCATCAACGTGGACACAGCCTATGTCCCCCGCCCAGCAAGCCACGCAGCGCTTCCGCGAAACCTTCGGCGAAGAGCCCGCCTTCCTCGTCCGCGCGCCAGGACGGGTCAACCTCATCGGCGAGCACACCGACTACAACGACGGCTTCGTCTTCCCCTTGGCTATCGACCGCGCCGCCTACATCGCTCTGTGTCCGCGTAGAGACAACCGCGTGCGCGTCATCTCGCTGGATATGGCGGACGAGGGTGAATTCGCCCTGGGCGCGCTGCCGCAATCTGCCGAAACGCGCTGGATCGACTACATCATCGGCGTGGCCTGGGCATTGCAGCGAGGCGGTTATCCCTTGCAGGGCTGGGAAGGCGCGCTAGCCGGCGATGTGCCAATTGGCTCGGGCCTGTCCTCCTCGGCGGCGCTGGAACTGGCGGCAGCGCGCGCATTTTACTGCGTCAGCGACTTCGCCTGGGACGCGGCGCAAATGGCGAAAATCGGGCGAGCGGCGGAAAATGAGTGGCTGGGCATTCAGACTGGCATCATGGATCAGATGATTTCGGCGGCGGGCATAGAAGGGCGCGCTCTGCTCATCGACTGCCGCAGCCTGGAGACTGCCCCCGCGCCGCTACCAGACGGGACCGCCATCGTCATCCTGGATACGGGCACGCGGCGTGGCTTGGTCGACTCCGCTTACAACGAGCGGCGCGCCCAATGCGAGGCGGCGGCAGCGCAATTCGGTCTGGCGGCGCTGCGCGATATCGGCTTGGCTGCGTTCCAGCAGCGCGAAAGCGAACTCGACGACATCATTCGGCGGCGGGCGCGGCATGTCATCAGCGAGAATGAACGCACCTTGCAAGCGCGGGATGCCATGCTGGCTGGTGACGCGGCGCGGCTTGGCGAACTGATGATCGCCAGTCACATCAGCCTGCGAGATGACTTTGAAGTGTCCAGCCCAGCGCTGGATGCCATTGTCGACTGCGCCAATGCGGAAGCCAGTTGTTATGGCGCGCGCATGACTGGAGCCGGCTTTGGCGGCTGTGCGGTGGCGCTGGTGCAGGCAGCTCACGCGGAGGCTTTCGTGCAGCGCGTCGCAGTTGCCTATCAAGCCGCGACGGGCAATACCCCCGCGCTGTATGTGACGCGAGCCAGCGCCGGCGCAGCAACCTTGTAGACACTAGCAACGGCTATTGCCGGTAGGGAACAGAGATGAGTCCACCATCGGGACTAACAGTCCCCAGCCGCAGCCCGATGGCGGGACAGTCGAGCAGCTCGCCATTGGGACCCCATTCGCAGTTTTGGCGCACAAAACGGCAGCGCGGGTCCTTGGTGAGGTCGCCCTCGCAATGGCTAATTCCCAGCACAGAACCGAAGGTCTCGGGCGAATAATGCGCCGCCACAAGGTCTGTCGCGGCATTATCTTTACTGACGCAATCAGCCTCTTCGTTCACCTTGGTATAGCCGTCATAAGGCATGCCTGCAAAGCGATAGGCTGAATGACAGGCGTAGTGGACGAGCGAAGACACATAGCCGAACACATTTCTCTCATGGTCAAAATACGGCTGTTCGCCGTAGTTTTGCAAACAGCAAGTTCCCGCCTGCGGTATGTGTGAACAGCCAACATCGAGATTTCTCTCAACGACCAGGTTCAAGTTGCGGGTTACATAATCATACCAGTGTGGTGCTCTGTCCTGCAGGGCGTCAAGCGCGTCGGTAATTATGCCGATAAACAGGTAGGATCCTTGGATTATCACTGGGTGTCCGCCAGTTGGCGGCGGTGATGACCCTGGTGGAGATTGGGCTGGGCATTCTTCGCGCTGGTATGCCCAATAACCATCTACCCAGTCTCGCTCGCTTTGGCACTGACGATCGACGAAGCAGCAGTTGTCGATTTGTGTTGGAGCGGTGTTCTCGGGCGCGCTGGGTGGTGGGGAAGCATCGAGCCGTGTATGATCAACCCAATCCGCCAGCCAAACCGTTCGGCCGTTAAGGTCGATTTTCAACCAGCGATTGAACCTGTCGACAACCGTTAGCACGCGGCCCGCCGGCATCACCTCGGCGATTGCGGCGTCCAAGCTCGGCTGCGCGCGAAGGCGAGACTGCCAGCGTACGCGTATCTGATAGCTCTCTGCCACCGCAACACTCGCCGACAGCAAGATGACAACCAGGACAACCAACCTCTTCGACTTCATATTCGTCCTTGCAATATCGTGCATCCAATCCACCAAAGAATGCAGATTATAGCGAATCTATCGGCATCTCCGCGAACATTTCGCCTCCCCCCATGACGATGGGGAAACTGAGGGGGTTAGCCCTTCACCGCGCCGGCCGTCAGCCCCTCGACTATCCGATTCTGGAAAATCAGCACCAGCACGACCAACGGGATCGTAACCACCATGGCCGCCGCCATGATCTCCGCAATCGGCTCCTGTTCCGAAAATTGCCCGGAAAACTGCGCGATCGCCACCGGCACCGTCTGCGCGGAGGGGTTGGTCGCCGTGAAGTTCAGCGCGAACAGATACTCATTCCAAGATTGCACGAAGGCCAGCAACCCGGTCGTCACCAGCGCCGGCGCCGTCAAGGGCAGCAAGATCAAGCGGAAGGTCTGGAAGGGCGTGGCGCCATCCACAATCGCCGCTTGCTCAATTTCTCCTGGCAGCCCCTTGAAGAAACTCGTCAGCACCCAGACAGTGAAGGGCAGCGAGAAAACCGGATAAGTGATGATCAGCGACAGACTCGTGCCAAAGAAACCCAGCTCGCGCACAATCGTATACAAGCCCGACAGAATCGAGATGGCTGGGAACATCGTCATGGAAAGCACGACATAGAGCAGCGCCACCCGACCGCGGAAGCGCAGCCTGCCCAGCGCATAAGCCGCGAAGGACCCCGCCACCAACGCAAAAATCGAAGTCGCCGCCGACACCCAAGCCGAGTTGCGCAGCGCCTCCAGAAAGGTATTGTCGCGGAAGACATATTCATAATTTTTCAGCGTCGCGTTGCGCGGCAGATAGCTCGCGCTTTGGAACATTTCGCTCTCGGTTTTGAACGAAGTCATGAAAGCCCAGTAGAAGGGGAAGAGCGCATAGACGGCGACGAGGAGCACCAGGCTGTAGAGCAAAACCTGTTGCGCACGCTGGCGTAGCTGCTTGGCGGTCATATCAGGACTCCACATTCAGCAGGCGCACATAGATGAAGGCGAATATCGAAATGAAAATGAAAATAATCACGCTGATGGCCGAGGCATAACCGTCCAGTTGATTGCTGACCAGGGTTTCAAAATTGTAAGTCGCCATGGATAGCTGCTGCCGCCCGAATAGCACATTGAACAAGTCAAAGACGCGCAGGGCATCCAGCGTACGGAAGATCAGCGCGATGGCGATAGCCGGACGCAGCAAGGGCAATGTCACCGCGAAGAAACGCCGCACCGGGCTCGCGCCATCCACCGAAGCCGCTTCGTAGAGATCGCTGGGGATTACCTGCAAGCCCGCCAGCAACAACAGCGCCATGAAGGGCGCCGTTTTCCATACATCCACGATAATGGCCGTGGGGATCTGCAAGCTGGGGTCGGAAAGCCAGGCTTGCGGCGCGTCGATCAGTTGCAGGTCCAGCAGAATCTTGTTGAAGATGCCCGCTGTTGTGTCCTTCAACATCAGCTCCCACAAGCGCGCAGAAATCACAGTCGGGATAGCCCAAGGCACCAGCATCACCGCCCGCATCGCCCCCCGCCCACGGAACTTGGAATTGACGACCATGGCCATGAAAAGACCAATCAGCAACTCCAGCGCCACCGACACAATCGTGAAGATCACCGTTGTCCAGATGCCGTCTATGAAGTCATCGTCCAGCCCGCTGACGGCAATCGATTGATCGTTGCCGATGGAAATATTGGTCACCGTGCGGTAGCCCTCGCGCAGCAGCTCGCGGTCGATGGACTCCCAGCGGATGCTGCCATTGGCGCGGGTGCTGCAGGGATCCTTGGGGTCGCTTTTGCGGCAGGCTACCGTGTCAAAGCGGATGGTCAGCAAATTGTAATAATTGTCCAAGCCCACGAATTGCGGCACGCCGCCACCAGCAAAGCGCTTGTCCGTCAAGCTGCGGATGAAGGTCTGCTCCAGCGGGCGCGCCGCCACCAGCACGAATATCGTCAGCGTGGGAATCAGCAGATTCCAGGCCAGACGCGTCTCCCGCCCCAAGAGCGAGTCATCGCCCGCGAATAGCGACTCAAGATTGTTGTTGAGCCAATACCAGAGCGCGGCCGCCACGATAAAAACGAGCAGCGCGGGCGTGATCGCCGTCAGCAGCGCGCCGAAATCCACCGTCTCCTTGTCCATCGCCGCGTTGTTGAGGATGTTGAAGATCGTCAGCGCGATATAAGCCGCCACGCCAATCGCCAGCCACAGCAGTAGAATTCGCGCCCAAAATGCCGTGCGGATATGCCCCTGCCGCAAACGCCAGCCGATGGCGATGAAGAATGCCCCCGCGCCAATGAAGAGCATCGATACGATAATGCCGAAGCGCTCCAAAAAAATCAGCAACAGCGATGGCGCCTGAGCCTCATCATCCGCCGGCATCCAATTCTGGACCAGCTGGATAGCCGGATCACCCCCGACGGTCAGGACGAAGAAGACGATGGCCAGCGCGCCAATCGCCATCATGATCGCGCTAAGCGCCAGCACGGGCAGGCGGACTTCGCTGGCTGTCTTCGTGGCGGTCATGAACTCGCCTGTCGTTTACGCAGTCGCGGCGGGCGCTGGCTGTGGAGCGTACTGCCCCCGGCGACGGATCACCGGGGGAGTTTACCTGGGGGGCAAGCGAAGCGAACTGCCCCCCAAACGCGAAAGACTCTACATGCCGAGCAAGTCAGCCAGGTCCAGCTCAAGCAATTCGAGCGCGACCTCAGCATCTTCCTCGCCGGTCAAAATCGAGTGAACGGCGTTGAAGTACAAGGTAGAGACGGCGTTGTACTTGTCCTTCGAGAAGTTTGAAGGTCTGGCGGTGGTGACCTCGGCGAGGTCGGGGCGGATGAAAGGCATGGCGGCGATGATATCTGGATCGCTATACAACTCGACAGCGCCCGGCGGGTTGGAGGTGAAGACGGCGAAGTCCTTCTGGTTCTCCACGCTGGTCAAGAAGATGGCGAAGGCAGCCGCCGCTTCCGGATTCTCGGAGTACTTGGAGACGCCAATATGCCAACCGCCCAATGTCGAAGCGCCCATGCCCGAGTCGCCAGCTGGCAGCGCGGCGACATCAAAGCCGGGGATATCCGGGCTGTCCTGGCTGCGGCTATAGGCGTAAGGCCAGTTGCGCATGAAGGCGGCATTGCCCGCATGCCAAACCGCGCGTGAATCTTCTTCTTGGTAGCTGACGACGCCCGGTGGGCTAATCGTGCCGACCCAACCAGCCACCTGCTCGTAGATCTCCACGGCGGCGTCGCTCAAGGCGCTGATGGTGCCATCGCTTTGCAGGAAGTTCTCGCCAGTGGCGCTGACATGCCATTCCAGCGCGTCGCAGGTCAAGCCTTCGTAGGCGTTGCCTTGCCAGACGAAGCCCCAGAATTCATCGTTGCCTTCGGCGCGTTCGCCTTCCTGGATCGCAGCAGCCATGGCTTCCAACTCGTCCCAGGTGGCCGGCGGTCCATCGTAGCCATATTTCTCGAGCAGGTCGGTGCGGTAGTAGAGCATGCCGAAGCCGATGCGCAGCGGCAGGGCGACCAGGCGGCCGTCGATGGTGTTGTTGTCGATCAGCGCGGGCATCTGCGCGTCAATATGCGCTTGCGGCGCAATGCCGTTCAGGTCAATCAGGTGCTCGGCCAACTGACCAGGCCAGATGACATCCACACGGATCACATCCAGGTCGCTGCTTTCCGCCTCGAAGGCAGTCAGGTAGAAGGCGATCAGGTCGGTGACATTGGCGGCGCCGTCGTTGCGTTCCACGGTGATATTCGGGCAGACTTCGTTAAAGCGGCTGATGACGCGGTCTTCGGCTTCCGGGTAGTTGCCGACCGGGTCGCCGAAGAACTTAATGGTCACTTCCTCGTCTGTGCCGCAGTCAAATTCGTGCCCATCCGCCAGCGCCACGCCAGTCGGAATCGCCAAGGCAAGTACGAGCAATACAAGCAGAATCTTACGCATGAGCGTATCCTTTCGTCTCGGGATTATGTTTTACATGTGGCTTGGTACGCGGACAGAATCGCAACATATATCCCCCTGTCTCCGGCGTGAGTCTGTGGCGAGGGCAATATAACGCACCTGCCAGTTAGTTTACAACAACTTTTAAGAGTTAGCAAATTACAAATGTTCAGCATACTCTGCCGCGGCAACCCCCTCGGTCCCCCGCCTGTGCGAACCGTGTAGGGGCGACCCGTTGGGTCGTGCGGCTTACTTTCTGCGATTTCTGCCGCTACAATACCGCCCCCTGCCATCTATGCGAGGCAAGGACCATGAGTCAGCCCGCCTGGCGCATCATTCGCGACCTCAACTACGCCCGCGCCACCTTACTCAAGCGCCACTCCCTGCGCGATATCGACCCGCCCGCGAGCGTGCTGGCGCGTACAGAGGCGCTCTTCGGCGAGCGACTCCAGCCCGATGAAGCCGTCCGCCGCATCATCGCCAGCGTGCGCAAGGATGGCGACGCTGCCCTGCGCCACTGGAATCACCTGCTCGACAACAACGACAACCCGCAGCTGCTGGTATCGCCCAAGGCGCTGGCGGCCGCGCTGGAGTTCATCCCGGCCGAGCTGCGCGACGCCATGCAAGTCGCCGCCGAGCGCATCCGCAGCTTCCACCAGCGCCAACCCCTGCACAGCTGGATCGACCGCGGCGAGGCGGGCACGCTGGGGCAGCTGGTCACGCCGGTCGACTCGGCCGGCATCTATGTGCCCGGCGGCACGGCGCCCCTGCCCTCGTCCCTGCTGATGAGCGTCATCCCGGCGCAGGTGGCGGGCGTCCGTGAGATCGCCCTTTGCACGCCCCCCGGCAGCGGCAGTGGCGACATCCACCCGACGATATTGGCGGCGGCGGCTGTGGCTGGCGTCGAGCGCGTCTATCGCGTTGGCGGCGCGCAAGCCATCGCCGCGCTGGCTTACGGCACAGCGACTATCCCGCGCGTGGCCGTCATCGCCGGCGCTGGCAACCTCTTCGTGACATTGGCGAAACAGCAGGTCTATGGCGATGTTGGCATTGATGGCTTGCCTGGTCCCACCGAAACCGTCGTCATCGCCGATGAACATGCCGATCCGCGTTTGGCGGCGGCCGATCTGCTCGCGCAGGCTGAACATGATTTGCTGGCCTCGGCAATTCTGCTTACGCCCAGTCCCCCGCTGGCGGAAGCGGTCGACGCGGAAATCGCCCGGCAGCTGGAGTCGCTAAGGCGCCGCGAGATCATCCTGGGCGCGTTGGGGGAGCGCAGCGGTTGCGTGATCACGGCGGATCTGGCGCAGGCTTTCCAACTGGCCAACGAATACGCCGCTGAGCACCTCTGCCTGCTGGTGAATGACCCCTGGTCCTGGCTCGGGCAAGTTCGCAATGCCGGCGGCGTCTTCCTGGGCGAACACTCTTACGAAGTGCTCGGCGATTATGTCGCTGGTCCCAGTCATGTCATGCCTACCGGTGGCACCGCGCGCTTTGCCTCGCCGCTGAACCTGCTCAATTTCGTCAAAATCACCAGCTTGGTCGGCTTGGATGCTAGCAGCGCCCGGCAACTCAGCGGGCCGGCGCAAATTCTGGCTCACGCGGAATCGCTGGACGCGCATGCCACGGCTGCCAAGTTGCGCGCCGATGGAGCCGCCCAATGAGCGACAAGCTGCGCATCCGCCGCGACATCGCCGCCATGAGCGCCTACACGCCCACCGCCTCGCTGGAGGTTTTCGCTTCGCGACTGGGGCGGGCGGCCGACGAACTCATCAAGCTGGACGCCAACGAAAATCCCTACGGTCCTTCGCCGCGCGTTGCTGAAGCGCTGGCGACCCTGGCCGACGCCCACATTTATCCTGATCCTTCGTCTTCGACATTGCGCGCGCTGCTGGCGGATTACTGTGGCGCGCCACAAGAGCAAATCCTCTGTGGCGCCGGCGCGGATGAGCTCATCGAACTCATATTGCAGCTATTCATTGAACCCGATGATTGCATCATCAACACGCCACCCACTTTCGCCATGTACAGCTTTGACGCGCCGCTCTATCACGCGCGCGTGATTGATGTCCCGCGGCGGGCGGATTTCTCGCTGGATGTCGCCGCCATTGAAGAAACTGTCGCGCGGCGCCAACCCAAGCTGGTCTTCCTCTGCTCACCGAATAATCCCAGCGGCAATCTCATCCCCCGCGCCGATATTGAGCGCTTGCTGGCGCTGCCGACCTGCCTGGTCGTCGATGAGGCTTATATTGAATTCGCCAAGAGCGAGAGCCTGGTCAGCTGTGTTGGGCGGCATGACAACCTGATCGTCCTGCGCACGCTGAGCAAGTGGGCGGGGCTGGCTGGTCTGCGCCTGGGCTATGGGGTCTTCCCGCCGGCGCTGATGCCGCATCTGTGGAAGATCAAGCAGCCCTACAATGTCAATGTGGCGGCGGATGTTGCCGGGCGCGCTTCCTTGCGGGACGCCGAACACCTGCGAAAGCGCGTGGCGGCATTGAGGAATCAGCGCGAACGGCTAGAAGAGACGTTGGCGGAATTGCCTTTCCTGGAGCCCTATCCGAGTCAAGCGAATTTCGTGCTCTGCCGCGTGCGGGGCATGGCGGCTGCGGAACTGCGCGATCAACTGGCCAGCCAGGGCATCATCGTGCGCTATTATGACAAGCCGCGCCTGCGCGACCACATCCGCATCAGCGCCGGGACACCCGCCCAGGTAGATCGCCTGCTGGATGCGCTGGCGCAGACCCCTCTCGGTTCCCCCAAGCCCCCTCGGTCCTCCCATTAAAATGGAGGGAGGCGGATCCAATGGCGTAGTGCCAGATTTTGGCGCATTTTGTGGCGAGGCGGGTAGATTTGCGGCGCAGATTTGAGCGTTTACGGCGCATTCTGGGTCGTAAACGGCGGAATCGGGCCCTTTTGTGGCAATGCCGCCGAAAGGGCAAATGTTTTTTTCGCCAATGCGAGGCGGCGGGTATGCAGTTGTTAAGTCGCGTGTGAAGGTAGCGTAGCGGCGGTGGCGGAGAGGGCGGTGAGCACATGGTCGCGGTAAAGGGCAGCACCATCGGTCTTCGCGTCGACATGAAGGCAAGCCCCGCGGTCGCCCCATCAAAAAGGGGCTTGGGCGAGCCGGCGGCTCGCCCGTACAGTAATTGAGGGATTCTCGCAAGAGGTTTAGCCTCCCCCCGATGACGATGGGGGACCGAGGGGGTTAATCTATGCTATACTCAGCGCCCACAGCGAGGACTTAGCGCATGAGCCAGCGAATCGCCGAAGTGCAACGCGACACCAAAGAAACCAGCATTTCGTTGCGCCTGAACCTGGATGGCGCCGGCACTGCCGACATCAGCACCGGCATCGGCTTTTACGACCATATGCTGGGGCATATCGCGCTGCACGGCAAATTTGACCTGCGCGCCGCGGCGCAAGGCGATCTGCACATTGACGCCCACCACACCATTGAAGATGTCGCCATCTGCCTGGGACGGGCCATTGACGAGGCATTGGGCGGGCGCAGCGGCATCCAGCGCATGGGCAGCGCTTATGTGCCCATGGACGAGGCATTGGCGCGCGTCGTCATCGACCTCAGCGGGCGTCCCTACGCAGCCATCCAAGCCGATTTTAGTACCCCGCTCATGGGGCAGATGCCCACTGACCTGGTCATTCATGCGCTGGAGACCGTCGCCAGCCAGGCCAAAATGAACCTGCATGCCGCCGTGCTCTACGGGCGCAATGACCACCATAAAGCCGAAGCCCTCTTCAAAGCCTTCGGGCGGGCGCTGGCGCAAGCCGTCGCCATTGACGAGCGCCGCAGCGGCATCCCCAGCACCAAAGGCACGCTCACGGAGTAGAGACGATGGCTGAGTTTATCGACTTCGCCAGGCAGCTAGCCTATGCCAGCGCTGGCGTCATCATGCGCTATTTTCGCAGCGACATCGCCGTGGAAACCAAAGCCGACCGGTCGCCCGTCACCATCGCTGACAAGCAGGCGGAAGAAATCATGCGCGAGATGATCATGCGCGAATTCCCCGCGCACGGCATCCTGGGCGAGGAATTTGGCGAGCACAACCCTGGCGCGGACTATCAATGGGTGCTCGACCCCATCGACGGCACCAAATCCTTCGTCAGCGGCACTTTTCTCTTTGGCACGTTGATCGGCTTGCTGCACAAGGGGCAGCCCCTGGTCGGCGCTATCCATCACCCCGCCACCGCCCATCTGCTGGTCGGCAACGGGGAGGGGGCCTGGCTGAATGACGCGCCCGTCCGCGTAAGCCAAACCGAGCGGCTGGAGGATGCGGTCATGTGCTATACCGATTATCTGGATGTCGGCAAGTATCAGAGCGGCAGCGCCTTCCAGCAGTTGATGGGCATGACGAAGTTCAACCGCACTTGGGGCGATTGTCATGGCTATTTTCTAGTGGCGACCGGCTATGCCGATATCATGCTCGACCCGATCATGCACCTCTGGGACATCGTGGCGCTGGTGCCGGTGATTCAAGGCGCGGGCGGGACGATCACTTCCTGGACGGGCGGCGCGCCGCTGGAAGGGGATGGCATCATCGCCAGCAATCCCGCGCTGCATGGGCGGGTTTTGCGTATCCTCAACCCATGATTGAGGCTTTTGCCATGCCCAAAATCCAGCGCATCTACCTCATCAGCCATACGCATACCGATATCGGCTACACCGACCATCAGGACACGGTCTTCCGCCAGCATCTCGGGTTCATTGACGATGCCATTGAACTGGGCGAAGCGACCGCCCACTACCCGCCAGAAGCCCGCTACAAATGGACTTGCGAAGTCAGCTCTTTTGTCGAGCGTTATTTCCAGCAGCGCCCGCCGCGTCAGGTCGATCGCTTCCTGGAGTTGCATAAACGCGGACAGATAGCAGTGGCGGGCATGCAGTATCACTGGACGCCCATGCTGTCGGTCGCGGGCATGCTGCGCTCGCTGCTGCCGGTGCGGCGTCTGCGCGATGACTACGGGCTGGCCATCCGCGCCGCCATGCAATGCGATGTCAACGGCGCAAGTTGGCTCTGGGCGGAGTTGCTGCCGGCCATCGGCATCGACACGCTGACCATGTCCATCAATATGCACCGCGGCGCCCGCCCCGAGCCCGATCTCAAAGCCTTCTGGTGGCAGGGTCCCGCCGCCAGTCGCCTGCTGACCTTCAATGGTCCCCATTATCTCTACGGCATCTTCCGCTACGGCTTGAGCGACATGAATTTCGTCGACCAGCTTTTGCCCGCGCAAATCGCCCAACTGGAAGCCCGCGAAGATTATCCTTACGACTTTCTCTACGCCCAGATCACGCATCCCGCCCGAGTCGACAACGGTCCGCCCCTGGCCCACATGGCGGATTTCGTCCGCGACTGGAACGCCGCCGGACGACAGCCGCCTATCACCTTGACCACCATTGACGGCTTCGCGCAGGTGCTGCACGACGACTATGGCGAATCCCTCGAGACTTGGCGCGGCGACTGGTGCGACTGGTGGGCGGACGGCGTCGGCTCCTCCATCTACGAAACCAGCCTCAACCGCGAAACTGAGGGGCTGCTGCCCCTACTGGATTGGCTGGCCAGCCAGATCGACAGCCTTGACAAAGACTTGATTGAAGAGGCTTACCATCTGGTTTCGCTTTATGACGAACACACCTGGGGCGGTTTCGCCAGCATACGCCGCCCGCATTCGCCCTTCACGCGGGCCAGCTACAATCGCAAAGCCAGCTTCGCCTTTGGCGGCTACGGACTGACGCATGAGCTGCTGGCGGATGGCGGAAGAGCGCTGGCCAAGAAATTGACTGACGCTGTGCCGGAGGGGCATGCCTGGCGCCGCTGGGGGCAATACATCAGCGCTGACCCGGCCGATGCGCCCGACAATTACCATTATCTGGTCGTCAATGGCTGCGGCTGGGGGCGCCACATCCGGCATCCCTTGCCGCCGGATATGGGTGGCGCAGCCCCGCATGGCATGCTGGAGCAATTCCTCATCGGCAACTATCGCGAAGACCCGCCCCTGCTAGCGGACGCGCCCAGCGATCAACTGCTGGAGGCGACCCTGCCCGCTTTCAGTTACGAAGTCATCGCGCCAGCGCGCATCCAAGCCCCGCCCGACTGCCATATCGGCGAAGGAATGCTGGAAAATCGCTGGTATCGCTTGCGCATTGACCAAGCCACTGGCGGGCTGCTCAGCTGGTACGACAAGGAGCTAGACCGCGAGTTGGTCGCGCAGGACGATGTCTGGCGCTTTGGGCAGTACATTTATGAATGGGTCGACCATCCCGATGACCGCCGCGCCATCTTCGCCCTGGATTTCGATCGCGAAGACTTCGGGGTCCGTCACAAAGACAGTCCCTTCCGCCGCAGCGGTCCCACAGAAGTCGAGATTCTGCCCGCGCGGCAACTGCCCGACCGCCTGGAGATCGAAGCCCACTTGGGCGCTCGCGGCGCAAAGAGCGTCCGCGTCCGTTACAGCCTGCCCCATCATCGCAAGGCGCTTTGCCTGGAAATGCTGATTGACAAAGAATTCGTCACCAGCGCCGAAGCCGTTTATGTGCCCTTCCCGCTGAATCTGCAGAATCATAATTTTCACCTGGATTTGAATGGTCTGCCGCTCGAGCCCGAACGCGAGCAGCTGCCCGGTTCCTGCCGCGATTGGTACGGCATCCAGCGCTGGGCGCAGGCGGGCGACGCCGGCGCGTCCATCACGCTGGCGCCGCAGGATTCACCGCTGGTGCAACTGGGCGGCATCACCACTGGGCGCTGGGCGAAGGAGCTGGATGCGCGGCGGGCGACTCTGGTTTCCTGGGCGCTGCACAATCACTGGGACACTAATTTCAAAGCCAGCCAGGGACAAGCCATCCTGCAGCGCTACCATTTGACTTCCAGCGCAGATTATGACCCAGCCGTAGCCAGCCGCTTCGCCCTGGAATCGGGTCTGCCGCCGCTGATTGTGCGCGTGCCAGGCGCGGCATTGGGCAGGCGCGGAACTTTCATGCAGCCGCAGCCACAGGGCAAATGCGAATTGCACATCAAACGCGCCGCTGACGGACGCGGGCTGATCCTGCAGGCGATCAATTTGGGCTATGATCGGGTCGAACAGCGAGTCGCCTTCCCCGCGCATACGCTGCTATCCGCCTGCCTCTGCGATCCCATCGAAGTCGATGGCGCTTCATTGCCGGTGACTGATGGCGGCTTGACGCTGGCTGTGCCCGGGCGGTCGCTGGCCTGCGCCAGAGTGATCCTCGGCTAATCGCAAGCCCGCGCCATCACGAATCTGTAGGGAGAGACAAGAGTCGCCCCTACGCCATTCCACTTACTTGTTGCATGACTCGACTTCTGTGCAACTGCGGTCATACAGCGACTATTCTCGTCATAATAATTGGCGGCCCGACGCGGCGGAATGTTACACTTGGGCAAAGTCGGATCATTTGTAAAGAGGCGTCTATGAAGACCGTTCGCGTTTTGATAATCGTGCTTCTCTTGTGTGTGGCTGGCAGCTCGCTGGCAGAGAGCTACCAAATCCGGGTCGCCTGGCAGACTCGCCTGCGCGAGTCCTACAGCCTGGACAGTCCAGTTGTGGCAGTTGCGCGGGCTGGCGAAGTGCTGCAGGTCGTGGGCCGCTTTAACCGCTGGCTGAAAATTGAACGGCGGGGCCTGACCGCCTGGCTGGCCGATTGGGTCGACCACACGCGCCTGGATCAAGAAGCGCCGCCGGCCGCCGAACCCGCAACGAACGCACAGACGCCATCAACTATCGACAATTGCTGCTTCGTCGATCGTCAATGCCAGAGCCAGCGCGAATGGGTAGACGGCTATTGGGCATACCAGCGGAATGAATGCCCTGCCCCTTCGCAGCCGCTGGCATCATCGCCGCCCGCCGCCAGTCACCCGGTCATGATTCAAGGTTCCTACCTGTTCATAGGCATCATCAACGATGCGCTTGACGCCCTGCAAGACCGCGCGCCGCACTGGTATGCCTATGTAACCAGCAACTTGCGCCTGGTCGCCGAGGCACACCCAGAGCGCCCTTGCCCACACACGAGAGCCGCAGGCACATGCTGCTTGACGCCATACGGCAGGGCACCGTATTTGAACCATGAGTGGAATGTGTACAGCTATGTGGCCTCGCTGGTTCACTACGCCTGTCATTCTGAGTATCGAGCCGCCGGACATCCCTATAATGGCTATACCAAGGTGAACGAAGAGGCGGATTGCGTGAGCAAGGACAATGCCGCGACAGACCTGGTCGCCTGGCAGCATCCACCCGGGTACTTCGGAACCGGGGTTGGCATATCCCATTGCGATGGCGACTTGACGAATTCCCCTCATTGCCGATGGGTTCGCGAAAACTGCGAATGGGGTCCCAACATGAAACTGCTGGCTTGCCCGGCTGCCGGTCTGGTCAGCCCAACGGTTGAAGAGTGGTATTATGGAGACAGACGCTAGCCATCACTTCCTTCCCCAAAGAGTCGACAGGAGGCGATCCTCACCATGCTGGGTGGCAAAACCGCAATTGTTACCGGCGGCAGCGGCGACCTGGGCGGCGCCATGGTCAGGCAACTGGCGGAAAATGGCGCGCAGGTCGTCAACTGGGATATCGCCCCGCCCGCGCAGGAATCCCCCGCTGACTTCGCCCAAGTCGATGTCCGCGACCGAGACGCTGTCGACGCTGCTATTGCCAGCCTCCCGCAAATCGACATCGTCTGCGCCAACGCCGGCATCGTCGCCGCCCAGCCCTTCCTTGAGCTCAGCGCCGAGAACTGGCAAAATCACCTGGATATCAATCTGAGCGGCTGCTTCCATGTTTGCCAGAGCGCCGCCCGCCGCATGGTCGCCGATGGCAAGGGCGGACGCTTGATCTTGACTTCCAGTTGGGTTGCGCAGATCCCCTGGCCCGAAATCACCGCCTACACGGTCAGCAAAGCGGGCGTCAACATGCTGGTCAAGCAGATGGCGCGCGAACTGGCGGCGCATGGCATCCGCGTCAATGCGGTCGCGCCGGGCATCGTGGCAGCGGGCTTGGCGGGGCGGCAACTGCGTGAGGAGCCACAATATGCTGCCCGGGTCGCCAAAGTTATCCCCCTCGGCGAACCGGGCAGTCCCGAAGACATCGCTTCCGCCGTCGTCTACCTGGCCGGTCCCCAAACCGAGTACATGACCGGCAGCATCCTCAGCCTGGATGGCGGCTGCTCGCTATTTCAATTCGATGCTTGACTCGCCGACGCTGGCCGGGCTGGGCTTGTATTACGGCGATATCCACAACCACTGCAATTTGAGCTATGGAAAGGGCAGCCTGGCGGAGGCATTTCACAACGCCCGCCTGCAGTTGGATTTCGCCAGCGTCACCCTGCACGGGCACTGGGACGACATGCCACAGGGCGACCGGGAGCTGGACTACCTGGTCGACTATCACCGTCAGGGCTTTGAACGGGCGCGCGCTGGCTGGGAGGGCTACCTTGCCGCCAGCGAGGCTGCCAACCAGCCCGGGCGCTTCGTCACCTTTCCCAGCTTCGAATGGCATTCTATGACTTATGGCGACCATTGTGTCTACTTCCGCGACAGCGCCACCGACGATATCTTCCATGTCGCCGACATCGAATCCCTGCGCGCGCGCCTCCGCCGGCATCCGCCGGCCAGCCTGCTCATCCCGCATCACATTGGCTATTTGCAGGGTTACCGCGGCATCAACTGGGCGCATTTCACCTCCGAATTCTCGCCCGTCGTCGAGATTATGTCCTTCCATGGCGCGTCCGAGCACAGCGATGCCCAGCCGGACTACTTGCACGCCATGGGTCCCCGCGACCACCGCAGCACCGCCCAATATGCCCTGGCGCAAGGGCATATCTTCGGCTTCATTGCCTCCAGCGACCACCACAGCGCGCATCCGGGCAGCTACGGCTATGGGCTAGCAGCCGTCTGGGCGGAGTCACTGACTCGCAATGGTATCTGGGAAGCCCTGCTGAAACGCCGTTGTTACGCCATCAGCGGCGATCGCATCGCCCTGGCCGTCGCGCTCAACGATCAGCCCATGGGCAGCATCCTGCCATACAGGCCGCAGCGAAATATCGAAGTCGCCGCGCAAGGAGCAGCAACCCTGGATTATGTGGAAGTCCTGCACAACAACCGCGTCATCCACCGCGAGACGCCACATAGGACAGCGCCCGACCTCAGCGAGCCACTACAACTGCGCCTGGAGATGGGCTGGGGCGAACTGGAAACGATGACCGACTGGGATGTGGAACTGCGAGTCATCAATGGCGACTTGCTGGGCATTGAGCCGCATTTGCGCGGGCATGATATCGGCATCCCCGTCATCGACGATGTGACGCCCTGCGTGCTGAGCCACCTGGAAACCGCCGGGCAGCGCCTCCACTTGCGCACCCAGACGCCGCGCAACGCTTCCGTCCGCAGCGCCAACACCCAAGCCATCACGCTGACTGTGCAGGGCAGCCTAGATACAAAAGTAGGGGCGCGCGTAAACGGGCGAGCCATCACGCTGCCAATCCGCGACCTGGTCGAAGGCTCGCGCAGTTTCTATACGGGCGGTTTTGTGTCGCCGAGCTTTGTCTTTCATCGCGCCGTGCCGTTAGCCGAAACTCGCTGCCGCTTCACGCTCAGCCATCACAGCGCGGGCGGTCAACGCGACTGGTATTATGTTCGCGTGCGCCAGCGCAACGGGCAGTGGGCTTGGGCTTCGCCGATTTGGGTGGAGGGCTCAATCTAGGGGCGGCAGCAACTCGCGCACAGCCGCCAGATCGCCCAGGGTTTGCGTGGTGCCGGCGTATTGACAGCAGAGGCTGCCAGCCGCCGCTCCCCAGCGCGCCGCCTCTTCCAGCGGCAGCCCAGCCAGCAAGCCATAGAGCAGTCCCGATTTGAAAATGTCGCCGCCGCCGGTGGTATCCAGGGCTTTCACCTGCGGCGGATGAACTGCATGCCGCCCGCCGCTCTTCTTGAGGATCCTTACCGGCTCTGCCCCATCGGTAACGATGACATCGCAGTGGCCGCTTTCGCCAAGCGCTGCAGCCAAATCGAGGGGCGCAATGTCCGGCGCTTTCGTGCGCGAGACGGCTGCCGACATCACCAGCACATCCACCAGCGGCAGGATGGGATGGTCGGCGCGGTAGATATCGTTGATCAGCACCGACGCGCCATGCTGAGCAGCCAGTTCCGCAGCCTGCAAACGCGGCGGCAGCGGTCCGGACATGTCCAGGTTGATCCAGTCGATGCCCTCCAGCATCTCCCCCGAAGCCGGCGTCATGCGCATGTCGTCCAGCCAGTGCGTGATGAAGCTGCGTTCGCCATCAGGCGTGACCAGGCATTGGCAGCGCGGCGTTCGGTAGCCCTCATGGAGGGCCACATATCGCGCATCCAGTGCGTCGTACTGCGCCAGCACCGCCAAGACCGCCTTGCCGGGCGCATCCGCCCCGACATCGTGGCCAGCCAAGCGGGTCGGCAAGCCCCAGTTGGCTAACCATAAGGCGCTGTTAGCGGCCGCCCCGCCAACATTCTCAAATTCGTCGCGGGTCCAGGCCGCCTTCTCCAGCGTCGGCAGGCAATCCAGCGCCAGGTAGATATCGAGATCGATCTCGCCGTAACACAGGATGCGCGGCTCAGTCATGGCTCACTATTGGCTAGGCGGGCGTCACCGCCACATCTTCGACGCCGATGCGGCCCTCTTCGCAGACCAGGGCGATGCCGCCCCCCGCATATTGATTCTCGGCGTCCTCCGCTTTGACCACCAGCGCCCCATTGAGGTAACCGCTCAAAGTATTGCCTTCGACCTTGAGCGCGAGCTGATGCGAATCGCCCAGGGTCCAGCCGCCGTCGGCTTCCGCCAGGACGGTGTCCTCGCCTTCCAGCGTTGAAACCAGTCGCGTGCTCTCTTCATCACAGAGCAGGGCGTAATGACGTTTCATGCCTTGGACGCGCGCGCCCAAACCGCCAGCCTTGCACATATGCGGCGTCATGGTGGCGCTGACCTGGTAATCCGTCCACTCGCGGCAGCCGTGCATCATCAAGCCGCGTCCCTCGTTTTGAATCAGGCGGTAGGTCTCGGGGTAGCGGTCAATGTAGACCATCCTGCCCCTGGCGGCATCGAGACCGTTCACCCAGGCGCGTTTCCACATGACGCCGGTCATTTTGCGGTCCCAGCGGGTGAAGTCCTGGGCGTGGGGGCGCTTCAAGCGCACATTGGGCGCGCCATGCCAGCAGAGCGCATCCAGGTAAACCGTGCCGCTTGCGCCACTATCGCCGGTGATCTGCAAGCCGACCTTGGCGATGGGATAGCCTTCCAGATCGGGCACTTGCCATTCCAGTTCGGCTGATTCTCCAGCCGCCAGAGTCTGCGTCGGACCAGCCAGCACAGTCAAGCCATCCTCGCGGTTGTAATGTTGGATGACGAGGCTGAGGTCGATGGCGCTCTCGTTGCCGCCGTCCGCCAGGGCGCGCGCCCAAATGGTCTGGCCCGGCGAAAGCTGCGGGCTGGCCATCAAGCCGTAGCCGCCTTTCTCAAAGTAGTCGTTGACTTCCACCGATGGCACGAAGGTAGCCGTCATGGCGCGGCCCACGCGGCCAGGCGCCAAGCCAGCGTAATCCAGCGCCAGGAGGCGTTCCCCTTCCGCGCTGAGTTCGGGGGCATGCACATTGCTGACCGTGACCACATCGCGGGCGTCGACGGCATCATCGCACATGAAACCTTGTACCGCGCCGGGCAGCTCAAAGTGATAGCGAACGCCACCCTTTGGCTCCAGCGAGTCCAGCCCGTGCAGCGCGCGGCCCGTATTCGTCAAGCGCAAGGCTTGGGTCACGGCGTCGGTGATGGCATTGCCGCCGTCCGCCGTCGGGATGTACAGGCGGTCAGCCACTGGTCCGCGGTAATCGGGTCCTGTCGACAGACCAGCCAAGCCGTTCTTGATGCCCATCAGGCAGCCGATATTGCCGGAGTTGCAGTCGGTGTCCCAGCCGCTGGTATTGACGATCATCAACGTGCGCTGGAAGTCGTCGTCGCCATAGAGCAGCGACAGAATCATCAGCCCGTGGTTGGGCACCATGTGGCAGTTGCCGCCATAGATGTGATAGCCATAGCGCTCCGCCAGCAATTCGCGCCCCTTGCGCCAATCGGGTTCTACCGCGTGCCACTCGCGGATGTCGCTGATCATGGTATAGATCACCGAATCCTTTGGAATCACGGATTGTCCAGTGTCGATTAGCTTGTTGATATCATTTTCGACGAAGGCTTGCGCCTCCATGGCCGCCAGACACTGCGCGCCATAAACCGCTTCCCCGCCATGACTGACGCTGCCAGCCCGGCCGGCCAGGTCGGCCGCAAATTCCGGATTGCCCGGCGCCACCAGCGCCCAGCCGTCAATGAAGATCTGCGCGCCGATCTGCTCGGCGACCACCTTGCCATTGAGCTCCACAGAGCCGCTCAAGGGCGGTTCAACCCCTTGTTTGAGCCGCAAATAGGCTGTGTGCTCGGTGGAATTGCCCATACCGCCCCACCACAGCACGGTCTGCTCTTCAATCAGATAATTCATCCAGGTGTGGCCGATTTGCGCCGCTGAAATCTCCGGGTCGTAGCCATAATCTTCCAGCGCGCGCACGAAGGTGAAAGTGCCGGAGATGTCGTCATCGGTGACGATAAGCGGCACATTCAGCCGGTCATGCACATAGTAGTTGATCTCGCCCAGATACTGGCTGATGGCTTGGTAAGTCCAGCCTTCAAAGGGGCGGCCCAAATACACGCCGATGATTTTGCCCAGCACACCGGCATAGACGCGTTCCAAATAATCATTAGGCAGGGACATGGTCTCTCCTTGTGATTGCCAAGATCAGGTTTTGATGCCGCCTTCCGCCAGCCCTTCGATAAACTGCCGCTGCAATGCCAGGAAGAGCACCATCACCGGGAAGATGATGATGACAGCGCCGGCGCTGGTCAACGCCCAATCACGGGCGAAGCGATCGGTGAACTTGAAAAAACTGGTCGTAACGGGCGCGAAGTTCGGGTCGTGTATGAATGTCAGCGCCAGCGTGAACTCGTTCCAAACGCCCAAGCCCACGACCAAGCCCACAGTCAAGAAGCCGGGTTTCGTCAGTGGCAGCACGATGCGCGTCAACACCTGGAACTCGTTGGCGCCATCGACGCGCGCGGCGTCTTCCAGCTCGGAGGGCAGGTCAATCATGTAGGAGCGCAGCAGGAAAATAGTCAAGGGGGCATTGCCGGCCACATAGATGATGATGAGCCCGTGCATGGTGCCCAGCAGCTTTAGCGTACGGAATTGGACAAAGAGCGGCACGATATACATCCACAGCGGCACAGTCGAGGCGACAAGGAAGTAGAGCATCAGCAAGTCGCTGCCGGGCGGTCTTTTGCGCGCCAAGGCATAGGCAGCCAAACCACCCAGCACCAACTCGGCGGCGATGGTGACAACGACATAAATGACGCTGTTTCGCATAGTCGTGGCGAAATTGCCCTGGTCCCAGGCGCGCTCATAATTGTCCAGGATCAGGCTGCCGGGGGGACCCAACGGATTGCTGCCAATCTCGGCATTGGACTTGAAGGAGTTGAATGCCAAGACCAGCAGCGGCGCGATAGCGAAGGCCGTCATCAACAGCAGCACAGTATGGTTGAAAACAAGCAGTCGCCCGCGTTCGCGGCTACGCCCCCGCTGCAGAATGTTCTCTCGCAGCGAAACCCTGCCGATGGCGGTCATATATCCCATCCTCTCCGCCGCAGCATCACGAAGATCATGATGATGAAACCGGCGAATATGCTGATGACGACGCCCTGTGCCGCGCCATAGCCAGCTTCAAAGCGCAAGAAGGCATTCTTGTAGAGTTGCGTGGCGATTACCTCAGACGCGCCGCCTGGACCACCCTGCGTTAGCAGCCAGATATAGTCAAATGCCAGGAAGGACCATATCGCCACCATCATGAACATGAAGAGCAAGATGGGGCGGATGCCGGGCATCGTAACATGGCGGAATTCTTGCCAGCGGTTCGCGCCGTCGATTTTCGCGGCGTCATAGAGCACGGGCGGGATAGCTTGCATCGCCGCCAAGAAGAGAATCATCAAGAAGCCCCAAAAATGCCAATTATCAATGAAGGCGATGGACAGCAGCGCACTTTCCGGACGGCCCAAGAAGGCGACATCGAAGCCCTCGATGCCCATATCCGACAGCGCAGCGCCGATGCCTTTGCGCGGGTTCAGCAAGTTTTTCCATATCGTTGTCGTAACTACGCTCGCCAGCACATAGGGGATAAACAAGATGCTGCGATAGATCATGCCGCCGAGCTTGATTTGGGAGAGCATGGTCGCGCCAAAGAGCGCCAGGATGAAAGGCACAGTCAAGAAGAATGCCATCCACTGGATATTGTTGAATAGCGCCTTGCCAAAGGTCTCGTCCTCAAAAAAGAGCTGATGATAATTCTCCAGCCCAATGAAATTGCCGGGTCGGATGCCCGTCCAATCGGTCAAAGACAGGTAGATGCCTTGCACGGCGGGGATGGCGACCACAAAAATATGGATGAGCAAGAGCGGCATGATGAAAAGCCAAGGCACAATGACATTGCGAAGGAATCGCTTGCGCCAGCCTTCGTCGGCAAGCTTGTCCGGCACTGCCGCCAGCGAGCTGCCTATTCGGTCTGCGACTGCCATAGCGCCTGCCTCTCTGTACAAATGCGTAACAGGCGCGAGCCGCCAATTCGGCAGCCCGCGCCAAGGGTTTTGAACATCTAGCGCGTTGGAATCGGCGGGATATCGCCAGCCATCAGCTCTTCGGTGAAGAGTTCGTCCAAGCCCGACAGATACTCGTCGACGCTGATTTCGCCAAGCCAGACCCGTTCGATTTCTTCGTAGATATAGACATCGCTCTTTGGTGGCCAGAAGGTCCAGGTGGTGTAGCCATAGCGATTGTCAGCGGCAGCGGCGAAGAAATCGCCGAAGGCTTTGCCCACGCGCGGATCCAGCCCGTCCAGGGCGTCATCCGCATAGTGCAGGGGCGCGGGCGCTTTGCCACATGTGCCCAGCATCTGCGTCTGCACTGCGGGGGAGAAGTAGTGATCCAGGAAGGCGGCGGCAGCCTGAGGGTGCGGGGAACTGGCGTTGATAGAGCTGGTGTTGCCCATACCGATGGTGAAGAGGTCGTCGCCAGTCTTGGAGGGCACCGTCACCCAATCCCACTCGTTGTCGTTGTCGGCAGCTTCGCCAAAGTAGTCGTTGATGTTGCTGAATCGCCAGGTGCCTTCGATGTTCATCGCGGCTTCACCACTGCCCAGCGTTGCGAGGTTGGTATCGAAGGTGTTGGTGAAGTAGAGGTCGATGCCACCACCGAACCACCCGCGCTGCATCATCATGTCCAGTGTTTCTACCGCTTCGGTCAGGCTCTCGTCGGTCCAAGGGATTTCGCCGGTCAGCGCCTTGTAAACATTGTCGGGTCCCGCGATTTGCGTCATGAACTCGCCGACGAACCATTCGTTGGTCGGTCGCCAATCAGCATTGCCATGGGAGAAGGGGATAATGCCAGCCGCTTCTACCTCTTCGGCAAGGGCGATGAGCTCTTCGGTGGTTTCTGGGGGTGTCCAGCCATTCGCCTCGAAGAGCGTCTTGTTGTAATACATGATGAGGGTTTCGAACTCGTCCGCCAAGCTGTAGACCTGCCCATCAACCGCGCCCAGGTCCAGCGCCCAGCCCACGAAGGTATCGCGCCAGCCCATCTCGTCTGCGAAGCTGTCCAGCGGCAAAATCAGCCCAGCCTGCGCCATCTCATAGACGAAAGAAGGACCGGGCGTGCGCACGATATCGGGTCCGCCACCGCCGACCACTGCCGTACGCGTGGTATTCCAGGTATCGGCTTGGGGCACAATTTCAAGCTGAATGCTTGGGTCGATGGCGTTGAAGCCTTCGGTGAGAATATCTGACAGGCACTGTGCGAAGGCGCTTTCGCCAAACCACATGGTGACCGTGGTGACATCTTGCGCGCCGACCGGCGTCAAGGCCATGACCAGTATTGCGATTGCGAAAAACAACTTGATGCGTTTCATCTTGCCTCCTCTGGAGTGATTGAAAATGATTCGGTCACAAAATCGTGTACCAACAACAGCCCTTCCGCCCCGCCGATGCCGCGCTTGTTTGACCGGCGGAAAATCCGCTCGTCCAGCGTTGCCGAAGGCTGATGAAGAATAATAACTTACGCTAAACCGATTACGCAAGCAAATGTCTTAGTCAAATTTATTTTCGCCCCGCCGACGCCGCATCGCCAGTCCTTACTCCAAACCCGTCCCCGTAATCGCCTGCACATAATAACGCTGGAAGGGCATGACCAGCAGAATCGGCACGATTGCCGCGATCATGGAGCCCGCCAGCAGCTCGTTCCACACCGTACCGTATTGCCCCACCGCCAGCGATATCTCCACCTGCACCACGCGCAATTCCTGCCGCGGCGCCACCAGCAGGGGCCAGAAGAAAGAATTCCACTGGCTGATGAACATCAGCAGCCCCGCCGCCACCAGCACTGGCTTGGATATCGGCAGCACGATGCTGACCAACACGCGCAGCCAGGTCGCGCCATCCACCCGCGCCGCATCAATCAATTCCTGCGGGATCTCGGCGAAGAATTGCCGAAACAGGAAGATGACCAGGCTGTTGGCCAAGCCCGGCACTAACAAACCCTGCCAGGTGTTGATCCAACCGAAGCTGTTGATGAGGATGTAGCGCGGGATGGCGGTGAGATCGACCGGCACCAGGAAGGACAGCATGACAATAGCCATGAAGAGCGCGTTCTTGCCCGGAAACTCAAAGCGCCCGAAGGCGAAACCCGCCAGCGCATTGACCGCCCCGCCGACCGCCACAGTGACAAAAGCCAGGAAAAATGTATTGCCGACCGCGCGCCCAAAACCGCGCGCGAACAGATTGTCATAGGCTTCCAGCGTGAAATCCACCGGCAGCAGCGCCCGCCACGAAAAAGGATAGGCGTATTCGAAGACCTTGTGATTGGGCGTGAAGGACGCCGCCAGCGCCCACAACAGCGGCAGGATCACGATCAGCACGCCTATCAGCAGCGCGCCATAGACTAGCGCGGGCCCGATATAGGCTCTCGCCGGCTTGCGGTTGCGGCGGGATGGCTGCCTTACTGGGGCGGACATGGCTACAGCTCCTCCTCAGTCCGCGCCGCGCAGCACATACAATTCCAGCCCGACGATGACGAAGACGATGAGCAGCATCACCGAAAGCATGGCTGCCGACGCCCCCAAATCGCCATACAGAAAGCCGCGCCGGTAAGTCTCGTAGAGAATCAGATTCGTGGACAGCTGGGGACCGCCCTGGGTCGTCAGCAAGATGGGCGCGAAGAGCAGGAAATTGGCGACCGTGTCCGCCACCAGCACAAAAGCCAGCACCCGGCGCAACAGCGGCAAGGTAACCCGCGTGAAGGACTGCCAGGCGCTGGCGCCATCAATCTTGGCCGCTTCCAGCACTGGCGGCGGGATGTTCTGCAAGCCAGCCAGGATGAAGAGACTCCACAGCGGCACGCCGATCCAGGAGGCGATCATGATGATCGACCACAGAGCCTGATCCACCGAATGCAGGAAGGGCTGCCGCTCGATGCCCAGTTGATAGAGCATGCCGTTGATCATGCCCGTGTTTTTGTCCAGCATCAGCCGCCAGACGATGGCAGTCACATTCAGCGACACCGCCACCGGCAGCAGATAGATGCTGCGGAAGATGCCGATGCCCGGCAGCCGTTGGTTGATCAACATCGACAGCCCCAGCGCCAGCGCAATCTGTAGCGGATTGACGATCAGGCTGAAGACGACCGTGACCTGCAGGGACTTCCAGAATATCGGGTCGTTGAAGATGCGATTGTAATTGGCGAAGCCGGCGAAAACGCGCTCGCCACTGCGCAGGGAGATGACGAAGCTGCTCTCGACGATGGTGGCGATGGTGGGCAGCAGATTGAAGACGACCAGCAAAATCAGCGCTGGCAGCAGCAGCAAATAGGGGATGAGGCGCTGGCTCAATCGCATGGCGGTTATTCGGTCCCCCCACCCCAAACCCCTCCCCCACAAGGAGGGAGGGGCTTAATGCCACCGGAATCGTTACTTCCGAGGACTGACTTCATACCTGAGCGCTGCAATAAATGCCCAATACCCCTTTCGGACCAACACCCCTTCCCCCTTGTGGGGGCAAGGGGCCGGGGGATGGGGGGTTTAGTCGCTACGCCCCTCAAGTCGCGCGCGCCATCCTTTACTCGCGGTATTTCGCCATCTCGCTTTCAATGCGCTGTACAGCCAGATTCAGCGACTCCGTCACATCCGCCCCGTTGCGGATGTCCTGGAAGATATTCTGCAAGATCTGCTCGTATTCCAGGAAACCGACGGTGACCGCGCGCGGTCTGGGGTTGACTGTGGCTTCATCGGCGGCCGTGCGCATGTAGGACATGGGCAGTTCGTCAAATTCCGCTTCGGTAGCGAAGAGCGCCAGCACCGACTGCTGAGCGGGGAAGTCGCCGCTGCCATCGCGCCACCACATTTCCGCGCCTTCGCCCGTGGAGATCCAATGCACGAAGCGCGTCGCCGCCTCGCGATTCTCAGTATTGGCATTGACGCCGATATGCCAACTGCCCGTGGGCGTGGCCGGCTGGCCATCGGCGAAGTAGGGATGACGGCTGACGCCCCATTCGATGTCGAGATCGGCATTGTTGGCGAAGCGCGGGATATTCCAGGGTCCGCCCACAAACATGCAGATGTTGCCGGTCTCGAAGATGTCCGCTGGCCAGAATTCTTCGCCCTGGGGCGCCGCATTCCAGACATTGAACATGTTGTAGTAATAGGTGAAGGCTTCGATCCAGGCTTCCGCGTTGATGACGCCATCGACGCTCAAGCCATCTTCGCCGATAGCCGCGCCGCCCAGCGATTCGGGCAGGGCTTGCAGCTGATAGATGCGCACCATCTGCTCCCAGATGAAGCCCCAGACATCGGGCGTGCCATCGCCATCGTCATCAAAGGTCATCTGCTGGGCGATATCCTGGATCTCTTCCCAGGTCAGGCGGTCGTCGGCGCCCGGCGGCATCAAGCCTGCGCGCTCGAAGCAGCCACTGTTGTAGAAGAGCAGCTGAGTCGATGTGCTGACAGGCGCGGCATAGAGCGTGCCCTCATAGGAGCCGGCATTCACGGCCGCCGACAGCCAGTCATCCACTTCGTCCGCGGTGAAAATAGGATCCAGCGGCAGCAGCCAGTTGCGGAAGGCATAGCCCGAAACCAGCGGCACATCCACCGATATCACATCCGGCAGGGGCGCGCGAGCGCCCAGGCGCACCTGGATCTGCGCGAAGAGATCGTTAAAGCCGACCTGCTCCGCCTCGACTTTGATGTCCGGGTTCTGCGCTTCGAACTCGGCGATGACGGCGTCCACGGGCCAACCCAGCGTCAGCCAGGTGATGGTGGTGGCGTCCTGGGCGAGGGACGGTGTGACAAGCAGCGCCAACAACGCCGCGAGGACAAGAATACGCTTTACAAACATGATAAGACTCCTTTTGTGGGTGGGATGCTGAAAAGAGCTTAGCGCATTGTGTGGGGTGGCGGCAAATGAAATGACCGAATGCAACCTAATTTTCTGCGCGCGTTGGCGAATCATTTCTGTTCCTTCGGCATCAAGGAATACGACGCACATTGTGGCATTTCCGCGGATTACACCAAGTGGAGGGAGTGTTGTGACTGAGCATCGAGATATGAGCGGAGGCGCTTAGGGTTGAACAATTGCGTGATAATCCCTACATTTAGAGGCAGTAGTTTGGCAGTCTGCGGAGCTTGAAGTGATCCTGACCGAACTGAAAATAAAAGGCCTGCGTTCCTTCTGTGAAGAAGAGACGATCAAGATCGAACCAGATGTTACTGTCTTGACTGGTGCAAACGATGTCGGCAAGACGGCGGTTCTGCACTTGGTACGCATGATGTGTCGCACTGAAATTGCAGGGGAGGGTGACATCAATTTCGAAGCGCGCAGAAGGTCTACCGAGTCGCTTGAAGAGAGCCAGGAATTTGTCATTTGCGGGACATTCATACCTGGAGAAGTCGACGCCTATTTGAAGCCTAAGAATGTAAATTACACTAAGTTACAAATGGCTCATTACGCTAGTCAAGGGCGGCACAGGTTGCTAAGTGTTTTTGACCGTCGTGACCATGACATAAAATTGGTACACGATATAAGCTTGCATGAGCTACCAACCGTAATTGATCTCACGTTAGAAGATGCAATCCGGCCGAGGATCGTACTCAACGAGATAAATCCTAACGAAGATCATTTGCTGGCACAAGCATTTGGTCCCAGATATAAGGAACAGTTACTTGAATACAGTGAGGAGGAATTCCACAGCCAGCGCCGCGGCGGAGTCGAGAATCTGAATAGAAGGTTACGAAAAGTCATGCCTGATTCGCTCCGATTGGGCTTCGCGATTGAAGTAGATCGTAACGAAACATTGAGCTTCGTAGTAGGAGTCGTTGATGAATTGACAGGTGATACGCCTGTAAGACTAAGAGGCGCGGGTGCCCAGCGGCTGTTGCGGTTATTGACAAGCCTTCTGGATGTCGACGCACCAACTGAACATATCATTATTCTGGTGGATGAACCCGAAAACTCGCTACACGCCGACGCCCAACATGCGCTAAGGTATGTCTTGGAGACATTAGCGAACGAGCCTCTAATACAAGTGATTTACGCGACACACTCGTCGTGTATGATCAACACGACTCGACCACGAAGTCTGCGGCTGCTGACGCGCGAATTCTCGGAAAGTGGCAATCCCACCACTAGAGTAAACAATGAGCCATACAAGGGCGGCAGATATCAGTTGGTGCGTTCTAGCTTAGGCGTAACCCCTGCCGACTCTCTGCTGTATGCGGCCATTACGGTGATTGCTGAAGGCGATACTGAAGCTTTGGTGCTTGGTGAAATCCTAGAGTTTTTCATGCAAGAGTCTTCTAATGTCCAGTCCGAGTTAGAATCCATTCTTGGGCAGATTCATGTGATGGGAGCTGGCGGATATAGCGAAGTCTACAAATGGGCGAAAATGGCTCAATCGCAGGGGTCTCAGCCGATTGTACTCGTTGACGGGGACGTCGACACTAGCTTCAGAAACCAAGCAAGGCGGGAGTTGCCCGAAGTACCCATCGTGTACTTTGACGATCGTAAAGAGATTGAAGATATCGTTCCAAGATCGTCTTACTTTGCGGCGCTGGCAAAATTGATTGAGCCTAACGATATGGTGACTGAGGATCGCTTTAACCACTGGTGTTTTGATCACATGATCCCCGAAGATATGATGTTTAGCAAGCGGGTGCAAAAGTGGGTCAGATGCGAATTCGAATACGGTATCAACAAGCCCCAAACAATGCGCAAGGCTATACAGCTAACTGATTATGCAGATTTGGACCTCGCAGCAATTCGGGAACTCGTTGAGGAAATCCGGAAGATTGCTAACAGACTTTAGGGTTTGACGGAGAGTCATCCCTCAACAACCCGCACCTCGCCATCACTCAGCCCATGCAGCCTATACGCCAGCCCATCACCCCTCCCCAGCAATCAACGCCTGACACGCAGCACTACCAAAATGATCTCGCACCCATTCGGCTTTGCGGCGCGCGCTGTCCCAGGCTAGTTTCGCCAAGCCCGCGTCTTTCATCCAGCCCACATCTTTCTTGCGATTCTGCGCGACCAGCCCCGAAAGCGTCAGATAATTGCGCTTGCGGCGATTGCAGGGTCCGCAGAGCAGCACGCGATTCAAGATGTGATTCGCCCCGCCATCCGTGCGCGGCAGGATGTGGTCAAGCTGCATGAACTCGAGCTCGAGCACGCGCCCGCAGCCCGCGCAGATGACGCCGCCTCCCGACCTCTGCGCATCGGCCAGCACGCGCACTATCTGCCGGTGCTTGAGCCGCTCCCAGGGTTCGCCTGTCCGCTGCGATTTAAGCACAAGGCTGGGAGCCGCCATTTCGTTTTCATCCGTGCGGATGGGTGGGTCGGTTTTGTAATGGACAATATGCGGAAACATCATCTTCTTGGCTTCATCTGGCGCAAGTAGCCATTCATTGCGTAACCGGTCTTTTACCGCGTCATTTGCCTTATCCCAAATGTCCATCCCGACCCATCTGCGCTTGAGTTGTTCTGAGGCGACAGGGGTAGTGGCACAGCCACAGAATGGATCCAGCACGATGTCGCCTTCATTGCTGCTGGCTGCAATGATGCGGCGGTATAGCGCGAGCGGTTTCTGTGTGGGATAGCCGTATCGCTCCTTGTTTTTGGGTCCGCCGAGTATCTTAATGTCTGTCCACCAGTCGCGCATGGGCGGACGACCACCCTTGAATTCAACAGGCTGTAAATCAGCGGGAATCTTTCCGTCCTCTACTGCCTTTCTGTATTTGTCCCAATCGAAGACGGTCACCATCCGCTTTGCATTGTTGGCATTGTATCCACGCTTTCTTCCGCTGGCGAAGGTTCGCATTGAACCGGGCGTTGGATCGCCCCTCAATACATGGAAAGTGTAGGAATCACTCTTTGTATAGAACAGTATAGTGTCGTGTTTCTGTTGCCATCTTTTCGCCTTTGATGGCATTCCGCGATACGCCCACACAATCTCATTGCGAAAATTCTTCGCGCCAAATATCCCGTCCATCAGGCACTTCACATAGGCATGCGCCGTGTGGTCGATGTGCAGGTAGATGCTGCCGTCATTGCGAAGTACGCGCCGCATCTCCATCAGCCGCACGCCCAGCCAGCACAGAAACGCGCCCATGTCATCGCCGTAAGCTGCCCGCGCTGCGTCTATCACTTCCCAGACGGCTGGCCAGTCGTCCTTAATGCTGTCCACCCATTCTTCCTGCACATCGCTTTCCCATTTCCAGCGGTCTTTGAAGCGCGCGCCACTCGCCAGGCTGTCGGGCGTGGCGTGAAAATCGCGGTTTTTGTTGAAGGGCGGGTCGGTAGCGATGAGGTGGACTGTCTCGCTGTTCATGCCGCGCAGGAATTCGAGGTTGTCGCCATGGTATAAGGTGCGGTTTTGGAAGTTTGGGTCGGGCATGCGATTGCGCCTTTGGGCTGACGAATCCCGCAGATTCTACCACAGCGTCACAAGTATGGGCGTATCGCTGATGCGCCCAATAAATATCCCTCTGTGCCTCTGTGGCAATATAGGAAAAAGAGGCGGTCAAAACGCCGCGATCTGCCCATCGGCGCGGGGTTCGCTGCCGCCGTGCAGGGCGCCGCGCTGGCTGCGGATGATTTGTCCGCGCCCGAAGTTGCCGCGCCCCAGCCCCGCTTCCGGCTGGATGCGATGCCCGCGCTGGGCCAAATCCGCCATCGTCTTAAAAGGCGTGCCCTCTTCTATCAGCAGCGCGCCGCCGGGATCGCCGCTGTCAACCTGCCAGCGAGGACGATTCAGCGCCTCCTGCGGATTCAGCCCGTCATCAATCATGGCGCTCAAGACCTGGAAATGCCCCTGCGGCTGCATAAAGCCGCCCATCACGCCGAAGCTCGCCCACAGCGCGCCATCCTTCAGCGCCAAGCCTGGAATGATGGTGTGATAGGGGCGCTTGCCCGGCGCCAGGCAGTTGCGGTGTCCTTCTTGCAGGGAAAAGCCCGCGCCGCGGTTCTGCAGCCAGACGCCCGTGCCCTTGGCCACGATGCCCACGCCGAAGCCCATGTAGAGGCTCTTGATGAAAGAGCAGGCGTTGCCCGCGCCATCCACCACGCTGAGGTAAATGGTATCGCTGCCGCCGGGCAGGTCGCCGGGCGGGGCCGGCGGGTCCAGCGTGCGCGCAGGTGAAATCAGCGCCGCGCGGCTGGCGGCGTAATCCTTGCTGAGCAGGTCAGCCACCGGCACATCGGCGCGGCGCATATCGGCGATGTATTCATGCGCGTCCGCCCAGGCCAGGCGCATGCACTCGACCATCAGATGCAGCCGCCGCGGCGAATCCCAAGCCAGGGCGCCCAGGTCGAAGTTTTCGGCGACATTCAGGGCGATCAGCGCTGTCAAGCCCTGTCCATTGGGCGGGCATTCGTAGACGGTGACGCCGCGATAGTCGGTATGAATCGGCTGGTCCCAGGTCGAGCGGTGATTCTTCAAATCATCCAGGCTCATGAGGCCGCCCCGCTCGGCCAGCGAATTGACGATGGCTTCGGCGATGGGTCCTGTATAGAAGGCGTCGGCGCCGCCCTCGGCGATAGCGCGCAAGGTCTTCGCCAAGCCCGGCAAGCGAAGGATCTGGCCAGCGACCGGCGGCGTCCCGCCCGGCAGATACTCCTCGGCATGGGCTGCCCGGCGCAAAAACCCGCCCGACCGTTCCCAGCGCAAGCCCACGATTGGCTGCAGCGGATGTCCCTCGCTGGCGTAGTGAATCGCATCCTGCAGCACATCGGCCAGGCTCATCGTGCCATGCTGGGCCAGCAAATCCTGCCAGCCGCGCACCGCTCCCGGCACTGTAACTGAATGGGCATGGAAGGGATCCATCTTCTGCCAGCCCAATTCCCGCGTTTGCGCCAGTGATAAAGCGGCCGGCGCCCGACCGCTGCCATTGAGCGCGGTGACCTGTCGCGTCTTGGCATCGTAATAGAGCGCGAAGCAGTCGCCGCCGATGCCGCAGGAGCCGGGATCGGTCACATTCATGACGGCGGATGTGGCGATGGCTGCGTCGGCCGCGTTGCCGCCCTGCCGCAATATGTTGAGACCGGCCTGGGCCGCCAGCGGATTGCTCGCGCCCACCATGCCGCGCCGCGCGGAGATCATGGAACGGCGAGAGTTGAAATCGTAGGGTAGGGGTTTCATGTGTTTGATTTGCCTCCGACAGGACAATGCCTATTCTTTACCACCGAGTACACCGAGTTTGTGGTGTGCGCTGAATCGATGCACTCGCTGTTGATGCCGCGCATGATGTGGGGGTTGTCGCCCGTCCAGACCGTGCCGCTGGCGAAGTTTGGCTGGCTCATAGAGAGGACTTCCCTACTGGGCTTCGGGCGGTGGCAGCATCTTGTCTCCCGCATCCTGGAGTCGTTGATCAAACGCGTCTTCGGACAGTTTCTCTTCAAACATCAGACGATCGCGATAGGCTTCATACTCACGCTGTACACGGGATTTCATCATTTCGCGCGAGACTCTGCCGGCATTTTGCAGCACTGGCATTTCATTGAGTTGGCCGATGAACTGATCAAGCTTGTCGACCCAATCCTCCATGTACATTGCCCGCTGATCGACTACTTGCAGTTCTGCAAACGCCAGAAACTGCTCTA
>DAOUKU010000044.1:0-278227 GCA_034420985.1 Anaerolineae bacterium | reverse complement strand
GAAAACGACAACAACAAGAACCGCAAATACGATGTCATCGACAAGCGCATCCGCGAGACCTACGCCAAAGATTCAAATGCGACCTTGAAGAACCAGCTATATGACGCCTATGTCCGTTTCTGGCGCTGGGCGGTGGACAGGCTGGACGGTCGTCCCGGCATCGTCTGCTATGTCACCAATAACAGCTTCGTGGATGCCTACGCCTTCGATGGCTTCCGCAAGCACCTGCTGCAGGATTTCGACGAGGTGTATCACCTGGATCTGGGCGGCAACCTGCGCAAGGCGCGTCCCGGGCAAAAAATCAGCAATGTTTTCGACATCCGCGTCGGCGTGGGCGTGACGCTGGCGATACGAAACAGCCAGGATGCGCAGGGTTGATTTTCGGACAATTGCGTTATACTGGGCTCATAGTGGATTTTGGAACAGAAAGAGAAGCTAACATGGCTCAAGCAGTTGTGGAGCGACTCGAAACGCCACCAACACCGCATTCCAACAGCGAGCGCATTACGGCAATTGAAACGTTCTTGTCTCATCTTGCCACCAAGTCGGATTTGGAACGTCATACCCGGTTGCTCATCATGTGCTATGTCGGCACGCAAATTGCGCTATTCGCCGCTCTTTTCGCTGTACTATCCCATTTCCTAGGCTGAGGAGCAGCATTATGGCCGCGCAAACAACGGATAAGCACAGTCATATTGAGACGAACTCAACACAGCGCAGCAGCAGCGAGCGCATTGGCATTGTGGAGTCGGAACTGAAGCACATGGCCACCAAAGCCGATATCAGCAATCTGCGGCTGGAAATCGAAAAGAGCGTCAACAGACTGCAAGCGAATATCAACGCGCTGAAGTGGGTCATTGGCATCGCGATTGGGATTGCCACCGTGGCCATCACTGTCATCAATGTCGTAATCGCGCTGGTGATACGCGGCGTCTAATGACGAGTCAGTCAGCAAGTGAGCAGCTATCGGGCGACAGCGACCGCTCCATTTACAATAGCGAACGCCTTGGCATACTTGAAGCGATATTGCCCTGCCTGGCTACAAAGGCTGATTTGGAGAAGCTCAAGTCCGACTTGACTTGGCGTATTATTCTCGCCATGACTTTTCTTACCGCCATATTTGTCGCGGTATTGGAATTACGCGGCGCAGTTTAGTGCTTATGGAACGACCCAAGAGCCGCCTTTACTACCACCGCCTGCCCGACGACTTCGCCAAAGACGAAAAACTGGATTTCCTCGCCAATGAACGGCTGGGCAAGGTCAAGTGGCAGCGGCTGAACCCCAACGCCAAGCATACCTGGCTGGTCAGCGACACCGAAGCTGAATTCGCCTCTTTCCTGCCCATCGGCAGCAAGCAGGCGAAACGCGTTGCGGCGGCGGAAGAGACGACCATCTTTCGTCAATTCTCAGGCGGGGTAAAGACGAACCGAGACATGGTTGCATTTGATTTTTGCAGACGCAAATTGCGGGCACGCATGCAGCAGTTCGTCGAGCATTACAACTACGAGGTGTGGCGCTATCTAACTGCTACACAGGGGAAGTCGAAGCAAGACTGGCCGAGCATTGACGATTTTGTTGATTACGCCAAGATCAAGTGGGACGGAACGCTAAAGGGCGACCTGCGCAAGGGCAACGCCGGCCAGTTTAGTGAAACCGCGCTTCGTTCGTCCCTGTATCGGCCATTTACGAAGAAGTGTCTCTACTTTGATCGCCTATTCAACAACAGCGTTTATCAGCAACCGTATTTCTTCCCTTCTGCAGAAACAAAGGCAGAGAATTGTGTCATAAACGTAAGCGATGTCAGTTATCGTGCTCGCACGTTCTCGGCAATAGTTTCGGACTGTATACCGGACATTCACTTGAACGCTTCAGTTGACGCTCATCAATGCTTCCCCTTCTACACATACGACCGCGATGGAAGCAACCGCCGCGAGAACATCACCGACTTCGCCCTGGCTCATTTCCGCGAACACTACGCCGACCCGCGCATCGACAAGTGGGACATCTTCCATTATGTCTATGCCCTGCTGCACCATCCCGGCTACCGCGCCCGCTACGCCCTCGATCTCAAGCGCAGCCTGCCGCGCATCCCCTTCGCTCCCGAGTTTCGCGCCTTCGCCCGGGCGGGCAGGCAACTCGCCGACCTGCACCTGCATTACGAAACCGCCGACAGATACGCGCTGGAGTGGGACAGCGGCGGCAAAAAAATCGACTTTCGCGTCGAGCGCATGCGTCCAGTCCGCAAGCGCGACGCCGAGTCGGGCGGCTACAAGGTCTACAGCGCGCTCAAATACAACGACACGTTGACCCTGCGCGGCATCCCCGAGCGAGCCTTCGCCTATCGGCTGGGCAACCGCAGCGCGCTGGAATGGGTGGTCGACCAGTATCGCGTCAAGCACGACAAGCGCAGCGGCATCACCCATGACGCGAATGACTACAGCGATGACGAGCAGTATATCCTGCGCCTGGTGGAGCGGGTCATCACCGTTAGCCTGAAGACGATGGATGTCGTGGCTGGCTTGGCGGGGTTGGGGTTTCGGGAGTAGATTGCCACAGAGGCGCAGAGGGTTGCCGTAGGGGCGAGTCGTTGGCTCGCCCTTTTGTGTTGATGCGCGGGCGGTTCATTTTGCGGCGAGGCTGTTGTAGAATGCCTGTGCTGAACGACGGGGCGGGGGAGTCTGTATGCGGATTAGCCGTGTCAAGCTGAACAATTATGTGTGCTTCTATGATCAGGATGCCGAGTGGGTCGAGTTGGGTCCGGGCATCAATTTTGTCGTTGGGAAGAACAACTCTGGGAAGACTGCGTTTCTGGATGCGTTGAATTTGGACGATACTCGTGCCTCGCATCGCAGCATTGAGACGATCCCTTACTCCAATGTTCAAAGTAATGAACCTATGAGGGTCGCATTTGAAATTGCATTTGAACCTGGCGAACTGCTAAGAATAACGCGTCAATTCGGCTCAACACATTGGATACCGTCTGAACATGCGAGACAATACCTCAAGCTTTCGATACAAGAAGTAGCGAGGCGTGCTCTCTACAATGAGTCGCGCTTTCAGTTTACGGCGTTTCCAGTGGCTTTCTCAATTGACCGTGCATTTACCAATTTTGATGTAACAAGGCTACCTGGCGAATATGGATCATTTGGATCTTGGAGTTGGATGCTGCTTGGCGAAAGTGATTTGTTGTCAATGGAGAACTTTGACATGGACGCATTTGATCGAAACACACCTTCCATATTGAACATTTGGATTGAGCAATGTCTCTCGAATATTTATAAATTCAATGCTCAGCGAATTGCCGCTCCCCACACGGCAACAACAAATGAACTTCGTCTAAATCCCGATGGCTCTAATCTTGCACAAGTGCTGGACACAGCGAGTCGATTCAAGACGCACAAATATACAAAGTTAATTCAACTCGTGAAAGCTGTCTTTGAATCCTTGGAAGAGGTACTGACCTTGAAGCTATCCGATGAGGAGAACAAGGAGTACTTGGAAGTTTACATCGGCTACTATCCGACTGAACTCCAACGCGAAGACCTAAGAATCCCACTTTCCGCTTGTGGCACCGGATTGGCGCAGATCATCGCTATTCTTTATGTTGTAGTGATGTCTGAGCATTCGCGGATCATTCTTATTGATGAGCCTCAGAGCTTTTTGCATCCGGACGCTCTTCGCAACCTATTGGCGATTTTCCAATTACCTGACTACTCACATCATCAGTACATCATGGCCACGCACTCTCCTGCGGCTATAGCCTCTGTTCGAGATAAGCACATTGTATTGCTCAATCGTGAAGGCATGAAGAGCACTGTATCCCATATAGATCACGGGAAGAGCGCAGATATTGAAGCTGTTTTGCGTGCTGTTGGCGCTCGTCTCTCGGATGTCTTCGGGATGGATAGCATAATCTGGGTCGAGGGCGAAACGGATGAAATCTGCTTTCCAATGATAATGCGCGCACATGGCTTGCCACTCATCGCAACCAAGATTCTGCGTGTTGCCCACACTGGCGATTTTACGGACAAGAAGCACGGCGAGACGGCGGTCAAGCTATACAAGCGGCTGTCGGAAGGCGGCGGGCTATTGCCACCTGCGCTTGCCTTTATATTTGATGCAGACATGGAAAAGAAGCTGCACGGCATAAGGGCAGAGATTGGCAAGTCCGTAAAGCTCCTGCCGCGCCAGAACTACGAAAGCTATCTGATTGCGCCTGAGATTCTGGCCGACATTCTCAATAGCTACTCCGCCGATGGCTATGACAAGAATCAGACGGCGGACACGATAAAGGCATGGATTCGTGCTAACTACGAGCGCGATTACGACGACGAAGAATGGCTGAAATCGGTAGACGGCGCAAAACTGCTTGATTGCATGTTCAATAAACTGGCGGGCATAAGCTACGAGAACAACAAGGTCGCTTACGGCGAAGCAATCACCAGGCGCATCCTTGAGCGCGACGACTCCGCCGACCACTTCAAAGAAATCGTCGACATCCTCGCACCGCTGCTTGACACCGCCCAAAACTAAAGGCGAGTAGCTTTGGCATTAGCCTCCCCCATTGCAATGGGCGAGGGGCTTAAGCGACCATCCGCTCACCGTACGCCCGCATTCTCCGCTACCCTGACCTCACGCGCGCGCCTTAACAATCGCATACCCCATCCCCGTATCGGCGAGAAAAACATTTGCCCTTTGCGGCGGCATTGCCACATATCTCCCGCTTTCCGCCATAAACGCCCCAATCCCGGCCATAAACGCCCCAATCCGCGCCATTAACCCGCCCGCCCCCGCCACATCCTGCCACTACGCCAGCTAGATCCGCTTCCCCCCATTGCAATGGGGGGACCGAGGGGGGTTGCGCTTCCCCCCGACTCGACGGGGGGCGAGGGGGGTTGCCCTCCCCCATTTCAATGGGGGGACCAAGGGGGTTGCCCTTCCCCATTGCAATGGGGGGACCGAGGGGGGTTGCCCTTCCCCCCATTTCAATGGGGGGACTGAGGGGGGTTTACCGTCAATGCCCTCTATGCTTTAATCACCCCCATGCCCACGCACACCCTCCACCACGACTCCACCACCTGGCTCGACCTCGTCTCCCCGACGCCGGACGATGTCGCCGCCCTGCAGGCCCGCTTCCCGCAATTCCACCCGCTCAACCTGGAAGATATCCGCAGCCCCATTGAGCGCCCCAAGCTCGACCAGGACGACAGCTATCTCTTCCTGGTCATGCACTTCCCGCAGTGGGACTCGGCTGGCGAGGTGTCGCGGGCCAGCGAGGTCGACTTTTTCGTCGGGCGCGATTATGTGGTGACCGTGCACAATGGCACGCTCAAGCCGCTGATGAGCGCATTCCAGCGCTGCCGGGCCGATGACGAGACCTGCGCCGAGCTGCTGGGGCGGGGCGGTCCGCATGCTTTCTACACCTTGCTCGACCAGCTTGTCGACTACATCTTCCCGATTTTGGGCAAGGTCGAGGCGCGCGTGGCGGCTATCGGCGACGCGCTCTTTGAATCCAACGCCAAGCGCACCATCCGCGAGATCGCCCTGCTGCGCCGCGACATCATCTCCCTGCGCCGCATCATCCGCCATCAAATCCCGATTGTGCTGGAGTTGGAATCGGTGGCACACCCGCTTCTGCACGAGGACATGGAAGAGTATTTTGGCGATATCGCCGACCACCTCTTCAAGCTGCGCGATATCGCCGACGAGAACTTTGAGATCATCAGCAGCTACGCGGACGCGGCCGATACGCTGTCCAGCCATCGCATCAACGAGGTCATGCGCATCCTGACCGTCATCTCGGTCATCATGCTGCCCCTGACGCTCATCTCCAGCATCTATGGCATGAATATCGATTTGCCCTTTGCCGATGACCCCAACGCCTTTATGCTAACCGCCATCATCATGATCCTGGTTGCCCTGCTGATGCTGCTGATTTTCCGCCTGCGCCACTGGTTGTAGGCTCGCCCATGCTGGAACCCGCTGCTTACATTGAAGACCCCGCCGGGCTGGCTGCCGCCTTGACGCGCCTGCGCGAGCAGCCCCGCCTCGCTATCGATACCGAATCCAACAGCATGTACGCCTATCGTGGGCGTACCTGCCTCATCCAGATTTCCACGCCGGACGAAGACCTGCTCATCGACACGCTGGCGCTGGGCGACATCAGCGCGCTGGGCGATGTCCTGGCGGATGCCCGCATCGAGAAGATCTTTCACGCGGCCGAATACGACTTGATCTGCCTCAAGCGCGATTTTGACTTCGATGTCTCCGGCGTCTTCGATACCATGGCGGCGGCCCGGGTCTGCGGCTATCAGCGCATCGGCTTGGGCAACATGCTGCAGGATCTCCTGGGCGTGCCCCACAGCAAAAAGCACCAAACCGACAACTGGGCTCGCCGTCCCCTGCCCGCCAGCTACCGCCGCTATGCCCAGATGGATACGCACTACCTGCTGCCTCTGCGCGATGCCCTGCATGCCGAACTCGCCGCCCGCGATAAACTGGATGAAGCCTACGAGTATTTCGCCGATGTCACCAACTTCGAGTTGAAATCGCTGGACTTCGATCCCGATGGCTTTTGGGCGCTGAGCAAGCCCGGCGCGCTGGATGACCGGCAAATGGCTGCCCTGCGCGAGCTCTACATCCTGCGCGATGAGCTGGCTCGCAACCGCGATCAGCCGCCCAGCCGCATGATGTCTAACAAGGCGCTGCTGCAAGTCGCCAAGTCCATGCCCCGCCGCCCCTCGGAGCTGAAAAACATGCGCGGATTGCCCAAGTGGCTGGTCCGCCGTCATGGCCACGAGGTCATCGAAGCGGTCAGACACGGCGCGGAGAGTCAATTGCCGCTGGCGCCGCCCCGCCCCGCCCGCGTGCCCAATCACATCGCCGAACGCTACAACGCGCTCTACAACTGGCGTCGGCAAACCGCCCAGCAGCGCGGCGTCGAATCCGATGTCATCCTGAGCAAGGACGCGCTCTGGCAGATCGCCCGCCGCAAGCCCGCAGATATCGAAGACTTGCGCGGCATCGATGGCTTAGGTCCCTGGCGGCGCGGGGAATATGGCGCGGCATTGCTGCAGGTGCTCAATGGCGCTGGCTGAGATCCTGCGCACCCTGGACGCCCATAGTCCAGCCGACGAGGAAGAAGCCCGCGACATCCAACTCATCAAGCGCCTGATCGCCCAGCACGACGATATCCTGAGTCCAAGCTGCCGCGGCGCGCATATCACGGCTTCTGCGCTGGTCATCGACCCCAAGCCGCGGCGCGTCCTGCTGCATTTTCATCGCAAGCTGGGGCGCTGGCTGCAGGTGGGCGGGCATGTCGACGGCGAGACGGATGTTGCGCTGGCGGCATTGCGTGAAGCCCACGAAGAGACCGGCTTGCCCGACCTGGCTTTCGTTCCGCCGCAGGCGCCGCATCTGCCCATCGACTACGACGCGCATGAAATCCCGCGGCATGGCGGGCAGCCCGCTCATCTGCACCTGGATTTCCGTTACTTGCTGGCGACGCGGCAGCCACAGGCGCTGACTCCCGCGCCGGGCGAATCGGCGCGCTTCCACTGGTTGACCGTGCCCGAAGCGCTGGCCATGGGCGACGCCCTGGACCCGGCGCTGCGCCGTCTGCTGCGCAAAGCCGAGGCGATCATGCCGTCGTCAAGCTAGCTCCCCCGCCATCTGTGTTACACTCTCGGCGAATCCCCAGTTGAGAGCCAGCCGTATGTCCAACGATCGCACTGAACAACTTCGCGCCATCAAAGACGAAATAGTCAATTTGACCGAGTCGCCACTTTACGATTACCGTCAGCGCAACAGGTACTTCCCCGTTATCGGGCAGGGCAGCCACTATGCGGAGATCATGTTCATAGGCGAGGCGCCCGGCAAGAATGAAGCTGAAACCGGGCGTCCTTTCTGCGGAGCGTCCGGGCGCGTGCTGGACGAACTGCTGGCCTCCATTGACGTTCCCCGCGCCAGCGTCTATGTGACCAACATCGTCAAAGACCGTCCGCCCAACAACCGCGATCCGCTCAAAGGCGAAATTGACCTCTACGCGCCCTTCTTGGAACGCCAGATCGACATCATCCAGCCCAAGGTGCTGGCGACGCTGGGGCGCTTTTCCATGGAATTCATCCTGCGACGTTTTGGCGCATTCCGGGCTGGCGCGCGCATCAGCCAACTGCATGGCACGGTCATCCCCGTGCGACTGTCCTACGGCAGCGCATCGGTCGTGCCGCTCTTCCACCCCGCCGCCGCCCTCTACAACGCCAGTCAGCGCGGCACGCTGGAAGCCGACTTCCAGGTCCTGCGCCAATTCATCGCCAGCGCATGACGCGTTATAAACCCAGTCAGCGTCACAAGCACAGGAGACGCCAAGTCATGGAAGCTGTTGCTAAAACCCCCACGCTCCCCCCGCCAACTGAGGCATACATCAGCGCCGACGAGTTTTTGGACATGTTGAACTCGCCTGAATACGCAGACTGCCGTAGCGAGCTGGTTGAGGGAAAGGTTATAGAAATGTCGCATCCGAAACCGCTACATGGTTATGTCGCGAGCAAACTGGGTGTTGCGCTGGCAAATCATGTCGAGCAGCTTGGCGTCGGCACGCTCTTCGTCAGTGAAGTAGGTTATGTGCTCGCGCGCCGCCCATCCGGGCGCGATACCGTCCGTGGAATCGACATTTCGTTCTTGTCAAAACAGCAGACTACAAATGTGCTTTCCGACAGGTGGTTTGAAGGCGCGCCGGACCTGGCTGTTGAAGTGATGTCGCCCAGCAATGCCGTCAGCGAAATCAATCTGAAGGTCAGTCAGTTGCTGGATGCCGGCGCGAGCGCGGTATGGATTGTTGATCCAGCTACACGCAGCGTGCATGTTCACCCGGCGCAGGGAATCCAGGCATTCTGCGAAGACGATGTATTGATTGGCGGCGAGGTCCTGCCTGACTTCAGCATCGAGGTCGCCGACATCTTCCCCGCTTGACCGCAAGCCGCCTCACCGCAGCGGATGTGCGTGCCGGGGCGGGCTCACCTCATCCGGAATCGGACATTTGTAGGGATTGCACGCGATTTCGGCGCGGAACTCTTCTTGCGCCTGCGCCAGAATCTCGGGCGAAAGCACCAGTTCCGCTGCGGCCAGCGCCATCACCTTGGCGGCGAACATCATGCCCTTGTGCCCGATGGATTTGCGCCCAGTCGCCACCACGCCCCAGGAATGCGCCGCCGCTCGGCTCGCCCAGGTGGCGGTCTGCAGCATACTGCAGGGCGCGTACCAACTCATGTCGCCCATATCTGTGGAACCGGGCGAAACGACGCCCTTGTCCATGCTCGGGAGGACATCGCCAATCAGCGGCTGGCTCGCAACTCGCGCATCCACGCCGTAACGATCGACCAGCGCGCGGACATTGGCTGCGCCGAAGCGCTCGTTGATGGCAGCGGCGTAAACCTGCTCTTCCTCGCTGAAATCGATGCCGCCCAGTTCCCGCATCACTTGGTATTGCAAATCCGCCAGGGTCTCGTTGGAAAGTACGCGCGTGGAACCGGACTTGTAAACCACCTCGACTTCCGTATCCGTCATCATAGCCGCGCCGTGAGCGATGCGGATGACTCGCTGGCTGACATCTTCCAGCGTGTCGGCTTCGTTGGCGCGCACATAGTAATAGCTCTCGGCATAATCGGGCACGACATTAGGCGCAAGCCCGCCGCTGAGGATGGCGTAGTGCATCCGCACGTCGTCCGTCACATGCTCGCGCAGATAATTCACGCCGATATTCATCAATTCCAGCGCGTCCAGCGCCGACCGCCCGGAATGCGGATCCGCGGCGGCATGCGCGGTCTTGCCATGAAAACGAAAATAATAGCGATTGACGCTGAGCATGCTGCCCTTCATCGCCGTGTTGATATACCAAGGATGCCAGTTAAAAGTGGCATCCAGATCATCAAATGCGCCAGTGCGACCCATGAAGACTTTACCGCTGCCGCCCTCTTCGGCCGGGCAGCCATAGTAACGCACCGTGCCGTCGCGCCCCGTGCTGCGCAGCCACTCCTTGAATGCCAGCGCCGCTGCCAGGCAGCCCGTGCCCAGCAGGTTGTGGCCGCAGCCATGTCCAGCACCGCCAGCTTCCAACGGCTCGGGGGCGTTTTGGTCGCGTTGTGACAAGCCGGGCAGGGCATCGTATTCGCCGGCAAAGGCGATGATTGGTTTGCCGCTGCCCCATTCCGCCGCGAAGGCTGTGCTCAGCCCGCCAATATCCCATTCAATGTGGAAGCCCTCAGCCGCCAGAAAGTCCGCTTGCAGTTTGGATGCTTTGAACTCGAGGAATTGCAATTCCGGGTTGTCCCAAATCTCGTCGGACATCCTAGTGAAACGCATCTGATGTTCATCGAGCCAATCGGCGATATCTTGCCTGGTCTGCATTCTTCGCTCCTTCTCGGTACGACCAACTAAAGGATTGAACTACAGTAGACACGGAGGGCAGGGAGTCGCGTTAAGCGGGCGACACTTGTGTCGCCTCTACGGATTTCCAAATCTCTGTGCCTCTGTACCGGGCTTAAGCCTGTTGCGCGTTCAGACATCCACCGTGGCTACCACTTGCTGATTTGGTTCGGCGCTGGCGTCGGCCGGCAGCAGGTCTGGCGCGGGCTCCGGCAATGTCAAGCTCAGCGTGCGGAAGCCCAGCCGATGCCCCATATCGCGGATCGCCACCAGCAGCTGCGTGCTCAAATTGCGCGGCGACCAGCAATAGACATCGGCTTTGCGCGCGTTGTATAGCTGCTGATGGAAGCAGACCAGCGCTTCGTGCCCGGAGGCGTTGACATAGCGGCGGTGCTTGGCGCGTTCGGCAATCTGCGGGATGCTGCCCCAATGCTCGATCCACTCGCTCTCCCACAAGGCGCGCGGGCTGCCCCATCGTCCAGCCGCCATCGTCCAGCCATCAATCAGGGAGGCGTCGGTCTTCTCGAAGTCTTGGCTCTTGTAAAAACTCTGCCCGATCTGCGCCGAGATATCGTGCCGTCGGTAGCGCGTCAGCTCGTTTGCGCCGAAGTACTTGCGATAATAGGTCGCCAGCTCACGATCATAATCGGGATAAGTAACCGAGACTCTTCCCAGCGCCCGCGCATCAGCCAATATCGCGTCGGCCAGCGCGTGATGGGCTTCGTCGCCGCAGGCCGCCATCACTAGCATATCAGCCACATGCAAATGCGCGTCCAAGGGCGTCAATTCGTCGTTGGCGAAGGCTTCGGCATAAGCCAGGATCTCGCCACCGTCTTCCAGCACATAAGCGCCACCGTTGCCGCCCAGCAAGTGATTGAGCCAAATCGCGCCAGTTTCCAGGGACATCCAGGCGCCGCCATGCAGCCAGCGTTCGTAAATCGTCAGCGCTTCGTAGGGCAGATCTTCCACTTCGCCGCGTGCAGTCAGCCGCTGCCAAAGCGCCACTCGCTCCGTGAACAGCCGCACGATCCTGCCGCTGTCATCCAGCGTCGCCTGCCGCACCACCATGCGCGATTCCTCGCCCCCTCCGCCTCCGTAAGGACCTGCTATAGTATAGCGCAGACGCGACTGTCTCACGCAAGCGGAGCACGCCATGCTGCTAGCATTTGACATCGGCAATACCAATATCCATCTCGGGCTTTGGGATGGTGCAGGCTGGCGACTGTCCTGGCGGGCGCGCACGGTGACGGACAAGACGACCGACGAATATTCTGTGCTGGCGCGCAATTTCCTGGCGGCTGCCGGTGTCGATATCTCTGCTTTGACCGCCGCTTGTTTGAGCAGCGTAGTGCCCGCCTTGACGCCCGCATTCCAGGAGTTGGCGCGCCGCAGCTTGGGGCTGGAACCGCTGATCGTCAACAGCCAGATCCCCCTGGGCATCGGCATTGATATCGACATGTCGGAACAAGCTGGCGCCGACCGACTCTGCAATGCCGCAGCGCTTTCGCAGTTGTATGGCGCGCCAGCCGTCAGCGTCGACTTCGGCACGTCGACCAATTTTGATGTGCTTTCGGCGGACAATGCCTATATCGGCGGGGTGATAGCGCCCGGCATCCGTCTGGCGCATGACGCCCTCGTCAACCGCGCCGCCCAGCTGCACAAAGTCGATTTGCTGCCGCCGCCGCAGCCCATTGGCCGTAATACTATGCACGCTATGCAGTCCGGAATCTTCTGGGGCTATGTCGGCACGATCGAGGCGCTGCTTAGTCGCATCCTGGAACAGCTTGCTTCGCCAGCCACGAGAGTTGTGGCCACCGGTGGTTTGGCGGCGCACTTCCAGCAGCACATCCCGCGCATAGAGGCTGTCGCGCCCGAATTGACCCTGGATGGCTTGCGATTAATCTATGAGTTAAACGCCCAGATCAAAAATGCCCCATAACGGGGCATCGATTCCTCTCCGTAGCTAGGACTTGAACCTAGAACCTATCGGTTAACAGCCGACCGCTCTGCCAATTGAGCTACTACGGATTATCTTGCCGGGATACTAGCAGGCGGTTTTCTTGTTGTCAAGTAGGCAATTTGAAAGTAGCTGGCTTGGGCGGGGCGCGGCGGGACGGATACAATAGGCGCTGACGAACCGCAAGAGTGTATCCGAGGCGCCAGCATGCTGGATGTGCGACCGCTCGCCAGCAACACAGATTTCCGCGACTTCTTTCGTTTTCCCTGGGCGCATTACGCCGCCGACCCCAACTGGGTCCCGCCCTTGCTGTCCATGCGCCGGCAGTTGCTGGACAAGACACGCCACCCTGCCTGGCAGTACATGGATGGCGAGTATTTTGCCGCCTGGCAAGCTGGCAAAATGGTCGGGACGATCGCCGCCTTCATCAATCACGAACACAATCGCTATCACAGCGAAAATATCGGCTTCTTCGGCATATTTGAAGTTGTTGACGATGCCGAAGTCGCAAATGCGCTGCTTGATGTTGCGGGAGACTGGCTCCGCTCGCGAGGTCTCGACGCCATCCGCGGACCAGCCAACTTCACCACTAACGAGGAATGTGGTTTGCTTGTCGACAATTTCAGCCCCGCCGTCATCATGATGCCCTACAATCCGCCATATTATCAGCGCCTGATCGAAGCGGCTGGCTTGCAAAAAGTCATGGATGTCCACTGCATCTATCAAGACCGCCATACCATCGCCGAGAGCGGCTCGCTGGCGCGGCTGGAACGGCTGGTTGCGCGGGCTGCCCAACGCAGCGGCATCCGCGTGCGGAAAATGAACCCGCGCGACAAAAAGGGCGAATTCCAGCGCTTCCGCGAGATCTACAACGCCGCCTGGGAGAAAAACTGGGGCTTCATCCCTATGAACGATGCTGAATTGGAAGCTTTGGTCGCTGACCTAGGCATGCTGGTGGAGCCGGATCTGGCTTTCTTTGCTGAAATCGGTGGCGAGCCCGTCGGCTTTGCGTTGACCATCCCCAATTTCAATGAAGCCCTGTTGCGCGCCTATCCGCGTCCCGGCCTGCCCGAGCCTTGGACGATGCTGCAACTGGGCTGGCATTGGAAAGTGCGCAAAACTATCAAGGGTGTGCGCATGCCGCTAATGGGCGTCAAGCAAGCCTATCGCAACAAGGGCGTCGAACTGGCGATGCTGCTGGAAGCCATGAAGGCGCTGCTGCCTTCACAATATGACTATCTCGACTCGGGCTGGGTGCTGGAAACGAATCCGCTGATCAAAATCAGCCTTAGTTTGGGTGGCAAGGTCTATAAGACGCACCGCTTTTACGAGAAATCGCTAAATCTCTAACGGGCGGCAAATTGGGCAAGCGCCTCGCGAGTGGCGGCTGCGGCGGTGGCCTCGCCATGCAGGACGCGCGTCAGCGCCTCTTGCATCAGACGCGGGGCTGTGCCGCCTTCGCCTTCGGGCAGCGGGATGGTCGCGCTGGCCAGCAAATCGGCGAAGAATGGCCGGTCGACCGACTCAGGCAGGCTGTCCGCCAGCACGGCTGATTGCGCCGGTAGATGGTGCAGCGCCAGCGACATGCTCGCGTGAAAGGCCGGTTCCATCATCCATTCGAGGAAGTGTGCCGCCAGCGACTGCCGACTTAAATCCGGTGTAACAATCACCCAAAGCCAGCCATCCAGCACCGATGCACTGCGTCCGCCAGCCGATGGGATCTTGGCAGCGCTCAAAGCGGGATTCTGCTCCAGCAAGTCTAGGTAATCGCTGACTCTGGCGATGGCGAGCTGCGGCTGCGAGGAAATGCTGCTGAACACGGAAAGATAGGCAGCCGGGGACTGGTAGCCTAAGGCGTCGGGCGAGACCAAGTCTGTTGCCAAAAGCGCCTCGTAAAACTCCAGCACGCTGCGCAATGCTTCTTCGTCGATCTCGCTGACCGTCTCGCTATGTCGGGGGCCGCCCGCGGACAAGTATTGCAGATAGGTCGTCTGATTTAAGCCATTGCTGCGCGCGGCGGGGAAGTGAAAACGAGCGCCGCTTTCCAGCACATCGGCGAATGTCGGAGCCGTGCCCAAATCGTCAGCCGCTGGATTGTAAATCGCCAGCAGCACATCAAACAGGTAGGGCAAGCCGTAGAGCGCAACTGCCTCGTCCAGCGGGATCTGCCCGAAAGCCAGCGCGTTGCCCAACTCGTTGATCAGCGATGATGAGAAGAGCGTTTCCAGCGATTGCAAGTATTGACGGGCTTGCGTTGGCGTGAAGTCGCGGCGGCGTATCAGCGTTACATCGGGCAAGGCGCCGGGCGCGACATCGCTACCAGTGCGGATGGTCGACATGATGCCGCCAAGCGTGCCCACGGCTTTGATGCGGTAGGCAACTTCAATGCCGGTGCCCGCAGTGAAGGCCTCGGTATGCGCGGCAAGCAACTCGTATTCAGCGCCGGATTCGTCCGCGATCAATGGCGCCGGCAGCCAAACTTTCAAAGGCGGCGGCGCGTCATCCGCGGTCTCTTGTGCTTGGACTGACATGGATGCGAATCCTAGCATGATTGAGAAAATCAATAGTGCTAGGGTCAGATAATGCCGCATGAGTGTCTTCCTGTTGGGTTTTCCGAACATTGTACACCAGTCGCTTGCTGAGACGTTCTGTCAGCGCTTGGCCTACGATGCCATGTCGCCCGGCGTCTTGACCGGCATGCGCTGCCGCCAATTGCATAGCAAGTCGAGCGCGTCGTCTGGTCTCTGCGCCGTCGCGATATAGCGTTCATTCACACTGCCGGGCATGAAGCGCGTTGCCTGCAGTTGGGTGATCAGGCGCGACCACATATCGCCGTAGACCACGAAGGGACGCCGCGGCAATACGCCAATGCGCAGCAATTCCCAGGTCTCGGCAATTTCATGCAGCGTGCCTATGCCGCCCGGCATCGCCAGGTAACCATTCGCATGCTCCACCATGTGCAGCAGACGATCGCGCAAGTCCGTATAGTGATGCGTCTCGTCAAGATAGCGGTTGGCGCGGATGTTGAAGCGTAAGCCAATTTGGTCGGTAGTGACGCCGATGACATGCCCGCCAGCCGCTTGCGCGCCTTTGCTGACCGCTTCCATCACGCCGCGGTAACCGCCGCTCATCACGGCAAACCCTGCCTCCGCCAAGCTGCGCCCGATTGCTTCCGCCTCATCGTAGACCGAATCGCCCGGCGCGACCTGTGAACTTCCGAACACTGTAATCGTCTTCATGCCGCCTCGAATGCATTTGCCAAAGACCGCCAGTATAGCAGAGGCAAGCCAGGGCTATGCCTCTAGTTTGCGAGTGCCCCCAAAGCCGCGGAACCTGCGCAGGCGGCGCGCGTAAAGACAATAGGAACAGCCCCAATTATTCGGGGCTATAAGGTTACTCACCTGCGCTATACTTAACGCAATACGATAAGGAGCAGAGGGAAAAACGATGTTGAAGCGTATCTCACTATTGGTCCTGCTGCTGACGCTGCCGATTAGCGGCGTGCTGGCGGACGCGACGGAGGGCGTCTATTGCGGCGATCTGGGCGAGGCGGATTGCCAGATTCTGATGGACAACAGCGCGCGCATGCACGAAATCAACTCGTTCCACATGGACGCGCAGATGTCGCTGGCCATTGACGCTGACGGAAGCGACGATGTCATTGAATGGACGATGTCCGGGGGCGGCGACCTGGCCATGGAAGCAGCCGCGGCTGAGGGCATCGACGACATGGCGGAGCAGGCGGAAGCGGTCGTCGCCAGTTTGGCGGGACACCTGCAATTTGTCTTCACGCAGCAAATCATGGACGAAACCACCAGCGCCGATATTGAACTGCTGATGAAAGACGGCATCTTCCTGATCAACGCCGGTGCGATGGAACTTGCCTTTGGTGAACCGATGGACGAAATGGAATGGTTTGGCCTGGATCTCAACGGCGCGATCGGACCCTTGCTTGAGCAAGCCGGACTCAGTGGCGCGACGGAAGCGCCAATCGACAGCGGCGCCGAATACACCACCATTACTCGCCTTGACGATGCGGTTGTCGGTGGCGTGCCGGTCGCTGTATTTGAAGAGTCGGTTGATATGGCGGCGCTGATGGCCGCCGATGCAGAAGCCGCGGGTGCAACCAATGCCATGCTCGGCCTGGGCATGGATATCAGTATTGACGCTATGCTCAGCCGCAGCTACATCGGCTTGGACGACGGTTATACCTACCGCATGGAACTGGCGACGACTGTCGATGTTGGTGGCCTGGACATGGACGACATGGCTGGCGACTTGCAGATCAACCTGGTGATGCACATTGACCTTTCGGCATTCGATCAGCCTATCGAGGTCGACATACCAGAAGATGTGCCCGCCTTCCCACTGGGGATGATGCTGGCCATGGGCGAAAACTAAGGCGGAATCAACGCGGGCGAGTGATAAGCGACTCGCCCGCCAGTTTCTTCTGCGGAGAGGGTGGGATTCGAACCCACGGTACCCCGGAGGGTACAACTGTTTTCGAGACAGTCCCGATCGTCCACTCTGGCACCTCTCCCGTGGACGCCGCCAGTGTACAGCCGCAAACACACAATGTGAATAGCGCTTTGGGTGTCGCTGGCGGAGGCGTAGCCAATTTCAGGCGCGCTTACTTCTGCCCTTGCGCGCGCAGTTTGCGGAAGAAACACCGGATCTGTTCGCTCGCTTCGTCCGCCAGCACGCCCCCGACGACCTGCACGCGGTGATTCAGTTGCGGATGACGCGTGATGTCCATGACGCTGCCGGCCGCGCCGGCTTTGGGATCGCTGGCGGCATAGACCAAACGCGGCAGCCGCGCCAGCACCAATGCGCCGGCGCACATGGCGCAGGGCTCCAGCGTGCAATATAGCGTAACGCCTTCCAGCCGCCAGCTGCCGATTGCGCGGGCAGCCTCGCGCAGGGCGATCATTTCGGCATGGCTGGTCGGGTCATTGTCGGCTTCGCGCCGGTTGTGGCCGCGCCCGATGATCTCGCCATCCCGCACCGCGATAGCGCCCACCGGTACATCGTCGCTTGCCAGCGCGCGTTCCGCTTCAGCCAGCGCCAGCCGCATCCAAGCCCAGTCGTTATCCCGCGCCGACATGGTCAAAACAACAGGTTGACTTGCTGCGGCGCGTCGGAGTCGTCGGTTGGTTCGCTGCTGTCATCCGCGAGCGGCTCGTCGTCCAGGTCGGAGTGCTGCGGTTCCAGGCTGTCCGCGAAAGTCATTGGCTCGAGTTCGTCATCATCATCAGTCGGTAGTTCTACTGTGGGATAGACTTGCCCGCTTTCATGCCTTTGCACTTCTGGATCCGGCTCAAATGCATGACTTTTGGCGTCAAATTGGCTGGTCGCGTCGGGCTGCTTCCCGCTGGATTCGGCCTCCAGAATAGTCAGATCCGGCACAAAATCGTCGGCGACTTCGTCCGCGCGCATCGTGGCATCCAGGCGCAATTGCCGCAACTCCTCCTCGCCGAAGCCGACCTGCAGCATGACTTCCGTCAGCGAAGGTAGAGTAACGCTATCGCCCGTCCGCAGTACATGCTGATACTGCGCGCGCAGACTGCGCAACCATTCGTCGAAGAAGACGCTGCGTCGGTCCATCATCAACCCTCCACGCGCAGGAAGAGCGCCTGCCCGTGCGCCAATCCTTCCAGCCGCAGCGCCCCACCTGAAGTGGTGTATTGCGCGCCCGTCAGCAGGTCGGTCAGTGTGCTGCCATCCGGCACATCGGCTTTGCGCATGTCCAGCATGACCGCGGGCATGTCGTCATCGCCGCGCCAAGCCGCCACGATCGCCTGCTCTTGTCGCGAGCGCCGCTGATAAGCCACCAGATCGCCACTGGCGTGCAACATCTGAAATCCGCCCTGTTGCATAGCCTGCGATCCGCGGCGGATGGCGATGGCGCGCCGGTGAAAGTCCAGCAGGTCTTGGTCCCACACTTCTTCGTCCCAAGGCATGCAGCGGCGGTTGTCCGGGTCGTGCCCGCCATCCATGCCGATCTCGTCGGCGTAATAGATACAGGGCGTGCCGGGGAAACCCAACAGCAGCGCCGTCCCCGCTTTGACCAACTGCTTGTCGCCGCGGCATACGCGCAAGGGACGGCTGATGTCGTGACTGCCGATTTGATTGAATTGTTGCAGAGCGATGATATAAGGAATCGCCGCCATGTATTGCTGCCATTGCAACGCCAACGACTCCGTGCGGAAGCGGTTGCGATCGGCGTAGGGATAATCCTGGGACGCGCCCAGATCCCCCAAGCCCAGCCAGCGGCGCGTCGGTGTGTTGAAGCCTTGATAATTCATCGACGCGTCCAACTCGTCGCCCTGCAAGTGCGCGCTGCTGTCCTGGAAGTACTCGCCCATCATGTAGGCATCTGGATTTTCGGCTTTGATGGCGGCCCGCATCTCCATCCAGATTTCGCGGGCTTGCTGCGAATGCCAATAATTGCCCGTCATATTCGCGACATCCAGCCGCCAGCCATCCAGACTATAGGGTGGGCGCAGCCACTTGCGGATGGGGCTCTCTGGTCTACGGTAGATTTTGTCGCGCAGTGCCTGACTACGGTAATTCAACTTGACAATCGCCGGCACGCCCAGCCAATGCTCGATCTCACCGGTTTGCGGATGTCGGTAGAAATAGCCCGCCTCTTCGCAGTCGGGATCCGCTTTCGCCGCCAGATACCAGGGATGGTTGAAGCCGATGTGATTGGGCGTGATATCCAAGATAAGGCGCATGCCGCGGGCGCTCATAGCTTCCCGCAGTTGCAGCAGCGCGGCGTCGCCGCCCAGGGCTGGCGCGATATGGTCCAAGTCGCGGATGACATAATAGTGATTGGTCTCCGCGTCAAAGCAGGGATTGATGTAAATCGCCGTGACGCCCAACTCGACTAAGTAGTCCAAATGCTGCGCGATGCCCTGCAAGTCGCCGCCGAAGAAGTCGACATTGCGTGATTCTACGAAAGGCTGCGGGAGCTCCCCCCATTCGCGTTTGGTCGCCGGCTTGCCCATCAGCGTGGCGTCGCCATCCGGGCGGTCATTGGACGGCTCACCATTGGCAAAGCGCTCGGGGAAAATCTGGTAGAAGACTTGCTCCCGCACCCAGGCCGGCGCGTCGTAATCGCCAAGCACGGTGAAGTTAAACCAGTCGGGGCTGTCGACAGGGCTAATCCCCAATTGATTCAGATAGAAAGAGCCCGTCTCAGTCAAGAAATGGAAGCAGTAGTTATTGTGGTGCATGGTGACCGGCAGTTCGGCAGCCCAAAAGTCGAACCCGTTGCGGGTTTCCGCCTTTGCCATGGGGATGCGTTTCCACTCGCCGTCCGGCCGGCTGCGCAAGAGCAAATGCCTGATGTCCACCTCGACAGGCACGCGAATGCGGGCGTGAATGCTTTCGCCGATGCGCGGCGCGATGTCGCTCAAATAGAATTCCGAGCTGTCATGGTGCACATATTGCGCCCAAGCGGGCAAATAAGCCATGGCAGTCTACTCCCTCTCAACCTGAGAGTGCGGCGTCGCCATAGAGGGGCCGCTGCTGATCGGGGTGACGCTGATACAGCCACGTGAAGTGGCGTAGCTTGTCCTTGCTTGGATGGCGCAGGTCAGCGTCCGTGATGCGCCATGCCCAGTTGCCGGCTGATTTGCCTGGTGTATTCATGCGCGCCGCGCTGTCCAAGCCTAGCACATCTTGCATCGGCAGGATGCATACACGCGCCGCCGATCGCATGCCCACCCGCGCCAGCGTCCAAACAATGTCGCCGACCGGATGCCCAAGGTATTCGCGGACGAAGGCTTCTGTGCCCTCATCAACCTCGTCGTTCCACCAGCCGCGCGTGGTGTTGTTGTCATGCGTGCCCGTGTAGACGATGCAATTGACGGGGTGGTTGTGCGGCAGGAAGGGATTGGACGAGTCGCTAAAAGCGAATTGCAGCACCTTCATGCCTGGCAAGCCAAAATCGTCGCGCAGCTTTTCGACAGCCGGCGTGATGACGCCCAGATCTTCCGCGATGATGGGCAACTCGCCGAGCGCCGCCTCGATGGCGCGGAAGAAGGCTGCGCCTGGACCTGGCGCCCATTCGCCTTTCACAGCGGTCGGCTCGTTGGCGGGGATGCGCCAATAGGCTTGAAAGCCGCGAAAATGATCGATGCGGATGCTGTCCACCAGCCGCAGCAAAGCCCGCAGCCGCCTCAACCACCAACTGTAGCCATCCGCCGCCATCGCCTCCCAGCGGTAGAGCGGGTTGCCCCAACGCTGCCCGGTCGGGCTGAAGTAGTCCGGCGGCACACCAGCCACGAAGGTTGGCTGTCCGTGCGCACCTAGGTGATAGTCGTGCTGGCGCGCCCAGACATCGGCGCTGTCATGCGCGACGAAGATTGGCAAGTCGCCGAAGAGCCGAATGCCGCGCCCATTCGCATAGCTCTTCAGCGCCGTCCACTGCCGGTGAAAGAGCCACTGCCGGAAGCGTTCACGGTCGATTTGCTCGGCGCAATCCTCTCTTGCGCGCGCTAACGCTGCCGATTCGCGCTGACGCAGTTCGCTTTCCCACTCCACCCAAGGGCGCATTTTGTGCGCTTGCTTTAAGGCGACAAACAGCGCGAAGTCCTCCAGCCAATACCGACTGTCAGTCACAAATTGCTGAAACTCGCTGAGCAGCAGGGCATCCGGCTTGTTGCGGAAGCGGCGATGCGCCAGCGCCAGTTTGCGGTCGTGATAGGGGATGACCCAGCCATAATCGACGCGCTGCTCCGGGAAGGGCGGGACATCGTCCAGGTCGCGGGCCGCCAGCAGCCCCTCATCCACCAAGCGCTCCAGGCTGATCAGATTGCTGTTGCCGGCAAATGCCGATAGGGTCTGGTAGGGCGAATCGCCGTAACTGGTGGGTCCCAGCGGCAGCACCTGCCAAATGGATTGTCCCTGCGCCGCCAGCCAGTCAACAAAACGATAAGCGCCCGCTCCCAAATCGCCAATGCCGTACTTGCCCGGCAGCGAGGTTGGGTGCAGCAAAATACCGCTGGCGCGCCCCTGCAGCCTCATACTAATCGCCACACAATAGCGCCTGCGCCGTCTCGCCAACGCTGGAAATAGCCACGTTTTGCTCGCAGCCGTCCGCCAGACGCCGCAGCTTGACGACGCCCGTTTCAATCTCGGCTGGTCCGGCGATGGCCACCAGGGGAATGCCCTTGCGGTCAGCATAAGCAATTTGTCGTCCCAGCTTGCGCGACTCCAGATGCAACTCCGTGTTGACGCTAGCCGCCCGCAGCGCTTCCGCCACCCGCAGCGATTCGTCGCGGGTGGCAGCGTTGAAGACTGTCACCAGCGCTTGCACCAGCGTCCCGCCCAACTCGGCGGGATACAAATCCAGCGCGTCCATGAGGTCGATGATGCGCTCTATGCCGAAGGAAGTGCCGGTTGTGGGCAGGCTCTGGCGGCGGAACATGCCGATCAGGTTGTCGTAGCGTCCGCCACCAGTGATGCTGCCCAGGTTCGGCTTGGAAATCACGGTCTCGAAGATCGGTCCGGTGTAATAGCCCAGCCCGCGCGCCATGGTGAAGTCGAAGTCGTAATTCTCCGCCGGCACATCCGCTGCGCCTAGCAAGCCCGCCAATTCGCGCAGTTCGTCCAGTCCGTTGTCGCCCGCCCCCAATGTCTCTTCGACCAGGTCAAGACTTGCGGCGCCGGGCCCTTTTGCCTGGATCAAATCCATCATGCGGCGGATGGCTTCCGGGGCGATGCCGCGGTCTGCCAGTTCCGCCTGCACCCCCTCCGCGCCGATTTTGTCAAACTTGTCGACGCTGCGATACAAATCGGGCAACTGCGCCGACGGCAGTCCCGAAAACGCGCCGATAGCCGTCAGCAGCTTGCGATGGTTGATCTTGATGACAAATTGCGGAAAGCCCAGTCGGCTCAAGATCTGCTGCATCATGATGACGATTTCGGCGTCTGCCATCACGCCAGCCACGCCCACGATATCGGCGTCGCACTGGTAAAACTCGCGATAACGCCCCCGTTGTGGACGCTCGCCACGGAAGACCGGCGCGATGTGATAGCGCTTGAAGGGCAGACTGAGCGCGCTTTCGTGCTGCGCCACCACCCGCGCCAGGGGCACCGTCAAGTCATAGCGCATGGCCAGGGGCTCGCTGGCGCTGCGGCCATGCTGCGCGCTGAAGATCAACTGCTCGGCTTCTTCGCCATATTTGCCGAAAAGTGTCTCGCGCAGTTCCAGGATGGGCGTGTCCAGTGGCTCAAAGCCGAAGCGCTCGAAGGTTTCGGTGATGCAGCCGATGACATAGCGCCGGCGCAGCATCGCCCGCGGCAAGAAATCGCGAAAGCCCTTGGGGGCGCGCGGCTTGATGAACTTGCTCATTTCCGCTCCGAAAGTTCAGCCAGCTCTGACAGCCAGCGCTTGCCGCCGCACCTCTTCCATCTGCGCGTAGTGACCGACTTCGTGCGATAAAGCAAACAGGAAGGCGGCCGGCGCATTCATCTCCCCGAAGCGCGCCGTAAAGCGCTCGGAAACCACGCGCACCGTATCCAGCAGCGGCACCTGTGGCCAGGTCTCCAAATAGGCATTGCGCATGCGCCGGCTCTCTTCCAGGCGCTGCTGCGCTTGTGCCACGGTCTGCATGTCGCGCCAGGGCGTCTCATAACGCGGACGCTCGGAGGCTGCCACACCACGCGCCAATAGCGAGCTCAGCGCCGCGCCTTCTTCGCTGCTGGCCGTCACATGGGCGATCAAATGACCGAAGTTCCAGCCGATTTCTTCTTCGCCTTCAACAGCAAAGGGGTCATTGGCATCCGGGTCTTCGGGGTCGAAGACGATATCGGCATCCGTCAAGCCATCCAACAGGCTGAGCAGAAAATCGATACTCTCATCGCTGAGGGCGCGTAGCTCGGCAGGACCAATATTCTCGCGGGTTGCATAGTCCATATAGCTCAGTTCGCCCTCGCGCATGGGGCTGAAGTCGATCATGGGGTTCTCCTGCGCTAGTTCGTAAATGAGCTTTCATTCTACCGATGCTACTGGATAAGACAAGCTGGGGAACGGTCGGCGCAAGATGTCCGCTTTGCGCAGTCGTCATAGTCCTCAGGGCAATCGCATCAAAATGATTGCGCGAGAGATCACGAATAATCAAGCTGAACCCTTAACCACCGAGTACACCGAGCAATGCGAGTGCACAGAGATATGGCTGTTTTTTTTTTTGACCTAGACTCAACATCAGCCGCAGTCAAAAGTCGTAAAAATCAGATACCAGCTACCGTTCATAAAGATTTTCTCTGTGTTCTCGCTTCGCTCGGTGTCCTCGGTCCTAAGATATGTTTGATGCGATTGCCCTGTATCATAGCCCCTCCTGGCTTTTGTCTTTGCGCCAATTGTGGTTAAATCGGGGCAGGGGAGACACTAGGGAAGAAGCGCGCAACAGATGCTGACCGATGTCGAAAAGATGCTCTTTATCGCTTTGGCGCTGTTTTCCCTCGGCGCGGCGGCGGCTGGACTCCGCGATATGTGGCGGATCATCCAGCGCGGGAACGGGCAGCTGCATCTGGATCGCATCGTCCCGCGTCTGCTGCAGGCGCTGGCAGTCTACTTGACCCAGCGCAGTACGCTGAAGACGCGCCCCTTGACCAGCGCCATCCACTGGGGCGTCGTGCTGGGCTTCACCTTCTATTTCCTCATCAACCTGGTTGATTTGCTCATCGGCTTTGTGCCAGCGTTTGATGGTCAACTGACGCAACTGGGCGGTCTTTATGACGCTTACCGACTGATTGGCGACGCGCTGAGCGTGGTCGTGCTGGTCGGCATCTTTTATTTTGTGCTGCGCCGTTTTGCCTTGCCTAACCGCCGCGCCCTGCAATTTCATGACAATATCCTGCTGCATCCCCGCGCTGCCAGTGGCGGTATCACCAGCGACTCGCTAATCGTCGCCGTCTTCATCCTGCTGCATGTTGGCGCGCGTTTCCTGGGCGAGTCTGTGCTGGTGGCACAGCACGGAGCGGACGCGCACATGCCCTTTGCTACGGCGGCGGCCGGCTTGTGGAGCGGACTAAATGTGGACGCGCTGCAGATTATGCGGCATCTGTGCTGGTGGTTGGCGCTGGGCGGGATTTTGGTTTTTCTGCCCTACTTCCCGCAGAGCAAGCACGCCCACCTCTTCATGGCGCCGCTGAACTTCCTGACCCGTCCGCAGCGCCGGTCTCTAGGTGCGCTGGAAAAGCTGGACTTTGAAGAAGAGACTATCGAGCAATTTGGCGCTGGGCGGTTGGAAGACCTGTCCATGACTCAGATTCTGGACGGCTTCGCGTGTATCATGTGCAACCGTTGCCAGGATGTTTGCCCTGCTTATGTTACAGGTAAGGAATTATCGCCGGCCGCGCTGGAGGTCAACAAGCGCTTCACCATGAAAGAGTATTGGGATGACCTGGCGACGGGCGGCGAATCAGACTGGGTGCTGACGGGCGGATTGCTCAGCGAATCGGCGCTTTGGGCGTGCACGGCTTGTGGCGCCTGCATTGATATCTGCCCGGTCGGCAATGAGCCTATGTTCGACATTTTGGATATCCGCCGCGATTCGGTACTCATGCAGGGGGAGTTCCCGTCGGAGCTTGGCGGCGCTTTCAATGGCATGGAACGGCAGGGCAATCCCTGGCAGATCGCCGAATCGCGGGTTGGCTGGACGGCGGCGCTGGATTTCCCCGTGCCGACCATCGACGAGAATCCCGACTGTGACCTGCTCTATTGGACGGGCTGCGCTGTCAGTTACGACCCGCGCGCGCAACAGACAGCTCAAGCATTTGTCAAGCTGCTGCATGCCGCTGGCGTCAATTTTGCTATTCTGGGCGAGCGCGAACGCTGCACTGGAGATGTCGCTCGCCGAGCCGGCAACGAGTATCTGTATAGCGAGTTGGCGGCGGCAAATGTCGACGCGCTTAACGACATTGCTCCCAGGCGCATCGTCGTAACCTGCCCGCATTGCCTGCACAATCTGGGCAAAGAATACCCGGATTTCGGCGGCGATTACGAAGTTGTCCACCACAGCGAACTCATCGCCGAGCTCATCGCCGCGGGCATGTTGCCGGCACGCATGGATGCAACTCGCTTTAGCAATGTTACCTTCCATGATCCTTGCTATTTGGGGCGGCATAACGACATCACGGAGGCTCCTCGCGATGCGCTTAGCGCAAGCTCCATCCCTGTTCTGGAGATGCCGCGCAACCGCAAAAATTCCTTCTGCTGTGGTGCTGGCGGCGCGCAATTTTGGAAGGAAGAAGAAAGCGGCGACCAGAAAGTGAGTCTGGCGCGATACCAGGAGGCGGTCGCTACCGGCGCGGAGGCACTGGCTGTTGGCTGCCCTTTCTGCATGCGTATGTTTGAAGACGCCCGCAGTGAACTCGCCGGCGGTCCCCAAGTTGTCGACATCGCCGAAGTCCTCGCCGCGGAGCTCTAGAGACAGCGCCAATGGGTGGCTTCAATTTCGGCGCGTTCCCGATTTTGCAGACGGCGCGATTGCGCTTGCGGCGCATCGACAAGTCCGACCTGGGCGACTGGTTCACCGTCTTCTGCAGCCCCGGCGTAGCAGATTTCCTCATCGACTTTGATAGCGCGCCAAGCGAGGACTACATCGGCAGCTTCATCAATTGGGCGGACGAGATCTACGCATCGCAAACGGGCATTCGCTGGGCGCTGACCCTCCAGCCCGCTGACAGGCTGATCGGCACTTGTGGCTTTCACCTCTACAACCAGCGGGATCGGCGCGCGGAAATCGGCTACGAGCTGCATTCGGCTTACTGGCGGCGCGGGCTGATGAGCGAGGCGACGACGGCCGTGATGGGTTTCTGCTTCGACGAGCTCGCGCTGCACCGCCTGGAAGCCGATGTCGTGGAGGGCAATGGGGCTTCGGCGGCGCTCTTGCAGAAGTTAGGCTTCACGCTGGAAGGCGTATGGCGCGAGCGCATTGCCTGGCGCGGTGGGCATCACAGCATGTGGCAATTCGGCTTGTTGGCGGGGGAGTATCGCGCATTGATCAAAGCCGGGCGATTGTTTTGAATAGCGGCGGGCTAGGGCCAATGACGGCGCTGCTGGCGTTCACGATTGATGCCTGAATGAATGCTCGCGCGCGCTGGATGCCGATGTTGCCGCTGTTGATGCTGGCGGCTCTGCTGGCTGCGCCCGGCTTGAATGGCGATGTCATTTGGTACGACGAGCTAACCTCGATTAGCCATGCCGGCGGCGTGACAGGACCTTTTTCGCCGCTGGAAATCGCCGAGTCCGTCAGTGAATACAGCCCCAAACATACGCCCTTTTTCTTTGACCTGCTGGCGCTTTGGGCGGCCCTGGTCGGTTGGCATCAAGCTGTGCTGCGCGCCTTGCCGCTGTTTTTTGGGCTGCTGGCGCTGGCCTGGATTTACCGAATTGGCGTGGATTTTATCGGCGCGCGAGCGGGATTCTGGGCTTGCGCCGTCTTGGCAGCGAATGTCTTCTGGATGGAGTACTGGCATGAAATCCGCATGTATTCGCTGCAATTCATGTTGGTTGCCGCGCTGGTCTGGCATTACTTTGCGACAACACGCGCTGCCTCGGCCGCGAAAGGGCGGCATTGGGCGGGCTTGGCGACCTGCGCCGCCTCGTCTTTATACGCGCAGCCCTTCTCCATTTTCTTCTTGCTGGCGCTTGGCATTTGGCATCTGCGCACCTTGCGCAGCCCGCGTATATTCTGGGGGGTCGCGCTGGCGATGTTGCTGGCGGCGCTACTCTTCCTGCCCTGGTTGCCGGTGACGCTTCATGGGATGACAGCCAAATTCGATACCGCCGCTGATGCCATGCCGCTGTCGCAGGCGCTGGAAGTATTCTCGCGCTTGCTAAGCAACGGACAGTCGCCGCTGCTATTGATTCCGCTGGTCGGCATGCTCGCCGCACTGCGCCCCCCCGAGGGGCGACGCTTGCTACCCTTCCTGTCTCTCGCCGCCGTCTGTCTACTGATCTTGCTTGTCGTCAACGAATGGGTCGGGCTGATACCACTGCGCCGAGCCCGCTACTTCCTGCTGGCCTGGGGTATGCTGGCGCTGGCATTTGGCGCGGGCTTGGCGCATATCCGATGGCGGTGGATCGCGCCAGCCTTCATCGTGGTTTATGCCGCAGCTGGCTTTGGCTTGCGCGGCGCGGCAGACTATCCGAGCTATCAAGGCACGATCTCCGCATTGCAGAGTTACCCTCCCCTGCAGTCCTATGTAGCCTTGTTGCGCGGCAACACCGACTCGCACGATTTCATTGTCGGCTTTACGAAAGGCGACTTCGTGAATCGCGGTGGCAAACGCGGCAAGAGCACCGCCGATTATTATTTCGAGACCCTGCTAGGTGTTGACGGCACGCTTGTCCCAGAGTTTTGGACTGCCGAGCATCTGGACGCCAACTTGCCAAGCCGCCTCGCCAGCAATCCCTATCTGTTATTCACCTATGAACCGCAAGCGCCGCCAGCCAATCTTGCGCTGACAAGGATGCAACTCGAGCGGGACTATTTGCCCTGCGAAGTTGTGATTGACCAGCCTGAGCTATTCGTCCAACGTTTTGTAAACAGATTGCTGTCTTGCCAACGCGACAATCAACCTATTCATTATGACAACGGCATCCAAGTTGTGGACAAGTTCGGCGAATATGACGCCGCTGCACAGGCCGTGCGCCTCGTCACCGGCTGGGAAGTCGCCGTCCGGACTCAGTTGCAGGAATACAATGTCTCGCTGCAGTTGCTGACGGCGGATTGGCAGAATGTCGCGCAGACCGACCGCCATCTCCATGACAATATATTGAAATGGTATGCGGCTGAGTTGCCGACCACAGACTTGCCCGCGGGCGATTATCGCGCTGTGGTCATCCTTTACGACCGCTACAGCAAAGCCAAAGCGGGGGGCATAGACATGAGCGGCGGCGAAGCTGGCAAGATCTTTCCCATCCTGCATTTCACGATAGAAGGCTAGCCGCGCCTCGCTGTAGGGACATCTCGCTGAGACGCCCACCCAACCCCGCCTGTAAACGAATTCTGTACGGGGTTGCCAGCGTATTGCTTGCCCTAGATGTTGAGGAAATGCCCCTCCAAACCGTGCGCCGCTTCTTTCAGCGCCTCGCTCAAGGTGGGGTGGGCGTGCACATTGCGCGCGATCTCGTTGGGCGTCAGTTCGGCAGAACGCGCCAAGGTCAATTCCGGCAGCAGCTCGGTGACATCGTGCCCGATCATATGCGCGCCCAGGATCTCGCCGTATTTGGCGTCGCTGATGAGCTTGACGAAGCCTGTGCCAGCGCCCATGCCGCGCGCCTTGCCATTTGCCCGGAAGGGGAACTTGGCCACATTGATCTGGTAGCCGCGTTCCTTCGCCTGCGCTTCCGTATAACCGAAACTGGCCACCTGCGGCTGGCAATAGGTCGCCCGGGGCATCATGTCGAAGTCCAGCGCGACCGTCTCTGCGCCGGCGATATGTTCAGCTGCGACTACACCCATCACTTCCGCCACATGCGCCAGCATCAGCTTGGCGGTGACATCGCCGATGGCGTAGATATGCGGCAGATTGGTCTGCATCATGTCGTTGATTTGGATGCCGCCCGCCTCGTTTAGCATCACGCCCAGCTTCTCCAAGCCATAGCCGGTTACGCGCGGCGCAAAACCAATCGCCTGCAAGACGCGCTCCGCCCGCAAGGTCTCCTGCCCACCGTCCGCTTTCGTGACCGCCACCGCCACATCATCGCCAGTATCCTCAATGGACTCAACACGCGCGCTGGTGAGCATCTTGACGCCAAGTTTCTTGAAAGCCTTCGCCAATTCCGCGCTGACCTCCGGGTCTTCCAGCGGAAGAATGCGCTCGAGGTATTCGACCAGCGTAACTTCCACGCCATAATTGCGCATGATGTAGGCGAATTCCACGCCGATTGCGCCAGCGCCAGCGATGATGACGCTCGCCGGCAGGGCATCTTCCATGATCTGCTCTTCGTAAGTGACGACCCGCTCACTCAGTGCTGTGCCGGGCAGGAGGCGCGTGCTGGCGCCCGTGGCGATGATCAGGTGCTTGAAACGCAGAGTCTCGCTGCCACCGTCGTTCTGCGCCACGCTGATGGAATGCGCGTCTTCGATGGTCGCCCAGCCTTCATATGTGGCGACTTTGTTCTTGCGCATCAAGAACTGCACGCCCTTGGTCAGCACATTGGAGACAGTCCGGCTGCGCTTGTAAGCTTTTCCGTAATCAAGCGTGAACTCGCCGCTGATGCCAAAATCGTCGGCTTCGCGCGTCAGCAAATGCGCCAGCTCGGCATTGCGCAGCAGCGCCTTGGACGGGATACAACCGACATTCAGGCAGACGCCACCCCAGTACTTTTTCTCTACAATGGCGGTGGCCAGCCCCAGCTGACGAGCGCGAATGGCGGCGATATACCCGCCCGGTCCGGCGCCCAGCACGACGACATCGTATTCCTTTGCCATGATTCACCTTATCTCGTTGGCGGTAGCATGAGGCTAGTCTACAGCAGGCGCGCCGGCATTTGTAGAGTCGCTGCGCAGTCGTTGTCGCTGTCGCCGCGCTTCAAAGAGGATGACCGCTGCCGCGCTCGCCACATTCAAGGATTCGGTCTTCCGCGCCAGGGGGATAGACAAGGCGCGTTCTATGAGGCGGGCAGCTTCCTCGCCCAAGCCATGCGCTTCGTTGCCCAGGATCAGCGCCCAGCCCACGCGCCAATCCGCCGCGTCGTAGCAGCAATCAGCATCAGCCTGAGCGCCGTATATTGGCAAATCGCGACAGAAACCAGCGATCTCGCGCCAGTTCGCCTCGACGATGGGCAGGCGATGGTGCGCGCCCATGCCAGCGCGCAGAACCTTGGGGTTGTAGACATCGCAGCAGCCCGGCGCCAGGATGGCCAACTCGACATCCGCGGCGGCGGCAGTGCGCAGGATCGTTCCCAAGTTGCCCGGTTCGCGAATGGCGTCCAGGATCAGCACGCGCCGGCACGGCTGCGGGATGGGCGGTTTGGGGATATGGAAAACCGCCACTGCGCCCGGCGCTTGCTGGGTGTCGCTGACATGGCGCAGCACAGTTTCGCTAACGGGCAGCAAGTCACAGCGCCGCGCTTGCAGTTTGGCGATGAGGCGATAATCGACCCGTCCCGGCGAGTAGAGCGCCAGTTCCGGCGCCCCGCCGAGCGACAGCGCGTCCGCGATCAGACGGTCGCCTTCCAGGATGAGCTTGCCATCGCCGCGCCGCAGCCTCGCTTTGGTCGCCAGCGCCTTGACATAGCGAATCCGTTTGTTTTGCGTGCTGGTGATGATATCCATCGTATGCCGCCATAAACGCAAAAACGGTCTGCAAAGGGACCGTTTTGGCTGTTTGCGAGTTGTGAACGCCGTGTTTAGAGATGCTGCCGGGCAGCGTCGGCTATCTGGCTGAAGGTGCCGGCGTCGTGTACGGCAATGCTGGCCAGGCTCTTGCGGTCCAGTTCAATGCCTGCGCGCTTCAAGCCGTAGACCAACTGGCTGTACTTCATGCCATTCATGCGCGCGGCGGCATTGATGCGCTGGATCCACAAGCGGCGCAATTGACGGCGGCGCTGGCGGCGATCGCGGTAAGCGTACCACAGGCTGCGCATCATGGCTTCGTTGGCGCGTTTGAAGTTCTTGCTGCGCGTGCCCCACTGACCCTTGGTCATCTTAAGGACTTTTTTATGCCGACGCCGTCTGACGAAGCCGGTTCGTGTTCTAGCCATGGCTGTTCTCCGTTTATGGCTTGCTGCTAGGCGGGGGGATTGGCTTTGTATTTGCCCAAATAGGGCGCTAGGCGGCGGATGCGGCGCTGCATGGCTTTTTCGCCGACTTCCATGGTCTTGTCCCATTGGCGACGGACGCGCTTGGCGGACATGCGGCGGCGGTGGCTTTTGCCGCCCTTAGTGCGCACGATCTTGCCTGTACCCGTCATTTTGAAGCGCTTGGCGGTGGCTTTGTGCGTCTTCAACTTGTATTTCGTCTTCTTCTTCTTGCGCGGCACTACTGTTTCTCCGAACTCTGTCTGTTGTCTTTGGTGGGCGCCATGATCATCAGCATGTCTCTGCCTTCAAGATTGGGTCGCTGCTCGACAACGCCGACTTCTTTGAGCGCCTCTTCGATTTTGCCCAGTCGGTCACGCCCAATGTATTGATGCGTGATTTCGCGCCCGCGGAAGCGCACTCGGAACTTTACCTTTTTGCCTTCTTGCAGCCATTTCTCCGCGCGCTTGATGTCAAATTGCAAATGGTACTCGTCGGTCTTGGGGCGCAACTGGATTTCTTTGACTGTGACCTTGATCTGGTTCTTCTTCGACTTGCGTTCCTTGCGCCGCTGCTCGTATTGGAACTTGCCATAATCCATGATGCGACAGACGGGCGGACGAGCGTTTGGCGCCACTTCCACCAGATCCATGCCAGCCGCGTCAGCGCGTTCCTGCGCATAAGTGATGCCGACCACGCCGATATTGTTGTTGGCATGGTCAATCAAGCGCACTTCGCGCACGCCACGGATATTTCGGTTTATTCGCAGACCTGATCCTGCTATCGCTGCACGACCCTTCACTCAATGCAACATACAATAGTCACGCTGCAGTAACTGCCGCGCAGACAAAGTCTATCATGGCGCGTCGCTCGCTGTCAACAGCCAGTCGCAAAAGGCGCGTTATTCACTCAAGTCCAAGTCCAGCGCGCGCATTCTGGCGACTTCCGCCCGGTATTCGCTGATCAGTTCTTCGTCGCTGTCCTTGCAACGGCGCAGCGTCTGTCTGGCGCAGGGGGTGCAGCCGCGCATGGCTCGGTAGCTGTCCGTCTCGCAAGCCAGGCAGCCGTTTAGCTTGATCATCATCGACATCAACCCGATGACCTCGGCGCTGGTCTGCGCTTTGTTTTCCAGTTGGTCGATCAACTGCGCCCACTTGCCGTCGCGCGTGTTGCGTAGAGCAGGGATGGCATAATGCGGGAAGAGAATCTCGTTGTCGCTGTACAAGTCAGGCGTCCTTTGCAGCGGCACTTCGTTCTGGGGACACAAAATATACGCGTTTTTTCGCCGCGCCGCAAGTCAATTTGGCAGAAATCCGCTGCGCGACTGATTATGGTTTCAAAGCGCGTATTAGTTTCAAGGTCGCGGTCATCGTCTCCTCCGCGCCCGGCAACGTGCCATTCCATAGGCTGAACAGAATCCCAACTGTCCGTCCCTTCGTCAGCGCTGTCTTTAGCGATCTAATGCTCTCGTCCAGCGAAGGGCCGCCCGGTTCGGGATAACTCATGGCAGGCATCTCGGCGCAGTCGACTATATCGGTATCGAAATGGATGTAAAGCGGTTTATCGGGCAGCGGCGCGTCATCCAGCGCGGCCAAGGTTTCGTGAATGGTCACTTGGCTTTCGCGCAGCATTTCGCCTTCTTCCGGATCCAGGTTGCGCACATCACTGATGATGATGTCCGACTCGGCCAGTGGCGCAAGGTCCATGCCGCGCATCAAATGTTGATTGCCGCGCCCGACCAGCGCCGCCAGCGGCATGCCGCCCAGGAAGCCGCTGGGAGTCGTCTCCGGCGTGTTGAAGTCGCCGTGCGAGTCGTACCACAAAACGGCGGGCGATTGCGCTTCCAAGCCCTTGACCATACCCAGGCAGCTGGTGCAGTCGTTGGCGAAGACTACCGGCAGCTTGTCCGCATGCGCTTTTATGACCTTTGCTAGCGCGCGATTGACGGCTACAACGGCATCTTCATGGGCGGCGAAGTCCGGGTCGATTTCAACCCATTCCGCGCCCAACTCGCCAACGATGCCGGATTGCCGCAGCGCCTCAACTTCACGCCGTTCGGCAAGCGCTTCACCCAAGTAATAGGGCACGCCAATACAAACATAGTCCGCCATCATACTGCTCCTTGTGTCGCTCGCGCGATTATAAGCCGGCCAAGTGCGTCTGCGGCAGGCCCAACGCGTCTTTGAATAACTGCCAATGCAAAGCCGCGATTTCCCGCAGCGCGTAGGGGTAGAACAGCAACTTACCGACGCGGCTGGCGGGCACGGCGCTTGTGGTGATGTCAATTCCCTGCCGGCGAAAGAGCCAACTGGCGCGCAGGATGTGGTATTGGTCAGTGACCAGCACGGCGCTGTTTAAGTCCAATTTCCGCATCAGCGCGGCGCTGTACATGGCGTTTTCTTCGGTGCTGCGGCTGCGCCTTTCCAGCAGGATGGCTTCGTCCGGCAAGCCCTTTGCCAGCAGGAGCTCCCGGCAGGCGTCGGCTTCGGCTCGCGGCTGTGATTCGGCTTGCCCGCCCGTGCAAAGGATACGCTGCGCCATGCCCGCTTTCCACAGCGCTGCGCCATGCAAGCTGCGGCGGACCAGTACCGCGCCAGGGCGCCCATCTCGCCGCAAGCCAGCGCCAAGAACAACGATGAGGTCGGCCTTCTGCGCCGTGTCATTTGCGCCGGCCTGCCAAATCAGCGCTATCAAACCAACAAAGTACAGAGCCGCCGACAAGAGCGCGCCCAGGAACAGCCGCCGCCAAAGCTTGCCGCGTTTGGATTTGGCTGGAGTCATGACTTATTTGTTCCCGCCGCGCTTAGCACTCGCTGTAGCCGCAATAGACGCATTTGCGACAGCCTTCCGCGCGCACGAGCGTGATCATGTTGCACTCCGGGCACATGTCCGCGCCGGATATCGCCATGTTGGTCGCAGTCGCGACATTGCTTGCCGGGGCTTGCAGTTCAGCGCCGGCCGCAATCGGCAAGCCTAATTGCGTGGGTTGGTCTTCGGAGAAGAATTCCTCATACAAGACCCGCGCGACGGCGTCCGGCAGTGACAAGACGCGCTTGGGTCCAAAGCCAATCGGGCGCGCGCCGCCGATATCTTGGAGCTGATCGATAATCAGATTCATCATTTCGCGGCGGTTGCCTGGCGCGGTCGTGCGCAGCAGCAGGGATAACATCCGCCCCAGACTTTCGGCGTCGGCGGCGATGTCCGTTCCCGCTTTGCCTATCGCCACGAAGACCTCAAAGGGATTGCCCTGTTCATCCCGATTGATGGTGACATAGGCTTTGCCAAAGGGCGTCAGCGTGGCTACGGTCGTGCCAGTAAGTCGCTCGGGACGCGGATACACGCGATGAGGCGTGGTGGCGGGCTCAGGGCTGGCAGCCGCCTTCAGCCCAGTCATTTCGTCTTCGGCGCGTTCATCACCCTTGAGCATCAATACCTGTTCATCACGGCTGCCATCGCGGTAGATGGTGCCGCCCTTGCAGCCGAGCTCGTACATGTATTTGTACAACTCGCTGACCTGCTCAACACTGTAGTCATTTGGCACATTGCAGGTCTTCGAGATAGCACTATCGATCCAGCGCTGGAAGGCACCTTGCACTTTGATATGCTCATCGGGCGACAAGTCCATCGCGGTGACGAAGTAATCGGGCAGGGAGTCGGCGGCGGGATTGGCTTCGTACCAATCTTTGACGATAGGCACTTGCTCCTCGTGCAAGCCGAGGCGGCTCTTGCGGTAATAGACCCAGGAGAAAAAGGGCTCGACGCCGGTCGAGGTATTGACCATCGTGCCGGTGGTGCCGGTCGGCGCTTGTGTCAGCAGGGTTACATTGCGAATGCCATCGCGACGAATCTTCTCGCAGATGTCATGAGGCATCGTTTGCATGAAGCCGCTCTCAAGAAACATTTCGGCGTCGAACATGGGGAAGGCGCCTTTTTCCTGCGCTAGGTCGCTTGATGTTTCGTAAGCCGTGACCGCGATGGCGCGATAGATGTCGTCGATAACATTGACCGATTCGTCGCTACCATAACGCACGCCCAGCTTCAGCATCAATTCGGCGATTCCCATCGTGCCCAGCCCGACGCGCCGCTCCGACTTCTGCATTTTGAGGTTCTCTTCAAAGAAATAGGGCGTGGTGTCGATGACATTGTCAAGGAAACGCGTCGCATAAGCGACCGTGCGGCGCAGTTCGTCCCAAGCGACATCATGCTTGCTCTCATCATAGAATTTCGACAAGTTAATCGCGCCCAGGTTGCAGACGGAAAAGGCGCCAAGCGGCTGTTCGCCACAAGGATTGGTGCATATCTGCGGATTGAAGTACCAGCTGTTCGCCATCTTGTTGCTGCGCTCGCGGAACCAGACGCCCGGCTCAGCGCTGGACCAGGCGCTTTCGATGATCGCGTCCCAAAGTTCGCGTGCCTTGATTGTCTTGTGATGCATGATTTTGCGTCCGGTCGCCATCCAGGTATCCAGATCGCCATCCCAAAGCGCATCAAAGTCCGGATCGTTCGTATCAGGGAAGACCAGCTCCCAATCGTCGTCGGCGTCCACCGCCGCCATCAGCTTGTCAGAGACGCCGACGCTGATATTAGCATTGGTGATATTGCCCGACTGCCGTTTGCTGTTGATGAAGTTGAAGATATCTGGGTGCCAGTCATTCAGTATCAGCATCAAGGCGCCGCGCCGGCTGCCGCCTTGCTCGATGAGCCCGGTGACGAAACTGTACAAGCCGCCCCAAGAGACTGCCCCGCTGGACCGTCCGTTGACACCTTTTACGTAGGCATGTCGTGGTCGCAGGGTTGATAGATTGATACCGACGCCGCCACCGCGCGACATGATCTCGGTCATCTGCCCCAACGTCGTCATGATGCCATCGCGCGAGTCCTGCGGCGAGGGGATGACATAGCAGTTGTAATAGGTCAGATCCTGGTCGGTGCCGGCCGCGGTGAGGATGCGCCCGCCGGGTACGAACTTCCAGCCGTCCAGCAGCCAGCGAAATTTCTCTGCCCACTCGTTTTGTTTCGCCTCGCCGTCCTCGGTAGCGGCCACCCCCCGCGCCACTCGGTCCATCATTTGGCTGGGCTCGGTCTCAATCGGCTTATCCACATGCTGCAGATCGCGCTTTACCACTGTGCCATCCAGCAATTGTACGGTGACCATGGGCAGGTCAAGCGCGGTTATCGAGCCGACCTCGCGCTGTCCGGTCTTGGCATCGACAACCACAATGACCGTGTCGTCGATGGACAGGCTGGAACGGGTCATGTCCTTCTGGGCATAGCGGTCGAGGAAGATCTTGTAGCCCAGCTCGTGCAGCTTGTTGTCGTTGGGAGACGCAGGTGTCATGTCAGGCATATCAACCCTTCCGGGCGCTTCGGAGAACATATCACACCCTCTCTTTAGAAGTGTTCAAGGTCGTCAGATTGCTGCGCTGTGAACAGCCAAATTATGGTCGCGAAGTCGCGAATCGGCTAGCGCCGATTCAGCTTTTTCAGTTTGAATTGTACTGCATTTTTCTTACGAAAGGCGCCAGGAACTGCCTCGTCAAAGACGCAAAAAGGGCGACCCGCTGGATCGCCCAAACAAGGGGGAGATGATTAAGTAGGCTAATTACTGCCGACGATTGCGCTTGCGCAGGAAGGCTGGTAATTCAGTGTTCTTGGGATCGATGTTGTCGTAAGTGCGGGCATCATCCGGCGCTGGCGACGGAGGAGTCTGACGCGCGCGCTGGAAGGGCGAACCGCTGCCCACCGAGACGCCTTGACCTGGCGCTTGCACCTCCACATCCTCGTAGACGGGGCGCTGCACTGGCGATGACTGCGGAAGCGGAGTCGACTGGCGGATGGGTAGCTGTCCAGCCTCTTTCATATTGGTTTCCAGCCGGCTGCGTTCGAAACCGGTCGCGATGACGGTGATGTGCACTTCGTCACCCAAGCTATCGTCTATATGGGCGCCAAAGATGAGGTTGCATTCGGCATGCGCAGAGTCTTTGATGATTGCCGCCGCTTCGTTGACCTCAAAGAGGGTCAAATCCGCACCGCCGGTGATGGAGAACAAAATACCGCGCGCGCCATCGATGGTCACATCCAGGAGACCGCTGGTAATCGCCATCTCTGCCGCTGATCGCGCCCGGTCGTCGCCAGAAGCCCGACCAACCGCCATCAAGGCCGCGCCGCCTTCGCTCATCACCGTGCGCACATCGGCGAAGTCGAGATTGATCAGCCCCGGCACGGTGATGAGTTCGGAGATGCCCTGGATGCCCTGCCGCAGCACGTCGTCCGCCAGCGAGAAGGCTTGTTGCAAGGTCGAGCGCTTGTCCGCCATTTGCAGCAGGCGGTCGTTGGGAATGACAATGAGCGTGTCGACCTGGCTCTTCAGCGCTTCAATGCCGGTCTTGGCGAGTTGGGCGCGCCGCGTGCCTTCAAAAGTGAAGGGGCGGGTAACTACGCCGATGGTCAAAGCGCCGAGTTCCTTGGCGATTTGGGCGATGACGGGCGATGCGCCGGTGCCTGTACCGCCGCCCATGCCGCAAGCCACGAAAATCATGTCCGAGCCGCGCAAGACCTCAAGCAGGTCTTCCGAGCTTTCTTCCGCCGCTTTGCGCCCGATTTCGGGATTGCCGCCCGCGCCAAGTCCACGCGTCAGCTTGTCGCCGATGCGTACGCGCGTCTTTGCCTTGGACAGCATCAGCGCCTGGTTGTCCGTGTTGACCGCGATGAATTCAACGCCGCCCAAGCCCTCGCTGATCATGCGATTGACGGCATTGCCACCGCCACCGCCGACCCCGACGACCTTGATCTGCGCAAAATTTTCCCCGGTTATCAAGTCATTGACCATTATGATGTCCCTCGTCAATCAACAGCATCCAGCCGCATCCCCCAAGTTCACGCCAACATTGTACGAGCAATCGACAGGCGCGCAATCGATATAAACACTAATCTGTAGGCAATTTGCAGATTGATTCGTCAATCGTCCTGGGGTAGGAAGCGCCGTAAAAAGTCATTCATGCGTCGCCCCCACTGGTTCACCGGCACGCCGACGCTGCCTTCCATTTCCGGCTCCAGCATGGCGTCCATCTCCAACCCCAGCCGCAATAATCCCACGCTCGTGCTATAGGAGGGATTCTTCAGCGTATCAGCGATGCCGGACACGCGTTCTGGTTGCGCAAGCCGAACCGGCAAATTGAGTATGCGCGACGCCAAATCGCGGTAGCCTGGCAGCAGCGAACTCCCGCCGGTGATCACCGAGCCCGCCCGCAGCAAACCGGCGTATCCCGAGCGCTTGATTTCCTTCTCCACTAACTCGAAGATCTCTTCAAAGCGCGCCTCAATGACCATAGCCAGATCGCGCCGCGATACAGGTAGAATCTCGCCGCCGAAGGGCTCCACCGGGAAGACTTCCGACTCGCTGACGGCGTTCATATCGGCGTGCCCGCGTTGGATCTTGACCTGCTCCGCCAGGCCAAAGGGCACGCGCATCCAGTAAGTGATGTCCTGTGTTACATGATTTCCGCCAACCGGAATAATCGCTGTATGCCAGACGGTGCCATCTATGAAGATGGCGATATCGGTGGTGCCGCCGCCGATGTCGATGACCACCGCGCCCATATCACGCTCGTGCGGGGTAAGCACGGCATCGCCAGCAGCCAGCGGATTTAGGACGAAGCGATCCACCAGCACCCCAGCCGACTCCACCGCATCTTCCAGATTCGCCAAACTGGTCGTCGACGCAGTGATGATATGCGCATCCACCTCCAGTCGGAAGCAGTGCATGCCCAGCGGACTGCGGATGCCCTCTTGCCCGTCCAGGGTATAGCTGCGCGGCACGACATGCAGAATCTCGCGATTGTGCGGGATGGCGATATTGCGCGCCACGCTCATGGCCTTTTCCAAATCAGCTGATTGCACGCTGCGCGAGCCTACGACGGTCGCCATGCCGCGGCTGGTCAGAGACGAAATGTGGCTGCCGGCGACGCTGACAAAAGCCCGGTTGATATCGTAACCGCTGGACTTTTCGGCTTTGCGGATGGACTTGGCAATCGCTGCCGAAAGCGCGCCGACATCACTGACCACGCCCTTTTTCATGCCGTCGCTCACTTCAATCCCTAAGCCAACAACATACACATCTTCGGGGCGCACTTCACCGACAATCGTACAAATCTTATGTGTGCCTACATCGAGACCTACGACTAAATCACCCATCTAAATCACCCATCGGCTTCTAACGCCCCCATAATGCCCGGTAGAACGGCGCGTCGGGATTGGCGATGTTCAACTCGGCGATATCCAACGCCCGATTGTTGAAATCTGCCACCAGCACCTCGTAGATCTTTAGTTTCTCGCTCATGACAGCCGCCGTATCGCTGCCCATCCAGATTTGCCAGCCCTGTTCATTGGTCCAGCCCAGCCCGTGCACGGGATGAAAGTCCAGGCTGGCGTCCTCCGGCAGTCGCTCGATCAATGTCAGTGCGCCCAGCACCGTCTCCGCGTTGAAGTCATCGGCGTCGGGCATGCGACCGGCATAATCCGCCTTCACCAGATTGACGCGCGGCACATGCGGCATTTCCGCGCGCGCCGGCATCGTGCGCCCCTGTAAATCGATCCAGGTCTCGACGCCCCCGTCTGACCAGATGATGGCTGGCTGCCGCTCATCGACCAGTATGGTGATCAAGTCGGGAGGCCAACCTAGTTCAACGATGGCATCAGCGACCGATGGCGAACGCAGGATACTCTCGCGGATTTGTGCCGGATCCAGCCAAAACATGTGGAAATTGGCGATATCCGAATACGCGAATATCTCCTCGCGCGGCATCAGGTCATTGCCACGCACGACAATTGAGCGGACGAAGAACACATCGCTGACAAAGAAAATCGCCAAGAGCGCGCCCAGCAGCAGAAAGAGCGCGGCGCTGGCCGCCCGCCACCGCAGATAACGCTCGCGGCCGTCACGATGCGGGAGCGCCTGCCGCCTGGGGACGCTGCCCGGCGGCGCCCGATGCAAGACTCCAGGCGCGCGCTCAGGCTGGCGCTGCTGCGTTTGAACATGACTCGCCACTTTGCGCCTCTCAGCCGTCGCTGCAGGCTGCCTTACCCTTGCTACGCGCCTGAGTTTACACTTGGCGATTTGATGACGCAAACCGCCTGGCGCGCATTTTCACGACCAGTCGCCCAGCAACTGGATTTCCAGTTCCAGTGCCACGCCAGTCGCCCCTAAAACACGCTCTCGCACCCGTTGGATCAAGCGCCAGTAGTCACGCGCCGTCGCCGACTCATCCAGGCTGATAAAGAAATTGGCGTGCAGTGGTGAAACCTGCACTGCGCCGATGCGTTTGCCTTTCATGCCAGCTGCTTCAATTAACCGGCCCGCGTAGTCCCCGGGCGGGTTCTTGAAAATGCTGCCCAGGCTGGCGCCGGGCGGCTGCGTGCGCCGGCGATAGTCGTTGTTGTGCGTCATCCGCGCCTGGATGCTTTCGCGATCCGCTTCGCCCAACGCGAATTGCGCTTGCAGCACAAAATAGCGCTGGTCTGCTCGCGCTTTCAATGACGAATGGCGATAGGCGTAATCCAGCTCCGCCGCCTCAATCCAGCGTGATTTGCCGCCCGGCTCAAGAATTTGCGCGCGCGTCAAATTGCTGGCGATGTCGCCGCCGTGCGCGCCGGCATTGTTGACCACTGCGCCGCCGACCGTGCCCGGCACCGCTATAGCCCATTCCATGCCGCTCAGCCCCTGCTCCAGGCAATAGCGCGACAGGCGAATCAGGCTCGTGCCCGCTGTTGTCCGTACCTGCCTGCCACCGCGCTGCAAGCGCGTCGCCCGGTTGACGATGACCAGCCCGCGGATACCAGCGTCCGACACCAGGATGTTGGCGCCGCCGCCGATGACGGTCACCGGCAGGTCCCCCGCCCAAGCCTGGCGTAGCAATTCGCATACATCCCCGTAACTCGGGTCTTTGGCGAGGTAGAGATAATCAGCGCTTCCGCCCAGACGAGCGGCCGTATACCGCGCTAGCGACTGATTCCGCTGCAGTTGCGGGATGATAGGCAGGTCAGCGCTGCTCATGCCTCGTCGCTCATCAGCAGATCAGCGATTTCGTTGGCGTCGCCGGCGCTGCAAATCAGGATGGCGGCGGGGCGATTTGTCTCGCGCTTTATGATTTCAGCGGCTGCGGCAAAGGTCGGGGCGTACATGGCGGGGCAGCGCATGGATATCGCTTGCGTCAATGCTTGACTGTTGATTCCATGAATTGGCGCTTCCCGCGCGGCGTAGATCGGCGTGATTAACGCGCGGTCGGCAGCGTCGAAAGCCTTCGTGAAATCTTTGAAGAACCTCTTCACGCGCGAATAGGTATGCGGCTGCCAAATCGCCCAGAGTTGCCTTTCCGGGAAGCGTTGCCGCGCCGCGGCGATATTGGCGCGAATCGCCGTCGGATGGTGAGCGTAGTCATCAATAATAACGATGCCAGCCCGCTCGCCGCGAATCTCAAAACGCCTGCCCGCGCTACGAAAACTGCCCAGGCTCGCCGCAGCCTCGTCAATACTGACGCCGCGTTGGTTCGCCGCCGTCAACGCCGCCAGCGCATTCAGAATATTATGCGCGCCCGGCAAGCCCAGCGATACTCGCCCGCGCGAAACTCCCCCCTGTAGCACGCGAAAATGGCTGCCGCTGCGATCGTAGGTTATGTCATCTGCTCGCCAATCGGCGCTCTTGCAGCGGATGCCGTAAGTCAACGCTGGTCTGCCCCTGTCACGCCGCGCCTCCGCCAAGGCCAGCGATCCCGCGTTGTCCGCGCAAGCAATCAGCGTGCCATTTTCACTCAGCGACTCGGCGAACTTGACAAAGGCGGCTTGTAGGTCCTGCAGCGTCGCGAAGAAATCAGGATGATCGTGCTCAACATTGGTCACCACCGCCAAATTGGGCGACAAACCGTGAAACATGTTGCCATATTCATCCGCCTCGATGACGAAGCTGTTTCCGCTCCCCACTGCCGCATTCTTGCCCGTATTGCCCAGCGTCCCGCCGATGATGTAACTCGGGTTCAAACCAGCGCCCAGCAGGACATGCGTCAGCATAGCTGTGGTGGTCGTCTTGCCGTGCGCGCCCGCCACAGCCAGCGTATCCACGCCACCGAGCAGCGCGCCCATGAACTCCCGCCGCCGGTACACGGGGATGCCGAGCTCCCGCGCCGCCAGCATCTCGATATGCTCATCCGGTACGGCCGACGAAGCCAACACAGCCTGCGCGCTCTGCACATGCGCCGCCGCGTGCCCGATGTGGATTTGGGCGCCTTCTTCCGCCAATGCCTCCGTCAATTCGCTCGCTTGTAAGTCCGAGCCGCTTACATGCAATCCCCGCCCGAGCAGAATCCGCGCGATCGCGGACAAGCCTGCTCCGCCGATGCCTATGAAATGGATCTGCCGCCCCGCTCGCAAGTCTAGCATGTCAGCCGCCGCCAGTTTCAATCAGCAGCGCCGCCAGATTCTCGGCGCCATCGTGATTTGCTAGCGCGCGTGAATTCGCCTGCATCTCCGCCAAACACTTGTCGTCGTCAAGCAGCGTCAACACTGTCTCGCAAAGCTGCGAGGGCAGGTCTTCGTCGTTGAGCCGCAGCGCCGCGCGCTGCTCGCTGAGGTAATCCGCATTCACTTTCTGATAACGCCAGGCGTAGGGATAAGGCACGAGGATGGCCGCCAAGCCAAAGGCCGGCAACTCCGCCAGCGTGCTGGCTCCCGCGCGACATATCGCCAAATCAGCCGCCGCGAATGCCAAGCCCATGTCCGCGTGCAAATAGGCGAAAGCCCGATACTGCGGATGCGCTGCCAAATCCCCCACCTGCGCTTGTGTCCGTGCCCAGTCCAGCTCGCCCGTGATGTGGATCACTTGCAGGCCCGATTCCAGCAGGCGCTCAAGGCTGTCGCCAAGCGCCATGTTGATGCTGCGCGCGCCGCGACTGCCGCCGAAGACCAGCAAAGTCTTTTTCGCCGCGTCCAGTTGGAAATGCTCGCGCGCGCTATCACGGTCGGCGCAGAGCCGATCCTGCTGCAAGGGATAACCCGTCACGACAGCCTTGCCCGCCGTGAAGAATCGCAGGGAAGGCGCTGCTGTCACCGCCACTTTGCGAGCGAATCGCTGCAAGACTCGGATGGTCAAACCCGGTTCGATATCAGGCAGATAGATCACGATGGGGATGCCTAACATGCGCGCTGCCGCCGCCACGGGGAAGTTCGCCCAACCGCCCGTCAGCAGGATGACTCGCGGGCGTATGCGGCGCAATTTTGTCAGCGATTGCAGACTACCGGCCGCCAGCTTCAGCAAACTGGCAGCCATGCGGAGGGGGCTCACGCCGTGTATAGGTCCCGCCAGCACCTCGTGATAGGCGCAGAAACCCAGCCCGGATGCCGCCACCAGCTTGCCTTCCATGCCGCCGACCGCGCCGACGAAATGCAGTTCGCAGTTGTCAGCCCCCGCGCGCAGCAGTGCCTGGGCGGTGGCCAGCGCGGGATAAATATGACCGCCGGTGCCGCCCGCCCCGATCAAAATACGCACTCTCGTTTCTCCGTTCTGTGACTGACACGCGGCGCGACGCTACCCGCTGCACGCTCAGCATCAACCCGACGCCGATCATCACCACAGTCAGGGATGAACCGCCGAAGCTGATGAAGGGCAGAGGCACGCCCGTAGATGGAATGGCGCCAGTCATGACGGCGATGTTCAAGAGCGCCTGGATAATCACCCAGGAGGTGAAGCCGACGCAGAGCAAGGCGCCGAAATTGTCCTTCGCCCGCCGCGCCAACTGGAAGCCGCGTATGGCGAAGCAGATGTACAGCGCCACTACCACCGCCGCGCCCAACACGCCCAGCTCCTCGCCAATGACCGCGAAGATGCTGTCCGTATGGGGCGCGGGCAGGGCGCCGAATTTCTGCTGCGATTGCCCCACGCCGACGCCGAACCAGCCGCCGCGCAAAAATGCCGTGATGGCTTGCAAAGTGTGATACTCCGCCAGCGTGACATCGCTCAATCCAGCCAGAAAATTGTCGATGCGCCGCTGGGCATAGGGATTTAGGTTCACCAGCAGAACCCCGACCGCGCTCGACATCGCCACGATAGCCCCCAGATGAAACATATTTGCGCCCGCGACAAAATAGACGACCAGCGCGGTCAACACCACGATCCCCGCAGAGCTTAAGTCTGGCTGCCGGATAATCAGGTAACCAATGACGCCGACGACCAGCAAAAAGGGAAACAAGCCAAAGAACACGCTGGAGACCCGCGTCCTCGACGAGCCCAGCCAAGCCGCCAGATACAACACGATGGCGAATTCAGCCAATTCCCCTGGCTGGAAGCGCCCGTCCAGGAACGAGCGCCGCGCGCCAAAGACCAACTCGCCGAAGAGCAGCACCGCCACCAGCGCGATGACGGTCGCCAATAGCAGCCAAATAGCGAAGCGCTTCCAAAAGCGGTAATCCACCACCGCGAAGAACAACATGCACAGGCACGCAAACAGGACATTGCGCAAATGCTCCTCGACGAAGAAGCTGCTGGCTGTGCCGTAGGTGTCGCGACTCCAGTCAAATGTCGCGCTGAACACCATCAGTGAGCCGATAATGAGCAGCAGGATGACGATGGCCAGCATAGAACGATCGAATGCGGTGAAGAATCGATTCCGGGACAGGTTCATGCGCAGCGGGCGTCGCAACTGAAGCTCCCCGGTATCCAATGGCGCGCCCCTGCGCCGCCGCAATCGCCGCCTCAGCCGTCGGTAACGCGCATCGGGGCTGCCTTGCTCGCTCATGCATCTCCTCTTTCTGACGCATTCATTATAGTTGAGATACCAATTGCCGAAAGTGCTCGCCGCGCTCGGCGAAATCGTGGTAGGCATCGTAACTGGTGCCGCCGGGCGAAAGCAGGGCTACATCGCCCGCTCGCGCCAAGCCCGCCGCGCAATCAACCGCTTCCGCCAGCGTCTCCACCCGTGACACAAAGTCCTTCGGGACGCGCATAGTCTGCAGCAGCGGCATCACCCGGGTCGCGACTTGTTTGTCGCCTTCCTTGCCGAAGAGCACGATGTGCCGCGCCTTGCGAACCGCGTAGTGCAGCGCCGTTTCCCAGGGCAGGTCTTTGTCCGCCCCGCCAATCAGCAGCACCAGCGGTTCGTCATAACTCCTCACTGCCGCCAACAAGCGTTCCGGCGCCGTGGCGATGCTGTCATTGACCCAACTGACGCCATTCCGCTTGCGCAAGAGTTCCAGGCGATGCGCCACTGGCTTGAACTCACCAATGGTTTCGCGCATCACCTCCGGGGGCACGCCGGGACGATCGATGGCCAAGCCCATGCCGCCCGTAATCGCGCAGGCTGCTAGCACATTCTGCACATTGTGCTCGCCGCGCAGCGAGATCTCCGAGCGCTCACAGACCACATGTGCCGCGCCATCGTAACTAGCCGCCCCCGCCACTAACAAGCGGCTGCCCAGTATGAAGGCGCCGTCCGCGACCATTTCATAGCTGCTGAAGCGCAATTCTTCGCCGACAATAATGGGCGAAAAGGCTCTGCTGCCCTCGTCGTCCTGGCACAGGACCGCCACATCGCTGTTCTGTTGGTATCGCAAAATGGCGGCTTTGGCGGCGGCATAATTCTCCATCGTGCCGTGACGATCCAGATGATTGGGTGTCAGATTCAGTATGGCGGCAACCTGCGGCGAACTGCTCATCAACTCCAGTTGAAAACTGGACAATTCCATGACGACAATGTCGTCGCGTTTGATCTGCGCCAGGTCGTCCAGCAGTGGATTCCCGATATTGCCGCCCAGCCAGACCTTGTAGCCGGCGCGCTCGACGATGGCGGCCGCCAGCGCAGTCGTGGTGGTCTTGCCGGCGCTGCCTGTGATGCCGATGACCGGCGCCGGGCAACGCTCCAGGAAGAGCTGCGCATCGTTGCTGAAGGGGATTCCCTGTTCGCGGGCTTGCTGTAGCAGGGGCAAATCCAGCGGCACACCGCCCGAAACACAGATCAAACGCGCGCCGATCAGCGCGTTTTCCGGATGCCCGCCCAGATAGAATCGCACCCCAGCCCAATCCCGGCGGCGAAGCCCCAATTCGCGAGCGCTGCGGCTGTCGGTCACAACAGCCTCCGCGCCAACAGTCGGCAGCCAGCGCGCCAGCGCTCGTCCTTGACGACCAAAACCGAAAACGACAACCCGCTTGCCAGCCAGATAATCCCGCGCGCTCATCAGCCGATCCTAGAGCAGCGCCAAGGCAACGCCCAGGAAGGCGCTCAATATCGCGATCAGCCAAAAGCGCTGGACAATCCGCTGTTCGCTCCAGCCACGCAATTCAAAATGATGATGAATCGGCGTCCGCAAAAAGGGGCGCATATCTACACCGTAGAAGCGCCGCGTAAACTTGGCTGAGGCTACCTGCAGCAGCACGCTAAGAATCTCTACCACCGGCACAATGGCGATGATGGGCAGCAACAGCCACTGACCAGTCATCACGGCGACGACACCCAATGTCGCGCCCAATGGCAGCGAACCGGTATCGCCCATGAACAGTTGCGCCGGATGCGCGTTGTACCAAAGGAAGGCGAAACACGCGCCCACAATGACGAAGCAAAGTTCGGCAACGAATATCTGATTCTGCAACACGGAAATGACCCCATAAGCGCCATAGGCGCTGGCCGTGATGATGCCCGCCAGGCCATCCAGACCGTCCGTCAAGTTGGTCGCGTTTGAGCTGGCCACGATGATAAAGGTGCTGATTACGACGAAGAGTACCGGATGCAACGGGACAGTGACTTTGAGAAGCGGCAGCAGCAGCAAATTGGCGAATGAGAACTCGAAATGCGACAAGACAATGGAAGCAATGAGCGCCAGCAGGATCTGACAGGCGAACTTGATTTTGCCGGACAGCCCCTCGCCGACAACCCCGCGCGAAGTCTGGATGCCTTCCCAATCGTCAATCAAGCCCAACAGCGCAAAGCCGATCATCACGAATAGCGGCAGCATAATGCTGCGTCCGCTGCCTTCGTTGACCATGCGCGACACATTCAGCGCCAGCGAGAACAAGATGGCCGGCACGATGATCATAATGCCACCCATGGTCGGCGTGCCGATTTTGCTGACGTGGCTGCTGTCCATCAATTCGGGACGGATCTGCTTGCCGATCTTTAGGCGGTGCAGAATCTCGACGAAGGGTCCGCCCCAGATCATGCCCAGCAAAAATGTCACACCGACTACGCTAAGCGCCAGCGCCAGCTGCCCGTCCATCGCTCGCCCTACCCCCCGCCCGCCGCGCCAAAACTAGCTTCTACCGCGCGCAACTGCCGACGTACCGCATCGTTCGGAATCTCCAGCAGGATGACTAGTCGGTCGGCGATGCGCCGGAATACGGGCGCTGCCACCTCGTAACCGAAAAAGTCATTGGGTCTGTCCAGCTTAACCATGGCGATGACTTCCGGCTCGTCCGCGGGCAGGAAGCCGATGAAGGACACAATCGACGAATTGGGGCCGGTCTCGTAACCGATTGCGCTGTATATCTGCCCTGTGCCCGGCTTGCCAGCCACCGTATAGCTGCGCATATAAGCTTCAGGGGAACCTTCCCGCACGATGCGCACCATCAGTTCTTTCATCATACGCGCCGTTTCTACGGAAAGCACGCGGCGCACTGTGCTGTGTCGCGCGTCTTTGACGCCATCTTCGCTGATCACCTGGCGGACGATATGCGGCTGCCGCATGATGCCGTCGTTGGCGATGGCCGCAAAGGCGGTGATCATTTGCATGGTCGTTACCTGCAGCTCCTGGCCGTAACTGTTCAAGCCAAAGGAACTTTCGCTCCAGTCGGTATCGCCGGGCAGGCGCAGCTCGCCCTGTTCTTCGTTGAACAAGCCGACGCCGGTTGGCTGCCCGAGGCCAAAATCCTGCAGCGTGCTGTAAAAGGCTTCTGCACCCATCTCCAGCGCCATGCTCGCGCTGCCCACTTGCAGCGATTGCGTCAATACGCCGGCGACATCGGCCGTGCCGTGCGCGCGGAAAAAGCGATTGCGGAACTCGCGCCCGCCAATCTCGATCAAACCGGTGTCGTTGTAGCTCCATTGCGGCGTGATGGCGCCAGTTTCCAGCGCGGCTGCCGCTGTCAACACCTGCATCAGCGAGCCCGGCTCATAAGTCTCTTGCACGGCGGGATTCACCAGCAAATTAGGGTCGGTAATTTCCAGGAAGTTGTTGGGGTCGATGGATGGATAATTCGCCAGCGCCAGCAATTCGCCATTGCGCGGATCCATAACGATGACTGAGCCGCGGAACGCGCCATTCTCTTTGACCGCCTGCTCAAGCTCGGTTTCCACCCAGAATTGTACATCGCGGTCCAGGGTCAGCACAATGTCTTGACCGCGCTGCTCGGCCGGGCGATCTTCTGGCAAATCAAAGGGCACATTACTGACGGACAGGTCCAGCACTCTGCCCGCCAAAGTGCTGTTGTACGCGCCTTCCACGCCTAGCGTGCCAACCAGCCCCTCGTCCAGCACAATGCCGATGACATGCGCCGCCAGAGGTCCTTGTGGATAAAAGCGCTTGGGAATCTCTTCCAAGCCCAGCGATATTTCGTCCAGTGCCGCGATCGCCTGTCCCTGTTCCGCCGATATCGGTCCAGCCACAAACTCCCAAACGTTCTCGCTGGTGAGCTTGCGGAAGAGTTCAAATTCGCCCATGTCCAGGATGAGCGCCAGCTCCTTCATCAGCGTTTCGGCGTCGTAGACAAGGTCGGGGCTGACGCCCAGGCGGTATTGCATGACATTGAAAGCCAGGGGCTCGCCATCGCGGTCGTAGATCAAGCCGCGCTCAGCCGGAATACGCAGAGTCGTATTGGTGATTGAGCTGCCGATTCGCTCCAGCTCCAGCCGTACCGACCGCGGAAAGAATTGGAAGTTGGCCAAGTGAATGATGAGCAGGCTGGCTAGGAAGATGAGAAAGAGCGCGACAATAGGCAGGCGCGTGTGGATGGTGCTTTGTTGTGTCGATTGTCCCGGCATGGCTCACTGCCCGAAACTGTCAAACTGGTTGCGCAGGAGCGTGAATTGCATCTGCAGCCAGCCGCCGAAAGTCTCGTCATAGGCGGGCGCTCCCGGCTCAGCATTGCTTAGTGGCGCGGTAGCCAGCGCAGCCCGCTCCCGGTTTGGGTTGTAGCCTTCAATGACCAGATAGTCGATGTCGCTGTTGGTGGCGGGGCGAAAGCCGATTTCCACAGCCCGAGTGTACAAGCGCGGCGCCGTGCGGTAGCTGGCGATTTGGCCGACCAACTGCTCATTCTCTTGCTTGAGCTCATCCCGCTGACTGATCAAGTCTTCAATCTCGCGGTTGGTGATGGCGAATGCGGCCACTTGCGACAGATACAGGCTGCCCAGGATGAGCAAGATAGCCACAGCCAGGATGGCGATGGCGGTCGCCTGGCTGCGCGTTTGGAAACGCTTGCGGCTGAAGGTATGCTGAAACCAGGCTTGCGACATGAATCACCCTGGCGCGCCCGATCGACGCGCCGTCCTGCTTTCAATGTATCAAAATCGGCAAGTTACGCAACTCGACAGCGCGGCGATTATAATTTCTCGGCGACGCGCAATTTGGCGCTGCGGCTCCGCGGGTTGCGCTGGATTTCCTGCCGGCTAGGCAGGCTGGGCTTGCGGTTCAAGGGTCGGATGCGCGCTTGCTTCGTCCCCAGCGAGGCCATGCCGGGTACGGCGCCGACAGTGCGGGCCATCTCGCGGAAAGCCCTTTTGACAATGCGGTCTTCCAGGCTATGAAAGCTGATGACCGCCAGCCGCCCGCCGGGTCGCAGCAGATCCACGGCTATCGGGATCACGCTTTCCACAGCCGCCAGTTCGTCGTTGACGGCGATGCGCAGCGCTTGGAAGCTGCGTGTGGCCGGGTGAATCTTGCTGGCGCGGCGAGCCGCAGCGGGCATGGCAGTGGCGACCAAATCCGCCAATTTGCCGGTGCTTTCGACGGGGCGCGCGTCTGCGATGGCGCGGGCAATGCGGCGAGCATGACGCTCTTCGCCATAGCGAAACAGAATCTGCGCCAACTCCTCTGCCGGCAGCCCGTTGACAAGTTCCTGCGCGGATACGCCCGCAGTTGGATCAAAGCGCATGTCCAGCGGCGCGTCGTGCCGGAACGAGAATCCACGCGCCGGGTCGTCCAACTGCAGCGATGACAAGCCCAGATCCAGCAGGATGGCGTCTGTCGAGTCCCAGCCCAAAGCCCGTGCAAACTCCCGCATGCGCAAGTAGCTGCCGTGAAATAGGCGCGCTCGTGTGCCATAGCCGCGCAATGCCTCGCTCGCCATGTCGATGGCGCTGGCGTCCCGGTCGATGCCAAGCAACTGTCCCGCGCCCGCATCCAGCAGCGCCCGCGCATGCTCGCCGCCGCCCAGCGTGCCGTCGATGACGCGCCGGGGTGGCGTCTCTTTGGGGACAAGCGCCTCCAGCACTTCGTCCAGCAATACGGGGGAATGGCTCATAGCTGCGCTTCTGGCGCGTTTGCCTGGCGGCTGATTAATGGCGTTCATACAGGCCGCAGAATCGGCATCATGCTACACTATAACGGAAATCCGCCCGCCAAACATTTGCCGCAGCCAGCGATGTCCTACCAAAAGCCCGCTCACATCGAGACCATCCTCAGGAATTTGCCCGCCAAGCCCGGCGTCTACTTGATGAAGAACAGCCGCGGCAAGATCATCTATGTGGGCAAAGCCAAACGTCTGCGCAACCGCGTCCGCAGTTACTTCACCACCGTGGCGGACGGCAACAGCAAGACTCTGCGGATGCGCGGCGATGTCGACGATATTGACTTCATCATCACCGAGAATGAGGTCAAGGCGCTGATCCTTGAAGAGACGCTCATTAAGAAACACAAGCCGCGCTACAACATTGAGCTCAAGGACGACAAGCGCTATCCCTACATTCGCGTCAGCTGGGGCGACGCCTTCCCCAAAGTCGAGACGACCCGCCGCATCGTCAACGACGGCTCGCGGTATTTTGGTCCCTATTCGGCCATGTGGGTGGTGCAAAAGACGTTGAGCGACCTGCGCCGCGCCTTCCCTTATTTGACCTGCGACCGCGAAATCAACGGACAGGACGAGCGCGCCTGTCTCTTTCACGACATCAAGTTGTGCAACGCCCCCTGCATCGGCGCTGTCAGCCGTGAGGAATATCGTTACATGATCCAGGAGTTGATGGATGTGCTGGGCGGGCGCGCCAGGGAAGTGCAGACTCGCCTGGTCAACGCTATGAATGCCGCCGCCGAAGACCTCAATTTTGAACGCGCCGCCGCCATCCGCGACCAACTGCAAGCCATTGATTTCATCACCAACAAGCACAAAGCCGTCGGCAGAAATCTGACCGATCACGATGTCATCGCCCTGGCTCGCGACGATCGCGATGCCACGGTGCAAATCATGTTCATCCGCAACGGCAAACTCATCGGCAGCGACTCGCGCATGATGAACAACACCGAAGGTGAATCGGATGCTGTCGTGCTGGAGCAGTTTATCAGTCAGTTTTACGCCAGCAGCGGCAACATCCCGCGCGAGCTGATTCTGCCCGGAGAGGTGGAAGAAGCGCGCATCCTCGAGCGTTGGCTCAGTGATAAACGCGCCAGTTCCAAGGTGTCCATCCATGTGCCGCAGCGGGGCGACAAGCGCAAGCTGGTGAGTCTGGCTCAGGAAAACGCCGTCGAGAGCCTGCAGATGATGCGCGCGCAATACGAAGCCGATACCACCCGGCACGAGCAAGCCATGGCCGAACTGCAAGAAGCGCTGAGCCTGCCGCGCGTCCCTAACCGCATCGAATGCTTTGACATCAGCACCACCCAGGGCACGGCAATCGTCGCCAGTCGTATCGTCTTTGTTCGAGGCGCCCCGCGCAAAAGTGAATATCGCCGCTTCAACATCCGCAGCGTCGATCATAGTGGCTCGGATGATTACCTGTCCTTGCAAGAGGCGCTGACCCGCCGCTTCACACGCTGGAAGAACGCCGTAGATTCCGATGACGAACTGGCGCCGGATGGCAAAGACAAGGCGGAAACTTGGCGTCTGCTGCCCGACTTGCTGCTGATTGACGGCGGCAAGGGCCAGCTCAACATCGCCAAAGCCGTGCTAGAGGAATTCGGCTTGAGCCAGCGGGTACCGGTGGCCTCGCTCGCCAAACGCATTGAAGAAGTCTTTATGCCCGGCCAGGCGCAGTCCATCTTGTTGCCGCGCCGCGGGGAAGCGCTCTACCTGGTGCAGCGCGCCCGCGATGAAGCCCACCGTTTCGCTATTACCAGCCATCGTCAGCGCCGCCGCAAAATGAGCATGGCCAGCCGCTTGGAAAGCGTGCCGGGCGTAGGACCAAAGCGACGCAAAGTGCTGTTGAAGCATTTTGACAATTCCATTGACTCCATCCGCGCCGCGTCAGCGGGAGAACTGGCGCAGGTCACCGGCATTAGCAAGGAAGTAGCGCTGGCGATCAAGAGTCATTTGGATTAGCGTGTCTGTTTTTTTACCTGTTGTTATGCGGGCGACCGAATGGGTTGCCCCTACGGAGTCCTAAGCTCTGTGCCCTCTGTGGTTCAATCTTATCCAAGCGTCGCGCCTAAATCCGCAACTGATGCACATGGCGGATGAAGTCCTGCCCTTGCAGTATTTCCATCACATCGTCGGGCAGCGGCTCGTCGAAACTGAGCACGGTTAGTGTATTGCCGCCGGGCTCAGCTCGGCCGGTATGCCAACTGGCGATATTGACGCCATGCTGCGACATCAACGTGCCCACCCGTCCAATCACGCCCGGTTTGTCATAACTGCCCATAATCAGCAGATGCCCGCGCGGTTCAAAATGCACGCGATAATCGTTGATCTGCACGATGATGGGCTGCTGCCGGTCGAGCAGGGCGCCGGCAATGCTGATTTCCTCGCCGCCTTCAAGCGTGATTTGACAGGTGATGACATTGCGGTATTCGCTGATTTGAATGCCCTTTGCCTGCGTGATTTGCCAGCCGCGTTCCGCAGCCAGCAGCGGCGCGTTGACATAACTGACCTTGTCGCCCAGGATGGGATTCAGCAAGCCCTTCAATATGCCTACCGTCATTGGCTTGATTAGCCCGTCCATATCGTCGCCGATGATCTCAATGGCGATGCGACTGATAGGACTGCGCGCCAGGATATGCTGCAGCGACCCCATGCCTTCCGCCAGCTGCATATAGGGGCGGATTTCTTCGTAGCTCAGGCCCGGCAGCAGGGGCATATTCACGACATTGCGATAGTCGCGGTCGGCCAGCGCGTCGATGACTTGCCGCACGATTTGCAGCGAGAGATCTTGTCGCGCTTCGGCTGTGTTGTCGCCAATATGCGGCGTATGGATGACGCGGTCCAAGCCAATCAGCGGGCTGTTGAAAGGCGGTTCTTCGTTCCAGACATCCAGCGCGACGCCGCCCAGCCGACCCTCTTTTAGCGCCTCCGCCAGCAGCGCTTCGCGCAGGACCCCGCCATGCGCCGTATTGATGAAGCAGGCTCCCTCTTTCATCAGCGCCAGCGACTCTTCGGTCAGGAAATCCTGCGTCTCCCGCGTGGCTGGCACATGCATACTGACATAGTCGGATTCGCGAAGCAGCTCGGGCAGGCTCACCAGTTGGATGCGCGCCTCGCGCACTTGCTCTTCGCGGATGTAGGGGTCGAAAGCCCGCACAGTCATGCCCAACGCCAAACACAGTTGCGCCACGCGCTGCCCGACGCGCCCCAAGCCGACAATTCCGCAAGTCTTGCCGTGCAGCTGCGTGCCGATCTGCTGCCCGCGGTCGAAGAGCCACCAGCCTTCGCGCAGGCTCTCGTGCACGGCCGGCAGATTGCGCGCCAAAGCCAGCATCAGCAACAAGGTATGCTCGGCAGCCGCGATGGCGCTAACGCCAGGCGCATTCATCACCAAAATGCCGCGAGCGGTGGCGGCGTCAATGTCAATGCCAGTCAAGCCGGCCGACATGCGCGCGATCAGCTTGAGATTGGGCGCATGGTCCAACAGCGGCGCGTCCAGCGTGAAATCCGAGCGGGTGATGATGGCAGTGGCGTCTTGTAGCGCCTCCCGCACACTGGCGGTTTTCGGCGGCACGACGCGCGCTTCAATATCCGGGCAAGCTCCCAGCAGGGCGATGCTCTCCAGCGTCAGATCGGTGGCGACCAGGACTTGTTGCCGGCTCACGCAAAGAGCTCCTTCGTCTGGATCTCGTCCAAGACTGCCTGCAAGCTGCCGTAGACATGCGGGTTGATATTGGCAAAGGCCTCCAGGGACGAATGCGACAGATCGGGCACAGTGAAGCAGGTCATGCCGGCTGCCAAGGCCGCCATGGTGCCGGCCCGGCTGTCCTCCAGCGCCAGACAGCGCCGCGGTTGGATGCCCAGCTGTGCGGCCGCATGCAGATAAATGTCCGGCGCCGGTTTGCCACGCGCCACAAATTCCGCCGAATACCTCCGTGGGATCAGCTCATCCCAACCCAGCAGCTGCACAAAATGTTCAATGACGATTTGCGACGAGCTGGAGGCGATGGCGCGCGGGATCTGGCGCTCAGCCGCATAAGCGATGATGGCATCCGCGCCCGGGCGCGCTCTGATGCGCTCGGCGGGCAAATCCAGCACGCCCCGCGTGATGGCAGCTTCGATGGCTTTGGGACTGTCGCCAAGCTTGGGAAAGTGCTTCAGCAGGATGGCGGCGAATTCATCAACGCGCATGCCGATGCCCATGTCACGCACTTCGTCTGAGTAGCTGTAGCCGCAAGCCTCGATCAGTGCTGTCTCAACTTCGTGCCAGACCGGTTCGGAGTCGACCAGCAGACCGTCCATATCAAAGATGATCGCGCTATATGTCATGGTTCGTTGATACCCTCGAATTCGCGGATAAGCTGCGCTCGCTGGCTCTCCTGGCGCGCGCAAAGCAAGTCGCCGTCCAGCGCCTGCTGGATGCCCTTTTTGTAAAGCGTTTCGTGCTCGCTGCCTTGCACAGCCAGCCAGCCGCGCCGCCCGCAAGCCAGTGGCAGCACCGCCGCCAGGGACTCCGCCCGCAAGAAGAACTCCGCTTGCGCCCGCACCTGTTCCCGCGCGATCACACCGCCATAGCCGACGAAGAGGTCCACCGCGCCACGCGCCGCCAAGTCGGAGGCGCCATCGCCGATCATCATGCGTCTGCCCGGCTGGGCGCCCGCCAGTTCCTGGATGACGCGCGCCTTGCCATCGGAGACGGTCAGCGGCCCTTCGTCGTAGTCCAGGTAGGTCTTGGCTTGCTGCGCGCCCGGCTCGTGATAGCGCCACCAGTCGCCGGACAGCTCGTTGTACTCCAACTCCACCGCGCGGATCTGCGCTGGCGCCAGTCCCAGCCGCCGTCCAAAACCGCGCACTGCGTCAATCAAGCCGCCACTGATGATAAAAACGCTCTTGCCCAGGAAGTGCAGCGCCGCAATGACCTCGGGCGCGTCCTCAACTAGAGCCTCCCAATAGCGCTGTTCCACCGCCTTGAGCTGGGAGCGCGTCGGGCGAATAGCTTTGAGTCGCTTGCCGTAGACTTCAGCCAGGTCAAGCTCGCCATCCATGGCTTTGTTAGTCAATAAGCCGACGCGCCCGGCCTTGCCTTTGAGACGCGCCAACTCGTCAATGCCCTCAATGGCCGACAAGGTGCTGTCGCAGTCAAAGAAAATCAGGTCGTAGCTGCGCCAAGCCTCGCGCATCGGGCTGCATCCCTCACTATGGATTGAAACGCGAATAGTATAGTGCCCGCGCCGCAAATTGGTATTGCGCGCTTTGACTGGAATTCGGCGCGCCGTTCGAGTAACATTGCAACCTGCACTGTCAACATACAAGCCATCTGTGCGGGAGCTGGATCTGGCGGTCGTCTCAACGGCGCGGAATTGGCGGATATCTTCGTAGATTTGTGGCTGACTGCCCTGCAGGCGCAGCCTAAAGAAAAACCCAAAGGAGTGACTATGCAGCGGATTCTCATCACCGGCGCCAACCGCGGTATCGGCTTTGAGTTGGCGCGGACGTGTGGTTTATTGTCGAGAAAAACGCCGTAGTTATTGTCAATGTATGACTGGCGGCGCTCACTTCGTTAGATTGATGGAGGCGTGTACTCAATGAAGAACCGATCACTAACTAGTTACATTCCAGCATACGAGAGTGCGCAAGAATTCCTCAGAATACTGCAAGAAACTCGTTACTCGAGCTATGTGTCAATGATGAACAACATAAGGGATCAAGTTGGTTCGCAGAAGAGCCAGGTGAATTGGATGAAACCTGACGATTGGATTCCGGAACGATTGGAAGGAACGAACAAGGACTTGGCACTGAGGCTTTGGCAAGAATCTGGCAAACTGATCAATCCTCGACATTCTCAGTTTATCCGAACGTTTGCCAAGAATCGCCAACTTGCGCTATTCACAGAGGACACGATTCGGCTTACAGAGAAGGGAAAGAAGTTCCTAAACAACGAAAGCGAGACAGTTCTAGAAATCGATGAAAGTGAAGGCCTAAGGTTTGTCTTGAGCGAGATTGCAAAAAAGAGCCCTTGCAAACGTTCTGACTTGATAAGTGCTTTTACCACATACTGCCAGACACATACCACTTGGAGAGCTTCTTCATCTATTGATTATGCGCTTAGCGCTCGATTTCGCCATTTGAAAGAACGGAAACTTATTGAGCGAATCGGACATGCTTACCAGATTACTGACATTGGGCTTAGGCATTTGCGGCAGCTAACTTCCGATGGGTCTCCTGGAGAGGTAAGCCTCGGTCTAAGCGACCTGGCAAAAAAGTTAAGCGACAAAGCACGCAAAGATCTCAAGGAATACATTCAAAATATGGACCCCTATGCTTTTGAGCATCTAGTGAAACGCCTTCTTGAGGCGATGGGTTACGAAGATGTCGAAGTCACGCAGCAAAGCAATGATAAAGGAGTAGATGTTGTAGGCGATATAGAAGTCGGCATCAGCAGGGTGCGCGAAGTGATACAAGTTAAGCGACAACGGAGTAAAGTGGGTCGCCCTGTACTGGATATGCTACGCGGCTCGTTACATCGTTTTGACGCAGTTCGTGCCACAATCATTACAACCGGTGGATTCGCAAAGCCTGCGAGCGATGCTGCATTTGAAAAGGGCGCTGCTCCAATAACTTTGATTGATGGGCAAAGACTGTTTGACTTGCTAATTGAAAACGAAATAGGTATCCACCTAAAAGAAGTTAAATTCTTGGAATTTGACGCTGACAGTTTAAGCCAGCTTGACACGGATGAAGACTTGAACGAGGTTCAATCGCAACAGATGGAGAATGGGTAGAGAACTATGATGCAAAGAATCCTGATCACAGGCGCGAATCGCGGCATCGGCTTTGAGTTGGCCAGGCAATATGTCACCGCGGGCGATGCGCTGGTCTTCGCCGGCTGTCGCGCGCCAGAAAATGCCGAAGCGCTGAACTCGCTGGCGCGGCAGGCGGCCGACAGGCTCGTCATCGTGCAGCTGGATGTAAACGATGCGCAGTCCATCGCAGCCGCCACCGAGCAAATCGCAGCCAGAGCCGGCGCGCTTGACATCCTCATCAACAATGCGGGCATCAACCCCAGAGGCAGTCACCAGTCCAGTCATCTGGGAAATCTGTCGGCGGACGATGTCAGCGAAGTGATCTCGACCAATGCCGTATCCGCGCTCATCGTGACGCAGGCTTTTTGCGAGTTGCTGCATGGCGGCGAAAATCCCCGCGCGGTCATGATTTCCTCCGGCATGGGCTCCATGCAGCGGGCGAGCGCCGGCGCCTACGCTTATCGCATGAGCAAGGCGGCCATGAACATGGCGGCGCGCGTGCTGTCACAGGATGAGGGCATGGCGGGCATCATCACCGTTACGGTCAACCCCGGCTGGGTGCGCACGGATATGGGCGGTCCCGATGCTGTCTTGGAACCAGTCGAATCGGGCAGTGGCTTGCGGGCGCTCTTCACCGGCTTGTCCAGCGCCGACAACGGCAAGTTTTATCAATACGACGGCAGCGAATTGCCCTGGTGAGGGGGGATTGGGCGCGGCTTGGCGCTGGAATAACAATCCGGAAGAACCTAAGGTAGGGGGCGAGCCGCTTGCCAAGTCCGAGTTGCTAGCCAATCCTGCGCGCTAAACGCGAGGACGCAATTGAAAGGCAGAATAACCAATGCCACGCAAGATTAAGAGCGCAGCGGTCATTGGCAGCGGCACCATGGGCGGCGGCATCGCGGCGCTGCTGGCCGGCTGCGGCATCGACACGCTGCTGCTGGATATCCCGCCCCGCGACAGCGCCCCGAGCGATGGCAAAGGCGCTCGCAACGCTGTCGTCGCCGGCAACCTCAAGGTGCTGGGCAAGGCGCGTCCGACGCAGCTCTATAGCCCCAGCGACCTGGACAGCATTCGCATTGGCAATATTGATGACGACCTGGATCTAGTTGCGGATGCCGACTGGGTGATTGAGGCGGTGGTCGAAAACCTGGCTATCAAACGAAGTCTGATGGCGCGGCTCGCCGAAGTCGTCAGCGCGGACGCCATCATCAGCAGCAATACTTCTGGCTTGCCCATCGGCAGCATTGCTGAGAACCTGCCGGATCAGTTCGCGCGCCGCTTTCTCGGGACGCATTTCTTCAATCCGCCGCGCTACCTGCGCCTGCTGGAGATCATCCCCCACGCCGGCAGCGATCCGGAAATCGTCGCTTTCATGATGCGCTTCGGCAGCGAGACTCTGGGCAAAGGCACGGTGCTTTGCAACGATAAGCCCAACTTCATCGGCAATCGTTTCATGTCGATGTCCGGCATGCAAGCCACCAACTACGCGCTGGATCATGGCTACAGCGTCGAAGAAGTCGACCTGCTGACAGGCCCGCTGATCGGCCGCCCGAAAACCGCCACCTTCAACCTCAACGACCTGGTCGGTTTTGACATTGCGGTGGGTGTGGCGCGCAATCTTTATCAGGCCATCCCCGACGACCCAGCCCGTGAACTGCTGCTGCATCCCAAGAACACGGCGCTATCCGATGCGCTGCTGGAGCGGGGCTGGCTGGGGCGCAAGACGGGCAGGGGCTTCTATCACATGCGGCGCGAAGGCGGCAAAAAGGAGCTTTGGGCGCTCAATTTAGAGACGCTGGACTATGAGCCGCCCAGCAAGCCCCGCTTCGACAGCGTCACGGAATATCGCAAGGTTGAGCCGCTGGGCGAGCGCATCCGCCTGTTGATCAATGCTGATGATCGCGCTGGGCAATACCTCTATCACCTGCACGGTTTCCTGCTGGCTTACGCATCCCAGCGCGTGCCCGAAATCACCGACAGCATCGTCAATGTCGACAAGGCGCATAAATGGGGCTTCAACCACCAAATGGGTCCCTTCGAAATTTGGGATGCGATCGGCGTAGCGGAGACAGTCCGGCGCTTCGAAAGCGATGGCTACCCGGTCGCGCATTGGGTCAAAGCCATGCTGGCGGCTGGCAACTCCAGCTTCTATCAGCGCGACGAGGGCGGAATCGCCACTGCCTACTACTGCCCGCAGCGCGGCGACTACCTGCCGCTAGTCAAGGATGGGCGTGAAATCACGGTGCTCGGTTTGCAGGGCGCTGGCGGCAAGTTGTACAGCAATGATCATGGCGGCGTCTATGATATGGGCGCTGGCGCGCTGCTCTGGGCATTTGAGACCAAGCACAACAGCATCACGCCGGGTCTGATTGAGAGCGGCTGGGCTGCGCTGGAATTGCTGGGACAGGACGAATATAAAGCCCTGGTCATCGGCAATGACGGCGAGCGCTTTTCCATCGGCGCAAACCTTGATCCATCTGCGTTGATGGCAGGCGTCACCGGCATAGACAAGATCTTGAGGAGCTTGCAGGACTTGACTCTGGCGCTGCGCTATGCCGAGAAGCCGGTGGTGGTCGCAGCGCAGAACCTGGCGCTGGGCGGCGGGGCGGAACTGATCATGGCTGGCGATGCCGTGGTCGCGCATGCCGAGCTCTACATGGGCTTGGTCGAGGTCGGCGTCGGCTTGGTCCCGGCCGGCGGCGGCTGCAAGGAGCTCTTGCGGCGGCTGGTGAATCCACTGGCGCGCAATGGTACTGAGGGCGCGCTGGCGGGCTTGCAGAAAGCCTTTGAGACCATCGCTGCGGCCAAGGTCAGTGGCAGCGCTAAAGAAGCTATGGAACTGGGATTCTTGGCGGACAGTGACAAGATTGTGATGAACCGCGCGCATCTGCTGGGCGAGGCGAAAGCCCTGGCGCTGGCTTTGAGCGAGACTTACAGGTCGCCGCGCAAGCCCGAAAAAATCTACGCCGCGGGTCGCGATGCCTGCGCCGCGCTGCAACTAGCGGTGGCCGGCTTCCAGGAAGCGGGTTACGCCAGCGAGTATGATGCCTTCATCGCCAAGAAACTGGCGCGCATCCTGAGCGGCGCCGCGCTGGCTGAACCGCAGTGGGTGAGCCAGCAATTCATACTCAACCTCGAGCGCGAGGCTTTCCTGGAACTCATCATGGAAGAAAAGACGCAAGCGCGCATCATGCACATGCTGCAGACGAACAAACCGCTGCGGAATTGAGCGGCGAGCGGATAGAATTCACCGCATTGCAAGGACGAAAGGACTCCCCCATGCGCCAAGCAGTCATCGTCGCCGCTGCCCGCACCGCTGTCGGCAAGGCAGTCCGCGGCAGCACGAAGAACGCCCGCTCCGACGACATGGCTTCCGCCGTCATCGGCGATCTGCTGCACCAAACTGCCGACGCCCTCGAACCGCAGGACATTGACGATGTCATTATGGGTTGCGCCATGCCCGAGGGCTCGCAAGGCATGAACTTCGCCCGCGTCATCGCCTTGCGCGCCGGCTTGCCAGTGGATACGCCTGGGCAGACGGTCAACCGCTTCTGTTCCAGCGGCTTGCAGACCATCGCCTTGGCCGCCAACAGCATCATCGCCGATCAAGCCGATGTCGTCATCGCCGGCGGCGCCGAGTCCATGTCCTCTGTGCCCATGACCGGGCATCACCTCAGCCCCAACCCGCACATGGCGCAGCACGCGCCCAATGTATATATGAGCATGGGTTTGACCGCCGAGCGCGTCGCCAGCGAATTCGGCGTCAGTCGCGCGGATATGGACGACTTCGCCTACGACAGCCACCGCAAAGCCGCCGCCGCCACCGACGCCGGCACTTTCGCCCAGGAAATCGTGCCCTTCCAATGGGAAGAGACCATCATCGGTGTGGATGGCATGCCTGCGACGGTCACCAAGACCCTGGTGGAAGACGAGCACCTGCGGCGCGAAACCACGCCCGAAGCCCTGGCCAAGCTCCAGCCGGTCTTCAAAGCTGGCGGCAGCGTCACCGCCGGCAACTCCAGCCCGCTCAGTGATGGCGCGGCGGCTGTCATCGTCATGGAGCGCGGCAAAGCCGAGCAGCTTGGCTTGACGCCCCTGGCTCGCTTCGTGGGCTTTGCCGTGGCTGGCGTCCGGCCGGAAATCATGGGCGTCGGTCCCATCAAAGCCGTGCCCAAAGCCTTGGGGCGCGCGGGCTTGACTCTGGACGATATGGATTTGATCGAACTGAACGAAGCCTTCGCAGCGCAATCGCTGGCGGTCATGCGCGAACTGGAAATGAACCCGCAGCGCGTCAATGTCAACGGCGGCGCCATCGCCCTGGGACATCCGCTGGGCTGCACCGGCGCCAAGTTGACCGTGCAATTGATCAACGAGATGAAACGCCGCGACAGCCGCTACGGCATGGTGACGATGTGCATAGGCGGCGGCATGGGCGCGGCTGGCATCTTCGAGAATCTGAACTGAGGACCCGTGTCCGCCTTTTACAGCGCGGTGGCGCGCTATTACGATGCCGAAAACAGCGACAAAACGGAGGACCTGGCGCTGTACGCGCGACTGGCGGAGGCACATCCCGGCGCAATCCTGGATGTCGGCTGCGGCACCGGGCGCGTCTTGATTCACCTTGCCCGCGCCGGGCATGTCGTCCATGGCATCGACAACGACAGCGCCATGCTGGAACGGCTGGAGAGCAAGCTGCAGCATCAATCGCATTTGCGCGACAAGCTGACCTACCTGCAAGCCGATGCGCAGACGCACAGCTTTTCCCGTCAATTCAGCCTTATCCTGCTCAGTTACAACGCGCTGATGCATTTCACCGAGCAGGTAGACCAATTGGCTCTGCTAAAGAACTTGCGCGGCTGCCTGGCAAGTGGCGGCGCCCTGGTCATCGATCTGCCCAATGCCGCGCCCGCTTACGCCAGCGAAGACAGCGGCGCCATGACCTGGGAACGCGACTTTCTCGATCCCGACACGGGCCATCTGATCATGCTGCAGTCGGTCAGCTGGCTGGATCGCGCGACACAACTGCTGGATGTTGATTGGATTTACGACGCGATTGACGGCGACGGCCTCCTGCGTCGGCTAATTGTCAGTCATCGACTGCGCTACTTCTTCCTCGCGGAATTGCGCTTGCTGCTCGCGGAATGCGGCTTCCAGCTGGACGATGTGCATGGCGATTGCGATGGTAGCTCCTACGATGCCGACAGCGAACGCATGATCGTTTTCGCCAGTTGAAAGGCGCTGCCATGTCGGACTTGCTCAAGCACTTCCGCGCGCGTAGGGACGAGATGCTGTCCCTGCTCAGCGAACTGACTTCGCGCGAATCCTTCACCGCCGACAAAGCCCATGTTGACCGCCTGGTCGACTATTTGCAGGACTTGCTGCCCTCATTCGGCGCGGGCAGCCTGCAGCGAATGCCTCAGCGCGAAGTTGGCGATTTCCTATTGGCTGAATGGCGGGTCCAGGCGCGCAGCCAGCCCATCTTGATTTTATGCCATATCGACACGGTGCATCCCATCGGCACCCTGCAGCAATCGCCGATCCGCCGGGAAGGACCGCGTTACTATGCCCCCGGCGCGCTGGATATGAAGGCAGGTCTGGTCATTGCTTTGTGCGCCATCCAGCTACTGCATCGGCAGAATAGGCTGTCGCGACCAATAAAGCTGCTGCTGACCAGCGATGAAGAAATCGGCAGCCCGCACAGCCGTTCCATCATTGAGCGGCAGGCGGCGGATGCTCAGCTCGTCCTCGTGACCGAGCCGGCCACCCCGGAAGGCGCGGTCAAAACCGCGCGCAAGGGCGGCGCAAAATACACGCTTGCTGTGGAAGGCCGCGCCTCTCATGCCGGCGTCGCGCCCCAGCAAGGCATCAACGCCATTATCGAATTCGCGCAGCAAGCGCTGGAAATCAATCGCCTGAATGATTTGAAATATGGCACATCGGTTTCGATCACGCGGGTGAACGGGGGCAGCGCGGGCAATGTCATCCCGGCGCAGGTGCAAGCGCATATTGATACGCGGGCCATCACCCAGAGCGAGATGGATCGTGTGGCGGCGGCGCTGGATAATCTCTACCCCAAAATGCCTGGCGCAAAGGTCGCTTGTCAGCGCATTGGCTATCGACCACCTATGGAAGAACAGCCGCGCCTTTTTGAACGCGCTGCAGCCATCGTGTCCAAACATGGCATCATGCTGGAAAGCGGCGCGAGCGGCGGCGGCTCCGATGGCAATTTCACAGCCGCTATAGGTGTGCCAACACTGGATGGTTTGGGGGCGCATGGCGACGGCGCGCATACCTTGCAGGAGCATATCATTATCGACAGCCTGCCTCGTCAAGCCGCCGTGATCGCCGCCCTGCTGCTGGAGTGGGACGCGGAAGACAGCCATTTGTAAGACTTGCACAAATTAGCTCGCCAATCGCTGGTGACTCTGCGCCTGTCTGCGGTCACCCCCGCGCGCCATCATGAGGCGGTTGCTTATACGCGGGACCCCGCTAATGGAAACGCTATTCGTCGCCGCTTTTGCCATGTCAGTCGCCTTTGCCGCGCAGCCGGGCGTCATCTCCTTTGAGGCGCTGCGGCGTGGCGTCGCGCATGGCTACAGCGCCGCGCTGCATGTGGAGCTGGGCTCGCTGCTGGGCGATGGCGTCTGGGCGCTCATCGCCTTGCTGGGCGCCTCAATTTTGTTTCAGAATCGGCTCATGACCCTGGCCTTGGGCTTAGTTGGCTGTGTCATGCTGCTGCGTTTCGCCTGGGAGGCATGGCGGGCGTCGCGCGCCGATGTCAAACTCACCGTCGAAGGCAGTGGCCGCGCCAATCATTTGCTGGCTGGCGCGCTGCTCTCGCTGTCCAATCCGCAGAATATCACTTTCTGGCTGGGCATGAGCGGCACGATCATCGGCTTCGGCTTCCTGAATCCACAGCCGATTCATCTGTTGGTCTTCCTGGCCGGCTTCATGATCGCCCAGGTCTGCTGGTGTTTCTTCTTCGCGGCCTTGGTCGAGTTTGGTCGCCGCCTGTTGACTCAACGCCTCTTCCGCCTGGTCAACCTGGCTTGTGCTGCCGTTCTCGGCTACCTGGGCATCTCGCTGCTGCTGCAGACGGCGCAAATGAGCCTGTCGTTGATGATTTAGGCGCGGGCGGGGCAGGGCGAGATCAAGCGGCAGATATAGGCAGGCACATCGTAGCTGCGCCCATCCTGCTGGGAGACCACGCCCAGCCAGCCATTGCGGTAGATGTAAACGATGGCGTAGAGACCGCGGGCCGCGCCTCGGTAGGGCGTCATCAAGCGTACAATTGCCCCGCAAGACAATTCCCCGCCCCTCTGCATCTTAAGCCTCCATCTGTCCTCGTCGGCGCTGTGCTGGCGTCGCGCTCGCTCGACCAACCCGCCCGCCTCATTCGTGAAGGCAGTATAGAACAAATATGCTAATTCTGTCAAGGGGGGAATTGCACTGCAGCGGCTAGATCTCTACATAGCGCTTCCACACTTCGGGGCCGGCGCCCAAAGCGATGACCAGATAGCTGGTGCGGGGCGTCTTTGGCTCCCAGAGCAGACGCATGCCAGCGACATTGTGCAGGCGATTGCCCTTGCGGTGATTGCAACGCGCGCAGGCGCAGGCTGTATTCGACCAGGTGTCCTTGCCACCCTGGCAGCGCGGGATGATGTGGTCAATGGTGAAATCGCGTTTGGACAGTACTTTGCCCCGCACTTGATCGCCCAGGCGCGCGCGACAATAGACGCAGGTGTAGTTGTCGCGCACCAGCACGCCCTTGCGGCTCCAGTGAGACTTGCGGCGCGGCACATTAACATAGGATTTCAAAGCGATGACCGACGGCACTTCGAACTTGGTACGCACCGTGTTCAAGTAACGACCTGTCATCTCCACGGCGATGGCTTTGCCAGCCAGCAGTAGGTTCATCGCCCGCGGCACCGTGATGACAGACAGCGGCTCCCAGGTGCTGCCATTCAAGAGCAGCACGCGCAACTGCATAACGCTTGCGCTGGACACGGCTTGAATCGCTCCTTCTCTCGCTTGCCAAATCCCACTCACGATTATAACCAGAAAATGCCAGCAGCGCCGACGGCGGACTTCAGGCTAAACCAAGCCTTAACCTTGTCGCCCCGGCTTGCTTGGCGCGGGCGCGGAGCGACAAGCCTCCCCATCCCCCGATCCTTTGCCCCAAAGCATCGGGGGATGGGATGGGGTAGGTGGGCGACCCATCGCTCGCCCTTACAAAGCCCTTATCTCTGTGGCCTCTAAATTCTCTGTGCCCTCTGTAGTTCAGCTTTCTCTTTGGCTTGCGTCTATGGTAAGACTCTTGCCATGCTCAGCAAACCCAACTTGTCAGACGACCGCATCGCCGCTACGCTGCGCGCCGCCTGGGGCATTGCGCCGACGGAGCTGGAATTCTTGCCGGTCGGCAACGATGCCCGCGCCTGGTCATATCGCGCCGAGGTCCCTGGGCAGCGCTATTTTGTCAAGCTGCGGCGGGGCATTCCCAAGCCAGCCGCCCTGCATGTGCCGCATACTTTGCGCAGCCTGGGCATCCAACATGTCGTCGCGCCACTGCCCACGGGGTCAGGCAGCCTCTACGCCAGTGTGAATGCCGATTACTCGCTGATTCTCTATCCCTTCATTGAAGGCAATTCGGCTTGGCGCATGCCCTTGACGCTCAAGCAATGGCGCGACTGGGGGCGCATCATGCGCGCGATTCATCATAGTCCCGTGAACAGCCAGCTGGCGAAACATGTTGAGCGCGAAGTCTTCGGCGTCAAGTGGCTGGACTCCATTCGCCAGGTCGAGCGAGCCATCGCCGAAGGCGGCTACAGGCACGAGATCGCCAGTGCTGTGGCGGCGACCTGGCGCGAACAGGCGGATGTCATCGCCCTTTGCAAACTTCGTTACTGCGCCCTGGGTTGGCAACTGGCGATGCAATCCCCGCCATTCCACATCTGCCACGCCGATATCCACACGGCGAACATCATCATTGAACCCGCCGGGGACATCCAAATCGTCGATTGGGACGAGGCGCTGCTGGCTCCCAAAGAGCGCGACTTGATGTTCTTCCTGGGCGATGGGCACGCATCCGCAAGTGAAGCCGCCTTCCTGGCTGGCTACGGCGATGATAGCGTCAACGCGGCTGCGTTGGCCTACTATCGCTACGACTGGACCCTGCAAGAATTCGCCGATTATGGCGAGCGTGTTTTCTTGGCGCAGGACCTGGGCGAGCGCGATCTGACGTTGGCGCTGCGCGAGTTCAACAAGCTTTTCACGCCTGGCGATGTCGTCGAGCGCGCGCAGGCAGCTTTCGCCAGTGTACGGGCTTGAGCGCAACCAGGGACGCAAGGAATCAGTACAATAGGCTAAATTACCACCCGGCAGGAGGCACAGCCTATGCGCCGCCGCATCGCACTGTCACTATCCCTCATTGTCCTGCTGCTGCTTGCTGGCGCGCCGCAACTGGCACAAGGGAGTCAACTGGGCAGCTTGCAAGTTTTCGACATCCAGCCCTCGCGGTCAAGTCCACTGGCTCCAGAGCAAGCCATCACCTTCACCTTCAATCGCCGCCTTGATTGCGCCTCTGCTGCAGCCGCCTTGCGCTGGGCGCCGGAGATCCCTGGCGCGGTCAGCTGCGGGGATTACCGCCTCGTCTTCAGGCCTGCAGCCGCTTATCAGCCCGATACCGCCTACACTTTTGAGCTGCCGCCGCCATTGCGCGCGGAAGATGGCTCGCCGCTGCTGGATCCCATCACGGCAACTTTCATCAGCGCCGGCAACCTGTCAATCAGCGAGGTCTATCCTGCCGCCGAGAGCGCAACCGCCCCGGTGGATTCCGCCATCACGGTCGTCTTCGACAGACCGGTCGTGCCGCTGCAACTGTCCGCCAATGCTCAAGCGCTGCCCCAGCCATTGACTTTGTCGCCGTCGGTCGCGGGGGAGGGCGAATGGGTCAACAGCGCGGTCTATGTTTTCAAGCCTCACGCGCCTCTGCCGGGTGATGCGACCTTCCGCGCCGAAGTTGCCGTCCTGCAAGCGGCGGATGGCACAAAGTTGAACTCCGCCTATAACTGGACATTCCGCACGGCGCCGCCGTCGATTGTGACGGTGCATCCACCGGTTGGGGCGCGCGATCTAATCCTCGACCCGCGCATTCAAGTCCATTTCGACCAACCGCTTCCGCAAGACCTGGTAGAGCGGGCATTTCGCTTCCAGGCTTTCCCGGAGAGCGATGATCCAGCTTTGGGCGGCAGCTTTGAGTGGGCGGAAGATGGTCGCTCCTTCGCTTACTTGCCGGAGCGCCGCCTGGCGCTGGACACAATCTACCGTGGCAGTTTCGACTCGACGCTGCTGCCCAGCCTGCGCTTCGCTGACTCCAGCTTGAAGCCCAGCTGGACATATATGACAGTACCCGCGCCAGCCATCAAAACCACCGAACCGCAAGATGGCGAGCGCGACGACTACCCGCACGGCATTACACTCTACTTTGCCTCGCCCATGAACATTGATACGCTGGATGGCAAAATCAACATTGAGCCAAAGCCCGAATCCGCGCCGCTCACGCATTACAGCAGTTGGAACAATAGTTACACCGTCGCCTTTGACACTCTGCCTGACAGCGAATACAAGGTCACCGTCGCGCCGGGCATGGAAGATATCTATGGGCATGCCATTGCCGAGCCGCGCGTCATCCGCTTCTCGACAGCGCCGCGCCCACCCGAAGTCGCCTTGAGCGACTACGCTGCAGTCGCCTTCTACACTGCGCGTCAGGCCTCTGCTCAACTGTCCTTCTATCACCGCGGCGTCGAGCATGTAGATCTGGCGCTTTACAAGCCGCCCCTGCTCGACTTCATCAACCATTTTACCGACCCCGATGTCTACGACCCGACGCGAGACTTCGGCACGGACGAAGCGGCGCTGGTGGAGCGCTGGCGTATTGAAGGCGATGCGGGGGACAGGTCTCGCAAGACGGAGCAAGTTACGCTGTCCGAGTCGGGGTTGTCGCCCGGCATCTATTTTGCAGAGCTCAGCGCGCCCGGGCTGGACTTGCGCTGGGAGAACAACAAACGCTTCCTGAATGTGTCCACCGCTGTGCTGACAGTCAAACAGTCGGCGGACATGCTCACGGTATGGGCGGTGGATGTGAGCAGAGGCGCGCCAATCGCCGGCGAAGTCATCACGGTCTATGGCGAAGACGCAGTGATCATCGGCAGCGCCATCACCGATGCGCGCGGCATTGCCCGAGCTGACCTGCCGGTGGACGCCCGTCCTTTCAGCGGCTATGCCGTCGTTCTAGATACGGACGAGCATTTCGGCTTCGGCCATTCGCATTGGACTGGCGGTGCAGATCCTTGGCAGTTCGGCTATCCGCTTGCTTACTACCCGCAGGCTTATCAGACCTATGTCTACACCGACCGACCCGTCTATCGAGGCGGGCAGCCGGTCTACTTCCGCGGTGTCGCGCGCGCCAAAGACGATCTGCGTTACCCGCTGATTTCCCTGGCCAGCGCGAAGGCGACCATCAGCGGTCCGCGTGGCGAAATTGTGTATGAAGAAAACTTGGCGCTAAACGACTTCGGCAGTTTCCACGACCGTTTCGCCCTGCCGGCGGAATCTCCGCCCGGTTACTACTACCTGACCGTGTGCATGCCCAGCCGCGGCTTTGCCAGGGAAGAATGCGGCAACATTCATTTCCAGGTGGCGGAGTACCGCCTGCCGGAATATCAGGTCTCGCTGGAGGCTCAACCGCCGGAAACCGCTTCGGGCGAAATAGCCGCCTTCCTGCTGGAAGGCAAGTATTACTTCGGCGGACCCGTGTCCAATTCGGCCGTGTCCTACCAGGTCGAGGCTGCGCCTTATGCTTTCGACTACCGAGGCGACGGCAACTACGATTTTGGCGAGCGCGATCTTTACGACTTGCCCTTCGACAATTTTGGCTTTGACGAGAGTCTTGTCGCGCAAGGCACGCTGCGGACGGACGCCGCCGGGCAGGCGCGCTTCGAATTGCTTGGCGCGCTTGAAGATGGCGCGGGCAGCCAGCGCTGGCTTGTCGAAGCCTCTATCAGCGACGAGAGTGGGCAGGCCATCTACACGCGCAGCCCGTTAATCGTGCATCAGGGGCTGTTCTACATCGGCGCGCGCGCTGAAAATTATGTGAGCAGGGCGGGGGACGACAGCCGCATCCAATTCATTGCCGTCGACTGGGACAGCCAGCCCATCGCCGACCAGCCCATCGACATCGAAGTTGTCGAGCGCCGCTGGACTAGCCAGCCCGAGCAAGACCCCATCAGCGGCCGCGTAACCTATACTTGGGAGGTCGAGGAGATTCCGGTGACTAGCGGGAGCGTCCTCAGCGACTCCCGCGGCCAAGCCGGCTTTGTCTATCAGCCGCCCAACGGCGGACATTTCAAGATCATCGCTGCATCGAGGGATGCCGCGGGACGGGTAGTCAGGACGACGACTTACAACTGGGTCGCCGGCGACTCTTATATCCCCTGGCGGCAAGAACAGGACAACAGCATCGAACTCGTGCCAGGCCAGCGCGACTACCGCGTGGGCGAAAAAGCCAAAATCCTGATTGCTTCGCCATATCAAGGTGAAACACACGCGCTGGTGACGATCGAGCGCGGCGATGTGCTCGACCTCGACTTGATTACGCTGCGCAGCAACTCGCATCTCTACGAATTCGAAATCCTGCCCGAGCACGCGCCCAATATCTATGTAAGCGTCTTTTTGCTCAAGCCGGCTGACGAGCAAAATTCCGTCGCTAGTTGGCGATTCGGCCTGACGCATCTGTCTGTCGACTCCCAGCGCTACGAACTTGACATTCAGATCCGTCCCGACCGCAGCAGCGCAGCTCCGCAGGACAGCGTCCAATATCACCTGCAAGTCAGCGATTATCTGGGCGCGCCGGTGGTGGCGGAACTCGGCTTGGGCTTGACGGATCTGGCCGCTTTGGCGCTTGCCGAGCGCAATAGCCAACCCCTGCTGCAGAGCTTCTATGGGACGCAGGAATTGGGCGTGCAAACCGCTACCTCGCTCCAGCACGCAGACGAAGAAACAGCCACTGTCATGGCAGAGGCCGCGGATATGCGCGGCTTCGGTGGCGGCTTCGGTGGCGGCTTTGGCGGTGGCGGCGGCTATGCCGAACCGGGCGTCCTTGACCTCCGCGATGAGTTCATCGACACGCCCTATTGGAATCCCACGCTCGTCACCGACAGCGCTGGAATGGCAAACGTGATCTTGCGCCTGCCCGACAACCTCACCACCTGGCGGATGGATGCCCGCGCCTGGACGCAAGCGCCCGATGGTGCGCTGTTAGTCGGCGAGAATAGGCATGATTTGCAAAGCACGCGCCCGCTTCTGATCCGACCGCTGACCCCGCGCTTTTTCATCGTCGGCGACCGCGCGCAGCTGGCAGCCGTGGTCAACAACAACAAGGATTCTGCGCTGACTGCCAGTGTTTCGATAGACAACCTGGCTGGACTTAAGCTGGCGGATGAGACGCCACAAGCCCGGCAAGTGAGTATCCCGCCCGGCGGCAGAACGCGCGTAACCTGGCTGGTGGATGTCGGCGATGTCGAGTCGGTCGCGCCAACTTTCGTCGTCCGCAGCCTCAACGGCGTCTACAGCGATGCTAGCATTTCGCCAGTCAGCGCCGAGTCGGACGGCGCGCTGCCCGTTTACGACTACGCTGCGCCGGAGGTGGTCGGTACGGCGGGCATGCTGCGCGGAGCGGGTTCGCGCGTTGAAGCGCTGCTGTTGCCGGAAGATCTGGATCTGCGCGCGGGCGCCCTGGAACTTCGTCTGGACAAATCGCTGGTTGGCGCAACCACGCCGAGTCTCGCCTACATTGAAGACGAGACCCTGCGCCACTGGGATTGCGCCGACAGCCTGGTCAGTCGCCTCTTGCCCAATATCGCAACCTACCGCGCGCTTGAGCAACTGGGACTGCGCGACGACCTGCTGAAATCCCGGCTAGACGCCCTGATTGTCGAGAGCCTGCTAGAGTTGGTTGAGCGACAGAACGACGACGGCGGCTGGAGTTGGTGCGGTGCGGCATACAGCAGCGAGATGACATCCGCCCATGCGCTCCTGGCATTGGCACATGCGCAGCGACAGGGTTATCCGGTCGCTGCCGCCGTCATCCGCCGCGCCCAGGGCTATTTGCAATCCGTGCTGGTGACGCCGTCGCTGGCGGTAGAGCGCTGGCAGCTAAATCGAGGGGCATTTCTCGACTACGTCTTGGCGCAATCTGGCGCGTCAGATAGCGAGCGCAGCGCCGCCATTTACGCCAGTCGCCAGCGCCTCAATCTGGACGCCATCGCCTTCCTCGCGCAGACCCTGCACAGCATCAATCCCGATGACCGCGAGCGCCTGGACGCGCTTGCGCAGCAGTTGCTCAATAGCGCTATAACTCGTGCTACAGGCACATTCTTTGAAGAGCGGGATGACGATCGCTGGAATTGGTCATCCGACATCCGCAGTACCGCGCTAGCTTTGGATGCGCTGCTCGCGCTGCAACCCGATAGCCAACTGCTGCCCAATATCGCGCGCCACCTCGTCAGCGTGCGCGCAGGCGGCGGGCATTGGCGCTCCCTACAAGAAACCACCTGGTCCATCATCGCGCTGACCAACTGGATGCTGCACAGCCGCGAGCTATCGCCAAGCTACCGTTACAGCGCGGCGGTCAATGGCGACAGTTTGCTATCAAACGCCGCAAGTACAGACAACGCGCCGGTTGCTGATATGCTCCATGTCGAGCTCGCGCAGTTGCTCCCTGGCGAGACCAATCTGCTGGAAATCCAGCGCGGAGCAGGCGACGGCGCGCTCTACTACAGCGCCCATCTCAATGCCCATCTGCCCGTGCCAGCCCTGCAGCCCCTCAGCCGCGGCATCGAAATCTCGCGCGTCTATACATTGCCGGACGACGAGAGCAAGACTTCCATCGCAAGTGGGGCGGTCGGTGATACTGTGGAGGTTCGTTTACGCATCGTCGCGCCGAATACGCTGCGGCATGTTGTGATAGAGGATTACTTCCCAGCGGGCGCGGAAGCCGTCAATCCCGCTCTGGCGACCAGCCAGCAAATTGGCACGAGTCCCGGCGGCGAAGTCGTCGATCTGCAGGCGCAGGGCTGGGGTTGGTGGTACTTCGACAATATCGAATTCCGCGATGAGAAGGCGACCATCTACGCCAGTTATTTGCCGCGCGGCGTCTATGAATATGTCTATAGCATCCGTCTGTCTGCGGCTGGCGAATACAATGTCATCCCTCCCACCGCGCAGGAAATGCACTTTCCCGAAGTCTACGGACGCGGCGCGGGCACGGTCTTCCGCATAGCCGACTAGCGCTCACGGCGCGACCATGACCACTTCCGCCCCCTCCGCATCGCTGAAAATGCCGCAGGGTCCGCCCGCCTCGCTGGATTCCAGCAGGACTTCTCGCCCGTCAAAGGTCAGCAGCGGATGATAGAACTCGGCGACTTTTTCCGCTTCGCCAACGACATAATGCGCGATCAAGGCGCGGCGGAAGCGCGAATGGCTGCGGTTGGGGTAGCTGCCGTGGATGACCTGCCCATTGAAGAAGAGCAGATCGCCCGCTTGCATGATCAGTGGCTTTGGCGCGCTGCCCGGCGGGATGGGCACGGTCTTGGAACTGAAACTCTGTGACAGGTCGGCGTCGATCAGGCATAGCTGGGGCAGGTCATGCGTGCGCGGCACAATCTGCAAGCAGCCATTTTCTTCATCGCAATCGTCCACCGCCATCCAGGCGGCCAGGCAGGTGCCCGGTCGCACGCGTAGCGACTTCTGATCCTGGTGCAGCGCTTGTCCGCGTGCGCCCGGCGGCTTGAAATAGAACATGGTTTGCGCCGCGTAAGGCTCCCGACCCAGCAGCGCTGTCGTCCAATGCCGCAAACGCTCATCCAGTAGCCACTCGTGCGAAAACTCGTCCACACGATGCGGATGCACCAGCCGCGGATAGGCTTTCAGCGGGTCGTCATCGCCAAGTATGGTGTTGCTGTCGCCCTCATAGCCGTGACCCTGCCGGTTCAGGTCCATATAATGCGCTCGGATCTCCTCGATTTCGCCAGTGTCGAAGAGCCCCGGTACGATGACGTAGCCTTCGTCAAGAAAACGCTCAACATATTGATTTTCGTTCACAAGCAAGCTCCTATCGTCACATTCGCTGCAGCAGGCGCGGCATGACCCGTTCATAGACGCCATAAAGCCAAGGCTGCGGCGCATAATCCCAAGCGCCCACATGCCGCAGAACTGTCCCGCGGAAGCCACGCTTGAATTGATAGACTCCCCAGAGCGGGTCGCTCTCGCTGAAACTATCCGGCGCGCCCCACATATCGTAGGTCGCGCAGCCTTGCGCCTTCGCCCAGCGCATCGCCGCCCATTGTAGCGCGTAATTGGGCATGCGCGCCCGCTCTTCATTGGCGGAAGCGCCATAGAAATACCAGCACTTGCAGCCAAAACGAAATAGAATCACATGGGCGATGGCTTTGCCGGCATATTCCGCGATCAGCGCATGCGCCAGCCCAACGCGCATAAATTCTTGCCAGGCGCGCTGATAATAGCTGAAGGGACGAATCAAAAAGTCATCGCGCTCGCCCGTAACTTGATACAGCCGATAGAGCAGGGGCAGATCGTCCAGCGAGGCTTCGCGAATCGCAACGTCCTTTTTCGCTGCTGTACGGACTTTGCGCCGTGTGTTGCCGCTGAAGGACATCAAAATTTCCTCTTCCGAGCGCCGCAGGTCGATGCTTAGCGTGTTGCGATATTGCACCTGCGATGCCGAAAAGCGCCAGCCCCGCGCGCTCAACTGCGCCGTGAATTGCGCGCCAAGCTCATCTTCCTGGTCGTCTTCGCTGCCAGGGATGCCCGTCGCCACGATGACATCCGGATCGATCTTCAACCAGACCGTGCCCAGCCCCCGCGCTCGCCGCCCCAATTCCGCCAGCACCGCCTCAGCCAATGGCAAGTCGCTGTAATCCAGCGCCGGACCCTTGCTGACCGCCATGACTTTGAGCGGACCGATGCGCCGCGTCATCAAGCTGGCCAGCGCTGCCATTTGCCCGCCGCGCCGAAAAGCCAGCCGCTGTGGCTGCCAGCCGCCCGTCGCCTGCTTGAAAGCGCCCCAATCCCAGGTCTGCAGCACATGCGCGTAGGGCATATCGCGCAGGGCATCGTTCCAGCGCTCGCGATCGCCGATTTCCTCTACCGTCAGCAAATGCCTGCTAGCCTCGTGTTGCTGTGGATGGTGGATACTGCATCAAAGTCTAGCACAGCCAGCGGCAGCGACTCGCCGGCCGGCTGCCAGTAGTTCTAACCAAGTAGTGAGAATGTCTCCCGTTTGAAAGGAATTGCCAAAATAATCGAAAATCTGTACGGGCGAGCGGGTGGCTCGCCCACTCTTGCGATAGATTTCCAATCGATTTTCGCATGATTAACGTGGTTCTACTCCTATGCGCCAACTTCGCCCCTGTTTTTGACTCTTAGCGCCGCTCGATATGCCCAGTACACAGCAGGATTGAATGGCTTGTCCCAGGCGCCCAGCCCACGCCGCAATTCGCCGCCCCAACCACGCTTGAATCCATAGACGCCCCACAAGCCATCGCTGCGCTCGCGGAATTGCGCCTCCAGCGCCGCTTCGTCATGATCCGGCGCGCCCCACATGTCGTAGAAGCGGCAGCCGCGCTTTTTCGCCCACTGGATGGCCGCCCACTGGATTCCGTAGCTGGCGTAGAGATTGCCCGCCGTCCGCGCCGACGCGCCATACAGATACCAGGCAGTCTCGCTCAGCGCAAAGACCATGAGCGCCGCCAGCAACTCGCCATCCCGCTCCGCCAGCAGCATCTCCCCACAATGCGGCATGAAGAGTTCGTAAACCTGCTCGAAATACGCCGCGTTGTGCACGCCGAAGTTGTTGCGCGCGCCAGTCTCCTGCATCAGGTGGCAAAATGCCGGCAAATCGCGACGCGTCCCGGCGCGAATGCGGACCTCGCTCTTCAGGCTTTTGCGTATTTTGCGGCGTGTGCCTTGATTCATGCGCCCCAAAATGGCGCTGTCGTTCTCGTTGATGTCGATGATGATAGTGCGCGGCGGCTGGATCCTGTGCGGGCTGGGACGGAAGCCCATCGCGCGCATGTCCAGCGATTCGCTTTCGGGCAAAATGCCGGGCTCAACCTTCAGAAAGGCTGCGCCGGTCTTCCGTTGGATCTCGCGCCAGAGCAATCGATATTGTCGCGCGTCGCTGGCATAGCCGCCCATGGGCACATAGGCCATTTTGCCCAGCCCGAATGGCAGCGGCCGTGTCAATACCAGCGCAGCCCGCTCGCCGTCGCTGTCGTAGGCGCCGATGCGATGCGCCTCCCAGCCGAATTGCCCTTTGAGCTGCCCCCAGGCCGCCAGTTGCAAGACATGCCCGCGCGGCTGCCGAGAGACGAAGTCGTCCCAGTCGCTGGCGCTGGCGAAGGATGTGTTCAGGTGCGGGTCGCGCTTGTCGGCTGGCTTTGGCATGGCGCGGCAGGGGCTGGCATTCTCTTTGATGGCAAGGAGTCTAGCACAGCGGCGCAGCCTCACAGACAGGGAAAAGCCGCTAATGGCGTCCCTAGCGCGCGCCGATTTGAAATCGGATTCCGCCGCCAATCATCTGTTGCATTCGCAAAATCTCGCTGATATACTACTGGCGTTTGTGATAAATGGCGCAAACTCAGCAAGCGCGCTCTGGAAAGCCAGCGCGTTTTGGGCGAAACTCGCCCGTCGAGTGGCGTCTGCCATGCGAATGAGCCGCAGCCAATGAGCGTGATTGCCAGGGTGACCCAGCCATGAATGTACTGAACGAATGGGCGTTTATCGGCTTGTTTGCGGTGATGGCGCCTGTCTTCCCGGCGCTGCCCATCGTCATTGCCTGGCTCTTCCGTCCGCGCAAACCCAATGTATTGAAGAGCTCGACCTATGAATGCGGCGTGGAGACCATCGGCGACACCTGGGTGCAATTCCGCGTTCAGTATTATATCTACGGGCTGATATTCCTGGTCTTTGATGTGGAAATGGTTTTCTTATTCCCCTGGGCGGCCGCCTACAACGAGATGAGTTTGTTCGGCTTTGTGGCTGGCTTCCTCTTCATATTCCTGCTGACGGACGCGCTTTTTTATGCCTGGCAGAAAAATGCGCTGGACTGGAAGTAGCCGCCGGCTGACGCGACCTGGAGACGACGATGGACGAGATTTGTACAGGTTTGTGCCGCTTGATGGTCGACTCCGGGGCCGATGCTGGGCTGGCGCAATTCGTCTCGCTGCTGGTCGGCGTGCTGCTGATCAGTGGCGTGCCTCTGCTCACGGTCATCCTACTGATCTGGATTGAACGCAAAGTCGCCGCGCGCATCCAGGACCGCATCGGTCCCAACCGCGTCGGTCCCATCGGCTTGATGCAAACCTTCGCCGACCTGTTGAAGCTGCTCGGCAAAGAGGACATCACACCATCCGCTGCCGACCGACTGCTCTACAATGCCGCGCCTCTGGTGTCCTTCGCATCTGTCGTGCTGATTTGGGCGGTGGTGCCCTTCACGCCCTTTCACTACGGCGTCGACCTGGAGATTGGCGCGCTCTTCTTTGTGGCGGTGGCTTCCTTCGGCACGCTGGCTATCATGGTGGCGGGCTGGGCGAGTAACAACAAATACGCGCTGCTGGGCGCATTCCGCGTGGTGGCGCTGCTGGTGAGTTACGAGGTGCCGCTGGTTTTCGCGCTGCTGGTCCCGGTGATGCTGGCGGGCAGCATGAGCCTGCTGGACATCGTCAATGCGCAGACGGGCATGTGGTTCGTCGTGCTTTCGCCCCTGGCTTTTGTCATCTTCTATGTGTCATCCCAGGCGGAGACAGGCCGCGCTCCCTTTGACCTCATCGAAGCCGAGTCCGAACTGGTAGCCGGCTTCAACATCGAGTATTCGGGCATGAAATTTGGCATGTTCTTTGCCGCCGAATTCTTGCATGTCTTCACCAACGGCATACTGATGGCGCTGCTCTTCTTCGGCGGCTGGATGGGTCCGCTCTACTATGAGTCGCCGCTGATCGCCTTCGCCTGGCTGGGCGCAAAGGGCGGAATCATCTATTTGACGACGCTCTGGCTGCGCAACACGGTGCCGCGCCTGCGCATCGACCAAATCATGGCCTTCAACTGGAAGTTTCTGGTGCCCCTGTCCATCGCCAATGTCGTCGTGATATCCCTGGCGCTGAAAGTAATGCAAGAGTTGGGCTGGGCGCCGCGCCAGCTGATCAGCGCCGGTTTCGTCGAGCTGCTGCCGACGACGGTCGTGCTGCTGATCATCAATGGCGCGATGGCTATCTATCTGCTGGGCATTTTGCGCCGCCGCGGGCAGGACGCCCGCCGCCAAGCCCAGGACCCGCCCGTCAATTTCGCCCGCGCTGCAGCTGACTGAGGAGGCGGATATGGAACTCAACGCAATCTCTATCGGCTTCGTCGTATTTACCATCTTCACGCTGGGTGGTGGGGTCGGCGTGGTCACGACGCGCAATCTCTTCCAAGGCACCATCTGGCTGATGGTCAGCTTGTTTGGTGTGGCGGGTTATTTCGTGCTGCTGAGCGCGCCTTTCCTGGCGGCGGTGCAAGTGCTGGTCTATATCGGCGCTATCGCCATTTTGATCACTTTTGCCGTCATGCTGACGCGCAGCGTAACCCGCATCAAGACCCGTTACATCCGCCTTGTGCCTAGTTTGATCGGCTCCTTTGTCCTGTTCTTGATATTGCTGCTGGGCGTGACCGTGCCCATCTTCGGGCATATCGGACCGGAGCTGGCGCCGGAGACAATCGCGTCCACGCGTGACTTGGGTGCGGCGCTGGTGGACGAAAACGGCTATGTCGTGCCCTTCATGCTGGCGTCGGTGCTACTGACAGGCGCGATGATCGGCGCGATCTTCATCGCCCGCGACGACGCGGCATAGGGAGGAAAGCTCATGACAGTGCCTCTCTGGATGTATCTGACGGTCGCGGCGACGCTCTTTTCGTTGGGCGTCTTCGGCGTGCTGTCGCGGCGCAATGCGGTTGCCATGCTGATGAGCGTGGAATTGATGCTGAACGCCGTCAATATCAACCTGGTGGCTTTTTGGCGCTATAGCGAAACGGGGACCGACCTGCTGCTGAATGGCTATGCCTTCACGGCATTCGTGCTGATTGTGGCGGCGGCGGAAGCGGCGGTCGGTTTGGCGATCATCATCACGGTCTATCGCAATCGGCGCTCGGTCATCCCGGAACAAGCGGCGGCGCTGAAAGGATAGTGAGCGTTATGGACTTCCTCAACGACCCCAACACGCTGCCCTGGTTGATCCCGGCCGGTCCACTGCTGGCTTTCCTCATCATCACGCTGCTGACCAATAAGTCGAAGCTCGTGCCAGCCACCGATCATCACGAGTACGGCGGTCACCACCCGGATTACGACGGCATGCAGGTGCCGGTCGTGGCGCGTTACAGCCGCTTCATCAGCATTGTGGTCGGCATGAGCGGGGTTGTCGCCGCGCTCATCATCAGTTGGATCACGCTCTACAACGCCTCGCAACTGCATCACATCGGTCCCGAGGTGCTGGCCAGCAGCATCGCCTGGATGGACACGGGCGAGACGGCTTTCTACATGGGCGTGCTGGTCGACCCGGCCACCGTCATCATGCTGGTCATGGTGCCTATCGCCGTGTTGATGATCTTCATCTATTCCATCGGCTACATGGCGCATGACCCGCGGCAGGCGCGCTTCTTCGCGTTGATTTCACTCTTCGCCGGCGCCATGCTCACCCTGGTCGTGGCTGACAATGTGCTGCTGCTCTTCGTCGGCTGGGAGATTATGGGCGTCTGTTCCTATATGCTCATTGGCTTCTGGTTCGAGAAAGAAACCGCCTACAAAGCCGCCATCAAAGCTTTCACCACCACGCGCATTGCCGATGTCATCATGCTGCTGGGCATCGCCTACCTCTACAGCCTGACCGGCACGCTCAATTATCGCGACATCATGTACAACCCCGAGACGCTGGACATGCTGGCGACCACAGCGCCAATCATTTTTGGTGGCTGGACGGTCAGCGCGGCCAGCATCATCGGCATCTTTCTGATCATCGGCACTGTCGGCAAGTCGGCGCAGTTCCCGCTGCATGTCTGGCTGCCGGACGCCATGGAAGGTCCCACCCCCGTCAGCGCAATGATTCACGCGGCGGCCATGGTCTCGGCGGGTATCTTCTCGCTGATACGGCTTTATCCGCTCTTTGCGGCTGGCGGCGACCCCCACCACGGTATCTTGACCGAGCCGCTGGCTTTCATGGCGGTGGTCGGCGCGTTCACGGCGCTGCTGGCGGCGACGATGGCCGTGGCGCAGAACGATGTCAAAGCCGTGCTGGCTTATTCGACGATTTCACAGCTAGGTTTCATGATGGCGGCGTTGGGCATTGGCGCGTATATCGCCGCGGCATTTCATTTGATTACGCATGCCTTCTTCAAAGCATTGCTCTTCATGGCGGCTGGGAGCGTGATTCACGGCATGGAGCATGGCGAGCACCATGTCCACGAACACAGCCATGGACACAACGACCATTCCGCTGATGCTGGGGGGCATGGCGCTTTCGACCCGCAAGACATGTTCAATATGGGCGGCTTGCGTAAGACCATGCCAGTTACTTTCTGGACTTTTCTCATCGGCGGCTTGTCGCTTTCCGGCTTGCCCATCATCACGGCGGGCTTCTGGTCCAAGGACGAGATCCTGGCGGATGCCTGGCTGGTATTGGAAGGGTATGGCAGTGGCGCGCATGGCATGGTTTTCCTGATGCTGGCTGTCGCCGCTTTCATGACAGCCTTCTACACCATGCGCCAGATCGCCTTGACCTTTGGCGGCGAACCACGCACGGAAGCGGCCAAACACGCCAACCTGGGGCAGGGCGTCGTCAGCATCACCATGACCCTGCCGCTCATCATCCTAGCTTTCTTTGCAGTTGGTGCGGGCTTCGTGGGCGTCCCCAACGATTTCCCGGTGCTGGGTGCCATCTTTTCGCCCGAATACAATAACTTCAAACACCTGATGATCGAGTCGCTGCCGCTGCCCGAAGCGACCGCTGCCTTCGCCTCGCTGCCAGATTATCATGCCAAAGCGCCGCCCTTCAACATCATCCCTGTCGGGACTTCGGTTGTCGTGGCGCTGCTGGGTTTGTGGCTGGGCTGGCTGGTTTATTGGCGCAAGCCGCTCAAAGCCGGGCAACGCGACCCGATGGAAAATTTCCTGGGTCCCCTGCACGCCACGCTGAAGAATCGCTATTACTTGGACGAGGTCTATGGGCGCGTTTTCGTGGCGCCATCGCAGTGGCTGGGCGCGCAGGTCATCGCTTTCTTGGACCGCGGCATCATCGACGCCTTTCTGCACATTATCGCGCGCATCTTCGCCTGGCTTGGCGATCTGGTCAAAGTGCTGAACCTGTGGCTGATTGACGGCGTTGGCGATGGCATTCCCATTGCCATTTTCAGCTTCGGCGGCTGGCTGCGGCGCATGCAAAGCGGTCGCGTCCAGCAGTACATGCTGCTTGTGCTGGCGGCGGCGGTGGCCATCGGCATCGTGCTGGTGTTGTCGTCCGGCGCGACGCTGACGGGTTAAGGGGGCGCATTCATGGTAGACATTTTCGGCTTCGACGCGCTCTCGGTCCTGATTTTCGGCCCGGCGCTCAGCGCCTTCATCGTCGCCTCGCTGGCCTCGCTCGTCCCCAGCAAACAGATCGGACGTTGGACAGCGCTGATATTGTCGCTGCTGCTGGCGCTGCTGAGCGTCAAAGTTTTCTTCGATTATCAGGCGGCTGGGCTGGCTATCGGCGACGAGCAATTCATCATCACGCAGGACTCGACCTGGTTCGAGGCGATTGGCGCGCGCTGGACTCTGGGCATCGACGGCATCAGCGCTGTCATGATTTTGCTCACCGGCATCCTGACGCCGCTGGCTATCTTGGCCAGTTGGAATATCGAGGACCGCGCCAATATGCACCTGGCGCTGCTGCTGCTTTTCGAGACGGGCAGCATGGGCGTCTTTGCGGCTATGGACTTGATGGTCTTCTTCCTCTTTTATGAGCTGACGCTGGTGCCCATGTATTTCCTCATCAACCAGTGGGGCAGCCTGCCCAAGGCGGGCATCAAGTTCTCGGGTCGCTTTTACGCTTCGACCAAGTTCATGATTTACTCCTTCGGTGGTACGCTGGGCATGCTGCTGGCCACGCAACTGATCGGCTGGTCGGCGGGCAGTTTCAGCATCGCTGGGCTGGTGGAAACCTGGCCCCAATTCCGCGAAGGGCAAGCGCTGTTGGGCATAGATGTCGGCGCGGTCAAGGCGCTGGCTTTCTCCGGTTTTTTCGTGGCTTTCAGCATCAAAGTGCCCATCTGGCCCTTCCATACCTGGCTGCCGGACGCGCATGGCGAGGCTCCCACGGCCGGTTCCATGCTGCTGGCCGGCATCATGCTCAAGCTGGGCGCATACGGCTTCATTCGCCTGGTGATCCCGCTCTTCCCGGATGTCTGGCTTACGGAAGTCGCCATCATCGGGGTCAATGTAGCGACATTCTTCGCCATTCTGTCCGTCGCCGGCATTGTGCTGGGCGCTTTCGCCGCCTTTGGCCAGACCGATATCAAGCGCCTGGTCGCCTATAGCTCCGTCAATCACATGGGTTTTGTCGGCATCGGCATTGCTGTCTTGGCGCAGACTTACGCCCAGTTGTGGACGGGCGCGGACCCGGCCGCCGATGTGCAGTCGGCCATCATCGCCACCAACGGCACGGTCCTGCAGATGTTCAATCACGGACTTAGCTCGGCTGGCATGTTTTTGTTGGCCGGCGCGCTCTATCACAAAACGCATACGCGTGAACTCTCGGATTACGGCGGGCTTTGGGTCAAGGCGCCGGTCATGGGCGCGATCTTGCTCTTCACCAGTTTCGCCAGCTTGGGCTTGCCCGGTTTGAACGGCTTCGTCAGCGAATTCCTGATCGTGCGCGGCAGCTGGACGGTCTACACGGCGCTGACGGCCATTGCCATGCTGGGCTTGTTATTCACCGGCGGCTACATCTTGAAGGGCATCCGCGCGGTGCTGCACGGTCCCTTCAACCTGCGCTGGCGCGACACCAACCTGGAATTGACCCGCGCTGAGCTGCTGGGCATGGCGCCACTCATCCTGTTGATGCTGCTCACAGGCGTATATCCGAACTGGATCCTGCCCATGATAAACACCACGGTCTCGACCATATTCGCCGGCTTGGCGAGCTAGGATAGCCCTTTATGGAAGCGACTGGCTTTTCTATTCTTAGCGCCATCATCTTCCTGCCAATCATCGCGGGTGTGGTCATCCTGTTTCTGGATGGCAAGAATCGCGATTTAGTGCGCGGCGTCGGCATTACGGCGGCCGGAGCTGTGCTGGCGCTGTCATTGGCGGTCTTCTTTGGCTACGACAATTTCGTCAAGACATCTGGCGGCTTGGTCGAGCAGCAGATGACCATGCTGGCGGCTGGCGGGCAGTTGAGCGGGGCGCAGATGTTCGCCGACGCCCTGGCCTTCGAGCAGCGAGTCGTCTGGGTAGAATCGCTGGGCATTGCCTATCATGTCGGCGTGGACGGCGTCAGCGCGCCCATGGTGCTGCTGACCGGCATGGTGGCGGTGGCTGGCGTGCTAATTTCCTGGAATATCACCGACCGCCTGCGCGAGTTCATGGCTTTCTTCATGTTCTTGGTGGCTGGAGTCTTCGGTGTCTTCATCGCTGTTGATCTCTTCATGCTCTTCTTCTTCTACGAGCTGGCCATCTTCCCCATGTACTTGCTCATCGCTGGTTGGGGCTGGGTCAAGTTGCGCGAATACGCCGCCATGAAGCTGACGCTCTATATTCTGGTCGGCTCGGTCTTTGCGCTGGTCGGCGCTGTCGCCATCTACTTCACAGCCGGCAATTTCTTCACTGGCGCAGGCGCGGATATCTTCGGGGCGGCTGTAGCCAACGGCATACTGCCCGCCGACAGCGGACCCTACAGCTGGAACATCGTGCAGTTGACTCTGGCTGCGGAAAATGGCGCCTTCGCCATCGACATCCTGGGCATCGAAGGGTTGAATTTCGCCAAGTTCTGGTTCCCCTTCATGTTCATGGGCTTCGGCGTACTGGCGGGCGTCTTCCCCTTCCACAACTGGTCGCCGGATGGCCATGTCGCCGCGCCAACGGCTGTTTCCATGATTCACGCTGGCGTGCTGATGAAAGTTGGCGCATTCGCGGCTTTGCGAGCCGGTGTGCAGTTGTTGCCAGAAGGCGCGGAGACGCATCTGCCCTGGATGGTCTTCCTGACGCTAATCAATGTGGTCTATGGCGCGCTGATCGCCTTCCGCCAGCGGGACTTCAAATATGTTATCGGCTTCTCCTCCGTCAGTCACATGGGCTTGGTCAGCATGGGCTGGGCGACCATGAACCTGACGGGCATGACTGGCGCCGGCATCCAAATGTTCAGCCACGGCGCGATGACGGCGCTCTTCTTCGGCGTAGTCGGCATGGTCTACGACCGGGCGCATACCCGCGATATCCCCAGCCTGGGCGGCTTTATGAAAGTCATGCCCTGGGTGGGCGTGGCTTTCGTCATCGGCGGTCTCACCAGCATGGGCATGCCCGGCTTGAGTGGTTTCATCGCCGAGTTCCCCATCTTCCAGGGCATGTGGGCAGCATCCGAGCAGATCACATTGCAGCTGGGCGCTTTCCAGCTCAGCAACTACTACAGCGTGCTGGTGATCATTTCGGCGCTGGGCATCGTCATCACGGCGGCCTATGTGCTGCGGGTGGCGGGGCAGGTCTTCTTCGGCGAGTTTGACGCCGAGCAGTTTCACGATGTCGGCAATATCGAAATGACCGACCGCATCGTCCTCATCATTCTCGGCGCGCCACTGCTCATCCTGGGGCTTTACCCGCCCATCATGGCGCCGATGATCGAAAGCGGCATACGACCGCTAATCGCCCTGCTGGGAGGTGGCTAGATGGAATTCGACCTCTGGGCACAGCTGCCATCGGTCTTGCCGGAGATCGGCTTGACCACGTTGGCCATCGTCGTGCTCTTCGCCGATTGCTATGGCTCGAGGACTACGCAGCGCAACGTCGTCTACATCGCGGCTGTGACGATGGCGCTGTTGGCGCTCGTGCCGCTGATTTGGCTGCCCGATCCCGCGCTCTACGAAAATGGCACGTTGCTCTGGGGCGGGATGCTGAATTATGATCCCTTGGCGCAGATATTCAAAGTCATGCTGCTGCTCGGCGGCGCTTTGACCTGCTTGCTGGCTGCCGGCGACAAGGGCGTCGGCGACAAAGGCGAGTTCTACCTCATCGTCATCATCGCCAGCCTCGGCGGCATGATGATGGCCAGCGCCAGCGATCTCATCCTGGTCTTCGTCGCGCTGGAAACCCTGTCCATTCCGCTGTATATGCTGGCCGCTTTCCGTCGTGGCGACCAACGCTCAGCGGAAAGCGGCATGAAGTACTTCCTTTACGGGGCATTCGCTTCGGCGATAATGCTCTTCGGCTTCAGCTTGCTTTACGGCTTCACAGGCACGACCAATCTGGTTGGCATCGCCGATGCCATGAACAGCGGTCTCGACGATGGGCTGGTCGCTGTGATGGCGGCGCTGGTGATGGTGATTGTGGGCTTCGGCTTCAAGATCAGCGCGGTGCCCTTCCACTTCTGGACGCCGGATGTCTATGAAGGCGCGCCAACGCCAGTAACCGCCTTCGTCAGCGTATCCAGCAAAGCCGCCAGTTTCGCGCTGCTGGTGCGCTTCATGACGGCGGTTTTCCCGGCTGAGCTGGTCATCGGCGGCGTGGTCATTCAAGACTTCTGGGTCAATCTACTGGTCGTCGTTTCCATCATCAGCATGAGTCTGGGCAACATCGTGGCGCTGCGCCAGACGAACATCAAGCGCCTGCTGGCTTACTCCTCCATCGCGCAGGCGGGTTACACGCTCATCGGCGTCGTGGCGCTGCAAGGGGCGGAGCCGGGCTTGGCGGTGGCCTCCGTCAGTTTCTACATGTTTATGTACATCTTCACCAACCTGCTGGTCTTTGGCGGCGCGATCCTGTTCATTGCCAAGACGGGCAGCGAAGAAATCAGCGACCTGGCTGGCTTGAACCGGCGCAGCCCCTGGTTGGCGCTCTTCATGACGATTGGCCTGCTCTCCCTGGGCGGCATCCCGCCGACGGCTGGCTTCTTCGGCAAATTCTTCCTGTTTCAAGCCGCCGTGAACGCCAATCTGGTCGGGCTGGCGCTTATCGCCGTGACCAACGCCATCATCGCGCTCTACTACTATTTGGTCGTCATCAAAGTGATGTATGTGGATGTTGGGGAGGACGACGATGTGCCGATTGGCATTCCGCGCGACTATGCCTGGTCGCTGGGTATCACAGCGCTGGTGGTGATTTTGCTGGGCACAATAGCGGTAACGCCCATCTATAATTGGGCGATTTTGGGAGCGGCTGGGCTGTAAATGGCTGTAGGCAATAACGGGCATTTGTGATAAACTTCACGCAGTCTGCCCTTGAGATTTCGCTCGCTCGAGAGAACGATGAATCGACATGCCTTAGATGAAGCCAAATAACAACCCGCTGTCGACATATGGACTGGTCGCGGGCGTGGTCGGGCAAGTGGGATGCCTCATCCTGCTGGTCATTTTAGGGACATTTTTACTTGGCTTGGCTTTGGACGAAGCATTTGGGACGCGCCCGACATTTGTCTTTGTGATGTTATTAGTCAGCGTCCCGCTTAATCTGGCGGCATTGTTTTTTTATACGCGTTACAAATCCAAACAACTGCACAGCGCCGCAAGACAGAAGGAGGAAGGTATAAGTGAGTAACTTTTGGAACGGAAAACGCCGTTTCGTCGCGTTGCTGTTATTCCTGGCTGGCGTGTTTGTCGCGCTGGTAGTGCCGCCGGTCATCCCGTTCATCCAGCTGGCTGGCGAAAATCTTCCGGCGGGGTACGACATTCCCTTCACGGATATCCGCATCACCAATACGCTGGTGGCGGCGGTGATTGTGTGGGTATTGCTGCTGCTGTTCACTGCCTACATTGCGCGGCGGCGTCCAAACGACGGCGGCGAAGTCCCGCCCGGCGGCTTCTACAATATGTTCGAAGCGCTGTACGAGGGCTTGATGGGCTTCATCGGCGGCATCGCTGGCGGCGCGCATTTCCGTTTGATCTTCAACATGTTCATGACCATCTTCCTGATCGTCCTGCTGTCAAACTGGATGTCGCTTATCCCAGGCATCGACACCGTCGGCTTCATCCATCCGCACACCAAGGAAAAGTTTGACGCCGACACCGGGGAATACAAGGTCATTACCACCGACGGCTTTGAGATCTATCAGGGCTTCTTGGGCATTTCCTATGTCAATGGACAATGCAACTGGATCAGCCCGGCCGATGAAGCGACGGCCGATCAAGCGGCGTTGGCGGAGGCTGAAGCTGCTGCGCAGACCGCTCAACAAACGCAGACTGAAGCTGCAGCGTATGCGCGCTATCAAGCGGCGCACGCTGAGCATGGTGACAGTGAACATGCCGACGAAGCCGGCGACGACCACGGCGACGACAGCCATGGCGAGGCGGTCGTTGAACCTTCTGCGGCTGCCGCGGCTTATGACGAGGTCTTGGCGGCGCGTGTCGCGGAGAAGCAAGCTCGCGCTGACCGCGGCTGTTACACCGGCGTGGCGCCCGCTCCTTGGCAGGATGGCTATAGCAGCGACAAGGATGGCAAGAAAGAACCTATTCCGCTGCACCCCGACCCAAGCAGCGAAGATGCGAAGCGCGTACCCTGGGTAGTCTTGCCGCTTGTGCGCGTCGCCTCGACTGACTTGAACATGACCTTGACCCTGGCGATTATCGCTGTTGTCATGACCCAGTATGTCGGTTTCAAGGCGCTGGGCATAGGCTATCTGACCAAGTTCTTCAACTTTGGCACGCTCTTTAAGTCGCCATTGGGCGGCATTGATGTGGCGGTCGGCTTGCTGGAGCTGATTGGCGACTTCGCCAAGATTCTCTCGTTCAGCTTCCGTCTTTTGGGCGCAATGTTCGCGGGGGCGATCTTGCTTTTCGTCATGAGCTTCCTGGTGCCGATTCTGCCCTGGCCCTTCTTCATCCTGGAGTTCTTCGTCGGCGCCATTCAAGCGCTGGTGTTCGCCCTGTTGACCGCGATATTCATGAATCTGGCGACGATCAGTCATCATCACGATGATGATGATCACGCCGAAGCGCATTAAGTTTAGTCAAGCAAATCGCGCATAGCGCATACAAGCTGGAGGAAACATCGATGGATCCACAAGCAACGATAGTCTTGGGTAAAGCGATTGGTGCAGGTCTTGCCATGATTGGCGCGGCTGGCGGCGGTATCGGCATCGGGATTTCGGTCGGTGGCGCGGTAATGGCTATGGGGCGCAACCCCGACCATACGGCGACGATACAGACCAACATGATCCTCGGCGTGGCATTTGCCGAAGCGGTCGCCATTTACGCCCTGGTTGTGTCGCTGATTATCCTGTTCGTACTTAGCTAGGCGCCGCGCGCACAACGGGAGGACACTATGGAAGCACTGGGTATTAACCCCGGTTTGATGCTCATTTGGCTGATCGCGTTTATCATGCTTTATGTGCTGTTGACGCGATTCATCTATGATCCGCTGACCAATGTGCTGAACGAGCGGCGCAACCGCATCGCCAAGGGCTTGGATGATGCCGCCGCCGCTGCGGCCGCCCGCCAAAATGCTGAAGCGGAAGCTGAGAAAATCCTGGCGCAGGCTCGCAGCGAAGCCCAAAAGGTCATCGACGAAGCGCGGGGCAGGGGCGAAGATGTCGCCAGCGGCATTGAGCAGGAGGCGCGTCAAACCGCCGCCAAAATCCAGTACGACGCCCAAACTGAAGCCGTCGCCACCCGCAATGCCGAGCTGGGCAACCTGCGTGAGCAAGTGCTGCAAATCTCGGTCGCGGTTGCCAGCCGCATCCTGGGTGACAGCATCGACGCCGACAAGCAGCAGTCCCTGGTCAACAGCTTCATTGCCGACCTGCCTGCTGACGCGCGCGGTCTGGGTGGCAGTGTGGAAGTCATCAGCGCCATGCCGCTCACCGAAGCGGAACAAGCGCAAGTCGTCTCCGAAGTCGGCGCTTCCGAAGCTGATTTCAGCGTCGACCCCTCCATCCTCGGTGGCTTGATCGTGCGCTGGTCGGGCGGCATGGTGGATGGCAGCGTGCGCTCGCAGTTGAGCCAAATGGCCCGCAATCTGAACTGACGCTGTGCCATAATCCAACAGAACATTGCAGACGCGCTGGGGCCCATTCCGGCGCGTTTGTGTTTGTCAGGTAGGCCGGTTCATGCTTGAATAGGGTTATGTCCCCAGTACTGGACGGACACTGCGCCATGCCCAAATCCCTGCGTGACTTGCTTGCCGCCATCCCCGCCGCGGACATCCTGTCCACCACAGGCGACCTGGACAGCCCTATACGCGCGGCTGTCGTCGAATCCAGCCGCGAAGTCGAGCCAGGAGGACTGTTCGTGGCGCGCCAGGGGGCGGCTGCAGACGGCCATCATTTCATTCCTGATGCCATTGCTGCTGCCGCCGCCGCTGTCGTCGGTGAGACGGACTTTCCGCCGCTGACGGTCCCCTACATCCGACTGCGGGACGCGCAGCGGGCGCTTGGTCCCTTGGCGGCCGCCTGGCATGACCACCCGTCGCGCAAACTGGTCGTCATTGGCGTGACCGGCACCGACGGCAAAACCACCACCTGTCATCTATTGCACAGCATCTTGCAGCGAACGCCAGGCATTGTCCCCGGCTACATCAGCACGTTGGCGGCGGACTTTGGCGATGCAGCTGCGGCGACTGGCTTGCATGTTACTACGCCCGGCGCGCCCCAAATTCAAAGCTACCTGGCGCGCATGCGCGACGCTGGCTGCACGCACTGCATCCTGGAGATGACCAGCCACGGTCTGGCGCAGGGACGGCTGAGCGGAGTCGATATCGACCTGGCGGTGCTGACCAATGTCATGCACGAGCATCTCGACTATCACGGCAGTTGGGAGAATTACCGCGATGCCAAAGCCACCATGTTTCGCATGCTCGAAGTCAGTTGGCGCAAGCCGGGGGTTGAGAAGATCGCCCTTATCAACGCCGACGACCCGTCCGCCGACTACTTTGCCGCCATCCCCACCGATGCGTGCCTATCGTATTCGATGGGGAGAACTGCCGACTTTCGGGCGGAAGATATAAGCCACCGCGCGCATGTCACTACATTTCGCGTCTGCGGGCATCCCTTCGAGATGCAACTGCTGGGCGACTTCAACATTGCCAATGCGCTGGCGGCTATCGGCGCGGCGCGGGGGATGGGCTTGGCTTGGGATGTGATTCAGCAAGGCATAGCCGCCGTCGAGCTGATCCCTGGGCGCATGCAGCGCATCGACGCCGGGCAAGACTTCCTGGCGCTGGTCGATTTCGCGCATACGCCCAATGCCCTAAAACGCGCGCTGAATGCCTGTCGTAGCATGTTGGCGCCGGGCGGACGACTCATCGCCGTTTTTGGCAGTGCTGGCTTGCGGGATGTCGAGAAGCGGCATCTTATGGCGGAATGCTCGGCGCAGTTGGCGGATTTGACCATTCTCACTGCCGAAGACCCACGCAGCGAATCACTGGCGGATATCCTGGACATGATGGCGGCTGGCTGTCGCGCGCAGGGCGGCATAGAAGGCGAGGACTTCCTGCGCATCCCCGACCGCGGCGCAGCGATTTATCGCGCTTGTCAGCTGGCTCGCGCGGGTGATTTGGTCGTCGTCTGCGGCAAAGGGCATGAGCAGAGCATGTGCTTTGGCGCGACCGAACATCCTTGGGACGACCGCGAAGCGCTGCGATCGGCGCTGGCTGGCGCGCCCCTGTCTACCTTGCCCACAGCGAATGTCCCGGCGCATGCAGCGCATTGACTGGTTGGCGGTCACGCTGCTGCTGCTCTTTGCGGCTTCGCTGCGCATCATCGGTCTCAGCTACGGTGGCTTGAACCCCGAGTACTTTCCCTCTTACGCGGCTCACGGCATGGCGCACGAGATGCTGCCCATCCAGCCGGACGAATACCTGAATGTCGCCACGCCCGTCAACATGGCGCTGCGCCAAACCTGGAATCCCGATTTCTTTGAATATCCATCGCTGATTATGAATGTTAATCGCGTCCTCTTCAAGCTGACAGGCTCGCTGGAGGGCTACCGGCTGGAGGAGCGGCAGGGGCGCTCACTGCGCAATTACGGGGAGCACTCGCTCTATGTTTTTTCGCGGATTTGGTCGCTGGCTGGCGGCATGTTGCAGGTGGCTTGCGCTTACGCCATCGCGCGAATGCTGGCGGGTCGATACGCGGCGCTGTGCGGCGGCATGTTAGTGGCGGTAAGTTTCACCCTGGTGCAACACGCGCACTACATCAAGCCTGGCACGCTGGCGACAGGCTGGATGATGCTGGCGGCTTGGGCAGCATTGGCAGCGCTGTTTGCCTCAAGATCGCGCGCCAGGGTCCGAATGTACATCTTGGCAGGCGTCGCCACGGGCTTGGCGGCAACCACTCGCTACAACGCCGCGGCTGTTGTGCCGCTCGTCGCCGCCGCTGGGCTGATCCTGCTGCATCGACATCGCGACTGTTGCATGCAGCGCGGCGTGATGGTCAGCTGGGTTGCTATGCCGGTGGTGTTTCTTTGCGGTAGCCCTTATATCCTGCGCGACTTCGAGCGCTTCTGGCGCGACTTCAGCTATATCGTTGGGCAATTCACGACCACGGGCGCCAATGTCGCCACATATTTTTTGGTCGATCATATGACCGGGCTAGCCTACATTCTCGTCTATGTGACGCTCTTCGCGCTGGGCTTGCCAGCCATAGCCTTTGCCGCGCTTTCAAGCGTCGTTTGCTGGCGCGACCGAAGACCTCGCGCAGGCCTGGGCGCCGGCTTGATCGGCGGGATGGCGCTGCTCTACGCCGCCGTCGCCTTGCGCACTATTCGACCCGGTCACAGCGACAATCTCGTCATGCTGATACTGCCCTTCGTTGCCGTGCTGGCTGCGGTAAGCGCGGGATGGTTGGTCGAGCGACTGCCGGTCTCCACGCGCCTTAGCATGCCGCTAATCCTGCTGCTGCTCATTATCCAGCCGCTGATCTTGTCCCTGCAAGTCGTGAAGATGTTCAGCCAACCGGATACGCGCCATATCCTGCTGGACTGGGCGCGCGAGAACATTGCGCCGGGCGCGCGCTTCTTCCTCAATGGCCCCTACAACTTGCCGCTGGACGAAGCGCTATATCCCAATTTCAAGCAGTATGTCGTCTATGCGCAGGAGCTGCCGTCGGGCGTGGAATACGATTATATGATCTATTCTGACGCGCTGGCCTTCGATATTCTGCGCTCAGCGTCTATGGTTCCGCCAGACATCATCGCCTATCAGCGCGGGTACCGCGATGCGCTCGACGCAAACTTCCCGCGCGTCGCCGAAATCACACGCCCTGATTGGATCGGCTCGGAAGCTATGATGAATACAGCTGCCTACTGGCACAACCCGAGTCTGACCGTCTATTGCCTTAATCCAGCCAGTTGTGCGCCTTTCCGCTAGTTCGTCTGTACAACTGAATGTGCGAGTCGGTGAGCGAGTTTGCTATAGCGTTCGTCCTCGGCGAATTGGGTAAAGGCAGGGTGTTTCAGCGAAACACTCCTACAGTTACACGTCTATCTCAAGCCTGCCGCCCCAAGAGGGGCCGCACTTGCACGATTCAACGCCCGGCGCGGAATCTCGCCTGTTCCCTCCCTCATCTTGGGAGAAGTTTTGGGTGGGAGCAAGTGCAATTCCCGCTTTCTGCTAAAATACGATGCTGGATGAGCTTGCGAGAGACGCTCGTGCACGACATCGGCATGGTCATCGTCAACTGGAATACCTGCGATTTGCTGCGGACTTGCCTAGAAACCGTCTTCGCTAGCCAGGGACAGTTCGCTATGCGCGTCGTCGTGGTCGACAATGCCTCCAGCGATGGCAGCGCGGCCATGGTGGCTGGACGATTCCCGCAAGCGGAACTCATCGCTAGCGATGACAATCTAGGCTATCCCGCAGGCAACAACCTTGGTTTGCGGCACATGGGATTTCACGGCGCAGGCGATGTCTCCAAGGATGCGCCACGCTACGCTCTGCTGCTCAACCCCGATACGGAATTGCCGCCCAATGCGCTGGCGGACATGTTGGCCTTCATGGATTCGCGCGCGGATATCGGCGTTGCCGGACCCAAGCTGGTGCTTCCAGATGGCACGCTGGACCGCGCCTGCCGACGAGGCTTTCCCACGCCGCTGGTCAGCTTTTATCACTATGCGGGTTTGGCGAGGCTCTTCCCACGCAGCTGCCGTTTCGGGCGCTATAACATGACTTTCGCTGACGAAGACCAAGACCTGGAAGTCGACTCGGTCGTTGGCGCATATATGCAAGTGCGTCGAGAAGCCATCGAACGCATTGGCTTGTTGGACGAAGCTTTCTTCATGTACGGCGAAGACCTGGACTGGGCATTCCGCATCAAGACAGCCGGCTTCAAAGTTTGGTATCATGCAAACGTGGCTGTGCATCATGTCAAGCGCGCTTCCAGCCGCAAGAGTCCGCGCGCCCAGTTTGAGTTTTGGCGGGCGATGCTGATCTTTTATCGCAAGCATTATCGACACGGCACCGTGCTGCCTGTCCATTTGCTGATTTTGGTAGTGTTGCTGCTGAAGGGAGGTCCAGGCTTATGGCAGGAGGTCCGCAGACCGACGCCAACATCGTAAGACCCCGCCCGCTGAGCCTGAGCAATGACCATCTCAAGGCGCTGTCTACCATGACGCTGCTGCTGACGGACGCGATCATGCTGGTTGTTGCTTTTGCTGTCAGCTACGAAGCGCGCGAGTTCCTGCCATTTTTTGCGCGCCCGCAAGAACAGCCCGATCCAGCGCAGTACCTGCCGACCATCATCCTGCACACCACTACCGTCATCGTCACATTTTATTTTTCACAGCTTTATCATCTCAAACGCGCCTTCAGCCGCATTGACCAACTGCGCAATGTCATCGGCGTAGTTACGCTGGGCGCCTTGCTGGCCAGCAGCATACAAGAATTCCTGCTGCAGAATACATCGCTGGAAACTGCTTATCCACGCAGCCTGCTCTTTTATGTCTGGTTCTTTAGCGTCGTCTTCACCGTCATCGGGCGCGAGGTGCACCGCCGGCTTTGGACGCAGTTGCGGAAGCGCGGCGTCGTGCGCGACAACTTACTGATCGTCGGCGATGGCAACTTCGCCCACGATATTACCAGCCACATCCGCAACAGCCCCGAACTGGGCTACGCCATCGTCGGCATCGTAACTGCCCAGCCCCGAGACGGTGACATGCTTGGTTATCCCTTCATCGGCGCATTTGACGATATCCCGCGCCTCATCGACGATCTGCAAGTTGAGCAGGTGATTGTCGCACTAACGGACTATCGGCGCAACGAAGTGCTGGATATCATTGCGCTTTGCCAGCGCGGCAAGGTCGATATCAAGGTCTATCCGGATATGTTCTCCTATGTGGTCGGCGATTTGAATGTCGATGACCTGGGCGGCATGGCGCTGCTGACCGTGCGTGATATCGCCTTGCGCGGCTGGAAACTGAGTGTGAAGCGCGCTATGGACCTATTTGGCGCTGGTTTGGGCTTGATCTTGCTGTCTCCGCTGATGTTGTTGACCGCCTTTTTGATACGCCTGGAATCGCGCGGGTCGATCTTTTATTCGCAAGTGCGCATGGGCTTGGATGGGCGTCCCTTCCCCATGATCAAGTTCCGCTCCATGCGCCAGGACGCCGAGACCAACGGACGCACCTGGACAGTCGAAAATGACGAACGCGTTACCCGGCTGGGGCGCTTCATGCGCGGCAACAACTGGGACGAAATCCCGCAGTTGATTAATGTGCTGCTGGGCCAAATGAGCTTGGTCGGTCCGCGCCCGGAGCGCCCCATGTATGTACAGCAATTCGGACGGCAGTTCCCCGATTACATGATGCGCCATCGCGAGAAAGCGGGCATGACTGGCTGGGCGCAGGTGAACGGCTTGCGCGGCGACACCTCCATCGCCCTGCGCACCGAGTTCGACCGTCACTATGTCGAGAATTGGTCGCTGTGGCTGGATTTCGTCATCATCATTCGCACCCTCTGGCAGACCGTCACGCGTTCCAACCGCAACGCCTACTGAGCGCTGCTATGCACCTTGATGAGCTCACGCGGGCGATGCTCAAATTCGTCGACAGCAAAGGCTGGCGGGACGACGATTCTCCAAAACCGCAGTCGCCTCGCAGCCTGGCGATCTCCCTGGCTCTGGAAGCAGCGGAAGTGCTGGCGCATATCAGCGGCGTAGACCTGGGCGAAGCGGTGCTGGACAAGCTGCGCAAGAACGAAGCGCGCGACTGGACCGCGCCCGACGCAGATGAGGTCTCAACGAACCTGTAAGAATCGCCAGCAACCTGTATAATGCCCGCGCACCTGCCAACCACGACTCAGGATCCGGGAAGGAACCCCAATGGCTGAAGCAGCCGTCACCGCGCAGAGTGAAGACTTCTCGCGCTGGTACAATGAGATTGTCTACCGCGCCGACCTGGCAGCGCCATCGCCAGTCCGCGGTTGCGTCATCATCAAGCCTTATGGCTACGAAATCTGGGAAGGCATCAAAGCCGGGCTGGACAGGCGCATCAAAGAGACCGGTCATCAGAATGCGTACTTTCCACTCTTTATCCCGGAAAGCTACATCAAGCGCGAGGCCGAGCATGTCGAAGGCTTCAGCCCCGAGTTGGCGGTGGTTACCCACGCTGGCGGCAAAGAACTGGAAGAGCCGCTTGTAGTCCGACCGACATCGGAAACGGTCATCGGCGAGGCTTTCAGCGACTGGATCCAGTCTTATCGCGACCTGCCGCTGCTGATCAACCAGTGGGCAAATGTGGTGCGTTGGGAGCTTCGCACGCGGCCCTTCCTGCGCACCACGGAATTCTTGTGGCAAGAGGGACATACGGCCCACGCCACCCATGACGAAGCCGAAGAAGAGACGCTGCAGATGCTCGAAGTCTACGCGGACAGCGCTATCAACGATGCCGCTATTCCCGTCATCAAGGGCGAAAAGAGCCACATGGAACGCTTTGCAGGCGCCCTGCGTACTTACACCATCGAAGCCATGATGCGCGACAGACGCGCCTTGCAATGTGGCACCAGCCACAACCTCGGACAGAATTTCGCCAAAGCCTTCAATATTCGATATCTGACAGAATCCAATACGCAGGAACACTGCTGGACGACATCATGGGGACTCACGACGCGCATGGTCGGCGCGGTTGTCATGACGCACGGCGATGATAAGGGACTACGTCTGCCGCCCAAGTTGGCGCCCTACCAGGTTGTCATCGTGCCCATCGTCCGCCGCGATGCCCAGCGCAGCGCCGTTATGAGCACGGTGGAGCGCTTGCAGGCAGAGCTGGCTGAGGCCGGCGTCCGCGTGCATGTCGACAGGCGCGAAGGGCAGTCGGTCGGCTTCAAGTTTAACGACTGGGAGATGCGCGGCGTGCCCCTGCGCATGGAGATCGGTCCCAAAGATGTCGAGAACAACAATGCCGTGCTGGCGCGGCGGGATGTGCCGGGCAGAGCGGGCAAGCAGTTCGTGCCCCAGGCCGGCCTTGTCGACGTCGTGCGCGAGCTGCTGGAAGATATCCAGCGCAGCCTGCTGGAAGACGCTCGCGCCTTCCGCGACGCCCATATTGTCGATGTAGCTACCTACGCCGAATTGCAGGCTGTCGTCGAGGCGGGGGAGTGGGCGCGCGCAGCCTGGGCAGGCAGCGATGAAGATGAGCAGCGCGTCAAAGATGAAACCGGCGCGACCATCCGCTGCTTCCCCTTTGAGCAGCCCGCGGATCTGGGCAGTTGCATCCTGTCCGGGCGGCTGGCGGACCGCGCTGCGCTCTTCGCCAAAGCCTATTAGGCAGACGCGACACACCTATCCGCGACGGAGATTCTTAGACATTTATGATATTGTGAAATTTGATACAAACGGAATCATCCTGTAAAATGATTCAGGATGCAGGACACAGTTGGAGAAAGGACAAATACAGACCTCTATTTCGATGAGATGATCTGACATCGCAGCACCTTTCGCCAACCGAACTCCCATGCTTACACATGGATACCGTGAGTTCCCCGCCACTTCGTCGTCAAGTCTGGTGGCTGCCTGATTTTTGGATTCTAAGATGAAAGCTTACTTGTTCGTAAATGTAGATGACCTGCTGGACTACGCAGCCAGCAGCAAGATTGACCTGCAAGAGTTGGCTGTCGCCATTCGCGCCAATGCCATCATGGTCGCTGGTCTATACGAGTCGACTCTCCTGCGAGCGGTCGCCTTTGCCGATTGGTCCGCCCATAGCAAAAATCAACCCAAAGAACTTCTAGCGATTTTTCAGAACGCGGGCTACGAAACCAGCGAAATCAGCGATCCGCAGCGTGTCAACGATCTTCTGGTGGCGGAATACTTCCCGCCTGAGCACAGTCCTGTCAACTGGCTCATCCTGGCGACGACCGGTGCCGACCTGCTTGGGTTATTACCCAAGATCTCGCTGACGGAAGACTCGCGCATCCGCCTGTGGGGCGCAAACGAAGCCGCGCTGGAAGGCAACCCTCTGCGCGACCGCATCGCCGTCCAACGGCTGGATTCTCTGGTCGGCATCCAGCGCATCCGCAATGTCGCGGTTTATATTGATTTTGAGAATATCTCCATCAGCCTCAACGAGCAGGGCTATGTCGTCAATCTCGATCATTTGATCGGCCGCATGGTCGCCCAAGCGCAGGCGCATGGCCAACTGGTCAAGACAGCCGCCTATGCGCCCTGGGGGCAGCGTGGCGCTTTGCCGCCCCTGGTGGACTCAGCCGGTCGTGAAGTGGCCGATGACGCCCCAGCCCGGCTGATGAAGGCGAATATCGACCCCGTCTTCCATTTGCCCGGCAAACAGAGCGCCGATATTCGCATCGCGCGGGATGTGCTGGCCGATGCCGATTATCCCGAGTCCGGCGATGTCATCATTCTGGCCACCGGCGACCGCGACTTCAATGATGTCATCAATACGCTGCTGCAGAAGCGCAAAACCGTGGTCGTCTGGGGGGTGCGCGGCAGCACCGGGCGCTTGCTGCAAGACCATCCTTCGCTGCGGCTGGATTACATTGATGACTTCACCGACTTCCAGACTCATCAGTCTCTCAGCGAAGTAGAAACCGCTCACGATACCGAGAGTTTCATCCCCTCGCAGTGGTCGAGCGTCATCATCCAATTCTTCCGCTTGAACGCGTCCAATCCGCAGAAGGGCATCACAGTCGATGACCTGATCGTGCAGCTTGGCGATGTTGGCGGCGTTATTTCCCAGGAACGCGGGCGCGACCTGGTCTCGCAGGCAATCGCCCTGGGCATTTTGACGGAGCAGGGTTTGCCCGGCGAAATCAGCCTGAACTTCCAGCATCCCATCGTCGACAAGACCTTGCTGATCGTTAACCGACTGGTGCGCCGCGTCGCCAATACGCTTTCCTCGCGCAACTGGGAATATGTCAATTACGGTTTCCTGCTCAAGGGCATCACCATGGAGCGCGACCTGGACCGCCCGGGCATGAACGAAAGCGACCAATGGCGCTCACACTGGATCGACTGCCTGGTGCGAGAGCGCGTGCTGCAGCGCGACCTGGTGCCCCACCGCCACAACCCGGAAGACCTGGTTCCCGTCATCCGCCTGCCGGAAAACCACGAGGCTTTGCCCGTATCTGGCGCCGACGCCGAGCCCGTTAGCGTCGATATCAGCGCGCAAAAATGGAAGGGCGTGCCGCCGCACCGGCTCTATGATGACGATGGCGATGCCGATGTTGCGCGCATGGTCGCCCGCATCGTAGTTAGCGTCCAGCAATTCACCAGCTTTCGCAATTTCGCCTGGTGCCCGCTGGGCAGCCTGCATAGACGGCTGCGCGAATATGACGCTGGCGTGGCTTTCCAGAACGCCGTCGAATACCTGCTGCTGAACGAAATGGTCTCGGTCAACGAATACCCCAACCCGCGCAGCGACTTCAACACCAAGGGCGTCGAACTGCACGAGCAGAATCCCTTCGTGGCCGCGCTGCTGGCCGACCGCGATGAATTCGTGCGCGTGCTGCTGGAGATGTATCGCAACAACGACGGCATCTCGCAAGAAAATCTTGCGCTGCAGCTCAATGGCGACTGGGATGTGCCGCTGTGGCTGTCGATCATGCGCAGCGAGAATGTGCTCAATCCGCTGCCGGGCAGACCAGATCAATTCAGCCTCTTCCGCACGCACCACACGGTCAAGCTGGTCGCCAATGACGATGTCGATGTCATGCAGGAGATGGCTAGCTAGCTGGCACTTGTTGAACTGCTGCGCGGCTGCTACACTGCCCGAGTTGTTTTGACCGACAGGCAACCGCTCCTGCCTGTCTGGTGGCTAGCGAAAGGACGGAACCATGCCATTGGATAAAGCAACCAAGACGCAGATCATCAAGGACTACGCCCGCGAAGACGGCGACACCGGCTCGCCCGAAGTCCAGATTGCGCTGCTCACTCACCGCATCGCGCAGTTGACCGAACACTTGAAGATTCACAACCATGACGAGCATTCGCGGCGCGGCTTGCTGAAGTTGGTCGGGCAGCGCCGCCGCCATCTGAAATACATCGCGCGCAAAAAGCCCGAAGTCTATCGAGAGCTGCTTTCGCGCCTTGGCTTGCGCCGCTAATGAACCAGGAATTTGCAACCCGACCGTATTCACATCCCCTCGCGGGCATTCACTTAACGACAGCTAACTCGTCCCGGCAACGGGATGCTATCAGCGCGCGCCAATTGATCGCGCCTGCCGACAACCAACGGAGAATTGTATGACATTGGATATACGCGAATATCGCTGCCATGTGGCGGACAAGGAAATTATCATCGAGACTGGACGCCTGGCGCAGCAAGCCGGCGGCGCAGTCACTGTGCGCATGGGCGATTCCATGCTCTTCTGCTCGGCCACCATGGGCTCCCCGCGCCCGGGGCTGGACTTCTTCCCGCTCAGCGTCGACTACGAAGAGAAAATGTACGCCGGTGGCCGTGTGCCGGGCGGCTTCTTCCGTCGCGAAGGCCGGCCCTCCGAAGGCGCGATCCTCACTTCCCGCGTCATTGATCGCACCCTGCGCCCGCTCTTCCCCAAGAACATGCGCAACGATGTGCAAGTGATTTTGATATCGCTCTCGCACGACAAAGAACACCATATTGATATGCTGGGCATCATCGCCGCCAGCACTGCGCTGATGATTTCCGACATTCCTTGGAACGGTCCGGTGGCTGGCGCGCGCGTCGGCTTGGTCAATGGCGACCTGGCGGTCAACCCGACCTACAGCGAAATGGCCGGCGGCGAGCTTGACCTGCGCGTCTCGGGCACAGCCGAGGCCATCAACATGGTAGAATGCAATGCCGACCAGGTCGACGAAGACACCATGCTGGAAGCGCTCTTCCTGGCTCACGACTCCGTGCAGGACATCATCGCCCTGCAACACCGCATCCGCGCCGAAATCGGCAAAGAAAAGAATGCGCCGGCTGTCGATGATATTGCTGCCGAGCTACAAGCGGAGGTCGCTGCCAAGGTCGAAAGTCCGATCCGCGAGATCATGGCAACGCATAGCGACCGTGCCGCCCGCCGTCAGCCCCTGCGCGAGATTCATGACGAGTTGCTTGCCGAGTACAGCGCCCGCAAAGAGGCCGGCGACAGCTCGATCAACCTCAAACATGTCGAGCGCGCCTACGACACCGTGATGAAGACTGTCGTGCGCGGACGCATCGTCAATGAGGGTATCCGCCCCGACGGCCGCGACTACACCACCATCCGCCCATTAGCTGCTGATGTCGGCCTGGTGCCGCGCGTGCATGGCTCCGGCATATTTCTGCGCGGCGAAACGCAGGTGCTGACCATCGCTACGCTGGGCACGCCCCGCGATTCACAATTCATGGACGGCCTCAGCCCCGAAGATGACAAGCGCTACATGCACCACTACAACTTCCCGCCCTATAGCACCGGCGAGACTTATCCCTTGCGCGGTCCCCGTCGCCGTGAAATCGGACACGGCGCCCTGGCGGAAAAAGCCCTGCTGTCGATGATTCCTTCGGAAGAGGAATTCCCCTATGTCCTGCGCCTCGTCAGCGAAGTGATGAGCTCCAACGGCAGTACCTCCATGGCCAGCGTCTGCGCCAGCACCCTGGCGCTGCTGGATGCTGGCGTGCCCATCAAGAATCCGGTCGGCGGCATCGCCATGGGGCTGATCAAAGAAGGCGAGGAGGTGGCGGTACTGACCGACATCCAAGGCTTGGAAGACCACCTCGGCGATATGGATTTCAAGGTGGCTGGCTCCGCGGCGGGCATCACTGCGCTGCAGATGGACATCAAAATCGCCGGCGTCACCCGCGAGATTATGAGCCAGGCTCTGGAGCAAGCCAAAGACGCCCGCTTGCAAATCCTCGAGGTCATCCAGGCGGCCATGCCGCAGACCCGCGACAAACTCAGCGACTATGCCCCGCGCATGGAGAGCTTCAAAATCGCTGTCGACAAAATCGGCGCGGTCATCGGTCCCGGCGGCAAAAATGTCCGCGCCCTGCAAGATGAGCACCAGGTCAAGGTCGATATCCAGGAAGACGGCTTGATCTTTGTGGCTGGCGAATCCGGCGCTGAAGTCGACCACGCCATCGAGAAAATCAAAGCCATGGTCGAAGAGCCGGAGCTGGGGCACATCTATACCGGCAAGGTAACGCGTGTGGAAAACTATGGCGCATTCGTAGAATTCCTGCCCGGCAGCGAAGGCATGGTGCATGTCTCGCAGCTGGCCGATTACCATGTCAAGAGCGTGGAAGACGAAGTCAGCGTCGGCGATGAGATCATGGTCATGGTCATCAACATTGATGGCACAGGCAGAGTGCGCCTGAGCAGACAAGCCGTGCTGGAAGGCTGGGATGTCGAAGAAGCCAAGCGTCGTGATGCGGCTGGATCCCGCGGTGGCGGCGGGCGGCGTGGCGGTGGAGATCGGCGAGGCGGCGACCGTCGTGGTGGCGATCGGCGCGGTCCCCGCCGCGATGGCAACCGGGGCGGCGACCGGCGTGCCCCGCGCCGCGATGGCAACCGCGGCAACCGGTCCTAACTAGCGCAGAGCCAGGGCGTCGTCACTGGCGCCCGCTGTAATTCGACCAAACAAGCCAGCTAACATGAGCAAAGCAAACGACAGTGACAACAATGCCCTCGCCGAGACCGACAATTACTTGGTCTGGGAAGTGCGCCAGCCCGATGACGAACTGACCTACCATGTCGAGCTCGGCGCGGTGACCCTACACTTCTTCCGCGAGGAATGGGACGAATTCCTGCAGCTGATCAAGGTGGCGGCGAGCAACAGCTGATGTCGGCGCTGCGGCTGCGGCGGCATTTCGTCGCGGCAATGGTAAAGCACCTGCCGCCCAGCGCCGCTCAGTTGCGCCTGCTTGACCTTGACGGCGAATCGGGAGCGCTGCTGGCCGAGGCCCGCCCGGATCTAGTCCTCCTTCGCAAAGACCACTGCCAGCCCAATGCTGTCGATGCCATCACTGCTTATAATCTGCCACTGACTTCGGCATTGTTGTCAGAGGCTTTGCGACTGCTGCGACCGGGCGGACGTTTGATCCTCGTGCAGTCTCAGGGCGACGTCGGCTGGCAGCATGGTGAATACCTGCGCGAAAATGGCTTCGTGCGCATCCTGGTCGAGCCAGCCGTCGACGGACTGGGCTTGCTGCTGCGCGGCGAGAAACCGCACACTACCGCCGACACCGTCGCGCGCATTCAACAGGTGGCTGGCGCGGACGCGGATTCGCTGGACTTAGCGAGCTTCCGCGGGCGATACCTGCATCTCTTGATCCAGCAGCGCCCCAACAAACCCGTCTGGAAACTAGCTGCCAACGAGCCCATTCGCTGGCGAGCCGCTGCCATCGACGCGCAGCCGCAGCCAATTCTGTTGGCATTCAGCAGCTTGCCCGAAGCGGTCGCCTTTCTGCAGCCCGCAGTTTTAGACGGCTTAATCCGCGACATCAACAAGGTCGGCAAGTTCAGCCGCGCTACCGCCCAGTCGCAAGCCTGGCAGTTGCGCCTCAATCCCACGCTGGAGTCGCTGCGGGGCGAAAGCCTTGCCTATATCAAAGTTGATCCCGCCTCCGCCGAGGCGCCTGACGAGTAGCTCGCTAGATGCCGCTATCTGCCGACGATATCGCCTTCTTGCAGACAGATCGTGCCCACGCGCATTTGGATGCCCATGCCAGCGACAACCTGTCCGACGTCAATGCGCTGCGCCTGTTGACGAAATTGCGTGCGACGCTGTCGCCTCGCGAAGCGGCGGCGGTGCTGACGACCCTGCGCCTGCGCAAGAAAGCCCTTGTCAAGTTCCCGTATCAGGCTCCGCGCCTGCTCTTTACCGATGCCGGCTTGCAGCAAGCCAGCGCCTATCTCGCGCGCCGATACCGAGCCCGCCAGTTCAATTCGCCGCGACTGCTTGATCTTTGCTGTGGCATCGGCGCGGACAGCCTGGCTTTCGCCGTGACCGGCCGCGAGGTCCTGGGCTTGGACATCAACCCCGCTGCGATTGCCGTCGCCCGGCACAACGCCGCTGTCACGCAGCTGCCGGCGCGATTTGCCGTCGCCGATGTCCGCGCTGGCATTCCCTCCGGATATGATGCCATCTTCTACGACCCCGCCCGCCGCGACCAGCAGGGCAGGCGCATCCACCATGTTGAGCGCTATCTGCCGCCGCTTTCGCTGGTATCCCAGTGGCGCGCGCGGGAGATCGCTGTCAAGTTGTCGCCGGGCGTAGACCTGCGCCAGATCGCAGGCTATGGCGGCGCGCTGGAATTCATTTCTGTCGCCGGCAGCTTGAGCGAAGCGCTGCTCTGGCTGCACAGACGATCCGTTCCACCGCACGCGACTCTGCTGCGCGGGGAGCAAGTGCATCAATTGCGGCGCGCGGAAGAGGCTTCAGTCGAGATCAGCGCGCCCCGCGGCTGGCTGCTGGAGCCAGACCCGTCCCTGCTGCGGGCGGGACTCGTGCAAACTCTCGCGCAGACGTTGGACGCCACCATGCTGGATGAGCGCATCGCCTACCTCACGCTGGACAGCCACAGCCCGACGCCATGGGGACGTTGCTGGCGGATTCTGGACTGGCTGCCCTTCCAGCTCAAGCGGCTGCGTAGGCACCTTCGCGCTAGAGGCATCGGTCGCGTCACGGTGAAGAAGCGCGGCTTCGCCATGCGCCCGGAAGAGTTGATCGCTCGCTTGCGGCTGGACGGCGAGGGCGATGCCTGCCTGCTGGTGATGACGCGCTGCCGCGGCAAACCTGTCGCCATCCTCTGCGCCGAGCCCGAAATTGGGCAAGCGCCTCAAGACTCGCTATGATTGGCGCAGCGCTGTTGCTCGCAGGCGGCGCAGAAGGGGAGAACACATGCTGATGCGCCCGGAAGACTCCGGCCCTCCGCGACTGATTACCTGGGACGAAGTCGACGAGCTCATCGACGGCTTGATACCGCGGATCCAAATCTTGGGTCCCTTCGGCGCTATGGTGATGATCACCCGCGGCGGCGTCATTCCCGGCGGCCTGCTGGCGGAAGCGCTGAGCATCCAGCACCTGCTGACCGCCTCGGTGGACTTCGTGGCGGCTGCGAAGTCCAGCCTGATGGCTTGGCCCAGCTTTCTGCAATTCCCGGATCCGGATTTGTTGCGCGGGCGTCGTACCCTGATCATTGACGACGTCTGGGGCAGCGGCAGAACCAGCATCGCCGTGCGCGATCGTGTCAGCGCCGCCGGCGGAACGGCCATCAATTGCGTGCTGCACTATAACCCCTACCGCACTTTATTCACGGATACCAAACCTGATCTCTACGGTGATATCACGGATGTGTATGTCATTTACCCATGGGAGATAGATCGTGGCTTGTTAGGGCGGGATTATGCCGGCGACCAGCCGCAAAACTGAACGGGTTTAAGCGCAATTTGAAGACTCGCTATTATTCGCTGTCAAATGTGCTATAGTCGTCGTTGCTGTCTGTTGTCGCCGGCTGCCGGCGCGTGCTTGGCGTGGTGTGCAGGTCTTCGCCATTGCATGCACTCGTCTGCGGACACCTGTCGTTTTGTCAACAGCTAGCCATATTTGTCCGAATCATTGAGACCAAGCGCCAATGCCTAACCCGGCGGCGGCGCGCCTAAGACCTGCACAGGCAGGAGGCAACCCCAAAGCCATGAGTGAACAGCAAAGTATCGCCAGCCAGGAGGAGAGCTTCGAGGATATGCTCGCCTCGTCATTTGATTTCTCTTTCACACCACCGCGGCGCGGCGAAATCCGCGAAGCGACCATTTTGCAAATAGACGATCGCGAAATCATCGTCGATTTGGGCGCAAAGCAAGACGGCATCGTGCCCTCTCAAGACCTGGAACGCATGGATGACGACTTCCGCGCCAGCCTGGAAGCCGGCGCCAGCGTGCCCGTCTATATCGTCAACCCGCGCGACCAAAATGACAATCTTGTCGTCTCCATTAATATGGGTTTGCAGCGCTACGACTGGGAAAAAGCGCGCGAGCTTCTCACATCGCAGGATGCGGTCGATGTCAAAGTCAGCGGCTACAACAAAGGCGGCGCGCTGGTCCGCTGGAATCGCCTGGAAGGCTTCATCCCCAGTTCGCACCTGGTATCCGTCCGACTTTCTGCCGACCGCCGCGAAGCCATGAGCGAGCTCATCGGCAATACGCTCGGCGTCAAAATCATCGAAGTTGATCAAGACCGGCGCCGGCTCATCTTCAGTGAACGCGAGGCGCAGCGCGAATGGCGCGCCCGCCGCAAGGCGCAACTGCTGGCCGAGCTCAGCGTCGGCGATGTCGTCAAAGGCGTGGTTACCGGCATCCGCGATTTTGGCGCATTCGTCAATATCGGCGGCGCGGACGGTCTCATCCATGTCAGCGAATTGGCTTGGCATCGCGTCGACCACCCGCGCGATATCCTGCAGATCGGGCAAGAGATCGAAGTTTTCGTGCTCAACCTGGATCGCCAGACCAATCGCATCGCGCTCAGCCGCAAACGTCTGCTCAGCGACCCCTGGGACGACGCGCAAATCCGCTACCACGAAGGGCAGTTGGTGGCTGGTTATGTCACCAATGTGGTCGACTTTGGCGCCTTCGTGGCGCTGGAAGATGGCTTGGAAGGCTTGCTGCATCTCAGCGAAATGGGCGATGGCGCGCTCAAAGAACCCTATTCCTATGTGCAAAAGGGCGACCACCTGTCTCTGCGCATCAGCCACCTGGAGCCGGAGAAACGCCGCGTTGGCTTCACCCAGCGCTGGGGCACCGAAGCCGAAGCCGAGGAAGCCGAAGCTGAAGCGCCCTTGCTGGACGGCGAGACCGAAGACCTGGCTTAGCGCAACAGCTGCCGCAAACTCGCGATGGCTCTCGGCGGACGAAGCGCGCATAGCTGTCGTCTGCCCCTGACAGCACCGGGAAGAGAGCGTACAATCTCGTCTAGCATTGTTCGCTTCTCAGTAAGTCCAACTTAGTCATGCGAAAGCCAACCGCAAATCGAAAGTCGAAACCCCTACGGGCGAGCCGGTGGCTCGCCCCATGCTTGGGAGAGTGGCGAGGGATGGGTTATGCGGGCGACACAAGTGTCGCCCCTACAAAGTCCTTATCTCTGTGCACTCTTTAGACTCGGTGCCCTCGGTGGTAAGTTTTTGCATTACTTACTTGGCACTACTTAGCTTGCAGACAAAGTGATTTTCAAAAGCCTGGATTGGCAGCCCAACTGTCTCCGGGTTTTGTTTTGCCTGCTTGGATCATGTTCGGTAGCGCGCTGCTTCGCCAGTTGGAATTGGTCGCTGCTGCCCAGCAAGAAGCCGCAGCCTTGCAAGCGCAAGAGGAAAGCGAGAATGAGCCTGTATAAGGCGCGATTTCTAGTGTACACTGCGACTACATATGGAAAGTCAAAGGTGGTGAGTAGGGCATGGCTTCTGTAAAACTCAAGCCAGGCGAGAGTCAGGAGCAGTTGCTGCGGCGCTTCCGCAAGCGCGTGACCAACGCCGGCATTTTGAGCACCGTGCGCCGCAAACGCTGGCATATCTCCAAGAGCGAATTGCGCCGCATCGAGAAGAAGAAGGCGATCCGCCGTTCGCGCCGTCGCATGCGCCGCAGTTGAGCGCAGCGCTCGGTTGACCCCAGCGCGTCCAAGGCAATCGTTCATCCGGGGCGGCCTCGTCTGTCGCCCCTAATGTTATAGTCGTCTAATCAGTCTTAATCAGGAGGCACATGGCAAAGAAAGAAGAGAAGATTGAAGTAGAAGGCACGGTGGTAGAAGCGCTGCCAAACACGCAATTCATGGTCGAGTTGGAAAATGGACATCGCTTACTCGCTTATCTATCAGGCAAGATGCGCAAGTTTTACATCCGTATTCTGTTGGGAGATCGTGTCAAGGTCGAAATGAGCCCCTATGATATGAATCGCGGGCGCATCATCTATCGTCACAAAGACAATGTGCGCACCTGAGCGCGATTGCACCGCAACCACCCCATAACCGCCAGCATTCATCTATGTCGGGACGAGCCATCACTTCGGTGGCTCGTTATGCTTTCTGCGCCCAGTGCACCGCCATCGTGCCCAGCATGAACTGCCGGTAACGCACCCTGGCAAAGCCCGCTGCCGCCACCAATTCGGCCAATTCCGCCGGCGTCTTGAAAGCCGCGGTCGACTCCGGCAGGTAGCGATAAGCCTCGGCTGCCGCGCTACCCGCGATCAGGCGTCCCAGCAACGGAATTCCGACCTGCAGATGCAGCATAATCAGCGGTTTCAGCAAGTTGTCCGATGGTGGAGAAGTATCCAGGATGACGATGCGCCCGCCCCGTTTCAGCACACGATGCTGCTCCGCCAGCGCCTGCGGGATATCAATGACATTTCTCAACAGGTAGCCCGAGACGACCGCGTCAAAACTGGCATCGGCATAGGGCAATTGCAGGGCGTCCGCGCCCGACCAGCGCACTTGCTCGCCGCCGCGCCGCCCCTGCCCAACACGCATCATGCCTAGGGCAAAGTCCGCGCCCACGACATGGGCGGATGGCTGCCGCCGCAATGCCTCCAGGGCGATGTCGCCAGTGCCCGTAGCGATATCCAGCAGCGCGCCTGCTGGCGGCAAGTCCGCGACTTCAACCACGAAGCGCCGCCATTTGCGGTCCTGCCCGCCCGTAATCAGCCGATTCATCAAGTCGTAGCGCCCGGCGATACGATCAAACATGCCGCGTACATACTCGGCGCGCGCTTGTCCCTTCAGTTCCGCCATGCGGCTAGCCCAGGGTCCGCCGCGCTTCCAGCAGCACCCAGTCGCCTAATTGCCGCCGCGCCTGCACTTGCAAGCCCGCGCCGCGCAGCGCCATTTCTACTTCGTCTACCTGCGACTCGATGATGCCGCTGAAGAGCGCACTGCCGCCCGGCCGCAGCAAATCGCCCAAGCCACCCCCCGCCAACTGCAGGATCACGCGCGCCAAAATGTTGACGATCAACAGATCAAAGCGCCGCGCCGAGCCTCGTACAATCTCCAGGCTGCCCTGCCGCACAGTGATCTGCTCAGCCACGCCATTTGCGCGGGCATTCTCGCGCGTAGCAGCGACCGCAATGGGGTCGATATCCAGCGCCAGCACCTGCCGCGCGCCCAGCTTTGCCGCCGCAATCGACAGAATCCCGCTGCCACAGCCCAGGTCCAGCGCAACTAGCGCCGGTTGCATGACGCCCTCCAGCGCTTCCAGGCAGAGCTGCGTGGTCGGGTGCGTGCCCGTGCCGAATGCCATGCCCGGGTCCAGCGCGATGTCAATGTCGCCCTCCCCCAGCGCCACATCGATCCAGCGCGGGCGCACCAGCAGTCGCTCGCCAATCCGCAGCGGCTGATAATGCGCTTTCCAAGCCTCGGACCAGTCATCCTCGCGCAGCGGTCGGTAGCTCGGCGCCGGCATGGGGTAGAGTAAGCGCATATGCCCCAGCGCCGTCTCCAACTGCGCTTTGGTGGCTTCCGCTCGCTCGTCATCGGGGAAATAGGCGCGCAGAATCATGCCTTCGGCTGGCGGCGGGTCCGTCTCGTCCCAGGTATCCGGTTCGATGCCGTCTTGTTCCAGCGATACGCCCTGATGTCCGTAGCGGCTCAGCACTTCAGCAATGGCTTCCGCGCTTTCGCCATCGACGCGCAAGCTAACTTCGATCCATTGGCTCATGCGGGCTTATTTGTCGTCGCCGGCGAGAAAGTCCATCGCCCGTTCAAACAAGCCGCGCCCGCTGCGCTGCGGCGTGATGTCGCGCCCGAATGTCTCCGCCAGCTGCGCAAAGAGCTCGCGCTGGTGTTCGTTCAAGTGGGTCGGCGTGGCCACTTGCACGCGCACCAGTTGATCGCCGCGTCCGGCGCTGCTGCCATCGGCGCGCAGCTTGGGGAAGCCCTTGCCGCGCAGTCGGAAGATCTTGCCGGTTTGTGTGCCAGGCGGCACCTCCAAATCGACTTTGCCTTCCACGCTCTCGACCTGGATTTTGTCGCCCAGCGCCGCCTGCGCGATGTTGATGCTGATATCGAGGACGATATCGTTCTCGTTGCGCTTGAAATAGGCATGATCGCGGACATGCACGACCACGAAAAGATTGCCCCGCGGCGCGCCCTGTTCGCCATAATCGCCTTCGTTGCGCACCTGGATCTGGATGCCCTCGCTGACGCCGGCCGGGATTTTCACGCTCAGCAAAGCGCGTTGACGCCGCCGGCCGCTGCCATCACAGCTGCGACAAGGGTTGCTGATTCGGCTACCTTTGCCGCCGCAGGTCGGGCAGGTATGAGCGCGCACCATCGAGCCCAAAAATGTCTGCTGGACTTGCCGCACTTCGCCGCTGCCATTGCAATTGCGACAAGTCACCGGGCGAGCGCCATCTGCTGAGCCGCTGCCAGCGCAATCTTCGCACTCTTCCAGCCGCAGGAATTCGACTTCCTTCTCGACGCCGAGGACCGACTCGACAAAGTCGATAGTGATATCGACGCGGCGGTCTTGACCCCGACTGGCGGCGCGGCGCCGTCCGCTGCGCTGCTCGCCAAAAGCGCTGTTGAAAATGTCGAAAATGTCTTCAAAGCCGAAGCCGCTCATGCCCTGGCCAAAGCCGCTCGCGCCATTCACTCCAGCATGTCCGAAACGGTCATAGCGGGCGCGCGTTGCATCGTCCGAAAGCACTTCGTAGGCGGCGGTGATCTCTTTGAACTTGTCCTCGGCGTCAGCTTCATCGCTGACATCGGGATGATACTGCCGCGCCAAACGCCGATACGCGCTTTTGATCTCTTTGTTGTCGGCGCTGCGCGGGACGCCTAGCACCTCATACAAGTCTCTGGGCACAGCGGAATCCTTCTCATTTCACAGTGCTTGACACTAAGCATACAATCACCGGCACGCGAATCAACGCCCAACGAGATTATCCGATCCAAATACAGTTCCTTAGGATACTAGAGTTGCACTCGTGTCAGCAAGTTTCGCGAAAAGCGGTAGCGCTTCAACCGGTTTCGGGTACGCCTTTTCTAAGTTCGCTCTAAATTCTTCCCATGTATCAGATACTCAGATCCTCTTCTGAATCTGTCATTTTGATTTGTAAGCGCGGCAACTGTCCGCCGCGCCTACAATCGGTCAAATGTTGAATGACACTACGCTTCCGTGAATTCAGCATCGATGACATCTTCGTCTTCGTTCTTGCCGGACTCACCATCGGCGGGCGTCTCGCCATCCTGGTACATCGCGCCGCCCAGTGTCTGTAGATGCGCCATCAGCGCCTCGGTCGCCGCTTTGATGTCGCTGACGCTATCGCCGGCCTGGGCTGTCCGCAGCGCCGCAATCTTGGCTTCCGTTTCGCTGACCATTTCCGGCGGCAGCTTGTCCTTGTGCTCGCTCAGCAGCTTCTCCGCTTGGTACATGGCGCTTTCCGCCTGGTTGTCGACTTCCGCTTTTTCCTTGCGCTGCGCGTCCTCGCTGGCGAACTTCTCGGCTTCCGCGACCGCTGCATCGACCTGATCATCGCTCAAGCCGCTGCTAGCCGTGATGACAATCGTCTGTTCCGCGCCAGTGGCATTGTCTTTGGCGGCGACATTCAGGGTGCCATTGGCGTCAATGTCGAAGGTAACTTCAATCTGGGGCATGCCCCGCGGCGCCGGCGGGATATTCGCCAGGATGAAAGTCCCCAGCGACTTGTTGTCCCGCGCCATGGAGCGCTCGCCTTGCAGCACATTGATTTCCACCTGCGTCTGCCCGTCCGCCGCTGTGGAAAAGACCTGCGACTTCTTGGTGGGGATGGTGGTATTGCGCTCGATCATGGCGGTCGCTACGCCGCCCAGCGTTTCAATCGCCAGGGTCAGCGGCGTCACATCCAGCAACAGAATGTCTTTGACATCGCCGCCCAGCACGCCGCCCTGAATGGCTGCGCCCAGCGCCACCACTTCATCGGGATTGACGCGCTTGGTCGGCTCTTTGCCAAAGAACTTCTTGACCTGCTCCTGCACGGCCGGCATGCGCGTCATGCCGCCCACCAGCAGCACCGTATCCACATCGCTGGTCGTCAAGCCAGCTGCTTTGAGCGCATCGCTGCAAGGCTTGATCGAGGCGTCGATCAAATCGTCCACCAGGCTTTCCAGCTTGGAGCGCGACAGGCTCATTGTCAAGTGCTTGGGACCGCCGGCATCCGCCGTGATAAAGGGCAGGCTGATCTCGGCGCTGGTGGTATTGCTCAGCTCGATTTTGGCTTTCTCAGCCGCTTCCTTGAGCCGCTGCAACGCTTGCAAGTCCTTGCGCAGGTCGATGCCGGTGTCACGCTGGAAGTCCTCCGCGATCCAGTTGATGATGCGCTCGTCAAAATTGTCCCCGCCCAGGAAGGTGTCGCCGCTGGTCGATTTCACTTCGAAGACGCCATCGGCGATCTCCAGGATTGAAATGTCGAAGGTGCCGCCGCCCATGTCGTATACAGCCACGATGCCCTCTTCGCGACTCTCCAGCCCGAAGGACAGGCAGGATGCCGTCGGCTCGTTGATGATGCGCAGCACTTCCAAACCAGCGATTTTGCCAGCGTCTTTGGTGGCGTTGCGCTGCGTGTCGTTGAAATAGGCGGGCACAGTGATCACCGCCTGGTCCACAGGCTCGCCCAGGTAGGCTTCGGCATCGGCTTTGAGCTTTTGCAGCACCATCGCCGAGATCTCCGGCGGGCTATAATCGCGCTCATTCATGCGGATGCGCACATCGCCATTTTGTGCCGCGGACAGTTGATAGGGCATCAACTCGCGGGCTTCGCGGACGACGCTCTCGTCAAATTTCCGCCCCATGAAGCGCTTGACCGAAAAAACCGTGTTCTGCGGGTTGACTACCGCCTGGTTGCGCGCCACTCGCCCGACCAGCCGCTCGCTTGTCTTGGCGTTGATGGCGACCACCGACGGCACTAAATTGCCGCCTTCCGACGCTGGAATCACCGCGGGCTCGCCACCTTCCATCACGGCGACCACCGAATTGGTCGTGCCCAGGTCAATACCGATGATTCTTCCCATGTGTTTTCTCCCTCTCTGCACAGACGCCGCCTCTGGTCCGCCAGGCGCTTGCCTAGCCGGCCACCATGACCAGCGCCTCCCTCAATACAAAGTCGCCAACGCGGTAGCCGCGCCGCAGCAACTGCGCCACGGTGCCGCTTTCCTGCGAGCCGCTGCTGTCGATGCCGATGGCTTGATGCAGCTTGCCGTCGAAGAGCTCGCCGGGCGCTGGGTCGATCGCTTCCACCGCCAGCGCGATAGGTGCCTCTGCCTCTTTGGCGGCTGCAAATTCTTCCGCCAGTTCTTCAAAGGCCAGCATGCGCTTGGCATCCAGGGCGATCACCACGCTGTCCGCGTCAATATGGCTGGCTAGCGCCGCTTCCAACTTGCGCTGCAGCATCTGCACGCCAGCCACCCAGTCGTGATCGCGGATGTCGGCCGGCGGCGTCGGCGATGTGGACAGGAATTCATCGACAGCGTAAATCAAGGAATCCAGCTTTTGCACCGCCGCTAGCTCGGCGCGTTTCTTGAAAGCTTCCAGGCTTTTCTTCTGGCGTTCCATTTCCTTTTTCAACTCGTCAACAGTTTTGTTGGCGCTGTGCCAACCAGCCAGATGTTCGGCTGCCAAAGAAGTGGCGGCTTCGAGCGCTTCTTGCGCGACATGCGTTTCCGCTATGGATTCCTGCAGCGCCTTCTTCGCTGCGCTCAATTCATCCAGCGGCTCGGCAGCTTCATTGCTTCCTTCGCATGCTGGCTGCTCGGTCCGGCTCGTTTCTTCGTTCATCGGCTGCCCTTCCGCAGGTCCACGCATCCAGTTTGGCGCGTCTGTGTTTGACCAGTATCAGAAACAGGCGGAATTATAGTCGCAAATCGCGTTTTTTTGACGCTGCGGGGGAAGTCTTACATATTTTATATGTTGCCCTGCTCGGCATTGTCCACGCCATCTTGATACAGCGTGGCCAGCACATTGGTCATCAAGTTGGACACATAGCGCACGGTGCTGATAGCGCGCCCATAATTGATATGCGTTGGTCCCAGCACGCCGATTGCGCCGCTCATCTTTTCGGGGTCGCCATAGCGACTTAGCACCATGCTCAGGCGGTTCAAATCTTGATAGCGCCCGTCGCCGGCGATGACTACTTTGACATCAACCGCATCATTCTGTTCGCCAGCCGGCAGCCGCTCCAGCAGGTCATTTAGCAGTGCGTTCAGCACGGTATGTTCTTCCAATATGCGGATGGCTTGCTGCGCGCCTTCTTCATCGGCGAAGCTCTCGATAATGCGGCTCAGCCCGTCGCGGTAGATAAAACGCGTCTGGTTGCTGTCGGCGGTTTCGATCAGCTCAGCCGTAAGCTCGGCCACTTCCCGCTCCAGCATGGGCAGGTTGATACTGCGCAGCCGCACCTGACGAGCGTCCAAGCTCGCGCATAATTCATTGATGCGTTTGGCGGCTTCTGCCAATTGCTGTTGGGGCACGGCGTCCGCCAGTGTGAGCATGCGCTGATGCACGCTGCCGCTGTGCAAGACCAGCACCATCAGCGCCAGCCGCCCCTGAATGGAAATCAACTCGACATGTTTGAAGGCGTTGGTCTGCGCTATCGGCGGGGTCACGATGGAAGCCGTCTGCACCGAGCGCGCCAGCAGCGCCGCCGTCCGCCGCATCCATTGCTCCATGCCCGCCTGTAACGTGCCGACCCGCTCCGAAATATGGCTTTGCTCGCCGCGGGTCAAGCTGCGCGTCTGCAGCAGACGCCGCACAAAATAGCGGAATCCCGCCGCGGTCGGCAGCCGCCCCGCCGAGGTGTGCGGCGCGGCGATGTAGCCCAGTTCCTCCAGTTGCGCCATTTCATTGCGCACCGTCGCCGAGCTGAAATTCAGTTGATAGCGCTCAACCAGATGCTGTGAACTGACCGGCTCCGGCTTTTCAGAGTAGGCTTGCACGATGCAGCTTAGGATGACCTCTTGCCGGCTGGTCAAATCCGGCAAGCGCGCGTCGTCTGCCATGGCGGTGGCTTTCGTCTTTTGGCGCTGGGAGGATGCTAGCACGACAGCCGCCTCTAACGCAATTACAAGGTAAGATGACTTATCAGCCCCTCGTCAAAGGTACAGATTGTCAACGAGAAAGGAACTAACATGAGCAGCAAGCCATTCGATGTCAACCAGTCCGAATTCCAGAGCCAGGTGCTGGACAGCGCCACGCCAGTATTGGTCGATTTCTGGGCGGAGTGGTGCGGACCCTGCAAGATGATTGCACCAATCGTCGATGAAATCGCCAGCGAATACGACGGCAAATTGCGCGTCGCCAAAGTCGATGCTGATGCCAACCAGGACATCATCATGAACTATGGCATTATGGGGATCCCCACGCTGATCCTCTTCAAGGGCGGCCAGCCAGTCGAGCGTATCACCGGCTTCAAGCCCAAAGGCAAGATCGTCAACACCATCGCCGCGCATATCTAGACGCGCCTGTGCATAAGTCAAACGGACGATCGGCCAGGTCGTCCGTTTTCGCTTTTGGCTTGCTCTTTCGCTAGCGCGCCCTTTCCTGTTATCATTGCGCATAACATCTCTTGCAGCATAGTTCAGGCAGCCGCCGAAAGCGCCATGAAAGCGACTGAAAAAGCCAAAGTTCCAGGCGCCAAATACAACCCGATCGCCATCAACAACCGGGCGCAGGATACGCCTGTGCACTCTGCGACCATGCGCTTTGGCTCCATGAAGATCTTCTCCGGCGGCGCCTCCCAAGCCCTGGGCAGCGAAATCACCGACTATATCTCGCGCGTTTCCGCTTACAATATCAAGCCGGGCGCCTACTACCGCACGGTCTTTTCCAACGAAAATATCTTCATCAAGCTGGAAGAGAGCGTCCGCGGCAAAGATGTCTACCTTGTGCAGACCATGGCTTCCCCCGTGCATGACAACTTCATGGAAATGCTCATCATGATCGACGCGCTCAAGCGCGACTCCGCCTGGCGCATCAACCTGGTCGTACCTTACATGAGCTATACGCGCTCCGACAAAAAAGACCAGCCGCGCGTGCCGATTTCTGCCCGCCTCATCGCCAATATGATCGAAACGGCCGGCGTCGATCGCTACATGACCATTGACCTGCATTCCGGGCAGATTCAAGGCTTTTTCAACATCCCCGGCGACGCCCTCACCGCCTTCCATCTGCTCAGCGACTACATCCTGGCTCAGCTGCGCAGCGGCGAACTGGAAGACCTGGTCGTGGTCGCCACCGATCTCGGCTTCGCCAAACAAGGCCGCAACTGGGCGGAGACCCTGGGCGTGCCCCTGGCTTTCGTCGAGAAGCGCCGCACCAGCAATGCCGAAAGTCCACGCGCTCTCTCGCTGATCGGCAGCGTCGAAGGCAAAAATGTGCTGCTGGTCGATGACGAGGTCAACACGGGCGGCAGCGTCGTCAGCGCTGTCAATGTCGTCCGCGATTATGGCGCTCGCGATGTGCTCTTCGCCTTCACCCACCCTTTCTTTTCTGACCAGGCTTATGAACGCTTTGCCGCCCTCGACCTGCGCGAGATCATCTTCACCAATACCTTGGCCATTCCGGAAGCTTGCAAGCTGCCCAATATGACCGTGTTGTCTATCGCGCCCTTGCTTGGCGAAGTCATCCTGCGCGCGCACGAAGGTAGAAGCGTCGGCGCTCTCTTCAATGAGTGACGACAGACGTTCCATCTACAGCCCGCCCAAAGACCCGTCCGATGGCTTGTCGTCGACCATGCTCCTGCTCGGCGGCGCGATGTTCTTGGCGCTCTTCGCCCTGCTGTCCTGGCTGGTGCAACTCATCGGCTTGCAGGAACTGCAGTTGATGGTGGCCGGCGCTGGCATCTGGGGACCGCTGATCTATGTCGGCATCAAAGCGCTGACTTTCACTTTTGCGCCGCTCACCGCCGGTCCCATTCAACTGGCGGCTGGCGTCCTCTTCGGCATTGAGCTGGGCACATTTTATTCCGTGCTTGGCGAGGTCATCGGCGGCACGATCAATGTCATCATCGGGCGGCTCTACGGGCGCCCACTGGTGCTGCGCTTCGTCGGGCAGGCGGGCTTGCGCCGCATCGACGGCTTCTACAATCGCTACCTGGATGACTGGAAACAGCTGCTCCTGGCGCGTCTGCTGCTATTTTCGGTCTACGATTTCATCAGCTACGCGGTCGGCTTGGGGCGTATCCGCCTGCTGGTCTACATCGTGATTTCCTTTGTGGGTGGCTGGGCGCCAACTTATGTCTATGTCCGTTTCGGCGCGGAAGCGGCGCAGAACTCGCAGGTTCAGCTGGCGATCCTGATTACAGTGGGCATTCTCGTCCTGCTTTACATCATCTTCCGCCGCCGCATCGAGCGCTTAATCGAAGGCATCTTCGGTTAGCTGCCACGCGGCCCCGCTTACGGCGCCTATGCTATACTATCGAAAGCAACAGGAGGCAGAAGCGAATTCCCATGTTCCGCAAGCTCGTCAAAACGATCTTCGGCGACCCGATGCAAAAGGCGCTCGCCAGCTACCAGGGCAAAGTCGACGAGATCAACGCCCTGGAAAAGGACTTGCAGCGCCTGGACGATGATGCGCTGAAAGCCAAACTTGCGAGCTTGAAAGCCAAGCGGGCAGGTGGCGCGTCCCACGATGACATTCTGCCGGAAGTCTTCGCTCTCGTTCGCGAGGCCTCCGTGCGCACCATCGGCCTGCGGCACTATGATGTCCAGCTTATTGGCGGCATCGTCCTGCACGAAGGGCGCATCGCCGAGATGAAAACGGGCGAAGGCAAGACCCTGGTGGCCACCCTGTCATTGGTCCTAAACGCCCTGGATGACCGCGGCGCGCATCTCGTCACGCCCAACGATTACCTATCCAAGCACGGCTTGCAATTCATGGGTCCTATCTACAGCCTGCTCGGTCTGTCCGCGGCGGTGATTCAAAATACCGGCGGGCAGCCGGACAGCGGTTCTTTCCTCTTCGATCCCGACTACATCTCAGACGACGCCCGTTACCAGAACCTGAAACCCATCAGCCGGCGCGACGCCTACCATGCCGACATCCTCTACGGCACCAACAACGAATTCGGCTTTGACTACCTGCGCGACAATATGGCCTTGTCTCACGAGGGCTTGGTACAGCGTAAACTGCACTACGCCATCGTCGACGAAGTGGACAACATCCTCATTGACGAAGCCCGCACGCCGCTGATCATCTCCGGCCCCTCCGACGAACCATCCGACTTCTACCGCCGCTTCGCTTCCATCGTCAAGCGCCTCAAAAAGAGCAGCGAAGACAGCGTAGAAGCTGAAGAACCCGATGGCGATTTCGTGCTGGATATCGGCGATCGCATCGTCTACCTGACGGAACAGGGCGTGGAAAAGGTCGAAACTTCGCTGAGCCTGTCGCAGCTCTATCACCCCGACAATGCGGAAATGCTGCCCTATTTGGACAGCTGCCTGCGCGCGCAAACGCTCTTCGACCGGGACAAAGAATACATTGTGCAGAATGGCGAAGTCGTCATCGTGGACGACTTCACGGGCAGACTCATGCCCGGACGCCGCTTCTCCGAGGGGCTGCACCAAGCCATCGAAGCCAAAGAAGGCGTGCAGATCCGCCGTGAGAACATCACCATGGCGACTATCACCTTCCAGAATTTCTTCCGCATGTACGACAAGCTGGCTGGCATGACCGGCACTGCCCTCACCGAAGCCGAAGAGTTCGAGAAGACCTACGAGCTGGATGTCGTGCCCATTCCCACGCACCAGCCCGTCATCCGCGCCGACGAAAATGACCTCATCTATGTCAACGAGACATCCAAGTGGAACGCCATCGTCAATGCCATCCAGGAACACAACCAGCGGGGACAGCCCATCCTGGTCGGCACCGTGGCGGTGGAAACATCCGAGCGCCTGAGCAAGTACCTGCATAAAGCCGGCATCAAGCATGAGGTGCTCAATGCCAAGCAGCACGAAAAAGAAGCCGAAATCATCACCCAAGCGGGCAGACCGGGCGCGGTAACCATCGCTACGAATATGGCGGGTCGCGGCGTCGACATCCTGCTGGGCGGCAACCCGGAAGGCTTGGCTCGGGCTGCATTGCGCCGGGCTGGCATCGATCTCACCGCCGCCACCGACGCGCAATGGCGGAAAGCGCTGCAAGAAGCCGAAAGACAAGTCGAGCGCGACCGTCAAGTCGTGCTGGAGGCGGGCGGGCTCTTCGTGCTGGGCACTGAACGCCACGAAGCGCGCCGCATCGACAACCAGCTACGTGGGCGCTCAGGCCGGCAGGGCGATCCCGGCGAATCCCGCTTTTACCTCAGCCTTGATGACGATTTGATGAAGCGCTTCGCCAACGACAATGTCAAACGCCTGATGAAAACCGCCGGCTTCCCCGAAGACGAAGCTATCCAGCACGGCATGATCAGCAAGTCCATTGAACAGGCGCAAGTCCGCGTCGAGGGGCACAACTTCGATATCCGCAAGCGCGTGGTCGAATACGACGATGTCGTCAACCGCCAGCGCGAAATCATCTATGCGCAGCGCTTAGAGTGGCTGGGCAAAGACGCCGAAACGCTGCACCGCGATTACCTGGCCATGATTCAAGATCAAATCACGGCTACGGTTGATGAGGCTTTCGCCGCCGACCACACTGGCGAGCAGTTGGACGCCGGCGCCATCTACCAGCAAATCGCCAGCGCCGGCTTGCCCCTGCCGCCGGATATCAACGCCGAGGCCATCGACGACCTGGAAGCCGCCGACCTGAGCGAGCGCATCTGTGAGTATGCCGCGGGGCTGCTTGAGGAGAAACGGGTTCAACTGGAAGCCGCCCGCGAAGGCTTGATGGAAATCGCCGAACGCCAAACCGTCATCCGCGCCCTGGATCACTTTTGGCAGCGCCACCTCACCGACCTGGACATCCTGCGCGAAGGCATTGGCTTGCAAGCCATCGCCCAGAAAGACCCGCTCGTCGAGTATCAGCGCCAGGGCTTCCAGATGTTCCGCGTGGTGGAAGACACCTACCGCAAAATCGCTTCGCGCAATATCTTCCTCGTCCAGCCAGCTATCATGCAAACCCCGCAGCGCCGCCGGCAAATGCGCGAGCACCATCCCGCCGCCGCCTTCAGCCAGGGCGAACGCAAGACGCAGCAGACCGTGCGCAAAACCAGCCGCCGCCCCGGACCCAACAAACCTTGCTGGTGCGGCAGCGGCAAAAAATACAAGCATTGCCACCGGCGCGAAGACCAACTCTCGGGTCGTTTTCGGCAAGCCGGCTGAGCGCGCCCTGCCATGTGGCGCATCGGCGAATTCACGCTGCATCTGTTCAATGACGCCAGCGCTTGGGTGGATCCAGGCGGCATGTTTGGCTTGGTGCCGCGCGCGCTCTGGTCACGCCACTATGCGGTCGACGAACGCCAGTTGCTGGGCACAGCCAATCACAACCTGCTGATTCGCGCTGGGCGACAGAACATCCTGGTCGATACTGGCTTCGGCAATTGCTTGAGCCCGTCGCAGCGCAAACGCCGCAGCATCACGCAATTTGATGGCACGCACAGAGGCTTGGCTGCCTTGGGCATCGCGCCATTCGATATCGACATCGTCGTCAACACCCACCTGCACGATGACCACTGCACGGGCAACTTCCGCCTGGACGAGTCCGGAGAGCGCCAGCCAGCTTTCCCCAAAGCCCGCTATCTCGTCCAGCGCCGTGAATTTGAAGAAGCCTGCGCGCCCAACGAACGCACCCGCGCCACCTACCTGCCGGAGAATTATCTGCCATTATACCTATCCGGTCAGTTGCAGCTGCTGGATGGCGAGAGGGAAATCGCGCCCGGCATCAACGCGCTGGTAACGCCCGGTCACACGTCCGCGCACATGAGCCTGCGCATATCCAGCGGCGGGGCGCACGCTGCCTTCATCTGCGATTTGGCCTCGCTTTCCATCCATTTCGAGCGCCTGGCCTGGATGAGCGCCTACGATGTCGAGCCGCTGGTTACCCTGGAGACGAAACGCCTTTGGCAGCCATGGGCGCTGGAGACCGGCGCGCTCCTTATCTTCCCGCACGATGCCAAGACTCCCGCCGGCCGGCTCACGCAAAGCGAAAGCGGACGCCCAAGAATTGTCCCCGTCGATTTTCCATTGACGACTGCAGTCTAAGCGCAATAGCTAATATCCAAGGCCGCAGGGATGACCCATTGAGTCGCCCGCATACGGGTCAATCTTGGACACGGGCGACTCACAGCGTCGCCCCTGCACTAGCCCCGATTCTCTGTGCCTCTGCGGCTATTTTTCTGTCTTGGGCTCAAGCCGGCTGACAGATGGGGCAGAAATGTGTGCCACGCTGCCCGACGCGAATCTTGTGAATGGGCGCGCCGCAGCACGGGCATGGCAGCTCGGCTCGGCCATAGACGAAGAAGTGATTCTGCGATTGCCCCTTGCCGCCATCCGGCTTGCGATACCAGTTGATGCTCGCGCCCTCGTGCTCTATGCCTGCCAGTAGGGCTTCGCGCAGCCCCTCGTGCAGCCGCGCCGCCTCTTCGTCTGACACTTGTCCAGCCGGGCGCTGCGGATGGATGCCTGCGCGGAAGAGCGCCTCGTCAGCATAGATATTGCCCACGCCAGCTACAAACTCCTGCTGCAGCAGCCGTGCCTTAATCGCCAGCTTGCGACCGCGCAGCCCAGATTGGAAATGCGCCAGTGTGAATTCGTCGCCCAGCGGTTCCGGACCTAAATGGCTCAACAAGTCCGTGATATCCGCTCTCAGGTAGACGCGCCCGAATTTGCGCACATCCGAAAAGCGCAGTTGCCAGCCCGCGTCCAGGTCAAAGCGAACATGCACCCATCTGTCGGCTTCGTGTCGCGCTTCCGCCGCCGCCACATACAGCCGCCCCGACATCTTCAGGTGAACTACCAGCGTGTCATCGTCCAGCCGTATCAGGATGTACTTGCCGCGCCGCCCCAGTCCCCGCACGACCTGACCAGCCACGCGCGCCGCAAACTCCTCTGGCGCAGGCGAGTGAATCGTCGCCGCCCAGTCATGCCACATCCCCAGGATGTGCCTCCCCGTCAAAGGCTCTCGCAAGCCCCGCACCACGGTTTCGACTTCTGGCAATTCGGGCATGGTTTTCGCTCAACTTCACTCCGCTACTTTGCTATAATACGCGCGCGCAAGCACCTTTCACACCCAAATCACACAGAGAAAACACCAACCGATGACCAGCGATTTTGTCCACCTGCATGTCCACAGCGAGTTTTCCCTTTTGGATGGCCAGAGCCGCATCAAGCAATTGGTGGCCCGCGCCAAAGAGCTGAACATGCCGGCGCTTGGCATTACCGATCACGGCGTCATGTTCGGCGTGCAAGATTTCTACTGGGCTTGCAACGAGGCCGGCATTAAGCCCGTCGTTGGCATGGAAGCTTACCTGGCGGCGCGTGGCATGCAAGATCGCGACCCGCGCCTGGACCGCGATTCCCATCACCTGCTGCTGCTAGCCAAAGACATGCAGGGCTATCGAAACTTACTATCTATCGCTTCGGCTGCCCAGCTGGACGGCTACTATTACCGTCCGCGCATCGATAAAGACTACCTGGCGGCGCATAGCCAAGGTCTCATCGCCACCAGCGGCTGCCTGGCATCGGAAATCCCGCGCTTGGTCACCAGCGGCGATGAAGAAGCGGCTCGCGAGCAAATCGGCTGGTATCAAGAGGTCTTTGGGGGGGACAACTTCTTCCTGGAGCTGCAAGGACACGATATGTCCGACTTGCATCTGCTCAATCGCTGGCTTTGCGACTATCGGCGCAGCGGGCACAGCGCTGTTCAACTGGTCGCCAGCAACGATGTGCATTATGTGCACTGCGATGATGCCGACGCCCACGACACCTTGCTCTGCATCCAAACCAGCAGCTTGAAGAGCGATGTCAACCGCATGCGCATGACCCCGACCAGCAGCTACTATTTGAAATCCCCCGCCGAGATGCGCGCCGATTTCGCCAATTTGCCGGCAGAACTGGTCGATGAAGCCTTCGCCAACACCCTGCGCATCGCCGAAATGACCAATATCGACCTGGCGCCAAAGGGCTATCATCTGCCAACATTCTCCGTCCCCGAAGCTTTCGACGAATACAGTTATCTGCGCCATCTCGTCCACATCGGCATGGCTTGGCGCTATGGGGAGGACTGGTCCCGCGATCCTGTCTTCCAGGAACGCATCAAGCGCGAGCTCAACATCATCCACAGCATGGGTTTCGACAGTTATTTCTTGATCGTCTGGGACCTCTGCGAGTTTGCGCGTCATGCCGATATATGGTGGAATGTGCGCGGGTCTGGCGCTGCTTCGCTGGTAGCCTACAGCCTGGGCATCACCAATATCGATCCCATCCAAAATGGCTTGCTCTTTGAGCGATTCCTCAATCCGGGGCGCGTCAGCATGCCGGATATCGACCTGGATTACCCTGACGACCGCCGCGGCGAGATGATCGCCTATACCGCCAGGAAATACGGCGAGGACAAGGTCGCTGCCATCATCACCTTCGGCACCATGGGCGCCAAAGCCGCCGTGCGTGATGTCGGCCGCGCCCTGGATGTCGACCTGGGGCTGATCAACCGCGCTGCTGCCCTTATCCCGCAAGAGGCGCGACAAAAGAAAATCCGCGATTATGTAGACGACAGCCCCGAGCTCACTGCCTTGTACAAAGCGGAGCCGGATCTGCAGCGCGTCATCAACACCGCCATCGAGTTGCAAGGCATGACCCGCCACGCCTCCACCCATGCCGCTGGCGTCATCATCGCCGATCGTCCCCTGGTCGAGCTCGTGCCCCTGCACCGCATCACCGGCAAGGATCCCTCCGGCGGCGCCTTGAAAGCTGTTACGCAGTTTCCCATGGAAACCGCCGAAGCCATCGGCTTGCTGAAAGTGGACTTCCTGGGCTTGTCGACGCTGACCATCATGCGCCGCGCTTGCGAGTTGATCGAGCGACACCACGACATCCCTTACTCCATGGACAGCATCCCCTTCCGTCACGAAAACGCCAGCGCCGAAGAACGCGCTCGCCTGGATGAAGCCTTTGCCATGCTGGGGCGCGGCGAAACAGTCGGCGTCTTTCAAGTGGAATCCAGCGGCATGCAGCAGATGCTCCGCGGCATGCGCCCGCGCCGCTTTGAAAATATCGTGGCGGCCATATCCCTCTACCGTCCGGGACCCATGGACTACATTCCCGCCTATTGCCGGCGTATGCACGGCGAAGAGGCGGTCCTCCCCCTGCACCCGCGCCTGGAACCCATCTTGGAGGAGACTTACGGCATCTGCGTCTACCAAGAGCAAATTATGCAGATCGCTGGCGAACTCTTCGGCTACGAGCTTGGCGAAGCAGATCTGATGCGCCGCGCAGTCTCCAAGAAAAAGCCGGCCGATCTCAACAAGCACAAAGCCATCTTTATTGAGCGCGGACCACAAAATGGCATCCCCGCCGATACCGCCGCCGCCATCTTCGACATGATCGCGGAATTCGCCAACTACGGCTTCAACAAATCACACGCCGCCGACTATGCTGTCATCACCGTGCAGACGGCTTACCTAAAATCCCAATATCCTGAAGAGTTCATGACCGCGATTCTGAGCGTGCAGTGCCAAGACCTCAGCAAAGTTTCCAGTGTGCTGGAAGAGTGCCGCCGACTCAACATCCGCATCCTGCCGCCGGATATTGGCCGCAGCCAGATCGACTTCGACATCGAACGCGGCGTCGATGGCAAACGGGCGATTCGCTTTGGCTTGGCGGCAGTACGCAACGCCAGCTACTTCGCCACCCGTAACTTGATCGACCAGCGCGGCGACAAGCCCTTCGACAACCTGGCGGATTTCATTCAACGAATTGACCTGCGCAAGTATGGCCGGCGCTCGCTGGAGAGCCTCGTAAAAGTCGGCGCCTTGGATGCCTTCGGCACGCGCGCCTCTCTCTTGCAAGCGCTAGATGGCATCGTCAGCGCCAGCAGCAAGCACCATCATGACCTGGAAGTCGGGCAGAAGCAGATGTTCGGCGAAAGCGCCGGCGGCAGCCATGACCTGCTTGACGACTCCCGCCATGTCGACGAGGTGCATTTGCGTGAACGCCTGCGTTGGGAGAAAGAACTGTTGGGCTTTTACCTGACCGGACGCCCGGTCGACCGCTACCGCGAGCAGCTGTCCCGCCAAAACCTGCAATCCATCGCCGATATGAAGAATCCTGACCAGCCAAAACCGGAGCAGGTGCGCGTAGCTGGCGAGATCACCGCCGTCCGCCGCCTCACCACCCGCAAAGGCGACGCCATGGCCGTCATCAGCCTGGAAGACTGGCATGACAGCGCCGGTATCATTGATGTCGTCTTCTTCCCCGGCGTCTTTGCCCAGATCATCGAGACCTTCGCTAGGGCAAGCGATACCACCGACGCGCGCCAATTGTCCGTCGGCGAAATTGTCATGATCAGCGGACACTACGACGACAGCCGCGGCGACGCCCAGATCATCGCCGCCGAACTGCGCCTGGATTTCACTGCCACAGCCCCCGTGACGTCGCTCCCCCCCAGCGATGAGGAGCCGCCAGCCTGGGCGCCAATGGATGAGCCGCCGCCAGAGGCATTCCAACCCCCGCCTGACGAGGCTTTCCCGGAACCGCCCGCAGCCAGTTCAGCCGCCCCCGCTAGCAGCGACGAACCGGCCTGGGTGAATGGCGAAAGTAAACTAGAACTGCCCGATGACGACTCTGCTGCGCCATCACGACCGCCCGCTACAATCTCGGTTACCCTGGTTCCCTCCGCGGATATCGACCGAGACCGTCGCAAACTCAAACGCATACACAGTTGCCTGGTGGAATATCCCGGCCAAGACCATTTCAACATCATCATCCAGCGCGGTGACGTCTTTATATCTCTGCGCTTCCCCGATCACACCACCGACATTTGCGCCGCGCTGCAAAGCGACTTGCTCAAAATCGTCGGTAGCCGCGAATTCCTGCACATTGAAGGCAGTGGCTTTACCGAGCCTTAACCCTCGTCAATTGAAGACGCGCCCCTACACGATTACAATAGGCTTGCGACACAAGCTGTCATGGCAGTGGGGACAGCCGCGATGAAACGAATCGCCGTGATGACCAGCGGAGGCGACGCGCCCGGCATGAATGCAGCGGTGCGCGCGGTGGTCCGCGCCGGCCTGGACAGAAATGTCGAGGTCTATGGCATCCGCCAAGCTTATCAAGGCTTGCTGGCGGGCGATATGGCGCTTCTGAGCAGTCGCGAGGTTAGCGGCATCCTGCAGCGTGGCGGCACCGTCCTGCAAACGGCGCGCAACGAAGAATTCAAGACCGCCAATGGGCAGCGCAAGGGCAAGCGGCGTTTGAACGAGCACGGCATTGAAGGCGTCATTGTCATCGGCGGCGATGGCAGTTTGCGCGGCGCCCTCGCCCTGCACAATATGGGCGTGCCCGTCATCGGCATCCCCGCCAGCATCGACAACGACATTTGGGGCACGGATACCAGCATCGGCGTCGATACTGCGCTGAATACCATTTTGGACGCCGTCGACCGCCTGCGTGATACCGCCACTTCACATAACCGCGCCTTTGTCGTGGAAGTCATGGGGCGGGATTGTGGCTACCTGGCGGTGATGAGCGGCATCCTGGGTGGCGCGGAAATCGTGGTGACCCCCGAGAATGGTGTCACTATGAATGAAATCGCCGTCGCTCTGGAAGACGCCTATATCCGCGGCAAGTCGCATGCCATCGCAGTTCTGGCGGAAGGCGCGCCCTATCAAGGTCCGCAATTGGCCGACTTCCTGGAGCAGAAGCATATCGGCTTTGAGATCCGCTTGACCATCCTGGGGCATACGCAGCGCGGCGGCAGCCCCACCGCCTTTGACCGCCTGCTGGCCACGCGCATGGGCGTCTATGCGGTAGACCTGCTGCTCAGCGGCGAGACCGGTATGATGGTGGCGCGGGTCGGGCGCGATCAGAAACCGATTTCCCTGGCGGAATGCAGCGCGCGCACCCGTCAAATTACGCCCGAATACTTCGGCCTGGCGAAAATCTTGTCCCGCTGAGTCACGCTTCCAGTTCATCGGCAACATCAACGATACGGCAGCCCAGCAACGATACAAGTTGGTTCCTGTCAACGCGCAATTGCGTGCCGCGTCTGCCGGCGCTGATGACGATATGCGATAGCATTGCGCCGCGCGCGTCCAGCGCGACATCCCAACGCTTGTGCGTCAATGCCAATGCGCTGATGCCGCCGACCTGCAGTCCGGTCAGCTTTTCGGCGTCGGCGTGGCTGACCAAGGCGGCTTTCTTCGCGCCCAACTCCGCCGCCAGCCGCCGCAGGTTCAATGAGGTATTGGCCGGCAGCATCACCAGCACAGGTTTCTTGAGACCCGCCAGGCGCGCCACCAGAGTTTTGAAGACCTCGTCGGCCGGGAAGCCCACAGCTGCCGCCACATCCCGCGCGTCCCGCAGCCCGACATCGTAGTGACGAACCTCATAGCTGATCCGGCGCCCGTCCAGCAGGCGCATGGAATTGAGTTTCTTCGTCTTCGCCATAGCTGTTACAGGTTCTCTCGCGGTTTGTATTGTCGCGCGGCCAAACGCGCCATCACGCGGGGCGCCAAGACACCGCCCGCCAACACGACTCGGTCAAACAGGCTGACGACGCGCTCCCGCCTGCCTTGCGCTGCCTGTACCATAGCCTCGGCAACTTCTTCCGCGCTCTTGATGGGTAAACCGCCGCGATTGCCTTGGCTGGAGCCCAGGCGATGCTGGTTGAATTCGCTCTCCGTCCGCCCGACCAGCACATCCGTTACAGCGACATTATCGTCGACCAACTCCGCGCGCAGCGAACCCGCTAGGCTGGAAACGAAGGCTTTGCTGGCGGCATACGTCGCGGTGTAGGGCGTGTGAATGCCCGCCACCACCGATGACACAATGAGAATCTGACCGCGTGATTCCCGCAGATGCGACGCGCAGGCGCGAATACTGTGAATCACCCCGTCGATATTGGTGCGCAGCACAGTCTCCAGGTGCTGCCAGTCCGCCTCCGCCAGTTTGCCATGCTGTCCGATGCCAGCGTTGGCGACCAGGATGTCCAGCCGCCCAAATTGCTCAACCGCCTGCGCCACCGCTGCTTCCACCTGCGCCGCCTGTCTGACATCGCCCACTGCCGCCAGTAAGTCCCCATGCCCCGCCGGCAGTGCCGCGATTTCCTCCGCCAGCGACGCCAGCCGCTCTTCCCGCCGCGCCAGGCCGCAAACATGGCAGCCACTGCGGGCAAAAGCCAGCGCCGCAGCGCGTCCAATGCCGCTGGATGCACCCGTGATGAAAACGACTCGCCCGCCCTCATTCATAGGAACTCATGTCCCATCCCATGCCTGGTCGTACTCGGTGCCGGCCAGGAATCTGGTAGAAATGCCCCCCCGGCGCCCCGTCGATCGTCAGCGGCAGGTACTCCCCAGCCTGCGCGTCCCACACCCCCAGCCGAAACACGAAGTCGCTTCCGCTGTTGTGGTCCATGTTTTCGTTCAGGCGCAGCACTTGCCGATCCTGCACCACTTCGTCCAGATCCCAGAGACTCGTGGAGTACGCGCCATGACGATGCGGCGCCGCTTCGAAAATCCAGTTCAGCGACAATATCTTGCGCTGTTGATTGACTAGCTGTAAGACGAACTGATAATCGCGATCCAGCGGCTGCAAGGCGCGCCAGCTTGGCGTCACGGTTATCGGCGCTTCTCCAAATATCCGCTGCGGGAAGACGCTCCCGATACCCAGGCGCAGCAGGTCGCCAAACACCATCGCGCCAGCCTCCGATTCCAGCTCGCCAGGTATGTTGTGGCGGCGTTCCAGTTTCCGCGTCTCGTACAATTCGTAACTGAAAAAGCCGTCATAATGCGAACGCCTAAGTTGGATGAAGTCGCTCCTGCCCAGCGCAGCGACCACCTGCGTATCCAGCGGATCAATGCCCGCACCCCGATAAGCAGCGCGCGCCTTCGCTCCGTAGACAAAATGTGTGGCGTTCAGCGCTTCCAACTCGTCCAGGCGCGTCACCAGCCGATCGATGATCAGCATCTGCGGGAAGAAGAAGGGCAGGCGCTCCTCGCCCGGCGCAACCACAATCGGCTCGCCTTCCTCCTCGCGCTGGAAATCCTCCAAGCCAGCGACGACCTCCATCAGCGAAGGATTGAAGACTTGCTGCTTCGTCCAGTCGCTGTCCAGCTCCCCGCGCAGCAGCCAAATAGATGACCAGCGCGCGTCAAAGCCCACCGCCACAATGCCCGGCAGGCTCAGCAGCACGAGCGCCGCGCAATATGCCCGGCGCCAACTGCGACTCATCCGCTCTGGCTGGATGAGCGCCGCCAATGCCACCGCCGTCGGCAAACAGAGCAGCGGCAATACTGCGAAGCCCAGTCGATAATGATAGCTGTAGGAGAAGAAGAATGTTACAAAATAAGGCGCAGCCAGCAGCAGACCCCAGCCCGCCGCGCTGATGCCAGGCGCCGGCGATTCGCGCATTGCCCTTTGGATTGTCGCGCGCAGGCTAAACCCGACGAGCGCCAGCCCTGCAACCATCGCCAGCGCTTCCGCCGGCCGGATGTAACTTGCGGGCGGGTCGGCGCGCTCGGGGAATAGCGCAAAATTCGATGCCAGCGCGCCAACCAGCAGCAGCGCGATCCCGGCAAGCCCCATCGCCAGCCCCCGCCGCGGCAACTTCGACCTGAACGCAATCGCCAGAAAGGCGAGAACTGCCAGCACCAGTAGTGGCGCTAGGTAATCGCCGCTGCGCAGCGCTCGCGTCAACCAGAGCGACTTGGGAAATGTCACGACTTCCCGCCCCAGTAACCAGTTGCGCGCGTACCAGATTCCGCCCAGCGGCAAACACGCCAGCCCCGTCCACAGCGCTACCCGGCCCCGCGGCAGCCAACGCGACTTGTCCAGCCCCGTTCGCAGCAATTCCACGCCCAAACACAGCCCGACGCCCCAGATGAATGCGCCGGCCGTCGGCTTGGTGAACAGCGCGACGCCCAGCACTACGCCCGCCAGCAGGGCATCCCGTTTCGCTGCGCGCGGGCATGTTTCCTGCCAAGCGCTGATGAAGAAAGCCGCCGCTAATGTGAAGCTGAATGCCAGCGCTATCTCCAAATCGCCGACATAAGCCCATTGCCCGACATACGGATGCAAACACCACAGCGCCGCGCAATACAAGCCGGCGCGCCGCCCCACCAGCCGCGCGCCCAACTGGTAGGCCGCCAGCAAACTGCCGAGATGCAGCAGCGGCAAGACCATCCGCGCCGCGTGGTCGTTAATCTCGCCCAAGAGCGTCTGCACATAAGTGAATTGCAGCGGCAGAAATTGCGGGTAATAAGCGATGTCTTTGGGGATGATGCCTTCCAGGAAGTAGAGCCGTCCCTGATAGCCGTAGACCCAAAGCGCGTCGTAAGCGGTGAAAGGAAAATAGGCTGTGTGCAGCCAGCGCAGCCCCACCGCCGCAGCGATCAACGCGATGATCAGCCGCTCGTCAAATGTCAGCGGCTCCCGCTCGACTTGCGCGGACTTGGCCTGTCTTTTTCGCCAGGCAATCCATGCGCCAGCCGCCGCAATTCCGGCGCTGCCCAGCAGAATCGCCTCGGCAGTGATTAACCTCGCGCCCAGCTCCGCGCCAGCCACGCCCAGCGCCAGCATCCAGGCGGTCATCCAGGCCGGTCCCAGCGCCAGCGCCAGCGCGCCGACCAGCGTCCGCGAGCGCCACTGTCCCCGCGGCAGCAGCGCCAATGCCCAGGGCAAACCCAGCCCCAGCGACATCCACAGCGCCGGCGCCAAACCCGGGAACGAAGCGCTAAGCCAGTCCAGCGACACCATAGCTTCGAGTCCGGGAATTGCGCCACAGCCAGCGCGCCATGCCGACCAGCGCCTGCGATAGCAGAATGATCAGCGCCGGCAGCAGCGCCAAATAGTAACGCGCCCAGGGCAATGGCGTCACCGACAGTGTGACCAGCGCCGTCATGCCGATCCAAACCAACAGCAGCAGCCGATGCTCCGCCAGCGCGCTACGATCCCCCCACAGCGCCACGATCCCCGCTGCCGCCAGCAGCAGACAGACCAGCCCCAGCCGCCCCGACTCGCCGATGAAGAGCGCGCCCGCCCAACCAGAACTTTCGTAGGCGGCGATCTGCGCGCTAATCTCTTCAAAGCCTGCCCATTGCGCGACTTCAAAGTATTGCCGCGCGCCCACGAATACGAATCGGAAGAAACCGGTGAGCTGCTCGGCAAAGTCCGTGTAACCGCCAAAGGCCGCCACTTGCGCCTCTAGCGTATCGCTGCGCAATTTCGCCACGATTTGCGGCAACTCCGTCATGGCGTTCCACCAGGCGGGATTCAGCAGCACAAATACCGCGCCCCCCAGCAGGCCCGAAACAGCTAAGCCCGCCAAATCGCGCGCCGCGCCAGCATCGCGATTCCGCAGGACGCGCCACAGCGGCACGATTGCGACTGCGAGAGCCACCGCCGCGCAGACGGTGAAATTGGGATGTTTGGCCGCCATGGCAATTCCCATGCAAAATCCCAGCAGCGCATAACGCGCCCAGCGGCGTTCTTGCAGCAGCCATGCGCCCGCCAGCAGCACTAGCATCAGCCCCAGCAAGTGGCTGCCTTCCATCATGGCGCGCCGTCCGTTGATGAGGATGTTGGGATGCAGCACAAACAACGCGCTGGCGACATAGGCGGTCGGTCGACTCAGCGTAAATCGCAGCAACATAAAGAAACACGCCGCTGTCAGCGCCAACTGCGCTGACGATGCCAGCCGCGCCCGCCCCAGCAATTCATCGTTCGGCAGACGTCCCTGTCGCGCGTTCCCGGCATAATCGAGATGCCAGCCCCACTGCTCATTCAACTCTTGAGGCTCGAATCCCATGCCAGCTGCCACAGCGCCATACACAGTCTTGGATATCGTGCCATTCAACAGGCGCAAGTGCTGCTCAGCCGGGCTGACCGACCAGCTCGCATCATATTGCAAGCGCGGCAGGTCGCCAGCGACCAGGTAGAAATAATCGCGACCCATGTAGATGAGCGTGGACTCGTCGCCATGGAAGGGCATGATGCGCGCGCCAGCCAGCACATAGACAGCCAGCAGCCCCAGCCAAAGCGCATCCACGCGCCGTTGCCAATGCTTCACCGGGAATCCGCTTTCGTCTGTCGCCAGCCCCTTGCCGCGGGGCGCATTCGCATTCGTATCGCGGGGCGGGTCATCACGAGCCCGTTTCGCTCACTCGTCAGTCGCCAGCGGTCGGATTTCCACCAGCAGCGCATTTTTTTCCACCGCTTCGCCCGCGGCGACCTGCACCGAATGAATCAGGCCAGCGATGGGTGATTTCAACTCGTTCTGCATCTTCATCGATTCCAGGATGATCAACGTCTGCCCCTGTTCGACAAACTCTTCGGGCTGCGCCGCCACTTCGACAACCAGCCCCGGCATGGGCGCGTGCACCTCGCCAGAGCCAGTTATCTGCCCGCCGCGCCGCTGCATCATAAGCATCGCCCGCTCGTCCAGCACCTGCGTCTCAAACAGGCGCCCGCCCATCATCACGGCGATCCTGCCCTCGTCATCGTCGATGACCGCTTCCAGCGACTTGTTCTCCGTGATCACCGAAAACAGCGAGCCGCCCAAATTGAGAAAATCGACATCGCGCGGCTCGCCATTGATCAGCACTTTGCCGTCTTCATCAATGTCGACTTCATACTGCTGGCCGTTGATGATGGCGACATACTTCATCGGTGCATCCTCTCGAAGCGCCCCATCCACTTCCAGTTGCTCGCATCACGCTTGGCTGGCGCCACCACCTGCGACGCCAATTGCCGTTTGCGGTGCGCGTATAAAGTCGCCGCGATGGCCGCCGTCTCCAACTCGCTCTTGGTTGGGTCTTGCTCATAAGTGCGCATGTTGAAACGCTGCTCAACGAAGGTGGTGTCAAATTTCCCGGCGATGAAACTGATGCTGTTGAGCAGGTTGATATGAAAGGGGATATTGTGCTTCAAGCCCATGATGCGATATTCGCTCAGCGCCCGCCGCATGCGCAGCATGGCTTCAGAACGCGTTTCGCCCCAGGTGATCAGCTTGGCGATCATGCTGTCGTAGTAGGGCGTGATCTCCGCGCCGGAATAGACGCCGCTGTCCACGCGCACGCCCGGTCCCGTGGGCAGGATCATGGTGCTGATTTGCCCGGTGGATGGCATGAAGTTGGCGTAGGGATCCTCGGCATTGATGCGGCATTCGATCGCCCAACCCTTCGGCGTCAGCACACTTTCCGTGGGACCCATGCGCCGCCCGCGGGCAATGCGGATTTGCTCTTTGGCGAGGTCCACGCCCGTCACCAGCTCCGTCACCGGATGTTCGACCTGCAAGCGCGTGTTCATCTCCAAAAAGTAGAATTTTTTGTCGCGGTCAACCAGGCACTCAATGGTGCCGGCGTTCACATAACGCACGGATTGCGCTGCTGCGATAGCCATGTCGCCCATTTTCTTGCGCAGCTCGTCATCGACGAAGACGCTGGGCGCTTCTTCCACCAGCTTTTGATGCCGCCGCTGGATGGAGCATTCGCGCTCGCCCAGATGCACGGTATTGCCATGCGCGTCGGCCAGGATCTGGAACTCAATGTGCCGCGCGCCCTGCAGCAGCTTCTCGACATAGACATCGCCATTGCCAAAAGCGCTTTCCGCCTCGCGCCGGGCAGTCCCCAGCGCCGATGCAAACTCGGCTTCGTTGTGCACCGGGCGCATGCCCTTGCCGCCGCCGCCCGCCACCGCCTTGATCAAGACCGGGAAGCCAATGCGCTTTGCCCCATGCGCCAACTCCTCGTCGGGCATGCCAGCCTCTGTGCCCGGCACCAGCGGCACGCCGTACTTCATGACCGCCGTTCGCGCTGCCTGCTTGTCTCCCATGATGGCGATGGCGCGGGGAGAGGGACCAATCCACACCAGCCCAGCTTCCATCACCGCGCCAGCGAAATCAGCATTTTCAGCGAGGAATCCGTAGCCCGGGTGCACGGCGTCCGCGCCAGTTTTCCGCGCTACATCAATCAGCCTGTCCCCGCGCAGATAACTCTCGGCCGGGCGCGGACCGCCAATATGCACCGCTTCATCGGCGTAGCGCACATGCAGCGCCCTGCGGTCAACATCGGAATAGACCGCCACCGTGGGGATGCCCAAATCGCGCGCTGCCCGGATGATGCGCACGGCAATCTCGCCGCGATTGGCGATAAGGATTTTGTTGATGCCCGTGCCCGTCTGCGTCTCAACCATGGCGCGCCCCTAGAGTGGTATGTTGCCGTGTTTCTTGGGCAGGTTTTCATCGCGCTTGTTCTGGAAGACCTGCAGCGCGTTGATCAGGCGGGCGCGTGTATTGCGCGGCTCAATAATGTCATCAATGAAGCCGCGGCTGGCGGCGATGTAGGGGTTGGCGAAGGTAGCGCGGTAATCGTCCGCCAGCTCCTTCTTGCGCGCAGCCGGATCCTCCGCATCGCCCAGTTCGCGCCGATAGATGATTTCCACAGCGCCTTCCGGTCCCATCACGGCGATCTCGGCGGTGGGCCAGGCAATGTACAGGTCTGCGCGGATGTGCTTGCTGTTCATGACGCAGTACGCGCCTCCATAAGCTTTGCGTGTGGTCACCGTTAGCTTGGGCACGGTCGCCTCGCAATAGGCAAAGAGCAACTTCGCCCCGCTCATGATGATGCCGTTGTGCTCCTGGTCGGCGCCGGGCAGGTAACCGGGCACATCCACGAAGGTGATCAGCGGCACATTGAAGGCATCGCAAGTGCGCACGAAGCGCGCCGCTTTCTCGCTGGCTTTGATGTCCAGCACGCCCGCCAGCACCATGGGCTGGTTAGCCACGATGCCCACCGCTGTACCGCCCAGCCGGGCGTATCCGCAGACGATATTGGCCGCAAAATCTTCATGCACTTCAAAAAAGTGCCCGTCATCGACTATCAGTTCAATGACGCGCTTGATGTCGTAAGGCTGGTTGGGGTTCTCCGGCACGATGCTGTCCAACGCGGTTTCGGCGCGCAGTGGGTCGTCGCTGGTGGGCAGGGGCGGCGGGTCTTCCATGTTATTCTGCGGCAGGTAGCTCAGCAGCTCCCGCACCATGGTCAGGGACTGGGTTTCGTCGTCGGCGACGAAATGACAGACGCCGCTGATGCTGCTGTGCACCGATGCGCCGCCAAGTCCCTCAAAGGTCACATCTTCGTTCAGCACTTGCTTGACCACATCCGGCCCCGTGATGAACATATAACTGCTATTCTTGACCATGATGATAAAGTCAGTCAGTGCCGGGCTGTAGACCGCGCCGCCCGCGCAGGGTCCCATAATCACGCTGATCTGCGGGATGACGCCGCTGGCCAGGGTGTTCTGCAGGAAGATGTCCGCATAGCCGCCCAGGCTCTCGACGCCCTCTTGGATGCGCGCGCCGCCGCTGTCGTTCAAGCCGATGACGGGCGCGCCCACCTTTACCGCCATATTCATGATCTTAATGATCTTAGCCGCATGCGCCTCGCTCAGGCTGCCGCCGATGACGGTGAAATCCTGCGAATAGACATACACCAGCCGCCCGTCAATCGTGCCCCAGCCCGTGACGACGCTGTCGCTGAGCGGGCGGTTGCGCTCCATGCCGAACTTGCTGCTGTGATGATGTACAAAGGCATCGACCTCGCGGAAGCTGCCGGGGTCGAGCAGGATATCGAGCCGTTCGCGAGCGGTTTTTTTGCCCTTGGCGTGCTGCCGCTGGATGCGCGCTTCGCCGCCGCCGCGCTGGCTGGCGGCGCGTTTTTCACGCAGTTGCTCAAGTTTGGGGCTGGTTGTCATGCTGTCTCCAGGTCGTCGACGCAGTCACGCAAAGCCGCAGTATAGGGCGAAGCGTGCCTCTATTGTAGGGCAAGTCTAGCGATGGGTAGGCGGGCGACGCACGTCGGTCAATAAAATCGTCCATCCCGCAATGCCTTGTACGGGCGTGCTTAGCCTCCCTCCGACCCGTCGGGGGGATCGAGGGAGGTTGCGACATCCACGCCAGCAAAGTTCTCGAAAGTCAGATCCCGAAACGCCAAGCCCATCCGCGCTTTCACATCCAAAAAAATATCCACATAACTCGCGCCCATCCGTCTGCACGCGCCCAAACCCAACATCGCCACGGCCTGCTCAATCGCCTCCGCAGCGCCCTCAATCTCCGTGAAATTGCCGTAGGGCAGTTCGTCCAGCACGACCTCCGCGCTGCCAAGCTGCCAGGTCTCACGGTACTTCTCGTAGACCAGCGCCACTTGATAGCCCAGCCGCCGCAGAAGCACATCCATCGTCTCAAAGTCGCTGACTTCGACTTCCGCTTCAAAGCGACTGACGATGCCATCCTGGAAGGATTCGCCAGCTTTGTATGTCAGCTTGACGCCGTCGTCCTGCCGTAGCCGCAGCACAATGCCGGCCGCCGTCAGCCCGCCATCGGCGCTGTCATAGCGCAGATTGCGCTCGAAGACTCGCGCCTTGACCAATTCCGCGCCAGCCTCCTGCAGCGCCCGCCGCACGGTAGCCAAATCGGGCGTATGCAGCTTGACCTCGACTTCGCGCAATTCGCCAGCGCCCGTCATCGGAAGGGCACTTCGCGAATTGCCGCGGGCAAACAAACGTCAATGGCGTTGACGATGCGCGAATAGGGCAGGGCGGGTCTGTCCGGGGCCAGGACGATGCCGTGCAAGTGCAAGCCCGCCGCGCGTTGCACCAGCCACAGCGGCGCGTCATCGGCGCTGATGCCCGGTTGGTCGCCTAATCTGCCGAAACGCGCCGAGACCAGCGCCGCCTGCAGTAGCTCCATTTGCGTTGCGTCCAGGGACATGCGCAAGGGGCTCAGATCCACGCCTTCGTAGGCGACGGTCAACTCAATCGCGCTCAACTGCGTCTCCACCACCCGCGCTACTGAATACCGCAGCCGCCGTTCGCCTTGATATACGGCCACTTGCAGGGCAGAGATGACGCCTGATCTGCGCGCCACCGCCGACAAGTCCGCCAGCCCCAACCGCGCCGGCAACTGGTAAATCTCGGAGTCAGCGCGAATCATCAGTTGCGCCCGGCGCCCGAATCCAGCCTCTGTCAAAGTTCCAGCACGACCTTGCCAAACACCGCGTTGTTCTCCAGCAGGGTCTGCGCCTCTCGCGCCTCATGGATGGGCAGCCGCGCGCCGATCACCGCTTGGATGCGCCCGGCGAAGACCTGCTGCATGACGCGAACATAGTCGCGATGTGGTCCCATCGTGCTGCCGATCACCGAAATATGCCGCGCGAATAGCTGCGCCACATTCAGCTCATAGCCATAGCCGCTAGTGCCGCCGACGATGAGGATGCGCCCGCCGATGCGACAGGCGCGCATGCTCTGCCCCAATGTGGCTGCACCGACATTGTCCACCACCACATCCACGCCACGCCGCGCCGTCAGCTTGGTTACCGCCCGCGACCATTGCGGCTCCTCCTCGCGGTTGATGACCATATCTGCGCCCAAGGCTTGTGCCTGCTGGCACTTCTGAGCGTTGCTGCCAACTACGATGACTTCCGCCCCCGCCAGCTTGGCGATCTGGATGCTAGTGCTGTTGACGCCGCCGCCTGCGCCCACAATCAGCACGCTTTCACCAGCGGCCAAACCTCCCCGCGTGATCAGCGAATGCCAGGCGGTCACGCCCACCAAGCCAGCCGCCGCCGCCTCGCCAAAATCAAAGTCCGGCGGCATCTTCAGCAGATTGCGCTGCGGCAGGACCACAAATTCCGCCGCTGTCCCGCTGTGATGCTCGCCCAAAATGGCGATTCGCGTCTGGTTTTCCAAGCCGCTTTCCAGCGCTGGGTCGCCAGGCGGCACAATCGTCGGGTCAATGCAAACAGCCTCCCCCGGCGCGTATTGGCTCACGCCCGCGCCCACTGCATCAACCACGCCAGCGCCATCCGCGCAGATCACATGCGGGAAGTCCAGTTGCAAGCCCTTCCAGCCCGCCCGCACCCACAAATCCAGCCGGTTCAGCGCCGCCGCCTTGATGCGAACCCGCACCTTCCCCGCGCCAACTTCCGGCACGGGCAGATCATCCATGTAGGCGACGGCATCCGCGCCGCCATGCCCCGTCAATACTGCTGCTCTCATCGCAACCCCAATTCATTGCGAGCGATGACCATGCGCTGGATTTCGCTCGTGCCTTCGTAAATCCGCGTGATGCGCGCATCGCGGTAGTAGCGCTCCAGCGGCAGTTCCTTGCTGTAACCCATGCCGCCATGAATCTGCAGCGCTTCGTCGGTGACGAATGCCGCCGTCTCGCTGCAGAAGAGTTTCGCCATGCTGGCTTCCGTGGTGTAGCGCGCGCCATTTCGCTGGGCATGCTGCTTCGCCAATATCGCCATATAGAGCAAGCCGCGTCCCGCTTCAAGCCGTGTTTTCATATCGGCGATCTTCTGCTGGATCATTTGGTAGCTGCCGATTGGCGCGCCAAAGGCTTCGCGCTCACGGGCATAGACCAGCGCCGCTTCGTATGCCGCTTCCGCGATGCCGAGCGCCTGCGCAGCAATGCCGATTCGTCCGGCGTCCAGCACCGTCATGGCGATTTTGAAGCCCTGCCCGACGCCGCCAAGCACATTCTCGGCGGGGCAGGCGTAATCCTCGAAGATGATCTCGCTGGTGGCGCTGGCGCGGATGCCCAGTTTGGGTTCGGTCTTCCCGCGAATGAATCCTGGCTGGCGCGTGTCGATGAGGAAGGCTGTGATTTTGCCATGCTGCTTCCCCCCATTGCGATGGGAGGACTGAGCGGGGTCTTCTTCCGCCGTCATGGTGAAGAGCACCAGCCGATCGGCATAGGGCGCGCTCGTCACCCAGCTCTTGCGCCCGTTGATGATGTAATGTGTGCCGGCCGCGTTCAGCCGCGCGCGCGAGGCCATGTTGCCGGCATCGCTGCCCGACATCGGCTCAGTCAAGCTGTATGCGCCGATCTCTTCGCCGCTGGCCACCGGGGTGACCCATTCCCGCTTTTGCGCGTCGCTGCCAAAACGCAGGATGCCGTGGCAGTAGAGGGAATTGTTGACGCTCAGGATAGTGCTGTGGCTGGCATCGGCTTTGGCGACTTCGATCATCGTCAGCGCGTGCGCCAACGCGTCCATACCAGCCCCGCCATATTCTTCCGGCGTCTCAATGCCCATTAAGCCCATGGCGCCCATCTTGCGCACAGTATCCAGAGGGAATTCGCCGCTTTCATCGAAATCAACTGCGATCGGCGCAATCTCGCGTTGGGCAAAGTCGCGTACAGCCGCCTGCAGCATCTCGTGTTCTTCGGTCATCGCCAGGCTCAGCGCCCCATCCTGCATCGCCGCCATCTCGCCCCTCCGCTTCGCCGCAAACCCTTGCGCTTGTTAGCGAATAGTATACCATCCATTTGCATGCGATCGGTTGCCCCGCCGGCGAGCCCAGGGAATGCCATGCCGGAAAAGGCGTCAGAAATCAGGCTGAATCATATCGCCATCGTGGTGGAAAATGTGCACGAGGCGCTGCATTTCTGGCGTGAGCAGTTGGGACTCCCGGGCGCCGGCGAAATGCAATCTATTCAAGACGAAGGCGTCAATGTTGCCTTCCTGCGCCTGGGCGATTTACAACTGGAATTGATCCAGCCCACAGATGCTGACAATGGCGTTGCCAAGTATCTGCAAAAACGCGGGCCGGGCTTGCACCATATCTGCCTGGAAGTGCCCGACCTGGACATCAAACTGCGCGATCTGGCGGCGCAGGGCATTGAACTGATCAACGCAGCCCCGCGCGAACGCGACGGCCGGCGCTATGCTTTCGTGCATCCGGGCAGCACCGGTGGCGTCCTGCTTGAGCTTTACCAACGCTGCTGAAACCGCTATCTAATCCTAGCCCTTCCGCAAAACCTCACATTTGCAGTGGTCCTGCGCCGTTGATGCACTAGTGATTTGCGCGCAGCCAGAAAATGATACAATATGCAATTGTGCAGGCCACGCGCGGCGCGATCTTAGCTGAAGGCGGCCTGGCACATTGTAGAGGAACCCACATGCGATACCTGCTGGTTCTGGCCTTTACCTGGCTGCTCTGCACGCCTCTGGCTGCAGCGCAGGACAGTGCTTGCCCAGCCATGCAAGAGATGGCGCTGGCAAATATCCAGACATTCTGCGCTGGACAAGCAAGCGGCACACTTTGCCTGGGTTATCCGACTGTGTCGCCTACGCTGCGCGCAGAAGCTAGCGAGAGCGTGCTGCTCAGCCAGCCCGGCGACATGATGAATATCGCCGATATCGACTGGCTCAGCATCAGCACCGAAGCCAAAACCTGGGGCACGGCGCGCGCTTTGCTCAACGCCTATCCCGCCGAGTCCCTGTCGTCACGTGATGCCGCGCTCCTGGCTTTCGGCAATGTGACCATCTTTTTGCCGCCCCATGTCGAAGCGCCGGTTGTCTTGACCGAAGCGCGGGTGCAGGCTCGCCTCGGCGCCAATTTACGCGCCCTGCCCACTACCACTTCGCGGATTGTCGCCCGGCTGGCGCAGGGTCGCCCGCTCCTTGTCACGGCGCTCAGCCCGGATGGCGACTGGCTGCTGGTCTATGCCACCCCCGAGACCCGCGGCTGGATCAATCAAATTCTCGTCAGCGATATCGCTTCCTCATTGCCAGAGTTGGAGTCGGCCGCGTCTACACCGCCCTTGTGGAAGTCCTGGCAGTCCTTTGATTTTCACTCCGCTATCGGCGATGCGGCTTGCGAAGAAGCGCCTGCCAGTGGCATCTTGCTGCAAACGCCCGAATTCGGCACGCCGCTCTACTTTGACATTAACGGCACGCAGATTCGGCTGCGCGGCACAGCCTGGCTGCAAGCGCAGTCCAGCATTGGCATGCTCGCCCACCTGCTGGATGGCAGCGCCCGCATTACCACCAACGACGGCAGCGTCCTGCTGCGCCCCGGCAGCTACACGACAATCCCGCTGGAACTGGCGGATAACGGCGCCTTGCGCGCCATTGCCCCACCGGCAGCGCCGCAAGCCTATGAATATCACAGCCTCAGCATCCTGCCGCTGCATTTGCTGCCTTATCCCTCCCGCGTGGCTTTGGATACTGGCTCGCTCGTAGAGTTCGTAGAACCCACTCCGCCTGGTGATGGCAGCCCCTCGACGGACTTGCCGCCTGACGCGCCCTGCACCATCGCCGCCATGCCCAACGGCGCCAACCTCCGCTCACGACCCGATCCCGCTGCGCCCGTCATCGCTGTGATGCACTACCGCCAAAGCGCTCAGCCCGTCTCCCGCGTCATCGGCAGCGATAGCAAACCCTGGTGGAAACTGGCCGAACGCGTCTGGGTACGCGCCGATGTCACCACCAATGCCGCCAACTGCAGCGCCCTGCCTTTTTCCACGCTCGCCGATTGATCCTTGCGCGCATTACCGCACAATTTCATACAACATCTTTATGCCTGCGCCGCGCACTCTGCGGGTACAATCAAACACAAGTGATACTGAGAAAGAAACTGAACCGCAGAGAACACAGAGATAATGACTTGTAGGGGCGAGGGGCGTTGCCTCGCCCGCCAAGAGGTGGCACAAGAGGCGGCGTGAAGTCTTCTCATGTCTCAGTTGTGATTACTCAGAACCTTTGCTAAGGCAAGCCAACCATGAGCAGCAGGCAAATCACCCTCCCGATAACCGGCATGACTTGCGCCATGTGCGTCAAAAATGTCGAACGCAGCTTGACGCGCGGGGAAGGTGTCCATAGCGCCAGCGTCAACCTGGCCACCGAGCGCGCTAGTGTCGACTATGATGCCGACTCGCTATCCGCCGAGGACCTGGTCGCCCGCCTGGAACACGCCGGTTATGGCGTAGCGGCCGCGACCATGGACCTGCCCGTCACCGGTATGACCTGCGCCATGTGCCAAAACAATGTGACCCGCGCCCTCAAACGCGTCGATGGCCTGCTGGAAGCCTCCGTCAACCTGGCGAACGAAACCGCCAGCTTGAGCTACCTGCCCAACCTGGCCCGGCGCGGCGACTTTGTGCGGGCGCTCGAAGCCGCTGGCTACGGCGTCATCGACACCACAGAAGCCGACTCGCCGGAGGATGCCGAAGCAGCCGCCCGCAAAGCCGAAACCAACCGTCAGCAGCGCCTTCTGCTCATCGGCGCAGCCTTCACGATTCCGCTGACTGTCCTTAGCATGACGCGACATTTTATGCACCAAATACCTTTCCTGCGCGAGCATTTCGCGTGGCTGGCGGCTGATGGCTGGCTCTTCGTCTTTGGCGCGCTGGCGACGCCGGTCGTCGTCCTGCTGGGACGGCAATACCTCAGCGGCGCGATTAAATCCCTGCGCAATGGCGCGGCCAACATGGATGTGCTAGTGGCGATGGGCTCCTTTGCCGCCTACATCTACGGCTTGATTGTGCTGCTGGGCATCCTCTTCGGCTTCTCCGATCTGGTCGGCAAATCCGATTACTTTGAATCCGCCGCTGTGATATTGACGCTGATCACGCTGGGCAAACTGCTGGAGGCTCGCGCTAAAAGCCGCACCAGCGCCGCCATCAAAAAGCTGATGAGCCTCGCGCCAAGCACGGCAACCCTCCTGCGCGATGACCAGGTCGTGACCATCTCCATAGACGAAGTCCTGCCTGGCGACAGGCTGCTGGTTAAGCCGGGCGAACGCATTCCCGTGGACGCCAGCGTCGCAGATGGCGCCTCGGCAGTGGATGAATCGCTGCTCACTGGCGAGAGCCTGCCGGTCGACAAAACGGGGGGAGATGCTGTCATCGCCGGCAGCATCAACCAGCAGGGCAGGCTGATCATTGAGGCGCAGCGCGTCGGCAGGGACACCATGCTGGCGCAGATGATACAGCTTGTGCAGAACGCCCAAGCCAGCCGCGCGCCCATTCAAGCTGTCGCAGACCGCGTCGCCGCCTACTTTGTACCGGCTGTCGTCGCCCTGGCCCTCCTGACGCTCTTGGGCTGGTTGACTATCGGCGCGGCCAGCTTCCCCGCCGCCATTCTCAACATGATCGCTGTGCTGGTCATCGCCTGCCCCTGCGCGCTGGGTCTGGCCACGCCAACCGCCATCATGGTCGGCAGCGGACGCGGCGCGGAAAACGGCATCCTCTTCCGTGACAGCGAAGCGCTTGAGCGCAGCGCCGGCATCACCGCCGTCTTGCTCGACAAAACCGGCACCATCACGCGAGGCGAACCAGCGCTCGCGGTCATCGCTCCCGCCGCGAATTATAGCGAAACGACTGTCTTGCAAGTTGCCGCCAGCGCCGAAGCCGCCAGCGAACATCCCCTCGCTCAAGCTGTGCTGGCCGCCGCCCAGGCGCGTGACATCCAGCTCCTGCCGCTGGATGACTTCGAGGCGCTGCCCGGGCGCGGCGTTTCCGCGACCATCGGCGACCAGCGCATAATCCTGGGCAGTCCGCGCTTGCTAGCCGAGCAGGGTATCGATAGCGCATCGCTGCACGACGAAATCGCCGTGATGCAAGCGCGTGGGCATACCGTGGCCCTGCTGGTGCTGGATGGCGAACTGGCGGGCGCGCTGGCCATCGGCGACCAGGTCAAGCCGAGCGCCAAAGCCGCCCTGCAAGCTCTGCAGCAGCGCGGTCTGCAAGTAGCCATGCTCACCGGCGACAACCAGCAGACTGCCGCCGCAATCGCCCGCGAAGTCGGCATTGCGCGCGTGCTGGCCGAAGTGCTGCCGGGCGACAAAGCCGCCGCCGTCGCCGAGCTGCAGCGCGAAGGGCAGCGCGTCGCCATGGTCGGCGATGGCGTGAATGACGCGCCCGCCCTGGCGCAGGCGGATGTCGGGTTTGCCATCGGCGCGGGCTCGGATATCGCCATCGAAGCGGCCGATGTCACCCTGGTCAGTGGCGACCTGCAGGCTCTGCCGCGCGCCATCGACCTCAGCAAAGCAACCCTGCGCACGATTCATCAGAACCTCTTCTGGGCGTTCATCTACAACATCGTGCTCATCCCCGTGGCCATGCTGGGCGGTCTGTTGCCCATGTTCGCGGCGGCGGCCATGGCGTTCTCGAGCGTGTTTGTGGTGACGAACTCGCTGCGCTTGCGGGGGAAGCGGCTGGATTCGTAGACGTAAGAATCTGCACAAACCAGCACACGCGAACAATAGATTTCCGTAAGAAAATCAACAAATTGCTTTACAACGCTTCGTCCCATTGTAGAGTGAAGATCGTGTACTCATCAAATACTAAAAGTCAATGAAATGCCCATCCCAGATTCTCAACTAGCTACATGGTCAAAGCAAGGTGCGCAACAGGCGTCCCAGAACACTTACGCGTCGATTAAGAATGCGCTGCGCAGTTCGTTTCACATGAGTGGAAAGCTATATGAGATTTATCTTCAAGGGTCCTACGCAAACGCAACGAATATCCGAGCTGACAGCGATGTGGATATCGTTGTTGAACTCACTTCTCTTGTATGGAACAATCTTCACACGTTTCCAGCATATCGGCGCCCCTCGTTTGGAAGCTCCGGCACGTCAAGGGAAGAGACTTGGCGCGAGTTCCGTGCCAGTGTTATATCCGCATTGACGGCACACTTTGGATCAGGTGCAGTGGTTGCGAAGAATCGCTGCGTGCGCGTCAGCGGTAACAGCGGCCGATTGCCAGCGGATGTCGTAGTTTGCCTTACTTATCGACACTATACCCGATATTACTCAGCGTATGACAGCAAGTCGGGCTTAGGTATCACGTTTATGGATTTAGAAACGAACAGGTGGATCGACAATTTTCCGAAACTTCACCGTGACAATGGTAGTGCGAAAAACGACTATAGTCGGACACTCAACAACTACAAACCGACGATTCGCATGTTCAAGAACGTGCGAAACAGGCTTATAGACCGAGGTGTACTTGCTGAGTCGACTGCCCCATCGTACTTTGTAGAGTGTCTGCTCTACAATGTGCCGGATGACAAGTTTCTAGGTAGTTTTGGAGACCGCTATCTTCAGATTCTCTCCTCATCGGCGGACGCACTCTCTAAGAATCAAGGACAGGCAATGGTTTGCCAGAACGAGCAGTCGAAATTGTTTGGCCCCGATTCTACACAGTGGGACTTTAATGACGCAACGACATTCCTTCGTGGACTGCTTGATCTTTGGACAAACTGGTGATATGCACGAGTACTCATACAATTCTGATGAGCGTCGCAAGTGGACTGTCTGGCTATTTCGCGCCAGTGTCGCGATTAGCATAGCACTGGGACTTGCTTTAGCCGCACTGGAAGCGGCAATAAATCAACTTGACTGGATAGTAGTAGTAGTCTTGCAACCTCCCGCTACCATGGCTGTTTTTAGAGCCGTGAACAATATCTTCGAGACCTGGCTTTGGCGCACGAAATGGCTCCGAAAGTTTGATCTAGTCACCATGCCAAACCTTAATGGTTGCTGGAAGGGATACGTAATATCTTCATTTGATAACGAGCTTGGACAGCAACTGGAAAATCCCCGAAAGAGGGAAGTGAATGTTGACATCGTACAGACTTGGAACCAAATAAGAATTGCGTGGAGTACAGACGATTCTACATCGTCTAGCAACGTCGCCGCTATTGTGTGCCTTGATAACAAGAAAAGCGAACTGCACTACCTCTACTTTAATAGAACTAGAACGTTTGCTCATAAGAACATGCACGCACATAGCGGAGCAACTCGTTTGGAGATAGGTGAATCAGAAATGACTGGAGAATACTTCACAAACCGGGACCCAGCCACAAAGGGAGACATCCATTTGAAAAGGGTAGCATAGATGAGTTGCTTTAGTTTCCTTTAGTTCACTGTCTAACCCACGCGACCACCCACTCACCCCAGCACACCCCTCCCGCGCTACCATCTCCCCGCAACATGCCGCTTAACAGCCGCATATTCCCCACACCCTTCCGGCGAGAAAAAACTTTCCGATTGCCACATACCCGCCATAAAACGCGGACTCCTGCCGCATAAGCCCATATTCCCGCCATATCCACGCTCAGCCCCGCCACTAGACCCGGCCGCCTGTGCTACACTCCGCCGTAACCACAGCCCCGAGGAATAGCCATGCCCGACTCCGCCATCACCCCCGACCAAATCGCCGCCGCCGAAGCCCTGCTCGGCCTCGACTTCAGTCCCGCCCAGCGCGAGCAGATGCTGGAGATCGTCAATGGGCGCCGCGGTCAATATCAGGGCATCCGCGCCGCCGACCTCGACAATCGCCTAGCGCCAGCCCTGAGCTTCAACGTCGAGGGCGCCCCGCCGCCCGCCCCAGTCCCGCGCAGCTACGCAATGAGCCCCCAGCCGCCCGTGACCCGTCCTGCCGACCTTGAAGACGCCGCTTTCTACCCCGTCACGCAGCTAGCTGAGCTCATCCGCAGTCGCCAGGTCAGCTCGCTGGAACTCACCGAGATGTACCTGCGCCGGCTCAAGCGCTACGATCCCGTCCTGCAATGCGTGGCTGCCTACACGGAAGACCTGGCTCGCCAGCAAGCCAGGCGCGCCGACAGCGAAATTGCGCGCGGACTGTACCGCGGTCCCCTGCATGGGCTGCCCTGGGGCGCCAAAGACCTGCTGGCGACGCGCGGCTATCCCACCGGCTGGGGCGCTATGCCCTTCAAAGACCAAATCATCGACATGGACGCCACCATCGTGCAGCGCCTGGAAGAGGCGGGCGCGGTGCTAATTGCCAAGCTGACCCTGGGCGCGCTGGCCAATGGCGATGTCTGGCATGGCGGCACGACCAAAAACCCCTGGGACATCAGCGAGGGCAGCAGCGGCTCCTCAGCGGGACCGGGCGCAGCGACTGCGGCCGGGCTGGTCGGCTTCAGCATCGGCAGCGAGACCATGGGCTCCATCGTCTCGCCATCCACGCGCTGCGGCCTCACTGGCTTGCGTCCCACTTTCGGCCGCGTCAGCCGGCACGGCGCCATGGCGCTGAGTTGGAGCCTGGACAAACTCGGTCCCATGTGCCGCAGCGTGGAAGACTGCGCGCTGGTGCTGAGCGCGATCTATGGACCGGACGGCGAAGATGCCACCGTCGCGCCGCAGGCTTTCCAATGGAATCCTGCGCTGGATGCGCGCAGCTTGCGCATTGGCTATGTCGCCAGCGCCTTTGAGCACGCCGAAGCCGGCCAGACCAATGCCCACCACCGCACTGAGGGCGAAGAACTGCAACGGGTCAACCAGGTCAATAGCGCCGCCGTGCTGGATGTCATGCGTGCGGCTGGCTACGAACTGAAGCCGATCGCGCTGCCCGATACAGAAATGAGCGGCCTATGGGTGATTCTGGCGGCGGAAGCGGCCGCCGCCTTCGATCAGATTACGCGCGATGGCTCCGTCGATACGATGGCACGGCAAGACGACAGCGCCTGGCCCAATGTCTTCCGCGCCGCCCGCTTCATCCCCGCGGTCGAGTACATCAACGCCAACCGCATCCGCGCGCAGCTGATGAGCGATATGGCGCAGGTCATGAGCGAAGTTGATGTCTTCATCTCGCCCAGCTACGGCGGTAACACGCTGGGGATCACGAATCTCACCGGGCATCCCTGCGTCGTGCTGCCCAACGGCTTCACCGACAAGGGAACTCCTACCAGCATCTCTTTCATCGGCGGGCTGTATAAAGATGCCGAGACCCTGGCTGCTGCCAAAGCCTACCAAGACGCCACGGACTGGCATCTCCAGCATCCCGATTTGAACTTTGATAGAGACGAGTCTCTGGAATAACATACGAAGGTGCTAGAATCACCGTGACGATATAGACGAAGGAAAGGCGGAAATCCTGAATAACGTAAAGGGTAAAGAATCGACTGTATCGTCGTTCAGGCAATTGATACGGATCCTGGACGAGGAGTCTGAAAACACTGCCCAGAAGGGCAGGGCTTTTGAGCAGTTGGTCAAGGCATTCCTTGAGCAGGACAAAGCTCAATCGGCGCGATTCGACAAAGTCTGGCTCTGGTCGGAGTGGGAAGGCAACCAGAACCAACACGATACCGGCATAGACCTGGTAGCGCGCGAACGAGACAGCCGCGCGCTGGTAGCCATCCAATGTAAATTCTATAGTCCAAAGACAGCCATTGCTCTTGACCAGTTGAACAAGTTTCTCGCCGCCTATTCGGTGGATACTTTCGCAAGCGGTATATTCGTATCCACAAGCGGGAAATGGACGGCCAACGCTGAAAAGGCGCTAAGCGATCGCAAGGACAAACAGGTAAACCGCTGGGGACCTGATGAGTTCGAAAAATCGTCTATCGATTGGTCGAAATTCAGCTTGGACCGCCCCAGCGAAATGGCGCAGAAAGAGCCGAAGGCGCTCAGGGGGTATCAGAAGAAAGCGCTCACTGATGTCATTGAAGGGTTTAAGGAGTATGACCGCGGCAAGCTAATCATGGCTTGCGGCTCGGGCAAGACTTACACTGCGCTCCACATTGCAGAACGAATGGCGGGCGCTGGCGGCAAAGTCTTGTTCCTCACGCCTTCCCTGTCTCTGCTGTCCCAAGCGCTCGATGATTGGACGACGGACGCCGACCTGCCCCTGGCGACCATCCCTGTCTGCTCCGATGCCAAAATAGCAGGCAGGCAAAGCGAGGACAGCGAAGACATCTCTATCTATGATCTAAAATGGCCCGCATCCACAAACCAGGATGAATTGCGGCGGCGCTTTAAGAAAGCCAATCGCGGCGCCGCGATGACGGTGGTTTTCTCGACCTATCAATCGCTGAATGTTGTAGCGGACGCGCAAGATGAAGGTCTGCCAGCCTTCGACCTCATCATCTGTGATGAAGCCCACCGCACGACTGGCGTAAGCGGATTGACGGAAAACGACGAATCCAACTTCCAGCGCGTTCACGACAACGATTTCATCGCCGCTGCCAAGCGGCTCTATATGACAGCCACGCCGCGCATCTATGGCGACCAGGCGCGGCGCAAGGCGAATGAGAACAAACTGGTGCTGGCTTCGATGGACGATGAAAGGATTTATGGTCCGGAGTTCCATCGTCTGGGATTCGGCAAAGCCGTGGAAATGGGCATCCTCTCCGATTACAAGGTCGTCATTCTCAATATCGACCAGGAAAAAGTCGGAATCGAACTGGACAAACTGCTTTCGGACGACAGCATAGAAGTCAGTATGGATAACGGCGCGCGCATGGTCGGCTGCTGGAACGGGCTTGGCAAGCGCGATGTAGACGGCGTTGATTTCAGCGATGATCCTGGACCCGCCAAACGCGCCGTCGCCTTTAGCAACACCATCGCGCAGTCCAAGCGCTTCCGGGACTATTTCCCGCTGGTTATCGACGAATGCGTCAAAGCCGGCAACCAGACCACCACAGAAACGCCCCTGCAATGTGATGTGCGCCATGTCGATGGCACGCAAAACGCCCTGAAACGCGCCGAAGAACTGGCTTGGCTGCGCGAACCGACCGACGACAATACCTGCAAAATCCTGAGCAACGCCCGCTGCCTGACCGAAGGCATAGATGTGCCCGCCCTCGATGCCATCCTCTTCATACACCCGCGCAAATCAGAAATTGATGTGGTGCAGGCGGTGGGCCGAGTCATGCGCAAATCGCCGGGCAAAAAACGCGGCTACATCATCCTGCCCATCGCGCCAGCGCCTGGCCTGAGGCCGATCCGCAGGTAACGATCAGTGAAAGCGCCTACAGAGCCGTCTGGCAGGTCATCAACGCCATCGCCGCCCATGACGACCGTTTCGAGGCGCGGATTAACCAACTGAAATTGACAGCCGACCAAGCCGCTGAGGATTATGCCCGCGGCCGCGATATCGCTGACGGCTCAAGCGAGGAGGACGAGCGCGAAGAAAACCTGCCGACGCAGTTGCCTCTCGAAATCAGCGGTTCCGCCCAGTATCGCGACGCTATCTTGGCTATGCTGGTCGACAAATATTCCAATCCGCGCTATTGGGAGACCTGGGCAGACAAAGTGCGGGAGATCGCGCGCCGGCATGAAGCCCGTATACGCGCTCTTTTAAGCATCTCCGACTCCGGCATTGGACCGACATTCGACCGTTTCCTCGCCGAATTGCGCGGCAACCTGAACGACGGCATCAGCCAGGACGACGCCGTTTCCATGCTCTCGCAGCATCTGGTCGCCAAGCCCGTCTTTGACGCCCTCTTCGCCGATTTCGACTTCGCCGAGCGCAACCCAGTCTCGCGGGCTATGCAGAAAGTAATTGGCGCGCTGGCTGATCGCGGCTTGGAAAAAGAAACCACCGGGTTGGAAGACTTCTATCGCGATGTGCGCATCAGCGCTGAGAATTATGATAACGCCGCCGGCAAGCAGCAGCTCATCGCTGAACTCTACGAGCGCTTCTTCAAAGGCGCGCTGCCGGAAGAAACTTTCAAATCGTTGGGCATCGCCTATACGCCCGTCGAGGTGGTGGATTACATCATCCGCAGCGTCGAAGACCTGCTGAATATAGAGTTTGCCTCCTCCCTGGGCGATGAAGGCGTGCATATCATCGATCCCTTCGTCGGCACCGGCACCTTCATCACTCGTCTGCTGGGCAGCGGCCTCATCAAAGACGAAGACCTGCCGCGCAAATACGCCGAAGAGATCCACGCCAACGAGATCAACCTGCTGGCCTATTACATCGCCGCCATCAATATCGAAGCGACTTATCACGAGGTAGCGGAATCCGGCGAATACCAGCCCTTCGAAGGCATCGTCCTGACCGATACCTTCCAGGCTTATGAATCCGGCGCGCCAGCCGAAGACATCTGGTTCCCGGAGAATAACGAACGTATCAAGCGCCAGAAAGAGCTCGACATCCGTATTGTCATAGGCAATCCGCCTTGGTCGGCGCACAACAACAGGTCGTATCCTTTCATTGACAGTCAGGTGAAAGAATTTTACGCGAGAACGTCGAGCGCCAACCTTGTAAACAAGCTATATGATCCCTATGTAAAGGCAATCCGTTTGGCATCCGATTGGGTACAGAAAGGTGATAACGGCGGTGTTGTCGCCTTTGTAACGAACGGTGGATTTGTCGAATCGAATGCCTTCGACGGTTTCCGCAAGGCAGTCGCAGACGAGTTTGATGTGATTTATTGCTATAACCTCAGGGGCGACCAGCGAACATCGGGCGATATTTCGAGACGAGAAGGCGGTAAGATATTCGGTCAAAAGAGTCGCGCTGGGGTTGCCATTCTGTTTCTTGTGAAGCGCTACCCGCCCTCTCCTCCTGACGTGTACATTCCAATCAACTATCGTGATATTGGCGACTATCTCGCAAGGGAGGAGAAGCTAGCACTCTTGCGGAATTCTCGCCTCGCGCAAACTGAATGGAAACGCATTGAGCCAAATGAGCGTTATGATTGGATCAATCAACGGTCGGACACCTATTCGTCATTGCGCCAACTTGTGGACGGAGACCCCGCATCCACCGCGCCAATCTTCCTGGAAAGATCAATGGGACTTTTGACCAGCCGTGATGCCTGGTGCTTCAATTCATCAAGAGCAATATTAAGTGCCAATATAAAGCGCAGCGTGGAATTCTATAACGGGCAAGTTGAGGCTTTCCACATTACAAGTCCTGCCGGCAATTCCGCAGAACGCACTCGGAAAGCTAAGAACTTTGTCGAGCAGAATGCAGGGCAGTTCCATTGGCGTCCTGGCAACTATCGTGACGTAGGCAATGAGTTGACCTATGACTTTGCTGATGACTGTATTGTACTGAGTTCATATCGTCCATTCTGCAAGCAGTTTCTATACTTCTACCGTCCCCTCATTGAACGCCCAAGCAAATTCGCAGAGATTTACCCATACAACGGGGCGAAGAATATAGGCATTGCGCTATCACGGGAAGGTGCGATCACTCCGTTTCACGCGTTAATGACAGACAATATAGTAGATTTACATCTAACCGGGGACACTTCATATTTTCCACGCTACCGCTATGAGAAATCGGAGATTCCAACTCTCGCCGATTTCCACGACGATGGCTTAGAACGTGTCTCAAACATCAACCCTGGCGCGCTGGCCGAGTTCCGCGCGCATTACGGCGACCCCGCCATCAGCGAGGACGACCTCTTCTATTACACCTACGGCGTGCTGCACTCGCAGCAATATCGCGCTACCTTCGCCAATGATTTAGCCAAGTCAGCCGCGCGCATTCCCATGGCCGCTTCGCTGGCGGACTTCCGCGCCTTTGGTGCCGCAGGTTGTGAATTGGCGAACTTGCATGTGAATTACGAAACAGTCGAGCCCTATCCGCTGGACGATGTTCGCGCGCCGAATTGGAATGCGGACGCGCCGGATGCCTTCCGCGTCGAGAAGATGAAATACGCCGGCAAACAACGGAACGCAGATAAATCCACCATCATCTACAACGCCGGCATCACGCTGACGGGCATTCCCGCCGAAGCGCATGAATACAAACTCGGCACGCACTCGGCGCTGGATTGGCTGATCGACCGCTATCAAATCAGGACGCACAAGAAAAGCGGCATCACCAACGATCCCAATGACTGGGCGGATGAAGTGGGCGAGCCGCGTTATATCTTGGATCTCATCAAGCGCGTGACGACGGTGAGCCTGCGGACGGTGGAGATCGTACGCGGCTTGCCGGAGTTGCCGATTTAGGATGCTGCGCAACCCCCTCAATCTCCCCATTGCGATGGGGGAAGTTGCTCGCTTCGAGATCTTGCTCCCCTCTCCAATGCTTTGGGGAGGGGCTGGGGGTGGGGTTAACTACTCCAGCAGCGCCGCCACCTCCGCCCGCACCTGCTCGTCATCATCGCGATCGTAGAGATCCGTCAGGAGCTTGCTGCTATCCAGTTCCATCGTCTGCCAGAGCGCCCAGGCTGCATGCCCGCGCACCAGGGCGCTGGCGTCATAGAGCAGCTGAATCAAATGCGGGATGGCTCGTTCGTCGCGCCAGTTGCCCGCGGCGATGCAGGTATTGCGCACGAGACGCGCTCTTCCCAGGCGCTCGACCGGGCTGCGGCGGAAGATCTGCCGGAAGGACTCGGCGCTGGACATCAGAATGTCGGTCAGCGGCGGCGCGACCCGATCCAGCTCAAAAGGCAGGAAGGCGACCTCGTCGGTCTCCTGCACAAAGCGCTGGAAGGGGCAGACATCCATGCAGATGTCGCAGCCGAATATCCAGTTGCCGAAGCCGCTGCGCAGCTCACGGTCGATCCAGCCCTTGTTCTCAATCGTGTGATAGCTGATGCAGCGCCGCGCATCCAGCACATAGGGCGCGGGGAAGGCATCGGTCGGGCAAGCGACCAGGCAGCGCGCGCAAGTGCCGCACATCGTTTCGCGGTGCGGCTGATCGTAGTCATCGAATTCGAGCGATGTGATGATCTCGCCGAGGAAGAAGCTGCTGCCGCGCCGCGGGTGGATGAGCATGGCGTTCTTGCCGATGAAGCCCAAGCCCGCCTGTTGCGCGTGACTGCGCTCCAGCAACGCGCCCGTATCGACATAAACCTTGTGCTGGAGATGCCGCCCGCTTTCCTCCGCCAGCCACTCCGCCAGCATCTCCAGCCGCTCGCCTAGCACATGGTGGTAATCCAGACCCCAGGCGTAAGCTGCGATGCGCCCGCGGGAAGGATCGCTCAGCGTCGCTTCGTCAGCGAAGCGCGTCGCATAATCCAGCCCGACTACGATCAGCGAGCGCGCCGCCGGCAAAATCTCCCGCAGATCCTGCCGCCGCCGCACGCGATCCGCGCGCGCCATATAACCCATAGCGCCGTGCATGCCCTGTTCGATCCAACGCAGATAGGCATTCAGTGTTGGCGACGGCTGCGCAGGAGTCACGCCGCAGAGGTCAAAGCCTAATTCCTGCGCTTTCTCACGGACGCGAGCGGCAGTCAAAGGCATATTGGGCTGGCGAAACTGGGCTTGGCTACGGGGCTGGCTGCGGCGGATAGTCGATCTCCCGCAGCAGCGCGACGATGCTCTCCAGTGTTGCCGGCGCGTCGAAAGCCACCTGCACCGTTTTGCTGGCGACATCGCCATCGACGACAGCCACGCCGGGCATCTCGCCAAGTTCAAATTTGATTGCGCCTACACAGCCGGCGCAACTGATATTGGGTACAACAAGTGTTTCGCTTTGCATGCTGAACTCCTCATTTTCCGCAAGCTAGATAGCAAGCCCGCGTCATGGCTACATGAATGCCTGGATGCCGGTTTGCGCCCGTCCCAGGATTAGCGCGTGAATGTCGCTGGTGCCTTCGTAGGTATTGACGGCTTCCAAATTCATGACATGCCGGATGACATGAAACTCGTCCGAGATGCCGTTGCCGCCGTGCATATCGCGGGCCACCCGGGCGATGTCCAGCGCCTTGGCGCAGGAATTGCGCTTCACCAGCGAGACCATCTCCGGCGTCGCCTCGCCCGCATCAAAGAGTCTGCCGACGCGCAGCGCGCCTTGCAAACCCAAGGCAATATCGCTCATCATGTTCGACAGCTTGAACTGGATCAGTTGATTCGCTGCCAGCGGACGCCCGAACTGCCGGCGGTCCAGCGTGTATTGTCGCGCGGCCTGCCAGCAGAACTCGGCCGCGCCCAATGCGCCCCAGGCAATCCCGTAACGCGCGCGATTCAAACAGCCAAAAGGACCGCGCAGGCCGCTGGTGCCGGGCAGCAGATTGGCCTCCGGCACAAAGACCTCGTCCATGACGATTTCACCGGTGCTGCTGGCGCGCAAGCTGAACTTGCCGTCTATGACGGGCGTCGACAAACCCTCCATGCCGCGCTCTAGGATGAAGCCGCGGATGACGCCGCCCTGTCCGCCCTCTGACGCTTTCGCCCAGACCACGAAGACATCCGCGATCGGCGAATTGGTGATCCACATCTTGCTGCCATGCAAGAGCCAGCCGTCAGCCACCTTGGTCGCCCGCGTTTCCATGCCGCCTGGATCGCTGCCGTGATTGGGCTCGGTCAGTCCAAAACAGCCGATCCACTCACCGCTGACCAGTTTGGGCAGATAACGCGCGCGCTGTTCATCCGTGCCGTAGGCGAAAATCGGGTAGATCACCAGGGAGCTCTGCACGCTCATGGCGCTGCGATAGCTGCTGTCGACGCGCTCGACTTCGCGAGCGATCAAGCCGTAGCAGACGTAATTCAAGCCCGAGCCACCTTGCTCTTCCGGCAGAGTCGCGCCCAGCATGCCCAGTTCGGCCATTTCGGTATAAATGTCGCGGTCAAAATGTTCGTGGCGGTTGGCTTCCAGGATGCGCGGCATCAGCCTGGCTTGGCAGTAGTCGCGCGCAGCATCCCGCACCATCCGCTCTTCGTCATCCAACTGCTTGTCTAGCAGGAAGGGATCGTCCCATTGGAACTGGCTTGGCATGGCGGTTGGTCCTCGCCTTTGGATTCGCTTTTGCCTATTGTAATAGACCCGCGCCGCAAATGGCAGTCAAGCACGCTCCAGCCGTCCCTTATCGCGGCGGCGGCCAGCGGCTATAATGCGTATTCGTCGGCCTGCATTCATCGTGGCGCAAAGTAGCCGGAAGCAAAAATGGCAATGGCGCAAGACAAAATCATCGTGCGCGGCGCTCGCGAGCACAATCTCAAAAACATTGATGTCGATATCCCGCGCAACCAGTTGGTCGTCATCAGCGGCCTGTCCGGGTCAGGCAAATCCTCCCTCGCCTTCGACACCATCTTTGCGGAGGGGCAAAGGCGTTATGTAGAGAGCTTGAGCTCCTATGCGCGGCAGTTTCTGGGCTTGATGCAAAAGCCGGATGTCGAGCAGATTGAAGGCTTGAGCCCGGCGGTATCCATCGACCAAAAGAGCGTCAGCCACAACCCACGCTCGACCGTGGGTACTGTCACCGAGATCTACGATTATTTGCGTTTGTTATATGCCCGCATAGGCATTCCGCATTGTCCCACTTGCGGCGCGGAAGTATCGGCACAGAGCGCGCAGCAGATCGTTGACCAGGTGCAGAGCATGCCAGCCGACAGCCGCATCCAGGTGCTGGCGCCGGTCATACAGCGCAAAAAGGGCAATCACAAGGGGGTGCTTGCGGATATCAGCAAGCAGGGCTTCGCGCGCGTCCGCGTCGATGGCGACATCCGCGACCTGGACGAAGATATCGCGCTGGATCGCTATGTCATCCATGACATTGAAATTGTTGTCGACCGCCTCATCATTCGTCATTTTGGCGACCCACTTGACGAAGAGGCTGCCGCTTTTGAAACGCGCCTCACCGATGCTATCGAGACCGCGCTGCAGTATGGCGATGGCCGGCTGATCATCCAGGATGTCAGCGACCGCGACAATTCGGTCGATCATCTCTTCAGCGAAGACCTGGCTTGCCCCTACGGACATGGCAGCCTGCCCGAACCCGAGCCGCGCCTTTTCTCTTTCAACACGCCCAGCGGCGCTTGTACCGCTTGTCAAGGTCTCGGCTTCAGCCTGGAGATCGACCCAGACATGATTGTGCCTGATAAAGATCGTTCAGTCGCCGAGGGCGCCCTGCAAGCCAATGGCTTTGGGCTGGAAGATCGCCGCGGCTGGAATTGGAATGTCTTCCAGACCCTCGCCCGTCATCACGACTTTTCACTGGACACGCCCTGGCGACGGCTTAAAAAGAAGCAGCAGCAGATTATCTTGTACGGCAGTGGCGAGCAGCGATACAAGGTCTATTACAAGCATGCGTCCGGACAGGAGCGCAGTTGGACGACCCGCTATGAAGGCGTCATCCCCAACCTGGAGCGGCGCTACCAGCAGACCTCTTCCGATTTCATCCGCGACAAAATCCAGCAGATCATGCGCGAGATTCCCTGTCGATCCTGTAGTGGGAGGCGCTTGCGCCCCGAAGCCCTGGCAGTAACCATCGGCGACGAAGCCATTGACTGCGTTACGGCCAAACCCATCGGCGCGCTGCAGCGTTGGGTGAGCGCCTTGCAAGGACGGGACGCCGTCCTGACTGCGCGCGAACAGCATATCGCAGGCCAAATCCTGCGCGAATTGACTTCTCGCATCGGCTTTCTGTGCAATGTCGGCTTGGATTACCTCACCCTGGCGCGCAGCGCCGCCAGTTTGAGCGGTGGCGAAGCGCAGCGAATCCGCTTGGCCACACAAGTCGGCAGTCAGCTGACGGGCGTGCTCTATGTGCTGGACGAACCATCCATCGGCTTGCACCAACGCGACAACCGCCGCCTGATCAACACACTGATTGGCTTGCGCGACCTGGGCAATAGTGTCTTGGTCGTTGAACACGACGAAGAGACCATGCGCAGCGCCGACTGGCTGATCGACCTGGGACCGGGCGCAGGCGAAAATGGTGGACGCATTGTCGCTGCTGGCATGCCGCGCCAAGTCGCCGCCAACCGCGAAAGCTGCACAGGCAATTACTTGGCTGGACGGTTTTCCATTCCAGTGCCTCCAACGCGGCGAGCAGGGTCCGGCGATGTCCTGCGCATCAGCGGCGCGCGAGCCAACAACTTGAAAAACATCACAGTCGACTTTCCGCTAGCCAGCTTCATCTGTGTCACTGGCGTCAGCGGCAGCGGCAAATCCTCGTTGGTCGTGCAAACGCTCTTCACGCGCCTGGCGCAGATGATCAACCGCAGCCGCGCCCGGGCCGGCGAGCACGATGAAATCTGCGGCGTGGAGCACATCGACAAGATCATCAATATCGACCAAAGCCCCATCGGGCGGACGCCACGCAGCAACCCCGGCACCTATACCAAGCTCTTCGATGACATCCGCCAGCTCTTCGCCCAATTGCCGGAGAGCTTAACGCGGGGATATAAAGCCGGGCGCTTCAGCTTCAATGTGCGAGGCGGACGCTGCGAGAATTGCGAAGGGCAGGGGCTAATCAAAATCGAAATGCAGTTCCTGCCCGATGTCTATGTCCCCTGCGAAGTCTGCCGTAGCACGCGCTACAACCGCGAGACATTGCAAGTGCATTATAAGGGCAAATCCATCGCCCAGGTGCTAGACATGAGCGTTGACGAAGGCTTGGAATTCTTCGCCAACTTGCCAAAGATCCGCCGCAAGCTGGAGACGTTGGCTGCTGTCGGCTTGGGCTACATCCGCATTGGGCAGCCCGCCACCACACTCAGTGGCGGGGAAGCGCAGCGGATCAAGCTCAGTCGCGAATTGTCCAAACGCGCGACCGGGCGCACCCTCTATATCCTGGACGAACCATCCACCGGTCTGCATGCCTACGATGTGGCGCGCTTGATCGCCGTGCTGCAGCGCCTGGCTGATGCCGGAAACACCATCGTCGTCATTGAGCACAACCTGGATATCATCAAGGTCGCCGATCACATCATCGATCTAGGTCCGGAAGGCGGCGATGCCGGCGGACGGGTGGTGGCGCAGGGCAGTCCCGAGGCCGTGGCGGCTGACCCGGGCTGCAGCTACACAGCCCGCTACCTGGCTGATATGCTCGCCCGCGACAAGCCTAAAGCCTCAGTCAACGGGACTTCATGACGCCGAAATTCTAGCCGACCGCCGAGATCCCCCGTTCCAGCAGCATCGCCTGGAGCTCCGCCAAGGCGCCACTTTCCAGATCCGCCTGCGCTTTTAACTGCGCCGAGATCTCCGCTGAAAGTCTTTCGTAGACCTCGTAGGCTTGCGCTGTGGGAGCGAATTCGCCGAGCGCCACTGCGGCTGGCAAACCGGCCAGCTTCCGCAGCGGGTCACCGCCTTGATTGACGCGCCCCGCCCAGCCCCCGGGCAAGTCCGGTATCAGGATGCCGCGTTCTATGCTCAGCAAATTCTCGCGCAGCCCTGCAGCCTCCTCGGTGACATCGGCAGTTTCGGCGTCGTCTTTCAGCCGCGCCGCTAAGCCAGCCAACTGCCCGCGCATCCGCCGCATGCGATTGATCGCCAAGGTCGCTTCGCTGTAGGTCTCGTAAATCTGCAGCAGCAAATCGTACTGCGCTTGCAGATCGTTCTGGCTGGCGGACGAAGTGGCGTCTCTCACCAGTTCGATGGGCTGCTCCTGCGACCACTCGCCAACATGCAAACTCATTATGTAGTCGCCAGGTACGACGGTCGGTCCCGGCATGCGCTCGAATTGAGGGTCGTCGCCATCCAGGGGCGGCGAATGGGGCAGGCGCATATCCCAAATAAAGCGATTCCAACCCGCGTTGGCTGTCAGATATGGGACCGTCTTGTCGCGTTTCGACTTGTCTATTTTTTCCGGGAGGCTGGTGAATTCACGCAGCAGCTTGCCCTGGCTGTCGGCGACGCGCAGCGAAATCCGCTCTTCAGTCTGCTTGCGCAGCCAATAAGTCAGCAGCAGTCCGCGCGGCAGGTTCTCGCCCGAGTCCAGGAAGTGCCGCTCAATGATGTTTTCTGGGGTCACATGCTGCGTATAGGCAGCGGAAATGCCGGTCGAGCTCATGTAAGTCTTGCCGGGCTGGTCGATGAGGCGGCGAGCGTCAATGCTCTCCAGGATGCGCTGCGTCCTTCGCGGCTTCAGCAACTGGGCAGGCGCATCGTCATCATCAGCGGGTAGTTGATGCAAGCGCGTTACATCATCCAGGATCCAGAAGGCGCGCCCATGTGTGGCTGCAATCAAATCGCCGCGTTTGACAGCCAGGTCATAAACCGGCGCGACCGGCAAGTCCAACTGCAGCGGCTGCCAGTTTTTGCCATCGTCAAAGGACACATACACGCCCGTTTCCGTGCCGGCGTAGAGCAAGCCTTCGCGTTCTGGATCGCAGCGAATGACGCGGGTGAAATCGTCGCGCGGGATGCCGCTGTCGATGCGCTGCCAACTCTGTCCGTAGTCGGCGGTCTTGTAGAGATAAGGACTATAGTCATCGAGTTTGTAGCGCAGGCAGGCGATATAGGCGCTGCCCGCGTCATGCGGCGACTGCTCGATGCAATGCACATAAGACCAGTCCGGCAGTTGCTGCGGCGTGATGTCCAGCCAATTTTCGCCGTCGTCGCGCGTGATATGCAGCAAGCCGTCATCGCTGCCCGCCCAGATAACGCCTTCTTCGTGCTGGGAAAGCGCCAAGCCGGTGACCGTGGCGTAGACTTCGGCCCCGCCAACATCGCGGTTGATGGGTCCGCCGCTGACCACCAGGGTCGCGGGGTCGGCGCGCGTCAAATCGGGGCTGATGGCATGCCAATTGCTGCCTTCGTCGGTTGATTTGTAGACCTTGTCGCCGCCGATGTAGAGCGCGTGGGGCGCATGCGGGGAGAAAACGATCGGGTATGTCCAGGCGAAGCGCTGCTGCAAGTCACTGGCCGCCTCCCCCAAGCTGAGCTCCGGCACGGTAGTTACCAGACGCAATTGTTTGCTGGCGTGGTCATAGCGCTGCAAGGCATTGCCGCCGCCCGGGGAACTGCCGATGGCGCCAACGAATACGATATTGTCATCGTCCGGCTTGACCGCGATGAAGCCGCTTTCACCCGTCGCCGCGATGAAGCAATCCTGCCAGAGCAAAGATGATTTGCTGCTGCGGCTGGGCGCGGCGATGGAGCTGTTGTCTTGCTGCGTGCCATAGACATAGTAGGGATCGCGATTGTCTGTGGTCAAGCGGTAGAACTGGGCTGTCGGCTGGTTAAATATGGTCGACCAGCTTGCGCCACCGTTGAGCGACACGCAAGCGCCGCCATCATTGCCCTGGATCATGCGCTGCGGATTGTTCGGGTCGATCCACAAATCGTGATTGTCGCCATGCGGCGTGCCAATTTGTGCGTAAGTCTTGCCGGCGTCGACCGACTTCCACAGGCGCAGGTTGTTCACCCAGACGGTGTCGGCGTCAACGGGGCAGGACGTCAGGTGCATGTAATACCAGGCGCGGGAGGTGATGTCGTTGTTGCGCGCGACAAATATCCAGTTGTCGCCATAATCATCGGAGCGGTACATGCCACCATCTTCATGCTCAATGAGGGCGTAAACGCGTCCCGCCTGTGCCGGTGAGGCAGCAATGCCGATCTTGCCCAGCGTGCCGTCGGGCAGTCCGCGGTTACTAGTGAGGTTTTGCCAGCTTTCGCCGCCATCGAGGGAGCGCCAGATGCCGCTGTCTTCGCCGCCGCTTTGAATGGTATGGAAGTCGCGGCGCGCTTCCCAAATCGAGGCGTAGATGATGCGTGGATTCGTCTGGTCTATGCTGAGATCAACCGCGCCGGCTTTGTCGCTGACAAAAAGGACGCGCTGCCAGCTGTCGCCGCCATCCGTGGAACGGAAGACCCCGCGCTGCGTATTGCGCCCGAAGGCATGCCCCAAAGCCGCGACATATACGATGTCTGGGTCCTGCGGGTGGATGCGGATCTTGCCGATGTGCCGCGTGTCGCCCAAGCCGCAATGCCGCCAACTGCGCCCGGCATCGCTGGATTTGTAGACGCCATCGCCATGTGTCACATCAAGGCGGATGGTGGCTTCCCCCATGCCGGCGTAAATCACATTGGGGTCAACCTGCGAGACCGCCAGCGCGCCCACCGACGCTGTTTTGAAATAGCCATCGGAGATATTGCGCCAATACTGTCCGGCGTCATCCGTCTTCCAGACACCGCCCGCGCATGCGCCGAAATAAAAGGTGCCGATCTCGCTGGGGTGCCCGGCGACGGTGACCACGCGCCCGCCGCGAAAGGGTCCGATGCAGCGCCAATGACCGATATTGTCCAAAGAGATGCTCATGCCCTGTGCCTTGTCTAAGGAAGAATACGAATGCGAGGCATTGTAGCGCGGATTAGACGCGCATACAGCCGCGCGTTTCTTTCAATGCGCGCCGCATCGCGTTTTCCATGTATTGGATATTGCGAAGTCAAATGGACAGGGGGCTAGTCGCTGTTCAGTCCCAGCACGCGAGCCACAATGGGTTGCAGCCGCTCGACAACCGCAGGGTCTATCGCGTCGCGACTGGTCGCCAAAGCCGCATCCAAGGCGCGGTGGGCTGGCGTCTCGCGCGACTCGTCTAGCTGCTCGACTGCCGCAACCAGCGCCGCCTGCACGAATCCGATGTTGTGCGTCAGCTGCTGCATCACCAGGTCGGAGGTGGTGACTTCGCTTTCGAGCCGCCAGCAGTCGTAATCGGTAATGTGCGCCAGCGCTGCGTATTCAATCTCGGCTTCGCGGGCGAGAAATGCCTCTGGCGCGGCAGTCATGCCGATGATATGGCAGCCCCAGGCGCGAAACAGCAGGCTCTCGGCGCGGGTGGCGAAGCGGGGGCCATCCTCAATCAGGAAAGTCCCGCTGCGGTGCACAGTTGCGCCGGCATCTTCGGCCGCGTCAGCCAGCAGACCGCGCAGATAGTCGCCAAAGGGGTCGGCCACGGACACATGCGCCACCAGCCCGCGCTCGAAGAAACTGCGCGCCCGCGTGTGAATTGTGTAATCAATAATCTGGTCGGGCGTGACGAGATGCCCGGGCGCGTACTCTTCCTGCTGGGAGCCGACGGCGTTGACGCCGATGATGAAGCGCACACCCAGCTGCTTCAGCGCGTAAATGTTGGCGCGATAGGGCACGACATGCGGCGCCAGCACATGCCCTTCGCCATGACGCGGCAGGAAGGCGACGCGTTTGCCGCCCAGCCTGCCGACGCGGATGCGCCCGCTGGGTTTGCCAAAGGGACTGTCCAGGTCGACAGTCTGCACATCGCTGCTGTCAGCGAGCTGATAAAGCCCCGAGCCGCCAATGATGCCAATCTTGACCTGTTCCACTACTGAACTCCTGGCGCTGGCTAAGGACACTTGCCCACTCCCTTAAGAGCGCGGGATGTGATTGAGCCAGCTATCGTAGATTTCGATGCTGTCGCTGCTGGCCTCGCGCAAAGTCTCCTGCAGGTCGCTCAACTCGGCCGCGCGCAGTCGCTGGCGCTGAGAGTCTTGCTCGTCGCCGCTGCGCTCTTCCTTGTGTCGCACTTGCAGGATGTGGAAGCCGAATTCGCTTTCGACCGGTCCAAAGAGCGCGCTGATCTCGGCTGTCTCGATGGCTTTGCGGAAGGGCGCTACATAATTGCCGACGAAGGCTTCGCCCAATTCGCCTCCACGCATGCCGCTGCCAGTATCGGTGGAGATGGCTCGCGCCAGAGCAGCAAAGCTCTCGCCCGCTTGCAGCGCCGCCAGCGCCGTCAGCGCCGTCTCTTCGTCTTCCACCAGGATGTGCCGGACATCGGCGTAGAGCATGGGCGCGTCGTCCGGCACCAGCGCTTCTTCCAGCAGATCTTCCAGGGCGTTGCGCGCGAAGAAGGCGTCTACCGTCTCGCCACTGACTCCGGCGCGGTCAAAATAGCCGCGATAATCGCGCTGACTTTGCTCGAAATCGTCGCGAACTTCCTGGGCGCTCCGTGTTGGTTCAATGACGGTCGGCTGCGGCGTCACGGTCGGCACGGCATTCGGCGTCGGCTCCGGCGTGGCTTCCGGGTCGGGGGTCGGCGTTGGCTGCGGCGTGGCAGTGGGCGTCGGCGAAACGAAAGGTGTGGGCGTAATGGTAGGCTCGGGCGTGGGGCTGGGGTCGACGCCGATGAGCGCGACGGCTGTGGGGTCGTAGCCGAAGAAGTCTTCTATCGCGACTTGCAGAGCATCGTCATCGACAGCGATATTGCGGGAAGCCGCATCCGCCGCCAGCAGCCAGTCATCGACCATGTCGTTGATGACGCGCAAGCCCAGCTGGTCTGGCACATTGGCTTCATTGATCCAGGTACGGTAGGGCTCCTGCTGCGCCAGCTGCTGCATATCGATGCCGGCGTTCTGATACTGATTGAGTTGCAACAATAGACGGTTGCGTTCCAGCAGGTAAGTTTGCTGGAATTCGGCGACCGTGATTGGCGCGCCATTGACCTGGGCTACCGCCTGACTGGGGATGATCAGTTGTTCGTAGACGAATGCAGCCGCCACCAGCAGCGCCAATATCACAGCTGCCGCGATGACCCCGCGGATAACCAGCCTTTGTAGTCGCGCTTCTTGCTCGGCGCGGCTCCTGTAGCCAGCCTCAGTCCCTTCTTGCGACGCGGGACCTTCCGCCGTTGTTTGACGCCGCCGTCTGCGTTTTGGGGCGCCGGTAGTTTGCGCGCGTTTCGACATAGGCTTGTGAGCTCCTCAGGCGGTCAGTCGGCCACGACATAGGGCAGCAGCGCCAGGTGGCGGGCGCGCTTGATTTCCCGCGCAAGCTGGCGTTGGCAGCGCGCGCAATTGCCCGTCTGTCGGCGCGGTTTGATCTTGCCGCTCTCGTTGATAAAACGTGACAGAATATCGACATCCTTGTAATCGAAGCAGCGCCCTTTGGGGCAGTAGCTGGTTTTGCCGCGACGCCGTCCGCGCCTGCGCCCTTGATAGCCGCGCCGGCGTGGCGGGCGGGAGTCGCTCCTGGTCGAGCCAGATCGTCTGTTTTCGCTCACGGGTACTTGCCTCCTGTCAGGCTGCTGCTGCTGCTTTGACGACACCCTCATCGCGCACCAGCAGGTAGCGCAGGATGGGGTCAAAGAGCTTGAGTTCGGTTTCGAGTTCGTTGATATGCTCGGGGTTGATCGCCGCGCGAATCAGGACATAGTGCCCTTCGCGCTGGCCCTCGATTTGGTAAGCCAGGCGGCGACGCCCGAAAGTCTTGCGGTCGACGCTTTTGACGACGCCATTTTCGCCCAACTCAATGAAGCTGATGACCTGGTCAATAGCCTGGTTGACTTCTTCTTCGGAGGGCAAGATGCGGACGATGAAGGTGAGTTCGTATTCTCGCATGCGAGTTCCTTTCCTCGGGTTGCAGCCCCAGGCCAGTGATCCATGGGGCGGAAAGCGATGATTCAGTTGTGAGCGGCAATCCTACAGCAGGCTCTGGGTCGATGCAATAGCGGAATCTGCTTCGCTCGCGGGCTGTAAGGCCAGGCGAGAACTCGCGATACACAGCGCCACAATCAGCCAGAACCAGGTGATAGAAGACTGGAAATCCAGGCGGAAGAAATACAGATCGGCGACGGCATTGACCAACGCGGTCAGCAGGGCGGCATGATAGCCAAGGTGAATAGCCGCGAATCCAGGCGAGTCCTTGGCATGTCGCCAGGCGCGCCAGCCATAAGCAAATACGCCCGCCATGGCCAGCAGGAAGAGCAGAACGCCTGTCAAGCCGATTTGGTTGGCCATGATCAGGTACATATTGGCGACATCCGTGTAAATATCGATCTCGGGCGTCCCGGTGAAGCCAACGCCCGCCAGCGGATAACGGCTAATCAGACGCAGCGAGTCCGTCCATTCGCCGATGCGCATTTGCGTCGCCAGGTCCTCGCCCTGGAAGGCTTGTCGCAGTCGCTCGATATAGGACTGCGTCTGCGGCAGGAGCAGGAAAAGCAATGCGCCCGCCAGCAGCAGCGGCAACAAACGCCGGTAACGCGCCACTGCGATCGCCAGCAAGCCAACCGCTAACGCCAGGAATGAAGCGCGCGAATTGGTCAGCAGCAGCGCCAGAAAGACCGCCGCGCAGACCAGCCGCGTCAGCCAGCGCCAGGGCATTACCGGCTGCCGCGCGAAGAGCTGGGGCGCGATCATTAGCGCAGCGCTGGCCAAGATGCCGCCCAGCGCGTTAGGGTCCACCCAGGTGCCGATGGCGCGCTCGCCCAGCAAGGGATTGTCTTCAATGTAACGGATGACGCCGCCGTCGGGATAGCCAATCCGCGATAGCCTAACCAGCAGTGCCTCCGCCAGATTGTCGGGCGCCACAAACAGCGCGATCGCCAGCAAAGCCTGCACGCCCAAGAGCAGCAGAATCACCAGCACCAGCCTCCGCAACATGGCGCGGTCGCGCAGCAGATCCACCAGGATAAAGACTATGCCGATGCTCAGCAGGGTCTCGGCGAATTGGCGGATGGAAGTTGAGGTCGGCGGGGCATGACGCAAACCCAGCGCAAAGGCCAGGATCAGCCACATCACATAGAGCGCGATCAAGGCCTGAGGCGGCGCTAACTGCAGACCGCCACGACCGCCACGCATCCAACCCATGACATACACCAGCAGGAAGCCGCCAAAAGCCAGGTCAAGCAGCGTGGGCGTAAGCGCGATCTTTACCGGGAAGACGCCAAAAGGCAACAGCAGCACAGTGGCGATAATGGCGTAGAGCGCGGCGCGCAACTCCGTGATGACATACAAGCCAGCCAAAATGCCGAAGAGCGCAGCCAGCGCCAATAGCGGACCCAGCGCCGCGATCAGCAAGCCCAGCGCCGCACCAAGGACTCCGACGCCAAAGCCGACTGCCAGCGCATATTGCCGACGCTCCAGCTGGACAATCCAGGTTTGCAAGCTACTGGCAGCGCGCATGCCTCAACTCCGCCGCAGCGATAGCAAAGCCAGCAGCGCCAGGCAGAGCCAGGTCAGCAGGCTGATGGCTAAACCGAGCGCGTAACTGGACGGCGCAAATGTCAAGCTGATGGTGTGCTGCCCGGCCGGTATTTCCAGCGCCATCAGGGCGGCATAGGCGCGGATGATTTCGATGGGCTCGTCGTTCAAGCGCGCTTGCCAACCGGGATAATCCGGCAGCGACACAGATAGCACGGCGTTTTCCGGCGCATCGACTTCTATGATGATCTCTTCTGGAGCGAAGCTGAGGACGCGGGCATGTCCGGCTGTGGCGGCGGGCATGTCCAGGTTCGGGGCACGATGCATGACGATTTTGTCGCGCTCGTGAAAGCGAATATCGCCCATATACTCCATCATCCATTCGTTGTTGTTGGCCACTGCCACATCTGTCATCAGCGTGACGAAGGGGCGCGGGTCCTCCAGTTGGTGCAGGTAGACTTTGCCCAAGACATCATGACCCTCGCTGACAATAACCGTATCCACAGAAAGCTGTGACTTCCTGCTAAATACATATTTGACGGCGAAGAGCTCCCAAGCCAGCGGGTTGTCGTCAAAATCGATGAAGACCAGCCTGCCCACCCAGTTGAGAAACAGCGGGCTGATGCCGTGCATGTCCATGACGCCGTAAAGGCTGCCGTTATTCTCCCGCAAGCCGCGGAAGCCATCGACGCGGAAGGGCTGCCCATCGTTGGCATCGTTCAGGACTTGTTGGACGAGCGGCGGCGGCTGCATACTCTGCAGGCGCTCGTGCGGCTTGTCCTGGTAATAGGCGGGATGGTCCATGTTGACGGCGAATAGCTCAAAGGCGATCAAGCCGACAAGCGCCAACTGGAACACCAGGTTGCCCGGCGCATCCGCAAAGCGGCGCAAGATGAAATAACCGGTCACTGCCACGATGGCGCTGAGCGATGCTGTCTCATAGGCATCGCCCCATACTGCGCCATCATGAGTCCGGGCGAAGAAGGCCACAAGCGCGATGGCCACGAGTGCTATGCTCCCACCCAACCAGTAGCGCACAGCCTGCATGCGTCTCGCATGATTCGGCAGATTGGCAAATGCCGCCAAGCCCAGCCCAGCCAGTATCGTCAAACTGTAGGCGACCACTACCGCCGCGCGTTCTTGCCCGCGAAAGTAGCGCAATCCCGGCAGCAAATTGTAGCTGAGGTCAAATAGCACGCCTTTGTCGCCAAGGCTCTGCAGCAGGCTCAGTGCCGCGACCGCCAGCCAAAAACGACTTTCGGCAGGACGCTGTCGCATGGCCATGGCGATAAAGAAGAGCCCCGGCAGCCCCACATACAGCGGCGACCACTGGCTAGTCAATCTTGGCAAGAAGAATTGGATGATGTCGCCGAAGGGAAAGCCGTTTCCCTTGGCCGCGAAGCCCATGCCACTGCGCGATGTAAGTTGCAAATACTCTAAACCAGGCAACATGGTCACCGCGGTAACGCCGAAACTCACCAGCCCAAAGAAAACAAGGCTGAGCGCGAATCGCCGCCAACCCAGCCGTCGCACGTAACAGCGGTAGGCCAGATAGGCGGCCGCAAGATAAGTCAGGAAGAAGCTGGTCTGTGGATGTCCTGCCAGCCAGGAGAAGCCCAGTGCGATGCCCGCCAGCGCCAGAAACTGCGGGGCATGCTTTCGCCCGCGCGTCGCTTCCAAAATGCCCAGCGCCATCAGCGGGAACCAGACCGCCGCTTCCATGACCGCCAACTGCAGGGGCGGATAACCCGTCATATAGCCGCCATAGCCAATGATCAGCGCAGCGACAAGCGACGCCAGCGGGCTGTATGCAGAGTCCTTTGTCAGCCGCCGCATGAAACCGTACATCAGCAGCGTGCAGAGCAGGACATGGAAAGTCATTTCCAGTTGCAGCGCGTTGTAACTCCAGCCGCCCAGGTGGTGGCTCAGCCCGATCGTGATCCAGCGCGGCGGATAAAACACAGCCGCTTGCGTATCGGCGATGAAGGGCAAGCCGCCATTGTTGTAAGGATTCCACAGCGGGATATCCCCTTGCGTCAGGCGCTGGTACTGATAGCCGCCAAATGCCACAAACTGCCCGCTGAAGTCGCCCTGTCTCAGCGAGGCTTGGTCGGCGGCGATGGGCGTGAACAAGCGCCAAAAGAAGAAAAGCCATAGCAGAATCAGCGCGCCGATTGCTTGCGCGTCCGGGTGTCGGTGGAGCCGCCGCAGTCCGCTCATGCCCGACTGTCTATCACAAGTTGGTAGAAATTGGCAGTTTCCCGCGCGATCATATCCCAGTCGAATTGCTTGCGCAGTTGGGACGCGCCGGAGCGCAACTGGTCCAGCTGTCCGCGATTCGCCATGAGCAGGCTGATGGCGCTGGCGAGAGCATCGCTGGACTTCGGCGGCGTCAGCCAGATATTGCAGCCATGCTTGAAAGCGGGAACATCGACAGCTGGTTGCGTAGTCAATATGGCGCAGCCCAAATCTATCGCTGCCATCAAGCTGCTGCGTCGGTAGGACGCGCCATCCGTGAAGGGCAGCGTTACTAGATCGACCGCGCTGAGCCAAGCCGCCACCTCGTCATCGGACAGGTAACCAGTCCAATGCAGGGCGTCGCGGAGACCCAGTTGTTCAACACGCGCGTCCAATTGTCGCTGGTAGTCGCCATTTTTGCCGGCCTCGACGTTGTGGCTGTGCCCGCCAATGAAGACCAGCCGCAAGTCGCAACTCCGCCCGCGCAAGTCCGCCATTGATTCCAGCAGATAATCTATGCCTTTCATGGCGTTGATGAAACCGAAATGCCCCAGCAGGAAATTGTCCTCGTCCGCGCCTAGCCGCTCTCGAATCCGCTGCCGCGAGCACGGCGCGACTGGCTTGGATACGATTCCGCTGCCGATTGGGATAACGCGTCGCCGCGGCAAGTCCCGCAAGCAGAGGTCGTCTTCTTGATTGGTCGTGATGACGCCGGCCGATGTCTGCGCCAGCCGCATGACAATCCAATCCCGCAGCCGACCGGCTTTAGGAAACAAGTAAGGGAAGCGCAGGTCGTGAAATGTGCTTACCAGAGGCGCATTTAGGATCTGCGGCAAGAAATGCACTAGCGGCGACATGTCGTAGGCGCCAGTCTGGAATTGCAGGTTGACGACATCGGGCTGGATGCGTCGCGTCCAGGCATGTATGTCCGCCATGCCGCGTAAGCCCCATCCAGCCACATGGCTTAGCGGAAAGTCGTCGCTTTGGCTGCCGACGCGACTGAGCAAATGCAGATCATGCCCCTGCCGCTGTAGCCGGGTCGCCAGCACACGCGTGAAATCGCCGATTCCGCCTGGCATGGGTGGGTACTCGCCGGTGATCATGCCGATCTTCACGGCTTTGCCTTGAGCCCGCTGCGCAGCACTCTCCAGTAACGGCGCACGCGTTGCGCGCGCAGATCGCGCTTGTGACCGAGCATGCCTTTGAGGCTCTCCAGACCCAACTGCCAAGCAAACTGTAGCAGCAGCAGCGCCCGCAAGATCGCGTAAGCAGCCAATCCGTGATGCTTGCGGAAATAACGCAGCTTGCTGGTGTGGAAGTGCAGTTGACTGTGGTCGGCGGCTTGTTCGCTGGATTTGCCGCCGTGATGCGTGATGACCGCGCCGCCATGATAGAAGACGCGCCAGCCAGCCGACTTGGCGCGCCGGCAGAAATCTAGTTCTTCGGAATACATGGTGAAGGCTTCGTCCAGACCACCGATCGCCTCATAGACATCACGGCGCAGCATCAGCGCTGAGCCCTGCACCCAGTCCGCTTCCAGGATGGCATTGTCGTCCGTCCCCAGCATGCGATATTCGCGCTCCACGGACGGGGGCGCCAGAGAGTCAAGCCAGCTGCTTTCGAAGATGCCCGTCATCATTGTGGGGAAGCGGCGGCGCGTTGACTGGTGGCTGCCATCGCTGTTAAGAGTGTGCGGCCCGATGACACCAGCGTCGGGAATGCTGTTCAGGAAATCGATCAGCTTGCCGACGGCGTCCGGGCGGATTTCCGTATCCGGGTTCAACAATAAAATGTAGTGTCCTTGCGCCCGCGCCAAGCCGATATTGTTGCCGCGCGTGAAGCCGATGTTGCTCGTCTGTGGCAGCAGTTGCACGGCTGGATATTTCTCGCGAACCATATCGCCGCTGCCATCGCGGCTGGCAGAATCCACCACGATGATTTCGGCGCTTGGCAAGCTGTCGTCGCCCCCGTCCAACGAAATCTGCGCATTGTGCAGGCTGGCCAGACAGGCATCCAGCAAGCCACGCACATTCCAACTGACAATGACGATGGACAGGTCGAGCACGCCACAACCCTCGAGGCAGCTTTGCCCCGCAGTTTAGCAGGCTTTGCCCGATTGCGAGAGCGCAAACAGCGCTTGGGCATTGCGCGTGGTTTGGCGAGCCATGGCGTCGGCTGTCATGCCATGTAAGTCCGCCAGCCTGTCATTGATGTGGCGCAGCCAGGCTGGTTCGTTGCGTTTGCCGCGTCGTGGCGCTGGCGCGAGAAAAGGACCGTCTGTCTCTACCAGCAGGCGGTCTGGCGGGGCGTAGCTGGCGATTTCGCGCAGGTCAGCGGCTTTCTTGAAGGTCAGCGGTCCCGTGAAGCCGAGGTAGAAGCCCAGTTCGATGGCGCGACGGGCGATATCTGCCGATGCCGAAAACGAATGCAGCACGCCCAGTCGACCGCGCAGGCTGGAGGGCGCAGTCGGCGCCCAACGCGACAGCGCCTCTATGACATCCTGGCTGGCCTCGCGATTGTGAATGATGACGGGCAGCGCTAATTCATTCGCCAGTTCCAACTGCCGGGCGAAGGCATAGGCTTGCGCTGATTTGGGGCTCTTGTCCCAATAGTAATCCAGCCCGATTTCGCCGATGGCGACGACCTTGGGATGTGCGGCGAATTCGCGCAGCTGGTCGATATCGGCAGCGTCAAAGTCGCCTGTGCTGTTGGGATGGACGCCGACCGCGGCATAGATGCCGTCATGCGCGTCCGCCAGTTGCAAAGCCTGCGCACAGCTCTCCAGGTTGATGGCTGGTACGATAATGCGCTCGACGCCAGCCTCAAGGGCGCGTTCCAGCACGGCGTCGCGGTCCTTGTCGTAGTTGTGAAAGTTCAGATGACAGTGTGTATCGATCAGCGGCGCTGGCATCAGATAGCCTGGTCGGGGTTGTCGCGCAGCTTTTTCAGGTCGGACTCGACCATCATACCGATCAGTTCTTCAAAACTGACTTCCGGTTGCCAACCCAAATCTGCGCGGGCTTTCGAGGGGTCGCCGACCAGCAAATCAACTTCGGCCGGGCGCATGAAGCGCGGGTCTTGCACGGCGTAATCCCGCCAATTCAACCCCACATGCCCGAAGGCGACTTCCAGCAGGCGCTGCACTGAATGCGTTTTGCCGGTGGCGATGACATAATCGTCGGGCGAAGCCTGCTGCAGCATCAGCCACATGGCGCGCACATAATCGCCGGCATAGCCCCAGTCGCGGTGGGATTCCAGGTTGCCGATGCGGATTTCGTTCGCCAGTTCCAGCTTGATCTTGGCGGCGTGATAGGTAACTTTGCGCGTAACAAACTCCAAACCACGCCGTGGCGATTCGTGATTGAAGAGGATGCCGCTGCAAGTGAATAAATCGTAACTTTCCCGATAATTTACGGTGATCCAGTGCCCGTAGACTTTCGCCACGCCATAGGGGCTGCGCGGGTAAAAGGGCGTGTTTTCCTGCTGCGGCACCTCGCGCACTTTGCCGAACATTTCGCTGCTTGATGCTTGGTAGAAGCGGATGGCCGGGTTGACCGTGCGCACGGCATCCAGCAGGCGCGTGACGCCCAAGCCAGTGATGTCCCCGGTGAACACGGGCTGATTCCAGGATGTTGGCACGAAGCTCTGCGCCGCCAAATTGTAGATTTCGTCGGGCTCGACCTGCGCGATGGCGGTAATCAGGCTGCTGAGATCGCCCATATCCCCTTGCACCAACTGCAAGTCCGGCTGGATATGCTGAATCCGCTCGTAACGCACCGTGCTTGTGCGCCTCACCATGCCGTAGACCTGGTAGCCTTTGCTCAGCAGGAACTCCGCCAGGTAGGAGCCGTCTTGTCCGGTGATGCCGGTGATCAACGCTTTTTTGCTCATTTATGTCTCTCCCTGTTGGACGCGCCGCCGGCAATCCGCCAATACATCGCGCAGCGTCGTCTCGAAACTTAGCCGCGGGCGCCAACCTGTGTCCTCGCGCAGCTTGCCCGCATCGCCACGGATTTCCGGCACATCAACCGGACGCAGACGGGCTGGGTCGATGCGGACTTCAATATCAATATCCGTCAAAGCCAGCAGCGTCCCCAACAGCGACTCGATGCTATGCGCCAGGCCCGAAGCGATGTTGTAGGCTTCGCCAGCTTTGCCGCGCGCAGCGATGAGGTGATACGCTCGCACGATATCGCGGACATCAGTGAAGTCGCGCTTGGCCGTCAAGTTGCCTACATAGATAACCGCTTCGCCCTCGCCAGCCTCAATTTTGGCGATTTGCAGGGCGAAGGCGGGCGCCACAAAGCGAGCGTTCTGCCCCGGTCCAATATGGTTGAAAGGTCGCGCGCGCATAATGGGCAAACCATGGCTCAAGTGATACTGCAAGCCCAGCATGTCCTGAGCCACTTTACTGACGCTGTAGGGATTGGCCGGGCGGATTGGCGCGCTTTCATCCATGGGCAACTGCGATGGCAGCAAGGAGCCATAAATCTCGGCCGAACTGACCACCAGCATGCGCGGGCGGATATCCAGCGCCAAACAAGCTCGTATGATGTTGAGCTGGGCGCGGATATTGTTTTCCAAGGTCTCCCAAGGGTCTTCAAATGAGCGCGGCACAAAGGCTTGTGCGGCCAGGTGATAGATGAATTGCGGGCGGCTGATAGCCAGAAGCTCATTCACCGCGTCGTGGTCGATCAGGTCGATTCTATGCGATTCGCTTACGGCGGGGTGGACGCGCTCGCTGGGCAGCAGGGTTGTGCCAATGAGCGACGCGCTCGGCTCTGCCACAGCCAGATGCGCCGAAAGATGCCGGCCGACAAAGCCGCCCGCGCCCGTTATCAGTATCCGCACAATCGGCTTCCCGCTTGGCGCGCCTTGATCAGGTGCCCTCCTGCCATTGGTTGAGATAGGCTTCCTGTTCCGCTGTCAGCGTGTCGATGCGCAGTCCCATGCCCTGCAGCTTCAAGCGCGCGATTTCGGCATCGACATTGGCTGGGATGGTGTAAACCTGGGCATCCAGCGAGTCGGCATGGCGCAGCATGTATTCGGCAGCCAGCGCTTGATTGGCGAAGCTCATATCCATCACCGAAGCCGGGTGCCCCTCCGCGGCGGCCAGGTTGATCAGCCGTCCATCGCCAAGCACGTTGATGGTACGCCCGTCCAGCCGATAGGCTTCGACAAAGGGGCGCACGCGTTCGGGCGTGTCATCCGCCATGTCGGCTAGGCTTTCGAGGTTGATTTCGACATTGAAATGCCCGCTGTTGCAGACGATCGCGCCATTCTTCATCACTTCAAAATGCGGCGCGTCCAGCACATTGATATCGCCGGTGGCGGTTATGAAGATATCGCCGATGGGCGCGGCTTCTTGCATGGGCATAACGCGGTAACCATCCATGACGGCTTCCAGCGCGCGCAGTGGATCAACCTCAGTGACGATGACATTGGCGCCCAAACCGGCGGCGCGCATGGCGATCCCGCGGCTGCACCAGCCATAGCCAGCCACCACAACGACGCGCCCCGCCAGCAAGATATTGGTCGCGCGGATGATGCCATCCAGCGTGCTCTGCCCTGTGCCGTAGCGATTGTCGAAGAGGTGTTTGGTCGCGCTGTCATTCACGGCGATGACCGGGAATTGCAGCGCGCCATCTTGTGCCATAGCTCGCAAGCGGATGACACCGGTCGTAGTCTCTTCCGTGCCGCCGACGATGGTATCCAAAAGGCCGCGGCGGTCTTTGTGAATCGTGCCGACCAGATCCGCGCCGTCGTCCATGGTGATATGCGGCTGATGATCCAGCGCGGCGTGAATGTGCTGATAATAGGTTTCGTTGTCTTCGCCCTTGATGGCGTAGACTGGGATTTCGTTGTGCGCCACCAGCGAGGCAGCCACATCATCTTGCGTCGACAGGGGGTTGGAGGCTGTCAGCACGACATCTGCGCCGCCCGCTTGCAAGGTCTGCGCCAGGTTGGCGGTTTCTGTGGTTACATGCAAGCAAGCCGAAACGCGAACTCCCGCCAAAGGTTGCTCTTCTTCAAAGCGCTGGCGGATTAGCGCGAGCACCGGCATCTCCTGCGCCGCCCACTCAATGCGGTAGCGTCCGCCAGTCGCCAGTTCAATATCCTTGATGTCACTTGCGATGGACATGGTTACTCCTGTGATTGGCTCACAAACGCGGGCATTCTAGCACAAGCGCGGCGATCCGTCTTTAGCCCAGCAGTGCATCCAGTAGCCCACCGTCATCCGCCAACTGCCGGAAGCGCGCAACGAAGTCCATCGGCGTGAAGCGATGATGCTGCGTGCCCACATATTCAAGCGCGTAAGTGGCGCACAAGGCCCCGATCTGCGCCGACAGCTTCAATGGCAGCTCCTTGCCCATACCGAAGATCAAGCCAGCCCGGTAGGCGTCGCCTGCGCCAGTCGGGTCCGCGATCAGGCGCGGCGCAAATGCTGACACTCGTTTGATATCTGCGCCTTCGTATAGCGTTGAACCGCGCTCGCTTTCCGTGATGACCACGAGTTCCACGCGTTCGCGCAATTGCTCCAGCGACAGGCCCGTCTTTTCGTAGATGACGCTGGCTTCGTAGACATTGACGATCAGCATATAGGCGCCGTCCAAGCCGCGCAGCAGGTCTGTGCCATCCAGGCGGGCAACTTGCTGGCCGGGATCGAAAATGAAAGGAATGCCCTCTTCCCGACATTCCTTGCAGAGCTGAATCATGGCGACCGGGTCATTGGGCGAGATGACCACTAGCTCGGGCGGCTGCGGCATGACGTCGGCGATTGCATAGTTGCGCGCCAGGTTCATGGCGCCGCCATAGAAGAAAGCCAGTTGGTTGTTGTCTTCGTCCGTGTTGGCGAAGAAGGAAGCGGTGAAAACTTCGTCCAACTGGACGACCGTGCTGCAATCCACGCCAGCCGCTTCCAGCCAGCGCCGATAATCGCCAAAATCGCGCCCGACCGTGCCCATCAGCTTGGGGCGCGCGCCGAAGAGCGCCAGCGTGAAGGCGATGTTGGCCCCCGTGCCGCCCCAGTGCTTTGTCATGTCATCGACCAGGAAGCTGAGGCTCAGATTGTGCAGCTCGTCCGGCAAGAAATGCCGCTGGAAGCGCCCCGGGAAGCGCATCAAATAATCGTAGGCGATGGAGCCCGTAATCAGCGTCTGCATGAGAATCGGCTTGTCAAATTTCGCGGCCGGCGACCGCGCGCGCCAGGCTCTCGGTGTAGGGCGGTCGGGCGATGCCCTGCTCGGTGACGATGCCGTTCAGGTAGCGATGCGGCGTCACATCAAAAGCCGGATTCCGCGCCTTGAAATGCGCTGGCACAATGGCTTTGCCGTAAGGAGTCGTCACTTCGGACGGGTCCCGCAGTTCTATGGGGATCTCCTGGCCGCTGCCCAAGCTCAAATCAATGGTCGAGGTGGGCGCGGCGCAATAGAAGGGAATCTCGTGCGCGGCCGCCATCACCGCCAGTTGATAAGTCCCGATTTTGTTGGCGAAATCGCCGTTGGCGGCGACGCGGTCTGCACCCACCAGGATGATATCGACCTCGCCGTTTTGCATGTAATAGCCAGCCGCTGTGTCCGAGATAATGTCGTAGCTCAAGCCCAGTTGCTGCATTTCCCAGGCGCTCAATCGCGAGCCTTGCAAACGCGGGCGCGTTTCGCCCAGCAGGACATGCAGCTGCTTGCCTTGTTCGTACGCAGTGCGGATGACCCCCAAAGCCGTGCCATATTGGACGCAAGCCAAGGAGCCGGTATTGCAGTGATGCAGCACAGTCGTGCCATCCTTGATCAGCGCCGCGCCAACCGTACCAATGCGGCGATTGGTGGCCACATCGTCATCGGCGATTTGCTGCGCCGCCAATAGCAGCGCCTCCCGCAATTCGTCGGGGCTTTTGCATTCGCCGCTATGCGCCACTTCCAGCAGTTTGTCCACCGCCCAGGCCAGATTGACAGCTGTGGGTCGCGCCGCCTTCAGCAATTTGGCTTGTTGATCCAGATAAGCCACCAAGTCGGTCATGGATGACGTCTCGCATTCGCGAGAAGCCAGCGCCATGCCAAAAGCCGCCGACGCTCCAATGGCCGGCGCGCCACGCACAGTCATGTTGCTGATGCTCTCGGCGACTTGCGCGGCAGTCTCCAGGCGCGCGAATTCCAGACGCCAGGGCAGCGCGCGCTGGTCAATCATTTTGACCGCGCCATTGTCCCATTCTACCGAGCGCAAGTTGGCCAGCATGGCGCTAGGGGTTGGCTTGCTCAACCAGCATGCCCAACTGTTCAAGTGTGGACTGGCGGCCGAAGGGATTGTGCTGCGGCGCGGAATTGCCGTAGCGCACCATGATGGTCGGCGTGCCAGTTACGCCCAGCTGAGTCCCCAGCTGCGTATCGATATCGACCTGCTGCGCGTCCGCCGTGCATTGCAGCAAATCGGCGTAGGCAAAGCCCATGGTCTCGGCGAAGGTGCGCGAGGACTGGTCGCTGAAGGCGCGGGCGCTGGCGACATCAAAGAGCACATCGTGCGCATGCCAAAACGAACCCGGGCGCAGCGTATCGGCGCATTCCGCCAGTTTGCCCGCCAGGGGCGAATAGCCGGGATGCACAGCCGGGAACATGCGATACTCGAAGCGCGCCATGCCCGTCTTGACATATTTCTCGATGAACTGATCGACAGTTGGCTTGAAGCGCTGGCAGTGACTGCACAAGAAGTCCTCGAAAGCCACGATGGTGATGGGCGCGTCCGCCTTGCCAAGCACAAAGCCGCCATCGTCCTGACGCCCCTGCGAGATGTCCTTGTAAGCGCTGCCATCGCTGCCCCCAGGTCCTTGGCTGGACAGCAGGACGAAGGCCGCCGCCACCGCCACCGCCGCAACAATCACGGCCGCGATGATGACGCGATTGTTGATTCGCGTGTTCTTGGTCTTTGCAGTCATAGTCCGTCCCTTTCGGTCCTGGGAGACAAGCGATATGTTCAAATCCTAACCATGTTGCCGCCTATCGTCAATCATTGACCTTGGCGCGGTCTGCGGAATGAGGCGCGCGCTGATGATTTTGGCGCGGGCGGCTCACTGCATTATACTGAAACAGGTATTATGAGATTATTGTAGATTTGAAGAATGCAGGCTGAGGCGGAATGCCATGCAAATGATTAGCTTAATCGAGAAAAAACGCGATGGCGCGCCGCTGAGCGAGGCCGAAATCCGCTTCTTCATCCGCGAGTACACCGCTGGCGCCATCCCCGACTATCAGATGGCTGCGCTGCTGATGGCAATCACGCTCAATGGCATGACGCGCGCCGAAACCGTACAACTGACCCTGGCGATGGCTGAATCCGGTGACATGCTGGATCTATCCGATATAAGCGACTATGCCATCGACAAGCATTCGTCGGGCGGCGTCGGCGACAAGACCACGTTGGTTGTGCTGCCTCTGGTGGCTTCCTTCGGCGTGCCTATCGCCAAAATGAGTGGTCGCGGGCTGGGCTTTGGCGGCGGCACGCTGGACAAATTGGAGTCTATCAGCGGATTCAATGTCAATTTGTCCGAAAGCGAATTTCGTCGCGTCGCGCGCGAGGCGGGCATCGTGCTGTCTGGGCAGAGTAAATCACTGGCGCCGGCCGATGGCCTACTTTACGCGCTGCGCGATGTCACTGGCACGGTGCCCAGCTTGCCACTGATCGCCAGCAGCATAATGAGCAAGAAGCTGGCGGCGGGCGCATCGGGCATCGTGCTGGATGTGAAGCTGGGCTGTGGCGCGTTCATGAAGACGTTGGCGGAGGCGCGGGATCTCGCCACCATCATGGTCCAAATCGGCGTGGATGCCGGTCGGGATATGGTCGCGCTGCTTTCGGACATGAATCAGCCGCTAGGCGTGGCTGTTGGCAACGCGCTGGAAGTCGCCGAGGCGGTCGAGACGCTTCGCGGCGGTGGGCCGGACGATTTGCGCGAACACTGCATTGAATTGGCTGCGCATATGCTGCGTCTAGCTGGGCGGGGGCAGCAGTTCACAGACATGGTGGACAACCGCTTCCTACTCGCTCAAAAGCTGGACTCGGGTGAGAGCCTTGAGCTTCTGCTGCGGATGGTGAAGGCGCAGGGCGGTGATATCTGGCAGATCAAAGAACCCAGCCGTCTGCCACAGGCGAAGTTAGGCGCTGATTTCCGCGCTGCGAAGTCGGGCTATATCAACGCCATTTATGCGGACAAAGTGGGCTGGGCGACGCTGGCGCTGGGGGCGGGTCGCGCGACAAAAGCTGATGTCATCGATCACGCGGTCGGTATTGAAGTGCGCGCCAATGTGGGCGATCAGGTTGCGGCGGGCGACACTGTGATGACTGTGCATGCCAACGACGAAGACAAGCTGGGGGCGGCCTTGGCGCTCCTGGAGAGCGCAGTGTCCTTTAGCGACGAGCCTGTGGATGGACTGCCGCTATTTCACGGCGTCATTGTTGGCGCGGAGGCGATCAACTCGCCATCCACATAGTGATAGCGGTTCACCGGCGCGGCCTGCCAATATCCGTCTTGGAAACGAATCGCCCCATTAATGCCATCGGTACTTGCCAGCGCAATCGGTGTGTCAGTTTGCAGCGCGGCGAAAACCAGTCCGGCGATATCGTAGACCAGCGTGGCCAGCAGATTCGGCTGCGGCACATAGAGCCCGCTGTTCACATAGCGCTGGCGAAATGCCTCGTCGGGGGATGACCCGCTGCTGAGAATCTCTGCGTCATGCAGATCGCCGCGGAGAACGCGCGTTCCCTCCAGCATCAGCATGTCGCCAATCGACTTCGATTGCGTTAGTACAGCGTCGGCTGCGTACAGGCTGCCTTCGGCGGCGCGGCTATGTCCCCAGTTGCCCACGATGACGAAGGGCAACTCGCTCGCCAGCTGCACCTGCGGATGAGTGGCTTGCGGTCCCAGCGCGATGATGGCTGCTGCTGCGGGATCGCGATTCAGTGCTTGCACGCGCGCGATCGCCAACTCAACCGAGCCGCCATCGTCCAGCGCCAGCAGTTGCGCATCGCTGCCAGAATCGGCCTGCGCCAGGTTGACCGCGTATAGCGCGTTGTAGCCGATCTCCCGATACTGATTTTCAAAGGGCGCGAGCAAAGCGACTTTGCGCGGCATAGCATGCTGAGCCGTGCATGAGGCCAGCGCCAGCGCCAGCAGCAGCAGGAGCCTAGCAGGCATTTTGCAGGTGCTCATCGTAAGTCCTGGCAAAGCGGTGCGTCAGCGATCCATCGCAGGCGGCGCGGAAAAAGAAATAATCGGACTCCGCGGGCTGGATGGAAGCCTGGATGGCGGACAGGCTGGGGCTGGCGATGGGTCCAGGCGGCAGCCCGTAATGGAGGTAAGTATTGTAGGGCGAGAGCACCTGGCGGTAATCAGCCTGGCTGATCAATCCCCACCAGCCTCGCGCGCCCTGCAGGGCATACTGAACGGTGGGGTCGGCTTCCAGGCGCATGCCAGCCGCCAGCCGATTGTGATAGACGCCGGCGATTTCGGCATGCTCATCGCGCCAGACTGCCTCGCGCTCGACAATGGATGCCAGCGTCACCGTTTGATGCAAGGTGAGATGCCGCTCCAGCGCGGCATTGCGCAGATTGTCGCCGACTCGCTCGCGGAATGCCCGCAGCAAAGTGGCGCGCAATCCCTCGGGGCTGATTTGCGGGGGCAGTTGATAAGTATCCGGGAACATATAGCCTTCTAGCGACGCGCCCGTCGGGATGCCAGCCCAGGCCGCGAAATCCTGGGGCAGAGGTGCACCCGCAGCGACTAGCGCCAGGAAATCCTCGCCGCTAAAGGCGAACATGCCCATGCCGTCAATTTGCTCCGCCAGTTCTTCAATACGCGCTCCCTCCAGAGTGCGGAAGGGGATGAAACTCGCGCTGGAATCGGTTAGCTGCCGGGCGATCTCGGCGATGGACTGCGTTTGATTCAGGAAGTAGACACCGGCTTCAAAGCGGCGGTCGTAGCCCTCAACGCGTGCGAAATCCAGGAATAACCCGGTATCGCCGATTAGGGCTGACTCGCGCAGATCATCCGCGATCTCTTGTGCGCCAGCACCACGCTGTATGGCAAAGCGAATGAGTGTCTGATCGCTGCCGAACGGCGCTTGCAACTCGGTTTGCCGTCCTTCAAGTTGGATGCGCAGCAAGGTAGTTTGCACCAGGTTGAGCAGCCGTCCCTCGCTGATGGCGAAGCCCGCCGCCAAGAGCAGCGACATCGCGACCAGCAGCCCAGCACAGCCAATGCTGCATCCACGAATGGCTGTTCTCAAGCGCCCCGCCGCCATCATGCGCTCGCGAAAGGAACTCAGGCGTCCGCGCGGACGATGGTGTCCAGGGCTTGCCGCGTCTCGCTGATGTCAAGCTGGCCGATGTTGCGCATGACTGTGATCCAGCTGCGCCCTGGCTTTAGCGCGATCGGACTGCCGTCGTTGTGATTCAGCGCCAGCGCATCGCCATTTCGCGTTCCCGCCCGCTGCCAGTAACCGCTGTAGCGCACTCCGTTGCGCAGGACGATCGCCTTACCAGTTCCATGCAGCGCGACTTCTTGCGATTCGTCGCGGGAGCCTGGCGCGAACAAGTCTGGGCGCGAGATGTGGCGGACTTGCAGAAAGATCAGGTTGTCTGCCCGCAGCTGCGTATTGTCCGCGGCGTCAAGGTGCGGCGCGCCATCTGCGTAGCGCAGGTATTTGTCTGCTGCTCTGTCATACTGCCAGCGCGCGTCGGTGCGGTTGTACCAATTCAGATAGACATCCTGTGCTGGTAGGCCGCCGGCATCCGGCTGCAGCTCGAAGGTGAATCCCAGCGCCCGGTAGCCGTGATTGACATTCAAGCGCGTGGCGAAATCCCATAGCTTCTGCGTGTTGGCAAAAAGCGTATGTTCGTAGCCGCGTTGGATATAGGCGTTGTCACGGCAGAAACCTGCCCGCTCGCAGCCATGGCTCAGCGATGGCGAAAGCAGGCGGTTGCGAAAGTCGGAATCCAGGTAGAGGGAGCGCAAGGGCGTGCTCGTGCCGGAATAAGCCAGCAGCGCCGAATACATGCGGATCAGTTCAATGTCCAGCAGGCGGGCGCTGCGGATCGAGCCGACCTGTTCTGGCGCTTTACTGCGGTAAATGGCGGCGAAACGAGTTACACCACCTTCAGCCTCATATTCATAAACAATATCAGCTGCGTTGATGCCGTGCTGCGGACGGACCCTGGGAGGCCAATTAGAGACCTTGACGATAAGATTGCGTCGATTGCGAGCCGCATCATTGGGGTAGGGCAGCCCAGTCATGGGGTTGATGCCCTCGGGATAAACGCGGGGACCGATCGGCATGGCGAAGGCCGGCTGATAATCGTCGGCGATGGCGGTGGCGACGATGGCCGGAGCGAGCAAGGCCGGCATAGTGGTATCCTGCGCCTGGGCAAAGCCAAGCCCTAACACCGCTAGCAGCAATCCCGTCCACAGACTATGCGCAGCTTGTCTCGTCAATGTTGACGACTCCTCGGCTGATTTTGCGCCGCGCGTAGTATAGGAAATGGCTCTGCAAGCGGCAAGGCACAGCCAGTATAATCTGCCCGTTGCCGCCAGCCAGGATCCCCGCAATGGCAAAAAAGCGCCTGCTGATCAGTTTTGCCCATCCAGATGATGAAAGCTTTGGTTTGGGCGCCGCCATCCCCAAGTGGATCGATGACGGCGTGGATGTCTACCTGATTTGCGCTACCAACGGCGATGTCGGCAATGTGCCAGAGGCGCTGCAAGGCAAGTATTCCAGCGTTGCGCAGCTGCGTCTCAGCGAGCTGGCATGTGCGCGCCAGCATCTCAAATTCGCGGATGTTTTCATGTTGGGCTATCGGGACAGTGGCATGCCGGGCAGCGAGACCTCGCGTCATCCACAGTCGCTTTGTTATCAGTGGGCGCGTCATCCACAAGACGTGACAGCTTCAGTGGCGGCTGTGATGCGCCAGGTTCAGCCGCAGGTGGTGGTTACATTCAATCGCTATGGTGGCTACGGGCATCCCGATCACATCGCCATCCAGCGCGCCACGACGGCCGCCTTTCACCAACTGCGGAGGGACGAGCCCGCCGGCAGCCCGCAGAAACTCTATTACGCCGCCTTCCCCAAGCTGATGATTTGGACGCGCATCATGAAAGCGCGGCTGAACGGGCAGGATCCACGGCGCATGGGCGTCAATGGCGATGTGGACACGCTGAAAACGCTGGAGAATGTAGAGCCTGTGCACGCGCGCATCCCGATTGGCGATTATCTGGATATCTGGGAGAAAGCCAGCCGTTGCCATGCGAGCCAGGGCGGTGGGCGCATCAACCGGACATCGCGTATGCTGCGGCGCATCATGTATCAGCGGCAGGGCTTCACGCGCGCCTACCCGCCACCCAGCCATGACCGCGTCGACGAAGACGATCTCTTCGCCAATGCGAGTATTCCCGATTAAGCGATCGGTTTGCGCAGGTAACGCGGCAGGAACTGCTCGGCGAATTCGCGCAGCCGACCCTCTATGATGGCTTGCCGCATTCTCGCTACCAGCGCTACCAGAAAATCAATGTTGTGCAGGCTGAGCAGATAGTGCGCCAGCAGCTCCTTCGACACAACCAGGTGCCGAATATACGCGCGCGAGAACTGCCCCGCGTAGTTGTTCAATTCGGCGTCCAGCGGGGCTTCCTGGCGCTTGTATTGGGCGTTGCGCAGATTGATACGCCCCTCGTGAGTGAAAGCGGCGCCGTGACGCGCCAGCCGCGTGGGGATGACGCAGTCGAACATGTCCACGCCGCGTAGAATCCCCTCGACCAAATCGTCCGGTTCGCCAACACCCATCAGGTAGCGAGGTTTGTCGGCTGGCAGGCAGGGCAGGGTGTGCTCCAGCATGGCGTACATCTCGGCTTTGCTCTCGCCGACCGCCAACCCGCCAATGCCATACCCGCGCAAATCCATTTCGCCCACGAAGCGCGCCGATTTCTCGCGCAGATCGGGGAAAATGCCGCCTTGCACGATGCCAAAGAGCGCTTGCTGGCTGTCATCAGAGTGGGCTTGCCGACATTGCAACAGCCAGTCATGCGTGCGCGTCAAAGCAGCTTCAACTTCATCACGGTCAGTTGGCGGCGGGCACTGGTCGAAAGCCATGATGATGTCCGCGCCCAGATTCTGCTGGATGGCGATTGACCGCGCCGGCGTCAGGCGTTTCATGCTGCCGTCCAGGTGGCTGCGAAAGCTCACGCCCTCGGCATCGATGCGATTGATCTCCGCCAGACTGAAAACCTGGAAGCCGCCTGAGTCGGTCAGAATCGGTTTGTCCCAGCCCATGAACTCGTGTAGCCCGCCCAAATCGCGAATCAGCTCGTCGCCCGGTCGCAGGAACAGGTGATAGGTATTGGCCAGGATCAGCGGGGCATTCAGTTCGTGCAGATCGCGCGGCGGCACAGCCTTGACTGTCGCGGCGGTGCCAACGGGCGCAAAAACGGGCGTGGGAATCTCGCCATGCGGTGTGTGCAAGATGCCAGCGCGAGCCTGCCCATCGCTGGCGACAATCTCGAATTCAAATGCCATCGGCTACGATGCCAATCCATCAGCAAAGGACGCAAAGTATAGCACAGGGTCGGGACGAGCCAGCGACGCGCCGATGGCGCCCCTCGACTATACTGACGGATTAACCAGCCAGCCGCTGCGGAGCGCTGTACATGTCGCCATCCAATAGGAACCCGCATTTGTTCCCCAGCAGCGTCGAAATCGATTTGGGCGCGTTGGCCGACAATGTGCGGCGAATCAAAGCGCTGGCGGGCGAGGGGCGCAAATTGATGGCTGTCATCAAAGCGGATGCCTACGGCCATGGCGCTGTCGAAGTTGCGTATGCCGCGCTCAACAGCGGCGCTGAACTGCTGGCGGTGGCGAATCTGGCGGAGGCGGTGGAGCTGCGCGCCAGCGGGGTCCGCGCGCCTATTTTGACGCTGAGCTATGTGCCGCCCGCGCAACTTGCCGAGGCCCTGCAACAAGATCTGTCGTTGACAGTCTATGACGCGTCGCTGGCGAGGCAATATTTGGCGGCGCTGGAAAATAGCGGGCGGACGCTGCGAGTGCACCTCAAAGTCGATACGGGCATGCACCGCCTCGGCGTTTTGCCGGAGGAGGCGCTGGCGCTGGCTCGCCGGCTGGATGCTGCGCCGTCCATTTGGCTGGAAGGCCTTTATACGCATTTCGCGGCTGCCGACGAGGATGCTGATTACTCCGCCGCGCAATTGACGACATTCCGCCGCGTGCTAGAGGCATTGCATGCGGAGGGCATCGCGCCCAGACATATCCACGCCGCCAATTCGCCGGCGCTGCTAACTTGCGGCGAGAGTTATTTCAATGTGGTGCGGCCTGGCGTGCTTCTATACGGCTTGCGCCCTATGGATGAGGCGCCCAATATGGCTGGATTCCGCCCGGTCATGCGCTGGACGACTCGCGTGGCGCAGGTGAAAACGCTGCCGCCCGGCAGCCGCGTCGGCTATGGGCATGGCTACACGACGCGCGGTGCAGAAACGCTGGCGGTGCTGCCTGTCGGCTATGCCGATGGATTGCGGCGCAGGCCACAGACCTGGCGTTATGCCCTGCTGCATGGGTTGCGCGCGCCACTGGTCGGACGCGTCAGCATGGAGAAAATCATTGTGAATGTAAGCCATATCCCTGGCGTCGCTATCGGCGATGAAGCTGTTCTGCTGGGCGGGCAAGGGCAGGACGAGATCAGCGCCGAGGAGATCGCCGAGTGGCTGGGCAGCAACAATTATGAAGTCGTCTGTACCGTCGCGCCGCGCGTGACCCGCAGTTACTTGCCCGTCAGTCCTTGAGCAATGGCAACATATCAGTGGCGATAGCCCGTGCCGGCACGCCAAATTGATAGCGCCGAATCCAGCGTCCCTGCCCGTCCAGCAGGAAGAAACCAGCACTGTGGTTGACCAAGTATCCGCCCGGCGCTTCCTCGTCGCTGACCTCGAAAGCCAGTCCCAGCGCCTCGCCCATGTTGCGCACGTTGTCCTCCGCGCCCGTCAACGCGAGGATGCCCTCCATCTGCCGAAATTCGAGATAGTGGCGCATGGCTTGCGGCGAGTCTCGCGAGCCGTCCACGCTGACGAAAACAAAGCGCGCGCCGTGCGCAGCATCGCCGAACATGTCCCGCAGGCGCAGCATCTCGTTTAAGGTCATCGGGCAGATATCCGGGCAGTGCAGGAAACCGAAAGCCAACAGAGTGTAGCGCCCACGCAGGTCGCTGAGGCTGGTCGCTTCGCCGTAGTGATTCATCAAGGTGAAGTCGGGCAGGGAAATGGCTGGCTGGATGGCGATGATTCCATCAAAGTCACTGTCCAGCAGGTTGCCTGGCGCTTCCGCCTGCTTTGATTCTGGCGCGGGCAACTCAACCTGCAGCAGAAACAGCGCCAGCGCCATGATGCCGAGAGCCAGTCCCGCGATTGCGCTATACAACGCGAAGTCGATACTGGTGTATCCGCGTTTGGGTTTGGAACTCGCTGATGCGTTCATAAGACACAGTATAGCAGTGCTGGCGCACTGGTCGTAGGGACTTGCAAAAGTGGCGAGAGAGCAAGACATGGCAGATTCTGGCGAAAATGGTTGTAGCCATCGGCGAATCGCGCTAGAATGAAATTGCCGCGAGACGAGAGATTTCGTCCGCGAACGAAACGCCGAAGGGGCAAGCGCCGGGACCATAACTGGTGTGAAACTCTCAGGCAAAAGGATTCTTGCGGCGGCATACTCTGAAGGTCGGGTTGACTGACAGGGCGCATTCGATGTGAATGCGCCTTTTTGTTTTCTATGGGAGGAACGAACAATGGGACAGTGGCAAACGCCGGCGGATCTGCACTATGCAAAATCGGATGAATGGTTCGCGCGTGATGGGGATGTGGTGACTATCGGCATCACCGACTACGCGCAAGACCAGTTGAATGACATTGTGTATGTTGAATTCCGCGATGAAGGCGAGCAAATCGCGGTGGGCGAGTCTTTTGGCGAAGTGGAGTCGGTCAAGGCGGCTTCAGAGCTATACAGCGCGGTAGCTGGCGAGATTATCGCCGTCAACACAACTTTGGAAGACGAGCCGGAGCTAGTGAATGCTGACCCCTATGGCGAAGGCTGGCTGGTCAAGCTGCGCACGGATGATGTCGCCCAGTTAGACGCGCTGCTGGATGCCGCCGCTTACGACGCCTATTGCGATAGCCGCTAGACAAGCGGGAAAGGCAGGCAAGCCATGAGCTACATTCCGCATACCCAAGCCGAAGTGCAGCAGATGCTTGCGGAAGTTGGAGTCGGCTCGATAGACGATCTCTTCAACGATGTACCGGCTGCGCACCGTTTCCCCAAACTGAATTTGCCGCCAGCTATGGGCGAGATGGAAATCGCGGCTGAAATGTTGGCCATCAGCGAAGCGAATGATCATGCTGGCGACTTCGCTATTTTTCGCGGTGCAGGCGCTTATCATCACTTCATTCCGTCGGTCGTCAATCACATGCTGCTGCGCGGCGAGTTTTATACGGCCTACACGCCCTATCAGCCGGAGATATCACAGGGCACGCTGCAGGCGACTTATGAATACCAGAGCATGATGTGCGCGCTGACGGGCATGGACGCCGCCAACGCCAGCCATTATGACGGCGCGACCAGCCTTGCGGAAGCGGTGACCACGGCGCTGGAAGTCACGCGCCACCGCCGCAAAAAAGTCATCCTCAGCCACGCCATCCATCCGCAGTATCGGGAGGTCGTGCGCACATACCACCAGGGGCGCGACATCCGCATCATCGGCGACCGCGGGCGCGGCGAGCTGGTTGACTTGATGGAAATGCTGGATAGCAACACCGCCATGGTCGCTGTCGCCTATCCCAATTTCTTCGGGCAGTTGGAAGACATGCGGGGGCTGGCTGATGCTGTGCATGCCGCCGGGGCGCTGCTGGCGGTGGTGGCGAACCCGCTGGCACTTTCGCTTTTCACGCCGCCGGGCGAATTCGGCGCGGATATTGTCGTGGGTGAGGGACAGCCGCTGGGCATCCCGCTGACATTTGGCGGACCCTACCTGGGCTACTTCGCCATCAAAAAGCGTTATGTGCGCAAAATTGCCGGGCGCATCATCGGCGAGACGCTGGACGCCGATGGGCAGCGCGCCTATGTGATGACCCTGCGCCCGCGCGAGCAGGACATCAAGCGGGAGCGGGCCAGCAGCAATATCTGTACGAATCAGGGCCTGATGTCGCTGGCGGCGGCGGTGTATCTGTCGCTGATGGGCAAGAACGGGCTGCGTAAAGTCGGCGAGTTAAATTATCACAAGGCGCACTACGCTGCGGCGCAAATCGACCAGTTGGATGGCTACAGCGTCGACATGAGCAAGCCCTTTTTCAACGAGTTTGTGGTGGCCTGCCCGCGCCCGGTGGTGGAGATTAACGCGGCGCTGCTGGATCACGGCATCATCGGCGGTTACGACCTGGCAAAGCACTATTACCACCTGTCGCAGAGTATGTTGGTCTGTGTAACCGAGTGCAACAGCCGCGCCGAGATCGACCGCCTGGTCCAGATTTTGCGAGACATTCAGAATGCCTGATTCCCGCGCCGTCCTTATCTGGCGACCACCAGAAATTGGGCGACTGTGTAGGAGCGCAGCGGGCGTTCCAGCGAAACGCCCCTGCAAGCGTCGCCCACATTGCCGCAACTTGCGTGCCGCATGAAAGGATGAACTAACGATGGAAGCACTGATTTATGACCTGTCTTCGCCGGGACGCAGCGGGGTAAACTTGCCGGCGCCGGATGTGCCGCAAGCGCCCTTGCCGGACGAATTGCTGCGCGATGACCTGCCCCTGCCGGAAGTGGGCGAGCTGCAGGTTGTGCGCCATTTCGTCAAGCTGAGCCATCTTAATTATTCCATCGACACGGGGCTTTACCCGCTGGGCAGCTGCACCATGAAGTACAACCCCAAAGTCAATGAAGACGCGGCGCGTTTGCCAGGACTCGCCCAACTGCACCCTCTCACCGATGCCGACGGCTGCCAGGGGGCGCTGAAGTTAATGCACGAGTTGCAGACCTGGCTTGGCGAAATCAGCGGCTTTGATGCCGTCAGCTTGACGCCAGCGGCCGGCGCACAAGGGGAATTCGCTGGCATTTTGATGATCCGCCAATACCACATCGATCGCGGCGAACGCGAACGCGACATCATCCTCGTTCCCGACAGCGCGCATGGCACGAACCCAGCGACCGTGAGCATGGCGGGCATGGAAGTGTTTCAACTGCCAGCCGACGACAACGGCGAAGTGGACATGACTGCCTTGCGCGAGGTTTGCAGTGGCGAGAAGGCGAATCGTATCGCCGGTATGATGATGACCATGCCCAGTACCCTGGGGCTATTCGAACCGGGCATCCTGCAAGTCATCGACTGCGTGCATGGCGCGGGCGGCTTAATGTACCTGGATGGCGCCAATATGAATGCGCTGCTGGCGGTGGTGAAGCCCGGCGCCCTTGGCTTCGACTGCATGCATTTCAACCTGCACAAGACCTTCTCTACACCACACGGCGGCGGCGGACCTGGCAGCGGCGCGGTGGGCGTCAACGCCAAGCTGCGCGACTACCTGCCCGGACCCATCGTCGTGTCCGCGGAGGGTAAGGGGGGCAGCCCCGCCTATTGCCTAGAGACGCCCGCAAAGAGCATCGGCCGCCTGAAAGCTTTCCAAGGCAACTTTGGCATGCACCTGCGCGCCTACGCCTACATCCGCGCTTATGGCGATGCGCTGGGGCAGGTGACACGCCTGGCGGTGCTCAACGCCAATTACCTGCGCGAGCGCCTGCGCGGGACATACGAGTTGCCCTATGCCGATGCGCGCCACTGCGGGCATGAATTTGTCGCTTGCGGCAGCTTTGATGACGCGCCGGGCATTCACGCCCACGACATCAGCAAGCGTCTGATGGACTATGGCTTCCACCCGCCCACCAATTATTTCCCGCTCATCGTGCCGGAAGCCCTGCTGATAGAACCCACTGAAACCGAGACCAAGGGTGAACTGGACACCTTGGCCGATGCCCTGCTGGCGATCGCCCGCGAAGCCGTGGAAGAGCCACAGCTGCTGACTAACGCGCCACAAGGCACTCCAACTCGCCGGCTGGATGAAGCGCAAGCGGCGCGCCAACTCATGCTCTGCTGCCCCGCGGCGCAACCAGCCGTCATGAATGGCGGTAGGGGCGAGCCACTGGGTCGCCCGCAGCGCACATGAAACGATATTCGAAAGAGCTCAAGCGCAAAGCCCTGCTGATGCCGTCGCAACTCGGCATCAGCGTCGCTTAGGTCGAGCGCGAACTGGGCATCACGCCCAGGCTGCTCTACAGATGCGCCCCTACTTTACTAGTCACAATAAGAACCAGCTGTAGGGGCGTCTCGCTGAGACAGCTACAGGCAAATCTCAGACTCCTCCGAATAGGCCGTTCCAGCGAAACGGCCCTGCGGATACCTTGATGGATTGGAGCAGATGGGCGACTTATGAGTCGCCCTTTTACTTCTTGAACGCGGGCTGGATGGTTAGAGGCTGTGGCACGGGCAAGCGCGTGCCGATGGTTGTCTTGCTGGCGTCGATGCCACGCGTCCGCGCCGAACCCGCGTACACCTCCAGGCGCGTGCCGACCTTGCGGCTGCCACGGTCCATTAATGCAAGCCCGACCTGGTTTCCTTGCGCGTCGCCAGCGCAGCTTGTCACCGTGCCGACGACGCGCCCGCGGGCGTTCACGACCGGGTCACCTGGTTGGGCGGGACGCCCGCCGCGGGCATCCAGCACGAAGCGGCTGATTTGGTGTTTGCGCGTGCGTTCGCTCTCTATGAAAGCGCGCTTGCCAACGAAGAAAGGCTTGTAGAGCTTGACAAAGCTGCCGAAGCCAGCCTCGGCTGGGTTCAGTTCCAGTTCGCCAGCCAGCTCATGCCCGTAGAGCGGCAGCCCGGCTTCAATGCGCAAGCTGTCGCGCGCTGCCAAGCCACAGGGTGCAGCGCCAAGCGCCACCAACTGCTGGAAGATGTCGGCGGCTTGCTGCGGCGGCACAAAGAGCTCATAAGCCACTCGCTCGCCGGTATAACCTGTTCGTGAGATGTGCCAGCCTTGCCGCGTCTTCATAATGCCCGACCAGGGCAGCTCTCGTGCTTGGGCATGGTCGGCGCCGTCGAGGATTTGTAGCAGGATGTCACGGCTGCGGGGACCTTGCAGGGCGATCAAGGCGCGCCGGTCATTCATGTCAGCTGTCGCGCGCAAATCCCGCAGCAGCACGCGCTCGCGGCTTTCGATACGCCGGGCTGGGAACTGGCGATCGATCATGACTTCGCCAGCTTGCGCTGCCTTGAGCCATGCCCAGACCTTGGCATTGTTGCCCGCGTTGACGACCGCCAGGAAGCGCTCATCATCCAAGCGGTAGACGAGCAAATCGTCCAGCACGTTACCGTCCACATCCAGCAGGAAGCTGTACTGAGAGCGCCCCAGGCGCAGGCGCAGCACATCGTTGGCCGTCAGCGTATGCAGAAAGCGCGCCGCGCCCGGACCGCTGATTTCCAGAATGCCCATGTGCGCGACATCAAAGACGCCGGCCGATTCTCTCACGGCGGCGTGCTCGGCGGCCACCGATTTGTACCAGAGCGGCATCTCCCAGCCGGCGAATGGAGCCATCTTCGCGCCGAGCCGCTGATGCAGGCTGTACAGCGGAGTTTGTAAGAGCATGTCGACGCTGGCGATGGCGGGGTCAAAGACAGGCAAGGCGGGCCGCTCGTCAGTTACCCGCTGTGCGCCGATGAAATGCGCCTTGTCGGCTAACAGCGATTCCACCTCGTCCGCATCCTCCGCGATCTTGCTGTCGGGGCGAGCCACTGGGTCGCCCGCAGAGGTTGGGGACGGGGCCACAGTGATACGCACGGGACCGGGTAGCGTGGCGGTAGGGTCGCCCTCGTCAAGCAACACATAGCCATCACTGAGCGCATGCAGCCAATCCCAGACCCGTTTACTGTTGCTATGGGGCAGCAATTGGAAGCTGTCTTCGCCATTCCGCCTTATCTCGCCTGTCGTCATCAGCGAGCCATCGCGCTCCAACAGCTTGGTCAGCTGGTTGTCCCCCACCGGCAGGCTATCGACATCGCTGGCAGCTGCGCCATGCAGGAAGGCTTGCGCCTTATCTCCAGAAACGATGATGACATTGTCGCTTCTCTCGTGATGGCTGTCGGGGCGAGCCACTGGGTCGCCCGCAGCGGATGAAGGCGGTATTTGCACATCGGTATCAATGCCCAGGCTCTTTGCGAGAGCTTGACAGCGCTGACTGGCATCCAGCAGGGTGTCAAAGTCGACTTTGGCACGCGCAAGCGGACGGATGCGCCCGGTCAGGCTGTATGGCACGCAGGCGCCAAGCAGGTCGGCGATGATGTCGCCCAGTTGGTCGATGCCCGGCTCGGTGATGCCGCGCTGTGTGATCCAGGGCGTGCCCAGGCGAATGCCGCTGGGACGCAAGGCGGAAGTGTCGCCGGGGATGGTCTGGCGGTTGACGACCACACCAGCCAGGTCGAGGATGCGCGCCGCCATGTCGCCGCTGAGCGTCGTGCCATCCGCGCCCGTGCAAGTCTTGCAATCCAGCAGCAGCAGGTGTGTGTCGGTGCCGCCGTGCGGGCTGTGCCATCCGCGCTCTTGCAAGCGCTCTGCCAGACGCACGGCATTGACGACTGTTTGCCGCTGCAGCTGTTTGAATTGCTCGCTGGTCGCCAGTCGCAGCGCGATGGCCAGGGCGGCGATGCTGTTGATGTGCGGTCCGCCTTGCTCGCCGGGGAAGACTGCGCGATCCAGCTTGCGGGCGAGGTCTCGGCGATGCGTGATGAGCACTGCGCCGCGCGGTCCGTTGAAGGTTTTGTGCGTGGTGAAACTGACGACATCGGCGATGCCTACGGGATTGGGATAGACGCCGGCCGCGATGAGGCCGGCGACATGAGCGACATCCGCCAGCAAGTGCGCGCCGACCTCATCGGCGATTTCGCGGTAGGCCTTCCAGTCTGCCGCGAAGGGGTAGGACGAGAAGCCGCCGATGATCAGCTTCGGTTTGTGCTGCAGCGCCAGTTCACGCATGCGCTCGTAATCGATGCGCTCGGTCTTTGGGTCGATGCCGTAAGAGACGATGTTGTAGAAGCGCCCGCTGCGGTTGGCGCGGCTGCCATGTGTGAGATGCCCGCCCATGATCAAGTCCATGCCCATGACCGTGTCGCCGACATCCAGCAGGGCGGTGTAGACAGCGTTGTTGGCTGGCGCGCCCGATAAGGGCTGCACATTGACGAAAAGCTGGTCGGGGCTGCAGCCATTGGCGGCGAAGAGCTCGGCCGCGCGACGCCGCGCCAGCGACTCGACCATGTTGGCGAATTCCGTGCCTTTGTAATAGCGCAGGTCGGCTTTGCGACGGAATTCGGGCAGGCGCTCGTCATAGTCCAGCAGCTCGGCCTGGGACATGACGCGCGTGCTTTCCAGCGGATAGCCCTCAGCGTAGAGGTTGTGAAATGCCGAGCTGAGGGCGTGGCGAACGGCGAAAGGCACAGTGCTTTCGGAGGGAATGAGAATGAGTTTGTCCTGCTGGCGCGCTGTTTCCCGCCGGATCAATTCCGCCACCTCCGGATCAAGCTCGTCAATGCCACCACGGAACAGGTAGTCGTTGCTCATTTACGGGGTAATCTCCTGCGTTTGCTCAAGGTCGTCTTGCAAATCATCATACACGATAAGTAGAACAAAGTTAGCTGTGTGATAGCCTGCCAGACTGATACTTGCCACAGAGGCGCAGAAGCAACAGCAAGGAAATAGTTCAACTACAGATTCTGCGCGGGCTGCCCCTTTCGATGCTGTCGCCTGGATCGCATGAAGACTGATCTGACGGATTCCAGGCGCAATATGCGGCTTTGACATTCGACCGCCTCGCCTTTACAATCCATGCTCGCCGCGGCGCAAGTTACGCCGCCATCCGTTTATCTTGAGACACCCGGGAACGCGCGTTTGGGAGGCGACCCCTGCTATGAAGGAATACCAGTCGGACAAGATCAGAAATGTTGCTCTAGTTGGGCACCAAAGCTGTGGCAAGACCTCTTTGGTCGAGGCGCTCCTGTACAGCACCGGCGCCACTACACGCCTCGGGCATATCTCCGAAAAGAATATGGTCTCGGATTGGGATGATGAGGAGCGCGAACGCGGCTTGTCGCTGTCCACTTCTTTGGCGCCCGTCGAGTTCCAGGACTATAAAATCAACATCCTCGACACGCCCGGCTTCACCGATTTTCAGGGCGAACTGAAGAACTCCATCCTGGTCGCTGACTCGGTTATTGTAGTTGTCGACGCGGTGGCTGGGGTCGAAGTGGGCACGGAACTGGCTTGGGAGTTCGCGCGCCTCTGCGAGCAACCGATTATCGTCGTCATCAACAAAATGGATCGCGAAAACGCTGATTATGATGGTGTTCTCGACCAGTTGCGGGGGCAATTTGACGATTACAAATTCATCCCGGTGGCGCTGCCCATCAGCCAAGGAGGCGCTTTCACCGGCATTGCCAACGCCTTGACGCAAAAAGCCTACTTCGGAGTCGGCGACGAACGCGCTGACCTGCCAGCAGAGTATTCCGATGCGCTGGAAGAAGCCAATATGGAACTCATGGAAGCCGCTGCCGAAGCCGATGACGAGCTGCTGGAGAAATACTTTGAGGAAGAGACGCTGAGCTTCGATGAAATCCGCGAAGGCATGCGCAAAGCCTCCCAGTCGCCCTTGTTGAAAACGGTGCCGGTCTTCGCGGCATCCTCCACCGAGAACATCGGCACAGTGCCCTTGCTGGAAGCGCTGGTCGCCTATACCACGGCGCCAGCTGAGCGCAGCGTTAACATCCAGCGCGGCGGCGAGGCGGATACGCTGGCAGCGCCACAAACCGACAGCGATCCCCTGGTTGCCTATGTCTTCAAGACGCTGAATGACCGCTTCGTGGGCACGCTCAATTATTTCCGCATTTTTTCCGGCAGCATCTCCAGCGACGGGCGCAACATCAATGCGCGCAGCGGCGTCGACGAACGCTTCAACGCGCTTTTCACGATGCGCGGCAAAGAACAGTTCCCCGCCAAGATACTGCATGCCGGCGACATCGGCGTCGTGGCGAAGCTGAGCGATACCAAGACTGGCGATACCTTCGTCGATCAAGATCGATCGCTGCAAGTCGTCGCGCCGGACTTCCCTGCGCCGCTCTATATGCTGGCGGTCAACCCGCGCGGGCAGGCGGACAGCGCCAAAATGGGTCCCACGCTCAGCAACCTCTGCGATGCCGACCCGACCCTGCGCTGGCGTCAGGATGGCGATACGCGGCAGACTGTGCTGGAAGGCATGGGGCAGATACATCTCGAAGTCACGCTCAAGCGCGCCGAGTCGCTGGGAGTCAATATCGACACGACCATGCCAAAAGTCCCCTACCGAGAGACCATCACGGGCAATGCTGAGTCCAGCTATACGCATAAGAAACAGACTGGCGGCGCCGGGCAATATGGACGGGTCGACTTAAAAGTCGCGCCTGCGGACGAAGGCTTCGAATTCGAGTCATCTGTGTTTGGCGGTGCGATCTCGCAGCAATTTGTTGCCTCGACAGAGAAGGGCATCCGCGCCGTGCTGCCCGATGGCGTGATCGCCGGCTTCCCGGTGGAGCGCATCAAGGTCAATGTCTTTGATGGCAAGGAACATCCGGTCGATTCTAAAGACATCGCCTTTCAAATTGCCGGGCGCGAAGCCTTCCGCGCCGCCTTCCGCAAAGCCAAGCCTGTCCTGCTGGAGCCGATCATGGATGTCAAAATCACTGTGCCCGAATCCATGATGGGCGACATCATGAGCGATCTCAACACGCGACGCGGGCGCGTGCAAGGCATGGACACGGTCGGCATCAAGAGCGTCGTCACAGCCGAAGTGCCGCTGGCGGAGATGCTGCGTTATGGCAACGACCTGCGTTCCATGACCGGCGGGCGCGGGATTTACACGATGGATTTCAACCGTTACGACCGCGTGCCGTCCTATGTGCAGGATGAGATCATCGCGGCGGCTGAAGCGGAAGAGGACTAGTCAGCTGGCTTGAGAGTTGCGCTAGTCCTCGTCTCCGCTAGGGGGTTGCGGCGTCAGTTCGACCCCGGGCGCGGAGCCATTCTGGTCGGCGGGGTTCTGTTCGCGCAGGTGCTTGGCGACAGCCTGTGGCATAATTTCGTCGGTGTCATCTTCCAAGCCAAGGATGCGGCGGATTTCTTGGCGTTCGACCGTTTCTTTCGACAATAGCGCAGCTGCCAGTTCGTCCAGACTCTCACGGTTGTCTTGCAGCAGTTGGGTTGTTTCTTCGTAGGCGACATCAATGATGCGTTTGATTTCGGCGTCCAGCATGGCGGCGGTATCATCGCTGTAATCGCGGCCGCTAGCGATGGCATAGCCTAGGAAGGGCTGGTCGGTATCGTCGCCATAATTGACCATACCCACCGAGTCGCTCATGCCGAACATCTTGACCATGCGCCGCGCGATCTGCGTCACCTGCTGGATGTCGTTGGCCGCGCCGGTAGTGACATCATCAAACACGATCTCTTCGGCAATCCGCCCCGCCAGCCCAACGCGGATGAAGGCTTCCAATTGCTTGCGCGATTGATGCAGCGAGTCGTCTTTGGGCATGTAGAAGGCCACACCCAGCGAGCGACCGCGCGGGATGATAGTTGTTTTCAGCAGCGCCATGGCATCCGGGATCAGGAAGGAGACCAGGGCGTGCCCAGCCTCGTGATAAGCGGTGATGCGGCGGTCTTTTTCATTTGAGAGCGGCGGTCGCTTCGTGCCCAGGCGGATGCGCTCATAGGCGGTCGTGAAGTCCGACATGGTGATGAGGCGGCGGTCGTAGCGGGCAGCGTGCATGGCGGCTTCGTTGGCCAGGTTGGCGATGTCCGCGCCAGAAAAGCCGATGGTGGCGCGCGCCAGCGATTCCAGCTCGACATTTTTGCCCAGCGGTTTGTTCTTGGTGTGGATCTTCAAGATGTCATGACGCCCCTTGACATCGGGCAGGTCGACGGTGATCTGGCGGTCGAAGCGCCCCGGGCGCAGCAGCGCCGGATCCAGCACATCCGGGCGGTTAGTCGCGGCGATGAGCACGATGTTGGTCTCGTTATCGAAGCCGTCCATCTCCGAGAGCAGCTGATTCAGCGTCTGCTCGCGTTCGTCATGCCCGCCGCCCAAACCGGTGCCGCGCCGCCGGCCCACCGCGTCAATCTCATCCACGAATATGATGGCTGGCGCATTGTCCTTGGCGCGCTTGAACAAATCACGCACGCGGGAGGCGCCAACACCAACAAACATTTCCACGAATTCTGAAGCGGCAATGCTGAAGAAAGCGACATTCGCCTCGCCAGCCACGGCACGCGCCATCAGCGTTTTGCCGGTGCCCGGCGGTCCGATCAGCAGCACGCCGCGCGGCACTTTGGCGCCGACCTTGACATATTTTTCCGGCTGTTTGAGGAAGTCGACCACTTCGGTCAATTCCATCTTGGCGGCGTCTTGCCCGGCCACATCGTCAAACTTGATGGATGGCATCTCCGGCGTTTTTTCCCGCGCCTGGGATTGCCCGAAGGAGAAGATGCCATTCATTTGCCCCTGCGCGCGCCGCCCCATCCAAACGAAGAAAGCGATGATCAGCACCAGCGGCAGGAAGTTGAGAATGAGGCTCAACCAGGGGGAGGTCTGCGTCCAGCCGCCTTCAATGGTTTCCACGCCGCGCTGATGCGCCAAATCCAACAATTCCGCGCCGGCGTAGGGGGGCAGCTGCGCGGTGAAGCGAGAGATACTCTGTGATCTGCCCGTCGCAGAAGTTACGATGACGCCGCTGCGGAACTTGCCGCTGACCGAGACATTGTCCTGGAATTGCAGCCTATCGACATTGTTGCGCTGCACCTGCTCGTAGACATCCGAATAAGCGATTTCCGGCGTTGACGAGATGCCGCCCAGCAGCCCCGGCGACGAAATCAACATCAGCAGCAGGACCAGCACCAGCAAGCCCGGCGAGACCCATTTTCGCCAGTTTGGCGGGGGCTGCGGCGGGCGTCGGTTGTTCTCCGGCTGCTCGTCGTTGTTGTTATCCCAAAACTGCATGAAGCGTTTGACCCTTCGTCAGTACCAGTTCGTGCTCACAGTATACCGTAGCCGGCAAAGCCTTCGTACAAGACTTGTCTAAGAAACAGGCTGCTTGCGCGGGGACAGGCTTGCCGTATCGTCTATCTTACCACTGTTTACGCGCCTTGCGAGGTTTCGGTTGCTGACTGCTACTGACGATAACACAAGTCGCGATTGTCGGCTATGATGATGGCTAATGCAGCGACAAGGCAGAGCATGAACCGACTACAGTACGAAAGTAGCCCCTATTTGCTGCAGCATGCCGACAACCCGGTCGACTGGCATGCCTGGGGCGAAGAACCATTCCGCCTTGCCCGCGAACAGGACAAGCCCGTGCTGCTCAGCATCGGCTACAGCGCCTGCCATTGGTGTCATGTGATGGCTCACGAGAGCTTCGAAGACGCCGCCACTGCACAGATGATGAACGCGCTCTTCGTCAATATCAAAGTCGATCGCGAGGAGCGCCCGGATGTGGACGACATTTACATGGGCGCGGTGCAGGCGATGACAGGGCAGGGCGGCTGGCCCCTGACGGCTTTTCTGCTGCCGGATGGACGCCCCTTCTATGGCGGCACTTATTATCCAAAGGCGCCGCGCTACGGCATGCCCTCCTTCACGCAGTTGATGCATGCCATCGTCGACGCCTACCGCAACCGGCGCGCACAGCTGGAAGATCAAGCCGATAACCTGCACCAGGCGCTACGCCGCGATGTGATCGCCATTGGCCGACCCGATGACAGTGGCTTGACGACACAGATGCTGGACGTGGCGGCGCGGAAGCTGATGGAGTCCATGGATCGCGAAAATGGCGGCTTTGGGGCGCAGCCGAAATTCCCCAATCCCATCAGCCTGGAGTTTCTACTGCGGCATCACGCGCGGACGGGCGACGAGGAAGCGCTGGACCTGGTCGCGTTCACGCTGCGGAAGATGGCGGCGGGCGGCATCTACGACCAGATCGGCGGCGGTTTCGCGCGCTATAGCGTCGATGCTCATTGGCTTGTCCCACATTTCGAGAAGATGCTCTATGACAATGCCCAACTGAGCCGGCTCTACTTGCATGCCTGGCAGATCACCGGCGACGACTACTACGCTGGCACCGCCGTCGAGATCTATGACTACATCCTGCGCGAGATGACGGCACGGACCGGCGGCTTCTACAGCGCCACGGATGCCGACAGCGAAGGCGTGGAAGGCAAATTCTTCGTCTGGACGATTGACGAAGCGCGAGAGGCTTTGACCACGCTGGATAGTGAACTGCCGCGCGCGCTGGAAATCTGCATTGAAGTCTTCGGCATGAGCGCGACCGGCAACTTCGAAGGCTCGAATATCCTGTATTTGCCACGCACCCTGCAAGAAACGGCGGACAACTTAGGCATGTCGCTGGTTGAGCTGCGCTGGGCGCTGGCGCAAATCAAAGCGGAATTGTATGTAGCACGGGGCGAGCGTGTGCCGCCGGGCTTGGACGACAAAATCCTCAGCAGTTGGAATGGCTTGATGCTGGCGAGTCTGGCGGAAGCAGGGCGCGTCCTGGGTCGCTCAGATTACCTGGCGGCGGCGCAAAAAACAGGCGACTTCCTGCTGGCCAATATGCTGCGTGAAGACAACCGTCTCTTCCGCACGCACAAGGACGGCAGCAGCAAGCTCAATGGCTACTTGGAAGATTATGCCAATCTGGTCGACGCATTTCTGGAGCTATATCAATCGACCTTTGACGAGCGCTATTTCGTCGCGGCGCGGGGACTGGCGGATGCGGCGCTGCGGCATTTCCGCGCCGACGATGGCGGCTTTTACGATACCAGCGATGATCACGAAGCGCTGATCGTGCGACCGCGCAATTTGCAGGACAATGTAACGCCGTCCGGCAATGGCATGCTGGCCAAGCAACTGCTGCGCCTGGCAGCCTATACGGGCGAAGATCGTTACGAGTCCGCCGCGCGAGAGGTGTTGCGCAAATTATCTGATGCCATGCCGCAAGTGCCGCAAGCCTTCGCGGAATCGCTGAATGCCGTTGATTCGCTGGTGCAGGGCTTTTCCGAAGTCGCACTGGTTGGCGAGCTGGAATCCGCGGAAATGGGCGAGATTCTGCGCGTGATCCGACTGCCTTACCGACCAAATTGCATCAGCGCTTATGCATCTGGCGGTGACACAGCCATCCCGCTGCTGGAAGGGCGCCAATCACTGGGCGATACTGCGACAGTCTATGTCTGCCGCAACTTCATCTGTCGCCTGCCCGTAGGCACAGCAGATGAAACCGCCAGGCTGCTCGAAGAACGCTGATGCTGCAAGAACGACAGACGGCGCAAGACTACTTCCGCGCGCTGCTGCAAACGGTGGTGGGGCAGGCATTCGCCGCGGCGGGTTACCATCTGCAGCAAGCGCCACTGCAGTGGGCGGGCGGCAAAACGCGCTTCGTCAAGACCTTCCCTGACGGCTCGCTCGGCGTAATCGGCTTTCAAACCCTGGTTTACAGCGACACCGCTTGGTCTGGGGATTCGTCCTCACGATTTCGAGTGGATCTGTCGCGGACGCTTAATGGCGTATTGCTTGCCGAGCGGGGTTTGAGTCAACTCGTCGTGACGGACTTTGGAGTGGCGATACTGCCAGCTGCCGACCATTGGTGGACATACCGCGATACGGATTCCCTGGGCAAGGCGCTGGCGGAAGCCGGGCATCTGGCAGTCGGTTATGGCATCCCCTGGCTGGCCGGCGAGCTGCAGCCGCCGCATCGGGCAACAGCTGAACGCAGGACGGAGTGCTGACATGGCGGGCGTGACGCGCGCGCTGGCGATTGCGCTCTGTATGCTGGCTTGCGCCTGCAACATTCGCAAACCGGAGCCATCCGCGCCAACGGTCAATGCCAGCCAGATTATCGTGGTTACGGCGACGCCGGCTCCAGCAGCGCCAGCCACGCTAACACATACGCCAATGCCAAGGCTGGACGCGCCGCAGCAATTTGCCGCCGCTGAGGCACTGACCCGCAATGGTTATTTGGAAGAAGCCGCCGACGCCTATTTGCAATTGGTAAATACGCCAAGCGCCATCACAGCCAGCCAACGCGCCGCAGCCATTTTCCGCTATGGACAAGTGGCGCTGCGAGCTGGCTTTTTTCAGCAGTCGGCCGATGCCTTCAGTCTCTACATCGCCGAGAATGAGAGTTCCACGCAGCTAGCGCGAGCCTACTTTCTGCGTGGCGACGCGCGCCTGGGTTTGTCGCTCTGGCAGCTAGCTATCGACGACCTGCGGCACTACCTGCAGCTACGACCGGGCTTGATCGACAGTTATGCTTACGAGCGCATCGCGGACGCCCAAGTGGCTTTGGGCGACATGGACGCGGCTTTGCAGAATTACAATCTGGCCGCCGAAGCCAAGCGATCGACTGTGCCCCTGCTGCAGCTGCGCGAGAAGTTGGCGCAGATATCCATCAACCTGGGCAGGCCTGTGGAGGCTGTGGCGCAGTATGACGAGGTGCTGGCGGTGGCGCGCAACCAGCCCTATCGAGCCAGCATTGCGTTCAGCGCGGCGCAGGCTCTACTTAAGGCCGGCGATACATCGGCGGGCGTAGCGCGTTTGCAATCAGTCATCGCCGAGCACCCCGGCACCTCTACTGCCTGGCAAGCGCTGCAGCGGCTGGACGAGCTGGGCTATGCCAGCGACGATCTCCAGCGCGGCAAAGCGGCATTCGCGGCGGGCGATTGGGAAGCGGCGGTGGCTGCCTATAGTCGCGTGCTGGCGGCGTCGCCAAACGCAGCCAGCGCTGAAACCTACTTGCAACTGGGGCGCGCGCAACGCAATCTGGGGAATAGCGACGCGGCGACGATCGCCTTCCAGACCATCATTGACCGCTTTCCGGAGGACCCGCTATTTGGCGCGGCGCTGCTGGACCGCGGGCGGACGCGCTTCCTGGCTGGCGACAGTCCTGCAGCCATTACTTTGTATCTCGCCATAGCAAACGATTATCCGCAGTTGGAAAGCTCGGCCGGCGAGGCGCTTTGGCGGGCTGGTTATCTCTATGGCACGGCTGGCCAAACCGCGCTCTCGCGGCAGAGCTTCACGCGCCTGGCCGACTCGTATCCAAATCACGAACTGACAACCAACGGCTTGTTCATCGCGGCTTCAGCTGCCGTGCGCGACGAGGACTGGTCCAGCGCCAGACAGCTTTACGAGCGCATTACCAGTTTGACGACGCGCGAAGACAAGGCGGCCGCGCAATTGTGGCTAGGCAGGATTGCGCTGAGGCTCGGCGATGAGAGCGCAGCCGGCCAAGCCTTCGCCCAGGCGATTCAAGCCGCGCCCGATAGCTACTTCGCCGCTCGCGCCGGTGACATCCGCAGTGGCCGGCGTCCATTTCAAGCGCCGCCGGCGCTGAGTTTCGACTTCGACCACTATGCCGAGCTGGCTGCGGCGGACGAGTGGCTGCGCAGGACATTCGCGATGGAAGAAGCTGGCGACTTGTGGTCTTTGACGCCCGAGCTGGCCGCTGATCCGCGCTGGATTCGCGGGCAGGAGCTCTTCGCCGTGGGCGCATTTGATGAAGCCCTGCGCGAATTTGAAGAACTGCTGGATGCGGCGCGGAGTGCCGGCAGCACGCTGGATAGCTATCGTTTGGCGATTGCCCTGCGCGACATGGGCGCTTATCGCGAAAGCATCATCGCGGCTGCCGATGTCATTATTGCATCGGGGCAAGCCACATTGCAGGTTGCGCCAGCCGTCGCTCGTTTGCGCTTCCCCGCCTATTACAGTGATCTCGTCGTCCCGGAGGCGCAACGACGTGGCTTTGACCCGCTGCTTATGCTCTCGCTGATGCGCCAGGAAAGCCTCTTCAATACCTTCGCCACAGCCGCCGCTGGTGAAATAGGCTTGACGCAAGTAATCCCCTCGACCGCGCAGTACATCGCCGAGCAACTGAATTGGCCCGATTATCAGCATAGCGCGCTCTTCCGCCCCTATGCCGCGGTTGCCTTTGGCGGCTATTACCTGGACGAGCAGTTGGAACTCTTTGATCAAAATGTGATTGCGGCGCTGGCTGCCTACAACGCTGGTCCTGGGCGCGCCTACGATTGGCATGCGCTTTCCGGCGGCGACCCCGACCTGTTCATGACGACCATCACGATCGACTCGACGCGGCACTACATTCAGTTCATCTATCGCAACCACAACATCTATCGCGCGTTATACGGAACAGCTGGCGTCTAAGTCCGCTGCTAGTTTTGTGAAGAGGCTAGGGATGGCGCGCCAGGCGTATCATCCGCGGCGCTTGAGTGTTGTCGTTTATAGAGCGCTCGGCACGCAGAATTCGCCTATTCATGCTACACTGCATGCGGGGCAGTTATTGGTGAAAGGTCTTCATGCAAGTGCAGCGCCTCTTGGCGAATCTCCAGGCAAATCAGCGAGCGGCGGTAGGCGATTACTTCGGCAACCCCAGTTTCGCCGAAACGACTCGCGATGCGGAGCCCTTTGCGCGCGTGCGGCGGGTGGCTGTCGTCACTGAATCCTTCCTGCCCAAGTTAGATGGCGTTGTCAAGACGGCCTACATGTCCGTGCGCTACTTGCAGGACAGTGGGCGCGAGGTGCTGGTGTTTGCGCCAGATATCGCGGTCGATCATGTCGGCGATTCGCAGGTTATCCCGCTGCCATCCATCGGTTTGCCGCAAGCCCCGGAAACGCGCATGGCTCTGCCCAATCCCATGGTCGCTCGGCGCATTGAAGCCTTCCAGCCCGACTTGATCCATCTCTTCAGTCCGGCGGCCATGGCGGTGAGCGGCATGGCGGCAGGGCGGCATCTCAACCTGCCGGTAGTCGCCAATTATCAGACCGATTTGCCGGGATATACAGGTCATTACGGTTTTCCGCGTCTGTCTGGTCCGGTCAATCGCTGGCTGCGTTACATTCACAATGGCTGCCATCTGACGCTCGCGCCAACCCGCACCACCATTCGACAGTTGCGCGCAGCCGGTTTCCGCCGCGTGCGTCATTGGGGGCGTGGTGTGGATACGCAGCGATTCAACCCGCGTCAGGCATGCCCGTCGATGCGACAGCGTTTGCTGAATGGGCGCGATCCGGACTCGCTGCTGTGCATCTTCGTTGGGCGGCTGGCTACGGAAAAGCGCATCGACCTGCTGCTGGATTTGGCAAAGACGCCCGGCGTGGCGCTGACTATCATCGGCGATGGCGCTCAACGCGAGCAGTTGCAAACCCTCTACGCCCAAACTGATGTCTATTTCACCGGCTACTTGATCGGCGATGAGTTGGCGGAAGCCTATGCCAGTGCTGATGTCTTCGCCTTCCCTGGCGAGTACGAGACCTTTGGACAGGTCATCCAGGAGGCGATGGCTTCGGGTTTGCCATCTGTGGTGGTGAACGCCGGTGGCGCGCCGGATGTCATTGACGATGGCGAATGCGGCCTGGTGGTCTCGCCGACGCGGACCGCTTTTGCCGCAGCGGTTCGCAGCCTGCGCGACCAGCCTTGGCGCCGCGATGAGATGGCTCGCCGGGCTCGCAATCTGGCGGAAGAACGCCCCTGGTCCGCCTTGATGGCGCAGTTGGAGCGCTATTACGAAGAAGCCTACTGGCTGAATCAGCGCTTTGTGCGTCGTTTCGGCGGCACGCATTACCATCTGCCGCTGTCCATCCCTGCGCAGTTTTTGCGGCGTCCGCGCGGCTTGTCTTGATAGACAGCGCGCCATCCCTCCAAATCGCAGAAAGGAAAAGGCATGCCCCGCAAGCCTGTCAAACGCACGTTGGCGCTCATCGCGCATGATGGCAAAAAAGCCGATATGGTCGCTTTTGTCATGCATCATAGGGCGCGGCTTAGCGAATTTAACTTAGTCGCCACCAGCACCACCGGCAAGCTGATCGAAGAAAAGCGGGTTTGAGCGTAAAACGGATGCTGTCAGGTCCCTACGGCGGCGACGCGCAGATTACCGCCATGGTCGCGGAAGGGCGGGTGAATGCCGTCTTTTTCTTCCTCGACCCGCTGGTCGCCAACATCGCCTCTGCCGTATTGCTGATCAATGCCTGAGCGGCGGAATTTACAATTTTCTTGCGATTTTCTTTTGGCAATGACTGCATAATTGGGTTGCGTTCGCGACCGCGCGCTGCGGGCAAAGGGAGACAGGTGGCAGAACAAGACCCCATCATCCGTGAATGGGTCGAAATGGCGAAACAGGGCGACCAAGAAGCCTTCGCCGAACTGGTCTATTTGTTCCAGGACCCGCTCTACAATCTGTGCTATCGAATGCTGGGGGAAAGCGGCGAGGCAGAAGACGCCGCCCAGGAAGCCTTCCTGCGCGTCTACAACAACTTGCACCGCTATGACACCGCTCGCAGCTTCAAGACCTGGCTGTTGTCGATCGCGTCCAATCACTGCATCGACCGGCTGCGCAAACGTCGCATGCACCTGGTCTCGCTGGATGACGAGCCGACTGCCGCCGCGCTTGCCCTGCGCAGCAAGGATCCGCTACCGGAGGAGAGCCTGATGCAGAGCGAGCGCAGCGCGAGCATCCAAAAACTGCTGCAGATGCTCGAGCCGCATTACCGGCTGGCTGTTATCTACCGCTATTGGTACGGTTATTCTTATGCCGAAATCGCTAGCGAGACAGGCATGACCATCAGTGCCGTCAAAAGCTTGCTGCATCGCGCCCGCCGCAAATTGGCGGATTTGCTGGAAGAAAACGAAGTCAGCCGCCTGGCAATCCCCGTGCCGATAGGAAGCTAAGATGTCTAACGAGCCACGCCTGCAAGAACAAGAGATGATACAAGCCGCGTTAGATGGGCAGTTGTCAGAAGAGATGGCTCAGCGGCTGGTGGCTGTGCTGGAGCGCGATGCTGGCGCTGCCCAAGAGTACAGCCGTTTGCAGCGCATTGACGCTTTGCTGCGGCGCGCTCCGCATGAGCGGGCGCCGGCGCGATTGGCTGCCACCGTCATGGCGCGTGTGGCGGCACGGGTAGAAGCGGAAGCGCAACTTGCTGACTTGCCGGAAGAAACCCAGCGCGTCATGATGCTCTTTTTGTCGGCAGCCATGATGGCGATGATGCCCATGATGGAAGCGGCTTTCTGGCTGGTGCTCAATGCCCGCCGCGATCCCGAAGTGCTAAGCGATGTGATGATCGAAACCATCAGTTGGATGTCGCTGGCTACTGACGCCCTGATCCAACTGTTGGAAGACGCCGAACGCCGCGCTCGCAATGAACCCGTCGTCGCCACCGCCACGCTGGCGCTGACACCCTATGTGCTCTCCTGCATGCTGGACTTTCTGGACGAATTGCCGGTCAAACAAGCCGCCAAGCTCTAGGCGTCGCCTTCCGGGATCATCTCGATTCTGCGCACCCGGTACGCAACCAAGCCGTCCGGCACCTGCACTTTGACGCGGTCGCCCACTTTTTTGCCCAGCAGCGCCTTGCCAACAGGCGAGTCCAGCGAGACACCGCGCCGTCCATGCGTGATTTCTTCGGTATCCAGCAGGTCTAGCGTGAACTCTTCTTTTTCGCTGCTGTCGTAGACGGTGACGCGGTTGCCGGGCGTAATGACATTGAGGTCAGCATCGGCGTCAATGATTTCAGCACGCGCCAGCACATTCTGCAAGTGGGACACGCGTTCATCCAGGCGCTCTTTGGACACCATGGCATCAAAGAATACCGCTTCTTCCCCTTGATCGTCTTCGCGGGCTTCCGCCAGCATCTCGGCGACTCGGGTATTTTCTTCACTGGTGAGGATGTATAGCTCGCGCTGCAATTTGTTGTAGCCTTGTCGCGTCAGCTGGATGCGTCGTTCTGCCATGGTTATGTCCTTTCGTATTGCAAACGCCCCGGTAATTCTTCGGCGCCTACCGACGCCGCGGAGCTTGAAGAGATTGCGATTGGTATACGAAACGCCCTGCCCGATGGACAGGACGCGCAAATGAGTACCTGATACTATTTATGCGCGAATTGTACTAAATCCGCCCTGGATTGCAACTCTCATTGCACGCAATCGCTCTATTTGACGGCTGCCGCCTTCAGCCCGCGAACAGTTGCGGGTTGACGCAAGTGGGCAGGGGCTCGCCCCGCAAGCCTGCAACGACATTGTCCACCGCCATCTGCGCCATCTTCTCGCGAGTGGCTACGCTGGCGCTGGCGATATGCGGCAGGACCAGGCAGTTGTCCAAGCTCAGCAGCGGGTCGTCCATCGGGATGGGCTCCGGCTCGGTAACATCCAACGCAGCCGCCAAAATCGTCCCATCGCGCAAAGCTTGGTAGAGCGCCGTCTGGTCGATCACCCCGCCGCGAGCGGTATTGATGAGCATTGCGCTGGGCTTCATCAAGGCCAATTCGCGCCCGCCGATGAGTTGGCGGGTTGCGTCTGTCAAGGGCAGGTGCAAGCTAACGAAGTCGCTCTCTCGCAGCAGGTCGTCCAGGTTCTGCCACTCCGCGCCAAAGGCATCAATGTCCAGGGATTGATCGCGGCTGTGGGCTAGTATGCGCATGCGAAATCCCATTGCCCGCCGCGCCACCGCCTGCCCGATGCGACCGAAGCCGACGATGCCCAAAGTCGCGCCATAGATGTCTTGCCCGGACAGCACCGTGGGATGCCAGGTACGCCACTCGCCGTCGCGGATGTATTGCTGCGCCTCCGGGATGCGTCGTGCCGCCGCCATCAGCAGGGCGAAGGCGAAGTCGGCAGTGGTCTCGGTCAAGACGCCGGGCGTATTGCCCACCGGGATGCCGCGCGCGTTGGCCGCCGCCACATCGATATTGTCGTAGCCGACCGCCATATTGCTGATAACTTTGAGCTGCGGCGCTGCGTCCATGAGTTGCGCGTCGATGCGGTCGGTCAGCAGGCACAGCAAGCCACTCGTCCCGTCCATTTTGCTCAGCAGAATCTCGTAATCGGGCGGCATGAATCCGTCCCAGACCTCCAGCGCGCAGTGACTCGCCAGCCGCTCGAGCGCAGACTCGGGCAGTTGACGCGTTACGAAAACTTTGTCATGGCTCATGACACTCGCTCGTCTGCCTTGGCGCGTAGGAACAGTACGCGGATCAGGGCTCAGTCGGCAGCGACACTTTCACCAGCGTGCCGCGACCCGGCTGGCTGTTAACTTTGATTCGTCCGCCACAGCCTTCAATGAAACGTTTGGCGATGTACAAGCCCAAGCCCAGCCCGGCGCTATTCGGATCGGCTTGCCAGAATGGGTCAAAGGCGCCACCATGGCGAGCCTCAAAACCCAAACCCCGGTCATATATCGACAAGTCGACTCGATAGCCAAAAGACTGCCCGGCGATCTGCACGCGGGTCGTGCCGGCGTGTTGAATGATATTCTGGGCGATCTCCCCAAAGGCGTAGCTCAACAGAGTTTCGTCACCCAAGACGCGGAAGCGCCTGCCCAGGTCGAGCCGCAGCGCTGCCCGCAGCGGTCCCTGCAGCCGGTTGATGAGCGCCACCCCGTCAAACTCCTCGTCGGCGAAATCAATCATGTCATTTTCCAGAAGCGAATATTGCCATAGGTTGCTCATCATGTGCTCAATGGAAAGCGTTGACTCATGCATGAAGCCGATGACAGTCTGCTGCTCGTCGTTGAGAGGTCCGTCAAAGCCAGCGGCCAAATTGTCCAGCGTTGTCTTAATCGGGTGATTCAGGGCGTTGAAGCGCTCGATGACGGCTTGATGTGTGGCGGCGTTTTCAATGCCCAGCGCCGTAATCACATCCATTACCAGGGTGTGCAAGCCCCAACAATAGGCATGCACACGCTTGTAACACTCGCGCTGATCGCCAGTGGTCGGCCCAAATGCGCCAGCTAGCAGCGATTCCATCAAAGAAATGCTGTCGCTGACGGGGTCAAGCAGTTTGCTGTAGGATATGCTCGCCATAGCCGCGCGCTCAACTTGCCACTCTTACTATAAGTATAGCAGCAAAACGGTATGACGAGCATTAACGCGCGACTATGACCTTCGACAGGTGGAATCGTCCGTAGCCGGGCAGGGCGCTTCGCGCCTATTTCAACTCGACGACTGCGCCAGCTTCTTCCAGCTTGACCTTGCCATCTTCCGCCATGTCCTTGCTGACTTCTTCCAGTACGGTAGCAGGCGCGGATTCGACCAGTTCTTTGGCTTCCTTCAAGCCGAGCGGCGTGATGGCGCGGATGGCTTTGATGACATTGATCTTCTTGGGACCGATCTCCTTGAGGATGAGATCGAATTCGGTCTGCTCTTCTTCGGGTTCAGCTTCGGCAGCGGCGCCAGCGCCCGGCGCCATCATCATCATGCCGCCGCCAGCAGCCGCTTCCACGCCCCAGGCGTCTTCCAGCTTCTTCTTCAGGTCAGCCGCTTCCAAAATCGTCAGCGCGCTAAGTTCTTCCACCAGCTTGTCCAGGTCTGCCATGTTGCTTTCCTTTCTTGCAGATTCGTAGAAAAATGCGTGATGTTTCCGGGTCCGCCAAGATCAGGCGGCTTCGGCTTCTTCGTGCTTATCCAGGTAGGCTTGCAGTACATTGACGACGCCGCCCGTGGCTTGATGCAGCACATTGACGATCCCCTGCGCTGGCGAGATGACCAAGCCAGCCAGTTGCGCGCGCAGCTCGTCCAGGGTCGGCAATTTGGAAACGGCATCGACCTGCGCCGCATCCAGGATGTCGCCAGCCATGATGCCGCCGGTGACCTGCATACGCTCGTCGAAATCCTGCTCGTCCATATGCGCCAGCAGCGCTTTGGAGACGCCGGGCATGTTGTCGCCGCCGAAGACGATGGCGACTGGTCCCACCAGCAAATCATCTGGGATGACCCAGTCAGCTTGCTCCAGCGCCTTGCGCATCAGTGTATTCTTGGCGACCAGATAGCGTCCGTTTTGTTCGCGGACGGCATTGCGCAGCCCTTGAATCTCGCTGACGCTCAAGCCCTGCGTCCTGACGATGACGAATCCATCGCTGTTGCTGAGGATGTCGACATAGTCGGCGACCAACTCTTCCTTGCGTGTTCGTGATACGGGCAAGTTCCGCTCCTTTCTGCTGCCGCGTGAAGCACGGGCAAGCGTCAAACGAGTTTGCGATCCCGGACGAGGTCGCAAAAAAACATCGCAGCATGCAAGGCAGGAGGATGGTTCTTGCGCGTCCCTCGGCAGGTCATTAAGGGCGGTTGCCCGCCTGCTGTCTCCGGTTCGCTTGGCATCGCTTCGGATATGCCAGCGTGCAGTCTATGCCAGTTCAGTCCTATGTCAAGGCTCAATTTGGCGGGAGCGGGCTTTGTCTACCCCTCGGTCCCTCCATATCAATGAGGGGGCGGCTACGCCGAGTTCTGCTTAGCGTGATGATCTCCTAGCTAGAGACTACGAATCCGCTGAAGTTCGCTCCCCTTTCTCGTTGATACGGGGCAAGGGGCCGGGGGATGAGGTAGACGGGCGGCACAAGTGTCGCCCCTGCATGTTTCTCCTATGGCGGCGTTGTGCATTGGGCGGGCGTCGTTGATTTGACAGCCGCATGCGGCTGCGCTAGAAAGGGCGCAAGCCCGGCACGGACAAAGGACGAAACCGATGGAACTGGATCGCGATGCGCTGCAGAAGAAAGTTCACGCCCTATATGCCAAGGAACATGCCGAACTGGGCGAGGCTGGCACGCTTGCCCACCTGGAACGCGCCGAGCAATGGCAACTGGCGTCTACGCTGAGCGCCGGCGGCGTGCTGATCTTTCCCCACGCCGGCGTGCATGACTGCGGTTACCAGATCGCGACTTGCGTCCAGGCGGCGCTGGATTGTGGCGCGGACAAGGTCGTCGTGCTTAGCGTGCTGCATGCCTTTAGTCCGGCCATGGAAGCGGCGCGCGTGGCTGTGGCTGCGGGCCAGGATCCGGCGCAATTCGAATATTGGGGCATCCAGGGGCCGGGGATTGATGGGCGGCACGAATGGCTGGGCGATCACGCTTTGATTAGCTGGCGTTACTTTTGGCGCGCGGAGCTAAAGCGGCGTGGCATCCCGCTGGAGAAGGCGCCAAAAGTCTACGAGCGCTTCCCCTATCTCGCCGGCGGCCAGCCGCAGAATCTGCCCGGCATCGATGAGCTGGCGCGCCTGATGGATGATGCCGCGGTGGTCAGCACGGCCGATCCCTTCCATCATGGCATTGGCTATGGCGACGCGCCGGAAGACACTTACGACCATGACGAAGCGGGCTTGGCGCATGCCAAAGCTGTGATTGAAGCCGGCATTCGACTCCTGGAGGCGGGCGATTATTGGGGATACAACCAGCATTGTCTGGAAGCCAAGAGCGACGCGCGCGACACGGGACAGGTCTACCGATACCTGCGCGGACCCATGACCGGCGCCGTGCTGGATCTTAGCTACACCGACTCCTCCGAGTTGTACAACCAACCCAAGCCGACTTGGGTGGCTGGCGCCTTGATTGAGTGGCAGCTGGCGGGCTAAACGCGGTCAATCCTTTGCGACATCCAGGTGCTGCTCCAGCCGCTCCAACGCGTGATGCAGCCGTTGCTGGCGCAGGCTCTGCGTCAGGTCTCCGCGCGTGCGCTCCAGGACGCCCCGCACGACATCCGTTTGCCGCCGCAAGCCATGCGTCAGCGCATCCGGGAAGTCAAAGGTCGCCAGTTGATCATAGATCTCGTCCATCGCGTTCAGCAATCGCTCGGCCTCTTGGCTGTGCGCGTCCTGACGGCGCATGATATCCAGGATGAAGCGGCGCAGTTCAGTGGCGGCTTCGGCAAGTCCCTTAAGATAAGTCGCGCTTTCGATGCCCAATTCCTGCGCGGTTGGCAGCGGCTGGCCACGGATGATGGCGCGGGTGATGTGGGCTTCTGCGACTTCTTTCAGGGCGTCCTGCGTGTAGCCGGTGTGGTACAGATCGGGGAAATCCATCACAGCCGACTTGAGCGCTCGCGCGCCAGCATTCACTTCCGCCAACTGCGATTCGGCTATCGCCCAGTCGCGCCGATGGATGGCGCGGATGCTGCTGGAGCAGTGCCGGATCAACTTGCGCGACAGCTTGATGGCGCAGTCCCGGGCAGCATTGCGATTCTCCAGGTCGCTGCGGATTTCGTCGCAAGCCGCAGCCAAGTTATTCATCGTCAGCGTCATCCGGGCTGTTGCGCACGCCGTCAAAGAGTTGGTCGGCCAGGGTCTGTCGGCTGGGACTGCCGATTTCGCCGTGCTTGGCTTCAAACTTGTCCAGGTTCTCCTGAAGCGCGTTTAAGAAGAGCTTGCTATGCACGGGCGTCATCATCAGGCGCTTTTGTACACGGGCGCGATCGTCGTTGGGCATGAGCTGGATGAAATCGAAGATGACTTCGTTGGCTGTATGGGTGATCATGACCATATTGGCGTAGATGGCGCTGGGGTCGCGCGGGAACTCCAGCTTCAGATTGCGCTTGTTTGCCTGTGGTTCACTCATGGCTACCTTGCGCTGCTGTGCTTTTCGCTGCCATTATAGCAGCATCCGCAGGCATAGACGAAACGCTGCCGGAGGCCTGAGATGCCGACCTACATTTACAAGATACAGCCCGTGCGCCCGGAGATGCTTGCGCATGGCGCCACGGACGAAGAGACGCGCATTACCGGCGAGCACTTCGCTTATCTCAAGGGGCTGCTGGACGCTGGCACGCTGATCCTGGCTGGTCGTACGCTCACCAGCGATTATGCCTCATTTGGCATCGCCATCTTTAACGCGCGTGATGACGAGCACATGCGCCAGTTGACCAGCGCGGATCCGGGCGTCGCGCAGAAGCTCTTCCGCGTCGAGTGGTATCCTTTTCGCATTGCGCTGCAGGCCGACGGCCACGAGAGATAGCGCGTTCACACGATGGGATTGCGCGTTGGCGTGCCGGCTTTGCGGGGGTAGCGGCGCGGTGTCTTGCCGGCCTTGCTGACGATCACTAAGTGCCGCGGTTTGTCCAGCCTGGGCAGGCGTATCTCTTCAATGGCGGACAATTCGCCGCCCAGCGCGGCAATCGCGCGCTTAGCGGATTCCATCTCTTGGCTGGCGGCTTCGCCTTTCATGGCGATGACCATGCCGCCGCGTTTTGCCAAGGGCAAGGTATATTCCATCAGCGCCGGCATGCGCACGACAGCGCGGGCAGTCACGAAATCATAAGTCCCGCGGTGGGCGTCATTGCGCCCAGCCTCTTCCGCGCGGGCATGTACAACGCGGATATTTTCCAAGCCCAGCGTCTCCCCCGCTGCTTCAATAAATCGCAATTTTTTGGCTGTGGCGTCCAGCAGCGTGACGCGCAGTTGCGGCAGCGCGATGGCGACTGGCAAGCCAGGGAATCCAGCGCCCGTGCCGACATCTAGCAAGCGCTGCCTCTTGATTTCCGGCAGGGCTGTCAGCAGCGTCAGCGAATCCAGGTGGTGCTTCAGGGCGATTTCGGCGGGGTCGGTGATGCGCGTCAGGTTCATGCGTGCATTCCAGTCCAGCAGCAGCGCCGTGAGTTCACGAAATTGCCACAACTGTGTATCCGACAGGGCAATACCCAGCAGCGATTTTGCATGCTCTGCTAGTTCTGCGATGGGTTGTCCGGCCGCTGGGTCCACTGCCGCTCCGAGTCGATTGTCTTGAACAGCCGCCAGTCTAGCACAGGCGAGTAACTGCGCGTAGTACCGGGCGATGTCGGCGCTTGGGCGCGTTACAATGCGCAAAGGATGTGGATTGGCGTACAATGCAAGCGACGCGAGCTCTAAAACGAGAGGCGGCGAATGTGACGGACAGACACACCATTTGCGTACTGCAAGGCGACGAAACCGGGCAAGAATTGCTGGATGAGGCGCTGCGCGTGCTGGATCCCAGCGTCATCCAAATGCCCAACCTGGCTTTTGAATCTTTTGACCTGTCGCTGGAAAATCGGCGGCGCACCAAGAATGGCGTCGTGCATGAAGCGGCGGCGCGCATTCTCCAGACCGGGCTGGGCATCAAAGCGGCGACTATTACGCCGGGCGACCCCGATGATGTGGGCAGTCCCAACGCGCTGCTGCGGGAATTGGTGCATGGCAGCGTGATTTTGCGCACTGGCAGGCGCATCCCCTCGGTATTGCCCCTGGCAGGTGTGCACGCGCCTATCGCGCTAGTGCGCATGGCCGTCGATGGCGCTTATGCCGCGGAAGAATGGCGCGAGGGCGAGGGGCTGGACGAAATCGCCTACAGCAAGCGCCACATCAGCCGCCGCACCTGCCGCGCCGTGGCTGAATTTACCTTTCGTTACGCTCAGAACCATCACGCCACTGTCTTTGGTGGACCGAAGTACACCGTCAGCCCCGTCTACGAAGGCATGTTCAAAGAAGAGTTGGATCGCGCCTCCCGCATCTACAAAGGCGTTCGCTATAACCCGCAGTTGATTGACGCCACTTACGCGCTGTTGCTGGAAACGAGTGGCGAGGCGCTGGTCATCCCGGCGCTGAACCGCGATGGCGACTCCCTAAGCGACCTGGTCATCAAAATGTTCGGCACGATCGCCGGCGCGGAATCAGTCATTATCGCTTTTGACGACGACTTCAAGATCAAAGCTGCGGTAACTGAAGCGCCGCATGGCACCGCGCCCAGCCTGCAGGGCAAAAACATCGCTAACCCCATGGCCATGATATTGGCTTGTGCCGCGCTGCTGAAATACATTGATGGCAAGCAAGCCGCTTTGGCCAGCCGCGCCTTGTACGAAGCGACATTGGAGGCGGTTTACAATGGCATCAAGACACCGGATCTTGGCGGGCAAGCTAGCACCAGCGAGTTCACCGACGAGGTGATCCGCGAGACCCGCGGCAAGTTGGAAGTCTGGGACGCGCTGGGGGAATAAAGCCCGCGGAGGCTGCTGATGGCGAGCCAGCAACTTGATACCGATGTAACCGATTTGTGGTCGATACTCTTTGATATCGTCAAAGACGGCGAGAAACGGCTGGCCAGCCATTTCGAGGCGCATCAACTGACGCCGCCGCAGTTTTATGTGCTTAAGACGCTGTCGGAACGAGCGGGCCAGTGCCGCATCGGCGAGATCGCCCGCGCACATCACTTGACCAGCGCCACCATGACCGGGCTGGTGAAGCGCCTGGAAGCCATGGAGCCGCCACTTGTGCGCCGCCGCCGCAACTCCCGCGATGGCCGATCGGTGGATGTCATTTTGACGCCCGCGGGCACAAAGCGCTTTTTGGCTGTTCAGCAGGGCTTGATGAATCAACTGCGGGCCGTGATCGGATTGCTGCCGCCAGCCGAGCGTCGCGACATCATCGCCAAAGTGCGCCTGTATTTCGCCATCTTCTCCCAGCAGTTTCCCGCCGATGGGCTGTAGCAGCCAGCGTCTAGTCTCTGTCGCCAGTCCGACAATTCACTGGGCAAGGATGCGATTGCGTCCTTCCGCGCATGAAGAATCTTGTAGGGCGACACTTGTGTCGACCGCCTGCCGCTTCCCCGTTGGGCGCCTCAGCGAGACGCCCCTCAAGATTCTTCGGTGATGGTAGAGTCGATTACATTCCCAAGCATTGAATCATCGAGAAAGCCTTCTAGGGGCGGATATGCTTCAAGCCCACAGACAGCAGGGATGGAAAGCTAGGCTCCGACGCCAGTTTGGTAACGGGCTGCGGACTAGCGGGAGTCTTTGATGGAGCGTTGAGATCCAGCTGCCACCAACCGGTGTCGCGCCACTCGCCGGCTTTGAATCCCACGCGTTGGAAAATGCCGATTTTCTCAAATCCGATCGCTTCGTGCGCTAGGACGCTGGCTTGGTTGGGCAAGGCAATGACCCCGACCGCCGTCACATAACCTTGCGTGCGCAAAATGGCAATCAACGAGCTGTAGAGCGCCCGCGCTATGCCCCGCCGCTGATAGTCGCGATGCACATACACGGTCGTCTCCGTAGTCCACTGGTAGGCTGCACGGCTGCGGAAAGCGCTGGCATAGGCATAGCCCGCCAGCCTGCCAGCCAGTTCGCAGACCAGCCAGGGATGCTGCCTGAGCGCGCTGCGAATGCGCCCCGCGATTTCCTCTGCGGAAGGCACGTTTTGTTCAAAGGAGATATGCGTTTCGCGGACGATCGGCGCGTAGATTTCGCGGATGGCGGCGGCGTCCGATTCCCGGGCGAGGCGGATGACAGATGTTTTGGGCATGGGATGCAGTCTCGGCATTTGCTCTCGCGTCATTATAGCCGCGTCGTCGCTGACCCATACAACAATCAGCCCATCGCTGCGTATAGATGAGCAAACAAGCTTTGCGCGCCTTTACAAAGACTTTACATTTGCCTTACACCGACATGACGCTGTTAAGCGAGTATGCAGTCGTCATGCCCGCACGGGAAACGGGAGCGGATAATGACCGGCGACGCCTTTGCGCGTTATGTCGAGGACGACCTAGACCTCAGCGCCATAGACGACTTAGCGATGGCGAAAGCGCTCGCGGATCTGCATGAAACGCTGGAGGAACTGCGAAACTTTCTGCGCGCTTGGCAGGCTCGCAACGAGTCGCGCAATCTGCGCTATGGCAAACTCCCGCCCAGTGCCGATAGCCGATAGAGGGGGTTGCAAGTGAGCCTTTCCGACACGATTCTGGTCGTTGATGATGAGCAGCGCATCGTCGATCTCGCGCGCATGTATCTGGAACAGGACGGCTTCCGCGTGCGCAGCGTGACGAATGGCGCCAGCGCCCGCCGCATGATCCTACAGGATAAACCTAGCTTGGTCGTATTGGATCTCATGCTGCCGGGCATGGACGGTCTGGAGGTCTGCCGGCGCGTACGCGAGCAATCCGATGTGCCGATCATTATGTTGACCGCCCGCAGCGACGACATCGACAAAATCGTCGGCTTGGAACTAGGCGCGGACGACTACCTGACCAAGCCCTTCAATCCGCGTGAGTTGGTGGCGCGCATCCGCGCCATTCTGCGACGGACGGATCGCGCTGGCGGGCAGGAAGAGCCAAAGCCAGCCATCACCATCGGCAATTTACATATCGATCCTCAGCGCCGGCGCATTGAAGTTGGCGAGCGCGTGGTCGAACTGCGCATGAAGGAATTCGACCTGCTGCAACATCTGGCGCAGAACAAGGGACTTGTCTTCAGCCGCGACCGGCTGCTGAATGTCGTTTGGGGTTATGATTTTGTGGGCGAGACGCGCACTGTCGATGTGCATATCGCGCATCTGCGGCATAAACTGCGCGGTATGACGCCCAAGATCGAGACTGTTTGGGGCGTGGGGTACAAGCTGGAAGATGCTTAGACGATTTGCCTTCAGCTTGCGTTCGCGCTTGTTGACCTCATATCTTTTACTGCTCTGCGTTACACTGGGCGTCAGCGCCATGGCCTTGATCATCTTCATTAGCGACCGACGCGCCCCGCCCCAGCCGACTTTTGAGCGGCTGGCTGCCCTGACGCAAGGGCTGAATTACCTGGATTTTTTCGCTGATATCCCGTCAGACCGTGGACGCGGCATCGTGCAGGAGCAGGTGCACGAATTGCTGGATGTCTTCGCGCGGACTCGCAATGTGCGCACGCTGCATATCTGGCAGACCACTGATGGTCCACGTGTGTTGCATGACAGCGCTGACCGTTACAGTCCAGGCGCGCTGATCAAGTTGCGGGGGCAGAGCTATCACAACGAGAAATTGGCGAAGGCGCTAGGGCGCGGCATCAAGCAATTTTTCGGCGGTTTCGTTGATCCAGATGGCGGCGAGTGGTTATACGCAGGCGTCGTCTTTGATCAGCATCGCTTCTTTGGCGAGCGCGTCGCCAATCAGGATTTGTGGCTGCTGGCGGAACCACAGCCCACGGTCAGCCTGCAATCAACCCTGGCGGTCTTCAGCAGCGCGCTGGCGCCGCCCTTGCTGCAGGCTGGCGTGGTGGGGATTGTTGTAGCGCTGCTGCTGGCTGCGTTAATCAGCCGTACCATTGCGCAGCCTTTGCAGCGCGTGGCCAAGGCGGCAACGGGCTTGGGGCGCGGCGACTGCGATGTCAAGGTGCCGGTCAGCGGTCCGCCAGAATTGCGTTCGCTGTCGGAGTCCTTCAATCATATGACGGCGGAGGTGCGGGCGGCCAACGCGGCGCAGCGCGACTTCCTCAGCAATGTATCGCATGACCTGAAGACGCCGCTGACATCTATCCAGGGCTACGCGCAGGCGATTGTCGATGGCGCGGCGCAAGACCCGCAGGCGGCGGCGCAAATCATCTATGAAGAAGCCAGCCGCCTCAACCGCATGGTGCTGGAACTGACTGACCTGGAGCGACTGCAAGCTGGCAAGCTGTCCATGCAGCGGGAGCGCATCGATCTGGCGCAACTCTGCGATGGCGTCGTACAGAATCTACAAGTCGTCGCGCAGCAGGGGCACATCACGCTGGAATCGGACTTCAGGCCGTCGGCGGCTATCCTTGGCGATGGCGACAGACTGGCTCAGGTGCTGACGAACCTGGTAAGCAACGCGCTGAAATTTACACCCGCGGGCGGGACGGTGCGGGTGTCGGTTTCACGGTCTGGCGGTGGCGCTGCGGTGACGGTGCGTGATTCGGGCATCGGCATCGTCTCTAAGGATTTGCCGCGCGTCTTCGAACGATTCTACCAAGCCGATAAGGCGCGTGGTCCGCGGCGCGGCACCGGCTTGGGGCTGGCCATCGCGCGGGAGATCGTCGAAGCGCATGGTGGGCGCATCACGGCGAAAAGCGCTGGGGAAGGCAAAGGCGCAGAGTTCACCGTGTGGCTGCCGGGCGCGGGACAGGTCTGATAGCGGGGACTGGCGCTGCGACCTACCCACTCTCATCATAAGCCAGCGCCGGCATGCCCAGCGAAACGCGCACCTCATCGCCGCGGCGGATATAGCGCTCGACGCCCGTCCAAGCCACCAGTTCCGTTCCATCCGCCAGCGCCAAGCCCAAGCGCTGATTATGCCCGAAGAATTCGCGCCACTGCACTTTGGCGGTTACACCGAGTTCGTCCAGGTGGTCGATATGCAGAGCCTCGGGACGGATCATCAACTGCACATCGCCTTGGCGCGGGTGATAAAGCTTGACCTCGCCAAGACAACTGCTGGCGGTCATGCCATGCGCCTGCGCCGGCAGCACATTCGCCTCGCCGACGAGCTTGGCTACCTGGATGCTGCGCGGTCGATTGTAGATGATGTGCGGCGGCGCCACTTGCAGCAGACTGCCCTCGTAGATGACGGCGATTTCGTCGGATAGGCTCAGTGCCTCTTCCTGGTCGTGGGTGACGAAAACAGCGGTCGTGCCGGTTTCTCGCAAGATTTGGCGCACATCGTTGCGGATATGCACGCGCAAATCGGTGTCCAGGTTGGAGAAAGGCTCGTCCAGCAGCAGGACTTCGGGATTGGGCGCCAATGCCCGCGCCAGAGCCACCCGCTGCTGCTGCCCGCCGGATAATTCATGCGGCATGCGCTCCGCAAATCCCGGCAAGCCGATCATATCCAACAGGCGCCACACTTGCTTATCGCGTTCGGCGCGCCCAATTCGCAAGCCGAAACCGATATTGCCCGCCACCGTCACATGCGGGAAGAGCGCGTAATCCTGGAAGACCATGCCCACTTTGCGCGCTTCCGGCGGAGTGAAGTGAGAGTCGTCGGCGACGATATTGTCGCCGATTTGGATACGTCCGCTCGTTGGTTTTTCAAAGCCGGCGAGCAGACGCAGGGTCGTTGTCTTGCCGCTGCCGCTGGGGCCGAGCAGGGTCAGGAAATCGCCAGGACGCACCCGCAGCGTGATATCGTTGACGGCCGGCAGCTCACCGTTGAAGAGTTTGGTGAGATGATCGGCTTGAAGCGAGTATTCCATTGGCGACCGGCCGTCGCTACGTCATCGTCGGGGTCAAGAATAATGCAAACGTGAAATGCATAAAGGGGAAATAGAAATCGCAGTCTAAATGGAGAGCGTGTACCCGGCTGCTACCAGCGCCACGTACACCAGGCCGACTGTCACTTCTTGAAAGCCCACGGTTTTCGCTTCGACCGGTCTGCCGAAGCGCAAGTAGTAAATCACGCGGGCAAGCAGGAATAGGGCGGCAATGGCGGACAAAAGCGGCGCAAGCGATAGACGCGCCAGAAGAAGTACAGCGCAAAGCGCAAAGGTCTGCACTGCGATAGGGAGCAAATAAGCGTTATCAGCGAACTTTCTCTGACGCAGGCGCGCGCGAACATAAATGACAGCGGGTATTGTTCGGGCGAGCACGATCGCACCAACGGCTGCCGCCTGGTCCCATTTCCAACTAGCAGCCAAGCAGATGCTTACGGCAAATGCCGACATGGCAGTTGCGGCCAGCACTTCGGGCAGCCAGGCTCGGCTGTTTCCATCAACATCATAGCGCCAGACGACCGCCGCAGCGACCAAATACGCCGGGATCAGAGGCAGCACCGCACCGTAGTTTCCCCGCTGGAGAATAGCGACAGCCGCCGCCGTCGCAATGACAGCGTAAAGGCAAACGAAAAAAGCGCCTTGCTGAGTGCGCCGATACACCTTTCGTTTGCGAATGTCGATCAACAGAATTTTGAGTGGCTGGCGAATGAGCAGTGACGAGAGACTTAGAATGGCGAAGAAAATGCCCGTGCCCGACGGCGCGATCAGCAACGCCAGCAATACGGGTTCGAGCCAGAAACTCCAGGCGCCGTGCTCGGCAGGCAAAGCGACGCCGCGCATGATCTTTCCCGACATTGGTCCCGCCTTAGTTAACCGCCTTTTCCCGCCGGAGAATGATCGCCAATGCGAAGGCTGATACCATAATCAGCACCAAGCCGGGCAGTGCGATCGACGAGAGAAACGCTTCATCGTAGGCGCTCCAAATGCGCGTGGCGAAGGTGCGGAAGCCGATGGGGCGCAAAACCAGCGTGGTCGGCAGCTCCTTCATCACATTCAGGAAAACCAGCGCCAAGCCCGCCAGGATCCCGCCGCTGGCCAGGGGCACGGTGATGCGTGACAAAACAGCCAGCCGCGACAAGCCCAGGCTGCGTCCGGCTTCTTCAAAACGTGGATTGATTTGGGCAAAGGCACTTTCTGTCGCGCCGATGCTCAGCGGCAGGTACTTGACTGCGTAGCCCATGATTAGCAAGGGCAGGGTTTGGTACAGCGCCAACATGTGCCGCGAGGCAAAAGCCACCAAAGCCAACGCAACAACGATTCCAGGCAGAACATTGCCGACATAGGCGAGGTTCACCAGCCAGCGATTGACGCGCCTGTCCCGCCGCGTGGCCAACAGCGCCACCGGAAACGCTGCCAAAGTGACGACCACCGCCGCCGCCACGCTCACGCTGATTGTGTTGCTCGCCAAAAGCGATAGCGGGATCTGGATGGGGTTCGTAATATGCCGGCCGAACAACCAATTGAACAGAACAACGACAGGGATGACTACGCCAGCCAGCACGACACAGGCGCAGAAAACCACCGCCACAAAGCGCCACTTGCCCAGCCGCACGGTCTCCAACTGCCGCGATGCCCCGCTGCCGATGCGAAAGTTTCGCCCACGCCCGGTAGCCCGCGATTGCAGGTAGAGCAGCGAAACTGCCATGACAACCAGCACTAGCGCCAGCAAGGACGCCTTGTCCATGCGGAAGGCGTCGGTCTGCAAAAATATTGCCCGCGTGAAGGCATTGTAGTGCATAACCGCCACCGCGCCGAAGTCGCTGAGAATGTAGAGCGCCGCCAAGAGCATGCCAGTCGAGAGTGCCGGGCGCAGTTGCGGCAGCGTGACCTGCCGAAACACGCGCCAACGTCCCAAGCCTAAGCTGTAGCCAGCTTCTTCCAAATTGCGGTCGCAGTTCAACATGGCTGAGCGTAGCGGCAGCGCAATGTATGGGAAAGACACGACGCCAAGCACCAGAGTCGCGCCAACGAAGCCACGAATGCCCGGCAGACGTTTTACTCCGAAGGGTTCCAGCAGGCTCTGCAGAATCCCGCGCGGTCCCAGCGCCTCGCTGTAAGTGACAGCCACCAGATACGACGGGATGACCATGGCTGCCAACCCCAGCGCCAGCCAGTAGCGCCGGCCAGGCAAATCGCAGCGGGCGGTGAGCCAGGCGAATGGCACGGCAATCAGCGTAGCCAAGCCCGTCGCCGCCAGCATCAGGGCAAGACTGTTGTAGATGATCAGCAGGGTCCGCGGACGCAGCAGGTACTCGATGCCCTCCTGCCCAGCGCCCGCGGAATGTATGACCAACACGACTATCGGAGTCATCACTGCCGCGACCACAGCCAGGCTGACCAGTTGCGCCGTTTGCGCCGCCCCAAAATGCAGACGTGTCAACACAGGCGGGTATTGCCAGTGCGGCTTGAAGCGCGGCGGGATGACATCCGATAGCTGCATGGATTAGTCCAGCGCCCCGCTGTCTTCGATCATTGCCAGCGTGCCTTGTAGATCGGCCAGATCCGACAAGTCGATTTCCGGCGTCTCGATATCGGCTAGCGCCGGCAGATCAACCGACGGGTCGACGCTATCGACGAGTGGATACTCGTATGTGCTCTGAGCGAAGTATTCTTGCGCCACATCGCTCAGCAGGTAGTCCACCAGCGCCAAGGCGTCATAGGGCTGGTCGGTTGACTTCAGGATCGCCGCGCCGGCCACATTGATCAGAGAGCCAAGGTCGCCGCCAGGGAAGAAATGCAGCGTGGCAGTGATATCCGGATCCTCCGCCAGGAAACGGAACAGGTAGTAATGATTGACCAGACCGCCGACGACCTCGCCGTTTATGGTCGCTTGCACGATAGGCGTGTTCTTGGAATAGGCTAATACGCCATTGGCGATCATATCCGCCAGCCAGCCTGCGGTCTCTTCTTCGCCCAGCAATACACGCATGGCGGTGACATTGGCGACGAAGGACGCGTTGGTCGGCGCCCAGCCTACCAAGCCACTCCATTCCTCGCCGGTGAGATCGAGAATAGAGTTCGGCAGGTCCAGCCCGTGTTCTTCCAGCGATTCCGGACTGTAGACAAAGACGCGCGCGCGTCCGCTCAAGCCGGCCCAGACTCCATCGGGCGATACAAAAGCCTCGTTGGCAACGCGGGCGATTGTCGCGTCGGGCAGCTTATGGAGCATATCAGCGGCTGCCAGCGCGCCCAGCGCGCCGCCATCCTGCGCGATGAAGACATCGGCCGGACTGTTCTCGCCCTCGGTGAGGATTTGGTTGGCGACAGCCGCGGTCCCGCCATAGAGTGTCTCGGTTTCTATGCCGGTATCTTCGGTGAACTGCGCCAGAATCGGACCGATCAAGCTTTCGTTCCGTCCGGAGTAGACGGTCAATACGTCGTCGGCGAGGGCTGGCGCTGCGGTAAGGCAGACCAGCAGGGCGAACAGGAAAAGCATACACTTTCGGTACTTCGACATTACGGGACTCCTTGTGAACTTTGCGAATCTCAGTTAGGATTCGCGTGATGGATGGAAGTCAGCTTTGGCTGGGCGAAGCGGTCATCTCCCCTCAGTCGCGCTGACTTCCCTCTTTTAGCAGGCGGGTCCGCCGCCTGTCTACGCTAGTGGTTAATGCTTGCGCCGCTGCCGCCGCTGTCGAAACTTGCAGTCGGTTAATTCTGCCAGCGCCGCCCCGTGCCACCGCCTCTACACTGGACAATCCCGCGACCAGGCAATACAGTTATGCTGCTACAATCGCCTGCAGGTCGTGTGGAGCGCAAGTAATGTCCAATTGGTGGGGCTCGCGGAAGAATGTCTCGTCCCGGCTGGTCTGGGAAGTCGAGGCGATGAAAGCCGCATTCGGCACGACATTTGGGCTGGTCGTGCCTCCCTTCGGCGGCTTGCTTTACTGGCAAGGCAGCGTCGAAATCAACATGACTATCCTGGACTCGCCCTTTCACAATTTGAAAATCGTCTATCCTAAGGAATATCCTAATCGTCCCGCCGAAGCCTACTGCGTCAAACCGCGCATCTACAGCGAGAAGCATCAATATGAAGATGGGCAACTTTGCCTTTTCAACCCCAAAGATGGCGAGCAATATGGCTGGAACCCCAGCAAGTCGACGGCGGTCACGGTGGGCGGCTGGGCGATACAGTGGCTCTACGCTTACTATACCTGGCGCTCGACCGGCAAGTGGCCAGGCATTGAAGAGCGCATCAAAGCCAGCACACCGTTACCACGCCGCCGGAGACGCTAGCCATGCGAGCTGCCGATGAGCCCGAATTGCTTAGGTTCTTACACAACGAAATTGACCATATCCGCAAGCGACTGCGGGGGATGGCGATGATTTCCCGCGGCATCGTGCCCAATCTAGTACTGTCGCAGCGGGCGGTGCAACGCATGCTTCTGGCGGCCAGCCAATATGTCGCCGACGAAACTGGCGAAGCCATGGTGGGTTTCGTCGTCGAAGACGACAGTCCGGAAGGCAAGCCGACCATTTATGTGCTGGACACCATTTCGCCGGACGAGACCGCCGTGCGCCGCTCGCACACCTTCCAGCAGGGCGATGCGCTGCAGGACGAAGTCATCTGGTGGCTGCAGGAAAATTGGCATTTTCACCGCCAGCAGCACCGCGGCAGCAACTTGTTGCCGGAGCGATTTGATGTGCCGCTGCGCTATCTGGGTGACTGGCACAAGCAGCCCGGCTCCATGATCCAGCCGAGCCACGGCGATTTGATGACGGCGCTATCCTGGCTGGACGATGACGAAACCGGTATGGATTTCTTGCTGGTGCCCATCGTCACCACCGGTCACACGGCCATCATCGGCGCGTCGGATGTAGATGTGAATTATATTCACCAGCCTATGGAAGACGGCACGGATATGCGCGTCGACTGGTGGTACATCCATCGCGATGTGCGGGTCTTCCAGCCAGTGCGCCCGCAAATCGTCGCGCCGGAAGCCCTGCCGCAAATGATGAAATATGGCTGGCATGTTGTGCTGGCTGAACGACTGACCAGCGAGCACTTTGCTTTGGAAGATGATGGCTTGCTCTTGCGGACGCTCTTCTACGAATGCGATGGTCAAGTGCCGTTGGAGTTCTGCTTCATCACCGTACGCCAGGGCGCGTCGTCATTTCTGCTGCTGGTGACGCAGCACGACTATCCTCAGAGCCCGCCCCGAGCCTACTTGACGCCCTTTGTGGCCGGCATTGACCTAATGGATCCCGTGGCGACCTTCGACAAGCTGTGGCCGGAAGCTGAGCTTGTAGACGACCCGCCGGGCTGGAGCTGGTCGCCTGAAAAGTACCTGGTCGATTTTGTCATCGCCATTGAGGTCGAATTGGGTTGGCGAGAGCCTGAGCGCGTCAGCATCCCGGTGATTGATGACATTCCGCCGGTTGCAACTGCCGATGGCAACCGGCCTGCGTCGTCGCGCGTATCAGCAGCAAAACCGCAGGCGCGGCCAAGCGCGGAAGCCGGGCAGGGCAAGGCGAATTGACATGAGCAATCAATGGGAACGCGTGGGACGGCTGATTGGCGCGGATAACCTGGACAGGTTGGCCGAAAAGCGAGTCGGCGTGGTCGGGCTGGGCTCGGGCGGCGGATTCGTAGCGCTAAGCTTGGCGATGAGCGGACTTGGCGGCTTTGTACTGGTCGACAACGATGACCTGGAGCGCGTCAACATCACTCGGCATGTGGCGGATCTGCGCAATCTGGGGCAGAACAAGGCGGCGGCCGTGGCGGATTTGATCTGGCAGCGCAACCCCGATGCCCGCATTGATGTGCGCGAAGGCATGATTGAAGACCATTGGGATTGTCTGGATGCACTCGACATGCTGGTGGTGGCGGTCGACAACGAACAGGCCAAATACGCCATCAACGAGAAATGCCTGGAGAAGCGTTTGAGCGCCTCCTATGCCGGCGTCTATGAACGGGGCGAAGGCGGCGACCATGTCATCATCAAGCCCTTCGACGGACCCTGCTATGCTTGCTGGGCGGAAGCTACCCGCGAAGGCGTCAAGATCGCCATGAACTCAGTAGGCGATCTGGATTACGGCCTGATCGGCGAGGCGGGCAGGTTGGCGTCGGAGCCGGGATTATGGGTCAATGTGACCAAGGTGGCGGGCATCCAGACCGATCTGATACTGAACGAATTGCTGCGCGGCACCAGCGCCCACAGTGAAATGCCAGCCAATACGCTGATCGTCAGTAACACCTACCTTGATATCATCGAAGGCGCTGAAAGCGACCCGCACACCGGCTTATGGATCGAGATTGAGCGCGATCCGGATTGCCTGGTCTGCGGCGACCGGCTCAAGCAGGGTATGAGCTTGTTGGCGCGCGAAACGGAGGGCGGCATCTCGCTGGATGAGCTGGCGGCCTCGCGCTTAACCACCGATATTATCTTTGAAGAAGACGACAGCTAAGGGCTGGACTGCTTTCGTCGCCAGTCGTTAGCGATCGCCTGCAGTTCGTCGCGCAGCGTTAGCCTAGCGCTGGCGGCGAATTTGGCGTGGAAGAGCAAGCGGTCTTCTTCGCCCGGCGGCTGCCCTTTGTCTTCGTAATACAGTTCGAAGCCGTTTGTGATGGCCACGCGGTAGACGCCTGGATCGTAGACCGGCGCGCGATAGGCCAACTTGCGGATGCCTGCGCTTAGCAGAATGTCGCTGCCTTCGTATTGTGCCCAAACGCCAAGCAAGGTCAGCCGCTGGTAGCCGTGATAGCCTTTGCCATGATACCAGATGACGACACCCGACCAGGCTGCGCCACGCAGCGTCCGCGGTCCGTGGCATAGGATGTTCGCGTAGTCGCGCTCAACCAAATCCGCCAGCGCATCGTAGGCGTTGACTAGATCCAGAGCGCGGTCATGCGGACGCTTTGCCTCGGCTTTTTTGGGCGCGCTGCCGAAGGGACGACGGGCTGCGATGCGCGCCAAAATGTCTTCATAGCGCTGGTCGGCGCTTTGCTTGGGCATCTGCCTAGTCCATTGAGGTCTTCGCCAATTCGACGCCATCGCGAACCAGCTTTTCGTATTCGACATAGCTGCGGTGCACGCGCATGCCAACGCGTTCATATAGCGACACGGCGTTGGTGAAGCTGTTGCCATCGACGCTCAGACTGACCGTGTCTTTGCCGCGATCCCAGTATTGCCCGAAGCTGCGCTGCAGCAGCGCTCCCGCCAGCCCGCGCCGTCGATGCGCCCGCCGCACGCAGACAATGTCGATATAGCCGATTTCGGCATTCTGGTGATCTTGCGTCAAGCCCAGTACACAGCCAGCCACTTCGCTGGTGGCTTCGTCCGTAGCCAGCAACACTAAGTCGGCATCAAAGTAGGGGTCATTCGCCAGCCAATGTCGAAAGTCCGAAAAGACCTTTTCGAAGCTCTCCTCGATATAGCCAAAGTGGTCGGCAAAAGCGTCCTGCACGACTTCCACCAGCACGGGCAAATCTTGCTCGTGGCGATAGGGGCGCAGGACGAAGCCAGCCGGCAACTGTGCTTGTTGCGGGCGCTCGGTCATGGTGATGCGCATTTCATACCAGACGCGATTGGCTTGGTAGCCGGCGCGCTTCAGGGCGGCTTCGGTGTGAGCGTAGCCTTCCAGCGTGCTGGACAAGAGGCTGACGCGCGACTCCGGCGGGCAGCGCTGCAGGACTTCCCGCGCCTTGTCATCCGCCCAAGCCAACAGCGCCGCGCTCAAGCCGCAGCCATGATATTCCGGGCGCAGTCCCCAGTTGAGCCAGGGATGCACTGGCACTTCCGCATTTGCCCATAGCAGGCCATAAGCCGCCAGCTTTCCCTCGCCGTCAAAGTAGCCTAGCGACCACTCGCCCAGCTCGAAATCTGGCTCTTGCCAGCTCACCAGCAGAGACTCCGCCGTGGTTTTGTCATCGTGCCCCTGATGCGCGGAGATGGCGCTGGCCGCGCAGGCGTACTGCTCCGCGTCCGACAAGGTCAAGGGGCGCTTCGTAAAGGTGGAAACGCTCATGGCGCGTGAAGTCCTTTTCCCTAGCCGCATAGCAATTTGGCTTGCAAACGGGCGGATTATAGCGGCGGAAAGTCTTGCTTAACAGCCCTGCCAATTTGCGCTATGATTGCTGCGATTTCACAGCAGCCGCGGAGCGGGGCAGGCATGAACCAGACCACCAAAACTTTTACTTACATCATCGGCATCGTTATGACTGTTGCCATGGTGGGCAGCTTGATCCTGCCGATGCTATCCAACCAGATTGGCATGACCGACCCAGCGCTGCTGACGCCGGAGCCAACTCCCTTTCCGGATCCGACCCTGCCGCCCCCGCCTGATATCGCCGCGATAGATTTTGACAGCACTTACCTGCATGGCTCAGGTTTGTTCACGATAGGCGCGCCGACCGGCTGGCAGCCGCAATCCGACAGCAATACCACGGGCGAACTGCGCGCCGGCTTGACCAACAACGCCGTCCAAAGCGCCGTCGAAGTGCGCATTAACCGCAACGACCAAGCTATCAGCGACGGCGCGGGGCTAAGCGACTATCTGGACAGATCCTGGCTTAGTTACACCTGGGGCGGCTACACGAACTGGGATGAGACCAGCCGCACAGTCACTGATGATGGCATCGTCCGCATTGACTTCAACCTGGAGCGCGGGCGCACGCACCTGATCGCGCGGCAAGAGTCCTGGCTGGAAGGCGACGACATCCTCAGCGTGCGCGTCGTGACTGCCGAAAATGCGGCGCAGGAGCTCAAGTACCTTTTGCGCGGCGTAGCGGATACGATCGAGCGGCTGCCGCAATATGCCGGCGCACCCTTTGACTGGGATGTCTATTACGACAGCCTGGACAAGCACATGCTCCGCTACCCGTCCAGCTGGGAAGTGACCGACGCGGCGCCCGGCCTGCCCGCTACCATCCTCGGCGACGGGATTACGCTGGCGGTGGCGACTTTCGATGTGCTGCTGGCCAGCCAGGACGAGGCTCGTGACTGGATGCAAAGCTGGCGCAGCGGTGTGGAAGCGCAATCCGTGGCAGCTGTCGAGGTGGAAGGGGCTACCGGCTACAAGATTTCCTATCGCTTGCACACGCTGGATGGCACGATTGAGAGCGGCGCCGTCATCGCGCTGAATGGCAGCGACAACCGCCTGCATGTCGCCAATGCCCGCGCTGCCGACCTGGACGAAGACCTGCTGAATGCCGCGAGCGAAGACTATCCCTGGCTGGCGGTGTTGGACAGCTTCCAGCTGACGCTCGACTTTGAAGTAGCGTTAGAGCCCGCCTAGGCAGGGCTCGTTCCGCTCGTGATTTTGCCCGATCTGCTGGGGCCCGGGCTGGCGCTGGTTTTCTGTGGCACGGCTGCCAGCGCAGCATCCGCACGGGCAAATGCCTACTACGCCAACCCGACGAATTACTTTTGGCCTGCGCTGCATCTAGCCGGTTTCACGCCGCGTCAATATGGCCCCGCGGAGTTTCGTGATCTGCTGGGGCTGGGCATCGGGCTGACGGACTTGTGCAAATACAGCGCGGGCAACGACAGCGATATTGACTTTGCGCGGGAGGACGCGCTGGACTTGCGCGACAAGCTGCTGAAATACCGTCCGAAAATCGCGGCATTCACCAGCAAGACGGCTTGGCGTGTTTTCAGTGGCGCGCCCGCAAGCAGGCAGATCGCGCATGGCTGGCAAGATGAGCAGGTGGGCGAAACGCGCTGCTTCGTCCTGCCCTCACCATCCGGTTCCGCGCGGCGCTATTGGCGGATGGAGCCCTGGCGGGCGCTGGCGCGCGAATACCAGCGACTAATGCGCGAAAGCCCACTTAGCTGATGCGGCAATCTGCTGAAACGCCGTCGGCATACAGGACTTGACTCGTCACGGTAGCCGCCATCTCCGAGCAGAGGAAGAGAGCCAATCCCGTCACAGCCGCCGAGTCTTTGCCCGCAGCGATTGCATTGACGCGGATGCGATCCTTGGCCAGTTCACGCGCTGCTTGACGGGTCAAGCCAATGACCCCCGCCGCGCCGGTTGCACCGCCGATTCCATTTGGCACGGTGGCGAGCGCCGCCGCTGAAATCACATTGATAATCGCGCCGCCGCCCTCGTCCGCCATCACGCGAGCAGCCAACTGCGTGCAGAAGAAGACGCCGCTGAGGTTGACCTCAAGCTGCCGCCGCCAGTCCCATTCGTCGATTTCGAGCAGGGGTTGATTTCGCTGGACGCCGCCGGCATTCACCAGGATGTGCAAGCCGCCGAAGGCATCGCGCGTCCGCTCGATCATGTTGGCGACCTGGAAACGGTTGGATATGTCTGCGCGCAGGGCAATGGAATCCCCGCCATTTTTGTGGATCGCTGCGCAGGCGGCATCAGCGCGTTCAATATTGATGTCCGCAACCGCTATCGACGCGCCACTGTCCCCCAGCGCCAGGGCGAACCTTCGACCGTGCCCAGCGCCGGCGCCGGTTACCAGCGCGGTCTTACCGGACAGGTCAACTTGCATTGAGGACACCAGCTAGAAGGGGATGTCGTCCGAGGTCTGGGGTCGGGATTCGGGATAATTCGAGGCGCGGTCATCCTGCTGGTAGCCGCCGCGTTGATAACCGCCCTGCTGCCCGCCCTGGTAGCCGCCGCCTTGCTGCCCGCCGCGCTGCTGCCCGCCTTGGTAGCCGCCGCCTTGCTGCCCGCTGCGCTGCTGCCCGCCGCCGTAGTCTCCGCCCTGGTCGCCGCGATTGCCCAGAAAACGAACATCTCGCGCCGTTAAATCCAGCGATGCTGCAGCCTCGCCATTGTTATTCAAATAGCCGCGCGCGCTCACATTGCCGGACACCATGACTTGCCTGCCCTTGGACAGATAGGTGTTGCAAGTTTCCGCCAGCGGTCCCCAGGCCGCCACGCGATACCAAGTCGTTTTCTCGCGCTGCTCGCCCGAATTGCGATCGCGCCACCGCTCGCTGACAGCGACGCTGAAGTTGCAAACCGCTTGTCCGCTCTGCAAGTAACGAAGTTCCGGGTCGCCACCCAGGTTGCCCACAATAATTGTCTGATGCCAGGTCATTGCGACTGTCTCCGATTAACTCGCTTCATCATGTCATTTCTGCCAATTTCTCGGTCAACGCGCGGCGCAGCACAGCTGGATCGCCCTTGCCGCGCAACGCGCCCATTATTCTACCAAACAATGCGTTGATGACCTTGTCATTGCCAGCCAGATAGCGCGCCACCAACTCATCATTGTCAGCCAGCACCTTGTCCACGACCTCGCCGATGACAGCCGCATCGCTGACTTGCGCCAAGCCGCGCTCATCCACGATGACACGCGCGTCTCTGCCGCTGCTCCACATTTCTGGCAGCACCGTTTTGCGTGCGGTGCGCTGGTTGATCGCGCCCGCCTCGACCAGCTTCAGCAAGCCAGCAAAGCCCTGCGCAGAAATCGGCAGCGAATCGATGGCTTCACGCTCGATTTCCGCTGCGTTCATCAAGCGAAAGAGCTCGGTCGTCAGCCAATTGGCCGCCAGCTTAGCCTCAACGCCCGCCTCGACCACCGCCAGGAAGTACTGCGCCACCGCTTGTTCGGCAGTCAGCACCGCGGCATCGTAGGCGCTCAAGCCCAATTCTTCGACAAAGCGCCGCTGCAACTCGGCGGGCAGGGCGGGCAACTTGGCTTGGATCTGCGCTACCCACTCGCGGCTGACCTCAACGATGGGTAGATCTGGCTCCGGGAAATAGCGATATTCGTCGGCGCGTTCTTTGTAGCGCTGCACCTGGATGGCTTCCGCTGCTTCGTCCCAGCCCAAGGTGGCGGGTTTGACAGTCTCGCCGCGCTTGTATAGGCGGATCTGCCGCGCCACTTCATAGTCGATGGCTTTGCCCATATTGCGGATGCTGTTGAGATTCTTGATCTCCGTGCGTTCGCGCAGGGCGTCGTCAGTAGGGCGCTTGACGCTGACATTCGCCTCAAAGCGCAGCAGGCCCTTGGACATGTCGCCGCTGTTGACGCCCAGATAGCGCAGGATGGAGTGCAGTTTGCGCGCGTAGGCTTCCGCTTCGGCGGCGCTGTTCATGTCCGGCTCGGACACGATCTCCAGCAGAGGCACGCCAGCGCGGTTGTAATCGACCAGGCTACCGCCCAGGATATGCGTGAGCTTGCCGGTGTCTTCTTCCATGTGTGCACGGCGGACGCGGATGCGTTTGCTTTCGCCAGCGACCTCGATCGTGATGTGCCCGTTGATGGCCAGCGGGCGGTCGTACTGGCTGATTTGGTAGCCTTTGGGCAGGTCGGGATAGAAGTAATTCTTGCGCGCGAACTGGTTGATGGGCGGGATTTCACAATTCAGCGCCAAGCCGACCATGATGCCGTATTCGATGGCTTGCCTGTTGATGACCGGCAGCGTGCCCGGCATGCCCAGCGAGAGCGCATCCACGGCGCTGTTGGGCGCGGCTTCTACGCTGTCTACGACCGGACAGGGGCTGAACATCTTGCTTTCGGTTTCCATCTCGGCGTGGACTTCCAAACCGATGACGGTGATCCATTCGCTCATGTGCTGCGTCCTGCCGCGTCAATCAATGCGCCTACCATAACGCAAATGACCGGCGCTGCAAAGTCGCGTTGCCAATCAGGCGACGAGTGCGGGCGCAGTTTGACGCGCATAGATGCCACGCTTTGCCAGGAAGTGCTCCAAGCGCGCCAAGGCTTCCAGGATATTCGCCTCGCTAGTGGCGTAACTGGCGCGCACAAAGCCTCGGCCGCTTGCCCCGAAGGCGCTGCCGGGGATCAAAGCCAGCCACTCTTCTTTCAGCAGCGCCTCGCAGAAGGCTTCGTCGTCCAGGCCGGTGATGGCGATGCTGGGGAAAGCGTAAAAGGCGCCGCGCGGTTCAAAACAGCGCATGCCCAAGCCATTGAAGCCGTCGACCAGTAGACGCCGCCGCTGGTCATAGCGCCGTCGCATCTGTTCGATATCATCTTCGCCATGGCGGATGGCTTCCAGCGCAGCCGCTTGCCCCATGGTCGGCGCGGACATGATCAGGTATTGATGCAGCTTGTACATAGCTTGCGTGAAGTCGCGCGGGGCTGTCACATAGCCGATGCGCCAGCCAGTCATGGCATAAGATTTGCTCATGCCGCTGAGCACAATCGTGCGTTCAAACATGTCGGGCAGCGTAGCGAAATTGATGTGCCCGCTGCCGTAGACCAGGCGCTCGTAAATCTCGTCCGAAATCACGACCAGGTCATGCCGGCGCGCCACCTCGGCAACTTGCAGGAGATGTTCGCGACTTAGCACAGCGCCAGTCGGGTTGCTCGGATAACTGATGAGGATGGCTTTGGTGCGGGGCGTGATGCGCGCCTCCAAGGCAGCGCCGGTTACCTGGAAGTCATCTTCGACAGAGGTTGGGACGGGGACCGGGACGCCGCCAGCCATCTCCACCAGTGCCGGGTTGGCGACGAAGCAGGGTTCCGCCACCAGCACCTCGTCGCCCTGGTCCAGCAGCACTTTCAGCGCCAGGAAAAGGGCTTCGCTGACGCCGATGGTGACCAACACTTCGTCGTCCGGCGCGTAACGCAGCCCGTAGCGACTCTCAATATGCGCAGCAATCGCCGTGCGCAGTTCTGCCGTACCCGCATTGGAGGTATATCCCGTTTCACCCGCTCGCAAGCTCTGCACACCCGCTTCCAGGATATGCGCGGGAGTGATGAAGTTGGGCTCGCCTATGCCGAGCGTGACGACATCGTCCATGGTGGCGGCGATGTCAAAATAGCGGCGGATGCCCGATGGGCGCAGATTCTGCACGCTTCTGGAAAGATGGCGATTCATGCACATGGTCTCCTATTGAATGGATGCTGCGTTATTTGTATCACAGCTCTCGGTGCGAAGCTTCGCACAGCTGCCTTCAAATCGATAGGTGAATATTGTACAGACTGTCTGAATTTTCCACCAGTATGCTTGTCGAAAGCCATTTTCTTAGACCATTCTGTAGCATTGCACCTACAGTTCTTGCGTTTCTGAACAGCGCGGCGATTTGTGGCGCGGGCAAGCAGCTGCGTATAATAGCTTCGGTGCCTCGTCAGAAAGGCGCATGACATGCGACTGCCAGAATTGAACAACTGGGACGAAACGCGCGACGCCTTGCATCAGGTGGCGCAGGTAATGTCGGCGATTCGTGTTGCCGCCAGCGAAAAACTGCCCAATGATCTGCATGTAAGTTTGAAAACAGTTAGCGCTGGCTGCACGACGGGCGAGTTGGACTTTGGTGGCGCGCTGGTCTTTGATTGCGCCATGCTGCAGCTGCGCTACATCCGCGATTTGCAGAAGGTTTTCCTCCTGGCGCTGCGCGGGCATTCGCAGCAGTCCTTGATGCACGAGGCCTTGCGGCAGTTGCGGCGCTGCGGCGTCGTCATCGATCCGTCCATGAAAAACATCATTGGCGATAAGGACTTGGCGATCGATCCCTGGCTGGCGGGGCAATATGTGCTTGCGCAGACTGCCATGACAGGGATTCTGGCGCGGGTTCGCGGCAAGCTGGGCGGTCGCTCGACACCGCCAGTGCTTTGGCCGCATCACTTTGATTTTGGTTTCTTGTGGTTTCCTGGCGGCGGCACTGACTCCCGGCATGATCCGCATATCGCTTTTGGATTCGCTTCCAAAAGCGAGAGATTGCAGCGGCCGTATGTCTACGCCTATGCCTGGTCGTCGGCAACTGGTTACTTGCAGCTGGATTTGACCGCGCCTGCCCATGCCACCACCACGGATTATATCGGTTTGTACAGCGCCTACGATGATTTGCGCCAGCTTGACGAGCCCGCCAGCGTCATAGCAACGATGTTGTTGGACTATGCGCAGATTGCCGCGCCGTTGCTGGCATGAGCGCGAAATCGAGAACTGTTAGCGCCGCGACAGATTCTTGGCAGCGCGCGCTGTTTTCCGCTATACTTGTGCTATGCTTGGCGAAAACGCACTGATTCCAGTGTCAGAGACAGCGATTTGCTGCTGTAGAGGGGTTGCATGAGCGACGAAAACATTAACCGAAATGACGACGCCGCGGACGGTGAAAACCTGGAAGACCGCCTGGAGCGCCTTGGTGGCGAGCCAGCGCCCGCCATCACGCCAGAAGAATTCGAACGGCTGCAAAAAGCGGGCCAAGTCCACATCGATTCTCGTGGTCGCGTGCGCACAGCCCGACGCAGCGGCGCGGAAGCCGGCGTATCGCTGCGCAAACGGCGCGCTTGGTACAGTTGAACATAGCGGCTGCTCCAGCGTAGACTTTTTCTCGCATCGCCCGATTACCCGGAGCGCATTGACCTTTGGCGTTTACCCGCCTGCCGTGGAGACCTTCCTGATAGCAAGAATCATCCGCTGTGGCTGAGCGCATAACCTTCGTGCATTTACAGCGCGCGCTGGATCTGCGGGGTTTTGACGCGTTGGCGGCTCAACGGCGGATGGCGCCTGTGCCACGCGGCTGGAAGACCCAATCGCAAGCCTCAAAACGGGCCGCGGTCATGATCCTTGCTTTTGAAGATGCCAGCAAGTGGCTGCAAATCGTACTGACATTGCGCAATGCCAATTTGCGCGGGCATAGCGGTCAGGTCAGCTTTCCCGGTGGGCAGCAGGAGGGGGGAGACGCCACTACAATTGATACGGCACGGCGGGAGACAGTCGAGGAGATCGGCATTTGCGCGGCGAAGGTCATCCCTTTGGGCGCGCTGACGGATTTGTATATCCCGGCTTCCAACTACGATGTCAAACCAGTAGTCGCTCGCTACGCGGGCATCCCCAAATTCGCGCCAAATCCGCAGGAAGTGGCTGCCGTGTTCACTTTCGCGCTGGAGGACTTGTTGAGCCCGGACTCCAAATGCGAGGAGCAGCGGCGTATCCGCGGCTACGATGTGCGCATTCCCTATTATGCGGTGAACGGGCACAAGGTCTGGGGCGCGACAGCCATCATGCTCAGCGAGCTGGAAGGGCGGCTGCGCTGTGCAATGCGGTCCCCCGTGCGGGAAGCGGGCTAAGCGCGCATGGGCTGGTTCACCGCCGCTATCGTTTCCGCCCTGGGTTTGTCGGCGCAAGCTTTGATGTTCCAGCGCCTTCAGCGGCATTACCCCATCAACACTTTCATGGCTTACGCTTGGCTCGGCGCGACGCTGGCGCTGGCTTTGCTGTTCCTGCGCCCGGCTGATTTTGATGCTATCACGCGCAACCTGCTTCCCTTGACGCTTTCCGGCCTGACCAGCATGGCGGGCAACTACGCTTACAACCGCGCCATCCGCCTGCAAAACAACATTGGCTATGTAGAGGCGGTGATGTCTTGGCGTCTCACCATCACTTTCGTCTATTCAATCCTGCTGCTCAGCGCGCCATTTGAACCGCTGCGACTGGCTGGCATCGTCTTCATCGTGCTGGGCGTGCTGGCGGTATCGGGCGCCTGGCGGATGCGGCCTCAAGACTTGTCCTTGGCTTGGCTCAGTTGGGCGCTGCTGGGCGGGTTGTCCTTCGCGCTGGTGTCGATCTTTGTGCGTTTCGCCAACGATGATGGTGTAAGCGGCGAAGTATCGCTGATTATCGTGCTGCTGGTGGCGGGCATCGGTTTTCTGGGCGGGGCGCTGGCTGAGGGGTCGTCGCTGCGCGTCTCGGCGCGGCACAGCCACTTGATCTTGGTGGTGATTGTCTGCGCAGTGCTGGGCAATGCAGCGCTCTTCGTCGCCTATGCCAAAGCGCCGAATCTGGCCTACGCCATCGCCATCGACAACTCACGCATTATCATCTTGTACCTGGTGGGCTTGGCGATGTTCCGCTCGTCCTGGGGAAAGGCTCAGGCGGTCGGCATCATCTTGACCTGTGGCGGCGTTTTGCTGCTCAGCTAGGGCGCTTGTGCAGACTTGCCTCAATTAATATAGTTGCCGCGATTGGAACGCGATCCACATGGACAGCTTGATACCCAGCATCCCCATATTGGCGGCGGGCAGTGGCACAGGCGGCGCTGGCGAGTGGAGCGCGCTGATTTTCTATGTCGTCATTGCGCTAGGCGTATCCTTTCTGTGTTCGATTTGGGAAGCCGCGATGCTGTCCACGCCGGTATCGCATATTGAGCTGCTGGTGGAGCAGGGCAGCAAGGCCGGGCTCATCATGCAGAGCCTGCGACAAAATGTGGAGCACCCCATCTCGGCCATATTGACGCTGAATACCATCGCGCATACGGTGGGCGCGGCCGGGGCCGGCGCGGAAGCCACCGCCATCTTCGGCAGCGAGTTCTTCGGCATTATCTCCGCTGTGCTCACGCTGCTGATCCTGGTATTTTCCGAGATCATCCCCAAGACCCTCGGCGCGGTATACGCCAAGCCGCTGACTCCCTTCACGGCTTATTCGCTGCGCGCGCTGCTATGGGTGTTTAAACCGGCTGTATTCGCCTTCGAATTTGTCACTCGTTCCATGCGCCCCAGCGAAGAGCCCCCCACTGTGACTCGTTCGGAATTACAGGTCATGGCGCGCATCAGCGCAGAAGAAGGTGGCATCCGCGAGCGCGAGAATCGCATCGTCGCCAACTTGTTGGAATTGGCGGAAGTGCAGGTGGAGACGATCATGACGCCGCGCACCGTCATGCTGCTCTTCCAGGCGGACGAAACAGTCGGCGAGATCATGGCTGCGCATCCGGTGCTGCCTTTTTCGCGCATCCCGGTGTATGGAGAATCGGCCGATGATATCCGCGGTTATGTGCTGCGCCATGAGATCTACAGGCGCGCTGCCGCCGACGAACACGATGTGCCGCTGCGGGAGATCTCGCGCGAGCTGCAAGTCGTGCCGGAGACCAATTCTGTGGCGCAGGTGCTGGACGAGTTCATCGCTAAGCAAGACCACATCTTCTTGGTCATCGACGAGTATGGCGGCACGGCTGGCTTGATCACGCTTGAAGACGCGGTGGAGACTCTGCTGGGCATCGAGATCCTGGACGAGTCGGATCGTGTCGCAGATCTGCGGTTGCTAGCGCGCCGGCGCTATGAAAGCCAGTTGGACTCGCCGCTGGCGCCGGAAACCGCCGATCCAGAATGAGCAAACTCCGCCTGCCACTGCCGGAGCATGCCTACCGCTTTGACCTGCTGCTGGCATTTGTCAGGCGTATCGCCTATCCAGCGCGTATGCTGGCGCAGGGAGATCTGTTGTGGCGCTACACCTGCGGGCGACTCATAAGCTATCAGGCAGCGGACGATACCATTGTTGCGCGGGGCAAGTGGACTTCGGCCGAGCAAGCAGCCATCGCGCAGCAGTCGCGAGACCTGCTCGGTCTGGACCGCGATCTCAGCCCCTTCTATGAGTTTGCGGCGGACCGTGCCCGGCTTTGGTCTGTCATAGAGCCGCTGGTGGGCTTACCGCTCTTCAGCACGGAGACGGTCTTTGAAGCGCTGATCACGCTAATTATTGAACAGCACATCAGCTGGAAATCAGCCTTGCGCGCGCAGCAAACTTTGCTGGGGCTTTTCCATGGCGGCAGCTGCGTGGCTGGCAGGCGCGTTTATGATTTCCCCAGCCCGGCGAGACTGGCTTCCGCAAGTCCCGCCGAACTCAAAGCGCTGAAGATCACCGACCGGCGCAGCGCCATGCTGATTGACATTGCGGGGCAAGTTCATTGTGACGAACTCGACCTGGAAGGGATTCGCGCGCTGGATGACAAAGATGTCAGTGAAGGGCTTCTGCGCATCAAAGGGGTGGGCGCCTGGACAGCCGGCAATGTCATCGGACGGGCTTTTGGGCGCTATCCGTATTTGGCGAGCAACGATGTCGCGCTACAGTCGGCGGTTCTGGAATACTTCTGTGATGGTGCGGGCGTCAAAAGCGCGGCGCTAGTCCAGGAAGTATTGGGCGCGTACGGATGCTATGCCGGCTTGGCTGGACACTTTACGCTGCTGCGCTGGGTGCTGGACCGTTACCCGGCTCAAATCACCAACTCGTCATAGAGCAAATCGGGATTGAGCGTTTGCAGGACAGTGTCTTCGCTTTGCAGGGTTAATGACGCGGCCGCCACGCCCAGCCGCATGGCGCCGTCAATGGACACGCCGTTCAAGATGCCGAAAATCACCGCGCCGGAGAAAGCATCGCCAGCGCCGGAAGTATCTACGACTTCGGTGTGGATGGCGCGGATGTAGCCGCCGCCGCTGCTGTCGGCATAAGCCAAACCTTGTTCGCCGAGCGTAACGACGGCAATGCCAGCGCCCATGCTGACCAATTGCTGCGCCGTGCCGATGGCGGAGTCGCGCTCAGTCGCCGGCGATTCCAGGGAGCATAGCGCGGCCGTCTCGCTAGCGTTTGGCACGATTAGGTACAGGTTGGGGATGTAGGCGCGCAGACGGCGAGCTAGCCGCGGGGAAGTGGGGTCGGCGCAAACGCGCGCTTTATGCCGTTGCGCCAGCTCGAAAAGCGTGTCCAGCGCGTCTTCCCGCAGCGTGGCATCAATGACGACCAGCGCGGCCTCTTCGAAAAGCCATTCGTGCTCCAGCAGATAATCCGAGTCCAGAGCCTCAGCGATGCTCAGGTCATCAAAGCGCGTCACGCTGTCAGCGCCTTGGTAGAGCAGCAGGGATGTCGCCGTGCGCTCGCCGCTGACGCGCAGAACATGGCTGCAGTCGATGCCAGCCCGTATGGAGTGCCTAACCAGGTGCTGGCTGAGGTCATCGTCGGCTACGGCGGAAAGCAGCACGGTGTCGATATCCAGCCGCGCCAGATTTTCGGCGATATTGCGCGCGACGCCGCTGACGGAGGCATGGATATGCGCCTGCTGACGCATGCCCGGCCGCGGCACTTCGATGGGGCGCCCGGCGATCTCCAGCACGGAGGACCCGATTACGAGCACAAAGTCGCCTTCCATGCGCCTGCTCCTGCAATCTGCTAACCGGTCGTATTTGCGGCGCTATTGCCTTCGGGCGGTGGCGGCAGCGTCGGCTGGGCATTGAGCGAGGCGGCAGCCTGTGGCGGCGCGGCCGGCACATCCACGCCCAGGGTCGCCGGGTTCAGGTCGGCGCTGCCGACTCCCTCCGGATTGGGCGCGTCTTCTGCGCAACGAAAGCCGACCCAGCGATAGAATTCCGCTTCGCCAGCTGATTGCCGATGCACCGTGCGGCTAAAGAAAGGCACGCTATTCCAGGATCCCCCGCGCAGCACTTTCTCCAAGCCATTTAACGGCCCAGTCGGGTCAACGGACAAGCCCAGCTGCGCCTGCTGCTGATAGTAGGTCTCGCTGTAGTAATCGCTAACCCATTCGGCGACATTGCCCGCCATGTGATACAAGCCGTAAAGGCTCTTGCCGAGCTCGTATTCCGGGCTGGCGACGGGATAGTGGCTGGGTGTCTCCCGCGACCATTTCGTGTTCGCTAGGGAATTGTCCCAGATATTGCCCCAGGGATAGATGCGCCCGTCGTCGCCGCGAGCGGCGCGCTCCCATTCGGCTTCGCTGGGCAAGCGGCGACCAATCGCTTCGCAGTAGGCATTCGCGCCATGCCAGTTCACGCCGTAGACGGGATGCTGCGCCAAGCCGACGTTGATGCTGTAGCTGCTGCCATTGAAGACGATCGGCGCGTCATCGCTGTCATTGCGCGTCTGCACGCACCAGAAGCCTGGACAAGCTGACTGGTGTGAATTGGGACCCAGCAGATTCAGGAAGGCGACATACTGCGTGAAGCTGACTTCGGTAGTTTCTATCAAGAAAGGCTCAACGCGCACTTCATGCTCGGGGTAGGAGTCTTGGGCATACTGCGCCAAACAAGTGCCGCCATCGCGCTGACAGGCCCGCACGGCTTCCGCCACTTCGGCAGGATTAGTGCCCATGGTGAAAGTGCCACCTGGGATGGTCACTGACTCGCTGCGCAAGCGCATCAACGCGTCCGGAACGGTATTGGCGGGCGCAGAAGTAGGCGGTGGGATAGCGGTAGAGATGGCGGTCGGTTGGGCGGTAGGCAAAACCTGTACCGAGATCGGTTCGCTGGTTGGCGGCTGCAGGATGACGGACTGGGGCGTGGCAGTTACGACGATGAACTGCGAGGCTGCCTGCTGGATTGGCTCGGGGGTAGCTGTCATCACCACATGAACGACCTGTTGCACGACCTGTGGCTGTGGCGTGGGCAAGAAGTAGGCGGGCAGCGTGCCTTCCGCCATGACCGCGATCATGACGGTCAAGCCGCAGAGCAAACCCGGGATGAAGCCTAACAAAGCCCATTGCCAGGCTGCGGCGCGATTGCGTCTGCCGCCCAGTGTTCGATAGCCCATACGGCTCCTTTGTGCCAGGTTGCCTTGTTTTCAAGCTGTTCTAGTCAATCATACCGCAAAGAACAAGCCGTGATAAGCCCGCCAAACTTGCCTCGCTTGACAGACAGCCCCGCTGCGATTAGGCTTGATAGAAGAAAGGCTCAGGAAGCCAGTTCGTGACGCGACTCAGTTTACATCCCCTGGCGGCGCCCGTTGCGGCTGTGGATGGCCTGCGACCAGTCGACTTGCGCAAAGACCTGCGCCCCCTTGCCGACCTGATTGAACTGGCATTCTCCGCGACGATGGACAGTGCCGGACGCTCAGCCATTCGTGAGATGCGCTACCTGAGCCACATGGGCATCGCGCTGCGGCTGATCACGCGAGTGAGCGCGTTGGCGGAGGGCATCAGCCTGGGCTTTGTCTATGTCGTTGACGGCGAGCTGGTAGGCAATGTTTCGATTTATTCTGCCAATTTCCCGCGCGAACTGGGCGAGACCTGGCTGCTGGCGAATGTCGCCGTGCATCCAACTCAGCAACGGCGCGGCATCGCTCATCAGTTGGTCGCGGCCAGCTTGGAAGCGCTGCGCAAACGGGGCGCTGTCCGAGTCATATTACAAGTGGATTGCCACAATGAGGCTGCGCTGAAATTGTATGAAGCGCAGGGATTCCGCTACGAACGCGCCTGGCGACACTGGCAGCGCAGCGGGCACATAAGAGCGACCGTCCCAAGGCAGCATAGCCTGCACATCACACGCTTGCGGCGTGGCGAGCGGGCTGCCGAATATGCGCTGGCGCAAGCTGCCCGCCCCAACAGTCATGGCGGCTTGGGCTGGCTGAAGCCGCTGCGCCAAGCCGATTTCTGCCCGTCGCCCTGGCGGCAGCTGCGAGACCTGCTGTCCCTGAACACCATCGAAAAACTGATCATCCGCGACAAATCGTCAGCGCAGATCCTAGCTTCGTGCTGGCTGGAGAATCCCATGAATTTCGGTCGCGTGCAGGCGCGCTTGTTCACCGCGCCACATATCGACCACCAGCCGTATGCCGAGGCGCTCATCAGCAACCTGGTGGCGCGTTTCGAACGCGCGACCATCTTGCTGGAGCATCCGCGCGATGATGACATCGTCAACGACTTGCTGAAGCAGCAGCACTTCAAAGTGCGGCGCGAGCTTTGGCACATGCGGCTGGATTTGTGAACGATCCTGCTGGCACGGCCTTTCTATTTGCCTGTGCTTGACCTGTTTGCCTGCGCTGACTTGCGGGCGACTAAATTTTGAGGCAAAGGCGGCGGTTGGTTGAGGGCGGGACTGTCAGTCGCGCTTGGAGTCGGCTTGGGTTGAGCCTGCGAAACTGGATGGGCAGTAGGCGAATTGACCTTCGCTGCAGCCAGAACTTCGCCCAAGATTTGCCGCTGCTGCATGGCGTCGTATTGCGCGCGCCGCCGCGATTTGTTGTGCTGACGCCGGGATATCTCCTGCTGAATCTCCGCCGGCTTGTACACGCGTGTGAATAATTTGGGTTCGTCCGCGCCCACCAACGACATACGCACATCACCCACTTTCAGCAGCGCCGAGACAATGCCGCTTGTGCTGGACTCGACATTGTCGATGCGCTCGACCAGGATTTGATCGCGCAGGTTCTGCAAGAAGAAGGGGCGCTTGTGCACCAGCGTGATAGTGTCGTCGGAGATGATGTAAATATCGTTGCGCCAATCCCAATCCAGCCAATAGTAAGCCAGGCAGCCGATCAGCAGCGCCACCATCGCCACAGAAAATGTGAGGACCCGCAATTCTGGCGCGACCGCTACGAATGTCAGTATCAGCGCCGTCAGTGAAACCAGGATGACCGCCAAGGGGATGGTTGTATGCCGCAGCCACACGCTAACATGCTTGCGATAGACGATGTCGCCATTGCTCATAAGGATGCGCGAACTCAAATAGCCATTGCTGCCACGGACGGGGCGCGGCGGCTGTTGTGACGCTTGTTGCGCGCGCAAACCACCTTGGTCCGCTTCGCCAGCCATCCAGCTCTGCATTTCCGTCTGCATCCTCTTGCTGTGGCGCTGCGCCTCGCGTTCATCCCAGGATTTGCGCGTGGCTAGCACCGCCTCCTGCATGCGTTGCGGCTTTGGCATCAAGTCCAGTTCCAGGTTGCCTTGCGCGCCGGCTGTCTTGACGATGACCGTGCCATAGCGCAGCAGCCTGGCGAAGATGTCGCCGGATGGGATATCGAAGTTGACTTCGTGCACGCTTTCCATGCCGACTTGCGTAATCTGTCGCTGCATTGTCAGGATGGTGCGGTTGATGCGGATGATGCGCTGGTCCGTCACGATGACGGAATCGTTGCGCCACTCAAAGTACATGTAGACTAGCGCCAGTCCCGGCAGCAGCAGCGCCAGCGCCAGCAAGCCCAACTGCAACGTTTGCGCTTCCGCCAAAGTCGCTCCAAACCACATGGCGGGCAGCAGCACAATGGGCAGCCAGGCGCCACGCAGAAATGCCCAGACATGACGGCGCGTGTCGATGAGGACGGTTTCGTCCTCGCGCTGTTCGGCAAATCGCGGATTGATCTGCGCGCTGGACTCGCTTTCGTCTGCCAGTGCCGCCCGCAGCTCGGCATGATTTTGCAGAAGTTTGGCGAAGTTGGCGCGGGTGAGCTTGAGCAGCGTAACAGGCTGAGCGGCACGCAGGCTGGCGGTTTGCAGAGCTTCGCTGAAGAGCGCCGCTTCGTTGAGGCGCTGCCCGGGCGAGACTGTGGCGAGGGGAGTCTGGCTGCCATTTCTCTCGCTGCGAAACAGCACCGCCTGTCCGGACATTATCGCCAACATGCCATCGGCTGGCGCGCCCTGCACGAAGATGTCTTCGCCAATGCCGTAGTTCTCCCGCTCCAAGGCTGATTCGAGCATGGCAAGTTGCGCAGCGCTCAAGCTGGCGAAACGCGGGATCTGGCGCAAGCTGAAATCGTCTGGCATGTATCTGGCGTCTCACCTATGCCGCAGACTGATACCCAAAACCATTGTAGCACAAGGCGCAAAAGCGATATCGCGCTGGACCGACAGCGCGAGTCCCCGACCAAAGCAGCACCTATCGCTTGCGTGGTAATTCGTGCTATACTCGTGGCGATGCAAGCAACCAGGGACAGGATGCGAATATGGCTAGTTTGGGACCAACAGAACTGATCATCATACTCATCATTGTGGTGCTGCTCTTTGGCGTCGGTCGCGTGTCACGCATCGGTGGCGAGTTGGGCTCCGCAGTGGCGAACTTCCGCAAGGGCTTGCAAGAGGGCGCCAAGGGCAAGCCGGAAGAAACCGAGCAGAAAGAAACCGCTTAGTTCCTTTTCAGGGCTCGTGCAATCAAGCGGTCCGCGCGCAGCTGCTCCCGCTGGGGCAGGCCGGCTGGCAGCTTGAGGTTGTAGGTCAGCGCTTCGCGGTTGTAACGCGCTACACGCTCGTGGAAGTCGTCGCAGAAGCGTCGCCAGCGCATTTCGATTTCGGAATGCCAGCGGATATTGCCATGTGAGAGCGCCAACTTCGCGTCTCGCCTGTAGCGACGGGCGCGAGCGTCGAGTTGACCTTGCAATTGCCCGGCCTGCGCATTCAGTGCCTTGCCCGCTGCGATCCAATCCGGCATGACATCGTTGTCCGCCATGATCTTGTACGCGGCGCGCATCTCCGGCGGCACATGCTGGTCATCCAGCGACAAGCGTTTGCCAGCGCCAGGCAAATGCGAGACATCGCCATCGCCGATAACTTCGCTGACAGCCTGATCCACCTTGCGCTTCCAGCGCGACATTCTAGCCATCGTTGGTTGCTCCAGGGATTTGCAGCGCCAGCCTCGCTCGCCCGCGCGAATCGCTTATCGTGACCGTCTCGCCAGCTTCCCAGACGCTTTCATCCAAGCCCCAGAACCAGGCGTTGCCCGTGCTGATGCCGCTGCGCGTGTAGACCGCCACTTCCCCTTCTTCAAAGAGTAGCTTCTGCCCAAATCGGAAAGTATTGCCGTCGGCGTCCGTCAGCGTCCATTCGCTGATGTTGAGCTGCTCGCCGATATTGCGCAGGTGAATGCCTTCCGCTGTGATATCGCCAATGCCTTCGACAGCGACAATCTCGAGCTGGGCGGGCACTGGCGTTGGCGTCGGCGTTGGCGCGGCTGTGGCGACGATAAGCGCCGGGGCATCGCTGCCAGCTACCGCAACGCCATCGACGATGCAGCCCGGCAGCGGCACGATCAGCTGGTCGCCGACGCGCAAGGAACGGGCTTTCTGTTCGGTGAGCTCGTTGACCTCCATCAACAGATCCAGGTCGACGAAATAGTCGAAGGCTACGGAGTAGGGCGAGTCGCCGCTGCGGATGGTATGGATGAGGCAGTTGCGCTGGTTGCGGATGGGTCCGCCTGCGATGAAGACCGTCGGCGTGGCGAAGAGAGCGTCGCGCGCGCCCAGCTGGGAAGCATCGACTGTGGCAATGTTGCCCGAAGCCGCCTCCGCAGCGATATCTGCTGGCAACTGCACTTGCTCGCGTCCCACAGCGGCTGGCGCGGGAGTCGCCAGCTTCACCGGTAGTGGCGTCGTCGTAATGATAACTTCCACCGTGATGACCTCGAGGATGTCCATACGTTCGTTGTCTTCGCCAAAGAGGCGCAATGCCACGAAGGTTCCAGCGACCGCCGCTAGGAAAGTGAGGCAAAGAAAGACGAACTGCGGAAAGAGGTTCGTCGGACGGGGATTGTGCTGCGGCTGGATCATGCGTTTCGCCTGCCCTAGGTGACGCCAAATCGGCAGTATAGCATGGCGTCTAGAGCCCCGCAATGCGCTGCGACCGCTTGAACCAGGCGCTCATTCTGCTACAATGACGCGCGTGCCGATGGTGTTCCAGGTCGATAGTGCAACATGAATATATTGCTGGCGAGTGCGGAGGCGGCGCCCTTTGCCAAGGTTGGCGGGCTGGCGGATGTGCTTGGCTCGCTGCCGGGGGCGCTGCGGCGGCTGGGCGGGGATGCCCGCGTCATCATTCCCGGTTACGGATTTATTGATCACCTCGCCTTTGACATAGAACCTCTGGCATCCTTTGAATTTTCACATCGTTTGGGCGCGAGCGACATCCATTTGTACGCTTGCGAACAAGCTGGCACCCCTTGCTATTTATTGCAGTCTGCTCCCTACTTCGGCGACGAAGGCGAAGTTTACAGCGCCTGGGATTGGGATATGGCGCGCTACATCTTCTTCAATCAAGCGCTGATGGCGACCTTGCCACAGCTGGAAGCGCACACGGGCTGGCGACCAGCTGTCGTCCATGTCAACGACTGGCACAGCAGCCTGCTGCCCTTCATGCTGCGCGCGCATGGCGACCAGGATATGGCGGCGCTGGCGACCGTGCTGAGCATCCACAATATCGCCTATCAAGGGCAGGGCGCCGGCGGATTCCTTTGGAACGCGGGCATCCAAGCACGGCAGGATCCCAACCTGCACGCGCTGGGCTTGACCGACAATCTGCTAGGTATCGGTATCGCTCACAGCGACATGATCGCGACGGTCAGCCCGCGTTATGCCGACGAAATCAAATATGCTTATGCCGGCTATGAACTCGCGCCGCTGATTGACAAACGCGCGGACGATCTGCGGGGCATCTTGAACGGCCTGGATTGCGACGCCTGGAACCCCGCCACAGATCCGACCCTGGTTGCCAATTTCGACGCGGACAATTTCGCTTCCAGGCGAGCGCCAAACAAACGCCACCTGCAATCCTTCGCGCGGCTGCCTGTCCAGGACGAGATTCCGCTGGTCGGGATCGTCAGTCGGCTGGCGGCGCAAAAGGGGTTAGACATGGCGCTGCCGGCCTTGCGCAACTTGTTGGCTTTGCGCGATATGCAACTGGTCGTGCTGGGGACTGGCGAGCCGCAACTGGAACAGGCATTCTGGCAACTTGACCAGGATTTCGGCGACAAGGCGCGGGCATTCTTGCAATTCGACGGCGCTTTGGCGCAACAGATCTACGCGGGCTGTGATATCTTCTTAATGCCCAGCCACTTTGAACCCTGTGGCATGGGGCAGATGATAGCAATGCGCTACGGCGCGCTACCGCTGGTGCGGGAGACGGGCGGCTTGGCGGATACAGTCATCAATTATGATGATGGCGATGCTGATGTCGGTACGGGCTTCGTATTTGAGTGGCAGGAAGCGCAGGCGGTAGAAGGCACGCTGCATTGGGCGCTGGATGTCTACCGTGATCGACAAAATGCCTGGCGGCGCATGCAAAAGCGCGGCATGAGCAGCGACTTCAGTTGGGACAAGAGCGCTCGTCAGTACATCCAACTATATGACATGGCGCTGGAGCGAGCGCAGGCAAGATCAATCGCCGGGTAAAGCGCAGCCAAGGAGGCGGCAGTGAAAATCAAGGCAGTGATATTGGCGGGCGGCAAGGGGACGCGCCTGGGCGTATTGACTATTAAACGCGCCAAGCCAGCGGTGCCCTTTGGCGGCAAATACCGCATCATCGATTTCGCCCTGAGCAATTGCGTCAATTCCAATATCTTCGATGTCATGGTACTCACGCAATACCGTCCGCACAGCCTCAACGACCATATCGGCAAGGGGCGCCCCTGGGATTTGGACCGCTCCTTCACGGGCGGCGTGCGCATGCTGCAGCCCTATCAAGGCAGCTTCGATACCGATTGGTACGCGGGCACAGCCGACGCCGTGACGCAAAATCTCAACTTCGTGCGCCAGGGGCGACCCGAATATGTGCTGATTCTCTCCGGCGATCACATTTATGAGATGGATTATGACATGCTGGTGCAGTATCACCGCGACAAAGGCGCAGACGCCACCGTCTGCACCATCCGCGTACCGCTGGACGAAGCCAGTCGCTTTGGCATCGTCGATACCGACCATGACTATCGCGTTGTTGACTTCGTCGAAAAGCCGACGACGCCGCCCGGCAACCTGGCGAATATGGGCGTCTATGTCTTCGATTACGCCGTGCTGGAACAAGTCCTGCAAGACGACCAGCATGACGCAGCTTCCGAGCATGACTTCGGCAAGAACATCCTGCCCAAGATGGTCGCCGACCGCATGAATGTCTTCGCCTATCCCTACGGCGGCTACTGGATTGATGTCGGCACGGTCGACGCCTATTGGGAAGCGCACATGGATTTGCTTTCCAGCCCGCCGTCGTTGAACCTCAATGATCGTACCTGGGTTATCCATACCCGCAGCGAAGAACGCCCGCCTGTGCGCATCGGCGCGGACACGCGCATCGTCGACAGCATGATCACGGATGGTTCAGTGATCGGTGCTGGCGCGGTCATTGAACGCTCGATTCTGTCGCCGGGCGTCTTCGTCGGGCCTGGCGCCGTCATCCGCGAGTCCGTGATTCTCAATGACGCTTACATTGAAACCGGCGCGCTCGTGGAACGGGCGCTGGTGGACAAGATTGCCGTCATCGGCAAGAACGCCCGAGTCGGCGCCTGGCAGGACATGGGCGACCTGCGCATCACCAGCATCGGCAAAAACGCGCGCATCCCGCCGGACTTCACGATCGGCGCTGGCTCGGTTGTGGGCTCAGATGTGACGCACAATAGCTTTACAGACTATGCGGATATGAGCGTGCCGGCCGGCAGCGATGTCGATTTCACTGCGCGCTGAAGTGACTGAATTGCCTCGAAGACTCGGGAAGCTGCCGCGCAAAGGGTATAATTAGCGTAAGGGAATAATTCTGCGGGGGAAGAAACAGCATGACTCAATACAAAATCGGCGTGCAGTTGCACCCACAGCATGTCAGCTACCAGACTTATGCCACAGCTGTCAAAGAGACCGAAGCGCTGGGTGTGGACAGCATCTGGAATTGGGATCACTTCTTCCCACTATATTCGGAGGATGACGACGACCACAGCCACTTTGAAGGCTGGACGTTGCTGACGGCCATCGCCACGCTGACCTCGCACGCGGAAATCGGCACGCTGGTTACTTGCAACAGCTACCGCAACCCGGCGCTGCTGACACACATGGCGAACACGGTCGATCACATCAGCGGCGGGCGCTTGATTCTGGGAATCGGCGCGGGCTGGTTCGAGAAAGATTATGTCGATTTCGGTTATGAGTTTGGCACGGCTGGCAGTCGCCTGCGCGACCTGGGCGCGTCCCTGCCCATCATCAAGCGGCGCATGCAGTTGGAACTGCCCCCGCCCGCCCGCAATCCCATCCCCATCATGATCGGCGGCGGCGGCGAAAAAGTGACGCTCAAGCTAACCGCGCAGCACGCCGACTTGTGGAATGGCTTCGGTCCGCCGGAGATCTATGCGCACAAGAACCGCGTGCTGGACAATTGGTGCGCGGAAGTGGGACGGGAGCCTGCTGAAATCGAGCGCACGGTGTCCGTAACCCAAACTGAAGAATTAGCCAGCCAGTTGGACGCTTTTGCTGAGGCTGGCGCCACCACTGCGATCCTAATGACCCGCGTGCCGCCGGATTACGGCAAGATTGAAGCGATGTTGGCTTGGCGCGACCGCATGAATGCCTAGCGCGGAAAAGCCGCTTTTGCCGCTACTGGCAGTCTGTGCTGTATCTGCTCAGGTCTTGACGACGCAGTTGTCGCTGCCGTGCTGGTTGGGCACATAGCTGTCGGCTTCCCAGTCGTTGTGCCATTCGTCGCCATTGACCAGGTAGCGGAATTGAAATTCCTGGTTGGCTGGCAGGTGTAGCCAAACGGTGAAGCGACCATCTTTGCGTGCGTTCATTGGCGTGGCATTTTCGTCCCAATTGTTGAAATCGCCCACCAAATTGACCGTTTCCGCAGCCAAGCGCTTGTGCGTATTGAAAGTAACTTTGCAGATTTTGCCCCGCTTCAAGTAGCGTTTCTTCAGCATGTCGTCCCTCCGCAGGCTGCGCTATCTCTGATATGAGAACATCCTTATCCGCAGTTTATCACAAATTGGCGCGAATTGAATACATTCTGCCGCCAGGAATCGCCATTTTTCGCTCGAAAACACTGTTTTCGAGCGTTCAAACAAAGTTCTAACGATTCATCTGTGTTTTAGACATTCTCGTTACACGTTTGCCAATTGATGTATAAATTTGCCGAAAATCGAAAAGTCAATTCTGTGGATTTTCAGGTTCATGCTGGTAATCCTTTTACAATTCCATAAGATATCAAGTCTGCAAGACATTCCTCACCGCCGCCGACAAAGGAGCCAGTTTGATGGTACAACCGGTCGCGCGCGTCACGGTCGCGCCTAAACTGCCGCCGCAGCTCAGTCGCTTGCAGGAACTGACCTACAACTTGCGCTGGGCTTGGGATCATGAAGCCATCTCCCTCTTCCGTCGCCTTGATCCAGACTTGTGGGAAGAGACCGGGCATAATCCCGAATGGACGCTGGGGCGGCTCAGTCAGACGCGGCTCAGCGCATTGATCGACGATAGCTCCTTCATGGCGCACTACAGTCGCGTTTGCCGTTCGGTTGACGACTATATGCGCGCGGACGAGACCTGGTTCGCGGCGCAGTACGGGGGCGAGACGCGCCCGCCGACCGTCGCTTACTTCTCGATGGAGTTCGGCTTGACCGAGTGCCTGCAGAATTATTCCGGTGGCTTGGGCGTGCTCAGCGGCGACCATCTCAAAAGCGCCAGCGATCTAGGCCTGCCGCTCATCGGCGTCGGCATTTTGTACCAGGAGGGCTACTTCCAGCAGTACCTAAACGCCGATGGCTACCAGCAAGAGTCTTACCCTATCAACGACTATGTGAATTTACCGCTGCGCCTGCAATTGGACGAGCAGGGCAATCCCCTTAAAATCGCCGTGCCGTTGCCAGGGCGGGAGCTCTACGCGCAGATTTGGAAGGTGCAGGTGGGGCGCGTCTCGTTGTACCTGCTGGACTCCAACATTGATGACAATGCCTGGGAAGAAGACCGCAATCTCACCGACCGGCTCTATGGCGGCGACCGGCGCACGCGCATCCGCCAGGAGATCCTCATGGGCATCGGTGGCGTGCGGGCATTGCGCGCCCTGGGCATCAGCGCCGATGTCTACCATATGAATGAGGGGCACTCGGCTTTCCTGCTGCTGGAGCGCATCCGCGACTTCATGCAGGACGATAATCTCACTTACGAACAGGCACGGGCGCTGACGGCGGCCAGTAGCGTTTTCACGGTGCATACGCCGGTGCCAGCTGGCTTGGAGCGCTTTGACTTTGAGCTGATCGACGAACATTTCAGCGAGCTGATGTCGGAATTGGGCTTGTCCCGCGAGCAGTTTCTCGATCTCGGCCGCGAGAATATGGGGCATTATGAGCTCTTTTCCATGTCGGTCATGGCGCTGAATCTGTCGTCGGGCACGAATGGCGTCGCGCAACTGCATGGCGCGGTCTCGCGCGATATGTGGCGCTGGGTTTATCCGGATGTGCCCGTGCACGAGGTGCCTATCGGCGCCATCACCAACGGCGTGCATGTGCAGACCTGGGTCAGCCAGGAGATGGCGCTGCTCTTTGACCGCTACCTTGACCCGGCCTGGCGGCATGAAGAAGCTCGCGCCGAGGTCTGGGAAGGCGTCAGCAGCATCCCGGATGCGGAATTGTGGCGCACTCATGTCCGCCGTCGCGAGCGGCTGGTGGCTTTCGCGCGCGACTGCCTGCGCAAGCAGCTGCTGCGGCGTGGCGTCTCGCAGACTGAGTTAGAAACTGCCGACGAAGTGCTGAATCCGGATGCTTTGACGATTGGCTTTGCGCGCCGCTTCGCCACTTACAAACGCGCGACTTTGATTTTCCGCGATTTGGAAAGGCTGCGCAAACTGGTCAAGGACAGCGAGCGTCCCGTGCAGATTATTTTCGCGGGCAAGGCGCATCCGCACGATCACGAGGGTAAAGAGCTCATCCGCAGCATCATTAATGTAGCGCGCGATCCGGACTTCCGTGAGTCCATCGTCTTCCTGGAAAATTACGATATGAATGTCGCCCGTTATATGGTGCAGGGCGTGGATGTCTGGCTGAATACGCCGCGCCGACCCAAAGAAGCCAGCGGCACCAGCGGCATGAAAATCATCTATAACGGTGGTCTCAACTGCAGCATCCCCGATGGCTGGTGGGCGGAAGCTTATCGCCACGATCTGGGCTGGTCGATCGGCAATGGTGAGGAATACCGCGAGGACGAATGGGCACACCAGGATTATGTGGAAAGCCAGGCGCTTTACAACTTGCTGGAGCAGGACATCATCCCGCTCTTTTATAGTCAAGCCCGCGATGGCTTGCCGCGTGAATGGATACGCCGCGTCAAACGCAATATGCGCGAGTTGGGTCCGCGCTTCAACACGCAGCGTATGGTACAGCAATATACGGAAGAGTTTTACATGCCGCGCTTCCGCGTCAGCCAGTTGATGCGCCGTGAAGGCTTCCACCAAACGGCGGCTTTCGTCGACTGGCAGCAGCGCCTCAACCAGGTGTGGCACGAGGTGTCGGTGCTGGATGTGGCGGTGGACGAAGGCGATGTCGAAATCGGCAGTTGCACGCAGATTCATGCCCATGTAGCGCTGGGGAAGCTGTGTCCGGAGGATGTCAAAGTGCAGCTGTATTACGGCGCGCTGGACAGTGCCGGGCGGATTCGCGATGGGCGCAGCGTGGATATGCGCGTGGCCGGGCACAATGGCAACGGCGCTTTTGTCTTTGAAACGGCGCATACCTACGCTACCACTGGACATGTCGGCTTTTCGGTGCGCATTCTGCCCTATCATGCTTTTTTGCATAGCTCTTTCGTGCCGCGCAAAATCGTCTGGGCTTGAGGCCTCCGTCTCTATCGCCCGCTCTTGGCGCTGCCTTGCGCGTGGGCAAGCGCTGGACTATACTTCGGCGCGAACGCGGCTGAATCGCAAGTAGAATCAGGCTCTTTGAATCATGCGCTACCACATTTGGACTCTGGGCTGCCAGATGAATGTCGCCGATTCGCAACTGCTGGCTTCCGAGCTGGAGAAGCTGGGGCATCGCGCCGCGACCAACGGCGACGACGCCGACATCATGGTGGTCAACACCTGTGTCGTGCGGCAAAGCGCCGAGGACAAGGGGCTGGGGCGTCTGGGCATGCTGGGCAAGCTCAAGCGTCAGCAGCCGGAGAAAGTCATCGGCGTGATGGGCTGCATGGTTGGCGTCCGCGATCCGCTGTGGATGCGCCAGCGCTTGCCTTATGTCGATGTCTTCATGCCGCCCTCGGATCCCGCGCCCATGGTCGATTTTCTGCGTGAACGCAGCGACGAAGCCGACGCTCTGCAACTGGAAAATGCCGCGCGCCAGGAACGCGATGCCCTGCAAGATGGTGAATTGCTGCTGCCTCTGCACGAACGCGGGCAACTGGTCTGCGCTCATGTGCCAGTGGTGTATGGCTGCTCGCACGCCTGCACTTTTTGCATTATTCCCTTCCGTCGCGGCATCGAACGTAGCCGCCGCATCGGCGAGATTGTGGCGCATGTGCGCAGCCTGGCGCTGCAGGGCGTCAGGGAAGTGACGCTGCTGGGGCAAATCGTCGATCGCTATGGCAAGGACATCCCCGACGGTCCCGATTTGTCGGATTTGCTGCGCGTCGTGCATGCAGTTGCTGAAGAGACGGGTATCGAGCGCATCCGTTTCCTGACCAGCCATCCCAATTGGATGAGCGACAAGCTGCTGCGGACAGTCGCCGAATTGCCGCGCGTCATGCCGCATATTGAAGTACCCGTTCAGGCCGGCGCCGACGATGTCCTTGCGCGCATGCGGCGTGGCTACACAGCTGACCAATACCGCAAGCTGGTCGACAGAATCCGCCGCATCATCCCGCAGGTCGCGATTCATACGGATATCATCGTTGGCTTTCCTGGCGAGTCGCGCGCGCAATTCATGCAAACTTATGACCTGCTGAAAGAACTGAAACTGGACAAGGCGCATCTGGCGCGCTATAGCCCGCGCCCGCAGACGGTCAGCGCCCGCCGCATGGACGATGATGTACCAGAGCATGAAAAGCGCGAACGTCTCAAGATGCTGGAAGATTTGCAGGCGCAGGTCGTCGCCGAGATCAACGCGCAGTACCTGGGCGAGCGCGTCGAAGCGCTGGTCGAGAGCAAGCACAAAGACCGCTGGCGCGCGCGCACACCGCAGAATAAGCTGGTCTTCTTTGAAGCGCCCGGCGACTGGGGTGGCAAAGTGGTGGAAGTAGAAATCACTTGGACGGGTCCCTGGAGCATGCAGGCGCGTCTTCCGCAAGCGCAGCCCGAAGCCAGTCCGTCGCTCGTCATCGCCGGTTGATGGCGGGCGCTTTTCGCTGGTACGCTGCCCTTTGCCTGTGTTTGCTGCTGTCCGCCTGTAATCTCCAACCGCGCAACAACGACTCCAGCCAGCTCGAAGCCACTGCCGCGCCGCGCCGTCCTCCGTCCATCGAGATTGGCTCGCCGGCTGACGGGCACGAATATGTATTAGGCGACGAGATCCTGGTTTCGGTGCTGGCTGCCGACAGCATCGGAGTCAACCGCATCCAGCTTCTCGTCGACAATCAAATCGTGCGCACGGTGTCCTCCGAGTCGCTGAAGGGCGACCTGGCCATGCAAGCCATCCTCGATTATGTGCCGCAGCGCCGCGACCTGGGCAGCATCACTTTGCGCGCCCTAGCCTATCGCGGTGCTGTCGTCAGCGAGCCCGATGAAGTCACCGTCATTGTGCGCGAGTCGCCAGCGCAAATTATCGCCACGCCCGCCCAGCAATCCGGCGTTCCCTATATCCCCAACGATGGCGTTTGCCGCGCCCTGGTGAATGTCGGTTTGAACTTCCGCACCGGACCGGGCACGAGCTTCCGCATCTTAGAAGTGCTGCCCAGCGGCACTTTGGCGCCAATCACGGGGCGCAACAGCGGACACAACTGGTGGCAACTCGCCGTAGCTGGACGCAGTGGTTGGGTCAGTGGCGATTACACTACCGAATATGGCGATTGCAGCCGCGTGCCAGTTCTGGCCGGTTGAGCCTCATCCGAGTTGCCGAATCGCCCGCATGCGCTAGAATCAAAGCAAACGCGGCGGGGGAAGTAACGATGGCAGCGGCAGTGAGGCACATGATTCTGGTTACGCAGAATGTGCAGTTTGCCATTGAACTCAAGCGTGCGCTGGAAGACCTTGGCGACTTCCGCGTGACCACCGCTGCCAATGCCCGCAACGCCATCGAATTCTTGCGCGAGCATGGGGCGGATCTGCTGCTGCTGGATACGGAGGGCTTGCCCATCTCGGCGGACATCATGATCGATCTGGCGCGCGCCCGGGCGGAAGATATTAGCATCGTGCTGGCGCCGGATCGACCGGATGTGCGCAGGCTGGCTGATGAGCGCAATGCTGCCGGCGTGGTGGATATTCCGGTGTTGGCGCGGGCCTTGCTGCCCATTCTGCAAACTGCCTTGACGAAGCGACCCGAGAGCTTGCCGCCAATGCCAGCAACTGCGCAGCTGCCAAGCCAGGATACGCTGGCCATCGAATCGCTGGTTGAGGATGAGCTTGGGGAAGAAGCCGCTCTCAGCTACACGCGCCGCCGCCTGCAAGCCTCCTATGAATTGCTGCATCCGCCGCAGGAGAGCGATGCCAGTACGGAGCGAGCTGTGCTGGAGTTGCAGATCGCGCCAGCGGACGAAACTGATACGGTGCGCTTCCACACGGTTCATATCGCCGACTACATGGAAGCCTCCACGCTAGCGCCCCCTGAAAGCGACACGGTCCGCGATTTGGCGCAGCGCCTGACATTGAGCCAGGCTGGCGAAGTGCTGTCGGCCGCCGCGCCACAGCCCGCCCCAGAACTACAAGACAGCGTCGCCTTTCGGGACCTGCTCAATACCTTGCTGGACGAAAGCACGCAGTTGGACGACTTAAAGTTGGAGTCGCTCTTCGACACGACACGTGAACTGCCGGGCGCGCCTGGGGCGGGCGCCGTGCCGCGTTGGCTGCGCGAGTCCGACCGCTTCATCGACGAACCCAGCTTTCTCGAAGATTTGCTGCCGCGCCTGGAAGTAGCCCCCGCCGACACGACCGCGGCGGTTGCGCCGGGGCCGGTCGCCAGGCGGACCGCTCGTTCGCTCGCAGCGTCAGCGCCGCAACCAGACGAAGAAACCGCGCCCAGCGCAGACCTGCCAGATCTCGAGGAAACCGCACAAGACGAAACTTGGCTGCCGCTGTCGAGCGCGGACAAAGATCCGCTGGTGGCGCAACTGGCGCTGACGATGACGCAGACCATGACCGAGCTCACTGCCGGTGCCAGCGTGCTCACGCGCGGCAACCGCATCCATGCCTTCTCTGGCGAGCTGCCGTTGGACAGGTTCCGCGCCTTGCGGCGGGTCATCGCCGATGACTGGGCGGCGCCGGGCGATAACTCCCGCCTGCGCTTCATCCGCCTGCCCGATGCCAGCGCCGATTTCATGCTCTATTCGCGCGCTACGATTTCGGGATACTGCCTGACCTTGATCTTCGCCGGCGGTCGCGGGCTGCGCGAGATTCGCCAGCAGGGCGATACGCTCTTGAATGCGCTGGCGGCTGCGCCCGCAACCGGGCCCGATACCGAAGCAAGCCCCGGACCTTCGCCCGAAGCCGATGTCCCCAGACAGCCCTTCGCTTTCGTTTGGCTGCTGGCGGATCCGAGGCTGCCGCTGCGCAAGACCGTCGCCGAACAATTGCTTTTCTGGCTGGAGGTGCAGCTGAACAGCCTCGGCTGGACGATTCATCGCCTGGATGTGCATGGCGACTTTGTCTATCTGTATGCTGATGCGCCCGTCTATACCTCCCCGGAGGCATTGATCCGCAATGTGATGGAGCGTTCGCGGCAGATTGCCTGTGCGGAAGATGGCGCGCTGCCACAGGAGCTGTGGGCGGATGCCTACCTGGTCTTGCAGCCGGGGCGCGCCATGAGCGAGCGGGAATTGGGGCGCTTTCTGCAATTCGCCCGTGCCTGAGCGCGAGCTTGCCACCACCGCCGCATATCGGCTATACTTGCGGCGACCAAACAGGCTCAGGCTGGTACCTTGGCGGAGCGCCCGGTTCTTTACCTCATTGATGGACACGCGCTGGCTTATCGCAGCTATTTTGCGTTGCAGCGGGCTGGTTTTGTCACCAGCAGTGGCGAAGGCACCAGTGCCATCTATGGCTTCAGCGCCACTTTGCTGAATGTCTATGAGAAGTTCCAACCCAAATACCTCGCTGTAACCTTCGACAAGGGCTTGAGCGGGCGCGAGAAGATATACGCCGGCTATAAGTCGTCGCGTCCGCCGATGCCGCCCGAGCTCAAGAGCCAGTTCGAGCGCATATTCGAGCTGGTGGCGGCTTTCAACATCCCGCAGCTGACCATGCCGGATATGGAAGCGGACGATATCCTGGGCACCATTAGCCAGCAGGCGGTGGAGCGCGGCTTGGATGTGCATATTGCTACGGGCGACCGCGATATCTTGCAGCTGCTGGGACCGCATGTGCGCGTGCAGCTGCCGCAACGCCGCGGCGACGACGTCGTTTATGATGAGGCCGCCTTTCGCAAAAAATACGGTTTTGAAGCCAGCCAACTGATCGAGCACAAGGCGCTGATGGGCGACAGCTCGGACGATATTCCTGGAGTGGCCGGCATCGGCGAGAAATCCGCGACCAAGCTGCTACAGCAATACAAAAACCTGGAAGACATTTACGCGCACTTGGACGAACACCCGACTCGCGTGCGCAATTGCCTGATCAAAGGCAAGGAAATGGCATTCCTCAGCCGCGAGTTGGCGACCATCATGCGCGACTTGGATATTGAGCTGGATATAGAAGCCTGCATCGGTCATGAATTTGAGCTCAAAGCAGTCGATGATGTCTTTGCCCAGCTGGAATTCCGAACTTTGCGGCAGCGTTTGCACAAGTTTCACGGCGACTTGCACGGCGAAGAAGCTAGCGGCATCGCCAAAGCCGAAGAAGAAGTTGAGACCGTCACCGTGCGCGACAAGCAGGCGCTTGCCGACCTGGTAACTGTCTTAAACAGCGCCGAACTAATCGCCTTTGACACCGAGACCACCGGCATCGACCAGATGGCAGCGGAGCTGGTGGGCATTGCGCTGGCGGTGGACGGCGAGCGTGGCTACTACATCCCCCTCAATCACCGCACCACCGACGGGCAGGGGCAAGCCAGCATGTTTGCCGAGCCGGTCGGCGACCAACTGATCCTGGACGACGTCATCGCTGCCCTGCGACCGCCCCTGGAAAATCCGCGCATATCCAAGACCGCGCACAACGCCATTTATGACCTGATTGTCATGCAGCGTTACGGCATCAATGTCGCGCCAATTTCCTTTGATACGCTGCTGGCGGAATGGCTCAGCAACCCCATCAGCAAGTTCCTCAAGCTCAAGGCGCTGGTGGCGCAAACGCTGGATGTGCAGATGACCGAGATTGACGAGCTGCTGGGCAGAGGCAAAGACCAAAAGACGATGGACCAGATCGAGATTGATGTGGCCGCGCCTTATGCCGCTGCTGATGCCAGCATGACCTGGCGGCTGGTGCAGCCCCTGCGCGACAAGCTGGAAGACGAAGGCGTCAGCGAACTCTATTACAAGCTGGAGTTGCCACTGATTCCCATCATCAGCCAGATGCAGCGCAAAGGCGTCACGCTGGATGTCGATTTCCTGCGCGAGATGAGCCGTCAGCAGGGCAATATCTTGGCTGGGCTGGAAGCGGAGATCTACGATTTCGGCGGCGGCAAATTCAACATCAACAGCCCCAAGCAACTGAACGAAGTGCTCTTTGGCCGCCTGGGCTTGCCGACCGAAGGGCTGAACCGGACGACGCACGGCTATTCCACCGACACCAATACCTTGCAGAAACTGCGCGGGCAACACGAAATCATTGAGCTGATCGAGCAATTTCGCGAGTTGGCGAAGTTGAAAAACACCTATGTGGACGCGCTGCCGACTTTGGTCAATCCGCGTACTGGGCGCTTGCACACCAGCTACAACCAAACTGGCGCTGCGACTGGCAGATTCAGCAGCAGCAACCCCAACTTGCAGAATATCCCCAATCGCACCGAGATGGGACGCCAGGTGCGGCGAGCTTTTGTGGCTCCGGAAGGCTATGTATTCCTGGCGGTCGATTACAACCAAATTGAGTTGCGCGTCATGGCGCATATCAGCCAGGACGAAACGTTGATCGATGCCTTCCAGCGCGGTTTGGACATTCACGCGGCTACGGCGGCAGCGGTCTTCGGAATTGCCCTGGATGCCGTCAGCAGCGAGCAGCGCGATTTCGCCAAGCGCGTCAACTTCGGCTTGCTCTACGGGCAAGGCGCCTTTGGGTTGGCGAATCAAACGGGCTTGAAGCGGGCGGAAGCGCAAGAATTTATTGACGCTTACTTTGCAGAGATGCCGGGCGTCAAACGTTACATCGACGAGACGCGAGCGCGAGTCTGGGAAAACGGCTTCACTGAGACGCTCTATGGACGCCGGCGCAGCTATCCGTCTATCAAATCGGGCCGACGCAGCCGCGGCGCAGCTAACGAAGAACGCGCCGCTATCAACATGCCCATCCAGGGCACGGCCGCCGATATTTTGAAACAATCCATGATCAATCTCGACGCGCAACTGAGTAAAGCCGGCTACGACGCTGCCATGATTTTGCAAGTGCATGATGAGCTCGTGCTGGAAGTGCGGGAAGATGACCTGGGAGCAGTCAGCCCCTTGGTCGTGGACACGATGGAAGCCGCCTTGCCCGATGGCCAGCCACTGCGCGTTCCGCTGAAAGCCAAAGCCAGCTGGGGCGGCAACTGGCGGGATATGCAGGAACTGATGACGTAGTGGATGATCTTTCACAAATTGGCGCGGATGACAGATGAAACATTTCCTTGACTTGGCAGCCTGCAGCAGCGACGAACTTCACGACCTCATCGACTTGGCGCTGCAGCTAAAGACGGAATGGCGGGCTGGCGGCAACAAGCCCAGCCTGTGCGGCAAAACTCTGGGCATGATATTCCAAAAGCCCTCTTTGCGTACGCGAGTCTCGTTTGAGATGGGCATGAAGCATCTAGGCGGCGACGCCATCATGCTCGGTCCGCAGGAGATCGGGTTGGGCGTGCGCGAGAGCGTGCCCGATGTAGCGCGTGTGCTGAGCAGCTATGTGCAGGGTATCATGGCGCGCGTCTATGATCACAGCGATGTGCAGCAACTGGCGGAGCATTCCCGTGTGCCGGTTATCAACGGCTTGAGCGACGACTACCATCCCTGCCAAGCGTTAGCGGATATCCTCACGATTCGCGAGCATTTTGGGGCGTTGCGCGGCGTGAAGCTGGCATTTGTCGGTGACGGCAACAATGTCGCGGCCTCGGTGGCGCTGGCTTGCGCGCACTTTGGACTGGATTTTAACATCGCCACGCCCGAAGGCTATGAGATGAAACCACATATCCGCAAGCAGGCGCAGGAAGTCGCCGAACACAATGGCACGGCGCTGACCATGTGCACCCGCCCGCAAATGGCGCTGGCTGATGCCGATGTGGTCTACACCGACACCTGGGTGAGCATGGGGCAAGAGGCGGAAGCGGCCGAACGCGCAGGCGAATTCGCGGCTTTCCAGGTTAATGCGGAGTTGCTGGATGTTGCCAAGCCAGGCGCCATCGTCATGCACTGTCTGCCGGCGCATCGCGGGCAAGAAATCACGGACGATATGATGGACGGTTCGCAGTCCCGGGTCTACGAGCAAGCCGAAAATCGTCTGCATGCCCAGAAAGCTATCCTGGTGCGCCTGCTGGGTTAGCGTCGCTCTAGCCAAGGCGCCCAGTCAATTCGTGTTAGTTTGTGTTAGAATGAGATAACTTCTGCTGCGCTGGCGGGTTTTCGCTTGTAGATGCGGCAGTGGTCGCGGGCGTAAGCACAAGCGTCGCGACATTCAAGTTCCCGGATGATGCCTCGTGGAACAATTACTGGTCATTTTGGAGAGCCTCGCCCTAACCGATATCATTGATATCGCAATTGTCACCCTGCTTTTCTACAGCATCAGCTTTATGTTCCGCGGCACGCAAGCAGTTGCGCTGTTTCGGGGCATTGCGCTACTGGTCATCGGCTTGATCACGGTAGCGGCGGTGCTGCGCTTGCAGGCATTGAGTTGGTTGCTGGCCAACAGCTTGACAGCCATGGTCATCGCCATCCCGGTCATCTTTCAACCGGAGATTCGCCGCGTGCTGGAGCGTCTGGGACGCAGCGCCTTCTTTGGCACTCGTCTGGCTCCGCAAGCCGCGCGTGTCTCCGTCATTGACGCCATCTTCAGCGCCGTTACCAAGCTCAGCAGCCGCCGTCATGGCGCCCTCATCGTGCTACAGCGCAACAGCAGCCTGCAAGAATTCATCCGCACCGGCATCCAGCTGGACTCGATTGCCACTGCCGACTTGCTGGTTACGCTATTCTGGCCCCGCACGGAACTGCACGATGGCGCGGTTATCGTTGACAGCAGCGGTCGCATTGCGGCGGCCTCCTGCGTGCTGCCCATCACCGCCAGCCGCAATCTGCCCAACCCCAATCTGGGCACGCGGCATCGCGCAGCGGTCGGCATAAGTGAAGTAGGCGACGCGCTCTGCGTGGTCGTTTCCGAAGAGACGGGCAAAATATCGCTGACGAATGGTGGGCGGATGATTCTCGATCTGGATGCGCAGCGCTTGCGGTTGATCCTGGGCGGCGTCTATGGTCCGGATCTGGACGAGCAGCAGACCCTGGCTGGGCGTCTGCGCGAACTGCGGGATGAGTTCCTGCTGCGTATGCAGACGCGCCGTCGGCAAAGAGCGCAGTCATGATTCGCCGCTGGGCGCAAACCAGCGCGGCCGGCAATCTGCTATGGCTGGCGGTGTCCCTGCTGCTAGCGGCTGGCGTCTGGTATATCGCGGTAACCTCGGCTGACCCCATCCTGCAGCGCCGTTTCTCCAGCGTGCCCATTCAGTTTGTCGATAGCCAAACGGCCGTCATGACCAGCAGTTCCGCGCGTGCCGCTATCGTCACGGTGCAGGGATCGCAAACGACCATCCCGCGCCTGGTCGAAGAGATTGAAGTGCGGGCTGACATGTCGCGATTGGGTCCGGGCACGCATTTAGTGCCGTTGCGCGTCAGCGTCGCGCCAAGCGCATCCGACAGCATCCGCCGCCCCGTGCTGCGCATCCAGCCAGCGCAAATCCTGGTCGAGCTTGAACCCATCGAGTCGCGTGTAATGACTATTGAAATCGTGGTCACCGACTCACCGCCCATCGGCTTCCGCCACGATGAACCCACGCTGGAGAGCGCCGATGTCGTGGTTACGGGCGCAGCCAGCCGCATGTCGCAGGTGGTGGGCGTGCAGGGCGAGCTGGATTTGTCGGCCAGCCGCAGCCCCCTGCAGGCAGATCTGCGTCTGCACGCGGTAGATGTGGAGGGCGGGCGCGTTGGCGGGGTGGAATTGGAGCCTCAGACCGCGCAAGTATCCGTGCGTGTGACGCGGCGCGACGACATCCGCCAATTCCCGGTGCGTCCCAATATCCTGCTGCGCACGCTGGAGGAGGGATTCCTCTTCAAAGACTACAGCTACGATCCGGAATCGCTTTTCATCAGTGGCGCACCGGAAGAGCTTGCGCAGCTATCCGACACGCTGCTGACGGAGCGGATCAGCCTGGAGGGGCATCACGAGAAGTTCGAGACGACCGTGCCCATTCGGCTGCCGGACGAGGATCTCTTCATCATGGGCGGCAATAACAATATCACCGTCGCCATCGACATCATTCCCATCATTGTCTCGCGTCAGATAGACAGCATTGATGTCGACCATTTCGGTTTGAGCGAAGGCTACGAGGTGGCTATCGTGCCGAGGAGCGTCTCCGCCATCGTCAATGGTCCCGTTGTGGCGGTGGAGCCGCTTTCCGTCGCCGACATTCAAGTCAGCGTTGACCTGGATGGCCTCGCGCCTGGCGTCTATGATCTGGCGCCGTCCATCGCCATCAACCAGAGCGAGCTTAGTGAAGAGAATGTGTCGCTTTCGCCAGCCGAGCTGAATGTCGAGATCATCGCGCTCGAAAGCAGCCAGGCTGAGGCGCAGCTAACAACCACGCCATCAAACTGAGCGACTGCGCCTGCCAATCGCGCGGCAAGGCGCATACAATCCTGCCGAGTACACGCCAATCAGCGGAGCAGCTCCCGTAAATGCCACGTAAACCGATAGTCGCACTGGTGGGGAGACCCAATGTCGGCAAAAGTACGCTTTTCAACCGGCTGGTTGGCGAGCGGCTGGCGGTGACCCACGAGATGCCCGGCACAACCCGCGACCGGCTGCATGGCGAGTCCTTTTGGAACGCTGCCACCTTCCAGGTTGTTGATACCGGCGGCATTGAAGTCTATCAGCCGGCGGGCGCGCGCGACGAATCGCCACTGGCCGAGGGCAGTGCTGCCTTCGTCGCCGAAATCATTGAGCAAGCCATGATCGCCATTGCCGATGCCGATGTCATCATTCTGCTGGTCGACGCCCAGGTCGGCGTTACTGCTGCGGACGAAGCCATCGCCGAGATCCTGCGCCGCAGCGACAAACCCGTGTTGGTCGCCGCCAACAAAATTGACGACAGGCGCTTCCTGGACGAAGCCTACGATTTCTACAGCCTGGGCTTGGACGCTGTTTTTGGCATCAGCGCAATTCATGGTTTGGGACTTGGCGACCTGCTGGACGAGCTGGTGGGGCGACTGGACGCCCTGGAAGAAGATTGGGACGACGAAGATGACGATCACCTCAAAATCGCCATTGTCGGCAGACCCAACGCCGGCAAAAGCACCCTGCTGAACAAGCTCATTGGCGAAGAACGCGCCATTGTCAGCGCTGTAGCCGGCACCACACGCGACGCCATCGACACCGACATCACTTGGCATGGCGAGCGCATCACCTTGATTGACACGGCGGGCATCCGTCGGCGCGGGCGCATCCAGGCGGGCGTCGAGCGTTTCAGCGTCATCCGCGCCATGAAGGCGATTTCGCGCGCCGATGTTTCGCTGCTGGTGATTGACGCGCTGCTGGGCGTTACTGAACAGGACGAGCATATTGCCGGCTACATCATTGCGGAATACAAGAGCCTGGTCATCGTCGTCAACAAATGGGACGCGCTGGACAAGGACGCGCACACCATGACGGCTTTCGTCGACAAGATCCGCGACCGCCTGCACTTCGTCCGCTATGCGCCCATCATCTTTATCAGCGCGCTGGAGGGGCAGCGCATCCACCAAGTGCTGGGAGTGGCGCACCGAGTCTGGGAAGCGCGCTTCTTCCGTATGCCGACAGCGGATGTGAATCGGCTGCTGCGCGAGGCAGTCGAAAGGCATCCACCGCAGGCCAAAGGCACAAAGCGACTGAAATTTCTCTATGCTGCGCAAGTGCGCACCGATCCGCCGCTAATTCTCTTTCATGTCAATGACCCCAAACAAGTTCATTTCAGCTACAAGCGCTATCTGGAAAATCAGTTTCGCGTCGCCTATGAATTTGAAGGCACGCCCATCCGCATGAGCTTCCGCACGCGGGATGCCCGACGCTCCTTGAGCAGATCTTGAAGCGGCTTTTGGCTGGGCTCTGCATTGCGGCTGCACCAGCGCCAGCCTATAATCGGCGAGTCTGTAGAAGCGGCGCGTGAAGGGACGATATGCTAAGCAGCCATACTGGCGAGTTGCCGCGCCCACGATTGAAGACCCCCGGCTTGCTGATGGAGTTGGTCGGTACGGTCGTCTTTGTGCTGGCGGTGACCGTGCTCTTTGACTTGGCCATCCCGCGCTCTCTGGTCGACGGGCACAGCATGCAGCCGACCTTTCATGGCGATGATCGACTGGTCGTCAGCCGCGTCCATTATTTGCTCAGCCAGCCGGCCCGCGGCGATATCGTCGTTTTCAATTCGTTGCGAGAAAGCGAAGCGGCGCGTGGCGTCATGCTGATCAAGCGCGTCATTGGCTTGCCGGACGATGTCGTGGAAATCCGCGATCGACTGGTGCATATCAATGGTGTGGCGCTGGATGAGCCCTATATCAAGGAGCCTTGCGAGAGACGCTGCCGCGATGCCATTTGGACCCTGGGCGAAGGCGAATACTTTGTCATGGGCGATAACCGCAACAATAGCAATGACTCGCGAGCCTTCGGTCCAGTGCCGCTGAGCAATATCGTTGGCGAGGTCATCTTCCGCTATTTTCCGCTGAATGCCATCGGGCTGATTGCCCAGTAGACGCCTATGCAACTAGACGCCAAAGCTACTGGATATGCTTGCCCGCGCTGCACCGTCGGGCGCTGTACGCCGCAACATGCCACCTTCTGCGACATGATCGGCGACCAGTTGCTGTCCATCCCCAATACCCGCGCGCATATTTGTGATGTCTGCCATTTTGTGGAATTCGACCAAGAATTGCTGGACGGGCTATGGGAGAGGCTCTATGGCGAAGCGCCTCGTGAAGATTTTCTGCCAACCATGCCCCAGAAACGCAGCCCGACATTCGGGGAAGGCTAGGGCGCATGCCTGCTGAAAGCGAACTCCGCGAGGAAATCTGCCGCATCGGCGCGCTGATGTACCAGAAAGGGTTGGTTGATGGCACAGCTGGCAATATCAGCGCGCGACTGGATGGAGAAGACCGCTTCCTGCTAACGCCAAGCGGCCTGGCGACAGGCTTCTTGCAGCCGCAAGAGCTCATTGTCGTCAACTTGGCTGGCGAGCGGGTCGATGAGCCTAGCTCCGCCAAGGCCCACCTGCGCCCCACATCGGAAAGCGCCATGCACCTAGAGTGCTACCGCCAGCGCAGCGATGTCCATGGCGTCGTGCACGCGCATCCACCAACCGCCATCGCGCTGACTCTGGCTGGCGTTGACTTTCAGCAATGCTTGATACCAGAGATGGTCGTGCTGCTGGGACTAGTGCCCACAGCGCCTTATTCGACGCCATCCAGCGAAGAAAACCGCGCCGCCATCACCGCGCTCATCCGCGAGCACGATGCCATCATGCTCTCCAATCACGGCTCGCTGACCGTGGCAAAAACGCTTTGGGACGCCTACCTGATGCTGGAGACGCTAGAACACAGCGCCATCATCATGCAGCGCGCGCTGCAGTTAAATCGCAATTTGGTCGCCATCCCGCCCGAGCAAATCGGCAAGCTGGTCGCCTACCGCGAGCAATTCGGTTTGTTGCGCCCCGGCGATCACGAGCGCTTTGCCCGCTTCATGCAGTTGCAATAGGCAGCTCTCGGCAAGACGGCTATTGACAGGCTGATACAGTCCATGTATTCTGTGGCGCGTTGCACTGCCAGGCTTGGTCTGGCGGGGGCCCCTTCGTCTAGCGGCCTAGGATGCCACCCTTTCAAGGTGGAGACACGGGTTCGAGTCCCGTAGGGGCTACTGGAAAGACTCTCGAATGCGGCGCGCCTGTTCGACATTGCCTTGCGAGCGTTCGCGCGTCCGTTGCATTTTCTTCTCCGCTTCTGCAGCCCGCTCTTCTAGGTAGCGTTTGCCGTGTTCTTCCGCCGCCGCCAGCATCGCGCGCATCTCGTCATTGAGATCGCTGTTTGGGCTGGGCTGGCCGGGTCGATCTGTCGGGTTCAGCGAGCTTGACAGACGAGTGGGCAGGCGCTCTTCCAGCGGCGGGATTTGGCTCGGCGGCGAAGGCAGGGTCTGATACCAGTAGGCGGTCGAAGCCCAGTCGTCAGCCAGATGATTGCCGTGGCCATGCTCAATGGTCACTTTGATGCGACGCGAAAAATGCACTGGATCGCTGAGATGGAAGCGGTAACTGACCTGGTAGCCGGGCATTTGGCTTTCGTGCAGGATAGTGCCGCACATGGGGAGGGCATTGGTCTGCATGCCCCAGGCGTGGCCCAGGTAGTCTTCCGTGCCCGTGCCGTGCATGCTGGCGGCCAAGTATCGTCATCAATGAAGATCATGTCGTCGCCTTCGCCCCACCAGGTGCCCTGGAAATGCGCTACAGACAAGTTGCAACCGATGTAATGACCGCTGCCTTCGGTCGCCAGTACAACATAATTGCCATCGCCGCTCAGGTTGACGATGTTCGTCTCTGGGCTGTTGGTCTGCAGATTCGGCCCCCAGCCATCGCAGGGATTGTCGCGCGTCCAGTGGGCATGGAAGTAGGCAGCATCGGCGGCGCTATCTTTGCGGTGCAGTTCGTAGTCGATGTAAAAATACTGTCCGTAGGGCACATCATTCTGGTTCTCGATCTCGATACGGGCGCGTTTCTGGAAGGGCATGGGCAGGTAACAATTCAAGCCGGCGTTGCCGCCGAAGAGAAATTGCTCTTCTGGCTTGACGGTCACCGCGAAAGGCAGCGACTGATAGTTGGCGGCGATGCTATGCCCGATACCGAAGAAATCACCCAATGGCGCGAGCACACTGGGATGCTCCTGGTCATCCCAATATATTTTGAGCAGCACTTTGCGATAATAATAGGGATCGCTGACTTCCCAGTTCAGCCCGAGCGCGTTGTGAATCTCGAAGATTGGCGCGACATAGTGCCCCAGATGCGGGTCGATGATGCCGGGACCCAGCACGCGCCGGCAGAACTGCGTCATCCAGATGTGCGTGATACAGCCCGGCCCTTCGATATCCGCCAGGACAATCGACTCGCGCGGCGGAATGAGCCAATAATCTTGATTGCGCCCGCTCTGATCCCAACTGGATGCCCGCGCCGAGCGCACATCGCGGAAATGCGTCAAGTTGTCGAAGATGCCGCCTAGGGGTCGGATGCTCATGTGTCGCTCCCTGCTGCTTGTGACTTGTCCAGCGTTTGTAAGCCTTTACATTGCTGCTAGATAGTATCCAATGCCAGGCCATGCGCCATGAATTGGGGCTTGGAAGCTGCTCCGACGAAGCAATTTGATGACTTTTTTCCAATTCCGTCAACACTTGCATTATATTAAAAACACATGGCAAGTATGCTGATTGATGACCGAAGCGATGTTTGACACGGTCGTCCTCAAGAAATTTCAGCCGCATCAGTGCCATATGACCTTTTCTATCGCGCATTATCCCTTGATGAAGCTGCTGCTCCATATCTGCATAGAGACCAAGCGCCCCGCCGTAAAACGCACATAGTCCGTCTGCGCGCTTGCCACGCCGCTGGCCCGAACCTAGGCTTTGGGATCGCTAGCTCGGCTCGGCGCCGGCTAGCTTGAGCGATGCTGTCTTGCTTGACAGCCGTATTCGGCTTGGTTATGCTCACGCGTAACAAGGGTACGGAGTTGGTTTGGAGCAACATTCAGCAGATGTTGGCTGCGAGCCAGGTTTTGTCTGATTAAGGGGGAGGAGGCGCCACGGAATCCGTTGAGACACATTCAATTCATTGACACTGGATTCGATATCACGAATCAAAGAAAGGAAGATTGAGATGATCATGAAGAAACTGTCGATTCTGTCGCTGCTGATATTGGTTATGGCGCTCATGACCGGTGCTGCTGCGGCGCAGGACAATACGGTCACGATATGGGCGGCCGACGACGACACCGGCGCCTGCTGGTCGAACCTGCTGGTGGAAACATTCCCGCGCGATGACATCAGTGTGAATGTAGTCTTGCAGCCGGGCGGGAATCTGGTGGATACCCAGCGGACCGCTCTGCAAGGCGGGGCGGGACCCGATATCACCTTCTCGCATGGTCCCGCTTTCATGCTGGAGCTGGCCAGCGCGGGCTTGCTGTTGTCGCTCGATCACTACGCCGATGAGTACGACTGGGCGGATCGTTTTGCGCCCTGGGCGCTCGATCTGGGCAGGGTCGAAGGCTCGCTCTATAGCCTGTCCGAAGAGCTCGAGACGGTCATCATGTATTACAACAAGACCCTCTTCGAGGAGCATGGCTGGGAGATACCAACCACAATAGACGGCTTGTACGCTTTGGCCGATGCGATTCAGGAGGCGGGCTTGGTGGTTATGGGTCCAGCTTTTGGCGAATGCGCGCCCTGTTTTGAGTGGGCGGTCAGCGTCTTCTTCAGCCACCACGCCGGACCAGACAAGGTCTATGAGGCTTTGACCGGGCAGCGTCCTTGGACTGACGAGGCATTCGTCGAGGCGATTACGGCGCTGAAGGATATCGTGCAGGGTGGCTGGTTTATGGGCAGCCTGGACCTCTTCTTCTCCGATACCTTCGATTCCGCCCATGCCCTCTTCGGCGTCGGCGAGATCGCCATGAGTTTTGAAGGCACCTGGATGCTGGACAATTACCAGCGCGATTTCTTTGGCGAAGCGGCCGGCAATATGAACGATTGGGACTGGTTCGCCTTCCCGACGGCCTTTTCCGAGGAGCCCCACTTCGTCATCGGAGTCGGCTCCAGCTGGGGCATCAGCTCGGCGACGCAGAATCCGGACGCGGCCGCCGCCGTGCTTGACCATTACTACAGCACGGGCTTCCAGGCGCAGATGCATGGGCAATGCGGCGTTGCGCCAGCGCCCTTGATTTATGGCGGCGATGTCTTCGCCAACGCCGACCCGCGAGAAGCGCGCCTGTATCAGCAATTCGGGCAGGCATCGGCCGCTGGCAATGTCGGTTACACCAGTTGGAGTTTCTGGCCCGCCCGCACCAATGTTTGGCTCTGGGAACAGATCACGCGCGTCTACGATGACCAGTTGTCGGTCGAGGATTATCTGGCTGGCATGCAAAAGGAATTCGAAGAGGAATTTGCCGAAGGGCTAATCCCGCCGATTCCTACTCGCTAAGTCCGACACGCCTCCGGTGTTCCGGCGCAAGCCAGGCTGGAACACCGTCTCAGTCATTGAGCGCTCTCGCGACTGCGTTTATGACCGTCTTGATGGCTGAGACGCCGCCTCGACAACCCGAAGGACAGTCCGATGCGATTGGATAGAGGGACGCGGTCTGGTGATCAGCGTCCGCTTGGCAAGCCGAAGAGCAGGCGGGAACAATGGACTCGCTACCGGCTCATGCGCTATGTCGTCGTGCCTTGGGTCTTCCTGCTGCCGATTCTGGTTTTGCATGCCTTTGTCGTGGTCTTCCCGGCCGTGCAGGGGGTCTATTATTCCTTCACAGATTGGTCCGGTATCGGCGAGGCGGAATTCATCGGGCTGCGTAACTTTGAAGAGATGTTCTTCGAAGATCAGAGTTACCGCGACGCCTTGCTGAGGAACATCCAATGGATGATCTTCTTCATAACCGTCCCCTTCATCTTCGCCTTGTTCGGCTCCAGTCTGTTGGCGAAGGTCAAGCGCGGCGCCATGCTCTACCGTACTGCGCTCTTTATGCCATTTATCCTGCCCAGCATCGTGACGGCCACGATCTGGCGCTATCTTTACAATCCGCGCTTTGGGCTGCCGACGCTAGTGGGGTATGACAAGGCGCTGCTCGGTCAATCGGATACGGCGCTCTGGGCGATTGCCTTCGCGGACAACTGGCACTTTTGGGGCTTCCTCATGGTTTTGTTCCTGACGGCGATGCAAGGCATTGAGCCGGTTCTGTACGACGCGGCCAAAGTGGACGGCGCCAACCGCTGGCAGGAGTTCTGGCATGTTACCCTGCCGGGCATCCGTCCCGTCGTGCTCTTCATGATGATGATGGTGATGATCTGGGCTTTCCTCGTTTTCGATTACATATTCATTCTGACCGGCGGCGGACCAGCGGGCGCGACCGAGGTGCTGGGCATCGACATATACAAGAACGCCTTCCAGCGCTTTGAAGCTGGCTACGCCGCGGCTCAAGGCATAACCATCTGCGTCTTTGCAGGCTTGATCGTCAGCGTTTTCGCCTTCTTGCGCAAGAGAGGATGGGAAATATGATCGCCGACCGCGAGTTCTTCCTCTTCCGCAAACAGCGCGAGAGCAATGCGTTCAATCATATTTTCCTGTCGATCCTGGTCGTCTTCTCGCTGGGACCGGTGGTCTTGCTGGGCTTGAATTCTGTGAAGTCCAATACGGAAATTGGCTTGAACCCGTTGGGCTTGCCATCGCGAGTGCATCTGGAGAACTTCGGCAATGCTTGGGAGAAGGGGCAATTCGCGCGCACCTTCAAAAACAGCGTCATCCTGGTCATTGGCACAGTCGCGGCGGAACTGTGCCTTGGTGGGCTGGCGGCTTACAGCCTGGCGCGCAAGAATCCGCCGGGCGCGAACTTCGTCATGATTTATCTGCTGGTGGCTTCGACCGTGCCCATCTGGCTCTATTTGGTGCCGCTGTTTTTCTTATGGCGTCAGCTCGGCTTGCTGAATACCTATCATGGTCTCATCCTTATTTACACCGCGCTGAATGCGCCCTTCTCTATCTTCCTGCTGCGCTCTTATCTAATTGGCTTGCCGCGCGAGTTGGAAGATGCTGCCCGAGTCGATGGCGCCAACGAATTGCAGGTGCTGCTGCGGATTATCGTACCGCTGGCTTGGCCCGGCTTCTTGACCGTAGGGCTGGTGGTGGGACTGGGTATCTGGAGTGAATTTCAGGTGGCGCTGATCTTCGTGCACAATCCTGAGATGTTCCCAGTCACGACCAGCTACTTCAAATTCACCGACCGCTTTGGGCGCGACTGGGCAATGACGAGCGCGGGCGCCTTCATGATGATCGCCCCGGTGCTGGTGCTATTCCTCGCGTTGCAGCGTCGCTTCGTTGAAGGGCTGACGCAGGGCGGCGTCAAGTTCTAAAGGCTATTGGCTCAGGTCAACCGCGTATTTTATGATGTTGTTGGGCTGCTCGCGAATATGCTGGAAGACCTGAGTTGCTTCCTCCAGCGAATAAATTCTGTTGACCACCCCTGTCGCGTTTAGACTGCCGCGGCGCATCATCGCCACAACCGCGTCATAGGCGCGCCGCTTGTCCCAGTAGGGATAGTCGCGCGGTTCATGCCCCCAGCCACAGCCGTGCGGCACCAGCATCGTCAGCCGGTTATGATGCCACTCGCGCCCCAAGTACAGATTTTGGGCAGCGCCCTGATAGAAACCGGCTGAGCAGACCAAACCGCCAACGCGCGCGCCGGTGATTGCTGTGCTTAACCCGGCGTAACTGCCGCTGAGTTCAATGGCGATATCCACGCCCGTGCCGCCGCTCAACTCGCGCAACTGTCGCCCGACATCCCCATCGCGCGGATCCAGGGTGTGATCTGCGCCAAGCGCTGCCGCCAAAGCCCGGCGTTTCGGCAGTGGATCGACCGCAATCAGCGTCTCTGTGCCCGCGCTCCTGGCGATGCTCACGGCGAGCAATCCTAACGCGCCCAAGCCAATCACCGCGACGCGATCGCCGTAACGCAGATTGGACTCGCGCACGCAATGAAAGGCGACATAAGCCGGCTCGATACACAGCGCCTCCAGCGCTTGGAGCTCGCCAAGATGCCAGAGTTCGTCCTGCGCGCAGATATTGGTTTCGCTGATATCCATCAGACCGAAGACGCGCTCGCCTGCACGGAAGCGCGTGACTCCGGTGCCAACCGCAAGGATTAGGCCGACGCCGCTTGTGCCCGCGCGCCAGGGATCTTCCCTTGATGGCATGCGCTCACTCGGATTGCGCTCATCAGGCACGAAGAGATGCCGCTCGACATCAAAGCGCATATCGTCAAGCTGGCGGGCATTGAACATGCCGAAGGTCGTGCCGTGCTTGCCCGAGGCGAATTCTGTGCGCACAAGCGCTTCGTCGGCGGCCAGCGGGCGGTCGTCGTAATCCAGCACGCTGGCTTCGTAAACACCTGTTGTGGCCAGGCGGCGTGGCATGTCTACGTGTCCTTCTGTACTCTGCCTTGTGTATGCGAGTCTAGGGCATGGCGCGCTGGTCCGCAACAGATCCGTGGGGGCGCGCATCCGGGAACTGCGGACATTTGTTGCGCTGTGATTTTCCTATCGCTATCATTCTTGGGAACTAAACCAAACCTTTGAGGAGACTTTCTGTGAATACACAAGTAAAGCCGGTGCCGCTGGGTCGCGTGAAAATCAGTCGCGGTTTTTGGGCGGAGCGGCAGCAAGTCAATCGCGAGCGCACCATCCCCGCTATTTATCGCCAGCTGGAAAGTACGGGCAGGGTGGCCGCCTGGTCCTTGCAGCGCAACCACGGCATCCCGCCAGGGCGCGGCACCGTGTACATGTTCTGGGATTCGGACACAGGCAAGTGGCTGGAGGCGGTGGCTTACAGCCTGGCGACGCACCCTGATGACGAATTGCAGACGCTGGCGGACGCGCTCATTGAGGCAGTGGCTGGTGCACAACAGGCTGACGGCTACTTGAATACTTATTTCCCCGTGCTGGCGCCCCAGGACAAATGGACGAATCTGCGCGATTGGCATGAGATGTACAACGCCGGGCACCTCATCGAAGCGGGGGTAGCCTATTCGCAAGCGACAGGCAAAGACAAGCTGCTCAAGGTGTTGATGCGCTTTGCTGACCATATCGACGCGACTTTCGGCAAGGACCCGGGCAAGGCGCGCGGCTATCCCGGACATCCCGAGCTAGAACTGGCGCTGGTCAAGCTATATCGGCAGACCGGCGAGCGCAAATACCTCGACTTGGCGACCTACTTTGTTGACGAGCGCGGTCGTGACCCGCACTATTTTGATATCGAGGCGGCTGAGCGTGGCGAAAGGCGCGAGGATTTCTGGGCGAAGACATATCGCTACTGCCAGGCGCATGCGCCCATCCGCGAACAGACCGAAGCTACAGGGCATGCCGTGCGCGCCTGCTACCTCTATGCCGGCATTGCTGATGTCGCGCTGGAAACAGACGATGCTGAGCTGCTGGAAGCCTCGCGGCGGATTTGGGACGACCTCACGCAGAAACAAATGTATGTGCACGGCGGTTTGGGCCCCACTCACGCCAATGAAGGCTTCACTTTCGCCTACGATATGCCAACGGAAATGGGTTACGCCGAGACTTGCGCCGCCATAGCACTGGCTTTCTGGGCGCAGCGTATGTTCTGCCTTGATCCCGACAGCCGTTACATTGATGTCATGGAGCGCGCCATCTACAACAGCAGCCTCAGCGGCATATCTTACGACGGCGAGGGTTTCTTCTATGGCACGCCCCTGGCCGCCTATCCCGGCGTCAATCCGCTGGGACGTTGGAGCGACGAGCTTGGCGACGGCCATTATCGGCGCAGCGAGTGGTTCTTCTGCCCCTGCTGCCCACCGAATATCTCGCGCCTCATCGCCAGCATCGGCGAGTACCTGTATGCGCAGCAGGGCGACCGCATCTATGCGCATCTGTACCAGGACAGCACTGCCTCGCTGCAAGTTGGCGGCGGCGCTCTGCAGCTGGAGCAGCGCACGGACTATCCATGGCAAGGCAATATCGCCTTCACTGTCAACTGCGGCAGCCCGCTAGACTTTGAACTGGCGCTGCGCATCCCCGATTGGTGCTACGATTATGAGCTTTGGCTGAATGGCGAGGTGCTTTCCGCCGATATAGAGCGGGGTTACGCGCTGGTTTCGCGGAGGTGGTCGCCGGGCGACAGGCTGGGCTTGCGGCTGGCCATGCCGGTCGAGCGCGTCGTCCCCCACGCGGCCATCCGGCAGGCGGCGGGGCAAATCACCCTGCAGCGAGGTCCGCTCATCTATTGCTTCGAAGAAGTCGACAATGGCCCGCGTCTGGCGAATTTGGTCATTCCAGACGATGCGCAGCTGGATGCCAACTTCGACGCGGGTTTGTTTGGCGGCGCGACGGTCATCACGGGCGATGCGCTGCGCAGCCAACGCAATGGCGCTTCGGCGGAATTGTATCAACATCAACGCAACGCTGAGATGTCGGCGACAGTGGCGCAGATCAAGGCGATCCCCTATTTTTTGTGGGCGAATCGCGAACCAGGCGAAATGCGCGTTTGGATGCGTTCGCAATAGGCGGCAGTATTTTGACAATGGCGCGGGGTGCGTTACTCTTCAGTTTGAGCAAGTTGTAAGAATGGTCAAATTGTCATAAGAGGAGATAGACATGGGTATTTCACGCAGGGAGTTTTTGAAGTTGACGGGATCGTCGGCGGCAACGGCGGCCTTCCTGTCGCAGTTTGGTCATTTGGCGCCAGCCATCGCTCAGGAGATGACGCGCGTAACCTTTGGCGGCTGGGGCGGCGTGGCGGAAGATGAAGGCGTCAAAGCTGCTATCGAGGTCTTTGAGGCGGAAAATCCGGATATCAATGTCGAATGGCAGCATACGCCATCCGCCAGCGAATACTCCCGGGTAACGCTGACCAATATCGCGGCGGGCACGGCGCCCGATACATCCTTCATCCGCTCGGATGACTACACCACCCTGGCTGTCGGCGGCGTTCTGATGGACATTACCGACCTGGTCAAGAACGACCCGCTGCTGGGGCAGCCCAATTATTTCATCGAACCGCAGGAATCGACGCGCTGCGAGGTCAACGGGCGCTGGTATGGCATTGGCTCGACCTGGGTGGCGCATCACATCTACTACAACGCCGAGCTCTTTGACGAGGCGGGGGTCGCGCCGCCGGGCTTCCGGGATGACGAAATCTGGGAGTGGGACGAGTTCCTGGCGGTCTGCAACCAGCTGACCAAGGACAGCAATGGTCGCCATCCTGACGATGCCGGCTTCGACCGCGAAGATATCGTGCAGTGGGCGGTGGAATGGTCGAGTTCCTGGTGGATGCCGCTGGCAGCCGCCGTGCATTCCAATGGCGGTGAGTTCATCAACGCGGATGGTTTGTGCGCGCTGGATTCGCCGGAAGCCCTGGAAGCTATGCAGCGGATTGCTGATTTGGTGCATGTGCATCATGTCGCGCCGCGCAGCGCCTCTATTGAAAGCCTGGGCATGAACAATACGCAGATGATTGACTCGGGGCGTCTGGCCATGGGCGTAGATGGCTCCTGGGCGCTCTCATGGATGAATCCCTCGCTGCTGGATGTGGCGATGGGCACGGGCGCGCTGCCCAAGATGGCAAAGCCCGCCAGCGTCATGCAAGCGCACTTCCACTCCGTGCTTAGCTCGACCCAGAATCCACAAGAAGCCTGGCGCTGGGTTCGTTTCCTGGCGACTCCCTTCTATCAAGAGCACTTCGCCAAGATTGGTCTGTGGATCCCCAACCAGTCAGCCATGCTCACCGACGAAGGGCTCAAGGGCTGGGTCACGGAAGGCATACACCCGCCGAATTATTCGCAGTTCGCCACGGACTATCTGCCCAAGCATGGTGTCGCCGCCTACCTGCCGCCTGGCTGGATTGAAGCGCGCAATGACTACATCACGCCAGCTTTTGAGGCCTTGACCAACGGCGAGCCGGCGGAAGCGGTCTTCCCCGATGCCGTGCGCCAAGCCAACGAAGTGCTGATGTTCGCCCGCGACGACATGTAAGCGCGACGGACGCGAAAACAAGATTTCCGGCGCTTGAGGGGCGCGACGGTCTCTCTTGCGCCGCCTCTGCGCAAAGCCAGCGAGCATAACCAGTGGCCACAGCCGAGCAATCATTTTGGCTTTCGCGGCAATACAATCGGCTTAGCCTGCACCGCCGCCGCACACTCATGGGCTATGTCTTCATCATGCCTTTCATTGCGGGTTTCGTCCTGTGGTTCCTCCTGCCGGCCGCGGTCGCTGCTTACCTGACCTTGCAGCGCTGGAACTTGATATCCGCGCCACGCTTTGTCGGGCTCTACAATATCAACCGCATGTTGAGGGACCCGCTGCTGCTGCAAAGTTTGAAGGTGACGGTGCTGTTCTCCGCCATTTCTGTGCCACTGGGCTTGGTCTTCGCCTTCTTCCTGGCGAGCTTGATCAACAATAAGTTTCGCGGCATTGCGGTTTTCCGCACCATCTATTTCTTGCCCAGCATCGTGCCAGCTGTCGCCAACGCCATTCTTTGGGCATGGCTCTTCAACACCGAGTTTGGCTTGATCAATTATGTCATCCGCGCGCTGGGCGGACCGAAGATCGGCTGGTTGCAAGATCCCAACTGGGTGATGGTCGCTTTCGTGATATTGACGGTCTGGGGCGTGGGCGGCTCAATGATCATTTTCCTGGCTGGCTTGCAAGGCATCCCCAAGATCTTCTATGAAGCGGCGGAGATTGATGGCGCGGGCAGATGGGCGCGGCTGCGGCATGTAACCCTGCCCATGATGTCGCCGATCATCTTTTTCAACTTGGTCATCGGCTTCATCAACTCCTTCCAGATCTTTGTCAGCGCGTTGCTGATCACCAACGGCGGACCGCAGCATGCCACACTCTTCCTGGTACTCTACATATATCGCACCGCCTTCGGCAGCCAAAAGATGGGCTATGCCGCTGTGCTGTCCTGGCTGCTGTTTGGCATACTGCTGCTGCTGTCCTTTGTGGTCTTCCGCTACATCGGCTCGCGCGTGTATTACGAGAATCCAGGTGACTGAGGTGCAGTGGGCATGACGCGGAAGCCGAAGCGCGACGCAGCAAATCTGGGAGACCGGCTCTTTCACTGGCTGACCGTGTTCTTGCTGGTCTTCTTCGCGATTGTGATGGTTGCGCCATTTGTGTGGCTGGTATCCAGCTCGCTGAAGACGCAGATCAACATCTTCCAGTATCCGCCTGAGCTGATCCCCGATCCCTGGATGCCGGAGAATTATGTCAACGCCTTGACCTACAAACCTTTTGGCACCTATTTCCGCAACACGCTCTTGGTGGCGGGCTTAAATGTCATCGCGGTCGTGTTCACATCGTCGTTTTGCGCTTACGGTTTCGCGCGCATGCGTTTCCCGGGCAGGGACTTCTGGTTCGGCATCGTCATGGCGACGCTCTTCCTGCCTTACGCTATCCTGCTGGTGCCAAGCTTCATCATCTTTTCGCGCCTGGGCTGGGTGGATACCTTCCTGCCGCTGGTTGTGCCGCAGTTCTTTGGTGGCGGCGCCTTCAATATCTTCCTGATGCGGCAGTTCTTCCGCACGATACCCGAGGAGATTGCCGATGCCGCGCGCATTGACGGCTGCAGCGAGTTCGGCGTCTACTGGCGGATCATGCTGCCGCTGTCCAAGCCGGCGCTGATCACCATCGCCATTTTCACTTTCCTCTTCGCTTGGAATGACCTGATCGGTCCCATGACCTACTTGCGCTCGCCCGACAACTTCACCATCGCGGTGGGCTTGGCTTCCTTCCGCAGCCAGACCGATATTCACTGGGATTTACAACTGGCGGCATCGTCGGCGGTCACGCTGCCGGTCATCATTCTCTTCTTCTTGGCGCAGCGCTATTTCATCCAGGGCGTGGTCATGACCGGCTTGAAGGGCTAATTGGCAACAAAACCCAGTCGTCGCAGCAATTGTGGCTCCGTGCGCCGCCTGGCAGCCGCCCAAGCAAGGGGATTCGCCCGTAGCCCTGCCCGGTGGGCGACCCATCGGGTCGCCCCTACAACAAATCACAGGGAGGGGTCGGTGGTGGGGTAGACGGGCGAGCCAGTGATTCGCCCCTACAGTTGACTCTTTGCTGGGGATGCGGGGTCTATCTAGGGAGGGGCGCCTTCGTCTAAGCCCAGAAAGCCTTTTCCAGGTCGTCAAAGTCGGAAGCCGGTCCTTCAAACTTGTTGCGCCCCAGCTCCAGGACATAGACATAATCGGCGATTTTCAGCGCCTCGCGGATTTCCTGATCGACCAGCACGATGGTCAAACCTTCCTGGTCACGCAGGTCTACCAACATGCGGTAGACTTCTTCGCTAAGCAGCTTTGCCAAGCCCGCTGTTGGCTCGTCGACCAAGATGACCTCCGGGTCGGTCATCAGCGTGCGCCCAATTTCCACCATGCGCTGCTGCCCGCCAGACAGACTGCCAGCGTGGTCATGCTGTTTCTCGTGCAGGACGGGGAAGCGCTCGTAATTCTCTTGGATCTTGCTCTCCATGCGCGCCTTGTCGTTCTTGAAAGTCCATGCGCCCATCATCAGATTCTCGCGCACCGACATGTGTTTGAAGACGCCCGGCTGCTGCGGGATGTAGCTGATGCCCAGGTCTATTAAGCGATGGGTGGCGGTGCCGGTTACATCCCGGTCATTCAGCAGAACTTGCCCGCTATGCGGCTTCAGAAATCCATAGACCGCCTTGAGCAGCGTGGATTTGCCGACGCCGTTCGCGCCTAGAATCGTGGTCAGCTTGCCGGTCTCGGCGCTCAGGCTGAGCCCGCGCAGAATATGCAAGTCTTCGTAGTAGCCGACATAGAGGTCTTTGATTTCGAGCATGTTTACTCGTCCTCGCCCAGGTAGGCTTCAATGACGGCGGGGTCGGCTTTGACGGCTTGCGGCTCGCCATCGGCGATTAAGGCGCCGTTGTTCAGCACGATGAGGCGTTGGCTGAGCTCAAAGACAGCACCCATATTGTGGCTAATGAGGATGATGGCTTTGCCGTCCTCATGCACGCGATGAATGTAGCTGTAGATGGTCTCCTGCAAGCGCGGGTGCACGCCGGCGAAGGGCTCGTCCAGGATGATGACGGCGGGGTCGAGCATCAGCAGGCGACCCAATTCCAGGAGCTTGCGCTGGCCGCCGCTCAAGGCGCGGCTTAGTTCATGCGTGAGATGATCGATCGTGAGCAAGGTCAAGATGTCGTGCGCGCGCGCTTCCAGGTCTTTGCGGCTGGCGCGGGGATTATGCGCCAAGCCCGGCACCATCATATTCTCCATGACCGTCATGCGGCCGAGGGCGCGCGTAATCTGAAAAGTT
>DAOUKU010000043.1:0-17072 GCA_034420985.1 Anaerolineae bacterium | reverse complement strand
CGAGTCCATCCAGGTGAAAAACATCTGGATACCAACGGGGGCTTAAGCCAAATCCCCTGTTAACTCCAGCAAAGTTTGCAGCATCAGGTTGGCGCCCTTGACGCAATCGGCGTTCCGGGTTAGCTCATTGGGGTTGTGGCTGATGCCAGCCACCGACGGCACAAAATACATGGCGGCGGGCGCGATATTGGCGATGTTCTGCGTATCGTGACCGGCGAAGCTAAGCATGCGTTTGTGAGACAGTCCAAGTCTGTCGGCGCCGCGCTCTATGGCGTCCATGACCGCTTCGCTCATTGTCGCGGGAATCACGGGCGGCGTCGCCTCGGTTGAAACGCTCAAGCCGTATTCGGCGGCGCATTCGTCTAGCAGCGCGAGCAAGTCTACCTGCATCTGATCCATTTCATCGTCAGAGCCGTGCCGGAATTCCAGCCCGCAATAGACCTCGGCTGGCACGATATTGAAGGCGCCCGGCTTCGCGCTGATGATACCGACGTTACATACGCCCGGGCTGTACTTCTCCATGATATATTCCCGCGCGCGCAATACGAATCTTGCCGCGCCCCACAGAGCATCGCGCCGCTGATCCATCGGTTTCGTACCGGCATGCGCCGCCTCGCCGCGGAAGGTCACATGAATGGAACGGATCCCGACGATTGCGTTCACAATACCGATGTCGAAGCCGGACGATTCCAAGCGCGTGCCTTGCTCGATATGCAATTCGACCCATGCCAGCGTATCTGCGCGCCTCGCCGCCAGCATGGACTCCCGCGTTATGCCAACCGCAGAGAAGCGGCGCGTCAATTCGGCAATATCCACGCGACTGCGATCAAAGTCGGCCGGCGTCAATTGCCCGACGACCGCCTTGCTGCCCATCAAGCCCATGATAGCGCTTTCTTCATCGGTAAAGTTGACCGCTTCCAGTGTAAAAGGTGGCGTGATGCCGCTGTTCTTCAGCGTGCGCAAGGCTTCAAACGCGGCCAGCACACCTAGAGACCCGTCGAATCGCCCGCCATTGGGCACGCTGTCCAGATGCGAACCAGCCAGGATCCGTTTCGCGCTTGGCGGATCGCTGTAAAGAATGGCCGATTGATTGCCGGCGCCGTCCATCGAGTAATCCAGTCCAGCTTCGGCGATCTTCGCCTGAAACCAGCGGCGGGCTTCAATATCGGCGGCGGTCAGCGCCGGACGCGAGACGCCGCCATCCGCGGTCGCGCCGATCGTCGCCAATTCTCTGAGATCTTCTAGCAGGCGAGACTCATTGATTTTGATCATCGTGTTTCATCCTGTTTTACTGGTCATAAACAAATGTAAGTCTTAGCCCCACCGTTGACAATAGATGGGGAAAGGGACTATTGCACCTTATCCCAATTCTTCAGCCGCACTATAATCCGCTAAAGTTGATGCAGACATTATCGCGGAGATACGCATGAAACTGAAAATCAACGAAACACGATTCCTTGACGACCTGCGCGAGTTAGCGACCATCGGCGCGACCGCGGACGGCGGTGTTTCACGCCCAGCCTTTAGCGCCGCCGATATTCAAGCCCGCGATTGGTTTCAGCGCAAAACCGCTGCCGCGGGCCTCGACTACGCCATGGACGGCGCTGGCAACCAATCCGCCATCTTGCCAAGCGGCCCGCCCAGCCAAAAGCGCATCCTGGCAGGCTCGCATTTGGATAGCGTGCCAAATGGCGGTCGCTATGACGGCTCGCTGGGGGTGCTGGTCGCGCTGGAAGCGCTGCGCACGCTGCAAGAGGCGGGCATCCGCCCCTCCGTCTCGCTGGAGGCGATCAACTTCACGGACGAAGAAAGCGCCATCATGGGGCTGATGGGCAGTCGGGCGGTCTGCGGGCAGTTGAGGGCGGGAGATTTCGCCAGCGCCAGACTTGCCCCTGCCGAGCTGGACAAGCGCTTGGGTGCAGCCGGCATCAGCCGCGAGACCATGCTATCCGCGCGTCGCGACGATGTGCTGGCTTTTGTGGAATTGCATATCGAACAAGGGACGCGCCTGGAGCGGGCGGGCATCGACATCGGTGTGGTGAATGCTATCGTCGGCATCCGCGCGCTGCGGGTGAGCTTCTATGGCGAGGCGGCGCACGCGGGCACGATGCCGATGATCAACCGCCGCGATGCCATGTGGGGCGCTGCCCAGTTTGTGCTGCGGGCGCGGGATTTGGTCATGCGCCAATTTACGCCCGGCGTCTGCAATGTCGGCATCATTGGCGCTGAACCGGGCGCTTTCAATATCGTGCCGGCTCGCGTGCGGATGGGCTTGGAATTCCGGCATGCCTCTGACGCGGAGATGGATCAGATGCAAGTCGAGTTGACGCGCTTGCTAGAAGAATGCGCCGCCGAGTTTGACCTGCGAGTGGAATACGAAGCCACTCCCGCCGTCGTACCCGCGCAAATGAGCGAGCCCGTCATGGGGGCATTTGAACGTGCTGCCGACACGCTGGGACTATCGCATCAGCGCCTGCTTAGTTTCGCCGGACACGACACGCAGAACATGGCAACCATTGCGCCGGCGGCTATGATTTTTGTACCGTCTCGGGATGGCATCAGCCACAACCCCAACGAGTTCACCAGCGACGCCGACTGCGTCAATGGCGCCAATATGATTCTGCATACCCTGTTGGAATTGATGCAGACGCCTTTCTAATCGCTGCAGCAGCCCTCACATGCCTGTCGGCACCCAGACATTTTTGACCTCGGTTGCTTCCTGCAAGAACTCCGCACCCACGCCAGCCTGCGGGTCATGCCAGTCTCGCACCATGCCATAGCTCACCCAGGTGCGCTTGATGTTGTGGCGGGAGCGCGCCTCCACCTGTCGGCTGCCTTCCGCATCGCCAAAGTACCACAGGCTGTCGACATCATCATGCTCGACCAGAGTCTTGACCAGGTGATCGCGGTCGCCAGTTACGATGTTGACGACGCCGGGTGGCAGATCCGAGGTGTCGAAGACCTGGTAGAGGTCGGTGGCGCAGAGGGGATGGCGCGGCGACGGGATGCAAATGACTGTGTTGCCGCGGGCGATGGCTGGCGCAACCAGGGACACGAAGGCTAGCAGTGGCGCATCGTCGGGGCAGGCGATGCCAATGACGCCGACGGGCTCATGGATGGCGCAGACCAGCCCGCGCAAGGTGGTTTCTTGCACGTTGCCGCCCGCCTTGTCCGCCAGCGCCGCCCAGTGAAAAAGGCGCTCAATGGCGACCGCGACTTCTTGCTCCCCGCTTGCATAGTCAACTTCCGTCATGTCAACGATGCGCCTCGCGAATTCATCCGCCCGCGCGGACAAGTTCTCGGCGATGTAATAGATAACTTGCGCGCGGTTATGCGGACTGTATCTCGCCCAGTCTTTGGCTTTGTGCGCCGCTTCCACAGCGTTGCGGATGTCTTTACGATTGCCATCGCCCACTTGCCCAACCAAAGCGCCCGCTGGCGAAAGCACCGCCCGACTGTAGTTGCCGTCCGGGCGTTTCTGCGCGCCGCCGATGTAGAGCTTAGGACTGCGGTCCAGCGCGGCGCTTGTCCTGCCATTTGACTTTGATGGCGCTGGCGGGGTATGCGCGCCCCAATCCGCTGCCGCTTCGCCAAGTTGTGGGCGCGCCCGTTGCTGCCAGCGCGGACGCAAATAGGCGTAGAGCCCTTCCTTGCCGCCCTCGCGCCCGAATCCACTTTCGCGATAGCCGCCGAATCCCGCCGCTGCGTCGAAGAGGTTGCTGCTGTTGATCCAGATGCTGCCGGCTTTGATGGCCCGCGCCGTCTCCAGCGCCAAACTGATATTCTCGCTCCAGATGGAGGCGGCCAAGCCGTAGCGACTGTTGTTGGCCAGCTCGATGGCTTCGGTGGGCGTCCGGAAGCTCATCGCCACCAGCACGGGACCGAAAATTTCTTCCTGCGCGGTTGCGGCGGAGGCTTCCAGACCCGTCAGCAGGGTGGGCGGGTAGAAGCAGCCTTGCGCCGGCGCTTTGATCGGCGGTTGATAGACAGCTGCGCCTTCGTCGATGCCGCGCCGCACCCAGGCGTCAATGTTTTCTCGCTGGGCGGGATCCACCACTGCGCCGATATCGATACCTTTGTCCAGCGCGTCGCCCAGCCGCAAATTCGCCATGCGTCCTTTCAGCTTTGACAGGAAGGCGTCGGCGATGTTCTCTTGCACCAGCAATCGCGAGCCAGCGCAGCAGACCTCGCCTTGATTGAAGAAGATGGCGTCGACCAGTCCCTCAATGGCGCCGTCCAAATCGGCATCGTCATAGACGACAAAAGGCGACTTGCCGCCCAGCTCCAGCGTCAGCTTGATGCCTGTGCCAGCCGTCACGCGCCGAATCTCGCGTCCGACCGCGGTGGAGCCCGTGAAGGCGACCTTGTCCAGATCCTTGTGCGCCACCAATGCCGCGCCGGCCGCATCGCCGCCAGTAACGATATTGACCACGCCGGCTGGCAATCCCGCTTCGGCCAAAATTTCGGCGAAGAGCAGCGCGCTCAAGGGCGTGTAGGGCGCCGGTTTGATGACTACTGTGTTGCCCATAGCCAACGCCGGCGCAATCTTCCAAGCCAGCATCAGTAGCGGGAAGTTCCAGGGGATCACCTGCCCGATCACGCCCAGGGGCTGCCAGTCGCGCAATTCTCCCTCCAGCAGTTGCGCCCAGCCAGCATGATAATAGAAGTGGCGCGCCGCCAGCGGTACATCAATATCGCGCGCTTCGCGGATGGGCTTGCCATTGTCCAGACTTTCCACCACCGCCAGCAGCCGGGCGTGCTTCTGGATGTTGCGGGCGATGGCGTAGAGGTAGCGGGCGCGCTGGTGCGGGCTGAGCGCAGACCAGGTTTCGTAGGCGCTGCGGGCTGCGGAGACGGCGGCGGCGATGTCGGCGGGGGAGGCGTCCGCGAATTGCGCCAGGGGCTCGTCGCGGGCTGGGTTGGTCGCGGATAGATAGTCGCCAGTCGCGGGCGGCGTCCACTGGTTGTTGATGAAGAGTTCGAACTTGCGGTCGCGCGAGTCCAGCCAGGCTTGGGCGGCGGCGTCAGATTCGGGCGCGGGTCCGTAGGTCATGGATTGGAAGAGTTCGGTCAGTTGGGGCATGGCGGTTATCGGATGAATAATTGGAAAAGAGTACGCAAGAAAATCTAGGGAATACGGAAGTCGAGTTCGTCAATTAGTTCAAAGGTGTCAATACACTTAATGCACAACTTTCGGCACACAAACGGGATTTTCCGCTTAATCTTCTTCATTATGTCTGTTGCATTAGGCTGTTTGGCCTCCATCGTAACAATTTTACAGTCAGACTCGGCCAGTGCATATGCGATCAGAATGGGATCTTTGCCGATCTTGTTCAGTTCATCTTGCGAAGGCTGTGGTATCTCGTATCCCTCCCTGTAGACACGGTTTACTATGTAGCGATCTGCGCTTGCATCCAAACACAAAGTGGCTTCGTGATTATCGCGGCCTAGCCAGCGCAGCAATTCGTCTTCCTGCAATTGCTTTCTGCGATTTTGATTCCCTCGTTTAACTTCCGCCAACATTTCAAATGGCATCTTAATTCTGTCCGACTTGGCGTTTTCGATGATCCAGTCCCAGAACTGCGGAATCCTGTGAATCGGATAATACTGATCATGCGCATTGATAAGTACATTCGCATCTAGCAGGTAGCGCACTCAAGTCCCCCTTGAAAGCCGTCCGGGGTCGAGGAACGAGCGCACTTTGCGTGGACTGACTCCAAGCAGTGTGCTCGCTTTTGTGGGGGTCAGGTCGCCTGTCGAAAGTGATCTCTCGGCCAGGTTCAGCAGATTTTCACCAAGCGCAAATCGTTTTATCCGGTTGTTATCAATTGCTGGCGCGTTTCCCAGCGCCTTCTGCTGCGCTCGTTCGTCGGTATCCACTTGTTCTCGTGCTACGCGCGCCGCGTCAAGCATGCGCTGAATCTGTAGCCAAGTGTCTTGAACAATGTATTGCTCAAGCAAGAGGTTGTACGCGACCATAGCACTGCTGATGACTCGGGGCTTGGCGAACTCTGCGACTTTTGCCAGTAGTTTTTTCGCCGGAAGACCTCGATGCGAATTGAACACCGTGAGCTCTTCGCGTGGCAAGAGAATCCGTGCAGCCACTGCATTGCAAAAGCGCTCAACTTCTGAACTCCTGCTATTCACCTTGCCCGAAATGCCGCTGGATCCAAGCCAGATATGCGCAACTTCATGCAGAGCCGTGAAAGACTGCGCGATCTTTGCGTCCTTGCGATTAATGACTATGTATGGAGCGATATCATCGACAAGCGCGAATCCTCGGAACACATCAACAGGGATTGTATTCGTCGCCGGATGCCCCAGATCGCTTAGCAGCAGGACGAAAATCCCAGCATTCTGAATGCAGTCGCGGAGATACTTGAAACCCTCGTGTGGGGTACTTGGTCGCCGTCTGTACTGCTTCAAGTCGAAATCAATTGTTTGCGTGATTTCGTCCGCGACAAGTTGCCGATCCGCAGTGATGCTTGTTGACCCAACGAACGCCAGTGGTTCGGCGTCTTCCTCTTCTAGCAAATCTCTAGTAATGCTCTGCCGTGCCTTTATGTTGCTTGTGAGCGTTTGCAGATGTCGATTGGCCTGAGGGTTGCTTGACCGCTCTGGCAATGTGCGGAAGTCTTCGCCTATGTCGCTATCGCGTGGCGTCGAGTCCAAATAAAATGCCACAATGGGCACATGATAGACGCTTGCCATCTTTTCCAATTGTCGTTGGGTCGGTGGCTGTATACCGTGTTCAAGCTCCCGGAGTTTGTCGACAGGTGTGCTTTTCCTGGAACCGGACAGTCCAATTCGCCTGGCAGCATCCTCAAGTTTCAAGCCGGCTGTGTCGCGAGCCCACTTCAGATTCTTATGATTCACTTCAACTTTCATGATCGCCACCTCGGATTCTATATTGAAGTATAGCATCATCAAGTATTCTGCCAACGCTGCGAACCCGAAGTCTGAAGCTACCCTTTCCACCCAGACTCTGCTATCCTGCGCGCACATTTCCCTCAGCCCAACAGGATACCCGCCATGCCCAAGCAATACGCCCGACCGCCCGTCATGCAAATCGACCCCAAGCTGACCTACCGAGCCACCATGCGCACCAGCAAAGGCGACATCGGCATTGAGCTCTTCGCCGATCGCGCCCCCGTTACGGTCAACAACTTCGTCTTTTTGGCGAACGACGGCTTTTATGACGGCGTCATCTTTCACCGCGTGCTGGACGGCTTCATGGCGCAGGGCGGCGACCCCACTGGCAGTGGCCGCGGCGGACCCGGCTACCGCTGGGACGACGAGTCCGGCGCGCTGCAGCTCCGCCATGACGAGCCCGGCACGTTGAGCATGGCTAACGCTGGACCCAACACCAACGGCTCGCAATTCTTCATCACTTTTGTGCCGACGCCGCACCTGGATGGTCGACACGCCGTCTTCGGGCGCGTTGCCGATGATCAGAGCCTGCAAGTGCTGAACAGCCTGCAGCGAATTGACCCGCAGCACCCGTCTCGCGGAATTGTGGCTGACAGGATTTTGTCCATCGACATCAAGGCGGGCTGAACTGGCTGGCGGCGGCTTTTCTGCGTACACTTGACAAGGGCAACAAGCGGGCGAACGGATGATGCTCAATCCCGGCGGCGAAAGACACGAAGCCAGTCTGGCGGCAGGCGGTGAAGGGCGCGGCGTGCTGCTGGCGTCGATGCTGATGATGCTATTGGGCTGGGGAGGCTTGGCAGTCCTGGTCGCCACAACCAGACCACGCATCGGCGGCGAGCTCTGGCTCTTCTTCATCCTGCTGCAGATCGCGGTGACTGGCAGCGCCATCCCCTTCATGCGCTTCGTCAGCCAGCGTTTGTCCCCGGCCGGTAGTCCGCTGATGGGCGTGGTGGTGCGCCGCAGCGTTTGGGTCGGCATCCTGGCGGTGCTTTGCGCCTGGCTGATGATCCCGCGTTATTTGACCCTGCCCATCGCGCTGACTCTCGCCCTGCTGTTCCTGGTTATTGAAATCTTCCTGCGCAACCGCGAACTGGCGAATGAACGCTGAGCGAGCGCGCCTGCGTAGCTTGCCGGCTGTCGATGTCGTGCTGGCGCATAAAGGCGCCCTGGATTTGATGCAGCAGCACAGCCGCGACCTCGTGCTAATGGCGGTGCGCGCCGAACTGGCTGAGGCTCGAGGGGCGATTCTCGCCGCGCAAGCTGTCGATTGCTCGCCAGATGCGATCATCCAACGCACGGGCCAACGCCTGCGCCTTGAGCAGCAGCCCAGCCTGCGCCCAGTCATCAATGCCGCTGGTGTGATCATCCACACCAATCTGGGGCGAGCGCCCTTGTCCGACGCAGCGTTGGATGCCATGCGCGCAGCCGGGGGCGCCTACAGCACGCTGGAATTCGACCTGGGCAGCGGCACCCGCGGCAGTCGACTCGTCCATGCTACGGAACTGTTGCGCGAATTGACTGGCGCGGAAGCTGCGCTAGTCGTCAACAACAACGCCTCGGCGCTGGTGCTGATTCTCAGCGCGCTGGCAAAGGGGCGGGAAGTCATCATATCGCGCGGGCAGCTGGTGGAGATCGGCGGCGGCTTCCGCATCCCCGCTATCATGGCGCAGAGCGGCGCGCGCCTGGTCGAAGTCGGCACGACTAACCGCACGCGCCTAGACGACTATGCCGACGCCTTGAGCGACGAGACTGCCATGCTGCTGCGCGTGCACAGCTCCAACTTCAAGCAAGTCGGTTTTGTGCAGCAGCCGAGCCTGCCGGACTTCGCAGCGTTGGCTCGGCGGGAGAACCTACTGGCGGTAGACGATCTGGGCAGCGGGACTCTTATCGATACAGCGCAATTCGGGCTGGATCACGAACCGACGGTACAAGAGAGCGTTGCCGCCGGCGTCGACCTGCTGTGCTTCAGCGGCGACAAACTGCTGGGCGGACCGCAGGCTGGCATCATCCTGGGCAAGGGGGAAGCAATCGCCCAACTCAAGGCGCATCCACTGGCGCGTGCATTGCGCGTCGACAAGCTCACCTATGCCGCGCTGCTAGCTACACTGGCACATTATCGGCGCGGGGAAGCCTTGACGCGGGTGCCGGTCTGGCGGATGATTTCGCGCCCGCTTGACGACATCGCGGCGACTGCTCAGCATTGGGCGCGCTTGACCGGCGGCGCAGTTGTCTCCGGCGAATCGACTGTCGGCGGCGGCAGCTTGCCCGGCGCGAGCTTGCCGACCTGGCTGCTGGCTTTGGACAGCGCAAATCCAGAAGCGGTGAAAGCGGCGCTGCGTACTGCAGAACCGCCCGTCATCGCGCGTATTTCGGATGGAAAAGTATTGCTGGACCCGCGCACCGTGCTGCCGGAGCAGGAAAATGACTTGTTGCGGGCTACAATGCAAGTGACAGAAAGGATACAGCGGCCATGAAAGCCGATATCGACCGCCTGATGGCTGAGCGCGACCTGGATGCCTTCATCGTCTTCGGTGGCGAAGAATTCAACAGCGCCCGCTATTATCTCAGCAATGGCGCGCATATCACCCATGGCAGTATTGTCAAAGCGCGGGGCGGGGCGGCGCTGTTGGTATGCAGCCGCATTGAAGTGGCGGAAGCGCAAAAAAGCGGGCTGCAAGTCAAAACGGATGCCGAGCTGGGCTGGAACGAGCGCCTGAAAGAAGCTGAGAACGACGGCCTGAAAGCGACGGCGCTCTTCTTCGGCGACTTGCTGGAGGCTGTCGGCGTGACTGAAGGGCGCATTGGTCTCTACGGCGCATGGCAGGTCAACAAGACCATCGCCCTCTATGAGCAGCTCAACACGTTAAGCCAATATGAATTCGTCGCCGAGAAGTCGCCTACGGTTATCGAAGCCGCCATGCTGACCAAGGACGCCGACGAAATCGCCAAGTTGAAATCCGTGGCCGAGCGCGCCAACCAGGCTATGGGCGCCGCCTGGGATTTCATCGCTGGCTTGCGGCGAGATGGCGATTTCATTTGCGACGAGTCTGGTCGCAAGGCGACCATCGGCGATGTCAAGGCATTGGTGCGGCGCGAGTTGATGGCGCGGGGCTTGGAAGATACGGGCATGATCTTCGCGCAGGGCAGGGACGCGGGCTACCCGCACAGCCGCGGCGAAGACGACATGCCGCTGCAAGTTGGGCGCGCCATCGTCTTTGACCTCTTCCCGCGCGAGTTGGGCGGCGGCTACCACCACGACATGACGCGCACCTGGTGCATCGGTCATGCGCCGGACGAAGTGCAAGCCGCTTATGACCAGATCATGCAAGCCTTCGATATCGCAGTCGAAGCCTACGGGCTCAACAAGCCGACGCACTTGATGCAGGAAGCCGTGCAGGATCACTTCGAGCGGCTGGGGCATGCCAGTTCGCGCAGCGCCCCTAAAGCCATGAGCGGCTATATGCACAGCCTGGGGCACGGCGTCGGCATCGACATTCACGAGCGCCCCTCCATCAGCCACTTGGCGCGCAAGGATATCTTCGAGATAGGCAATGTCCTCACCCTTGAGCCGGGCCTCTACTACCCCGACCTGGGCTATGGCGCGCGCGTCGAGGACATGTTCATCATCGACGATAATGGCGAACTGATCTCCCTGACACCATTTCGCAAGGACCTGGTCATCCCGCTGGGAGAAGTCGAATGAGCGCCAATCCCGTCCGCGCCGCCATTATCGGTTCTGGTCCGGCCGGCTTCTATGCGGCTGAACGTCTGCTGAAACATGCCGACCCGCTCATCCATGTCGATATGTTCGAGCGGCTGCCGACTCCCTTTGGCTTGGTGCGCGGCGGCGTCGCGCCAGATCACGCCAAGATCAAGTCCGTTGCCAAGCTTTACGCGCGCCTCGCCAGCCACGAGCGCTTTCGCTACTTTGGCAATGTCGAGTTCGGCAAGGACATCAGTCGCGCGGACTTGAGCCGCCATTACCACGGCGCCATCTACGCAGTTGGCGCACAGACTGACCGCCGCCTCGGCATCCCCGGCGAAGACCTGCCCAACAGCTATGCCGCCACCGAGTTCGTCGGCTGGTACAATGCGCATCCGGATTATCGCAACTTAGATTTCGACCTGCGCGGCATCAAGCGCGTGGCGGTCATTGGCGTCGGCAATGTGGCTATGGATGTCGCCCGCATCCTGGCGCGCACTTGCGACGAGCTCTATGAGACTGACATCGCCGATTATGCGCTGGCAGCCTTGGCGCGCAGCGATGTCGAAGAAATTTTTGTGCTGGGCAGGCGCGGTCCCGCCCAAGCCGCCTTCAGCAACCCGGAAATCAAGGAACTGGGCGAGCTTGCGGATGCCGACATCGTGGTCGATTGCGATGATGCCTCGCTGGACCCGCTGAGTTCGGCTGATTTGCAGAAGCGCCGTGACCGCAGCGCCATCCGCAAGGTGAAAATCTTGCAAGGCTATGTGGATCGCGGCATCACCGGCAAATCCCGCCGCATCATTATCCGCTTTCTGGTTTCGCCGGTTGAGATACTGGGAGCGAACCAAGTCGAAGCGCTGAAATTGCAGAAGAACGAGATCTACCTGGACGAGCGGGGCAACCTGCGACCGCGAGCCACGGGGCAATGCGAAATCTTGCCGGTGGATATGGTCTTCCGCTCGGTGGGCTATCACGGCGTGCCGCTAGCGGATATGCCATTCTTCACGCCTTGGGGCATCATCCCCAATGACAGGGGGCGGGTCCTGCTGGAGCAGGGCGGCGCGGAGACTCTGCCCGGCAATTATGTCGCCGGCTGGATCAAACGCGGTCCCAGCGGCGTCATCGGCACCAACAGGCCCGACGCCGTGGAAACGGTCGAATGCTTCCTGGAGGATCTGTGCGCCGGACATATCCTGCAGCCCAACCAACTCGATGAAGGCGCGATACCAAGCCTGCTGGAGGCGCGGCAGACGAACTATATTACTTTTGAAGATTGGCAGCGCCTGGACGAGATGGAACGGCGGCGAGGGGAAGCTGTCGGGCGAAGCCGCCTCAAATTCAACACAGTGGAGGAGATGCTGGCGGCGCTTGGCAAGACCGAAGGCGTCGGCGGCGGGTCAAGGCAACCCCCGGTTGCTTGACAGTCACCATGGGCTGGCTTACCATCTGCGGCGCGTAGACCGATTGATCAAGCAAACAACTGGCGGAGGCGAGCATGGACGCTGCGCAGATTATCCTGCAGCATATCGGCGAGAATGACGAAGAGTTGAGCTATATCGCCAAGCAGATTTGGGACAATCCGCAGGTCGCCCTGCAAGAGACCTACGCCTCGAAATTGCTGGCGGACAAGTTGGCGGCGGCTGGTTTTGACATCAGCTGGGGCGCAGGCGGCATGCCCACGGCTTTCATCGCCGAGTGGGGCAGCGGCTCGCCAATCATCGGCATCCTGGGCGAATACGATGCCTTGCCCGGTCTCTCGCAGGAGCTGTCCAGCCAGAAGACGCCCATTGAAGTCGGCGGACCTGGGCATGGCTGCGGGCATAATCTCTACGGCACGGCTTGCCTGGGCGCGGTCCTGGCCTTGCAGCAAGCCATGGTGGCGCAGGGCATCCCCGGCACAATCCGCTACTATGGCTGCCCGGCCGAAGAAACGCTGGTCGGCAAGACCTTCATGGCGCGCGATGGCGTCTTTGACGACCTGGATGCAGCGCTGACCTGGCACCCAGGCGATACCAATGTCGTCTGGAATGGCTCGTCGCTGGCGATGAACTCTTTCCGCGTCAACTTTTATGGCGTGGCTGCGCATGCTGGCGGCTCACCCTGGCTGGGACGCAGCGCCCTGGATGGCGTCATGCTGATGGATGCTGGTGTGAATTACATGCGCGAGCATGTCCCGCCCGAATCGCGAATTCACAGCGTGGTAACCAGCGGTGGCGAAGCGCCCAATGTCGTGCCAGCCTATGCGCAGGTATGGTACTTTGTGCGCGCGCCCAAACGGGGACAGGTCGAAGACATGTACCGCTGGATGCAAGATATCGCGAAAGGCGCTGCCTTAATGAGCGGCACCCGCTGCGAAATCGAGTTCCTCACCGGCTGCTACGACATGCTGCCCAACCAGGTCATGTCCGATTTGCTCTATGAGAAAATGGCGGCCGTGGCGGACATGCGCTTCACCGAGCAGGAACGGCAATACGCTCGCGAGCTGCAAGCCAGCTTCCCGGAAGGTTCGGTGCAGCGCGGCTTCGACTGGATGCAGCTCTCTACCAGCCAGACTTTGGATCTCGCCGCCACGGAGGACCCGCTGTGGGAAGGCGTCTATCCGCATTCCAAGACCCCGCCACTGCTGGGCGGTTCTACGGAAGTCGCCGATGTCAGCTGGATCACACCGACCGCGCAAATGACCACCACCTGCTGGCCCCTGGGCACGCCGGGGCACAGTTGGCAGACGGTGGCTTCTACCGGCTCCAGCATCGGCGCAAAAGGCATGCTCTTCGCGGCCAAGACCATGGCGCTGGCGGCCTGCGACCTGCTGCTGGACGCGGATTTGCTGGCGGCGGCAAAGGCGGAATTTGTCGAGTCGCGCGGGGACTTCCGCTATGTGACGCCGCTGCCGCCCGAAGCCACACCCAAATAAATGCCGCAGGAAAGCGCCCCGCAAGGCGTCGTCGCCGGCAGCATCCCGCTCTTCGCTGGGCATCCTGCGCCCGAACTGCTGCCCATGCGGGAATTGCAGCGCATCACGGCTGGCTGGCAGGGGGAGCCGCCCATCCGCGCTTTCAATTACGGCGACGAACAGGGCGATCCGCAGCTGCTGGATTTCCTGCTCAGCTGGCTAAATGACCAAGAAGGGCTGGGCATAGAGCGCGACAACTTGATGATCGTGCCGGGCTCGACTGGCGGCGTCGCCATGCTCACACGGCTGCTGACCAAACCTGGCGATTGCGCCCTTGTCGACGCGCCCAGCTACCGCGACGCCCTGCATATCTTTCGCGATCAAGGGCTGGATGTCCGCGCCCTGCCCATCGACGCCGAGGGAGTTCGTCTGGACGCGCTGGAATCCGCGCTGCGCAACTTGAAGTCGGCCGGGATTCAGCCACGCTTCTATTATGTCGTGCCCAATTTCCAGAATCCCAGCGGCATCACGGTCAGCGAGTCTCGCCGCCGCGCCATCGTATCCCTGAGCCGCGAATATGGCTTCCCCATTGTCGAAGACGATGTCTATAGCGACTTGCGTTTTGCGGGCGCTGCGCCAGCCAGTTTCTACGCGCTGGCAGGTGGAAAAGGCGTTTTGCGCCTGGGCAGCTTCTCCAAGACGCTGGCGCCGGGGGTTCGGCTGGGCTGGCTGGTCGGCGCGGCGGATGCAGTCGCCAGCTTCGTTGACAGCGGCGTGCTGCGCATGGGCGGCGGCGCAAACCCATTCAGCGCGGCGGTGGTGGCGGCGTTCTGCGGCAGCGGGGCTTGGGCGCGGCATGTGGCTTGGCTGCGCGAGCAGTACCAGTCGCGGCGAGATATCGCCCTGGCGGCGCTGGATGAGACGATGCCGCCTGGCGCGCAGTGGACTCGCCCGGAGGGCGGCTATTTCATCTGGCTGCAATTGCCCAATGGGATAGAAGTCGACGAGCTTGAAAAAATGGCGCGGGCGGAAGGCGTCTATTTTGCCAGCGGACGCGGCTTCTTCGCCAATCCTGCAGATGGCGCGAGGTATCTGCGGCTGTCCTACAGTTACTTGTCGCCTGACGATTTGCGCAAAGGCATCGGCATTCTGGGACGCATGATCGCGCGCTTGTCTACCCCCCTCGGTCCCCCCATATCAATGGGGGGAAGCGCTCGTTAGTGCGCTTGGGCATGTCGAACATGCAGCACGCGCGCCGGAGATGAACAGCGAGGAAAGGACTCGAACCTTTAACCTTGTGCTCCAAAGGCACCTGCTCTGCCAATTGAGCTACCTCGCTATGGTCAGTTGATTCTAGCAGATATGCGCTGCTGCTCAAGGCTGAACCCTGCGCGCTCAATATTGTCCTGCGTCATCTTCTAGAAAAGTCAACCTGACTGCAACTGACTAAAACACGCCGACCGCCTGGTGCGGCATGTGCATCTACTGTACATTTTTTGTTTGTATGTCTACTATGTTACAATAGTTGAACTGGTAGCCTGTTATTCTGATACTAAGTAGGAGTTGAATTGTGCGAACCAAATGGTTCTCAATGCTGATCGCGTTCTGTATGCTCGTCGCCCATGCGTCGGCGCAGCCTTATCCCATTCGCGCCAACCGCGGGCTGAACTTGAGAGCCGAACCAAGCCTCAATGCCGATATCGCTGACACGATCACCGCGGGCACAGTCCTGCAAGTCGTCGGCAAGTTCCACCGCTGGCTGAAGGTCGACCGCACAGGAAGGGAAGTCTGGCTGGCGGATTGGGTGGATTTCAGCCGCGTCGATGAGCGCCCGCCAGCGCCAAATCCGCAGCCCGCCAGCAGCCCGCCGGCGAATGTGGACAACTGCTGCTTCGTCGATCGACAGTGCAACAGCGATCAGGATTGGATCGACGGTTACTGGGCATATCAGTTTGGGCAATGCGCCGCGCCCGCCCAACCTCAGCCAGTGACGCCCGCGCAACCTGTGGCTGGCGCGCCGGCGAATGTGGACAACTGCTGCTATGTTGATCGACAATGCCAAAGCGATTGGGATTGGATTAACGGCTTTTATGCTTACCAGAATGGGCAATGCGCCGCGCCTGTTCAAGCCCAGCCTGCGACGCCCGCGCAACCAGCAGACAGCAGGCCGGCAAGCATATACAATTGCTGCGATGTTGATCGGCACTGCCAAAGCGAGGCGGAATGGATTGCCGGCCGGCAGGCATTTCGGGCCTCTGAATGCGTCACGCTCCTCCCGCCCACAAACCGCCCGCCGGCATCCGGAGGCAATTGCTGCGACTCGGCTTGGCAATGCATGTTCAACTCGGAAAGGGAGCAGGGTTATTGGGTTTATCAGATTAATCAGTGCGCTGGTCTCCCCAATTATTCCGCCGTCGCGCTTACGGGACCCGTGCCCAGGATAGAGGGATCGGGTCGATTTGTGCAACACATTGGAGCGACGCTTAAATTGATGAAGAGCATAGCGCCGGCCTGGTACAACTACGTGATAACCGCCATGGACCTAATCGTTGAATCCGGCGGAAGAAAATATCCGGGCCACTGCGCCGCCACTGCTTATGCTCGCGAAAGAAAAGTCACCGTGGAGTCTTGCTGGATTGATTGGGTTTCTGCAGGGCTTAATATAGGCAGTGTCCACAATGAAGTCGCCACCGCTAGGACGCTGGGCCATGAGGCTTGCCACATTCATCGACATGAAGAGGGGTTTGTCTATGATCATTCAACGAGCGAACACGAGGAAGAGATGTGCGATAAGTTTGGATCGGGCGCATCGGCACTCCTTTCCAGCGCCCTGACAACTGGTCTTAACCCGAGGCGTGGCACGACCTACTTTGATAAAGACGTAACGTTGCGCTCGCTCAGACAATACTGCTCGGAAGGGTATAGAGCGGATCTGTTTTGTCCGACGCTTCAACGGCTGGAGAGTATATGGCGAAATGTGCCGTACTCGGTTTTCCCGCCTAGGGCGCCGTAGTGGTAGGCTTTAGCCGTCCCCGCTCTCAGGCTGGCGGACGCCGATCGCCTCGTCCAGCGGCACGACGAAAGCGACGCCATTATTTGGTTCAAGTCCGTGTTTATCACGACGGGAGATAATCTATGAAGACCAGGTGTATCGCCATTCTGATCGCGCTCTGCATGGTCGTCGCCCTGGCGTCAGCGCAGTCGTATTCCATCCGCGCCAACCGAGGGCTGAACTTGAGAGCCGAACCAAGCCGCAGTGCCGGTATCGCAGAGACGATCCATTCGGGCACGGTCCTGCAAGTGGTCGGCGCGTTCAATCGCTGGCTGAAGATCGACCGCAATGGCAGGGAAGTTTGGCTGGCGGACTGGGTGGATTTCAGCCGCGTTGATGGCATCACGCCACCGGCGTCTCCAGCATTGCCAGCGTCGACAGGTCCCATCGACAACTGCTGCTATGTTGATCGCCAATGCCACAGCGAGCTGGATTGGATGGGCGGTTGGCATGCATTTCAGAACGGGCAATGCGCCGCGCCTCCTCAG
>DAOUKU010000042.1:0-9545 GCA_034420985.1 Anaerolineae bacterium | reverse complement strand
TGGATGGGCGGCTGGCACGCTTATCAGAACGGGCAATGCGCCGCGCCGGGCCAGCCGCAGCGGGCGACGCCGTCGGGATCCTTGCCCAGGATAGAGGGTTCGGACATATTTATAGGCCACATTATAGCGTCGCTAAATTGGTTGAAGCGCGTATCGCCGGAGTGGTACAACTACATAAGAAGCGCGATGGACCTAATCGTTGAAGTCCCCACCCCCGTCGTCGGCACTTGGGTGGGAGGTGAAAAGCCGTGGAGCTGCACCGCGACCGCGCGAGTGCGCGAAAGAACAGTCACCATGGAAACTTGCTGGCTGCCTTGGACTATATGGGGGACTGGTCCCCCCGAGTTCGATCAAATGAAAACGGTTGGCGTACTGGCCCATGAGGCTTGCCACATACATCTTCATGAAGCCGGGATCCATTTTCCGACGCAGGACCGCGAGGAACAGGAATGTAACAAATACTTCCTGGGCGCAGACGTAACGCTTCGCTATGGATTTATTAAGAATCTTGACCCGAGCCGCGGGTCGTCTAACTGGTGGGATGTGCATAGGGAAGATGAATTGGCCTTGATAGGAAGTCACTGTGCGGACAAATCGGCCGGGTATGGGTTTAGACCAGAGCTATTCTGTGCGACGCTTCGAGTCGTGCAAAGCTTATAATCGGGCGCAACGCGGTTAATTCAACTAATTTTCGTCGCCGCCACGATTGCGGACGCCATAGTTTCATCAGACGGCACAACAGAAATCTGGATAGAGAAGGAAACCATCCATGAATGCGAGGACACTCACCTTCATGACGATTGCCATTATCCTGATCGCCCTCGTGGCGGGTAGCGCGAGCGGCATCGACAACTGCTGTTTCGTCGATCGCCAATGCCACAACGATCAGGACTGGGTTAATGGCTATTGGGCTTTCCAGAACAATCAGTGCAGCGCGCCTGCGCCCGCCCAATCGCAGCCGACCGGCGGCGCACCCGCTTTAATTGACAACTGCTGTTACGTCGATCGCCAATGCCATAGCGACCTGGATTGGATAGGCGGCTGGCACGCATATCAGGCCGGTCAATGCAGCGCGCCATCGCAATCGCCGGCGCCAGCGTCATCCCAGCCCGCCGGCCCCGTCCCCGCTCAAATTGACAACTGCTGTTTCGTCGACCGCCAGTGCCACAGCGAGCAGGACTGGATAAACGGCTGGCAGGCTTATCGCAACGGTCAATGCGGCGCGCCCGGTCAAGCGCAGACGGTGGCGTCTTCCCGGCACGGCGGGGCTATCTCGCGCACCGCCAGCGGGATTGTCATCGGCTACCCGAGCGGGAACGGCATCCTGCCCACCACCGAGCCTTACTACTGGCGCGCCATCGGGGAACGCTGGTCTACTGACAGTTGCTGTGATCACTCTTGGCAATGCAACAGCGACCAGGACCGGGCGGAAGGCATTCGGTTCTTTCAGACCAATCTGCCCAACGTCTATTGCCCGCTTCCCAACCTGATTAGCATCGTGGGTGATGCGGACTTCATCTCATATTGGGAGCAGAGGCTGGTCCAACTGAGCAGGCTGCCGCAGCGCTATAACTACGCGCTCGAGGGCCTGAACAAGATTGAACAGATCAGGAATAATCCGCGCGGGACTCACGTAGACATCATCGATCGGATATATTTTGTAACGTGGGGCGGACCTGGGTCCGGTGGGCAGGAAATGCGCGATTCCGTGACCCTTGTGAAGGAGGCCTGCCACGTCCATGCATATGATGCCGAGACCCGTTTATATCGTTTTAATCAGGAAGCCTACAACAGAGTGGAAGCCTCGTGTCAGGAGATGGAGTCGGCAGTCTTGAATGAACTCGGCGCCCACCCCATGTGATTGAACAGTGGCGGCGCGCGCTCGCCCGAGCCCGCGCATGCTTATAGGCGCGTATTCCGAATGTTCGTTGCTAGGCAAATCAGCCAGGCCGGGGCTGCGCCTGCGCCGTGCTTGGTATGCAGTCTTCAATTCTCATCCAATGACCTAGTATTCCTTCATCTTAGTCGAAAGCGCCATAAGCTCAAGAGCTAGATGGCTTCTTTTTCACTTAGCGAGCCACAAAGCGTACGATATAATCATATTCTGGGTAAACTCTTGCGCACGATTTTTCTTAATGTTCAAATTTTTGCACTTGATGCGCTTGTTTTTGTCAGGAGTTGTGCGTGAGCGGAAAATGTATTGCGCTAATAATCGCGGGCTTTGTCCTATGCGCTGTAGCGTCCGCGCAAGAATATTCCATTCGCGCCAATAGAGGGCTTAACCTGAGAACCGCGCCCAGCCGCAATGCCGCCATCGCTGACACGGTGAGATCGGGAACCATTCTGCAAGTTATTGGCAGGTTCAATCGCTGGCTGAAGATCGACCGCACTGGAAGGGAAGTCTGGCTGGCGGATTGGGTGGATTTCAGCCGCGTCGGTGAGAGTCCCCCAGCGCCAAATCGACAGCCCGCCAGCAGCGCGCCGGCGAATGTGGACAACTGTTGCTTCGTTGATCGCCAATGCCAGAGCGACCAGGATTGGATCGACGGTTACTGGGCATATCAGTTCGGGCAATGCGCCGCGCCCGCCCAGCCTCAACCAGTGACGCCCGCGCAGCCTGTGGCTGGCGCGCCGGCGAATGTGGACAACTGCTGCTATGTTGATCGGCAATGCCAGACTGATGCGGACTGGCTGAGCGGCTATTGGGCGTATCAGAACAATCAATGCCCCGCGCCCGCCAAACCTACTGTGGTTACGCCGTCGCGCCCGCTGATAGAGGGCTCGAGTGGATTTGTTCGCCAAGTTGAAGCGGCTCTCAATTGGTTGGAGAGGAGAGCGCCGGAGTGGTACAACTATGTAATTGGCGGGATGGACATAATCTTCGAGATGCCGGATACGTATACGGATCACTGCACGGCCTATGCGTATGTGCATGAGAGAAAAGTCGCGTTAGGCACATGCCACGCGTTCTTGTCTCAGCGACATGGATTAAGCGCCAAGCACGATCAGCTTGATATTGCAGACACGCTTGCCCATGAGGCTTGCCACATACATCGATATGAAGCCGGTTTTGTCTATGATGCGTCAACGAGCCTTCATGAGGAATTGGAGTGCACGAAACCCTCTATCGGGGTAGATGTAGCGCTTGATCCTTACGAGAACTACTTTTTGGACGTTAGATATTTGGGAGAACCTGCGTTAAGCGTAGTGAAACGGTTCTGCCGGGAAGGGTTTAGTCCAGAGTTGTATTGTCCGGCAATCCAAAGGCTGCTAGGCGGATAAATCTTCCTTACGTGGTTTTTCCGCCTGCGCTTTAGCCGTCCCCGTTCTCAGGCTGGCGGACGCCGATGGCTTCATCCAGCGGCACGACGAAAGCGACGCCATGATTCGGCTCCAGCAGGTCGCCCATGACGGCCCGCGCTTCATCCAGGAGCGTCGGCACCAGTTCTTTCGGCACGACCGACAGCAGCACATGATTGTTCAGTTCCATCTCGCGCAGCACGTAAGCCATCATGCTGGTCATGGAGCTGGCGATGTGCAGCGGCACTTCCAGGCTGTCGCCCATCATCTTGCGCTGCAAGCTGTGGAGACCGAAGCTCTTGAGCACGGTCACGCCGGGCGCGCCCGCCTCTTGCCAGCGGACGGCGACATCCAGACCGTTTTCGACATTGGAAGTGATGAGGATGATCAGTTTCATTTTCTTTAGTCTCCTGCCGCCGCGCCCGCCAGCGCGGGATTGGTGATTTCGTCTTGGTTCTTGCCCTGGAACACCCAGCGCACCATGGGCGGCGTCAGCACCGTTGTCAGCAAAATAACCATGAAGAGCGAGGCGTACAATTCACTGCCGCCATCCAGCAAGCCGCTGGTCAAGCCGATTGAGATGATGATCAAGCCGACTTCGCCGCGAGACACCATGCAGACGCCAACCCGCAGCGACTCGCGCAGGTCAAAACCGCCGATCCGCGCGCCAAAGCCAGCGCCAAAGACCTTGCTGATCACCGCCATCAAAAGCAGCAGCAGCATGAAAGGCAGCGCCTCCAGCGGGAAGGCGCTTAGATCCGTCTCCAAGCCCACATCAATGAAGAAGATAGGCACCAGAAAGACATAAGCCAGGTGAGACATCGTCTGCTCAATTTCGGTCTTCATGCCCTGCCCGGACAACTGGCTCAAGCCGACGCCGGCGATGAATGCGCCTGTGATGGCGGCGACGCCCCCAAAGTATTCCGCTGACCAGCCGAAGAACAGCGCGGCCGCCAGCGCGAATATCGGAATGCCGTAAGACTGCGATAGCTGCGGTTTCTCGCGAATCCAGCGGAATGCCCGTGGCAATCCATACCAGGCCAGCGCGAAAGCCACTACGATATAGCCAGCCATCTGCAAGACGATCACTAGCAGCTGGCTGAGGTCCGCGCCGCCTTCGTTTGCTTGCGCGCCCGCCAGCACCAGCGTGAGCGACACCGCCAGAATTGCCAGCACATCGTCTATCAATGCCGTTGCCAGCAGCGCGTTGCCTTCTTTGGTGTGCAGATAGCCCAGTTCCAGTAAGACTTGCGCCGAGATACTCACGGATGTTGCGGCCAGCGTCACCCCTGCGAAGAGCGCCGGGAACATGTCATAGCCGGCCGGCAGCACCACCAGCGCCGTCAGCGCAATGGGCACGACGACGCCCAGCACGCCGCCAAAGACCGCCACCCGGCCGACTTTGGCCAGCTCGCTGAGGTGTACTTCCAAGCCGATATTGAACATCAGCAGCAGCACGCCAAGCTCCGCCAGTTCCTTGATGGTGTGCTGCAGGTCGACGCCTTGCAATATGCCCCAGTGCAGCATGTCCAGCACGGTCGGTCCCAGCAGCAGCCCCACCAGCAACTGCCCCAGCACGCGCGGCTGATGCAAACGCCGGGCTATCGCGCCGCCTGCCCGCGAAGCCAGCATAATGACGCCCAGCGCGAACATCAGCGGGATGAAGGAATTGACCGCGCTTGCGCCGTCTTCTGTGCCAGCGGCGAAGGCCGGCGGCAGTCCCTGCGTGAAGAGCCAGGCGATTGCCAACGTCAGGACGAACAGACGCCGGCGCAGCAATCTAGTCAGTTGTTTCATCCGCCCGCCTTTCCATGTGTTTTGGTCTGCCGCCCGCCACTATTATAATGGCTGTGCGCAAATCGGCGAATCCAATGCAAAGGCAACTGCCATGAAAATCACGCAACTGGAATTGTTCACGCTGAAGCCGCGCTGGCTCTTTTTGAAGGTCTCGACCGATGACGGCTATTTCGGCTGGGGCGAGCCGATCGTGGAAGGGCAGGCGGGCACCGTGCGCGGCGCAGTCGAAGATATGGCGGATTATCTGCTGGGGCGGGACCCGCGGCAGATCGAAGATATCTGGCAGACGTTGTTTCGCGGGCGCTTCTATCGCGGCGGTCCGGTAATGATGAGCGCCATCGCCGGCGTCAACCAGGCGCTATGGGATATCAAGGGCAAGTTTCACGACGCGCCAGTCTGGGAGCTGCTGGGCGGCAAGGTGCGCGATAGTGTGCAGGTTTACGCGCATGTTGGCGGGGAGAGGCCAGCGGATGCGGCGCATGCGGCGCAGAAACTCAAAGACGAGGGGCTGCGCGCGGTCAAAATGGGCGCGGTCGGCAATGTGCATTTCATGGACAATTTCGCGCATATTGACGCGGCGGTCGAGCGGGTGGCGGCGGTGCGGGCGCAGGTGGGCGACGACTTCAGCATCGCGGTGGATTTTCACGGGCGCGTGCATAAACCCATGGCCATGATGCTCATTCGCGAGCTGGAGCCCTATCATCTCATGTTCGTCGAGGAGCCCGTCCTGCCCATGCACAACGAGGCGCTGCGGGATATCAAGCGCTCGACCTGCATCCCCATCGCCACGGGCGAACGCATGTATTCGCGCTGGGATTTCAAGTCGATACTGGCGGATGGCAGCGTTGATATCATCCAGCCGGATCTATCGCATGCCGGCGGCATCTCGGAAGTCTACAAGATCGCGGCCATGGCTGAGGCTTACGATGTCGCGCTAGCGCCACATTGCCCGCTGGGTCCGATTGCCTTGGCCAGCTGCCTGCAAGTCGACGCCGTCGCCTACAACGCCCTGATCCAGGAGCAGAGCCTGGGCATTCACTACAATCGCGATGTCGACCTGCTGGACTACCTGGCTGACCGCAGCGTCTTCGACTACCAGGACGGCTTCGTCAAAGTGCCGAGCGGGCCGGGGCTGGGCATTGACATTTGTGAAGACAAGGTGCGCGCCGCCAGCGACCACAATTTCCGCTGGCGCAATCCCAGTTGGCGACGGACGGATGGCTCTGTTGCGGAGTGGTAGGGCTACTCCCAGCGCGCGACATCCACCGCGCCGGCGCTGACGCCATGCAGCAGTTTGTCCACCGCCCGTTCGGCTGAGGCAGCGCCCATGGCCAAGCCATGCCCGGTGAAGCCGACAGCGAAACCCACCCGCGGCTTGCCCGGCAACGTCCCCACCAGCGGCAAGCCATCGCAACTGAAGCCCATGATGCCGCTCCAGCGATGCGCGACCGGCGCCGTCACATCGGGGAAGTACTTTTTCAGATAGCTGTCCAGATAGCCCTGCACATTGGGATTTAAGCGGTCTTCGCTGGTTTCTTCTTCGGCTTTGTAGCGCTGTCGCCCGCCGCCGAGCAAGAAGCGCCCATCAAAGGTGCTGCGATAGTACATATAGCCATAGTCGCTGTAACCGCAGTAGGGCACGGGAATATGCTCCAGCGGCTCGGTAACCAGGCATTGCGCCCGCGTCGGCGTGACTTTGCCAAGGAAATAGGGATCGATTTGTGGCGACCAGGCGTTCGTGCAGAGCATGACATAACGTGCTGTGAAGATAAACTTGCGTGTGTAGACCCGCACCGTTTCGCCGCTGCATTCCAGGCGGTACACCTCATTGTTGGCGATAAACTCCGCGCCGCTCTGCGCCAGCACCGAACGCGCCAGCAGATAAGGCTGCACGCCAGCGTCCAGCGGCTGTTCAATGCCGGCGTGGAAGCCCCGTCCCAGTGGATCGCGACTGTAGTATTCAATGTCGATGCCGTCGGCGTCCAGCGCCCGCGCCGCGCATTCCAACTCCCGCGCTTCAGCAAGGCTTTCCGCCAGCAGCATGGAGCCGCATTCGTCGAGCGGCACTTCCGTTTCGCTGTTGGCGATGAAGCTGCGCCACAGGTCCATGCTGCGCGCGGAAAGCGCCCACATCTCGCGGGCGACCGAGTGGCTGTACTGCTCAATGGCGCGGTGGTAATAGGTGTCCAGCCCGCTAATCATGAAGCCGGCGTTGCGGCCGCTTGCGCCCAAACCGGCATCCCGCGCATCGGTAAGGACCACATCGCGTCCGTGAACCTGCTTGGCGAAGAATGCTGCCGCGCCGCCGACCAGTCCAGCGCCCACGACCAGAAAATCCACTTCGCGCTTTTGCTGCCGCGCTTGCTGCCAGTGTGAAACGGTCATTGCGAGTCTTCTCCTGCTCTGTTCTCCACACGGGAATCACCTGTAGAGGCGTCTCCGCGAGACGCCCCTACACAGTTCTTCAAGTGACCAACGGTCATACCTCTGGTTTCGCAGAAGGATACTGTCAAACTCTACACCGCCGGCATCAACTCCCGCTCGACATGCTGCTTCAGCGTAAGCACCTTGCACCATTCGTCCTCCGTGCCATCGACCACCAAGGCCACATGCCCGCGGAAGTCTGCCTCCCGCACCAGCGACAGCGCATGCCGGAACTCGTCAATGTCCAGCGCGTTCCCCGTGAAATTGCCTTTGCAGTGCAGGGATGTCGTCCGCGGCAGCAGCGCCCGCATGGTCGTGTACTTGTCGGCGGTCTTGGCGGCGTTGCCAAAATCCAGGCATAGCTGCAAGGGGCGCTCGACGCCGTCCATGATCTGCAGGAGATTGCCACTTTCCACACTGGTGGCGCGCCAATTTTCCGTGGTGGTGTGCATGCCCAGCGCCGCGCCATAATCAGCCAATTCACGCAATGCTCGCTGGCTGCGCTGGATGGACTCGCTGGATGGCGCGTCGGTGCCGCAATCCAGGCGTACGCCCTTTGCCCCCAGTTTCACGGCGATATCTTGCCAGCGTTTGGCTGCTTCGATGTGACTCCGCCATTCGGCATCGTCGGCTGCGGACAAATTGCCGGTGTCGATCAGGAAATTGACCAGGGTGACGCCCGCCGCTTCAATGGCAGCGCGCAACTGCGCCAGGTAGTCGTCCTTGATGGAAGGTAGGTGAAAATTGCAGATTTCCAGCAGCAGGATACCTTCTGCCGCGATGAAAGCCGGCAATTCCAGCAGGCTGAGCTGAGCGGTTAACCTTTCCGCATGATTGACCATGAGGCCATCGGCATCCGGTTCGTACCAGGGCGCGCCCAATGCGCCATGCACTGTCCAGGAAGAAATCGCCAATTCAATCATCGCCCGCCACCAATCTCTACGCTTCGCCTACCACATGATGATAAACCGCCAGGCGCAAATGTCAAATTGGCGCGTCTGTATACGCAGCCGTGCTTGCATGCTAGAATAAGGGCTGTAGTTGAACACCATTTACAAAACCCTGCTTCCAGGAGGAGGAAGAAAAATGAGAGTTGCCAAGTGGTTCGTATTACTGGCGGCGCTGCTGCTGGCGTTGCCCTTTGCATTCGCGGACGACGCCTTGCCGGATCTCGGCGGGCGGATGGTTGTCGTGGCGACGGAAAACGCGTATCCGCCCTTCAACTTCATTGATGAGGAGACCGGCGACGCGCTCGGCTGGGATTTTGACACGCTGGGCGAAATCTGCGCGCGTCTGAATTGCGAGCTGGAATACATCGAGACCGGCTGGGAGGGCATGATCGTCGCCGTCTCGAACGGTGAATACGACATGGCCGCCGGCGGCATCACCATCACCGAAGAGCGGAAAGAGATTGTCGCCTTCTCCATGGGCTACATCGATGTCAATCAGCGCATGATGGTGCGCATTGGCGAGGATCGTTTCGCCGATGCCGAAGGATTTGTCGCCGGCGATTTTGTGATTGGCGTGCAGGTGGCGACGACGAATTACATTGCGGCGGAAGGATTGGTGGGCGAGAGCCGTCTGGTGGCATACGATTCTTTTGGTTTCGCGGTGCAGGCGCTGATCGCCGGAGATGTGGACGCGGTGGTGATTGACGATGTGGCGGGACAAGGTTATGTCGGCATCAACGCGGAGGATATCAAGCTGCTGCCGGACATTCTGGTCACGCAGAAACTGGGTTTCATCTACCCGCTGGATACTGAGATTGCGGGTCCCTTTGACGCGGCGCTGGCGAGCATGATGGCGGACGGCAGTCTGGCAGCCATCAACGCCAAGTGGTTCCCGCCAAACGAATAGACGCTTGTCCGCTTCCGGACAATTCAATTACGCGGCTGTGTGTGGGGCAGGGTATTTTGCCCTGTCCCGTTTGGTATGCTGAATCGCGCTCTGTCGCCAAATGAGGATCGAGATGTCCGCAGCATTCCCATCCGGCGGAGAACAGCAGCCGGATTTAGAGGCTGTCA
>DAOUKU010000041.1:0-3342 GCA_034420985.1 Anaerolineae bacterium | reverse complement strand
ATGCGCGCGCGGCTGCGCAAACGCGACTTTCCCCAGCTGCCATCGCCCACCAGCCAGCCGCCCATGCCCACAGCCACCGCCCCCGCCTGGATCAATTCGCGGGCATTTTGGTCGTTCATCGCGCCATTGCACATGAAGCGCATGTGCCCCAGCGGCCCAAAGATCGCCGCAAAATAATCAACGCCCAACGCGCCGATCGGGAAGAGCTTCAGCAGCGGTACGCCCATCGCCCAGGCCATCACCGCTTCGGTCGCCGTCGCCACGCCAGGCGCAACCAGCACATCGCGGTCCAGCGCCGCCTGCACGACTTCGGGCTGAAAAGCCGGCGAAACGATGAAATCCGCGCCAGCATCCAGCGCTTCGTTCGCCTGCGCCTCGCTGAGCGCCGTGCCCATGCCCACACAGGCTTCATCTCCATATTCGGCTTTCAGCGCCCGCATGGCCGCGATCGGCTGCTGCGAATTTATCAGCAGCTCAAAGCAGCGAATGCCTTCGCCCATCAGCACCTGGCTGGTGCGCAGGGCGATTTCGGGCGGAAAGTTGCCGCGCATGCCAGCGACGATGCGCGTGGCGGTGATGGCGCGCAGGGCGTTTTCGGCATTCATAGCGGGCTCGCTTTCCTAAGCCCCGCGGTCCCCCGTCAAGTCGGGGGGAGGCAAAGCGCCAGGGGCGCTGCTGATTTATCCGCGCCGCTAATTTGACGAAATCGCGGCGAAACCTTCCCCCTGATTTATCGAGGGGACCGAGGGGGTTGCGATTGCGCTGTTGTATACTAGCGCGTGGCGTTTGCGCTTATGATAGATTGCGGTGGGCGATTTGCCAATTGACGATAGCGGGAGCGGCATGCGCATTTTGATCGCCTCGGGCGCATTCAAGCAGAGCCTGAGCGCCTCGCAAGCCTGCCAGGCCATTGAGCGGGGGCTGCGCGAGTCGGGCTTGAGCGCGGATACGTTGCAGTTGCCCATCGCGGATGGCGGCAATGGCACGCTGGACGCTTTCCTGGCGGTCGGCGGCGAACGCGCTACTGCGACCGCGCTGGATCCGCTGGGACGACCGATACAAGCGGACTATGGCTTGATTGATGATGGGCGGACCGCCGTGATCGAAATGGCGCTGGCAAGCGGGCTGGAATTGCTGAAAGCCGCCGAGTTGGATGCGCTGGCGGCCAGCACAACTGGCACGGGCATGCTGATGGCGGCGGCGCTGGAGCGCGGGGCGCGGCGTTTCATCATCGGCTTGGGCGGCAGCGCCACCAGCGACGGCGGCATGGGCTGTTTGCAGGCGCTGGGATTGCGTCTGCTGGACGCGGAGGGGCGCGAACTGGCGGTGGGCATCGGTGGCGGCGGGCTGGCGGATATCGCTCGAATTGACGACAGCCAGCTGGACGCGCGCTGGCGAGATGTAGAGATTGTCATCGCCTCGGATGTGGACAATCCGACCTTGGGAGAGAATGGCGCGGCGCGGATATTCGGACCGCAGAAGGGCGCGGACGCGGCGCAGGTGGCGCTGCTGGAGCGGAATCTGCGGCATTGCTTCACGCTCATCCACGAGCAGAGCGGCGTAGATGTACGGGATGTGGCGGGCGGCGGTGCGGCGGGAGCTTTCGCGGCTGGGCTGATGGCTTTCTTCACCTGCGAGATGACCAGCGGCATCGACCTGGTGCTGCGGCATAATGGCTTCCAGGACAAGTTGACTGGCTGCGCGCTGGTGATCACTGGCGAGGGCAAGCTGGATGCGCAGACCCTGTCGGGCAAGGGACCGCTGGGCGTGGCGCGGCTTGCGGGCGGGCGCGACATTCCCGCGATTGCCTTTTGCGGCGGGCTGGCGGTTGACGAGGCGCGGCTGCGCGAGGCTGGCGTGACGGCGGCACTGCCCATTGTGGATGCGCCGATGTCGCTGGAGGCTGCGCTGGCTGACGCGGAGGGGCTGCTGCAGCGGGCGGCGCGGCGGCTGGGTTATCTGCTGCGCTTGCGGGACGAGAGGGACTCGTGAAACGGATTGTCATCAAGCTGGGCAGCAGCGTCTTGACCAAAGGCACGTTGCGTTTAAATCGGCAGCGCATTTTGGAGCTGGCGCAGCAGATCGCGCATTTGCACGCCGCCGGCTACGAGCCCATCGTGGTGACTTCGGGCGCGCAGGCGGCCGGTCGCGAGCGGCTGGACTTCCCCAGTCTGGGCAAGTCCGTGCCCGCCAAGCAGATGCTCAGCGCGGTTGGGCAGGGGCAGTTGATGCGCGTTTATGCCGATTTGTTCGATATATTTGGCGTGGCGACCGCGCAAGTGCTGCTGACCTGGGAAGACTTGAGCAATCGCGAGCGTTACCTGAATGCCCGCGACACGCTGGGCACCCTGATCGAGTACAAGATCATCCCCATCGTCAACGAGAACGACACCATCGCCACGCAGGAGATCCGCGTCGGCGACAACGACAATTTGTCAGCCATGGTCGCCAGCCTAGTCGATGCCGACTTGCTGATCATCCTCACCGACCAGCCGGGCATCTATACAGCCGACCCGCGGGTGGATCCGCAGGCGGCGCTGATAGAGGATATCGCGCAGATTTCCGAGGACTTGTTCGCTTTGGCGGGCGGGGCTGGCAGCAGCAGCGGCACGGGCGGCATGGTGACCAAATTGCAGGCGGCGCAGGTGGCCAGCCGCAGCGGCATCAAGACCATCATCGCCAGCGGCAGTGAAAGCGACATTGTTCGGCGGCTGGTGGGGGGCGAGAAGATCGGCACGCATATTGAAGCGGCCAATGACCGCAGCGAGAGTCGCAAGCGCTGGCTGCTGACCGATCGTCCGCAAGGCAGCCTGCTGGTGGACGCGGGGGCGGTTCGCGTGTTGCTGCGGGGCGGCGCCAGTTTGCTGCCGGTGGGCATTCGCGCGGTGGAAGGCGAATTTGAACGGGGGGCGGCGGTATGCGTGCGCGCCCCGGACGGGCAGGATATCGCACAGGGCTTGAGCAATTACGGCAGCGGCGACCTGCGCAAGATCTGCGGGGTGAAGTCAAACGCGATCGTCGACATCCTGGGCTATAGCTATGGCGACGCCGTGCTGCATCGCAATAATCTGGTGCTGCTGTAGGACGCCGCGCGTCAAGCCCCAGGGCAAGCCACCGACTCGCCCGCAAACCGCAAAGCTAACCGCAATCCCCCTCTGGCTTGACATACATGGCGGATACCCAGCCCCGCGCGCCGTGATAATCGACATGGAACCAGCCAGCCGTCCGCTCCAGCGCCGTCAGCTTCGCGAAGGCGGGCAGCACTTTCATGACTTCGCCGCCGGGGCTGGCGCGGAAGTTGAGCATGTCGGTCAATGTCACCATGCAGCCGCTCAGGCTCTG
>DAOUKU010000040.1:0-17848 GCA_034420985.1 Anaerolineae bacterium | reverse complement strand
GGCAAGAGCCAGACATTCCACGACCAGCAGCGGGTGGGCGATATCATGGCGCGCGCCACCGATGATGTGCGCCAGCTGAACTTCGTGATTCATCCCGGCATCATGTTCATCTTCGATATGGTGTTGGGTTACGCGGTTCCGATGATCTACATCGCAGCCATCAATCTGGAATTGCTGCTGGTGCCGCTCCTGTTCGTCATCGCGTATGTCTTTGTTGTGCGCCGCTACATGCGCCGGCTGCAACCGGTGATGATGCAGCAGCGTCAGCAATATGGCACGCTCAGCGCGCGGCTGGAAGAGACCATCAGCGGCATCGAGATCGTCAAAGTGGCGGCGCAGGAGCTCGAAGAGCGCAAGAAATTCAAGCGCAATGCCTGGAAGTACCGCGACTTCTTCGTGCAGCAAGGCAAGATCGAAGCGGCGTATCTGCCCCTGCTCATGTTCGGCATCGCCTTCGGTTTCTTCTTCTTGCATTGCCTGCATCTGCACCAACGCGGCATCCTCAGCATTGGCGACATCATCGCCGTCGCTGGCTTGATGCAAGTGCTTTCCTTCCCGGTATTCATCTCGCTGTTTTCGATCAGCATGATCCAACTGGGCCTTGCCGGCGCGCGCCGCATCCTCGAGCTGATCGAGCAGCGCTCGGACATCGATGAGAATCTGGCGGGACACCGCGCCCCTGTGGTCGGTGCCATCGAATTCGACAATATCACTTTCAAGTTCCACGGCAAGACGGTGTTGGAGGATGTATCGTTCCGGGTCGAGCCGGGGCAGACGGTCGCTATCGTCGGGCAGACGGGCAGCGGCAAAACAACGCTGACGCAGCTGGTTGGGCGCACCTACGATGTCGATGCCGGGCGCGTTTTGATTGATGGCGTGGATGTGCGCGATTGGAACCTCGACCGGCTGCGCTCGCAGATGGGCAAGATCGAGCAAGATGTCTTCCTGTTTTCGCGCTCTGTGGCAGAAAATATCGCCTTTGGCGTGCAAGATGCCACGCAAGAGCAGATCGAAGCCGCCGCCAAAGAAGCCCAGGCGCACGACTTCATCCTGTCGTTCAACGACGGCTACGACAGCGAGATCGGCGAACGCGGCGTGATGCTCTCGGGCGGGCAGCGACAGCGGCTGGCTTTGGCGCGAGCGTTTTTGCGTCAGCCACGCATTCTCATTCTGGACGACTCCACCAGCGCAATCGACAGCGCAACGGAGGACGAGATACAGAAAGCCATGCGCCGCGCCCAAGAAGGCCGAACCACTATTCTCATCACGCATCGCCTGTCGCAAATCCGCTGGGCGGACCGCATCATCGTGCTGGAAAACGGACGCGTCATCGCCAATGGCTCGCACGACGAACTCCTGCGCGACTCGCCGCATTATCGCCGCATCTTCGCCCGCTACGACGCGCCTGAGTTGGCGCCTGCATTCGCCTGATGAACGAACGCGCGACAAATCGCAAGCCCGCGGCAGAGAAGAGGGGAGCGACATGGGCTTCATAATGGATGGGCTGGACGCCGAAGACTACGACCGCCAATACACCGATTGGGAACTGGTCAAACGCATCATTGGCTACTTTCGACCGCAAGGCTGGAAGATGCTGGTGGTCGCCGTGGTCGTCTTCCTCAGCTCGATTATGGACCTGGTTCTGCCGGTAGTCGTCTCGCAAGCGCTGGATCAGCTGCAGTTCACGCCCGAGACATTTGACCCGATCACGACGGCGATCATTCTGGGCGTCGCGGCCAGCGCCGGCTGGGTGGCCAACATGGTCCGCCAGTGGCTGTCGGCAGAAGCGGTCGGCGATGTCACTTTCGACCTGCGGGAGGACGCCTTCAACGCCGTGACCGAGCGCGACATGTCCTTTTATGATCAGTTCGCCACCGGCCGGGTCGTCAGCCGCGTTCTTTCTGACACGCAGGCTTTCAGCGAGACCGTGCGTCTGACCATCAACCTGATGAGCCGCATGCTGCTAGTTGTGCTGTTGATCATCTACCTGTTCACGGTCAATGTGAACATGACGCTGGTGTTGATGGCCATCATGCCTTTCATCATCTACACTGCGCTGAAGTTCCGCAGCGTCGCGCGGCGGACAGTGACCAACTCGCGCCGGCAGCTGGCGACGGTCAACGCGCACATCCAGGAATCGATCAGCGGCATCGCAGTCGCCAAAGCCTTCCGCCGCGAGCAAATGATTTATGACGAATTCAAGACGGTCAATCATGAATCATACGAGGTCGAGAAGATCAACGGCTTCGTCTTTGGCAGCATATTCCCCATCCTGACCACCATTGCCGGTATGGGAGTGGCGGCGGTGGTCTGGTTCGGCATCAACATGGCGCAGCAGGGTGTTCTGACGGCTGGCGAGTGGTTCTTGTTCATTCAGGGCATGGGTATGATTTGGTTCCCGCTGACGAGCATCTCGTCTTTTTGGAGCCAGTTTCAACTGGGGCTGGCGGCTGGCGAGCGCGTCTTTGCCTTGCTGGATGCCGAGGCCTTGGTCAAGCAGAAAGCTGACGAACAGGTGCATGCCTTGCAGGGCGAGATCGAATTTGCTTCGATGGACTTTCAATACACCGAGGGCGAGCCGGTCCTGCGCGACTTCAGCCTGCGCATCCATTCTGGCGAGACTCTGGCGCTGGTCGGGCATACGGGCAGCGGCAAATCCAGCATCGCCAAGCTCATCAACCGCTTTTACGAATATCAGCGCGGCGACCTGCTCATCGACGGTCGCGACATCCGCTATTTCAACTTGTCCAGCTACCGCGCACAGTTGGGTGTGGTCACGCAGTCGCCCTTCCTCTTCGACGGCAGCGTCATGGACAATATCCGCTATGGCAAGCCCGAGGCCACGGATGAGGAAGTTATTGAAGTCGCCAATATCGTAGGGCGCGGCGACTGGCTGGTCAGCCTGCAAGACGGTTTGCAGACCGAAGTCGGCGAGCGCGGCGGAAACCTATCCATGGGGCAGCGTCAACTGGTGGCGATCGCCCGCGTGCTCCTGCAAGACCCAGCTATCTTCATCCTGGACGAAGCCACCGCCAGCGTCGACCCCCTGACTGAAACGCTGATCCAGGAAGGCTTGGACACGCTGCTGGGCGACCGCACTTCCATCGTCATCGCTCACCGCCTGTCGACTATTCAACACGCCGACCGCATCATCGTGCTGGATCACGGCGATATCATCGAGACGGGCACGCACGATCAACTCATGGCGGATGGCGGGCATTACGCCACGCTATACGATTCCTATTTCCGGCATCAAAGCCTGGAGTACATCGAGAGTCTGGCCAGCTAGTGCATCCCCCTCGGTCCCCCGACAAGTCAGGGGGAGCTAATTTCACGCGGATCTGTACGGGCGAGCCCGTAGCTCGCCCGGCGGCAATGTGGCGAAGCACCAGCATCGGCGTAAGTTTCAAGGGCGTTGCCGCGTCAAATCGGCATATCCCGCTAAATGCAAGGACATGGCATGCCCCTCCAAACCTTGACTGACGCCACTTTCGCGCGCCGGACGCGCCGCGTGCCCGCCCTCATCCTGCTATCCACCGGCGGCGACAAACTGCGCAGCGACTTCAAAACCGCCTTCGTCAAAGCAGCCGACGAAGAAGACAATATTCTCTTCGCCCAGGTCGACCCCGACGCCAACCCACAGCTGCGGGGGCGCTTCGACTACCAGAACAAGGCGCTGCTGATCGGCTTGTACCGTGGCGAGGCGCTGCTGCGCCGTTCGCGTCCCTGGTCCAGTGACCTGCCCGATTTCATCCAGCAACTGCACGACGCTCGCGAAGCCGATGAACCGCCCGCCAAAGCCGTCAAGCCCGCCAAGCCCAAACGCAAAATCCTCAGCAAGCCTATGGACGCCAGCGACGCCACCTTCGAGAAAGAAGCCATCGCCGCATCGCATGAGCTGCCAGTGCTGGTCGATTTCTGGGCGGAGTGGTGCGGACCCTGTCGGCAGGTCGCGCCGATTTTGGAGAAGCTGGCAGCAGAATTCGCCGGCAAGATCCGCGTCGTCAAGGTGGATACGGACGCCAACCCCGGGCTGAGCCAGGCATTCCAAATCCGCAGCATCCCCACCATCGCCATGTTCAAAGCCGGGCAGTTGATCTTCATGCAGCCCGGCGCCCTGCCGGAAGCCTCTTTCCGCGATCTCATCAACCAGGCTATCGCGCTGGAGGTACCGGCAGCTGCAGCGCAAGCCAGTTAAGCAGGGAAAAGCCCCAGCAACGCATTCAGCTGCGCCAGTTCGTGCGGCGGGCTGAACATATTAGGCGGGTGCCGCTCGCGCCCGTCCAACGAGCCAATATATGTTTGCGTCGTCTGCAAGCTGGTGTGCCCTAGATTCTGGCGGATGCGCTCCAGATCCATGCCAAAATCATAGGCGTTGCGGGCATAAGTGCGGCGTAAATCATGCGGCTTCACGACCCGCAGCGCCCCATCCACGCTGATGGGATAGCTGTTCATGATGTCATTGACCGTCCATGTGCCGATGCCCCGCTCGCGCACGGATTTTCCGCCGCGCCGAATCCCGCGGAAGACAGCGCCAGCCCGCAAGCCTGCCGCTTGCAGCCAGGCATCGACATACAGCAAGCACCAGTTCAGCGGTCCGTAGGGAATCAGCCGTTGCTTGGCGCCCTTGCCTGCCCGCACGCGCAGCGACAACTCACCGCCGAGTTGTTGGCGCAAATCCTCCACTTGCAGCGCCGCCGCCTCCGCCGCGCGAATCCCGCTGCAGACCATCACGGTCATCAGCGCCGTATCCCGCAAGCCGCGCAAACTGCCCAAGCCCGGCGCGCTCAACAAGGCGCTGACCTGATAGGGCTTCAGGCGCAGGTGCTCGCTGTCGGCGCGGTCCTGCAGCTTGACCAGCTTGATGGGTGCGGTCTGTGGGTGCAGGTCGTTGACCAGACGCACAAAGAACTCGTCCACCAGGGCGCGCTGTTCGGCTTCGCTTGCCTCCGGATTTGCCAATTCGTAGAGGCGATCGCGGACTTCGTTGCTGCGCGTCAGCTCGTTGTAGCGCCCACGAATGGTGGCGAGATGCGCCAGGGCAGTCTTGGGCGAAAGCGTAGCCGGGATCAGCCGCCCCCGTTTGTCGACCCGCGCGCGATCACGCAGCAGGTAATCGCGATAGGCGCGCAAGTCGGGCTGATACCACTGACGCCCCGCCTGCGTCAGCCAGTCGATATAGAAGCCCAGACGCGATTTCACATCTTTGCCCGGCTGGCGCGGCATGAGCACGGCGGTATTCTCGCGGTGGAGCTGCGCCTGCCCCTGCGATTCGTCGGCGTATTGGGTGGCTTGCGTTGGCGACATGCCCTGCAGTATAGCGTAAACAAATCAACCCCCTCAGTCTCCCCGACCTGTCGGGGGAAGGCCAAATCTTCGCGCCCGCCCCGCGGCGAATCGCGTAGGGGCGTTTCGCTGAGACGCCCGCCTAGCGGAGTCACGCCCTTACCACCCTTGCGCCTGTATAGGTACACTAGACACGGGACAAGTTCATCCTGTGGAGTCCAGCGTGCCGCGGCCTTTGTTCATTCTTTTGCTCCTGTTGCAGTGCCTGGCCAATCTGTTGTGGTTGTCGCCATCCACACATTCCGGGCAGGTGGCCATTCCCTGGCTGATGAACCGCGGACACAGGCTCTTCGGCGACATCTGGGAGCAGCACGCCCCCGGCTCGTCGCTGCTGGCTGCCTTTGCGCAGTCGCTGCTGCCGCTTGATCCCGCGCTGGCGATTCGTCTGTTGAATGCGCTGCTTGCCGCCGCGCTGACGCTGCTATTGTATTGGCTGGCGCGGCGGCTGGCGGATGAGTCGGCGGGCTTGCTGGCGGCGCTGGTCTTTGCCTGGTGGGCGCCGGTCTATGGCAATGTCATGCTCTACTTCGACACGCTGCTGGCGCTTTGCGCCCTGGCAGGATTGTGCCTGTACTTCAGCCGAGAGCGGCTCTCGCCAGGGCGGGCTTTGGCGCTGGGATTGTGCTTCGGCGCGGCGACGCTCTTCAAGCAGCATGCTTGGCTGGCTTTGGCGATACTCCCCCTGTGGGCGCTGCGCGATGGCTGGCGCATGACACTACTGGTGATGGCTGGCGCGCTGCTCTTGCCGCTGCTGCAATGGGGGGCGCTGGCGGCGGCGGGCCTCTGGGAAGGCTATCTCTACTGGAATTGGACATTTAACCTCAGCGGATTGATGGATGGCGTGCCGCTGGATGGCGATTTTCTGCGTAAGTTGCTGCTGGGCGATGTGCTGGTCTTGCCCTTTGTGCTGTTGGCCTGGCGTGAAGAGCGCCGCTGGCTGCTGATTCCCGCCCTGTGGCTGGCGACATTGAGCACGCTGTATCCACGCGTCGGCGAGATTCACGCTATGGCGCAGCTGCCCTTCGCGGCGGTGATGTCGGGTCTGGTACTGGGGCGCTTGCTGCCGGCGCTACGGGCTGCCCGGGCTTGGGACCTGCCGCGGCTGACGCTGGCTGGCTTGGCGCTTGGCATCGGCATCGGCTGGCTGTGGACGGGCGCGGCTGCCTATCTACCGACGATGCTAGGTCCTAGCGCGACCCTGGGCTATGATGAATTCCGCCCGCTGGCTGAGGAACTGAAGTCGCGCGCAGAACCCGGTGATACGCTTTTTATCCTGCCGGAGACCGACAGCACGCCACAACTGCACCCACTAACGGGCATGTCGCCTCCGGGCACATGGGTCAAGGGCTGGCGCTGGTATTTCCGCGCGCCGCAAGTGTTGACGACCCTGAAGCGCGAATGGGACGATTCGCCGCCGGACTGGATCGCTGTCTTCCCCGACCTAGTGGCGGCTGGCTCGCCAGGCATCCTCGATTTGCTGGATATCGTGGCGAATCGCTATGAAATAGCTTTCAGCCATGACGACATCTTCGGGCATGGTCGCGCCAAAATCTACAAGCTGGCATCATGATTCAGTTGTCGCCGCGCGGGCAGGCGATTTATCAACTGCTGACGCTGGCGGTCCTGCTGGCGCTCGTCTACGCGCTGAGCCTCTCCCTATCGGCGAGTTACGCATTGCCGAGCAGTCCCCTGGCCAATATCGTCTCGCAGACGACCGTCGATGCTATCATGCAGCGGGCATTTTGGCTGGCGCTGCTGACGGGCATGCTGGCGACTGGCGCGCTGCTGGCGGGCGAAGGCTTGTCAGCGCGGAGCGCGCGCTGGCTGTCGCGGGGCTGGCGGTTTCTGGCGCTGGGCGGTCTGCTGGCCAGTCCCGTTGTCAGCGAATTGGCTCTGTCGCTTGTGTTTTCGCTGGCGGCGCTGCTGGCGGCGCAAACTCTTCATCGTAACGGATCAGACCGGCCGGGCAGAAACCTTTGGATTGTCTGGCGCTTGAGCCTGCTGCTGCTGGCAATTGGCTTGCCGCTGCCGGCGCTGACAAATGGTGCGGCGGCCGCTGCAGCGCGCGCATTCCAACTGCATATCGCGGGCGGTCTAGCTGCGCTGAGCATGGCTTATTGGCTCTTCGGGCGTTTCAGCCGCGTTGAGCTCGCCTGGGCGCACAACAGCCTGCGGATTTGCACGCTGCTGCTGCTCTTGGGCGGCGGTCTCATCACAGTGGGACCTTTGCGTATGCCAGCGCCGGTGGCTATGGCTGCCGCGCCCTTGGTGCTGCTTTGCGAAGTCATCGTCGCCTCACACTGGTATCGCGCTTTGAGCCACCGCGACGATTGCGCCACGCTGGCGCCGCATTGGCTGGCGCTGGCGACTTTATTCCTGGTGATTAGCGGCGGAATCGCCGGCCCGCCGAGCATCCAACCGGGTTTACAAGAGGCCATGCGTGGCACGGATCTCCCAGCGGCGCATGACTGGCTGGCAGGCTGCCTCCCGCTCTTCGCACTGTTGGCGCTTGTCAACCAGACAGCCAGCGATCTGCGCGGCGACAATCGGCGCGTAACCGGTTATGTGCCCTTCTGGCTGCTGGGCTTTGGCGCTGCGCTGGCAAGTCTATGTCAAGCGGGACGCGGGCTGCTGCAAGTCTATCTGCGCGCGGAAGCCAGTGCCGAGTTACTGCTGCCCCTGAGCGTGCTGTGGATGATTTGCCTGTTTTCCTTCGCCGCGGGCATGTTGGTCTATGCGCTGGGCTATGCGGCGCGCCTGCCCAAGATTCGCGTCCTTGAGAATTAGTCCGCGTCAGCCGGCAACAACGCAGCGAACAAGACGCTGGCGTAGCAGATCAGCAGCCAGGCGCCAAAACTGCCTGCAGCGCTAGCCGGCAGGTTGGGGAAGATGCCCGCGAAGCCTTCGGTGACCAGGGCGTCCAGCGTCATGCCTGGCAGCACCAGCAGCACAGCCGCCTCGAACCGTTGTGAACGCGCCAAGCCATGCCACCGAAACAGAAAGCGCGCCAAGACCAGCATGGAGGCGATGCCCAAGAGCCACAAGGCCACCAGCACAGCCAGGTTCTCATCCAGAAAGAAGACCTGCCCCGCCAGCCGCAGCGCCAGCGTCGCCACCAGCCAGACGCCAAAGCCTATGCCCGCATACAGCTTTCGGCTCATCCTCGCGCCTCCTGCAGGCTAACCGAGCATCCGCCCGCGCATCCAGTCAATTTCGGGGTGACCCTTCGCCGCCCAGTTGCGCAGCGCCGCGTCCAAGTCGTAGGGGGTTCTCCGCAGTTGCAGGTTCAAAACGCCGTCATGCCATTCCAGCAGCGCCCATTCGGCAACTCCGGGATTGCCCGCCGACATGCCCACGCTGCCGGGATTCACGGTGCGCCAACCGGCCAGTTGACGGTCCATGGCGATATGCGTATGTCCGCAGAGCGCCAGCCGTCCCGCGCGGTCCAGCAAGGCATCGGCTGCTTCTTCGTCGGCGCTATCCGGATGCAGCGCCAGCGACTCGTCATCGCCGGGGATAGCGTGAAAGCCTATTGCGCGCCCATAGCCGGCCACATCCAGCTTCAACTCGCGCGCCTGAATATCGCGCAGGGAGGCAAATTCTTCCCAGCCCAACTGGCGCATATTCCAGGCGTAAATGGCACTCATGGACAGGATGGCATCGCGATGCGCGAGATAATCCGCTTCGTCTTTGGGCGGCGGGAAGGCGATTCGCGCGCCAGTGACCAGGTAGCGGTCTGTGTTGCCGCCGATGATTTTGAAGTGCTCCTCACCCAGTTTGGCGCGGCGTTCCAGCAGCAGTTGCGTGCATTCCCCGGGCTCGCCACCGAGCGCCGCCAGGTCGCCCAAGCACCAGATTTGGTCGAAGCCGCCCTGTGCGTCCATGTCGGCCAAGGCGCTTTGCAGGGCGAGCAAGTTGCCGTGAATATCGCCGAAAACAGCCAGTCGCATCGTGTATCCGCCGTAGAATGGTATCGCTAGCAAGTGTAGCATAGATACGCTGTTCAGGCAGATTCAAAGGGGAAAGCGGAGCGCCAGCGAGATGCGTAACCTGCGCAATTGGCATACCCTGCCGCTGCAAGGCATTTTGCCGCTGCTTTTCTTTGCTGTCGGCTTGCTCTACATCTACGCCAGCCCCAATTACGAAGCCTCCGATACGCACCAGCATGTCGGCGTCATCGAATGGATTGCCACGCACAATTGGGCGCTGCCGGTGCAATCTGCGGACCACGAGTACCTCTATGGGCAAGAAGCCAGCCAGCCACCGCTCTATTATTTGTTGATGACGCCGATATGGCAGCTGATTGATACCAGCGACTTCGACGAGGTCTTCCAGCAGAATCCGCTCGTGATCGCTGGCGTGCCCAAGCGGCTGGGCAACCGCAACCAAGTTTTCTATCGGCAGCCCTATCCGCCTGACCTGGCGGGCTCGTCGCTGGCTTTATATTTGATTCGCGTAGTTTCGCTGAGCATGGCGGCGGTGACAGTCTACGCCATTTGCCAGTCGGCGCGGACGCTCTGCCCCAAAGCCGAATTTGTGCTGCTGGCTGCATCGCTGGCGGCTTTCAACCCCATGTTTCTGTTCATCAGCGCGTCGGTGAGCAACGACAATCTGGTGAGCATGCTGGCGGCGCTGGGGGGATGGCAGGCGCTGATCATGCTGCGGGATGGCTTTGACAGCCGGCGCAGTGTTGTGCTGGGCATCTTGATTGCGCTGGCGGGGCTCGCCAAATTGAGCGGCCTGGTGATGGCGCTGGCCGCCTCGCTGGCGGGCTGTTGGCTGCTGTGGCGGCGGCGCGATCAGCGCGGTTTCATCATCCTTATCGCCTCGATTGGCTTGTCGGTTTCGCTGATCTGTGGCTGGTGGTTCCTGCGCAACCTGTCGCTGTATGGCGAGCTTTTCGGCACAAGCGCCATGCTGGACAATTTCGGGCGGCGGGACATGGGCTTGCTGGCGCTGCTGCGCGACGAGTTCGAAGGCTTGCGCATCAGCTATTGGGGGCTTTTCGGCGCCTTCAGCATTCTCACGCATGACATCTACTATCGGCTGGTGGACGCCCTGTGTCTGGTGGCGACCGGGGGCTTGCTCGTTTTCCTTGCGCGGCGCCGGCGCGACGAATTTCCTATGACCGTTGTCGTTTTTCTGGGCTTCTTGCTGGCTGTTGGCGGGGCGATGCTCATCTGGTGGACATTGCAGACCGCCGCCAGCACAGGCCGTCTGCTCTTCCCTTATTTGACCTCAATATGCCTGTTGTTGGCGCTGGGTCTGCGAACGCTGCGGATTCCTGCGTTAGGTATCGCCCTGCCTTTGCTGCTCTTCAGCATCGCCGCGCCGTTTGTCTACATTATCCCCAACTACGATCACCCGCCGCAGGTCGACCGTCTGCCGCCGGAGGCACAGGAAATCTACGCAGAATGGAACGAGATCGCGCTGGTCGGCTATGAACTGCCGGCGCCGCGCCGCTGGGCGCCCGGCGATGAGATCCCGCTGACGCTGTATTGGAAGCCGCAAGCGCAGTCCAGCCAGTTGCATGCCCTCTTCATCACTTTGATTGACGCGGACGGGAAGGATATCGCCACCATCGACACCTTTCCCGGCTGGGGCGCGCTGCCGACTACCTGGTGGCAAGCCAAGGCCATCTACCGCGACGACTACATCATCCAGATTCCTGCCGACGCCAGCGCATTCACGACTGTGCAAGCGCATATAGGCTGGTATGCCTTCCCGGATGGCTCGGACATCTTGCCGCGTCTGGCTTCCGGCGAGCAAGTCGACGCCTTCACATTGCCCCTTGGTGCGCTGGTCAGCGAGGCTGCGCGGCGAAGCCTGGAGAGGGACGCAGTTCCTGAGGGCAGCGTCTTCGGCGATACGCTGCAACTGAACAGCTACAAGCTAAGCGACGGGCATTTGCTGGAACTGGAATGGCGGCTTCTGCAAGGCCTCAGCGGCGATTGGCGCGTCTTCGCTATCGTCTTTGCCGAACGATACCAGCCGGGCGAAGCCTTTGACATTATCCTGCAGCGCGACACCGTCCCCGCAGTCCCTCTGGAGTACCTGCAGGCTGGGGAAACCTTCCTCACGCGACATGAATTTCAATTGCCGGCCGGATACGCTGGCGAGCACACGGTCTATGTCGGTTGGTACAACTTGGACTTGGCTACGCGCCTGTCGCTACCGCACCCGGAGAATATGCTGCCGCTGCCTGACTTGCGCTTTGAGAACGCCGCGCGGTAAGATGACTGCTTGCGCCCGCGTCTGATTGTCGGGAAGTGGATAGCCTTTGTTCGCTAGCAGCAACCCAACTGGCTGGAGAAGCGCATGATTTGTCGCGATTGTTGTTGTACTTGGCAAATGACGGGAGCCTAAGCGCCTCAGACTACAGCCAAGCACAATCAGGACTGGTAGGACCAAGTCAACTGGCAGAAGAGCGCAAGGCACCGCAAAGGCCGCCAGCAGCGCGCTTCCCTGCAAGTTGGCTTTTTTGTTGACCCGTGGCGAGGAGCGGATGACGACAAGCGCGCAATATCTGGTAAAGGCAGCCCCGCCAAATTCACTGGCGCAAGACATCGAAGTCCAGGTCGGCAATACGGCGCTGCTGAGCTTTCGGCGCGTCACGCGTCACTTGCCCGACTATGTGCGGGTCTTCGCCAAAGCCGAGTGGCAGAACCCCGGCGGCAGCGTCAAAGACCGGGCGGCGCTGAGCATCATCCAAAATGCCGAAGGCGCGGGACAGCTTTACCCCGGGCGCGTCATCCTCGACAGCACCAGCGGCAACACCGGCATCGCCTACGCCATGATCGGCGCGGCAAAAGACTACCGCGTCAAGTTGTTCCTGCCGGAGAATGTCAGCCCGGAACGCGTCGCCATCCTGCGCGCCTATGATGTGCAGCTGACCTACACCGACCCGCTGGAAGGCTCGGACGGGGCAATTCACGAAGTGCGGGCATTGGCGCAGCGGGATACGGAACGCTATTTCTACGCCGACCAGTACAACAATCCCGCCAATTGGCAGGCGCATTATTGGGGCACAGGCGCGGAGGTCTGGCGGCAGACGGCTGGGCAGGTCAGCCATTTTGTGGCGGGCTTGGGCACCAGCGGCACACTGATGGGCGCGGGACGGCGGCTGCGAGAGTGCAATCCGGCGGTGCAGATCGTCTCAGTGGAGCCGGACTCGCCATTTCACGGCTTGGAAGGCTTGAAGCATATGGGCACGGCGCTGCAGCCCGGCATCTACGACCCACGGCTAGCGGATTTGCAGTTAGCGGTGCGCACAGAAGAGGCGCATGGTATGGCGCTGCGGCTGGCGCGTGAAGAGGGCTACCTGGTCGGCATCAGCGCGGCGGCGGCCATGGTCGGGGCGCTGCGCGTGGCGGAGGGGCTGGCAGAACGCGGGCGGGCGGGGACAGTGGTGACGCTCTTCCCGGACAACGCCTACAAGTACCTGAGCGAGGCTTTCTGGCGGGCTTGAAATACGCGATTAAGCCCCCGCCTCCCGCTCATAGGGAATGATTTTGTCCCACTCGTCCGCCGTTGAGCGCGCCACAAAAGCGACCACCGGCTCGGTATCGCTCAAATTGAAGACCTCGTGCGGGATGCCCGGCTCGATGAAGATGAAGTCGCCGGCGCTGTTGTCCACCACCTGCTTGCAGCCGTCGCCATATTCGTGCCGCACCTCGCCCTCCAGGATGTAGAGCATGACTTCAAACTCGACATGGATATGGGCGTAGGCGACTCCGCCGGGCGGGATGGTGGCGACATTGATGGACAGCGCTTTGGCATTAACATTTTTGCCGGACAAGCCCGTCTTGTAGTGAATGCCGTTCCAATCGCGCTTTGCGCCGCCGCCACGCAGCACGCTGATGCCATCATCGCCTTCCACCAACGCTTTGAGGTTGATTTGCTCGCTCATCGTCGCCCAACTCCTGTTGTGAATTCCGTGCCAGTGTAGCTAAGATAGAAGCGGCAAGCTAGACGAAAGGCAATTGGATGCGCGCCAAAATCGGCATACTGACCGTGTCCGACCGCGCTTATCGTGGCATCTACGAAGACCGCGGCGGACCCGCCATCCGCGACTACCTGGACGAAGTGCTGACGAACGACTGGCAGCCGGTCGCGCTGGTCGTGCCGGACGAACTGGGGCAAATCACCCAGGCGCTGGTGCAACTGGTGGATGTCGAGGGCTGCAGCCTGGTGGTGACGACCGGCGGCACGGGTCCCGCGGCGCGCGATATCACGCCAGAAGCCACGGAAGCCGTCTGCGAGAAGATGATGCCCGGCTTCGGCGAATTGATGCGTCAGGTCTCCCTGCAATTCGTGCCGACGGCGATTTTGTCGCGGCAGACGGCCGGCATCCGCGGGGGGGCGCTGATCGTCAACCTGCCCGGCAAACCCAGCGCCATCCGCGACTGCCTGGACGCTGTCATGCCCGCCATCCCCTATTGCATTGATTTGATTGAGGGCGCGTATCTGACGACGGATGAGAACCGCGTCAAAGCCTTTCGCCCGAAGTCTTGAGCTTGGAGAGGAGATGGGAAGGCTTCACCACAGAGGAAACGAGGCAACACAGAGAGCACAGAGGAAGGCTGGGAAGATGACGCAAGTGGCTGAGCGAGATCCGCTGACTCGCCGCATTATTGGGGCGGCGATGAATGTGCACAGCGAGTTTGGCGCGGGCTTGCTGGAAAATGTATACCAAAATGCCCTGTGCATCGAATTGAAAGTGCAAGGTATTCGCTTCCAGGCGCAAAAAGCCATTGACATCAGCTATCGCGACCAGCATGTAGGCCACTTGATCGCCGACATCGTTGTCGAAGATAAGGTCATTCTCGAGTTGAAGTCTGTGGAAAAGTTGCTACCCATTCACACCGCGCAGTTAATTACTTATCTGAAAGCTACTGGCATCAAAACAGGACTGCTCATCAATTTCAATGTCCGACACTTGCGCGAAGGCATAAAGCGCGTCGTGTACTAGAGCCTCAAACCCAGCCCTCTGTGCTCTCTGTGTTGCCTCATTTCCTCTGTGGTAAAGCCTTTCACCACAGTTCTCACTTGTGTACTCTGTGGTTCAACATATTGTTTGGCAATACTTTAAAGGAGCGACGCCATGAAAGCGTTGATTACTGGCATTAGCGGGCGCGTCGGCGCCAACCTCGCTCACGAGATGATCCAGCGCGGCTACGCCATCCGCGGCCTGGTGATGCCCGATGACCCGCAGGCGGACAAGGCGCAGCGGCTCGGCGTCGAGATTGTGGAAACGGATATCGCCGACGCGCAGCGCGTGCGAGCGGCGGTCGCTGGCGTCGACTGCGTCATCCATCTGGCAGCGCAGATACCGCAAGGCGACTCCTCGTCGGAGCGCATGCTGGATGTCAATACCCGCGCCACCATGAGCTTGCTGGAAGGCGCGTTGGCGTCGACTGTGCCGCTCAAACGCTTCGTGCTGGCCAGCACCTACCAGACCTATAATCCCTTTGTGACAAGCCAGGTCACATTTGACGAAAACAATCCGCAGCAACCAATCGATATCTATGCGCTGACCAAGTTGCTGTCCGAAGAAATCTGCTGGACCTATATGCGCGAATACGGCTTGCCCGTGACCATGCTGCGCTATTGTTCCATCAAGGCGGCCAATGAAGTGCTGGGCATGCTCAAGCCGGCCTGGCTGGGCTATTTCATTGACATGACGCTGTCCAAAAACCGCATTCCCTGGTTCGGCGCTGAGCATATTGAGGAAACCAAGGCGATTTTGAGCGACTTGCTGCGGACGCCGGATGCCGTCTGCGCGGTGAAGGACCCGCAGGGCAACCCCTGGCGGCTGGTTGTTACAGATGTGCGCGATGTAGTCGCTGGCACTTTGCTGGCGCTGGAGAGCGAGCACGCTGTCGGCGAAGCTTTCAACATGACTGGACCCCCGCCCGGCACCTACGCCGCAGCGGCACGTTTGATTGCTGAGGCCACAGGGCGACCCTACCGGGAAGTCACGATGCCCTTTTTCCGAGGAGCGCAAGCCTCAACCAAAAAAGCCCGCGCCATGCTGGGCTACAATCCACAATATACCTTTGACAAAATGGTCGAGACGGCGCTGGCTTATCAACGCGGCGAGGTGATCAATCAGATTCCGAATTAGGGGCTCTAAGCTCCACCATAGTCCCCCTCTGTGCCCCCCTCTAGACTCGGCGTCCTCGCTGGCAAGTTTTTGAATTACTAACTTGGCATCACTTCTTTAGTGAAGCCCTTGACTCAGCGCATGTCCGCCACGATTTCGTGAATCGCCCCCAGCGCCGCGCGGATCTCCTCGTCCGTATTATAGAAATGCGGCGCGATGCGGATGCCAGCCTGTGGGCGGAAATCGATCTTGATATCCCGCGCCAGCAACTCGCATGACACTTCGTAAGCCTGCGGCGGATTCACGGTCACGGTGCCAGCGCGCTGCGCGGGATCGCGCGGGGAGACGACCTCGTAGCCAAGCTCGTCAGCCAGGTCAATGATCAGCGCGGTCTGGCGCATGGATTTCTCGCGGATGGGCGTCACGCCGATCTCCGCCACAATCTCCACGCCCGGCTGAACGGCATGCAACGAGGCGATGCCCGGCGTGCCATTCATCAGGCGGTAGCTGTCTTCGCGCAAGTCCAGCCTGTCTACATCAAAGGAAAAGGGCGATCGACTGGCGAACCAACCCGTAACTTTGGGTTTGAGGCTGGGCAGCAGGTCGGGGCGCACATACATGAAGACGCCGCCCGGTCCGCCACAGAGCCATTTCAACGTGCCGCCGATGTAATAGTCGACATCCCAGGCGCCGACATCCACCGGGATGACGCCAACGCTGTGATAGCCATTGAAGAGAACCTGCGCGCCGACGCTGTGCGCTTTTGCCGTGATTGCGCGAGCAGGCATGATGAAAGCGCTGCGGAAGCAAACATGCGAGACGCTCACCAAGCGCGTGCGCTCGTCGATGGCCTCCAGTAGCTCGTCAATGTCGATACTGACGCCATCCCGCGATTCGATCATGTGCACCCGCATATGCTCGGGCAGCCAACTGCGCAGCGCATAAACATCGCTGGGGAAGTCCAGGTTGGTGATGACGACTTTGTCGCGCTGGCGGTCGCTGAAGTCCAAGCCCCCCAGCAAGACGCTGTTGGCGATGCTGGCATTCTGGTGCATGAGGACTGTGCCGGGCGCCGCGCCCATTAACGGGGCAATTTTGTCGCCGACGGTCTGCGGCAACTCAAACCAGCCTGTTCCCCAGGCTGAGACGCCTTGCCCCGCCCAGGTATCGGCGTAATGCTGCAAGCTGTCATAAACGCCGCGCGGCATGGCGCCCAGGGAGTTGCTGATGAGGTAGTTGCAGCGCTGCAAAATGGGGAATTCGTCGCGCCATTTCAGAAGGTTGTCGGTCATAAGGGCAAGTTCCAATTATGCGGTCGTGACTGGGCAGGAGTATAGACTCGCAGCGGTATAAATGGAACGGACAGCAGAAACAGATGCCCTCAGCGTCACGAAGAGGAAAGATGACGCCTTATGCGGTAGCGAAACCATTGGCGGAGTTTTCGATATAGATACGGGCTTTCTACTTGCACATGCCGGCTGATCTCCTCAAGCAGCATCTGTCTGTCGGCTGGCTCGATCCAATTGCTGGCGATCATTTTCTCAATCAATCGCTTGAGGTCTCGTTTGACCGCCAGGCTCTCCTTCCAGGAGAATTTGGCGCCCAGCGGGGAAAGCCGATGCAAGGTCGCCTCCGGCATGTCATGCCATAGTTGCCGCAGCGCAGCTCTTTTGATAGCCAGCGCCTCTTCCCGCAGGGCAGCGCCTTTCTCAATGCTTATGGCGCGCTCGTGGCGTCGATAGAGCATGAGTACATCGGGCAAATTGGCGAAGCGCGTCCTGCTCGCCAGCCGCACCCACAAATCCAGGTCTTCTGCGCTGCCGGGTCTTGCCTGGTAGCCGCCGACCTCGATGAGCAGCTTCCTCCGCATCATCGTGGCAGGATCCCCAAAGCCGCTGCCTCTACACAGGAGGCGGTAGGCGATTAGCGCATGCTGCTGCGGGTAGTTCCATACTTGCAGCGGCGTCAACTGCTGATCTACAAGTTGCAGACTGCCGCCGAGCACGCCGATATGCGGATGCGATTTCATATAGTCAAACTGCGTCTGCAAACGTTCGGGCAGGCATACATCATCGTGACCCATCAGCGCGATATATTCGCCGCGCGCTTCCCGGATGCCGCGATTCAAGGCGCTGGAAATCCCCTGGTTGCTCGCGAGCTGGAAGAAGCCGATGCGCTCATCACGCTGCGCATAATCGCGGATGATCTGCGCCGAGCCGTCAGTAGAGCCATCGTCGACGATGATGAACTCAAAGTCGTTGAAGGTCTGCGCCAGGATGCTGTCGATGGCTTCGGCAAGATAACGCTCGCCATTGTAGACGGGCATCAGCACTGAAATCATCGGCAAATTGTGAGGTAGTTGGCGGGGGGGGGGGGGGGGCTTTTATTGGCGTTTGA
>DAOUKU010000039.1:0-54852 GCA_034420985.1 Anaerolineae bacterium | reverse complement strand
TTCACCTACGACCCGCTCTTTTGGATTTCCATCGGCAACTCAATCAAATACGCCGCCTTGCTGCTGGTTGCCGCCACCATATTCGACATCTTCATCGCCTACCTGCTCAGCCTGAATGTAAAGTTCTTGTCCATCTATCGCACGATTTTCTTCTTCCCCGTGCTGGTGCCAGTGGTAGCAGCCAGCCTAACCTGGATCTGGATTCTGAACCCGCGTTTTGGCTTGATGAATGGCTTGCTGGACTTAATCGGCATCAAGGGTCCCAACTGGCTGGCCTCCCCCGACACCGCCATGTATTCGCTGATTTTCATCGCCGTCTGGGGCAGCGGGCGCAGCGTCATCGTTTACTTGTCCGGCTTCAATGACATCCCGAGCCAACTCTACGAAGCGGCCGACATTGACGGCGCATCGGGCTTGCAGAAGTTCCGGCGCATCACCCTGCCGCTGCTGACCCCGCAAATCTTCTTCAATGTGGTCACGCTCATCATCTTTTCGCTGCAATCCTTCAGCGAAGTCTACATCATGACCGGCGGCGGACCTGCCAATTCCACCCTGCTCTATGCCGTCAACCTGTACAACCGCGCCTTTCACGATTTCGCCATGGGCTACGCCTCGGCGCTGGCCTGGATCATGTTTCTGCTGATATTGGGTTTGACGCTGCTCATCTTCAAGTTCCTCAGCGGGAGAGTCATCTATGAGCGTTAGGAGCCGCCGCTAGCATGTCCGCTATGCAGCCAACCGCGCCGTTGCGCCGCGCCTTCAGCCGCGAAGAGCGCAGTTACTTGCTCCGACAGCGGCTGAAATCTGTCGCCGCGCATGCCGTGCTGATCATCTTCGGCATCGCCTTCATGCTGCCTTTCGTCTGGATGGTCAGCAGTTCCGTGAAGCCCAATGTCGATATCTTCGAATTGCCGGTGCGTCTGATACCCAAGACGCTGCGCCTTGAGAATTACATCGATGCCACCAATGCCATCCCCTTTTGGCAATATCTGTGGAACTCGACTTATTACACGATCTTCGCCACCATCGGCGCGGTGCTGTCCAATACTTTCATCGCCTATGGCTTTTCGCGGGTGCGCTGGCGGGGGCGGAATGTCGTTTTCATCATCGTCATTGCCACCATGATGCTGCCTTTCCAGGTGCGCATGATCCCGCTCTACATCCTCTTCGCCAGGATCGGCTGGCTGAACACTTTCCTGCCGCTGATCGTACCCAACTTCTTCGGCAATGCCTTTTATATCTTCCTGATGCGCCAATTCATGATGACCTTGCCGCGCGAGCTGGACGATGCCGCGCGCATTGATGGCGCGAGCGAATGGGGCATCTTCTGGCGAATCGCCGTCCCGCTGTCCAAACCAGCCATTTTGACCGTCGCCATCTTCGAGATCATCCACACCTGGCACGACTTCATCGGTCCGCTGGTCTACCTGCGCCACCCCACCAAATACACGCTGTCGATCGGCTTGCGGCTCTATTTCACGCAATACGGCGCAGAATGGGGGCTGCTGATGGCGGCGGCGGCCATGTTCACAATACCTATGGTCATCTTCTTCTTCTTCGCGCAGCGCTCCTTCATCGAAGGTATCACCCTCACCGGGCTCAAGGGTTAGCTTTATGTCCAGGCTGCTGTTTCAGCCGCGCGCAGGCGAAGCGCTCAAAGCCGGTATTGATACGCTGGCGGACGCGGTAACGCCCACACTGGGACCGCTAACCGGCCTTGTGGCTCTGGATGATGCCAACCGTCCCGGCTCACCCGAACTGCTGGACGACGGCGGCGCAATTGCCCGGCGCATCTTGCAGCTGCGTGACAAAGACGCCGATGTTGGCGCTATGCTGCTGCGGGAGAATCTGTGGCGGCAGAAGGAGCGCTATGGCGACGGGACAGCCACGGCAGCGGCGCTCTACCAGGCGGTCTTTGCTGGCGGGCATCGCTATATCAGCGCTGGCGGGGATGCCATGCAGCTGCGGCGACATCTGGAAGGCGGCATGCGGCTGATGCTGGCGCGCTGCCGGGAACTTGCGCAGCCTCTCGCCAACACAGAAGAAATCAAGCGCCTCGCCCTGTCGGTAAGCGGCGACCCGGAAATCGCGGCGACGCTGGCGGATATCTTTGATGTGCTCGGCGCGCACAGCCCGGTCGAAGTGCAGGACGGCGGGCGGGAACTGCGGCAAGAATTCTTCCTGGGCTCGTTCTGGGAGAGCAAAGTCCCATCCAACATCGTCTTCCAGGGGCAGGCTGGCGACCGCATTGAACTGCGCAACACCGCCTGGCTGATCAGCGACTTTGAACTGGACGACCTGTCTGCCCTGGTCAAGCTGGTGACCGCAGTTTACGAGGCGGGTTTTGACTCGCTGGCGATCCTGGCGAAGTCCTTCTCGGAGCAAATCATTGCCGCGCAAGGCGCCAACAGCCAAATGCAGGACTTCAAGCTGGTCTTCATCGAGCCGACCGGTTTGGTGGACGAGCAGGAAGCGGCGCTGGAGGACTTGGCGCTGATCACTGGCGGGCGGGCGCTGCGCGGCATCACTGGCCACAGCCTGTACGGCGTCGACAAGGCAGCGCTGGGCAAGACGGAGCTGGCTTGGCTGGACCGCAACCGCTTCGGGGTCATCGCCGGGGGCGGCGACGAAAGAGCAGTCGCCCGCGAGATTGAAGCGCTGCAAAGGCGCTATGCTGCCAGCGATGACGACCGGCGGCGTGAAGTGCTGCGCGCGCGCATGGGACGGCTGCAAGGCGGCTCGGCGGTCATCTATTGCAATGGCAGCAGCCAAAGCGAAATGCGCTACCGCAGCGAGCTCCTAACGCGGACGATCGCGGCGCTGCGCGCTGCCCTGCTGGAAGGCGCGCTACCCGGTGGCGGCACGGCGCTGCTACGCTGCCTTGAGCCGCTGCGACAGGCGCAGAAAAGCAGCCAGGACGAGCATGAACGCGCTGCCCTGCAAATCCTGATGGCGGCGGCGAAAGTCCCTAGCACCCAGCTGCTGAGTCATGCCGGGCACGAAGCGCCTAGCCTGGTGGTGAACGAGGTCCTTAGCCGGTCAAATGGCGCGGGCTATGACTTGGCCAGCGGCTTGCTGAGCGACATGCGCGGGGGTGGTCCGCTGGACTCGGCGGCGGCAGTCATGGGCGCAATCCGCAGCGGCATCGGCGGCGCGGCGCTGGCATTGACCATCGATACCATCGTACATCGCGTTAATCCACCGCTGGCAATTGAACCGGGCGGATTGCCCGCTTCCGCGGACATGGGCAACATCGAACTGAAATGAGCAGGCAAGTTGACTATTGCAAAGGAGAGTAGGCAACGATGAGTTGGCAACCGAGCGCTCAACAAGCAAAAGATTATGAAGAGCGTGGCTACTTCACGGTGGAGAATGTGGTCTCGCGGCATACGGCAGCGGAGATGCTGGGCGTCATCAAAAATGCGATCTTGACACCCGACACCGGGGACATCGGCACCGACGCCGACCCCATGGACCCTATGCTTGACGATACGCCCCAGGCCCGCGCTGTGCGTTTCCGCAAATTGAACAAGTTTAATCAGCGCAATCCCTTGATTTGGCATAATGCGCATTGCGGCAAACCGGTGCTGGACATTGCGCGTTATTTCCTGGGCGATGACATCCTGCTCAAATACGACAGTTGCTTCCTCAAACCAGCGCGTTCGGGCAGCGCCACGCCCTGGCACCAGGACAATGGCTTGTGGCGCGATGACGATACCGAGCCCTTCAACTTCTGGATGGCCCTGGATCCCGCCACTATCGAAAATGGCTGTCTGCAGATGATCCCGGGCAGTTACCAAACCGAAATCGTGCCGCATGTGCTCTACGAAGACAGCGTTCACGGCGAATTGCCCAAAGAGCGCGTGGAAGAAATGATCGATACTTATGGCGTAGAACACATTGAGCTGCAGCCGGGCAGCATCGTCGTCTGGCATAGCAGCGCCTGGCACTACAGCCCGCCAAACACCAGCGAGAAGGGGCGAATCGCCATCGCCGGCGTTTTCAGCAGTCCCACCATTGTCGAAGAGGGACGCAGCGGCGATGTCGGCTACAAGTGGTTGATGAAGAACGGTGATGTGATGCCGGACTTCCCCGCCAAAGAATACGCGATGAAGCGGACGACACGCTGGCAGGCGACGCCCTGGCAGAGAATCAGCTAGGAGCTCAGCAATACCAACACAGAGGGTTGTCCAAGAAAGAAATTGAACTACAGAGGGCGCAGAGAAGACTGTAGGGGCGACACAAGTGTCGCCCCTATATCACCCTTTGTGGTTGGTTTTCGCATGACGAACTTGGATTTACTTCTGCGCCCTCCGTGTTGCTTCGTTTCCTCTGTGGTAAAGCTACATTTGTTGGCTTTCAAGCAGGCGGACCGGTAGAATCACGTTCGATCAGCCGCGACGGCATGAAGATTCGCTGGATCGGTATACTCGGCTCGGCGATGCGTTTCAGCAGTATTCGCGCCAGTTGTTCGCCCATTGCGCCTGGATTGGTGGCCACAGTCGTCAGGCTGGGCTGCCAGAGCGAGGCTTCCGCGATATTATCAAAGCCAACGACCGCGAAATCCTTGCCAGCCTTGATGCCCGCGGCGCGCAAGCCAAGCATAACGCCAAAAGCATTCACATCGCTGAAACAATAGGCTGCCGTCGGGGGCGTTTCCACGCGCAGCAAGCGCTGGATGGCCAGGTAGCCGCCGCGCCGCGTGATGGGGCTAGCGACGCATAAGGCGGGATCGTAGGGGATGCCGTGGCTTTCCAGCGCCTGGCGATAGCCACGCAGCCGGCTTTGACGGGTCGCCATCTCTTCCGAGCCGCCCACAAAGGCGATGCGTTCGTGCCCCTGCTTGATCAAGAATTCAATTGCTCGCCTGGAGCCTTTCTCGTTGTCCATCGCCACAAAGTCAATCGCCATGTCGCCATAATCGTCTGTGACCAGGACGAGTGGGCAAAAGCGCACGATTTCCTGTAGCGCCGCCGGTTCGGTACCCGCGGCTGTGGCCAAGAACAAACCATCGACATCATGCTCCAGCATGGTGCGGACCGAGCGCGACTGCCTTTCAAGATCGTTGCCGGTCGTGCCCAGCAGCAAGCTGAAGTCCTGCGCCACTAATTCGGCTTCAGCGCCGGAGATCATCTCGGCGTAAAAGGGGTTGGCGAGATCGGCAATGATGAAACCGACAGTTAGGGAACGCTGCGTTCGCAAGCTGGCGGCGTGGCGGTTGTAAACATAGCCGAGCGACTCCACGGCTGACCATACGCGCTGGCGGGTTGGCTCGGAGATGCGCGGGTTGTTCTGCAGCGCCAGAGACGCCGTCGCCTTGGAAACCGAAGCCGCCTGCGCGACATCTTGCAAGGTGACTTTTTTGCGTCGCGCCGGTGACTGCGCCATGCTGCGATTCCGTTTTGCCGACTATTGAACCCGCGCCAGGTGACTAGGCAGGTCAATCTGTCTTCCACGATTCCGCCATCAGTGTATCACAATCGCGCGACAAGGAAGCAGGACGACACCAAGCTGCCGCCTGCCATCGCGCCCGTCTACTGCTACAATGCAGTCGGCAAAGGCAGCGCGGAGAAGGAAACGGGCATGGACAACCTGGCGGATATCGGCTTGATTGGCTTGGCGGTGATGGGGCAGAACCTGGCGCTGAACATCAACGACCACGGCTTCCGCGTAGCGGTCTTTAATCGCACGACCTCCAAAGTGACGCGCTTCCTCAACAACGAAGCCGCGGGCACGGACATCATCGGCTGCTATACGCCCGAAGAATTCGTCGCCAGCATCAAGCGCCCGCGCAAAATCATCCTCATGATCCAGGCGGGCGCGCCAGTCGACAAGTCCATCGCTCAACTGACTCCCCTGCTGGACGACGGCGACATCCTCATCGACGGCGGCAACTCCAACTTCAACGACAGCATCCGCCGCACGCGAGAAGTCGAAGCGCTGGGCAAGCTCTTTGTGGGCGCGGGCATCAGCGGCGGCGAGGAGGGCGCGCGCTATGGTCCTTCCATCATGCCCGGCGGTTCAGCAGCAGCCTGGGAAGAGGTCCAGCCGATCCTGCAGGCGGTTGCCGCCAAAGTGCCTGATGGCAGCCCCTGCTGCGACTGGGTGGGCGAAGACGGCGCCGGGCATTTCGTCAAGATGGTGCACAACGGCATTGAATACGGCGACATGCAGCTGATCTGCGAAGCCTACCACTTGATGTCCAGCGTGCTGGGCATGAGCGCCGACGAATGCAGCGCCGTCTTCAAACATTGGAATGACGGGCTGCTGGAGTCCTTCCTCATCGAAATCACCGGCGAAATCCTGGCTTACCGCGACGAGGCTGGCGAGCCGCTGCTGCACAAAATTTTGGATGTGGCTTCACAGAAGGGCACGGGCAAGTGGACAGCCATCACCGCGCTGCAAGAAGGCACGCCCCTGACGCTGATAGGCGAGGCGGTCTTCGCGCGCTACCTGTCCGCCATCAAAGCGCAGCGTCTGGCGGCCTCTAAGGTGCTGACAGGTCCGCAGGCGGCTTTCAATGGCGACAAAGCGGTTTTCATCGACGAGCTGGAGCAAGCCGTCTACGCAGCCAAAATCATCAGCTACGCGCAAGGCTATATGTTGATGCAGGACGCGGCGCGGACATACAGCTGGAATTTGAATTATGGCGGCGTGGCCTTGATGTGGCGGGAAGGCTGCATCATTCGCTCGGCATTTTTGGGCAAAATCCAGGAGGCTTACGCCAAGGATGCTGACTTGAGCAACCTGCTGCTGGACGACTACTTTAGCGCGGCGGTCACCGCGGCGCAGCCAGCTTGGCGCAGCGTGGTGGCGGCTGGCATCCAGCACGGGATTCCGCTGCCGATCATGAGTGGGGCGCTGGCTTTCTACGATGGTTTTCGCTCGGCGCGGCTGCCGGCGAATCTGCTGCAGGCGCAGCGCGATTATTTCGGCGCGCATACTTACGAGCGAGTGGACCGCCCGCGCGGGGAGTACTTCCACACCAACTGGACGGGAACTGGCGGCGCAGTGACAGCGGGAAGCTATGACGCCTGAGTAGTTTTAGCTCGCGACGCCAGAAAACAAGCAGATCAGCTGTCTAGAGATCAACCTGATCGAATCTCAACTCCGGCGCGCCAATTGCGCAGACATCCTCTCTCATCTGTCCGTCTGGGCAGTAGCCTTCATCTGCGTGCGCCCAGCCGGCAAACCACCTCGCGCCACAGGAGCCATCGCCGATGTAGTTGGCTATGAATTCGATATTTTCTACGCTGCCGCCCAAGCCGCAGTCGCCTCCAGCATTGTCAACCAGGATGCTCCTGCTCAGGCGAAGTGCAGTGCCAGCGGTGTCGCGATTGCCCGCATAGATGCCGCCGCTTTGCTCAGCCAGGTTGTCCCGAATCGTTACTTGGGAGATGGTCGCCGTGCCGAAGGGGATGTATATGGCGCCGCCCGTATCCTCGGCCAGGTTGCCCGCAAAGCGGCTGCGACTGATGTTGGCAATGGCATCAGCGGAATTGAAGAAACTGCCGCCCCAACGAGCGGAGTTGCCGGTGAAGCGGCTGTCACTGACGCTGATGATCGCGCCGCCGGCGTTGTATAGCGCGCCACCGCTTTCTGCAGCAGAATTGCCATCGAAGCCGCTGCTGACGATGACCGCCGCGCCCCAGTTGGTCATGGCAGCGCCATAATCAGCGAGGTTTTCAGAAAGCTCGCTGCGCTCAATGATTGCGTCGCCAAAATTGACGATTGCGCCGCCGACTCGGGCGATATGCTGGTCGAGGTTGCTGTCCAGGAGGCTGAGCCTTCCACGGTTGCATATCGCGCCGCCCATGCCCTTCGAGCTGCTGTCGCCTGTTTGGCAGGGCGGGCTGTGCTCATGAGCCATGCCTCTCGTCAGCCTCACCTGGCGGATGGCCAGGTCGCCCCTCGCGTCCACATAGAAAAGGCGGAAGCGCTCCTGCCCGCTAATCATGTAGCCGCCGCCTTCAATCGTGACCTTTGATGTGACAGCGGGCGGATCTTCCATCATCACAATGTCGTCGGTCAAGCGGATGATGTCATGCCCGCTGCCCGCGCTGCAATTGCCCCTCGCCTGATCATCATTGGCCGCTCGGATAGCGTCGCCCAGCGTGCAGCGCTCATCCACGAGAATGGGCGCGCTAGCTTCGGCGGTCGCTGCTTTTGCTGGCGCGCCTATGGCACAGATCCCCTCACGCAACTGCTCCGCAGGACAGTAGCCATTCACAGCCAGGCCATTCCGGCCTTGCCACTGCGCCTCGCAAGAGCCATCGCGGATGTAATTGCCCACGCTTTCGCTGAGTGCGCTGTCGGCATGCACTACGCAATCGCCGACCGCAACGTCCGCCACATTATCCGCCAGGATGCTGTCGCGCAGCGTGACCGCGCCAATGCTGTCCTGGTCGTAGCCAATACGAATGCCGCCGCCGGAAGCCGCGTAGTTGTGCGTGATCGTGACTCTGTTGAGCGCCACCTTGCCGTTCAACTGTAGAGCGCCACCAGTCTCTGTGGCGAAGTTTTCGACAAAATCGCTGGCGTATATACTGGCTTCGCCATAATTGATCATCGCGCCGCCCCACCAGCCTCGATTGTTCCTAAAGCTGCTATCGCTGACGCTGAGGCCTGAATTACTGCGGTTGTATAGCGCGCCGCCACCTTTTATCGCGTGATTGTCCGAGAACTCGCTGCCCAGGATGCGCGCCTCGCCCATGTCGTTGGCCAAAGCGCCGCCCCAAAAACCACGATTTTCTGAAAAGCGGCTGTCGTTGATGCGGATACTCGCGCCCCCCATCGAGTTATAGATCGCGCCGCCGTAATCGGCGGAATTGGCGGAGAAGCTGCTGGCAATTACGTTTGCCTGCCGGTCGTTGTCGATTGCGCCGCCGAAATCAGCAGAATTGCCAGAAAAGCGGCTGTCGCTAATGTCTAGGCTCTCTCTTGTCCGGCTGCTGATAGCGCCACCGGAGGAGTCGGCGGAATTGCCGAAGAAGATGCTGCCGCTGATGCTGACCCTCGCGCCAGCGGAGCTATTCAGCGCTCCACCGTGTTTGGCTTTGTTGCCGGAGAAAGTGCTGTCGCTTATACGCGCTTCGCCTTCTATGAACATTGCGCCACCGCTCTTCACGGCAGTATTGGCATAGACCGCGCTGTCGCTGATGCTGACGCTTGCCCCGCTATAGCTGTAGATCGCGCCACCCAAGGCAGCAGCATTGCGCGATATGCGGCTGTTATGGATGCCGAGCTTGCCATGATTGCAAATCGCGCCGCCATAGTCCGCTGACCAATCCCGGCCCGCGACGCAGTTGGGGCTGCCTTCCTGCGCTAAACCCTTGGTCAGCGTCAAGTCCTTGAGCGTCAAATCGCCGCCAGCCGCCACAAAAAACAAGCGGTATAGGTCATCCCCGCTGAGGGTGTGTCCAGCGCCTTCAATCGTGATTTGCGAGCTGACCGCGGGCGGGTCCTCCGTCATCGTGATGTCGCTGCTTAGCAGGATGGTGTCCGGTCCACTGCCGGAATTGCAGCCGCCGACTGACCGGTCCTGATTGGCCGACTCGATCGCATTGCGCAGCGAACAGCTGTCATCCAGCGCGATATCCGCCGCCAGCGCGGTCCCCACCGACCAGGTCAAGATGATCAACAGCGCCAAGCCCATCCATCCACAGCGTTTCACGAAGTTAATCCTCTGTGCCCTCTGTGTTGCCTTGTTTCCTCTGTGGTAAAGCCTTTTCCGGCTCGGGCATCATGGCAATTCCGGCACGAATTGATAGCCCGGCTCGATTCTCTGTCGCCGCAGTATCGCCACGATCTGCCCCCATGTCTCCAGCAGACCCCGCGTTGGACTTGGACTGTCGTCCCGCACAAGTTCATGCAGCGCCGCCAGGTTGTAGCAGGGCACCGCCGCGTACATATGATGCTCAATGTGAAAGTTCATGTGCCAGTATAAACACTGCAAAACCGGGTTGACCAGGAAGGTGCGCGTGTTCAGACGGTAATCGCTGACTTCGTCCGACAAGCCGATGTGCTGCGTTTCGTTGAGCAGGAACTGGAAGCCGCCGCCGTAAAATGGCGCCAGCGTGATCAAAATCGGCAGCACCCACCAGCCCTGCCACAGCGAAACCGCCACCAGCAGCCCATGCCCCAGCAGCAGAAGCCGTGCCCAGTTGAACAGCGCCCGCCGCTGCTCCTGCGCCTCCGGCGGAAAGAGCGCCCGCTCCCAGTCGTCGGCGATGCGCCCGCCGCTCAGCAGAATCACGCCTTTCAAGCGCAGCCACAGGCCGCGGGGATTGATAAAGGCGAAACTAAGGTAGGAGCGCAGAGTCAGCTTGCTAGGCAGCACGACTTCCAGGTCATCGGGCGGGTGCAGGGTATAGCGGTGATGCGCCTGGTGGCTCGCCCAGAAAGACACATGGTTGTACCAGCCCAGGAAGGCGTAAAGATTGCGGAAAAAGATATTCAGCGCCGCCGTTTTGAAGACGGTCTTGTGGCAGAGCTCGTGAAAGCCGTTGACGAGGAATGCCCAAAGTGAGCCATGCAAGTAGACCAGCGCCAGGGCGATCAGCGGATGAGCATTGTGCGCCGCGTGCCAGGCAGCTACCCCACTGCCCGCCAGCAGCGCCAAATGCCCGAGCGCATGCGCCAGCCCGAGCGCGTCGCTGCGTTGGTTCAGGCGCGCCAGGTCAGCCGCGGATACCGGACTACGATACCAGCGCACTTGGGTTTTGGCTTGTTTCACCGCCATGGGTCTCGCCTTTCTGCTGCATTGCCCGCCCCTACTCAAAACTAAGCATGGCTTTGATAACGCCGCTGGCTGGGTCGAGCCAGCTCGGGAAGTCACTGACGATGCCGTCGGGTGTGGCATAGTGCGTGATCCAGGTCCCCAGTTGGATTTTGCCGCCGCGCAAACTGTCGATGACCCAGTTGAAATCGTCTGTCGTGGCGTTGCGGCTGGCCAGCAGGGTCATCTCGCGCGAATGAAAGAGCGGGTCGCTGAAGCGGATATCGCCCTTGATATGCCCGACGAAGACCAGCCGGCCGCCATGCGCCACATAGTCGAAGGACCCGCCCATGGAAACGCCACTGCCGGTGCAATCGAATACCAGCGTGGGCAGTTCGCCGCCGAGCAGGGAGGCCAGTTGGGCTTGGGCGTCGCCGCGTGCGTCGATCAGCCGCTCAATGTCCAGTGCCCGCCCGCAGAACTCCAGCCGTCCCGCGTCCATCTCCATGACAGTCACGCTTGCCCCCGCCAGCAAAGCGAATTGCGCCGTCGCCAAGCCGATGGGCCCAGCGCCAATGACCAGCGCCTCTTCGCCTGGACTGATGTCGGCACGGTTGGCCGCGTGCGCGCCAATCGCCAGCATCTCCACCAGCGCCAACTGCTCGGGCGGCAGGTCCTCGGCTTTCAGCAGTTTGTCGGCCGGCAGGATGAATTGCTCGCGCATGCCGCCATCAATATGCACGCCCAGCACCTGCATATTCGTGCAGCAGTTGGTCTTGCCGCGTCGGCAAGCGATGCACGCGCCGCAATGCAAGTAAGGCAAGACGCAGCAAGTATCGCCTGCCGCGACATCAGCGGCATCCGAGCCCAAAGCCAATACTTCGACCGCCAGTTCATGCCCCATAATGCGCGGATAGCTGAAGAAGTTCTGGTTGCCAGCGTAGGCATGCAAATCGGTGCCGCAGATGCCCACGCGCCGCACACGCACCAGCGCCTCGCCGCGCCCGACCGACTGTGGCTCCTTGATCTGTCGCAGCAGCAATTGACCCGGCTGCTCCAGTATGATGGCTTTCATAACATCACCGCTCGTGGCGCCTGGAGCAGAGAACCGCCCAGACTGATCTGGCTATAGACATGGACAGTAGTCGGTGGCGGGCAGCGACGACTTGCATGCTTGCAAACAGCCAAGTAGCGCCGCTGCCCTCTAACATGTGCTTAGGTCAATGCCAATACGCGGCAAGGGACGACTGGCCGCGAGCGCCGCGCCAGCTGCCAAACCCCCACCAAGTCTGAGTAGGTTGCGTCGGCTCACCGCAGACGATCTTGCACTTTGTCCATGATCTGTGGTGAGCACATGCTATCCTCCTGCACCCTTGCTTCTGCGTAGCATGACGATTCTGAACGATCTCCATGCACAAGAAGCATAACGCAGCCGCAGGGCACTGGCAAATCACCGGCGAAGCGCTGCCACGCCCCTTGCCACTATGCACTATGAAGTGGAAGCGCCTGGCAGTTGATAGAACTTGATGGCGTTGCCGCCCATGATGGCAGCTCTTTCACTGGCGGAAAGCGTCGCAATATAGGTCTCGACGATGCCGACCACCTGGCTGTAGCTGCCAGCCAGCTCACAGACGGGCCAGTCGCTGCCGAACATCAGCCGCTCAATGCCGAAGCAGTCGAAGACGACATCCAGATAGGGCGCGAAGTCGCCCTGCCTCCAGACGCCCCACTTCGCTTCAGTAACCATGCCCGATACCTTGCAAAATACATTGTCATGCGCGGCCAGCTCGCGGATATCGCGTTCCCAGGGTTGCAGCGTCCCGTCCTTGATGAAGGGCTTGGCGATGTGATCCAATACAAATTGCTGCTGCGGGAATTGACGCACGACATCAATGGCGACGCGTATATGCCGCGGGAATAGCAACAAGTCATAGCGCAAATCCCAGGCTTTCAGCGCTGCCAAACCGCGCAGAAAGCCGCCACCCAGCATGAAGCGATCGTCAGCTTCGTCATGCACGATGTGGCGGACGCCCACAAATCGCGGATGCCCGGCGTATCCTTCCAGCTGCGCTTCAATATCGTCCGCGCGCAGATCCACCCAGCCGACCACGCCGCGCACAAAATCATATTCATCCGCCAGCGCCAGCAGAAATTCGCTTTCCCGCAGATCCTGCCGCGCCTGCACCGCCACCGTGCCATTCATATTGGTCGCGGCCAGCAACGGCTGCATAGCCGGCGGCAAAATGTCGCGTTTGATGGGCGCATGCTGCTCGCCCATCCACGGGTATTCAACTGGGTCATAACGCCAGAAATGTTGATGCGAGTCGATGCGCATGGTCATTTGGCACCTCGGCTGTTGGACTCCCTCAGGTCTCTTCCTGCTGTGCAGGGGCGAGACAATGCCTCGCCCCTGCGGCTTTTCACTATCTCGGTGCCCTGGATGATAGGCATTTGCACTACTTACTTGGTTTTACTTCTGTGTCTCTGTGGCAAATATTCTCTACATCCCCAGCCTCAATAACTCGTATTGCGCGTGATCTTGAAGGCGTAGACATGCTCGCAAGGCATTTGGTCGGGACGCTCAATTTGCAATCCGCCCGCCGTCATCCGCCAGGGCAGCGCGCCCTCATGCCCTAGCAACTCCACCGAGCGCACTTCGCCCGGATAAAATGCCCGCGTCGATTCGATGATGAACTGCTTCTGAGGCCAGCCGAAGGTCATGGCGTAAAGCACATTGCCGCGCGTGGTGAAACGGATGTCGCGGGCGCTGTATTGCAATTTCTCCTTGGTATCGCTGAAGGCGCCAACATGCGTCATCCGCGTGGGTCCCTCGCCGTAGGTATTCCAGGGCACGGTGTCATAGATCGCCTCGCCGTTGACGCGCAGCCACTCGCCCATGCCCGCCAGGATGGCCTTGGACTCGGCGGGGATCGTACCATCGGGCTTGGGTCCAACATTCAGCAGCATGAAGCCATTCTTGCTGACATTGTCGGCCAAGTACTGCACCATCTCAGTGACGGACTTGTACTCGGTCTCCTTGATGTAGCCCCAGCCCTGCCCGTCATCGACAGTCGTATCGGTGATCCATTCGTAATGCGTCAGGTCCTCCGCTTTGCCCAATTCGAAATCCAGCAAGCCAGCACCGGGCGGGATGTCGTGCCATTTGTAACTGGCGACCACTTCGCGACCCCATTCCGCTTCCTTGTTGTAGTAATAAGCCAGAAAGTCTTGCTTGTATTGGTCATGAATGAAACGCAGGCCAAAATCGAACCAGATGTAGTCGGGACTGTAGCGTTCGACGACTTCATGCAGGCGGTTTTTCCAGCGCTCAAGGAAGGTTTTGCTGGGTTTGTCCTGCGCGAGCCACTCGTCGTGATCGTGCCCCACCCCGCCCGCTTCGTAGGCGAAATCCAGGTTATGCGGCTCGCCATAGAGCGCGGCATATTGTGGGTCGGCAGTATCGTATTCGGGCTTCCAATGCGGGAAGAACCACCAGTTTTCAGCGTGGTGCATGGCAACCATGAAGCGCATGCCCTGGTCGCGGATGGCGCGTTCCAGCTCGCCAACGACATCGCGCTTGGGACCCATTTTGCCGGCGCAGTACTCCGTATCGCTGGCGTCCCACATGGGGAAGCCGTCATGATGCTCGGCGACTGGACCAGCGAATTTGGCGCCCGCCCTGGCAAACAATTCCGCCCATTCATCGGGGTCGAAATGTTCAGCGGTGAACATGGGGATGAAGTCTTTGTAGCCGAAGACCGAGGGATGCCCGTAAGTTTTGCAGTGATATTCGTGTTGGGGAGTGCCTTCGCGATACATATTGTAGGGATACCAGGTGACATTGGGGCCGGTGGCCGGCACGCAGTAGATGCCCCAATGCGTATAGATGCCGAATTTGTCGCGGCGCATCCATTCGGCGATGGGGTGCGTCTTCAGCGATGCCCAGGTGGGCTGATAGCGTTGGCTCATTGGCGCTGGCTCCTGTTGGCTCATGACAAGGGATTGTAGACCGATGGTAACGCGGGGGGCTGGGCTGGCGCAACCTCACGGCGATTTATGTAGCCCCATGCGCTGCAAAGCAGCCGCCCAAGCCTTAGAATCCGTCCGCATCACTACCCCCCCCCCCCCCCCCCCCGTATCAACGGGGGACCAAGGCGGGCGAGGGGGTTCTTCCCCATCAGTTGTCGCTGCGCAAGGCCCGTGCTAGAGTCGCCGTCAGTTATCGCATGGTGGCAGGTGTGCCGATGAAACAAGTCCTTGTACGCGGCGAAGGTCGGGCGGACGTGAAAGAAGTCGCCATGCCCCGCGCCAAAGAGAACTGGGCGCTGATCAAAGTGCTGGTCGCGCCAATGTGCACGGAATATAAAGCCTTCGCGGCGGGGGCGGAGCCTGTCTTCCTGGGGCATGAGGCGGCTGGCGTAGTCGTTGATGTGGCGCAGCCCGGGCGCGTCCAAATCGGCGACCGCGTGGTAGCCATGCCTTTGAGCGCCTGCGGCAAATGTCCCCTCTGCCTGGGCGGCGACTATATCCATTGCCAGGATGCGCTGAACTTCACGGCGCTGCATGGCGATTTCACTGGCGCGGGCACAATGGGACAGTACCTGCTGAAACAGGACTGGATGCTCCTGCCAATCCCCGATGACATCTCGCTTGTGCAGGGCTCTATGGCTTGCTGCGGCTTGGGACCGAGCTTCGGCGCGATGCAAGCCATGCAAGTCGACCGCCACGACACCGTGCTGATCACCGGCTTGGGACCGGTCGGCTTGGGCGGCGTGATCAATGCTAGCTACCGCGGCGCTCGGGTCATCGGTGTTGAAGCCAACCCGTATCGCGCGCAGTTGGCAGTAGACTTGGGCGCGGAGGCCGTCATCGACCCGCGAGATCCCGAGGCGCTTTCCCAGTTGCTGGCGCTGACGCGGACGGGGCGCGGCGTGGACAAAGCCATCGATTGTTCCGGCGTGGTGGCGGCGCACCGCTTGTGCATTGACGCGACACGGCGCAAGGGTATGGTCGCCTTCGTGGGCGAGTGCGGCGACGACACGCCCTTGCGCATCAGCGACGATATGATCCGCAAGGGGCTGACCCTCGTGGGCAGCTGGCATTATAATCTTGCCGATGCCCCGCGCCTGATGCACGCCATTGGCAATCTTGGCGAGCAACTGGACATGCTGATCACCCATCGCTTCGGCATTGACGACATTCAAAGCGCCTGGGAGCTGCAAGTCTCCGGGCAATGCGGCAAGGTGATCCTGCTGCCATGGGAGGGCAATGATGTTTAAGTCGGTTATTATCGGCGTCAGCGGCGGGCGCTCGCACGGGCATGCCGATGCCTATGCGCACAGCCAACGCGGACGCCTGGCAGCGGTCAGCGCGCGGCAGGACGATAAGCTGAATGACTTCGCCGACAAGTACGACATTTCGGCGCGTTACACCGATTACCGCGAGATGTTTGAGAAAGAAAAGCCCGACCTGGTGCAAGTCAGCACGCCGCCGGACGTCCGGCTGGAGATCATGCAGGCTGCCGAAGACGCTGGCGTGCCGGGCTTGCTGGTGGAAAAGCCGCTGGCCATCCAAGCCGAAGATTATCGCGCCATCCGCGCATTCGCCGCGGGCAAGCCGCACATCAAAATCGCCATTAATCATCAGCTGCAATTTCACCCGCGACGGCAGATGCTGCAGCAGCTTGTCAACGATGGCGCCATCGGCAAGCTGCGCTTCATTGATGCCAGCTCGGGCATGAATCTGGCTTATCAAGGCACGCATTCGCTGCAAGCCATCGGCGCCTTTACTCCCGGCGTCGTCCCGACCACGGTCTTTGGCGCGGCGGCTGGCGCGGACGGCTTGCAGCCCAATATCCGCCAGCATTATGCGCCCGACCAAAGCCTGGCCGCGCTGGTATACAGCAATGGCCTGCCCGCCAGCCTGCGCTGTGGCGAAAATGCCCCGCGCGTGCCCGGCGGCGGTCCTATTCACCAGCACAAACGCATCGCTGTCTATGGCGAACGCGGCTATGTGCATTGGACGATGTGGGGCTGGGAGACGCTGATTGACGGCGTTTACGAAAGCGGCGCGCACCAGTACCCGGAGGAAGATGTGTTGGGGCAAGCCGCCATGTGCGAGGCCATGTTTGACTGGCTGGACGATGACAAGACTGTACATCCGCTCAACCTCGACGCGGCCATCCGCGACTTTGAAGTCATCCTGGCGCTCTACACCAGCGCGCTGACGCATCAGGTGATTTCCTTGCCCTTTGACCCGCCAGATGGGCTGGTCGGGCAACTGCGCAGGGCACTGGGCTAGCGATGCACAGGACTCGAACAGGCAAATACTAAAACGTTACCCAGAGGAAACGAGGCAACACAGACAGCACAGAAATAGTGCCAAGCAAGTAATGCAAAAACTAACCACCGAGGACAGCGAGTCTAAAGAGGGCACAGAGAAAAGGATTCCGTAGGGGCGACACTTGTGTCGCCCGCTGAACCAAAGCTCCTTGAGTTCTGTGGCTGGTTTTCTAACGGCTAACTTGGACTTCTGTGGCTAAATCTATATCATCATCATCGCAATCGCATAAGTGAGGGGTTTCATGAGCACATTGGCAGGCAAGCATATCATCATTACCGGCGCGAGCAGCGGCTTTGGCGAGGCGACCGCGATTGCCTGCGCTGCAGAGGGCGCAAATGTCACGCTGGTGGCGCGGCGGGAAGCGGAACTGGAACGCGTGGCGGAACGGGCTCGCGCTGCTGGCGGTCAGGCGCTGGTATGCCCGGCCGATGTCCGCGATGACGAGCGCATCTACGCCATCGTCGAGCAGGCGCGGTCGGTCTTTGGCGTGGTGGATGTGCTCTTCAACAACGCCGGCACGAATATGGCGCAGCGAAGCATCAGCGAGACCAGTCCCGAAAACTGGCGCTGGCTGATGGATGTCAACCTGACCAGCGCTTTTGTCTTTACGCGGGCGGTGCTGGACGAGATGATAGCGCGCGGTGATGGCCTTATTATCAATTTGGCCTCGCGGGCGGGCATGTCCCCGAGTCTTACCGCCGGCGTCACTTACAGCGCTTCCAAGATTGGCATGGACGCTTTGACGCGCGTGACTAACCAGGAGGGCAATCCCCACGGCGTGCGCGCCTGTTTGTTCAATCCCGGCTTGGGCAATACGCCCATCATTGACAAGCGCGCCACCCCCTTCAGCGCCGAGCAGAAAGCGCAGATGATCCAGGCCGAAGATATCGCGGCGACCGTTGTCTTTCTGTGCAGCCTGCCGCCCAATGTCAAAATTGACCTGATCTCCATGCTGCCGACTTTCCAATAGGAGGCGCGTTATGAACGAATTGGCGCTCTTCGTCAAACCCTGGAAGTCGCTGCCGCTGCCATCTTTGGCGCAGCATGTGCGCGAGCTGGGCTTCGATTTGATTGAATTGCCGGTGCGGCCCGGCTTCCCGGTCGAGCCGCAGCATATCGAACGCGACCTGCCGGCGGCTGTGCAGTTGCTGGCGGACGAGGGAGTCCGTGTGCTGAACATCACGGCCGCCTGCGCGCTGGACGATGAGCGGCTTTACAGCGCCTGCGCCGCAGCTGGCTTGGGTATGAACCGCGTCATGTTTCGACTGGGCGGGGTGGATTATCCCAGCGCGGAAGCCGAAGCCCGCCGCCAGCTGGATGCCGCCCTGCCCTATTGCCAGCAGTATGGCCTGCAGATCGGCGTGCAGAATCATAGCGGCGCTTTTGTGCCCGTGAATGCCATGGGCGCGCGTCAGTTGCTGCGTGGCTACGACCCGCAACATGTGGCGCTGGTCTGGGATCCGGCGCACCAGGCGCTGCAGGGCATGGACAGCGATGCCGCGTTATCGGTCGTGGCGCCGCAACTGTGCGTGGTCAACTTGAAGAATGCCTACTGGCGGCGGACAAGCGGGCCCGAAGCGGCTGAAGCAGCCTGGCGCATCTGGTGGACATCGGGCGCGCAGGGGCGGGCTTCCTGGCGGCGCGTCATCACCGGATTGCGGGTGATCGGCTACAAAGGTCCGCTGTGTTTTTCCGCCGAATACAGCGACGAAGCGCGCGTGGATGACTTGATCAAGCAGGATCTGGCATTTGCGCGGTCCTTGCTGGACGCCTGAGCAGCGGCAAAATTCCCATGTGGCGCGTTGATTTGGCGTCAGCGCGTCTCTTCAATCGCGGCAAATCACGCCCAGTCGAATTGCGCGGCTGGCGCTTTATGCCATACTGCCTTATTGCGCTGTGTAATATAGAGGTTTTGATATGTCGTGGAATCTGCTTGCTGTCGCGCAAAGCCACGCGCGCCTCTTGCTGCTGCTCATTGCCATCGCTTTGCTTGTCGCCATCCCGCCGAGCGCACAGGCGGCGGACATTACAGTCAACGCCACCTGCACGATTGTCAACGCCATCCGCTCGGCGAATTCGGATACATCGAGAGGTGGCTGCACGGCTGGCAGCGGAGCGGACACCATTGCGCTCAGCGCAAATATCACGCTGAACGGGCTGCTGCCAGCCATCAGCTCGGATGTGACCATCGACGGGCGCGACAAGACAATTGACGGGCGCGACAGCTATCGCATCCTGGACATCAACAGCGGGGCTGTGGTCATCAAAGATCTGGTGATGACCAAGGGCAATGCCGGCGGGGCGAATGGGGGCATTATACGGGCGCGCAACACGGATCTGACGCTGACGCGCGTAACCCTGAGCAACGGGCAGAGCAGCAACAATGGGGGCGGGCTCTTCTTCGACGGCTCGTCTAAAAGGCTGACTATCACCGACAGCGTCATCAGCGACAACAAGACCAAGGACAATTCCGGCGGGCTTGGTGGCGGCATCTATGTTCGAGCACAATTCGCCACGATCACTAAGTCAACAATCAGCAACAATATCGGTTACTCGCATGGCGGCGGCATCTACAACGACAGCTCGCTGACCATCGAAAACAGCACCATCTATGCCAACAAGTCCTCGAATGGCCACGGCGGCGGCATCTACGCCAATGCCAGCGCTACCACCATCATCAAACATGTGACGATGAACGGCAATATTGTCAGCAGCAGCAGTGGCGAAGGCGACAGCATCTATCGTGGCGGCAGGACCAATATGTACAACAGCATCCTGGCCGGCAGCGACGCCAGCAGCCATTGCGCAGGCAGCGGACCCTTTAATCAAGCCGGAAACCTCGTCCACGATATCAGTTGCTCGTGGTCCATGAGCGGCGCGCCAGGACTGGGCGCAGTGACCGGGTCGCCAGCTTATTTCCCGCTACTTAGCGACAGCGAGGCGATTGACGCGGCCAGCAGTGATTACTGCACGGCGAGCGACCAACTCGGCAATGCACGGCCAGCTACAGGCTGCGATATCGGCGCCATCGAGTCCAACGGTCCCTCAATCATATGGGTCAGCGACAGATGCAGCCTCAAAAACGCCATCAAATCGGCAACCGACAATGAGGCATATAGCGGCTGCCTAGCGGGCCGAAGCAACCGCCTGAGCACCATCATCTTCACCAGCGACCACAGTCATACGGGCTCGCCGCTGGAAATCAACTCGCCAATGGTCATTGACGGCAACAATCACAGCCTGACGGGCGATGCCGCCAATCGCATACTGGATGTGACAGACACCACGCTGACTATCAAGAATCTGACCATCACCAGGGGCGGAGCCGGCGAGACGCATGGCGGGGCGCTGCGCGCGCGCAATACCGATCTGACGCTGGAGAATGTGACTATCAGCGACAGCGTCAGCGGCAACAACGGCGGCGGGCTCTACTTTGACGGCGGCAGCAAGACCCTGACCATCACCAACAGCGCCTTTCACAACAACCGCACGGACAACAGCAGCAAAGGCGGTAAAGGTGGGGCGCTCTTCGTCAATGCGAAGACAGCGACCATTACAGGCAGTGCTTTCACCAGCAATCGCGGCGTGACAACCGGCGGCGCCATTTACAACGACGGCTCGCTGACCATCGAAAACAGCACCATCAGCGGCAATACGGCGATGCAAGAGGGCGGGGGACTCTACACCAATAGCGGCGCCACCACTACCCTGAAGCATGTGACCATCCACAACAACAGCGTGACCACCAACGGCAAAGACGGCGTCGGTATCTATCGCGGCGGCAGAACCTACCTCTACAACTCCATCGTCGCCGGGAACAGCCTTTCCAACCAGAGCCTCTGCGCTGGCAGTGGCGCGCTGACCCAGGCCGGCAATCTCATCCAGGACAATAGCTGTTCGCCAGCCCTCAGCGGCAATCCGGGCTTGGGCAGTTTGACCGGCTCGCCAGAGTACCACCCGCTGAGTGGCAGCAGCATCGCTATTGACACCGCCTCCGCCACGCATTGCCTAAACGTCGATCAAGTTGGCACGAGCCGTCCGCAAAACTCCTACTGCGATATCGGCGCCTTTGAAGTACTGACAGCTAATGTCACGCCGACAGCCACCGCCCCGGCCAATATGCACGTCAACCAAACATGCAGCTTGTCCGACGCCATCAAAGCAGCCAATACCAACACTGTCCAAGGCGGCTGCCCAGCCGGCGGCCGTGGCCGGGATACCATCACGTTGACCGCGGATGTAACGCTCAGTGAGCCGCTCGAATCCGTTACGACCGCTATCCGCATTGAAGGCGCAGGCTACAGCATCAGCGGGGATGACGAGCAAAGAATCTTCTCCGTGGGCAGCAGCGGCGACCTCATTCTGAACAATATCGGGTTAACCAAGGGCAGAGGTCTCACGCCTGGCGGCGGGGCGTTGCTCAACGAAGGGGCGCTGACGATCACTCGCGCCTATATCGCCAACAGCAACACCAGCGGCACGGGCGGCGCCATTCACAACGAGGGTATGCTGGTCATCAGCAACAGCACGATTGCCAACAACGAGAGCGGCCAGCACGCCGGCGCAATTTACAGCGCCAGCGGCTCAACCACCATCTCGCATGTAACCTTCTACGACAATTCCAGCGGCTCAGCGCAGTATACACGAGGCATTCATGTGGCTGGCGGCGCGGTCAAACTGCACAATAGCCTGATCGGCAATTCGTCAAGCGATGGCGGTAGCCTGTGCTCGGGCACGCTGAACGAGAACCTAGGCAACCACATCCAGGACAATACTTGTTCACCCGCGCAGTCCGGCGATCCCAGCTTGGGGGACCTGGTTGAACCCGCCTCTCGCAGCGCTTATTATCCGCTGAATACCGGCAGTCCGGCCCTCGGCAACGGCGATGATTTCATCTGCTCGCAGCATCAGCACGACCAAATCGGCGCGGCTCGCCCAGCAAGCAATTGTCATATCGGCGCGGTGGAAGAGATCGCGATCGCGGCTCAAGAGGCAGCGCAGGCCGCCAGTCCTTCCAACGCGACGATAGCGAGCAGCACGCCAAGTCCCGTAGCGGCGCCTTACTCTAGCTGCCAGGTGACGATGACGGATTTCCTGAATTTCCGCGAGACGCCCGAGGGCAGGATATTGGACACGCTGTCGGCGGGCACGACGCTGCCGGCTCTGGGGCGTGCGCCGAACTGGTATCAGTTGGATAACAATGGGCTGGCGGGCTGGGTCAACGATGTGTATGTGAGCACCGTGGGCGATTGCGGCTGCAAGGCGACTGCGTCAGTTGCGCTGCGCCTGCGGGCTGAGCCCAATGGCGCGGTCATCGCCGCTGTGCACCAAGGCTCCGTCATGATCGCGCTGGAGCAAGTCGATGGCTGGTATAAGGTCGACCACAATGACCGCATCGGCTGGATCAGCGCCGAGTATGTCGCGAAGGAAGGCAGCTGCAGCTAGTCCGCCGCGACCAAAGAAAAACAGGCAGATCCGTGGACCTGCCTGCTCTTTGCTACGCTAGCTTGCGCGACCAGTCTTAGCCGCCCAGAAGCGCGTTGGTTTGCTCGTGCGCGCGTTGCACGACGACAGCGGCATCACGCTCTTCGCCCGTCCACAGCAAGTCCATATTGCTGACCCAGACTGAGGTCTCCCATTCCAGATACTGCGAATGGTAGACGGGGTGCACGCCATCACGCGCGCCAATGACGGAGAAGACCTCGTGGTAGGCGTCGGCGTAGGGGGCGTCATCGGGGGCGGCGCAGTTGTGGAACTCGGACTGGCTGGTTAACGCGGCGCCCATGGCAGCTGTGCGGCAGAGGTGATCGGGGTTGGCCAGGGTGAAACGAATCAACTCATACGACAGATCCGGATGCGCGGCCGAAGTGGGAATGGAAAAGGCCGAGCCGCCGATGAAGTTGTAGCGACCGGCGGGACCAGTGGGCGTCGGCACGACCGTCCAATTGAAGCTATCGCCGACCAGCTCCCACATGCGGGAAGCGGCGTCGTTCAGCGCATAGTGCATGGCGACATTGCCATTGGCGAAGAGGAATTCAGTCGTGAAACCGGAAGCGGCGATGCTTTCAGCTGTTGGGTGCGCGCCCGAATCCCAAAGCAGGTCTGCCATCCATTGCAGGGCAGCGGCCGTTTCCGACGAATCCATCACCGACTCGGTGATTTCCTCGTTGAACAAGTCGCCACCGAAACTCTTGATGATCCAGTAGGCTCCGCCGGCGCCCCGGCCGACGCTGACCAAATTGCTGATGCCCCAGATATCCGTGTCGCCATCGCCATCGGTATCCTGGGTGAGGGCAATCGCCAATTCCGTAAACTCTTCAAAGCTCGTATGCTCGCCAGGCGGTTCCAAGCCAGCCGCTTCGAAGAGATCGAGATTGATGTAGAGCCCGCCCGGCGCCAAGTCATAAGGGATGGCGTACTGGCTGCCCTGGTAGTTGAAGGCGTCGACTTGGGAAGTCACAAACTTCTCTGGCCAGCCAGGGATGGGGCAGGCTTCCAGGTAGCTGTCGAGGTTCAGCGCCCAGCCATTAGCGGCGAAGGTGTCGTTGCGCGTATCGTGCATCCAAGCCATGTCGATTTCCGCGCCGCCAGCCAACTGCGCTGGCAGGGTCGTCCAGTAATCACTCCAATTCACGCCGGTGTTGAGGATCTGTTCCACATTGGGATAGTACTCCCCGAAGAATTCGTCGAAAGCCAGCAAGAACTTGTCGACCTCGCCGGGACCTTCCCAACCGGTGATGGTGATGGCTCCCGCCATATCGCTATCGACGGTGCCACAGGTCCAGTCCATATCCTGTGCCGCGCCAACAAAGCTGATGGCGAATAGCGCGAATACCAGCGCCAAAGTTGCCAATTTGCGAATCATCTGTAAATCCTTTCCTCTAGGAAACTGCGATTCTGAAGAAAACACGCGTAATTAGCCCCTAGCCACCTCCTTTGATGCCGCTGGTTACGATGCCGCGGACATAGTATTTCTGCCCGAGGATGAACGCGATAAGCACGGGGATGACCACAAAGGTGGCCGCTGCCATGATCAAATGCCAGGGCGTGCGCATGCCAGATTGGTTCTGGAAGGAGGCCAGCAGCAACGGCAGGGTCTTGACCTTGGGCTTGCCCAGCACAATCAGGGGCCACTGGAAACTGTTCCAGGTGTTGACGAAAGTAAAGATTGCCAGGGTCGCCAGGGCTGGCTTGGTCAAGGGCAGGATGATCAGCCAATAGGTGCGGAAGAATCCGCAGCCGTCAATGCGGGCGGCATCCTCCAATTCACGCGGGATGGTGACCATGAACTGCCGCATCATGAAGGTGCCCCAGGGCGTAAACAGGAAGGGTACAATCACCGCTTGCAAAGTGCTGACCCAGCCAAAGGCGCGCATCTGCACATAGAGCGGGATGAGCAGCACGGTGAAGGGCACCATCATCAGCGAAATGTAGAGCAGGAAGATTTTGTCCCGCCCCGGATAACGCAGCCGCGCGAAGGAGTAGCCCGCCAAACTGGCTGTCAGCAACTGCCCCAGCACCACCGCCGCCGCTACAATGGCGCTATTCAGAAAGCCCAGGTCGAAATGCGTCATCGTCCAGGCGTCGGTGTAGTTTGAGAAATGCCAGACTTCCGGAATGAACTCCGGCGGGTAGGTGTATATGCCGCGGATATCCTTGAATGAATTGGCGACCATCCAGGCGAAGGGCAAGATGAAAATGATGCCCACGACCGACAAGACCAAATAAACCAGCAGATCCGTCAGAATCTTGGTCTGCTTCTGGCCGTAGAAGCTGCCTTTTCTCGCGCTCGCGGTAGCCATCACTTTTGCCCTGTTCCGCCGCCCTTATTCGTCTTCTTCGAAACCAAAAACCCAGCGCCGCGCCAAATGCCACTGCACGATGGTGATGATGAGGATGATCACAAACAGGACCGCCGCCAGCGCCGCGCCATAACCCATTTTGAAAAAGCGAAAGGCATTCTGGAATATGTACAAGGTGAGCGGCGTGGTCGCGTGGGCCGGTCCGCCTTCCGTCAAGACATAGAATTGGTCAAACGCTTGAAACGCTCCGATCAGCGAGGTAACCACCACAAAGAAAATCGCCGGCGACAGCATCGGCAAGGTTACGTAGCGCATGCGCTGCCAGCCGCTGGCGCCATCAATGGAGGCTGCTTCATAGTATTCTTCCGGGATGCCCTGCAAGCCGGCCAACAGAATCAGCATGGCAAAGCCGATGCCCTGCCAGTTGCTCATGATAATCACCGCCGGCATCGCCCATTGGGTATTATGAATCCACTTAGGACCATCAATGCCGATCATCTCTAATAGATGGTTGATCATGCCGATTTCGGGCTGGTAGATCCAGCGCCAGATGGTGGCTGCCGCGACCGTCAAGGTAATCTGTGGCAGAAAATAGACAGTCCGAAAGAAGATGATGCCGCGCATTTTGCGATTCAGCGCCAGCGCCAGCCAGAAGGCAATGAAGATGCCTGTCGGCACAGCCACAAAGGTGTAATAGAAGCTGTTGCCCAGGGATTTCCAGAAGAGCCGGTCATTGACCATCGTCTCAAAGTTTTTGAGACCCACGAATTGCGGCGGCTTCGCCAAACTCCAGTCGGTGAGCATGATGTAGAAGGCGAAGCAAATGGGGAAGAGCAGGAAAATGACGAAGCCGACCAGGTTGGGCAGCAAAAAGAGGTAACCGGCGATCGTCTCTCCACGCCGCAGTCCGGTGAAGGCGCGCCGCAACTCTTCCAAGGCGCTGCCTTTCTTCGCAGCTAAGGCTCTCTGGTCAACAGTCATGTATTACAGTTCCAAGCGCAAGTCCACGCGAACTAATGAGCTTTCCTATGGGCAGACTTTTCAGAAGGCTGCCTGGGACTATAACGCAGGCGCATAGCCGTGTCAACAAATTGCCGCGCCCTGTCAGGGCAATCGCTTCAAAATGATGTAGCACAGGGCAACAAAGAATCAGGCGAAACTTGAACCACCGAGGACACCGAGTCAAGCGAGTACACAGAGGGTAGTGCGGCGGGCGACACAAGTGTCGCCCCCACACCCATTGTCAAAGCCTCTGTGCCTCCGCGCCGCTGTGGCAAAAGGAATTTGAAGCGATTGCCCTGCGCGCCCTGTCGACGGTTTCGAGCCCAAAGCGAGGCAGTCCGCCAGTTCACGCGCTCGCCTAGTCGCTTTGCAGCCAAGCCAGACTGTAGGCAAGCGCTTCGTCAATCACTTCTGTGACGCCCGCCAGTACATCGAAGATGTGGTCGCCATCCAGCATGACCAGCGCCTCCGCTCCGTCGTGATAGTCCAGCAAGACCTGCCCGGCATGCGGCTGCGGGGTCACGGTGGTATCGCGAAGGCCGTTGATCGCCAGCAGGGGACCAGCGTAACTCGCCACTTCCGCCACGGGATCGACGAGGAAGACTTCCTCGAAGAAAGGACCCTTCAGCGCAGTTTCCGCGCCCCAGGGCAAGGCAATTGTCAGCGCTTCATCGCCGCTGGCCACACCCGCCAGCAAGTTGTCAAAGCCCAGCAAAATGCCGTAGCTCATAACCGGATTCGTCACCGCTGACCAAAGCACGAGATTGCTGACGCGCGCATCACGCCCAGCTGTGGCAATGCCGACCAAGCCGCCCTGGCTCAAGCCGATAATGCTCATGCGCTCGCCGTCGACGCCGTCCAGCATTTCCAGGTAATCCAGCGCCGACATGGCATCCGAAACCTGCCCGCTGAAGGTGGTGTCTTCCCAGGCGCCGTCGCTGTCGCCGGAGCCGCGGAAATCAATCCGCAAACTGGCGACGCCGCGTTCACCGAGCCAGCGCGCCGCGCGGCTGAACATCGTGTCTTCGGTATCCACAACCGGCAATTCATGGCGCGTACCGGTGAAGCCGTGCAGCAGCAGCGCAGCTGGGAAGGCTCCCTCTCCATCTGGCATGGCAAGCGTGCCAACAACGGTCTGATCCATATTGTCGAAACTGATGTCGCTCTCACTGACGGTGTACTGCGCTGCCGAGTCGGCGGCAGCGGCGGCAGAGTCAGCGAGGCTGTCCTGCGCAGCCAAGGGCGTCGCCATAATTCCAAGGACCAGCAGCATGACGGCGATGAGCTTGGCGGTGGATACTTGCTTCGGAAACCCCATCGAAAACATAAGATACTCCCATTATTGCCAATTTAGCGATGACGGGAGTCTGGCAAATCCGGCACGCAGTCGCAAATATCGGGATAGCGAAAGCCTGCTGCCCCGGCTATGCCCGCGTCACAGTGAGCAGAGTGTTGGCCCGCAGCTCATGGATTTGGCTGGTCGCGCCGTCGCTCCATTCGATAGTCAAGCGCTGCAGCGCCGCCCCGGCCGGGAAGCCAAAATGCGCTCGGCTGCTGTCGCCGGACAGGTAACCGCTAACCGCGGTGATATCGCGGCGATACGCGCCTCGATCGGTCTGCAAGCGCAGCACAGCGCCAAGGCCGCGGTTGTTTGCGGCGCCCCTCCAGCGCAGGTCGACTGCAAGGCTATCGCCACCACAGAGCCGATTTTCGTAGAGCTTGGCCGGCGCCAGCAAATTGTTGACGACGATATCCAAGTCGCCGTCATTGTCCAGATCCGCCAGCGACATGCCGCGCCCGCTCGCCCGATCATTCAAGCCCCAGCCCGGCTGCAGCTGGAAGCCCGCGCCAGCCAGACTCTTGTAAGCCAGGTTTTCCTCGACTAACTCATTGTCCGGCAGGTGCGAAAACATCTCCAGCGAGATCATGCCGTTGACGACATACAAATCCTGGAAACCGTCATTGTCGAGGTCGCCAAACTTGGCCGACCAACTCCAGCCGGTGCCATCCAGCCCGAAATCGCGCGCCAGGTTGCTCACTGCAGCGCCGGCGTAAAGCACATTTTCCATGATTTGCGGGTCCTCATCCGCGTGGGGCATGGCCATCATCATGTCCATCACCGGTTGCCACTGCGCCAGCGTGGCCGCATCATCGGCATAGGGTTTCATATCGACAGCGAAGAGCTCGCGGAAGCCGTCATTGTCGAGGTCGGCGGCATCATAGCTCATCGTGCTGTGCGGCATGACGGAGGGCGGAGGGCTCTCTTGCCAGCCAGCGCGGTAGACATAGTGGCGGTCTGGCACGGCGAAGTCGTTGCCGATGATGATTTCGCTTTCGCCGGCGGGATTGCGGCGCGCGTGAATGGCCAAGGTGTTGGAGCGCTCGCCAAGTCGCACAGCGCGGAATCGCTCGCCCAGATTCTCGTAATAGACCACGCCGGCCAGTTGCGCTGACTGCCCCAGCAGCATTTCATTTTCGACATCGTAGCTGCCGGTCACCAGGTCCAGGTCGCCATCGCGGTCAGCATCCAACCAGTTCATGGCGTAGGCGATATAACTGACGCCGCGCAACTGTTGCCTTTGGAAGCTCTTGTCTCCCTGGTTGCGCCAAAAGAGGGGAGCAGTTGCCTGCTGCGTGAAGACAATATCCAGCCAGCCGTCGGCATCTATATCAACTGTCGCGACTGCTCTCGCTGGCGCGCGGGATGGCAGGGACTCGCGCTGGAATCGCAGGTCGCCGCGATTCCATAGTATGGCGTTGTCACCGCCCAGATTCGCCATAACGATGTCCAGCAAGCCGTCATTGTCCAAGTCATTGATCGCCAGCCCCGCGCCGTTGCTGTCATAGAAGCCGATCGGCAATTCCACCGGCGTGGTAATGTGATTTAGCTGATGGCTGATGAAGCTGTCAGTGCAGTCCGCGGACGTCGTCAGCGCCGTCGACGAGACTGTGACGGGCGCTTGAATACGGATAGCGGCGGCCGGCAGCGCGATGATGGCAAAGGCAAGCCACAGAAGCGCTGCGCGGAGTAAAACTAGGGCGTATCGGCTGATGGCGGACTGTCCTCGCTGGCAACATTGGCGCGCTAAAAAACGCTATTGTAGCGAATTTTGATGCGCAATGCTGATAGCGCCGCCCTTGTCGAACCGTGTAGGGGCGAGACATTGGGCCGCCTGCTTTGCCCATCCGTCAGCCCCTACTATAGTGAGCTAGTGAGTGACACAAGTGTCGCCCCTACGGCTACCGCAAAGATGCAGATCTCTGCAAAACCGTCCCCCCGATGATTCGGGGGGACCGAGGGGTAGACTAGAGGAACCGGGACGGTTTATTCTTCCGCTGGCGGATTCTCCAGCGTTTCCTGCGTTGGCATGGATGCGCGCTTGGAGTGCACGCCGGTAGCGCCATCCGGGCGCGTGCCGCGATTTTCCAGGCTCTGCAGCTCGCCAGCGGCATCGTAGGCGCGCACTTCGAACTTGTGATCGCCTTCCTGGAAGCGCCAGTCGTAGCGCCAGATGACCCAGGTCAACTCGGAAAGGGGCTGCCGCAACTGCGCCGCCTGCCACTCGCCGCCATCCACGCTGACTTCCACCCGCGAGATCTGCTTGGCGCCTGAATAGGCAATGCCGCCAATGGGCACCAGATAGCCATCATCGTCCTTGAGAATCGAGTCCGCCGCGACAGTGTCGACCACCGAAGTGGTGTTGACGATAGCGTCCTTGCTCCAACTGCGCCGCACCCAGTAGCCCTCCGCCCAGGCGTCGACGAATTCGATGCTCTTGATCCATTTGGGCTGCTTCATACCATAACGGTCAGGGATGTAGATGCGCAGCGGGAAACCGTGTTTTTGCTTCAAGGGCTGGTCGTCCCATTCGTAGGCGAACATGATGCGCTCGTCAGACTGGATCAGGTCGAGCATGACATATTCGTCGAAATTGTCCGCGCCAGTGATTTTCAGCGCGACGGCATCTGCCTGCGGCTGCACCAGTTCCAAGAAGTCCTGTACGCGGAAGCCGGACCACTTCGTAGTGCTGATCAACGTGCCGCCGATGCGATTGCTGATGCAAGAAAGCGTGATGAAGCGGTCGACGCGCTCGAACTTGTCGTAGAGATCTTGCAGCGACAGGTTGACCGGGTTGTCGACCAAGCCAGTGACTTCCAAGCGCCATTCGTTGGAATCCAGCACGGGCGGGCGGGCGCTGATGTCGATGCGGTAATGTTGGTCCAGTGGCGTGTATTCGGGGCGGGTGCCTGGCGCGGGGCTCAAGTCGTCGGCGATATTGGGCAGGTCGCCATCGGATGCGCCAGCAGCCGGCACGCTATCCACGACTTTGCCTTCGCCGCCGCGTCCACCGATCAGCGCGCCCAAACCAGCACCAACAATGGTCAGCACAGCGCTGGCGCCGCCGATGCGCAGCATGAATTGACGGCGATTCAGCGGCTCAACGCTGATGGTTTCGCCGGTGGTCTCATCGACTTTGGTCTTGGCGTCGCTGTGCGCCAAGTCGTTGTAGATCCAGTTGGCGGCTATGCCCCAGGCGCTGAATGCCAGCATCACCCAGCCGACCTGCGCGATCTCGGGCGCAGTGGCGGTCACATTGACTTGCGCTGACAGCAAGGTCATCACGGCGCCAAAAGCCAAACCCAGCAGCAAACCGGGCTTTAGATCGCGCGCCGGTCCCCCCAGGCGGTTCATCAGCGCGTATGCCAGCGCCGCCACAACGACGCCCAGCCCAACAAAAGCGGCCAGCGCCATCAGCTGCTCGGCATTTTTGGCGGCGGCGGATGTCTCGCCCAGGTTGAAAGCGGTGATGATATCGACCATGCGATCAATGCCGAAGGTCAACAGCGGACCGGGCAGCAGCCGCGAGCCAAAATCAAAGAGGTCAAAGGGCACAAAGGGCAACCCAGCTGCCTGGTCAGCCAGATAAAATAGCGCTGTCAACACGCTGGTCAGCATGCCGCCGACGCAGGCGCCCAGCCACAGTGAAGGTCGTCTGATGCTATCCATGAGTTTTGTGGGTCTCCTCAGCAATCCGTTACTAGTAGTATAACGCAGCTTGCGGCGCAAAATATTTCGCGGGGATTACAGCTAAGCTCCTCGCTCCCCCATCGGGATGGGGGAAGCGAAATTCTGCAGCGGCAGTGTGCAGGCGAGCCGGTGGCTCGCCCCTCTTCTCCGCCGCTTGGAAGAGGATAGACTTATGGCTGTTATGAGCTCGCAATATCGCACACCAAGAGGCATCCATGACGAATGAACATACGCAAGCGCTGCTGCGCCAAGCGATAGACTACGGCTGTGAGTACCTTTCGAGCCTGGACGAGCGCCCAGTCTTCCCAGACGCCGCTGCGCTTGCCGCGCTGCATGGATTTGACGAGCCGCTGCCTCAAAAGCCGACTCCAGCCGGAGATGTCTTGCGGCAACTGCATGCGCTAGGCGCCCCGGCCACGACAGCCCAGGCTGGCGGTCGTTACTTCGGCTTCGTCAATGGCGGGACTCTGCCGGCGGCGCTGGCGGCACGTCTGCTGGCCGACTGCTGGGATCAGAACACCGCACTACAAATCATGTCGCCCCTCGCAGCCAAGCTGGAATCAGTTTGCCAGGGCTGGCTGGTAGAATTGCTGAATTTGCCGGCGGACAGCGCGGTCGGTCTGGTCAGCGGCACTTCCGTGGCGACGCTCTGTGGGCTGCTGGCAGGCAGGAATGCCCTGTTGGCTGCCAGCGGCTGGGATGTGAGCCAGCGGGGCTTGTTTGGCGCGCCAAGATTGCGGGCGGTTGTTGGCGCGGGCGGGCACGTCACAGTGCGCAAGGCGCTGGCCATCCTGGGCATCGGCGCTGAGCAAATCGAGTTAGTGCCCTCTGACGAGCAGGGGCGCATGGACGCTGATGCTCTGCCGACCCTGGATGCGCGCACGCTACTGATTCTGCAAGCCGGAAATGTCAACAGCGGCGCCTTTGACCCCTTCGCGAGGCTCTGCCAGGCCGCGCGAGAGGCTCGCGCCTGGACGCATATCGATGGCGCGTTTGGCTTGTGGGCGCGCGCCTGCGACAGCACCGCACACCTCACCGCGGGCGTCGAGCTGGCAGATTCCTGGTCAGTTGATGCGCACAAAACCCTAAACAGCCCCTACGACTGCGGGCTCATCATCTGCCGCGATCCTGTGGCGCTGGCCTCGGCGCTGCAAGCCAGCGATGCCTATATCCAGCTTGGCGACGAGCGGGATGGCATGCTATATACGCCGGAGATGTCGCGGCGGGCGCGGGGCATTGAATTGTGGGCGGCGCTGAAGTCGTTGGGGCGCGCGGGCGTCGATCAACTGGTGACGCAACTCTGCGAAAGAGCTCGGCAATTTGCGGAGGGCTTGCGCGCGCAGGGATTCCGCATTTTGAACGATGTGGTCTTCAATCAGACCTTGGTCGCATGCGAGACGAGAGCCATCACCTCGCGCACGCTGGATGCGCTGCAAGCTGGCGGCGAATGCTTTTGCAGCGGCACCACCTGGCATGGCGAGCCAGCCATCCGCGTCAGCGTCTGCTCCTGGGCGACGACCGCCGACGATGTGCGGCGATCGGTAGCGGCTTTTGTGACAGCGCGCGACCATACCTACCGAAGCCCTCTCGGTCCCCCCGACAGGTCGGGGGGAAGCTGAGTTCACACGAAATCTGTAGGAGTGAGCCGGTGGCTCGCCCCGCAACCCTGCCCCGTAGGCCAAACTTGCTGACAACTAAGTCCAACTTAGTTGTTAGAAAACCAGCCACAGAGCGCAATGAGTCTAGTTCAGCGGGCGACACAAGTGTTGCCCCTACAAAGTCTTTTTCTCTGTAACCTCGTTAGACTCGTGTCCTCGGTGATAAGTTTTGCATTACTTAAGTTTCGTACAAAGCGGCGATTTTCCCCCGCAACGGCAAGCTCTCGCGCAGGTCGGTATTGTCGCTGAAGAGGTCGATGCTGCCCATGAGCGTCCGGCTCGCGATGGCCTTCACAGTGGCATCGTTGATTTGCGCGATCAGCGCCTCCACATAGCGCCAAGCCTGCGAAACCAGGAAGCCGCGGCCATGGAACTCCAGCAGGGCGGGATAAATCGACATGGTCAGCTGCCGTGAGTTGTGCAGGTGATTGAGGATAGCGTAGGCGGCGCAGAGATGACGCTGACGCTCGCGGAAATCACTGGCGCGCTGCGCATCCATGAGAATCGGCATCAATTCAGCGCCGCAGTTCAGCCGAGCAAAGGCGCTGCCCAGCCATTTGGGATAAGGGGCGTAGCGCCGCTCCAGCAAGAAGCAGAGCAGCATGATGGAGCGCGCGATGCGGCTTGCAATGACCGCGGCGCCCAACTCATCGCCAACTGAGCCAGCCCGCGGCGCCAGATGCTCGTCCTGGCTGATGCGCATCCAGCCGCAAGCCAAGAGATACAGCCAAACATCGCGCGGATAATAGGCGAAACGGGCTCTCGCAGCTTCCAGACCCAGTTCGTCGTGAAATACTGCCCCGGCCGTGAAGCCGAGCAAACGCTGCTGGGGAAGGCTCAGCCAGTCGGCCGCCGTCAAGGCTTGCCCGCGCCCGATGCCCAACTGCCCGCGCATGAAGCTGTCGATGGTGGCGACCTCTACACGATGATTGACCTCGCCGCTGGTGACGGACTGCATCAGTTGGGTGCCCTGGTCGTCGGGGGCTTGGCTGGGCGGGCCAAAATTGGTCGGGTAGCCGCGAAAAGTGTAGGGCAATTCGCTGCGCAGGCGGCTGGAAATAGCTTCGGCATGAGCGGCATGGTCGCGCGCGGACAAAAAGAGCTGCAGGCCTGGCCCCCAATGGTGGTCGGTGGACACAGCGTCGTCATAGCCCAGGACTTCCGACCCGCTGCCCAGCAAGGCGGCGCTGTGCTGCAGGTCCGGGAAATGCGCAGCCAGAATGGGACGCAGGGCTTCTTGATAGAAAGCGCGCGCCAATTCGATTCCGGGCATGAAGGCGGGCATGGCTCAGCTAGTCCTTGTCAGTTGTACAGAAACCGCATATAGATCTTTACTATAGGAGGAAGCGAGGCAACACAGAGGGCACAGAGAAATGTCTATTGTAGGGGCGAGGCGGCGCCTCGCCCACAGGCATTACAGGTTGCCAGCTCCATTACTACGGTGGTGATGGGCGCGGGTGGTTGTGCGGACGTCGCCGCAAGCCGCAAACTTAACCTTAGTATTGCTGAATTGCTGTGTATAATAACATGCAACTATAAGCAATATGTGCATTTGGGGGACGACGAGCCGTGTCAGAGACAAGCCGCCTGAAAGAATTGCGGGAGCAGATTGACCCGATCAATCTGGATATCCTGGCTTTGCTGAACAAACGCGCCGAAATTGCGCTGGAAATCGGCAAGGTGCAGCAGAGCATGGGCACGCGCTTTTATGACCCGCAGCGCGAAGCCGAAATGCTGACCGCGCTCCAATACGCCAACGAAGGTCCCTTCAGCAACGAAACTATCAGCCGGCTCTTCAGCGAGATCTTCCGCGCCACGCTGAACCTGGAAGAGCAGGACGCCCGCCAGACCATCTTGGTGCAGCGCAAACAACCCAACCAGCACACTATCATTGAATTCAGCAACGGGCTGCAACTGGGCAACGATACTTTCGAGATCATCGCTGGTCCCTGCGCGGTCGAAAGCTACGATCAAATGGACACGGTGGCGGCGGTGCTGGCCGAGCGCGGCGTGAAGATGATCCGCGGCATGGGCTACAAACCCCGTACCTCGCCTTACGACTTCCAGGGCATGGGCGAAGAGGGCTTGAAGATCGCTCGGCAAGTCGCCAACAAATACGGGCTGGTGGTCATCAGCGAAGTGCTGGACATGTCGCTGATACCCATGATGGATGAATATGTGGATGCTTTCTGGGTGGGCGCCCGCAATATGCAGAACAGCTTCTTGCTGCGGGCGCTGGGCAAGCAGAGCAAACCCGTGCTGGTAAAACGCGGCTTCGGCGCAACGCTCAAGGAGTTCATCTACGCCGCCGAATACATCATGGCCAGCGGCAATCAGCAAGTGATTCTGATGGAGCGCGGCATCCGCACCTTCAGCGAGTGGACGCGCAACACCCTGGATATCAGCGCAGTGCCGCTGCTCAAGCAGGAGACGCATCTGCCCGTCATCGTCGACATCTCGCATTCGGCTGGGCGGCGCGATATCGCTAACCCGCTGGGACGAGTGGCGCGGGTCAGCGGCGCCGACGGGCTGATGGTGGAAGTGCATCCCAACCCTGATGTGGCCATGTCCGATGCCAAACAGCAGTTGAATATCGCGCAGTTCAATCAACTGATGGACGATGTCGACGGGATTGGCGAGCGCTACTAAGTCGCATTCCGCGAGGGGACCGTGCCCCGCAAATCACAATCCCAATCGCCCGCGATCGGGCAAGGGAAACAGAAGGGACTGCTGCCGCGGCTCGCGGCGCTGATCCTGCGCCGCAAAATTACGCTAATCATCGTCATTGCTGCGTTGGCGCGGCTGGCTGTGCTGTTAGCTTTGCCCGGCATCTTCGCTTTTAGCGAGCCCGGCGGCGAGATTCATGGCTCGGAAGCCTACGATGAATACGCCCTGAATCTGTTGACTACGGGCGTATACGGGCGCGAACCGGGCCTCCCCGACGCTGCCATGCCGCCTTTGTACAGCCTGGTTCTGGCGGGCGTCTACGGCATCTTCGGGCGCGAGTACATGGCGGTGGCGCTGCTGCACATCGTCTTTGACATGCTGTCGATTGCGCTGCTGGCGGGCATCTGTCGGCAGCTTGTCCCTCGCCAGGGAGAGTGGGTTGGCGCATTGGCTGCGCTTTTCTTCGCGCTCTATTCTTACCTCATCTTTCAGAATCTAACTCTCAACGACACGGCGCTGTGGATTCTGCTGCTGCATCTCTTTGTCTGGCTGCTGATTCTGCTGCGGGAAAGGGAGCGCCTAGATCGTGGCGTACTGGCGATCGCGCTGGCGGCCGGACTGGTCCTGGGCGCTTCTGTGCTGGCGAGGGCGCTGCTGCCGACGCTGGCGATATTGGTGGTCCCCTGGTTTCTGCTCAAGCTCAACTGGCGAGACACTCTGTGGCGATTGCTGCCAGTAGCGCTGATGAGCCTGCTGGTGACACTGCCCTGGCTGCTGCGCGGCGCTGGCATTTACGGCGGCTTCGTGCCCATCGCGCTCAATAGCGGCGAGAATATCTATCAGGGCAACAATATCTACGCGGCTGCTGTATTACGCGCTGGCTACGATGTGCAGTGGCTGCCCGCGCCGGTTGACGCGCCGCCCCGTGACAGACTATTGCAGCGCAATGCCTATCTCGCCGAGGCTGGCTGGCGCTACCTGCGCGAGCATCCCGCGCAGATCCCGGAGTTGCTGCTGCTGAAGCTGAGCCTGCACTGGAACCCGCAAGTGACGCCGCTGAACAACCTGCGCCAGGGCGAGCGCCTGACGATAGACGAAAGCGGACAGGTCGTCGTCCAGGGCGACGGATCGCATGTCGGCGTTACGGCGGCGAATGCGGCATATCAGGATGACAGCCTGTTTGCAGTGGCGGGCAGGAGCATTCACGCGCTGTATTTTGGGGCTTTGTGGCTACTGGCGCTGGGGGGCTTATGGACGAGCCGGCGGGATTGGCGCTCGCTGAGCCTGCTCTGGGCTGTGCAACTGAGCCAGACAGCGATGTATTTGCTCTTTCACCCTAGTACGCGTTATCGTTCGCCTACCGATCCGCTGCTGTTTGTGTTCTCGGCACTGGCGGCCATGCGCATCCGAGCCTGGTGGAGGCGGCGCAGGGATAGCGCATCCGTGATACAATCGGCGCATGAAACAAAAAAGGAGGCACCAAAATGAGATCTGTATTTGCATGCTTGTTGATGCTGTGTACGGCCTTCACGGTCCTGGCACAGGACAACTTTGTCATTCGCTTGAACATTGAAGCCAATTTGCGCGAGTCCCATAGCCTGGACAGCGGATTGGTCACCCGTGTGCCGCAGGGCACGCGCTTGACGGTGCTAAAGCATTTCAACCGCTGGTTCAAAGTGAGCTACCAGGGCAGCGAACTCTGGTTGGCGGATTGGGTGCAGCATACGCGCTTGAATGAGGACGGCAGCATGCCCGACACGGATTCCATGCTGGCCATGCCCGCCATGCCCGCGGATATGGCGCCGTCCAACTACCACATCCGCCTGCTGACCGAGACCAACCTGCGTGAACTACACAGCCTGGACAGCAACATTGTGGCCGTGCTGGCAGAAGGCTCTGTGTTGAATGTCGTCGACAGCTTCAACCGCTGGCTGAATGTAGAGCACGACGGCGGACATGCCTGGATAGCCGACTGGGTGCAGCACGAGAGACTCACCGACGAAGAAGTCAGCGATTTGTACGCGCCGCCGCCGACTGTGATGTATGTGGACAACTGCTGCCAGTTGGGACGAGAATGCGACACAGGAGCGCAATGGCGTGGCGGCCACCTGGACTTCCTGGCTGGCCGGTGCCCGCTGCCGGCCGACACCGAGGAAATGATCTATGACTCGCCGGATTACGCGACCCTAATGGACAACTGCTGCTTGATGGGGCAGACATGCGAAACGGAGGACGAGTGGCAGGCCGGCTATTATGACTACGCGCGGGACAAGTGCGGCATGTCGATGATGATGGACATGGACAAGATGATGATGGACGATTCGAGCATGTCCATGAATTCAATGGACAAGATGATGGCTGGCTAATTCCGCGCCGCCGACATTTTGCTTCTCCCCCCATCAGCAAGAGTTTTTGGGGGGAGACAGTTGCTGTGAACAGCGTTTTCATGGCGAATGACATTCGCGACCATTTTGTTGATCCTGTTTTATGGATCGACAATATTTGCTCTTGTGCTTTGCTACATATGTTCTATACTTGAGCATGATTAAGCCAACGCGAGGCAGCCATGAACCGACAGAAGCCGCCCAAGGGCATCGAATGGACGCGCATCCGCCGCGCAGATGGCAGCGAGTTGCCCGGCTACACCTGGAATCCCACTGGTGGCTGCCTGCACGGCTGCACCTGGCGCATGCCCGATGGTTCGATAACCGAGTGCTATGCCAAGACCATCGCCGAGCGCTTCACGCGCGGGTATCCGCACGGTTTCGAGCATCATTATTGGCGTCCGCACCAGTTGGACGCGCCCCGGCGTCTAAAGAAGCCCGCGGGCATCTTCGTGGGCAGCATGGCCGATTTGTTCGGGCATTGGGTGCCGCAATGGCAGATCGAGAAGGTGCTGGGCGTGATGCGCGAGGCGCACTGGCACACCTTCCAGACGCTGAGCAAGTTTCCGATTCGTCTGCCGCAGTTCAATCCCTATCCGCCCAATGTGTGGGTGGGGGTGAGTTTGCCGGCCGGTCATCTGATGAGCGAGACCGGTGGCGCGAGGGCGCTGATGGCTTACCTGCGACACCTGCGAGAGGTGGAGGCGACTGTGCGCTTCATGAGCATCGAGCCGCTGTGGTTTGATGTCGCGCCGGTGTTTGAGGCGTGGCTGCGGGATGAAGGGGCGCTCCCGTTTGAGTGGGCGATCATCGGCGCGGCGAGTGATGGCAGGAAGACTTTTCAGCCCGAACGCGCGTGGACGGCGGGCTTGCTGGATGCGCTGGATGGGGCGGAGGTCGATGTGTTCTTCAAGGGAAACTTGGAATGGGATGAGTGGCGGGAAGGGTTTCCCGGCGCGCCAGTGACAGCAACTTAGAATAAGCCTAATCGGCAAGTTTCAGTTTTGCCTTATCGCTTCCAAGCGTGGAATTGTTCACTATCCGAATTCTATTCTTTAGAGTGACGAATTCGCTTGGAATATTGATTTTCCTGGCTCTTCCACCCAGAACAGCTGTAATTTGAGAACCTGAAAACCGCCCAAAGCTGTTATTGATCAGTGCCACATTTGCTCGCAAATCATCTCTACGGATGGGCTGGCAGTCTCTCAAGACTGTGAGCACAAGTTCCTTTAGCAGATTAAGTTCGGCAAACATTAGGTCCTGTGTACTAGGAGCGAACATGTCTTGCTGTTGTAAGCGGTTTTGCTCTCGTCTTTCTTCATCTAGGGTTCGGTCGCGTAAGTCATTGATTGCCACGAGTACATCATTCATCAACTGTACGCCCTTGAGGTTGCGCGTCGCATAGAGCAAGTAATACTTCAATCGATTTCGGTCATCTCGAATCGGTATACGGGTAACGTATTGAAAATACCTAGTTACCTTATCCTCGTATGCCTTTGTCAAGCAGTCTCGTTTTTCTGTAGGAGATTGGCCACAATGATGCAGGCGATCTTGCCAGTATCGAGAATCGCTCTCGCCGAGCACTGCGTTGAATGTATGATGCAAGTGCGCTCCCTCACCAGTTAATCGTAGGGCAGTTTGGGCATCAAATCGCATGAGGAACTCGGTAGTTGCAACCCGCTGGAACAACGGCTCTAGCACACTCCATGCCAATTCTTTTACTCCAATGGGGTCAAGAAAAAAGAGTGCGGGCTTGTCTGCAACTTCCTGCAAGATACGATCAATAAAATTCGCGAAGTCACCATTGTAGTTGTGGACGAGCATGCCAAACTCGGAAGTAGACGCTTGCAAGTTTCGAAATACTTTTGGATCGGACTCCACGTTCAAGCACTTCAGCGCATAGTTGGAATTACTTGACGCAAGTTTTTGCGCATGCCTTGCAGCTAGAAGTGGCGAACCTTCAGTATCATCTTCGGTGTATCGACCAGGTCCAGCAAAACCGTCGACATAATAGATCGTCTCTCTGCTTTGAAGGATGGCTGCCAGTGCCGGTAGATAGTCGTCTAATATCTTGTGCTTCCACCTCGACCATGGCTTACGAGCTAGCTGGAATGCTTGCGGATCAGTTGGCATTGAACACATCTCGTTTGATCTGATCCGCCGAGTATAGCACACCTATTCTATTCTTGCAACCTTTTTACTCCCGGTCCGCAGCCAGCAGCTCCCAAAACCGCTCCAGCAGATAACGATGCCGCATGCCCTGCCCCACCAGCGCCAGGGTCGCGGAGAATAGCCCGGCAATCGACGCGATCATCGCCGTGCCAGCGCCGCCATCCCAAAGCGGCGGTTTGAACTCGAAGAGCGCCGGATAGGCGTACATCGCCAGGATCGTCCCGGTCGTCAGCGTCGCCGTCAGCGCAATCAGCCGCCAGTGCTGCGCAAAAGTATGCGGCTGCAATAGATCAATGCCCTGCACATGCCAGGTGATCACCATGCCGTAGAGCGCCACCATGATGGTGATGACCGAACGCGTCATCTCCAGGTCGCCGCCGCTGCCAACCCAGGCGACCAGATAAAGCGCGGTCATCATCACTGCGGCAATGAAGCCCATGGTGAGGATGTAATCCAGCACATCGTGGCGGAAACGCGTGATCAACTGCGGTCTCAGCCAGCCAAAGGCGATGAGCGTAGCCGGCAGATTGACCGTGCCGAAGGTCGCCCAGCTGATTTGCACTGGCGTGATGGGAAAGGGCAGCGCCATGAAGGCGATGAAAATGAAAAGCGCGATCATGTAAAAGTGGCGCACCATGAAGAGCTTCATTGTGCCGAAGATGGTCTGCGTGGTGGCTTTGCCCTCGCGGAAAGCCCGCGGCAGAGTGGACATGGCGTTGTTCAGCAACACGATATCAGCGACATCCTTGCTGATTTGCGTGCCGTCGTTCATCACAATCGCCAGATCTGCCGCCTTCAGCGCTGGCACATCGTTGACGCCATCGCCGACCATGGCGACATACTCGCCGCCTGCTCGCAGCGCCGTGACGATCCGCTGCTTGGTATGCGGTTCAATGCGGGCGAAGACATGGCTCTCCATCACTGCGCTGGAAAATTCGCCCTCGCCCATAGCATCCAGCTCGGCGCCGCTGTAGGCTCGCGAACCGATGTCCATTCCGGAGGCTTGCGCGACCGAGCGCACGGTCTCCAGGTTGTCGCCGCTGATGACCTTGAGCGTCAGCCCCTCGGCGCGGAAAGCCGCTAGCGTGTCCTGGATGTCGCCGCGGAGTTGGTCGCTCATCACGATTAGCGCCAAAGGCTGCAAGTCGTCGACCGCTAAGCCCTGCGTCGGATTGGGCTCGTCGACTGACTGTGCAAAAGCTAGCACGCGCATGCCATCGCGGGACAGTTGCTCGGCGGTGTAGGCGTAGGGATGGCTGGCGGGCAGCAGGCGTTCTGGCGCGCCCAGCAGCAAGCTCCGCCCCGCCAGACAAACGGCCGACCACTTCCGCGCCGAACTGAAGGGGATTTCGCGCAGCTTCGGCGGCGCATCAACTTGCGAGCCCTCCGCGATATACCGTTCAATGGCTTGAGCAGTATTGTTGCGGTGCGCCATATTCGCCAGGCAGGCTTGCAAGTCGCGGCGGATCTCCGCTTCGTCTGCCGCGCCGATGGGCAATATCTCGCGCACAGCCAGCTTGTTCTGCGTCAAGGTGCCAGTTTTGTCGAAACAGAGCACGCTCGCATTGGCCAGCGACTCGACGGCGTTGACCCGCTGAATAAGCGTCTGCTGCAGGCTGATTTTCACCGCGCCAATGGTCAATGATAAGATAGCCACCAGCACCAGTCCCTGCGGCACCAAACTAGTCGTGAAGACGACGGCATCGCGCACGCTGCCCAGCACGGCGGCTTCCGTAGCGAAGCCAGTCAACAGATAGCCCGTGATGAAGATCAGCGGCACGAAGATCAACATCAGCGCGACAGCCACTTCGACCGTGATGTCGATTTTGATTTGAGTCGGCGTTTTGACCAGCTTGAATTGCTTGGCGATGGCTGAAAGGCGGTTGATCTGACTGTCGGCGCCGACCTGCGTGGCGCGCATGATGCCCGTGCCCGCCGTGCAAAATGAGCCGCTAAGCACGCGGTCCCCGCGCGATTTGGCGATAGCGTCCGACTCGCCGGTCAGCTGCGATTCGTCCAGCTCCAGCGAATCGGTTTGCAGCAGGCTGCCATCGACAACCAGGCGATCGCCGGGCTCAATGCGGATGATTTCGTCCTTGACCACGCCGCGCATGGGCACATCCACCCAAGCCCCATCGCGATGACAGCGCGCTGTCCCTTCCGCCAGCGCCGCCAGTTGATCGAGCTTCCGCTTGGCGTTGAATTCCTGCAACATGCCGAAAAAGGTATTGGTGACGACGCTGAAACCGGCGAAGAAAGCCGTGGCGTAATCCCCCAGCCCGATGACCACGACCAGCAGCCCGCCCAGCACCAGGTTGAAGAGATTCAGCACATTGTCGCGGAAGATATCCCAGTAGCTGCGCCCGACCCGCGCTTCGAAGTCGTTGCTTTCGCCGCGTTGGATGCGCTGGCGCACCTCGGCGCTGCTGAGGCTGGGGATGGATTGGCGCTGCTGCTCTTGACTGCGCTGCATGCGGGGCTCGGCTTCTGTGGCTGGCTACACGGCATTATACGCGCCCGCGCTGGAAAAGATGTAGGGCGCGACCTCCCTCGATCCCCCCATTGAAATGGGGGAGGCTAGATCCAATTGCGAATCATGAATTGGCTTGCCCGCGTTCACAAACTTATCCCAAACTTGCCGCGAGAAGCGTCCCACGGTCTGTCGCGAGCAAACGCAGACCGCAGGAGGAATCGCCAACTCGTCCCATCATCAAATTGGAATCTCTGTGTTCTCTGTGTAGACTCTGTGTCCTCTGTGGTGAAGCACTTCCGTTATTCGCTACCAATCGCAGGAACACTGCCATGATCCAAATCGCTGAATTCTTGCCGCCAACTTATTCGCAGCTATGGGACCTGGTCGCCCAGTGCGGCGTCCGCCATGTGGTTGGCGCGCTGGGCTTTGAAACCGCCTTTGATGGCGAGCCACCCTGGAGCTACGCGCCCCTGCTGCGCACCCGCAACGCCTATGAAGACCGCGGCTTCTTGCTGTCCGTCATCGAGAGCCGCCCGCCACTGACCAAAGCCAAACTCGGCTTGCCTGGTCGCGACGAAGAAATCGACTCTGTCTGCGAGCTCATCGAGAATATGGGACGGCTGGGCATCGAGACCTGGTGTTACGAGTGGATGGCGGTGATGAACTGGGTGCGCACCTCGACCACGCTCCGTGGCCGGGGCGGCGCGCTGGTCACCGGCTATGACCACGCGCAAATGACGGACGCGCCCTTGACCGACTACGGCGAGATCAGCGAGTCCCAGCTTTGGGAGAGCTTGCACTACTTCCTGGAGCGCGTGCTGCCAGTGGCCGAGTCGGCTGGCGTGAAGCTGGCGATGCACCCGGACGATCCGCCGCTTTCACCAATCCGCGGCATCGGGCGCATCATGCGCAGCGTCGACAACTTCGCGCGCCTGCTGGAGCTTGTCCCCAGCGAGATGAACGGCATCGCGCTTTGCCAGGGCAATTTCACGCTGATGACGGAGGACCTGCCCGCGGTCATCCGCCGCTTTGCCGACAAGATTTTCTTCGTGCACATGCGCGATGTGGCGGGCAGGCCGCAGCGCTTCCAGGAGACCTTCCACGATGCCGGCAAGTCGGACATGGTGGCTTGCATGCGCGCCTACCGCGATATCGGCTTCACTGGCGTACTGCGCCCCGATCATGTGCCGACCATGGCTGGCGACGACAATCAGCAGGCTGGCTACTCGTCTATCGGGCGGCTCTTCGCCATTGGTTATTTGAAGGGCATTCGCGAGGCGGTCTACGGCAGGGATCTGCTTGCCTCTTCCGACGCCGCCTGATCGAGCTGCGGGTCGGCATTGATGGTGGCGTTCCGTTCACGATTTTTTCGCAGCTCTTCATCATCAATGACCAGCCAGGCGATGGCAGCGCAGATTACGCAAGCCGCCGCTCCGATCCACATCAAGATGCTGAAGGTCGCGGCGAAGGCCTCGCGAATGACTTGATGCACCTGTTCTTGCTCGTCGGTAGCTAGCCAATCCGGGACGGAAGTCTCAACCAGGTCGCCGGCATCCGCAGCCAAGTGTGCCTGGGCCTCGGCGGGCAAGCTTAGGATGTACTCGTCATTCACCAGCATATTGCCGAACCAGCCAATCGCCAGCCCGCCCAAGATGCCGACGACCAGCACCTGACCAACGCGCGTCACGGTGTGATTGACCCCGGACGCGATACCCGCTTTGGCATCGGGCGCCGAAGACATTGCCGCCATCGTCAAGGGCGCAAAGCTCAAGCCAAAGCCGAGTCCAAAGAGCACAACCGGCAGGAAGAGCGTATTGAGATACTCCGATTCGCCGCCGGTCACCCCCACATTGCCGAAGGCGACGAATCCCAGCGCGACGATGAGCAAGCCTATCGTCAAGGGCAAGCGCGGTCCGCGCCTGTCCAGCAAGGGACCGATCAGGCTGGAACCCAAAGTCGCGACCAGGATCAACGGGATTATCGAGAGACCGGTGAAGGTAGCGCTATAGCCTTGCACCTGAATCATGTTCAGCGGCAGGTAAAGCAGCGCCGGTTGAATCACGCCGTGAAATACCAGACTGATCAGGTTGGCCGTGCTGAATGCGCGCGACTTGAACAGCCAAAGCGGCAAAATGGCATGCTTGCTCTTTCTCTCATCGAGCAGAAACTTCATCAAAGCCAGAATGCCGCCGCCGATTGCCAAAATAATTAGCGGGCTGTCAAAGCCCAGGGTGGAACTTTCAATAAAACCAAAAGTAATCCCGCCCAAGCCGATGGTGACGAGCAGCACACCAGCGATACCCATACGTCTGGGCGCTTTTCTGTCGAAGCTCTCCGGCACGAAGCGCATCAACACCAAAGCGGCAAACAGCCCCAGAGGAATGTGAATGAGGAAGACGAGCCGCCACATGCCGAGGTCAGTCAATACCCCAGCCAAGAAGGGCGCCAAGCCCGCCATCAGCACAGTAAATCCCGACCAGAGACCTATCGCCCAACCTTGCCCCTTGCGACTGAAGAATGCAGAAACGATGGCCAGGCTGTTGGGCACGATCATGGAACTGCCGATGCCTTGCGCCAAGCGCCCGGCGATAATGACGCTGGTCGTCGTTGACAAGCCGCAAATGGCGGATGCCAGCCCAAACAGCAAAATTCCCAACAGGCAGATGCGATTGCGCCCGTAGTGATCGCCCAGCGAGCCAGTTACGACGATCAGCGAGGCTTGCACCATGACATAGGCATTGGGAATCCAGATGAGGTCAGCGCCGCGCGCGCCCAGTTCGCGCTGGATAGCCGGCAGCGCCACATTCAGCGACGAACTGGCTACGAAAGCCATGCTGGCAGCGGAGATGCTGGCGAAAAGCACCCAAAAATATGTGGCTCTATTGTCTATGTCGATTGCGGACACTGAAGATGCGCTATCTGCACCAAGAAGCATTGTTGTGAAGCATTGCCTTCATCCTATCACAAATTGGATAACTTCACCGCGCTGGCAGTTTGCGCAGGCAAGGCTTTCCAGCGAAAGGCTCCTACACGGTTCGCCATGGGCTGGGGATGGGACAGGCGGGCAACACAAGCGCGCCCCTACAGATTTCACAAATGCTTAGCCTTCCCCGATGTTTCGGGGGGACTGAGGGGGCTGCGCGGGCGCGCAATTGCTCACTCTGGCGGCAACTCAGCCTCGATCAGCTTGGTAGCAAGCACGCCTGCGATGAAACTCAGCACGGCGGAAATCACCATCACGACGCGGATGCCGTCCGAAAAGACATGGCGGATTAGCTCGCGCAGTTGAGCTTCGACCTGGGCAGTCAGCCCGTCTGGCGACGCCGTCTCGGCCAGGTTCACCGACTCGGCTGCCAGGAAGGCGCGGGCATCCTCAGGCATGGCGCTTACCAGCGGGTCGCCCAGCAGCGTATCCTGGAAGAGCGTGATGACGATGCCGCCCATCACAGCGATGGCCAGCACTTGCGCCGAACGCGAAACCGTATTGTTCAATCCCGATGCCATGCCAGCATGATGCTCATCCACCGAAGCCATGACGGCAGTGGTCAGCGGCGCCAACGTGATGCCCATGCCGATGCCGAAGAGGCAGACTCCTGGGAAGAGAGTCTGCAAATAGGTATCCTGCCCGCTGCCCACCTCCAGCCCGCTCAGCATCAGCAAGCTGATGCCAATGACAATCGGACCCGTGACCAGCGGCAAACGCGGTCCATAGCGGTCGACGACGCGGCTCATCACGAAAGACAAGCCCACCATCAGCACCGTCATTGGCAGCAGGGCAAGCCCCACTCCCGACTCGGTATAGCCCTGCACCTGGATCAAGCCCAGCGGCAAGAAAAACTGCGCGCTGTTAATGGCGCCATAGAGCAGCAGCGTCAAGGAATTAGCGCCGGAAAATGTCCGCGAGCGGAAGAGATTCAGCGGCATCATCGGGTGGTCGCTGTGCCCTTCGATCCAGATGAAGGCCGGCACAATGGCGATTGCGCCTGCGCCCGCCAGCAGCACCAACGGGTCGTCAAAGCCGCGCCGCGGTCCCTCAATGCAAAAATAGCCCGCCAGCATCAGCGCCAGCGTGCTCAGCAAGGTGCCGGATACATCCAGCCTCTTGGGCGCGTCTTCATCGTAGCTTTCCGGCACAAAGGCTAGCAGCACAGCAATGGCAACTGCGCAAAACGGCAAGTTCAGCAGGAAGATCAGCCGCCATAGGCCAATCTCGGTCAGCCAGCCGCCGAAGATGGGTCCCGCACCAGATGTCAACATGGTGAAAGCCGACCAGACAGCGATAGACCAACTACGACGATGATGGGCAAAATACGCGCCGACAACCGCCAAGCTACAGGTGATCATCATGCCGCTGCCGACGCCTTGCGTAGCCCGCGCCAGAATCAACACATCGGCGGAGTTCGTCGTGCCACAGACCAGCGATGCCAGCGCAAAGAGCGCGATGCCGATGATGTAGAAGCGCCTGCGCCCATAATGATCGCCGAAGGAGCCGCTCACAAAGATAAAGGCAGCTTGCAGCAGCGAATAGGCGTTGACGATCCAGATGAGATCACTGCCGCTGGCATGCATCTCGCGCTGGATGGCAGGCAGCGCAACGCTCAGCGCCGTGCTGACCATGAAGACCATGCTGGGCGCAAGGATGGCCGCTAGCAGCACCCAGAAGTCGCGCGTTCGCTCGCCCACTTGCGCTAGCCAGTTGTTATCAGATCACCGCTAATCTACATAATGTCAGGCAAGTAATGCAAAAATTTGCCACCGAGGACACCGAATCTAACGAGGGCACAGAGAAAAGGACTTCCTAGGACGTCTCGCTGAGACGCCCGCATAACCCAGCCCTCGCCACTCCCCCAAGCATAGGGCGAGTCACCGGCTCACCCCTATGGCTTACGACTTTCGCTTTGCGCTAGGCTTTTGCAAGACGATAGATGTTAAACCTCTGTGCCCTCTGCGTTGCTTCGTTTCCTCATGTAGCAAAGCGATATTGCCTGGCTTTTGCTTGACTGACCTGGTCTCGTTTCCGCATAATGACTGGTGCATTGCGTCATGCCCGCCGCAATTCTTCCAGCTCTTTTTCCAGTTCGGCGCGGCGTTCTGCGCTGGCTTTGCGCCCGGCCTCAAGCGCCCGCTGATATCGCGTTTCCCAGTCATCGCGCAGTTCGTCGCCGGTCACCGGCGAGAAGAAAGCCACTAGCAGCGCGCCAATGACAGCCCCAAGCAGCAGGCCCAGCAGCAGGCTTAAGAGTTTACGCATGACAGCAGCCTGTCACAGCAAGAACAGCAACGGCGGCAAACAGAGAAGAAGGCCGAATGTACCCATGCCAAATGGCAAATTGAGAAAGAGCAGGCAGCCGGTCGCCAGGCAAAGTAAACCGGCGTCCCGGCAGAAACGCTCCCACTTACGCGTGGATGGACCGCGAAAGTTCAGGCGGAACCAGGGAATATGATCAACCGTCTCCCATACACGCGCCTCGCGGAATAGCAGATTCATGCCCAAATACCACCAAAATGACGCGATACAAATCTGCACAAGCCACATGATCCGCCCCTTGCTCGCACCTCGCCGTCCATTTTAGCGAGGGATCAGGCTCTGTCAAAGGGGCGCTAAAGCAGATCTACGGGGTCGATATCGACTTGCCAGCCCGGCGCCGGTTTGAGCTTCCGCAGCGCCGCGCGTGGATCTGGTCCCCGCAGCAGCAGATGCCAGCGATAATGACGGTCAATGCGCGCATAGAAGCAGGGCGCTGGACCAATGAGGCGCGTGCCGGTCAACTGCTCGTCGCGCAGGATTTCACGCAGCTCTTCGGCAGCATATTGCGCCTGCGCTTGAGACCGTGCCGGGTCCCGGTCGCGGAAGACGATGCGCGCCAGCCGTCGAAATGGCGGGTAGCCCAGTTGCTTTCGGTACTGGCTTTCCTGCGCGACGAAGGTTGTGTAATCATGCTGCGCCGCGGCCTGGATGACATAGTGGCGCGGCTGATAAGTCTGCAAAATGACCTGCCCGCCCAGCACGCCCCGCCCAGCACGCCCCGCCACTTGCGTCAACAGCTGGAAAACCCGCTCGCCAGCGCGGTAATCCGGCAGCGACAGCCCTAAATCGGCGCTGACGACGCCGACCAGCGTGACCAGCGGCAAGTCCAGCCCCTTGGCGATCATCTGTGTGCCCACCAGCACATCCGCTTCGCGAGCGACGAACTTGCCCAGGATCTCGAAGTGCATCTGTGCCGAGCGGGCTGTGTCGATATCCCAGCGCAGCGCCCGCGCCGCCGGGAAGCGCTTCTGCAGTTCGCTTTCGACTTGCTGCGTGCCTGCGCCGAAGAAACGGATGCGCGCCGATCCACAGTTCGGGCAGGCCGCGGGCTGTGGCTGGCTGTTGCCACAATGATGACAGCGCAGCGCATGGTCGACGCGGTGATAAACCAGCGGCATATCGCAGCGGGCGCATTCCAGCGTGTAGCCGCAATCCCGACAGAAGACATAAGTGGCTTGCCCACGCCGATTCAGCAGCAGCATGGCTTGTTCGCCCCGCGCCAGCGCCTGCCCCAATGCCGCTGCCAGCTGGCTGCTGAACATGCTGGTATTGCCCGCGCGCAGCTCCGCCCGCATATCGACGATGGAGACCGGCGGCAACTCTGCTGTGAGCGCGTCGCCAGCCAGGGTCTCGAAACGGGACGCAGCGCCAATGCGGCGAGCCTGCCCCTCGATGCGTTGCCGGTGCCCCATAATGCGCTTGGGCAAACGCAGCAGTTGATAATGCCCGCGCTGCGCCCGCTGCCAACTGCCCAGGTCGGGCGTGGCGCTGCCCAAAATCAGCGTTGCATTGCAGCGCTGGACCAGGAAATCGGCAGCATCGCGAGCGTGATAATGCGGGTCGCTCATCCAGGGCGGCTGCTTGTAGCTGGCGTCATGCTCTTCGTCCAGCACGATCAAGCCGATATCCGGCAGGGGCGTGAAGAGCGCCGAACGCGTGCCGACAATGACATCGACATCGCCATTCCGCGCGCGCGCCCAGCTGTCGTAGCGTTCGCCGACGGGCAGGCTGCCATGCAGAAGCGCCACGCGACCTGGAAAACGCTCGGAGACGCGGCGCACGGTCTGCGGGGTCAGCGCTATCTCCGGCACCAGCAGGATGGCTCGTCTGCCCTGCTTCAGCGTCTCGCCTATGGCGCGCAGGTAGATCTCGGTTTTGCCGCTGCCGGTGACTCCATGCAGCAGGTAGCGCGCCGTCCGCTTTTCCGCGATCGCCGGCTGGATGGCTTCCCAGACGCTTTGCTGGTCGGGGGTGAGGGCGGGGGGACCGCTTGGCACAAAGTCGATATCGCGCAGGGAATCCCGCCAGACCCGTTCTTCCCGCAATTCCAGCGCGCCTATGTTGACCAGCTTGTTGATCTTCGCGCGGGATATCCCGCAGGCTTCGCTGGCTTCTTTCGGACTGGGCGGCGCAGACATGTCGAGAATGGTCTGCAGGGCATGGGCAGCCCAGGCGTCGCCGCGCCACAGCGACAGCATTTTCTCGATGCGTTCGGGCGCGGCATCCAAGATGATGAGGTCTTGCTCGCCGCGTTCGGTAGCTTCGATGAAGACCAGCGCCTCGTCGATGAGCCGGTTGAGGGGCGCGCGGGTTTTGGCGCCGACCAGCTCCAGCGCCTCCTGCAGACCGATGGCATCCTCGTCGCGGGCGGCGATGGTATCTAGCAGCTCAATAGTTTGGGTGGATTTGCCGACGCGCTTGGCAAACTGCGGGATCTCGGCGGCGGAATAGGCAGGATAAAGCAGCTTGACGGTTTTCACACGGGCGGCGGGCGGCGCCAGCACCGATTCAACGCTCACCATGCCGGCGCGGCAGAGTCGCTCCAGCTCCGCCTCGACGCGTTTTTTGGGGAAGGCGCGTTTTACCTGGCGCAGGCGCAGCGGTCCCCGCTCGCGCAGGCGATCCAGCAAGTCGCGAGCCAGGGATGGTTCAGGCTTGCGCTCAAAACCGAGCAGGCTCAACTGTTGCGGACGTTCGTCCAGCAGGTCATCGCGCAGAAACTGGTAGCGCTTGTCGGATTTGCCGGTCAGCCCCGGCGGCAGCATGAGCCAGCAGCAGGGACCGATGGGCGCCAGACAGCTTTCCGCCAGCCACTGCGCCAATTCCAGCTGCTCCGGCGGCAGCAGGGGCTCGTCGTCCAGCAACTCAATGACGGGTTTGGTATAAGCGAGGTCGCTGTGCTCGCGGATGGCGAGGACGATGCCAGCTTCCATCGTTGTGCCGAACTGGACGCGCACGAGCGAGCCAGGGAGGAGCTGTCCTTCCAACACAGGCGGGATGTGATAGGTGAATGCCTGGCGCAGCGGCAAGTTGACAGCGACTTCGGCATAGGGCATGGGTAATACCTGCGGCGGGCGGCATGCTGGGCTGCTGATTGTACGGCATCCGCCCTGCCCCGCCAATTCGCCTTTGCTATGATATTGGCATGGACAGTCCCGCCCTCCCAACTGAGCTCTGCCAGCGCATTTTGCGGCATCTGGGCATGCCGACCGATTTGCCGCCTAATCTGGCGACGCTGAGATTGCTGCTTTCGCGCTACACACGGACAGTGCCCTGGGAAAGCGCCTCGCGGATTACGCGGCGGGCGCGACATGCGCGAGCAGCCGATTGCGCGCTGCTGGGCGAAGCCTTCTGGGAAAGTCACTTCGCGCTGGGCAGCGGCGGCACCTGCTACGAGAGCAATTACGCGGTCTGGGGTTTGTTGCGCTGGCTGGGCTATACGGGCTACTTGACCCTGAACAATATGGGCGAGTCCATCGCTTGTCACAGCGCCATCGTCTTGATCATCGACGGGCGGAAGCAGTTGCTCGATGTAGGTCTTCCCCTGCATGCTGTGCTGGCCTTGGACGCGACACGCCAAACGACAGCCAGCAGCCCCTTCATGGACTATCGCGCTGAACCAGCGAGGTCGGGACGCTATGCCATCTGGCGATCAAAACCGGAAGGCACGGCTTTCACGCTGGTGGATGAGCCGGTCGCGGACGCCGCCTATCGCAGCGCCGCCATCCGGGATTATCGGCGCGATGGCGGGCTCTTCCTGGACAAGGTGGTCATCGGCAAGGTCGTGGATGAACAGCTGTGGCGCTTCAACAGCCAGGAGAGGCCGCTGGTCTTGCAGCAGTTTGTGGCTGGCGAGCGGCAGGATCATGCGCTGGAGGAGCCAGCTGCGGAAGTGTCGCGTAAATTCGGCATCGCGCAGCAGGTTGTGGCGGCGGCGCTGCCGGTCTGACGGCCTCAGTCCCCCAGGCGGCGCCGTGTAGGGGCGGGCGGGTAGACAGGCGTCTCAGCGAGAGGCCCCTACAGCTACTCCAGAACCTCGTCGCTCCCCGCGGCGCGCAGCAGACCGCGCAGCACGATGCGCTCGCAGAGGCTGACCGCGGCGAAGAAGAGCATGCCCACGGCCGCCGCCATCACGATGGAAGCCCACAGCTTCGGCGTCGACACCAAACTATAATCGGAGCTGAAGTCCAAAATGGCGCGCCCCAAGCCGTCGCCAATGCCCGATGGCAGTTCACCGATGATGGCGCCGACCACGCTGGCGGTCGCCGAGACTTTGAGCGCGGTGAAGATATACGGCAAGGCGGCTGGCAGGCGCAACTTCCACATGATCGTCCAGCTCCCCGCCGCGTAGGAGCGCATGAGTTCCACCTGTTCGGCGGCCGGGGATTGCATGCCTCGCAAGGTATTGATGGTGACGGGGAAGAAGGTCAAATAGGCGGCAATGACGGCCACGGAAAGCTGCCCAGCGCCCAGCCAAATCACCACCATTGGCGCGATGGCCAGAATGGGCACCGTCTGGGAGGCCACCACATAGGGCAGCAGGCCGCGTTCCAGCAGGGGCGAATGGGCGAAGAGCGCGCCCAGTAGAAAACCCAGCACTGCCCCAAACAGAAAACCGAAGATGGCTTCGCTGAAGGTGTAGATACCGGCATCGGTCAAAATGCGCAGCAGCAGCAGTTCGCCATTGCGCCGCGCCGGCTGCAAAAAGGCTTCGGCGATCATCTGTAGATGCGGCAGGTTGAGGTCGTTGAAGATTTTCAGGTCGAGCAGGACCAGGCTGCGCCCTTGGCTGAGAAAGCGCGTCTCGGCAAAGTCGCCTGTGATGGCAGCGATTTCGCGGTCGAAGACTTGGCGCACGCTGCTTGTGTCGGCGGCGTCAGCTGCGCGCATGGCGAGACTAAGTCGACCTGGGAAAGCCGGTGTGATGGGTAGGAAAGCCATACCCTCGCTGCGATCCAGCTGTTTGAAATAGCGCAACTCAGGGTACGGCAAGTCGTCGTCGCTGCGGCCTTCTGCGGGTAGGGGCGGCATCAAGTCATCCAGATCTTTGCGGTCGGCGATGACGACATCCACGCCGCCAGATTGCAATTCCAGCAGCGCCGCGTCCAGACTGGGCAGGGCGCGATATTGCCAGCCAGCTTGCGGCAGCAGGATTTTGTAAGAGACCGAGTCGGCGAAGGATTTGCCAGCTTCCCAGCCGACCATCAGCAGGGACAGCGCCAGGCAGAATCCAGCCGCGCGGCTGATGCGCCCAGGACAGAGGATCAGCGCCAGCGCCGTCAGCAAGATGGCGAAGACGACCCGCGCCAGGGCATCGCTGGAGTCAACCGCAGGCACGAGAAAGAGCAGGACATCCAGCAATAGCAAGGCGACGAGCAAAGTCCCCCTCGATCCTCCCGCAAACAATCTGTAGGGGCGACCCGGTGGGTCGCCCGCAACCGCCCACATTCGCAGCGCCGCCAGAAGCGACCATGCCAGCAACAGTGCGATGCCCGCCAGATAAAGCGACCTTGCATAGGCGACCACTTCCAAGGGTTGCGCTGGCTGCAACTCATCTTGCCCTAGCTGGACCGCCCAATTGTGCGCCAAACGAGCAAATGGCGATTGCAGCTCGTCGGGATCGCCGCCGCTTTGACGCGCCATCCAGGTCGCCAGCCTGCCCGCTGTCGACTCCAGAGCGAGCTCGGCATCCAGTGGCAGGGACCCATACATGGCGAGCAAGCTCAGCGTCAATACCAGCGCCAGCAGGGTCGCGCACAGCAAAACGGGCAGGCGCAGGGTTTGTCCGCGCGCGCCGGGCATGTTGGCGGCCAGGAACAATCCGCTCATGGAAGAGTCGCCATCCAGCGCAACTCAGGAGACCTCCAGCAGCGCGTCCGCCATGATGTCCAGCGCGATATCAACATCGTCGCTGGCGACATTGAGGTGCGGGGCGATGCGCACGACATTGCCGTACAAGCCGCCCTTGCCCAGCAGCAAGCCCTTCTCTTTACAGGCATCGACAAAGGCGGCCGTCCGCGGCGCGTCGGGCTCGATGCCGCCTGGCTGCACGATTTCAAGCGCCTGCATCAGCCCCATGCCGCGCGCCTCGCCGATAATGGGAAACTCGGCGGCGAACTCGGCCAGCTTGTCCGCCATTCTTTCGCCTTGTACGGCGCAATTGCTTGGCGTGTCATGCGCTTGCATATATTCAACGGTCGCCAGCGTGGTCGCCATCGTCACCGGATTGCCGCCGAAGGTGGAGAAGGTCAAGCCAGCGACCGCGTCAGCGATTTCCGGCGTCGCGATGGTGCAGCCTATGGGGCTGCCGTTGCCCATGCCTTTGGCGAAGGTCATGATGTCGGGTTCGACGCCAAATTGCTCAATGCCAAACCACCTTCCGCCGGTACGCCCCCAGCCCGTCTGCACCTCGTCCGAGATGAATACGCCGCCCGCTTCTCTGACGATGGGCAGGATGCGCTGGAAGTAGTCTTCGGGCGGCACGATGAAGCCGCCCGCGCCTTGAATCGGCTCAGCCATGAAAGCGGCGATGCGCCCTTCGGTGCTGGTGGCGATCGTCTCTTCCAGGTCTTGGACGCAGAGATCAACCACTTGCTCGGGGCTCATTCCCGCTGGCGCGCGTAAGGTGTAGGGATTGCGCACATGCTTGATGTAGGGATCGACCACGCCGCCCAAACGCCAGGGCCGCTGCGCGGAGAGACTCATCGCCAACATGGAGCGCCCGGAATAGGCGTGGCGCAGTGTGATGACGACGGGGTTGCCAGTGTACATGCGCGCCGCCAGCACAGCCGTCTCGTTGGCTTCCGTGCCGCTATTGGTGAAGAAGCATTTCTGCAGGCGACCCGGCGTCAGCTCAGCGACTTTCTCCGCCAGCGCGACCATGCTCTCGTTGACATAGATGGTCGAGGTGTGCTGCAATTTTTGCAGCTGCGCCATGGTTCGCTCGGTGATTTCGTCGTTGCAGTGCCCCACCGAGACGGTCAGGATGCCGCCGAAGAAATCCAGGTAGCGTACCCCGTCGATATCCCAGATGTATTGATCTTTGGCGCGCTCCGCCACCAGGGGATTGTCGCCGTGATAGGGCGCCGCCGCCGCGAACATCACCCGCCGGTAGCGTTCCATGATTGCTGCACTGGCTGTCATCAAACTGCTCCGATGCTCTTGATTCGTCCTTGTGCGGCTATTGTACAGCAGTCGCGGCGGGCAGTCCAAATAACGCCAAATGGGAAATCTGTGGGAGCGCCAACGCGCGTTTTTTGCCTCCCCCCGACTTGACGGGGGGGGGGGGGGGGGGGGCC
>DAOUKU010000038.1:0-3544 GCA_034420985.1 Anaerolineae bacterium | reverse complement strand
CGGTTATTGGAATTCCAAATCGCAAATTCAAGTCCGCATCTTGAGCTGGCGCGACGAAGCGATCGACCAGGCCTGGTGGCGGCGCATGCTGAGCCAGGCCATCGCGCGGCGCGGCAACCGCACGGGGGATACGGCGCAGCGCCTCGTCAATGCCGAAAATGACTGCCTGCCCGGCTTGATTGTCGACCGTTATGGCGACTGGCTGGTTGTGCAAGCCCTGACGCGCGCCATCGACGCCCGAAAAAGGGAAATTGCTGCTGCGCTGCTGGATCTAACCGGCATCGTCAATATCTACGAACGCAGCGATGTCGAAGTCCGAGGGCGCGAAGGACTGGATGAGTCCACAGGCGTGCTGCGCGGGCAAGCGCCTCCCGCCACGATAGAGATCCAACAGGACGGAATCCGCTATCTGGTCGATATCCGGCATGGGCACAAAACGGGCTTTTATCTCGATCAGCGAGACAATCGACGCCTGCTGCGGAAGTTGGCGGCGGACTGTGGAAGCGGGGCGCGGCTGCTCAATCTCTTCAGCTACACAGGTGGATTCGCCATTGCTGCAGGCGGTGGCATGCACGCGGTCAATGTGGATGCTGCTTATGCGGCGTTGGAATTGGCAGAAGCCAACACGGAACTCAACAGAATCCCGCCAGCCAGCGCGGAGTTCATTCAGGCGGATGCTTTTGATTATTTGCGGCATTGTGTCAGCGAGGGAGAGCGCTTCGACATGGTTGTGCTCGACCCGCCCAAGTTCGCGGCGCACAAACGGCAGGTGCAGCGGGCAGCCCGCGGTTACAAAGATTTGAATCTAAATGCGTTTCGGCTCGTCAAACCGGGTGGCTGGCTGATGACCTTCTCCTGTTCGGGCGCGATAAGCCGCGATTTGTTCCAAAAGATCGTTTTTGGCGCGCTGGTGGATTCGCGGCGGGGCGCGCAAGTCGTCCGCCAACTGGGCGCGGCGAGCGATCATCCCGTGGCCTTGACCTTCCCCGAAGGCGAGTATTTGAAAGGGCTGCTGCTGCGGGTCGACTAGGCTGCGTTCAGCGCTTCGCCGTGTATGCGGGATTTCCAAAGCGCTCGCTTTTTAATGTCGCCGCCCGTTCTCGCTCGGCATCCGATAGAGCCTCTTCAGCCAGCGCGAGATCAAATGCCTGGGCGAATCCCTGCGTGAGCGCCGCCGCCGCCTCGTCCCAGCCGATATCTCTCCCCAGCGACTCGGACAGCGTGGTTGCGCGTTGACGAACCAAGTGACGTTCTCTTTCGCGAGCGCTGCCAGTTTCGAAAGCCAGCGCATCGCATATGCGCCCGATGTCGCCGCGCAGGGGAAGCGTGCCATGCTGCAGCAGAGCGCCGCCTCGCCGCAATTGGGCGCTGCCGATCAACTTGCGTCCGCCCACAGCAATCTCGTAGTGCGAGGGCAGCACAAAACATACCGGGCCAGCCGATGAGCCGGTGACTTCGGCATCCATGGGTTCGGCCTGCGCCGGCATGCCCAGAACCTGCAGCGCCGCCAGCAATCCCGCGCTGATGCGTTGATAACTTGCGATGACATCACCACGAGCCAGCGCATGCCCCAGCGGCAGACATAAGCTGTAGGTGAGTTCGTCGCCATGCAAAATGGCTTTCCCGCCCGATGGCCTGCGCAGCAAATCCCAGCCGCGCGCGACCAGAGCATCGACATCGACTTCTGCCATACGCTGGCCATAACCCAGCGACAGGCAAAAAGGCTGCCAGCCATACAGCCGCAATGTGGGCAATTGCGAAGCGCTGCCGACCGCCTCGGCGATGGCGCAATCGACCGCCATATTGCGCGCGCCGCCGCTGAAGTTTGATTCTGCCAGCAAGCGCATTTGCCGCATAGCCTGTCCTTGCCTATACTGACGGTCGTATTGACCGGTCCAGCTACCAAAATGGGAGCGCATGACCCAGCGCACAGATGACCGCGCGAGCCGAAAAGCGCCTGCTGCCATACAAACGGCAAACCAGCCTGTCGCCCCCGTGTATAGTACGGCGCGATATACGCGCAATCAAGCGAATGCGCCACTGGGGGGCGGTCGCGCGCCAATGAAGCTGCGTCCGCGCGGCTATCAGAGACGCCGCCGCAAAGAATGGCTGTGGGCGACCCTGGCCGGCGGCATGATTGCTGTCTTCGGCGTGCTGACAGTCGCGATGTTCGTGGTCATACGCGCCCCCCAATCTGCGCAGATGGCGATCCCAACAGCATTTCCAACATCCAGCCTGCCCACGCCAGTCGATGCCCGCAGCCAATTCATCGCCGATGGCAGACGGGTTGGCAGCGATGTCGTTCTGGCGGTCGATGGTACGCCCATTGATTTACGCGCCTGGGACGGAGAGTCCCGATATACCATTATCATCGGCGGACTCGACAGACGCCCCGACCAGACCGACCGCGCCGCGCTGGTTGATTCCTTGCTGCTGCTGAGCATCGACCCGAAGGCCGGCAGCGTTGGCTTGCTGAGCATCCCGCGCGACCTGTATGTTACGGTGCCCGGCGAAGACGAACGGCAACGCATCAACCGCGCGCATCTGCTGGGCGAGTGGCGCAGTCCCAATGGCGGCGGCGCATTGCTGCTGCAGCAGACCCTCTTCCAAAATTTCGGCATGCGCATTCACAATTATCTGCTGCTGGACTTCACCGCGTTGATCCAAAGCGTGGACCAGTTGGGCGGCGTTGAGATAACGATTGATTATGACATTGCCGACGAGCGCTATCCAGATATGAACTTTGGCTATGACCCTTTCTATCTGGCGGCGGGCACACATTGGCTGAATGGCTACGATGCCTTGCGCTTTGCCCGGACGCGCCACGGCAACAACGATGTGCGGCGGGCGGAACGACAACAGCAAGTCATCTATGCCATCCGCGACCGCGCGCTGAGCCTCGACTTCCTCGATCTGCTGGGGCGGCTGCCAGGATTGCTGGCTGCGCTGGGCAACAATGTCTACACCGGCTTGAGCCTGGACGAGATCATCCAGCTGGCCGTCTTCGCGCGGGATATCAAGCTGGAAGACATCAACATGCGCGTCATGAACTTCCAGTATGTGCAGGAGTACCTGACCGATGAGGAGTTCGCGCAGCAGGTGCTGGTGCCGATAGAAGAGCGGCTGCCGCGCCTGCTCAGCGATACTTTCGGCGCCGACTATGCCGGTTTTTGAGGGGCAAAGAAAACAGCGCACGATGAAAGCGCGCTGTTGTTGTTGGCGCGCCCACCGTACCGTGTAGCCATAGTGTCTCGAACCTGCATAAGTACAGGCTGGGAATCAAGCGATTCCCCTATAGAAACTGTTGGCTCGGCACATATAGTTCTATCACGCATACAGCAGGCAAGGAGATTTATAGCAGAGGGCGGAGAGCTTGTCAACTGCTTGGGAAAGCTCGGGGAGTGGCGAACCTGCTGGATATGGACCCCCCTCGGTCCCCCCGACAGGTCAGGGGGAGGCAAGCATTGGCTACCCTCTCCGTCCCGACGGGGAGGGGCTGGGGGTGGGGTTAGAAAGAGAACCATCCACCGATTTAGACACTCCC
>DAOUKU010000037.1:0-6235 GCA_034420985.1 Anaerolineae bacterium | reverse complement strand
CGCAGCGGCAACAACCGCGAACTGATGCTGGCGGCTCTCGGCTGCGGTCCCGCCCTGCTGCCGCTCTTCTACAATTGCGACTGGTCGGCGGTTGCCTACAGCATTTGCGACGAGGATTGGGATGCGGTGGCCGAAGCGATCCAGGTCACGATCGATCGTGACGCCCGCCTCGCCCTCTGGGAGCAGTGGTGGGAATACTACATCGACCTCACCCAGACCATCACGCTCTTTGAGATCACGGACGTGTTAGCCTTGAATACGGGCGAATTCGATTTCACGCCGCGCAAAGATGGCTGGATGACCTTCCGCGACCTCAAGCTGGCAGGCATGTAAGGTAATTTCACCCCCACCCTAAAGTCCCTCTCTCATAAAGAGGGAGGGACTTTAGCACCCCTTCCTTCCTTGTGGGGGGAGGGGCCGGGGATGGGGACCGCGGAGTAACCATGCGCGGATTCTTCATCAGCCGAATGATCCAATTGATCGTGACCATGTTCATCGTCTCCGTGGTCGTCTTCTTCATCTTGCGTCTCAGCGGCGACCCCATCCTGGTGGTAGCGCCCGATTTCTTCAGCGAAGAACAAATTGAACAAATGCGCAAATTCTGGGGCTTTGACCGTCCACTGGGCGAGCAATACCTCACCTTTGTGCGCAAAGCCATTACCGGGGACTTCGGAAAATCCTATTTGGCAAAACGCCCCGCGATGGAGCTCGTCTTTGAACGCCTCGGCTATACCTGGATACTCGCAGCCGCGTCAGCCGCCATCGGCTTAACCGTCGCCGTTCCGCTCGGCATCCTTTCCGCGCTCAAACGCAACAGCCTGCCGGATCTGATCATCACCGCCATGTCATCATTGGGCACCGCCATGCCCAGCTTCTGGCTCGGCCTCATGCTCATTATCATTTTTTCGGTTCATCTGCGGCTGCTGCCGGTCTTCGGCGCCTATGAGCCAAAAGCGATTATCATGCCCTCGGTCACGCTGGGCGTCGGCATGGCCGCGCGTCTTTCGCGCATGACTCGCTCAGCCATGCTCGAGGTGCTCAATCAAGATTATGTCCGCACCGCCCACAGCAAAGGTTTGCAGCAAAAAACCGTCATTCTGCGCCATGCCCTGCGCAACGCCCTCATCCCGATCATCACCGTATTTGGCTTGCAGCTCGGCTGGCTGCTGGGCGGCTCGGTCGTCGTCGAGAGCGTCTTTTCCTGGCCCGGGCTGGGCCGGCTCATGATCGACTCGATCAGCGTCCGCGACAATACGGTCGTTCAAGCCGGTCTATTATTCTTTGCCTTGTCCTTTATCCTGATCAATTACGCGATTGATGTGATCTATATCATTCTAGACCCGCGCATCAAGTTCCAATAGAAAACGCTGATGGACGCGCAGAGTAATTTTCGAGCTAAAGACAAGCGAATCGCGGATATGCCGGCGCGGCGCAGCCTGCCCCTTCGTGTGCTGGCAATTCTGCTCAAGAGTCCGGTTGGCGTAACCGGCAGCATCATCGTGACCGTCATCATCTTGCTGGCTATTTTCGGACCCGTCGTCTCGCCTCATGATCCGCTGGGACGAAACCTCCGCGCCCGCTTCGAAAACCCCGGTTATGTGGATAGCAGCGGCAACACCTTCACCCTTGGCAGCGATCAACTCGGCCGCGATATCTTGAGCCGCATCATCGCCGGCAGCCGCGTATCGGTTCTGGTCGGCGTCGTCTCCGTCCTCATCGCGGGCACGCTTGGCGTCATCTACGGCCTCGTCAGCGGCTTCGTCGGCGGCATCGTCGACAGCGTGATGATGCGCATCGTCGACGGCTTGCTCGCCATACCATTCATCATCTTGGTCATCGCCATATCCGGCGTCGTCGGCGCGGGCCTCTCCACCCTCATCCTCATCCTCGGCTTCACTGGCTGGACCACCTACGCCCGCGTCATCCGCGGCGAGGTGCTCAAAGTGCGCGAAATGGAATATGTCGTCGCCGCCTACGCCCTGGGGCAGAGCCGCCCCAAGGTCATGTTCCTCCACATTCTGCCCAATGTCGTCCACTCCGCCATCGTGCTGGCAGCGGTGCAAGTCGGCGTCACCATCCTGGCCGAATCCTCGCTCAGCTTCCTTGGCTTGGGCGTGAAGCCGCCCACCGTCACCTGGGGCTTGATGCTCTCCGACGGCCGGCAGTATATCAACAGCGCCTGGTGGATGACCTTCTTCCCCGGCATCGCCATCACCATCACCGTGCTCGGGGTCGTCTTCCTCGGCGATTGGCTGCGCGACTTCCTCGATCCCAACGTTCGCGGACGGGCTTGATCTACCCCCCCCGCCCCCCCCCCCCATATCAATGGGGGGAAGGCTTCGCCGAGCATTCGCATAAATACTGAAATCCATACGAAGTCGCGATTCCGCCTGCCTTAGCTCCCCTGCCCGATGATTCGGGGAGGGGTAAGGCTGCGGGTGAATTCTTCTGCTTGGGCGGCTGCCATGCGGCACGCGGGACTTCAAAGTTCTGTTTTATTCGCTAGCAAAGCTGTCTTGCCCGCATTGCCCCTTTCCGAAGCGCTACAGTCGCCGCCGCGGCGCCGCATACTCGGCGGGCGTGTCCATCTGCTGCATCCAGCGAAGGAACTTCTCATGCATCATGGCGCAGACATCCGGGCGTTCCGCCGCCAGATCGCGCTGGTGCCGCGGGTCATTGACCGCGTCATAGAGTTCGACGCGCTCTCCTTGCAAACTGTAGAGGAAATCCCAATTGCCATCGCGGATAGTGCTTGGCGAAACTTCGACCACAACGCGTTCGCTGTCGTCCACGATCAGCGTGGTATTGCCCGCCACATCCGCCAGCGATTGCGAAGTAACCACAATGTCGTGCAAACGCGCGACATCCCCGCGCGCCAGGGGCAGCAGGGACTTGGCTTGCGCGCGCTGCGGGGTGTCGACGCCCGCCAAGTCCAGCATGGTCGGCATCATGTCCGGGATGCTGACCAGCCCATCCACGCGACCAGGCGACCAGTTCGGGATGCGCAAGAACAGCGGCACATGCGTCAACTCGTTGTGCGAGGGACACCAGTAGGAAATCGCGCCCTGCTTGAAGCGCGCCATGGCTTCCATGACCGGGAGGCTGTTATCGGGCCAGCGGAAACGCCGCTTGCCGAAGATGCCGAACTCGCCGAAGTAGAAGCCGTGATCGGAAACGAAAAGGATGGCGGTGTCATCGTAGACGCCCAGTGAGCGCAGCCGCTCCAGCAGCAGCCCGAACCAGCGGTCGACCATGCTGATTTCGCCCATGTAGGTGGCTTTGGCGACTTCCATATCCCGCTCGCTGTAGCCAGCGTCCTGCCAGTCCCAGTAGGCGGGATAGACCTGCTCGCCCTGATAATCGGGCAGGTAGGGCGTTACATAATGCGCGGGCGGGTCCCAGGGTTCGTGCGGATCCCAGGCGTCGATGTAGAGGAAGAATTTGTCGCGGTAGTTGCGTTCCAGCCAGTCGATGGCGGCTTTGAAGGTGCGCGGCGCAAAACGATCATCTTCGCAGGTCCAGGTGCTGGTTACATCCGGGCGTCCGGAGGCTTCGCGCTGCCCGCGGATCCACAAGAAGTCGTCGAAGCCGCGATCGTAGCCATAGCCGTTGCGCACGCCGAAGGGCATGTCGGCGATGCCCATGGTTTTGTAGCCAGCTTTGGACAGCAAGCCCGCCAGCGTGATCTCTTCCTGCGGCAGCGGACCCCAGGTGAGATAGGTGAAAGTGAAGCGGCCGGTGGCGATATCGGCGCGAGCGGGAATGGTGGGGAAGGACGCGGCGTGGCAGTTTTCAAAGACGATGGAATCGTCGGCGAAGGCGCTAAGCTGCGGCGCGATGACCTGCGTATTGCCGTAAGTCGGCAGATAGTCGGCGCGCAGAGTGTCGGTTACCACGCAGATGATGTTCATAAACTCCCTCGGTCATTTCGTTACTATTCATAGTCGTACGGGCGAGCCATTGGGTCGCCCAACCTATCTACCCCTCCTCCGGCCCCTCCCCGAAGCATCGGGTAGGGGAGCTAACAGCCACGGATTCGGGATTTCCATCTGGCATTTCGCCTGACGAATCAGATCTCAGCGAAACTTTCCCTCCATGATTTCGGAGGGGGGGGGGGGCGAGAGGGGTTGACCATTAGCCCTTCACCGCGCCGGAGGCCAGCCCGCGAATCAAATACTTTTGGAAGAAGATAATCACCACCAGGATCGGCAGCGTAACCGAGACCGAGCCAGCCGCCGCCAGCGTTACATGCCCCGGGTCTTCGCCGCCCGTCCACTGGGCGATGCCAACCGGCAGTGTCCAGTTGATCTGCGTCAAGATGCGCGCCAGCAGAAAGTCGTTGTAAGCCAGCAGCAGCGTGAACAAGCCCGTGGTGATGATGCCCGGACCCATGATCGGCACGATGACGGAAACGAAGGAGCGCAAACGCCCCGCGCCATCAATCATCGCCGCTTCTTCAATCTCGCGCGGGATCTCCATGAAGAAGCTGCGCAGCATCCAGATTGTGAAGGGCTGGTTGACCGCCACCAAGCATAAAATCAGCAGAATATGCGTGTCGTACAAGCCGGAAAGCTGCCCCAGATAATAAAACGGCAGGACCAGCGCCAGGCTCGGCAGCGAGCGAAAAGCCAGCGCCAGCACCAAAATCACGACCGAAATCACATGTCGGTAGCGCGCCAAGCCATAGCCCGCCAAGGCGCCAATGCTCAAACTGACGGTCAGCGTGCCGATGGTGACGATGACGCTGTTGACCAGGTAATCATAAAACTCGGCGGTATTGACCACCCGCGGCAAGCCCAGCAGCAGCGCCATGCCGACCACAGCCACGCCCAGATAAATCAGCCCGTTGGGCACGGGCAGCCGGTTGGCGTAGAAGACCAAAACAGCCAGCGCGAAAACGATGATCACGAGCGCCAAGCCATAAGGCGCGAAGTCATCCGGGCGCATATTCAGCCACAATTCGGCATAATGCTCGCCAGTGGGCTTGAAGATGAAGCGCGGCGTGCGGGCGTTGGCGTCCTTGGGCAGCTTTAAGGAATTCAGGATCGTCCAGCAGAAGGGCAGGACATTGTAGATCGTGAAGAGTGCCAGCACGGCATAGATGAAGGCGCGCGCCAGGGGGTTCTTGGTGCGCGTCATCAGGCTTCCTCCACCTGCTCGCGGTAGGTCATGACCAAGAAGGGGATGAGCACGACGAAGATGCCGATGACGGTCAGCACGCTCATGGCGTTGGCTTTGCCCAGCCGCCCGAAGCTCAGCGCCACCTGGAAATTGTAATACATGATGGTTTCGGCATCGAAAATGGGGTTCTGCTGCGTCAGCACGAAGACGCTGTCGAAAACACGGTAGGCATCCATGATGGAAATCAGGGCGATGAAGACAAAGAGCGAGCGCAAATGCGGGATGGCGACATGCCAGAGCTGCCGCAGCCAGCTGGCTCCGTCCACGCGCGCCGCCTCCAGCGATTCCTGCGGCAAGGTCTGTAAGCCCGCGAAAAGCACAATCATGGCGAAGGGCGTGGCTGTCCAGATGTTGTGAAAGATGATCAGCAGCGGCACCGTCGTGCTGTCCATGAACATGCGATAGTCAAATAGCTGCTGCATCCAGTACCAGTAGGGTCCACCGCGGTCGAACATATCGCGGAAGATGAGCGTGCCGACCACGGGCGTCATCACAAAGGGCACCAGCGCCGCCGCGATGAAAACACCGCGGAAACGCTTCACCTGGTCAAGCAGCAGCGCGAAGACCAGCCCCAGGGCGATGCGTGTTGGCACCGTCGCCGCGATGAATATCAGCGTAAACTCCAGCGAATCCCAGAATTCGCCGTCCGCCAGCACTTGCTCGTAATTCTGTAAGCCCACCCACTGCGGCGCGTCCAGGTTGCGGAAGGTGATGTAGTGCATGCCCAACAGGACCGACGCCAGTAGCGGCAAGGTCATCAAAGCCAGCATGATGCCGAGGCTGGGCGCGACAAAAAAAGCGAATGTACGCCGTGGCAAGGTGCGGACTCCTTCCTAATGGCAACTATAGTGTAACCAATCCGCCCCGCGCTGCCCACAAATCAACGCGCTCGGTCGCCTACCCCCCTCGGTCCCCCCATTAAAATAGGGGGAAGCGCATTCTGCGTGGATTCGGGATTCTGCCGCCATATACAAATCTCGGCGACGCCTTCCCCCGATGATTCGGGGGGGGGGGGGGGGGGGGGAAGAGGGGGGGGCCCCCCCGGGGGCCCCCC
>DAOUKU010000036.1:0-88749 GCA_034420985.1 Anaerolineae bacterium | reverse complement strand
TGCAGGGGCGTCAGTCATACACCCGTTGCAGCGCCCAGCTATCCGTCAGCAAATCGTGATACACCACCAGCGCCATGCCCGCCGCTAGCAGCTTGAAATAGTTGCGGTGCGTGCGTGGTCCCCAGCGCTTCCTGTCCAGATGCCAGCGCAGCGCGATCCGCTCCACTGGATGCCAGACTCCGTTCCAGCGCAGCGCCGTCGGCACTTCGCCTTGCGTCCGCACCGGCAGCTTCAATCCGTCTTTCCGCATGCGGCTCATGTACACTGCCTCCTTTTTCATATTGCAGCCCCGCGCAGCAAACCGCCGTCCAAGTTCGAGTGTCACGGCGCGTCCTTGGTGCGCGCGAAAATGTCTATACGCCCAGAATAGAACATATATTCTATCTTGTCAAGGGTTTGGAAGGATTCGTCGTGGACAAGTCTATCCACCGCACAAATTGGGCAAGCCACCGCTGGACACGCTATGCTTTCCTCTATGCCTCTGTGGCAAAGAAATTGCTGGAGACAATCATGGTCCAAACAATAGACAAGCTCGAGCAAATCCACATCGGCAAGCATGGAGCAGCCCCCATCGCCGCGCCCGGCTGGACGGCGCGCAGCCGCGAGCGCGTCAAACTGGTCGACTGCGATGTCCACCACAACTTCCGCGACGCCAGCGAATTGCTGCCTTATCTGCCCAAGTTCTGGCGGGAGCACCTGCTAGATCAAGGCTTGCACCTGCCCGGCGCGGGTTACGCCAACACACCCTTCCGCCGCACCCGCCCCGATTTGAAAGACCCGGCGCTGCAAGAACGCGACTTCAACTTCTCGCTGGAATTCACCCAAAAAGAATTGCTGGACCGCTGGGGAGTCGATTTCGCGCTGCTGACGGGTCCGCCGGTCTTTTATGCCTACGCTGGTTTGCCGGATCCGGACTGGGCGGCCGCGCTCTGCACTGCTTTCAACGACTGGACGATCGACCATTGGCTGGATCGCGACCCGCGTATCGTCAACGCCATCTTGGTGGCGCCCAATGACCCAGCCCAAGCCGTCAAAGAGATTCATCGTCTCGCCCACCGCGAGGATACGGTCGCCGTCATGATGCCCATGCAGACGCCCCAGCCCCTTGGCAAGCGCATGTATCACCCTATCTGGGAAGCCTGTGCCGAGCATGACTTGCCGGTCGTCTCGCATATTGGCGGCGCCAGCCCTGGTTCCACGCCAACGCCGATCGGTTTCCCCAGCTATTACATGGAAGCGCGCATGAGCCGTCCCAGCGTCGCCAGCGCCCAAGCCGCTTCGCTCATCGTCGAAGGCGTCTTCGAGCGCTTCCCCAATTTCAAAGTTGCGCTGATTGAAGTGCAGCAGATGTGGGCTGTGCCGCTGATGTGGCATATGGATGTGGATTGGAAAGCCATCGGCGACCAGACACCCTGGCTCAAGCGACCCCCCAGTGAGTACTTCCGCGAGCACATCCGCATCGGCAGCCAGCCCATGCACGAGCCGCCGCAAAGCAAGCAGATCTATCAAATGCTGGAGATGCTGCACGCCGATGAAACGCTGATCTTCTGCAGCGACTTCCCACATTTTGACTGGAATGACCCGGTCACCGTGCTGCCCAGGCTGGAGGAACATACCCACCGCCGCATCTTCGCTCAAAACGCCCTGGACATGCTGCGCATCAGCGATGCCATGATCGAGCGAGCCTGCCCATAATGGGCGTTGTAGTGGGCAAGGTGGACGAGATACCGGTCGGCGGGCGCAAAATTGTCGTGCCCTTCCGCGGACGGGCGGGCATCGGCATCTTCAATATCGGCGGGACTTTCTATGCCTTGCGCAATATCTGCCCGCACAAACGCGGTCCGCTGTGCACGGGGGAGGTGGCTGGTCGTGGCGTGGCGCTGCAGCCTCCCTCAGTCAGCGGCGGCCTCATCGATTACGAACGCGACGGGCAAATCCTGCGCTGCCCTTGGCATGCCTGGCCATTCGATATCGCCAGCGGGCAATGCCTGGTCGATTCCGATCTGCGCGTCAAAACTTATCGCGTCGTCGTCGATGGCGAGGATCTGGTAGTCGATGTCGAAGTCAGCGATTTAGCAGACTAAGAACAGCAGCGCCAAACAAGCCATGCAAAAGCTAACCATCGAGGATACTGAAACAAGCGAGGGGACAGGGAAGAGTTGGCCGTAGGGACTCACCCGAAAACCTTGTAGTTCCCAGAAATGTGACGAGCCACCGGCTCGCCCGTACCCTTGTTTGTATCTGCGCCCTCTGTGGTGAAATCGTTCAGTTGGGTTTACGGAGGAGCGTCATGCCCGAAGTCAAAGCGCCGATTCGCCTGGGCGTCATCAGCTTCGCCCACGGTCATGTGCGCATGTATTGTCAGGTCATCGCCGATTTTGACGATGCCGAAGTCGTGGCTTGCTGGGACGACGACAGCGAGCGCGGGGAGACGCAGGCCGCCGAGTTCGGGCTGGATTTCATGCCCGATTTGGATGCCCTGCTGGCGCGGGATGATCTTGACGCCGTCTTCGTCGCCAGCCCCACCAACCGGCATGCCGAACATGTCATCGCCGCCGCCCAGGCCGGCAAAGATGTGCTGCTACAAAAACCCATGGCGCTGACGCTGGCAGATTGCGATGCCATTGCCGCAGCCGTAGAGGCAGCGGGCGTGAAGTTCAGCCTTTGCTACCAGATGCGCTGCGACCCGGTCAATCAAAAGATGAAAGCCTTGGTCGAGGCTGGCGCAGTCGGGCAGGTGGCTGTGATTCGCCGCCGCCACGCCATCCCGCTGCTGTTAAACAAGGACTGGGCTGTGCCCGGCAACTGGCATATCGACCCCGTCCAGAATATGGGCATGTTCATGGACGATGCCTCGCACGCCGCCGATTGGTTAACCTGGATGCTGGGCGCGCCAATCAGCGTCATGGCGGAGATTGACAATGTCGTCACAGATGCCGCGCCCGATGACAACGGCGTCGCTATCTATCGCTTCCGCAAGGGAGAAATGGCTATTCTCTTCAATAGCTCCACGCAGTTGGCGGCGGAAGCGACTACGGAAATCTATGGCGATGCCGGCACAATTCATCAGAATTACGGCGATTTGCCGGCCAGCCTCTTGCCCGCCGATGGCAGCGCCTTAAAGTTGTATCGCGCGGGCGAAAGTGACTGGCAGCGCTTTGACTATCCCATCGTGCCGCAGCGCGAGCGCATTCGTGCCGTGCCGCGTCCGCTGATCGATTATCTGCGCGGCGACGCTCCGCCTCTCGCCACCGCCGCCGAGGGTCGCGTCTGCATTGAGATGATCCTGGGCGCGTATCAGTCCGCGCGGGAGGGGCGGCGGGTGGTTTTCGATTCGGCCTAGGGGCCGCCCTTTCTACCCCCTCAGTCCCCCCGAATCATCGGGGGAGGCTAAACACGGCGCGCTTGGGATGGACGAGCAGGCGTATGGGCGAGCCGCTGGCTCGCCTCGTCCGTCAACGACAATTTTGCTCTTTGACCGCGATTCGTTATACTCTCTTCGGTAGCATTATTCCCGATTGCATATGTTCAAGGAGAACCACTCATGAATCGCTTCAAGATTTGCCTTGCCCTGCTGCTCTTGCTAGCGCTGACAATCGGCGCGTTCACCAGCGTGGCGCAGGACGAAAAAGTGCTGGTCATCGGCCATGCCGAATCGACCGACGCCTACGACCCCGCCAACGGCTTCACGGGGACCACGCACATGGTCAACCATGTTGTCTATGACCAGCTCGTAACCTTCCCGGATGCCGACGCCAGCGAAATCCTGCCGCGCTTGGCAGATAGCTGGGAAATCTCCGAAGATGGCTTGACCTATACCTTCTCGCTGAACCCCGATGCCGTCTTCGCCAATGGCGATGATGTAACCGCCGATGATGTCGTTTTCTCGTTCAACCGCCTGAAGTATCGCGATGGCAACCCTTCCTTCCTGGCTGACCCGATTGCCTCGCTGGAAGCAATTGATGACGACACCGTCGCCATCACGGTGACTGAGCCGCGCCCGTCCTTCCTGTCCGAGATTACCAGCGCGGTCTTCAGCGTGACCGACGCCGATGTCGTCATGGCGAATGGCGGCACGGACGCTATGGACGCGGCTGAAACCGACGCCGCTGGCGCCTATCTGGACAGCCAGTCGGCAGGCTCGGGTCCTTATGTGCTGGCGCTGTGGGAGCCGCAAATCCGCACCGAGCTGGTACGCAACGAGAACTACTGGGGACAGCAGCCCTATTTCGACCGCGTCATCATCATCAACATGCCAGAAGCGGCAACGCAAAAGGCTGCGCTGGAAGCGGGCGAAATCGACATCGCGCTGGACCTCTCGAGCGACAATGTCGCCTCGCTGGAGGGCAACGACAGCATCGAGATTTATCGCGGGCTTAGCAACTGGACGCACTTCATCATCATGAACACGGATGAAGAAAAGAGCGGACCATTCGCCAACCCGACAGTGCAGCTTGCCGTGCGTTATGCGCTGGATTATGAGGGTTACAAGACCCTCTGGGGCGGCGTTACGCCCGGCAGCAATATGTGGGTGGGCTTGTTCACCGCCTTTGGCGAAGACCGCGCTTTCAGCCGCGACCTGGACAAAGCCCGCGCGCTGCTGGCGGAAGCTGGCTATCCCGATGGCTTGGATGTAGATCTGGAATACCCGGACTTCGCGCTCGGCGGCGTGAGCTTCAACACCAATGCCCAGAAAATCCAAGCCGACCTGGCTGAAGTAGGCATCAATGTCACCCTCGCGCCTGGCGAATTGCAGGTCGAGCTGGACAAATACCGTACCGGTCTGCATGGCGTCGGCTATTGGCTCTGGGGACCCGACATCCTCGACCCCATTGACTTCACCAGCTTCTTGCCCGGTGGCAAGGTCGCGACCGAGCGCAACAACTGGCAGCTGGAAGATGTGTCGGCAGATATTCAGGCTCTCATCGCACGGGCGAAGACCGCCAGCGACCCAGCCGAGCGCATGGAAGTCTATACCGCGCTGCAAGAATTCAACCAGCAGCAGGGTCCCTTCGCGCCCTTTGTCGTGCCAGAGCAGCCCTCGGCTTACCTGGCGAACTTGGAAGGCTTCATCTTCCATCCGCATTGGACGCTGGATGTTTCGCTTTTGAGCCGGGCGGATATGTAGTCGGGCTCGTTTGCGATAGATGCTTGGGCGTCTCGCTGAGACGCCCAAGCCCCTCATAGTCATGGGGGAGGCAAATCCTTGGCAAAACCTTCCCCCCATTGATATGGGACCGAGGGCTAGACCTGGCGCGGGCGAATAAAACAGGGGCGAGCCGCTGGCTCGCCCCTGCTCCGTCCATAGCCGTGATATCGCGCGCTTGGCGCGGTTTCATCGAGACTGGCTCGGCTGTGGTATACTTAGGCGCGTCCATGAGCGAGTTGACGATCCGCGCCGATGAACTTCCTTCAGTACTTCCTGCGCCGCGTTCTCTTAGTGACCCCGCTTCTGCTGGGCATCACGATGATGGCCTTTCTCATCGCCAACCTCATTCCAGCCGATCCCATCATTGCCAACCTGCCCGCCAACGCCCTCAACGACGAAGACACCATCGCCGCTTTCCGCAAGAAGTGGGGCTTGGATAAACCCCTGCACGAGCAGTACCTGACCTACCTCGGCAACTTGCTGCAGGGCGACATGGGCACTTCCATCAAGACGCGCAAGCCCGTCAGCGAGGACATCAGCCGCCGCCTGCCCGCCACCATCGAGCTGGCGACACTGGGCATCATCTTTGGCATCTTCATGGGAGTCGGACTGGGCTTGATATCGGCGCTGTGGAAAGACACTTGGGCGGATTACCTTGCGCGGGCAATCGCCTTCGTTGGCATAAGCTTCCCAGTGTTCTTGATTGCGCTGGTGTTTCTCAATGTGTTCTATGCCCAGTTGCGCATAGCCGCGGGACCAGGGCGGCTGGACATCATCATGCGCGCGCCGCCGACTGTCACGGGTTTGTTCACCGTGGACGCCCTGCTCAATGGCGATTGGAAGACTTTCAACAACGCGCTGTCGCACCTCATACTGCCCGCGCTGACCCTGGCGCTCTACATCAGCGCCATCATTTCGCGCATTACGCGCTCGTCCCTGCTGGAGGTGCTGAACCAAGATTATATGCGCACCGCCCGCGCCAAGGGACTGCGCGAGCGCACGGTCATCGGCGTGCATGGCATGCGCAATTCGCTGATTCCAGTCGTCACCGTCATCGGCTTGAGTTATGGCAATCTGCTGGTCGGCTCGATTCTAATTGAGTCGATATTCGCCTATCCGGGCATCGGCTTTTATATGTTCCGCGCCAGCACCTCGCAGGACTTCCCGGCGATTATGGGCGTCAGCCTGCTCTTCGCCTTCATCTATGTGGGAGTAAATTTTGTCGTCGACATCCTCTATTTCTTCCTCGACCCGCGAATACGCGTCGCCTAATCGGGGACAGCAGGCGCGCTACCACCTGCGCCGCAATCCGCTGGTGGCTTTGGGGTTGGTTATCGCCGCGCTTTGGATCGTAATCGCCTTCATCGCGCCTGTGATCGCCCCATTCGATCCCTTGAAACAGGACCTTGTGAACCGGCTACAACCGCCCGGCGAGCAATTCTTCATGGGCACGGACGAGTTGGGGCGGGACATTTTCAGCCGCGTCCTGTGGGGTTCGCGCATCACGATTCCCGCCGGTCTGGCGGTCATCATCATCGGCAGCACTGTCGGCGTCATCATCGGCGCGGTCGCTGGCTATGCCGGCTATTTGATCGACGAGACGCTTATGCGAGTGACCGAGCTCTTCATGGCTTTCCCCTTCATCATCCTGGCGATGGCGGTAACAGCGGCGCTGGGACCGGATATCCGCAATGCCGTACTGGCGCTGGCGGCGGTCTGGTGGCCCCGTTACGCGCGCATCCTTCGCGGGCTGGTGCTAGAGGTCAAGGTGAAGGAATTTGTCGAAGCGGCTCACAGTGCCGGCGCGGGCGGCTTCTACGTATTGTTCCGCACCATTACACCCAACTGCATCGCCCCGGCTGTCATCCTGGCCACGCTGGATATTGGCACCGCCATTCTAAGCTTCGCCGCCTTGAGCTTCATCGGCTTGGGTCCAGAGCCCTCATCGCCCGAATGGGGGCGCATGGTCAGCATCGGCATCGACTTCTTCGACCAGTGGTGGATGTGGCTTTTCCCGGGTCTCGCCATCGCCAGTTTGGTCATGGCCTTCAATTTCATCGGCGATGGCTTGCGGGATATACTGGATCCGCGCTTGCGTGGGGAATGATGTTTTTAGAACTCCAGAGGACAGCGATCGCGCCCCAGGAATTTGCGACTAGGGAGAAACTATTCGCTGCAGTTCAGCCATGTCAAGCTGCGCTTCGACAATATCCGCTATTCGATTGATGTCCTGATCCAAGGATCGCTGTATGCGGCTATGCGCCCGCCAACCAGCGATAATCCGCCAGTGTGTTCTTCGTCCCCGGAATCACAATTGCGCTTGGCGCTGCCACCGAGATCGCCGAGTATACAGAGGACACTGAGATAAGAAGTTGCAGGGACGACACTTGCGTCGCCCACATTTCCTATCCCTCACACTGTGAGAATCCTGTAGGAGCGCCTCGCTGAGACGCCCGCTGGGGATGTAGTTAGCGGGCGAGGCAGTGCCTCGCCCCCACACCGTTCGACGGTCGGCGGGAGCAGGGGCTTATCCCCTACACACCCGTCCAATCAAAGACGACGCCGATGTAGTCGTCCGGCTGCTCCTTGAGCCCGGCGTAAGCCTGCGCAGCGTCCGACGGTGGCATCGTATGGCTGTGCAGCGGCTTCACTTGCAGCGCGCCACTGTTGATTAGCTCCAACGCAAGTTCGGCATTGCGGGCGATGGAATGCTTGACGAAACCATCGCGCTTGATGGGGTAGCGCCATTCATGAGCGCCCTTGAAGGTCAGGCTGCCGCGTCCATTCAGATGCACATAACTCAACACATCGGTCAGGTCGGTTTCATAGACGCCGCGCGGCGTGCCGAGCAAGATGACCTCGCCAAAGGGTCCCACGATGGGCAGCGCCGGCGGCAAAGCGCGGGGTATGCCGGTCGCTTCTATCAATGTAGAGACGCCCCGCCCGCCCGTGACCGCCGCCACGTCATCCGCCAGCGACTCCGAACTAATCACCATGGGATGCGCGACGCCACAAGCGGCCGCCAGCTCGACCCGCCGCTCGCTGAGGTCAAGCGCGACAACCTCCGCGCCCTGCATGCCCGCCAACTGCGCGGCGAAATTACCAACCAGCCCCAGTCCCAGCACGCCGGCCATATCCCCCAGTTCAATCGTCGAGATGCGCAGCGCTGTGAAAGCTACGCAAATCATGCGCGTGAAGACCGCCTGCTGCGGCGCGATGCCCGACGGCAGCTTGACGCAAAGCCCGCGCTCGTCCCCGGTGTCGATGCGGTGGTATTGCTGGTGACCGCCCATGCTGTAGACCAGGTCGCCCGGCGCAAATTCCGTCACGCCCTCGCCAACCGCCGCCACCTCGCCAACACAGGCGTACCCGGGCGTCCCCGGCATGCCGAACCAGCCTTCCCGCCCCGACAGGCAAGCGAGTTCCGTGCCGGCGCTGATGAGCGTGTACAGCGCGCGCACCAGCACATCTTTAGCGCCGAGCGGCTTGAAGTCGGCTTCGATCTGCCCAAACTCGACTTGTCCGGGAGCGGTGAAAAGAACACTGGAGAATTTCATGTCGCGCACGCTTCCTGTCCTCGCCGTGATGTGACGCTTGCTTGCTGACGGGTAGAGATGACTGCATTGGGCAGATTGTATCCCAATAAGTCCAGGAATGTCATGCAAATGCCATCCAATAACGCTACATTTCCTAGCCGTAGGTGCCTCTTTGGGCGGGCTGGGGGTTAGCGGGCGGGGGTTTGACCGGCGCAAAACCGTTTCCAATGGACATTCATGGGACAAGCCCTATAATCCAGCCATAGCCACGCGGCACAAATCACTTCTCAGGGAGCGCATCGCATGACACTTGACGAAAAAGCCCAAGCCATGGGCATCGACCTCAACGACTTCACACCCTCGACCACGCTGGCGCCAGCCACGCGCATCGGCAACACCATCCTGGTCTCCGGGCATGTCTCTACCGGCTATGTGGGCAAGCTGGGGCGCGAACTGGATGTGGAGACGGGCAAGCAAGCAGCCCGAGTCTGCGCCATCGACCTGCTGAAAGCCGCCTACACCATCACCGGCACGCTGAACAACCTGCGCGTCCGCAAACTGCTGGGCGCGGTCAACAGCATGCCCGAATTCACCGACCAGCACCTGGTCATTAACGGCGCGTCGGAGCTGTTTTGGGAGCTCTACGATGGCGAGCTGCATGCCCGCAGCGCTTTGGGTTTCGCCTCGCTGCCCAATGGTTTCGCCGTCGAGATCGAAGCGATCTTCGAGGTTACGGAATAAGCAGCGCGTGTGGGTGCTGACAAGAGGGGGCGGCGCCTGGTTACGCCCCTACAGCGCATTTCTCGCCTTTAGCAGCCAGGCGCGTCTGTTCCTGTTCGTGCTGGTGGGCATGGCGCTGGTCGTCGATGGCATCTACGCCGTGCTGCTCAATTTGTATTTGCTGCGCCTGGGCTACGGTACGGAATTTATCGGGCTGGTCAATGCAGCGGGTTTGCTGACCTTTGCGGCGGCCAGCCTGCCTGCGGGCATCCTGGGTGGGCGTTATTCCAACTCGATCATGATGAAATGGGGCGCTGTCCTGTCGGCGCTGGGCGCGCTTTGCCTGCCCATGGCGGAAACGCTGCCGCCAGCCATCAGCGAAGCCGGGCTGATATTCAGTTACGCGCTTATGCTGGTGGGCTTCTCGTTCTTCTTCGTCAATGGCGCGCCCTTTCTGCTGAATGTCGTAGAAGTGGCGCAGAAGCACCGCGCCTTCTCGCTGAAGACGGCGGCTTGGGCATTGGCGGGCTTCGCGGGCAGTTTGCTGGGCGGCATCTTGCCGGGCTTGCTGGCGGCGCAAATCGGCACAACGCTGGACGACCCCGCGCCCTACCGCCTGACCATGCAGCTTGCCAGCGGCGTGATGGTGGCGTCAGCGCTGCTGCTGGCGGCGCGCATCCGGCCCGTGCCAGCCGAGGCCTCCGCGCCACCGGTCGAAGCGCGCAGCCACGAAACAGCCACAGCCCCCAACATCACGCGGACGCTGCTGGCATTGATCGTCGTGATGACCGTGATTCGGCTTTTTCAGGTGGCGGGCAGCGCGACGGCGATGGTCTATTTCAATGTCTACATGGATCGGCATTTGGCGGTATCGACAGCCATGATCGGCGGCATCGCGGCCTTGGGACGTTTGACCGGCGTGCCTACGGCGCTGCTGACTCCGCGGCTGGTGCGGCGCTATGGCGATATCAACATCATCATCGGGGCGTCGCTGATAGGGTCGCTCTGCCTGCTGCCCATGGCGCTGGTAGAGCATTGGCTGGCGGCGGCGCTGGGATTCGTCGGCGCGCTGGCGGTGACATCAATACGCTACACCGCTTTCGTCGTGTATATCCTTGACCTCGTGCCGAAATCGCAGCAATCGGTGATGGCGGGCAGCGGCGAGATGGCAGCGGGCTTGAGCTTCGCGATGATGGCGCTGGGCGGCGGGTTGCTGCTGTCCTTATTCGCCTTTCGGGATTTGTTTTTGCTGGGCTCGCTATTTTCGTTTATCGGCGGGCTGCTGTTCTGGCTGCATGCCCGCGCGGGGAAAGCCAAGCCCAAGCTGCAGCCGGCAATGTAAGGGAATCGCCCCCCTCAACCCTACTGATTCCGCAGATCACTTGCTTCCCCCTGGCTCGTCGGGGGGACAGAGGGGGGCTTGTCCCGCTTCCAGCAGGGCGATGACATCCGCGCGGTCCGTCTCGTCCTCGAATGGCGAGCGCGCCAGATCCAAGGGCGTGAGATTGCGCTCGTCTTCCCGCGCATGCTTGTCCGCGCCGCGCTCCACCAAAAATTGTGGCACCGCCGTCAACAGCCGATAGACGCCGACAGCCTCTGCCGCAGCGCTCAAATCGGGCAGCGGATCGATGAATTCGCTGGGTCCAAAGGCGATGGCGAAGTGCAATGGGCTGTAACCGCGAGCATCCCGCGCGTTGATCTTCGCCCCCGCGTCCAGCAGCGCCGCCATCACATCCAGATGCCCGCCCTGCGCCGCCAAGTGCAGGGGGCTCAAGCCCGCGCCTAAGACATGGTCAGCGTCCGTCTGTGATATTGCCGCGCCAGCCTCCTCCGCCAGCAACGCCTTCACGCGCGCCAGATCACCCATGATGCTCGCCCAAAAGATATCCACACCCCAGCGCAGGTGAGCCAAAAGATGTCGGAGAGCCTCGTAGTTGCGGCGGTAGGCGATATCGCGCAGCGGGGTTGTCCAGCCATATTTGCCACTGCGTTGGTAGGCGACCAGCGGGTCAGCGCCATACTCCAGATAGAACTGCACCGACTCAACATCGCGGCAAAAGGAGAGCAGGGTGCTGGGACCGGGACCTATCTCGTTGACCAGCGCCGGATTGGCATCCAGCCGCGCACGCAGGCCGTCGTGATCGCCCAGCCAGGCGCAGGCCCAAACATCCAGTTCCGCGCCGCGCTCCAGCAGAAAGTCGACCATGCCCAGCGCCGCGTATTCCGGCATGAAATCAGCCAGGTCGATAGCGTGGATCAAGGCGTTGAAGCGGTACTTCTCGTCGCGGGCGTGGATGTCCGCGCCGTGCGCCAGCAGCAGATCGACGATGTCTTTGCGCCCGTGCATCACCGCCACATGCAACGCTGACGCCTCGCTGCCCCAAAGCGATGTGCGGATGAGCCCGCTGGCATTCGCCAGTCGCCTGTCTTCGTCGAGCAGCCGCCGCGCGCCTTCGCTGTCGCCAGCCTGTGCCGCCTCGAAGAGCCGCATGACTCGCTCGGTAAAACGTTCGTCTCGCGAGGGGAGTTGTGCCGCCAAGCCATTCATTACTGCTTTTCCTTTCTTCAGTCGTTTTCGCGCGTGGTGCAGACGCGTCTTCACCGTGCCCAGCGGGATCTCCAGGAAAGCCGCGATCTCCTTCTGCGAAAACTCGTCCATATAGTAGAGCAGCAGGACGCTGCGCTGCGCCGGGGGCAAGGCGTCGATCAGCGCCCAGAGCTCATCCCGTCCCGAGTCGGCGATTGCGCTCTGCCCGGAGGCGGGCAACTCGCGAGCCTGCTCCAGCGAGACCAGGATGGGCGCTTTGGCGCGCAACCGGCGCTGAGCTTGGCTATAGACAATCCGCCGAAACCAGCCCGGGAAGGCATCAACATTGCGTAGTTGGATCAGCGTGCAATAGGCGCTGATGAAGGCGTCCTGCGCCGTGTCTTCCGCCTCTTGCCAATCCCCCAACAGGGCGTAGGCATAGCCGACCGCCATATCCTGGAAGCGCCGCACCAATTCTTCATAGGCGCGTCCGTCGCCTTTTCGCGCCCGCCTCACCAGCGCGCCCAGCTTCTCCATCGCTGTGTCCCTGCTCTGCCGTCCTTGACTCAAAGAGCCAGTTGCCGCGTGGAAAGTTCAATCCCGCCCCCGATCCCCGCGAATCCCGCCGCGCTCCAGCCGACCCCCGCGTGCCTCTCGCGCAGCGCCTCATACAGACCCCGCGCCGCACTGTCATCCCGCCAGTCATAGCCCGCCGCCTTGGCAAAGGGAAGATTCGCCGTGCGCGCGCCATTGCGACCGTCCCCCGCGCTGAATGTATCGATGACGATGCGCTGCGCCCCCGTGTCCAGCAGGCGCTGCGCGAATCCCTCCGTGTGCGGCAGGCAAGGCGCCACCGCAATCTGCACGCGGACTCCCTGCGCCACCGCCCGCTCCACCGCCGCAAACCGCCGCTCCATCTGCCCGAGAGTCGGTCCGTAGGGCAGGTCGCCGCGGTCGGTCTCGACGCTCATGCCCAGCCAGACATAGGGGATGGCCGTCAGCAAATCCAGGTCGTCCAGGGCGCTGGCCGAGCGCGTCTGCAGCAGCAGCAAATCCAGGTCCGCATATTGCGCGAAGACCTGTAGGCAGCGTCGCGTCAGCCGCAATTTGCGCTCGATGGGCTGATAGGGGTCGGTCACCGGGCTGCAGAAGATGCGCAGGTTCTCGCGGTTGCGCGATCTCTCCAGCCGCGCCGCCAGCAATTCGGGCGCGTTGACTTTGACGATGAGCGCGTCGCCCCAGCCTTCATCGCCGCGCCGGGCAAATTGCCAGTTGGGCAGCGTGCGCGCATAGCAGTATGCGCCGCAGTAGAGCACCCCCAAGCCGCAGCCGGCCGCCCAGGATAAACTATGCGTGAAGGGTTGCCCGCCCGCCTGCAAGAAGCCGCCCCGCTGCGGCGTCAGGATGGATTTCGCGTGAATCTCACGGATGCGCATGCGAAGAATTGTAACGGCTCCTCCACAGCAGCGAGTCCAGGTTAGCTATGCGAAAGTCAATCAATAATGCTTACCACAGAGGAAACGAGGCAACACAGAGGACACAGGGCTATTGAAAATGCTGTAGGGGCGAGGCGGCGCACAACCTTCTATTCTCTGTGCCCTCGAAATACTCGGCCTCCTCGGTGGTAAGAGATATGGGCTGCGATTGCCCTGCTTGTGCCGCCGCGCGAATTTTGGCTATACTTGGGGGACGCCGTCATCGGCTGGCAATCGACAAATGGAGGTAACTCATGCGTAAATCTATAGCATTACTTCTCGTTCTGGTGTTGGCGCTGGGCGCGGGACTCAGCAGCGCCGATGGCCATCTGACGCCCATCAAGCTGCAACTGCAGTGGGTGGCGCAGTCGCAATTCGCCGGTTATTTCGCCGCCGTCGACCTGGGATTCTATAACGACGAGGGGCTGGATGTAACCATATTGGAAGGCGCGGTGGAGATCGTTCCGCAGCAGGTGGTGGCATCGGGCGGCGCAGAATTTGGCCTCGCCTGGGTGCCCAAAGTGCTGGAATCCAACGAACAGGGTGTGAACCTGGTCAATATCGCCCAAGTCTTCCAGCGCAGCGGCACGCTTGAAGTCTCCTTCGTGGATACCGGCATCGAGTCTGTGGACGACTTCCAGGGCATGCGCATCGGCACCTGGGGCTTCGGCAACGAGCACGAGCTCTTCGCCGCTATGCGCGCCGTCGATATCGACCCGGAAAACGCCGATGATGTCACCATCATCCAGCAACCCTTTGATATGTCGCTGTTGCTGAATGGCGAACTGGACGCGGCCCAAGCAATGACCTACAACGAATACGCCCAGGTGCTGGAAGCCGTCAATCCCGATACCGGCGAGCTCTACCAGCCGGAAGACTTGAATGTCATCGACTTCAACGATGTGGGCACCGCCATGCTGCAGGACCATGTCTTCGTGAACGCCGACTGGCTGGCCGAAGAGGGCAACGAAGACATCGCTGTCGCCTTCCTGAAAGCCAGCTTCCGCGGCTGGATCCACTGCCGGGAGAACCCGGATGAATGCGTCGAGATCGTGCTGGACAACGGCTCGACCCTGGGCGAGAGCCACCAGACCTGGCAGCTCAACGAGATCAACAAGTTGATCTGGCCCTCGCCGAACGGCATCGGCATCATGGACGCGGAGCTCTGGGCGCAGACGGTAGCGGTCGCCATCGAAGGGCAGGTCATCAGCGAGGAACCCGCGGAGGGCGCCTACCGCAGCGACCTGGCCATGGCGGCGCTGGAGTCGCTGGGCAGGAACATGCTGACCGGCGACAGGTGGCAGCCGGTTGAAGTCGAGTTGCGTCCCGGCGGCGAATAGTCAATGAGGTAGGCGATCGAACAAGAAAACATGCCCACGGAGTGTGGGCATGTTTTTTTCAAGACTTAGGCCACCCGCATGCGCCAAGCGTTCGTCGCTTCAGTCGTCTTTCTTGCAACATTCGTTTTTGTGTCCGGAATCAGCGCCGGGCGATATGTGGCAGCCGGTTGAAATGACGCTGCGTCCCAGCAGGGAGTAGTCGAACCCCCTTGCTCGCCTGCCTATCCCAACTGCAGCGGATTTTGCCTCTCCCCTGACTCGTCGGGGGACCGAGGGGCTTACTTGTAGGAGCAAGGCTTGTAAGGCTGGCGCGCGCAGGCGCGTCTAGTGTCTAGTGATTGATCATATTGTGCAAAGGAATGAACCATGGCTATCCCCAAGAAACTCTTCGGCGCGACCGGGCATCTCAGCACGCGCACACTCTTCGGCGCAGCGGCATTTGGCAATGTCGACCAGGACGAGGCCGACCGCAGCATGCAGCTGCTGCTGGATTACGGCGTCAACCACATCGACACCGCCGCCAGCTACGGCGATTCGGAATTGCGGCTGGGTCCCTGGCTGGAGCGCTACCGCGACAGCTTCTTCCTGGCCACCAAGACCGGCGAGCGCACTTATGATGGCGCGAAAGCCGAATTCGAGCGTTCGCTGCGGCGTCTGCGCGTGGACGAAGTCGATCTCATCCAACTGCACTACCTGGTCGGCGAGGAAGAATGGGAAGTGGCGATGGGTCCTGGCGGGGCGCTGGAATACCTGCAAGAGGCGCGCGAACAGGGCTTGGTCAAGTACATCGGCGTGACCGGGCACGATGTCGCCATCGCCCGCATGCACCAGCGTAGCCTGGAGCGCTTTGCCTTCGACTCCGTGCTGCTGCCCTACAACTACCTGATGATGCGCAACCCGGTCTATCGCTCCGGGTTCAACGAAGTGCTGGAGATCTGCCGCGAGCGCAATATCGCTGTGCAGACCATCAAGGGCATCACGCGGCGTCCCTATATCAGCGATGCCCGCAGCCACGCCACCTGGTACGAGCCGCTGACCGACCAAGCCAGCATCGACAAAGCCGTGCACTGGGTGCTGGGCAATGACGATGTCTTCTTGAACACGGCAGGCGATATTGGCATTCTGCCGCTCGTGCTGGACGCGGCCTCTCGTTACGAGAGTCGGCCGTCGGATGTGGACATGGAGGCTATGGCGGCGGAATGGGAGATGGCGCCGCTGTTTGTGTAGGCGACAAATAGACGCCGTCAATTAAGAGGTTTCCCGCGAGTCTACTTTCGACTCGCGGGAAACTCTTGCACTGAACAACATCGTTCAATGACCAATTGGCTGCCCGGCGAAGTTAGTTGGATGATTGGGACATGAGTCAAGAGAGTCTCAGTCGAGTATCGCGGTGGCCTGCGCAACTCTCTTTATCGATCAATTGCTGAGCTTGTGGCGCGGTCGCTCCCAAAGCGCCAAAGCTTGACTAGCGCAGCGCCGCAATAATCCGCCGGATACGCTCGTCAGAAACATACTGCAGTTCATAATTCGCCAGCGCATCCTGCGGCGGCAGATTGGGATTCCGGTATTGCATCCGGCTCGCCACAGTCTCCCGCGCGGAAAAATGAAATTCGCGGCAACCGGTGATCCGCGCGATTGCCTTGATATTGCCCGCGTTGACGCCTCCGCCCGGCATGATTTGCAGGCGGCCCGCCGAGCGCGATGCCAACTCCGCGATCAAGGGCGCGCCAGTTAAGGCGTCGGCTCGCTGCCCCGATGTCAGCAATCGCGAAACGCCCAGTCCCGCCAGCGTTTCCAGCGCGTTAAGCGGGTCGCGGCACAGATCAAAAGCGCGATGGAAGGTGAAAGGCAGCGGTTGCGACAAGGCTACCAGCGCTGCCGTGCGCTCCTCATCAATATCTCCGTTGGCGGTCAAACAGCCCGCGACAATGCCAGCCACGCCATAGTCTTTGGCGATGACGATATCGCGTTGCATCACGGCGAATTCGGCATCGCTGTACAGAAAATCGCCGCGCCGCGGGCGAATTAACACGAAGACCGGGATGTCCAACTTCGCGCAGACCAGTTCCAGCAAGCCCGACGATGGCGTCAAGCCGCCGCTGGGCAGATCAGCGCAGAGTTCAATGCGCTGGGCGCCGCTGGCTTGCGCCCTAAGGGCGGAGTCCAGGGAATCGGCGGCGACTTCAAAACTGTAAGTCATGGTCAAGGCGGGCAACTGTAGGGGCGTTTCGCTGGAGCGGCGCTAACTTTAGCGGACTGGCACATTCTACCCGAGATTTCGTTCCCAGAAGCAGAGCTCGGCGAAACCTTTCCCCATTGATATGGAGGGATCAAGGGGGTAGACCTAGGCATAGGGAATCAGCTGGACTTGCGGTAAGAAGCGCTGCATATCAGCGACTTCGTAGGCGGCTGTGCCCGGCTGCAGGCAAACCGCCGAGGCTGCGGCAATGCCCAGCCGCAGTCCGTCTTCAATGGGGCGACCTTCGCTCAGCGCCTGTGCTAAGCCCGCCAGCACTGCATCGCCCGCCCCGGCCGGACTGCTGACTTTGATGTCAAGCGGCGGGATGTGGTAGCTGCGTCCCGGCAAGACCGCCAGCGCGCCATCTTTGCCCATCGTGATGACCACTTGCGTTCCGCTACGCTCAAGGATCTCAGCGCCGGCTGCATGCAGAGCCTCCAGCGTAGCCAGCTTGCAGCCAGCCAGCGCCGAGAGTTCATGTTCGTTGGGCTTGATGAAGTCGGGATGCGCGCCTAAGCCGGCTTGCAGATTGGGTGGCGCAGCGTCAAAGATCACCGGCACCTTGTGTTGGCGCGCCAGTTGAATGGCTTCGGCGTAGAAATCAGGCTGCATGCCCGGCGGCAGCGACCCGCCCGTGACCACAACGCTGGCATGTTCCAGCGCCTTTTCATAGCGCGCTAGCAGCGCATCCACATGCTGGGGACGCACTTGCATGGACGCGCTGGTGATCGTGGTGTGTTCGCCGGTCGCCTGGTCGATGATGACAGTGTTGATGCGCGTTTCGCCCTCGGCTTCAATGAAGTCCGCTTGCACGCCCAGCGCTTCCAGCATGGCTTTGACCTTCTGCCCGACCGCCCCCGCCGCCAAGCCCAGCGCCAAACTGCCCCTGCCCATGCGCCCGAGTATGAAACTGGCGTCGGTGGGTTTGCCGCCCATGCTGTGCACGGTCTGCGTGGCGCGGATGGTCGTATTGGTGACCAGACGTGGCACAAAGACGGTTAGGTCGAGCGTGGTATTGGGCGTCAGGGAGACGATCATGCGTCAGTCGCGAAAATTGGCGATGGCGGCTTCCATTGCCTCCCTCTCGTCGTGAAGCATGGGGCTGCCGCCAATCTGCCCGGCGCTAAGCATGACGAAGGCGTTGGTATCCAGCCGTTCGACCGCATCCAGGGCGGCGGGCAGATTCTTGCCCATCAGGAAGAGACCGTGCCAGGGAGCGATCGTGCCGGCGGCGTGCTTGGCGATCATGGCTTCGCGCCCGCGCATGGTGGCGACGATGCGCTCGCCCAATTTGGGGCTGTGGGCTGGCGCATAGTCGATGACGGGCGTGCAGCCAAATTTGCGCGTGGCTTCCATGACCGGCGGCATGGGCAGATTAGCGCAGGCGAAGACCATCAAATGGCGCGGGTGGGCGTGGATGACGGCGCTGCCAACATCGCGGTACTGGCGGTGCAAGCCGAGATGCACAGCGCTCTCCCGCGTGAGCCCGCCCTCGCCAATCCAGATTTGCCCATGGCTGTCGACGACCAGCACATCTTCGGGCTCGAGCTGCCATTGCTTGTTCTGCCCGGCCAAGGTAGGCGACATGCAGAAGAGATCGCCGACGCGCAGGCTGATATTGCCGCCGCCCGCATCCGTGAGATGCCGGTCGAAGAGGATGCGCCCGATACGCGCAACCAAAGCGCGCCCGGCTTGCAGCTGCGGGCTTAGCTGCATTTGCGACTCTCCTGCTGGCGGGTCATAATGCGCCTAGTGTGGCACAGGCAGTAGCGCGATTCAATGTTCGACCGACACAAAAAATGCCTATTCCCGGTTATCAGGAGTCGGCGTAGGGGCTTTTCGCTGAAACGCCCACAGGTGCATTTTGTACTATTGCAAAATGGCTGTCTGTAGGGGCTACTCGGTGAGTCGCCCTGCCCCTACAACATCAGAAACAATCTCTGCGCCCTCTGTAGTTGCATCTCAGGCTAGGAATCATTGAGGGAGAAGCCATGCCATTTGAATTTGCTACCGCAGCGCGCATCATCTTCGGCGACGGGAGCGCAGCGCAATTGCCGGTGCTGGCGGCGACGCTGGGCAGCCAGGCTCTGTTGGTCACCGGCAGCGACCCCGACCGGCACGTGCAGCTGCTTGACTCGCTGCGAGACGCGGGCTTGCGCTATAGACTATTGTCCATGTCTGGTGAGCCCAGCATTGAGGCTATCACGACGGCTCGCGATGAGGCGCGGGCAGCCGGCTGCGACTTTGTCATCGCCATCGGTGGCGGCAGCGTCATCGACAGTGGCAAGGCTTTGGCCGCCCTGATTCCCAACCCCGGCGAGCCGCTGGATTATTTGGAAGTCATCGGCGCAGGGGAGAAGTTGAGTCAAGCGCCCCTGCCCACTATCGCCATGCCGACCAGCGCGGGCACCGGCGCCGAAGTCACCAAGAACGCCGTGCTCAGCTCGCCCGAACATGGCGTAAAGGTGAGCCTGCGCGATAACCGCATGCTGCCCGATATCGCCTTGGTCGACCCGCTCTTGACACATTCGCTGCCGCCAGCCGCCACCGCCAGCACCGGCATGGACGCGCTGACTCAACTGCTGGAGCCTTTCGTTTCACACTTGGCGAACCCCATCACGGACGCTTTCTGCGAGGCGGGCTTGCGGCGGGCGGGACGGTCGCTGCGGCGGGCATACACAGAGCCGACGAATGCCGATGCCCGGGCGGATATGGCGCTGGCGAGCACGTTGGGCGGCTTGGCGTTGGCAAACGCCAAATTAGGCGCGGTGCATGGCTTCGCTGGCGTCTTGGGCGGCTTGACGGGCGCGCCCCACGGCACAGTTTGCGCAGCGCTGCTGCCCGCCTGCATGCGCGCCAATATCGCCGCGTTGGATTCCCGCAGTCCCGAGTCGCCCGCCCTGCCCCGCTATCATCGCGCCGCGCAACTGCTACTGGAGTCGTCGGCTGCGAAAGCCGATGACGCGCTACGCTGGATCAGCGAAACAAGCGAACTATTCGCCATCCCGCGACTGGGCGAGCTGGGCTTGAAATCCGATATGTTTGCCGACATCGTGGCGAAGTCGCAGGCGTCCAGCAGCATGAAAGGCAATCCCATAGCGCTGGCTGCGCAAGAACTGGACGCGATACTGCGGGCTGCGCTGTGATGACGCGGCTTCACCAAGCGCTGTGCTGGAGTCTTTTGGCGCTGCTGCTTTACGCTGCCCTGCCTGCCCTGCCGATGCGCGCGCCGAATGCCAATGGTGAAAAACTGGTATTCATCTCCGACGCGGACTCCATAGACCGCGGGCGCGAGTCCAACTCGGCTTATGCAATTGGGCTGGATGGCCGCGGCGAGAGGCGCATTGCCGGTTCCATCAAGCATGGCGAAGCCTATCTGCGCATCAGCGATGTGGCTTGCAGCGCGGCGGCGGGCTTGCTGGCGATTGCCACGGATGATGCGGCGCTGAACGGCTTCCACCTGGTCAAGCTGGACGGGAGCGATTTGCGGCTTGTGCAACCCGTCAGCCCGGCGTTGACAGGCATTCGCGAGCTGGACCTGTCGCCGGCCGGGGGGCGTGCCGTCCTTTCGCGGGCATGGGACGAGACTGCGCCACCGCGGTATGGTCTGCTAATTGGCGAACTCGCGAGCGAGCAATTCGAGGTCATCAAGCCGCCTGGGGATGGTCGCTCTTATGTGTCGCCAGCCTGGTCGCCGGATGGGCAGCGAATCGCCTACATCATTCAGAAGGCGGGCAGCCACGCCATTGCTGTCTCCGCGTCGGACGGTCGGGGTGAGCGTATCATTCACGATTCGGCGCAGGCGATTGGCAAGCTGGCTTGGTCGCCGGATGGTCAATGGCTGGTGGCTGAAGCGGGCGGGCAGATCGTCAAGCTGCGCGCGGATGGCGGCGATAGGCTGCGGCTCACCCGTGGGCTTGGCGGCGCCTGGTCACCGCGCTTTTCCCCAGATGGACGGCGGATCGCCTATGCCTCGCGCTCGACATTTCCCGGTCAAGCGCAGTTGCTGACCATGTCCGCAAGCGGCGGGGATGCGCTGCAAGTAACGAACCTGCGCGGCGAGGCGTCGGTGGAGTGCTGGATTTGATTGTGGCGTTGCAGGGAAGCCATTACAGCACAGCGCTTCCCCGAGGCTGTTCCAGCGAAATGCCGCAGTCACAAAATCGCTCGCAGGGCGGAGAGCGCGCCGTCCACATCCAGATAGTCACATGCGTAGGCTTCGCGGAGCAGTGAGGGCGGCGCGAAACGGTCGTATTTCTTGCGTTCCAGCGCCATGTCTGGCACTTGATCGGCCAATTCGGTTGCGGTCGGCGGGGTATCGCAGAGCGCTCGCAGCGCCTTGACCAGCGCAGCCTCGCTCTCGCAACCGCTGACTACCATGTAATAGGGCCTGAAATCGCCGGGCGCTGCTAATTGAGCCTGCCGCAGCATGGCCAAGAGCGTCTCGAATTGCCGCGTGCCGCACCAGGGCAACAGCAGGAAGCGATTATCCGTCAGCGGCAAGATGCTCGACTGCACCAGGTTTATCCGCCGCGCCGCAGCACGCGCCAGCTCCAGCCGTTTGACAGCGCGTTCGCGCATGTAGCCGTACTCCTCCTCGGAAAGCAGCAGTTGGCGCATGCGCTGCAGGACGCGACTGTGGATGTCCGGGATGCCGCCGCTCCAGTGCTGGCCAGTCCGCCCGCCGACCCGCTCGACTTCGACAATACGCTGCTCGTAGTCCACGCGCAGCACGCGCCAACTGTAGCCAGCCAACGCAAAGGTGCTACCCACCTCGGGCGGCGCTTGAATCGTGCCGATTTCGCGGGATTTGTCGCGGACGCGGTAGACCGTTTCATCGCTGAAGACGGCGAAAAAACTGTAGTGATTGACGATCTTTTCCGCGCTGTAGCCGATGATTAGTTCGCCGCGCTCATCCTGTTGGATATGGTCTATTTGGATGAGATGCCGCAGCAGGGCGCGATACTGCTCGGCGCTGACATGCTGAAATGCCGAAAGCCCCAGCACGCGGCGCGCCAACTGCGGCGGCGACAAGCCTTGATGCGCATAGAGGATGCTCATGGTCTGGTGATAGAGCAGGCTGGCGGGCAGGCGCGGCAGCGGCGACGGCTCGATCCAGCGCTCTTCCGCGTAAAGCTGGATGATGGCGATGCTTTGCAGCAGGTTCCAGGGGATTTCTTCGCCGAAGTGAGCCGCTTTGCGGTCGTCTTCGCTGCAATAGAAAAACATCTTGGCTTTGTCGCCCTGGCGACGGCCCGAGCGCCCCAAACGTTGCACAAAGCTGCTGACCGAATGCGTGGCGTCGACCTGCAAGACCTGGTCGAGCTGGCCCAGGTCAATGCCCAGCTCCAGGGTGACGGTGGCGGCGACGCAGGCGGGTTTGTCGGGCGCGCGCATGGCTTCTTCAGCCGACTCTCGCAGAGGCGCGGAGACATTGCCGTGATGCACATGATAGAAGTCAGGCAGGTTTTCGCGCCTTGAGATATCGCGCAGCGCCAAGCCGATGTCTTCCGCCCCGCTGCGGCTGTTGGCGAAAATCAGCGTTTTAAAAGCACGCTGCGTCAACTTGTGCATATGCCGGAAATAGGCAGCTTTTTCGACCAGCAGGCTCGTCAATTCTCGCTGCGCGCGGTCAAGAGGCAGTTGCTGCGGTGCAGGTTCATCGTCGTCGGACTTGGGGACGCGGAAGCGAAAATACTCCAGCGCGAGAGCCACGGGGGACCCTGCAGTCGAGTCGATTTTGCGCACGGGCAGGCTGGATCTGCCGCGCAGCCAGTCCAGGACCAGGTCGGGCTCGCCAATCGTGGCGGACAAACCGATGCGGCGGACGGGCTGGGGGTTAATCTGCTCCAGACGTTCCAGCTGGCACATCACCTGGCGGCCGCGGTCGGAGCCCAGGAAGGCGTGGACTTCGTCGATGACGACAAAGCGCAAATCGCCGAAAAGTCTGGTCAATTCGTGATGGCGGCGCATCAGCATGGCTTCCAAGGATTCAGGCGTGATTTGCAGGATGCCGCGAGCGCTCTTGGCGAAACGCTGCTTTTTGGACGCCGATACATCGCCGTGCCAACTCTGCAGGGGGATGTCGCTGTCTGCCAGCAGATCCCCGAGCCGCAGAAATTGGTCGTTGATCAGCGCTTTGAGAGGACCGATGTAGAGCGCGCCGATGGATTTGGGCGGGTCTTTGTGCAGCGCTGTAATGATGGGCAGCATGGCGGCTTCGGTTTTGCCGCTGGCGGTGGCGCTGCAGATGAGGGCGTGTTCGGGCGGACCGAGGATGCAGGCGATGGCTTGGGTCTGAAAGTCGCGCAGCGCATCCCAGCGGCCCCGATAGATGAAGTCTTGAACGAAAGGGGCAAGCTGGTAAAAAGCCTGGCCGCTCATAAGAGGGTGAAATCGGCGAAGGGCAGGTCGTCGGCTTCGGCTTCTAGGGGACTGGCGTATTGGACTTCGCCCAGCAGGGAGACGAAGCTTTGCTGGCGGTGCTGACGCAGGAGGTTGAGCAGGGAGACAAAATCTTTCAGCGCTTCGCGGGGGGTCAGCAGGGTGTCCGCGCCCACTCGTCCACGCACTTTATCCAGAAACAGGTTGATGGCGTGGTCGTCCACGCGGCTGTCATAGCGATGATGCCAGGCGTGAATATCGCGCACCGTCTGCAGCAGCTTGCGCAGTTCCGTTTCGCTCAACGGGTTCAGACGCAGCAAGGGTCCCGATAGATCGCGCAGTCCTTCGGCGCTGAAGCGGCTTTCTCGCAGGCGCGTTTCCAGGGCTTCGTTGCTGAAGAAGCCGCGGCGCGGGTCTTCCACTGTGTCAGGCGTCGCGCCCAGGTAGATGCCCAGATGCTCGGCGTTTCCCTGCAGCGTGTCGTTGAGCATGTGCAGCAGGCGCATGTAATTGTTTTGGCGGGCGCCAGCATGGCTGATGCGCGAGAGGTTGACGGTCTCGTCAATGAAGATGAGCAAGCCGCGATGACCAACTTGCCTGGCGAAATAGGCGATGAGCTTGATGTTGTCGTACCAGTTGCGGTCGTCGATCATGACGCGCACATTCCCGCGCAGAGCTTTCCGCGCCTCGCTTTTGCTGTGATATTCGCCGCGCAGCCAGCGCATCGCCGCACTCTTTTGCGCTTCGTCCGCATTGCGATGTCCCTGCGTGTAGGCGTTCAGCACTTCGGCAAAGTCGTAGCCGTGCGTCAGGGTCTCAATCTCGCTAAGCACTTGATGTACTTGCCCAGTGAGTTTGCGGTCAAAGGCAGCTGACTCCGGGTCAACACCTTCGCGAGCCAGCTTGGACTGCAGGTCGCTGAGCCATTTGTCGATGAGCGCGCCGAGGGCATTGCCGTTGGGACGCGCGCGTGTGGACAGGTTGTTCAGCAATTCCCGGTAGAGCGCCAGCCCCTCGCCTTTGGAGCCAGTGAGACGGCGCTGGATGTTGATTTCGGCGTCAGCGACGACAAATCTTTGCTTCAGGGCGATATTGCGCAGCAGCTGCAGCATAAAGGTCTTGCCCGCGCCATAGCGACCAACAATCACGCGGAAGGCAGCGCCGCCATCGCGGATGATGTCCAGATCCTGCTGCAGGGCTGCCAATTCAGCCCGGCGGCCGACAGCGATGTGCTCGACGCCCGTCCGCGGCACGACGCCAGCCAGCAGCGATTGCAATATGGCCTGCGAGACTTTGCGGCGTTTCGGGAGACTGTCCATAGATTTCACATTTGCAGCAACAAAGGTTTCATGTCTTCGCGCTGACGCCGTTCAGGCAGGCAGCCACCGCCGCGCGGAAATCGGTCTCCACAGTCCAGTACCCGTCTTCCTCAACCACGAGGTTGTCGTCGATGGCCTCCCAAGCCCGCTCGTTGATGTCGCCGATGACGACGCTGACGAAGACGCTGCGCGGGAAGGCGGCCTGTAGTTCCGCCTCGCTGGCTCGCCAGTCTTTGCCCATCAGCAAGGTGAGCAGCCTGGCGGAGTCGCTGCCGGGCGCGCCAAGGATCCCTTCAAACGAGGGGATGTCGGTGACCGCGAGGGGCTGGGTGTCGTCAAGCGAAAGCGGTTGCAGCACCGTCGGGGCTGGGTCGCGCTGGATACGCAGTTTTAACGAGCGTCCAGAATTGCCGTCTGGCTCGCCGACCACCAGTTGCATAGCGGGCATGCCTTGTGCCTCAGCCGCGGGCGCTTGGGAAGCGTCCTCGTCAGGCGGTGGCGCCTCGGCGTCGGGCGGGTCGGTGGCTTGAGCGTACCATTTGCGTCCCAGGGCGGTGGGGCGCAGCTTGTAGGGATGGAAGCGATGCCGCTCCAGTTTGCCCTGCGCTTCCAGTCGGTTGACCTGGGCTTTGGGCAGGTCTTCGCCAATGTAGTCGACAAAGCGCATATCGGCATTGATGAAGACGCGCATGACTTTGAGCTCTTCGTCAAGAGGACTTCGCCGCGGGATGGGCGCGCCGGGCGCTTCGCCCGCTTCAGGGATAGCAACAGGCGTATAGACGGAGTCCAGATCCGAGGCTGCGGGCTCCGCTTGGGCGGGTGACGCTGGCGCGGCGCTCTCCACGGCGGCAAGATCGGCAGCGATGTCTTCGTCGGCAGTCGCGGGCTGGCTGTCCGTTTCGTCGCTCACAGCCGCCATGACTTTGGTGTCTTCGTCCTGCGCGGACAGGCTATCCAGCGATTCGCGCAGTTGCCTCAGCAAGTCCTTCTGATTCTGGACGACCAGCCCGACCAGTCGCTCCAAGCAAGCGTAAAGCTGCTGTTCTTTGTCGGCGCTCTGCTGAAGCTCAGTTTGGATTTGCGCGTCCTGCCCGCGCAGCTGCTCGGTCAGCGCCTGGATGCGCGCCTGCTGGGCTTCGCTGCTGGCTTGAAGCGCTGCGATTTGCGCCCGCTGGGAGTCGAGGCGAGATTGCTGCGCCGCTACCCTCTCTTGCAGCGCCGCCAGCGCCCGGTTTGTCTTGTCGTCTGCGCTAGAGCGAAATCGACCAGCCACGCCAAGTCCCTGTGCTTTCATTGCCTTGCAGAGCTTGCAGGCACTATAGCGCAGGATTCGCCAGAATTGAATATGAGGCAAGGACCTGAGTTTAGCGGGTCAATTCGCGGATGCCGGCAGCGCCAGCCACAACAACAGTGTCCGCCAGCCCGATGAAAATCCCATGCTCGACAATGCCGGCGCGGGCTTTCAGTTCAGCGTCCAGTTGCAAGATATCGCCTATCGGTCCGAAGCTGCAATCCAGAATGCGGTGTCCCTGGTCGGTTCGATAGGCAGCGCCGCCGTCCATGCGCAGGCGAACAGAGGCGCCCAGCGACTCCAGGGAGCGCGCTTGCGCCTGCCAGCCGAAATCGACCACCTCGACCGGCACGGCGAAGAGGCTGCCCAGCCGCGGCGACAACTTCGAGTTATCGACGACGATGACAAATCGATCGGTGGCTTGGGCGACGATCTTCTCGCGCAGCATGGCGCCGCCGCCGCCCTTGATGAGATTCAAGGCCGGATCGACCTCGTCAGCGCCGTCGATGGTGAGATCGATGCGGTCGACAGCGCCAAAATCGCTCAAAGGAATACGTAGCTGTCGGGCGGCAATTTCGGTGGCTCGCGAAGTGGGGATGGCGCGGATGCCCCGCAGCTCGCCCTGCTGTAGCCGCTGAGCGATGCGGCGGGTGGCATGGATGGCGGTGCTACCCGTGCCCAGCCCGATGGTCATGCCGGAGCGGGCAAAATCGGCGGCATGCGCGCCAGCCAGCTGTTTGAGGGCGGTCGCGTCTCTGTCAGGCATGGCGAGAGTCTAGCGCGATGCAAGGCAGCCGTCCAAGCAAAAGGATTCGTCCGCAGCACCGCCCCTCCCCGACGCATCGGGGTCGCGTAGACACTGACCGCCGGAGGGGGGCGAATGCCATCGGATTCATGACTCCGTTTGCGTGTCCGGGTTTATGCAAATACTCGGCGAAACCTCCCCCATTGGTATGGGGGGGGGGGGCGAAGGGGGGTAGACCATGAGCTACCGAAAATCCTGGAAGACATTTTGCGTCTCCAGCGCGCTTTGGATGCGCCAGTCCAGTAGGGCGTCCAGCAATTCGCGTTTCGTGCCCGCCAGCGCTTCGTCATCCCAGCGGTTGTCGACTTCCCAGGGATCCGCCTGCAGATCAAATAGCTGCCCGTAGTCCTGCCCGGCGAAATGCACCAGCTTGTAGCGCGTACTTCGCAGCATGGTCATGTAGGGACCATGATAGACGCCATCCGGCGGATGCTCGGCGAAGACCAGTTCGCGCCCAGCCCAAGCCTTGCCTTGCAGCGCCGGCAGCAGCGACTGCGCTTGCATATTCGCCGCCGGTTGCAAGCCCGCCATTTCCAGCACGGTCGGTCCGATATCCATCCATTGGCAAAGCTCCTTGACGCGAGCGCCGGCTTGTATGCGCCCCGGCGACCAAAAAATCGTTGGCACGCGCGTGATGATGTCGTACATCGTCCATTTTTGGATGTGCCCGTGATCGCCCAGGCAATCGCCGTGGTCGCTGGTGAAGATGACGATGCTGTTCTCCAGATAGCCCTGTTCCTCCAGCGCCTCCATGATCTGCCCGACCTGCTGATCGATCATGCTGACATTAGCAGCGTAATAGGCGCGCAAACGCTGCAGCTGCAGGCGAGTCGGCTCTTCCAGATGCACGATGGAGTCGTGGTCGACTTCGGTATTGTGCTGGCGCAGGCGCTGGAAGGGCGGCGGCTGCGAGGCCAGTTCGGCTTGACTTACGCTGGGCAGGGGCAACTCGCGGTCGATGTATTCAATGGCGGCTTCCGGCGTGGGGTCATAGGGCGGATGCGGACCGGGGAAGCCGATCTGCAGGAAGAGCGGTTGGGTCGGCGGGTGACTGCGCAGCCACCACTGCGCCAGACCGCCAACGAAATTGTCCGACTGCAAATCCGGCGGCAAATCCCAACTGAAAGCGCCCATGCGCTCGCGGTAGTCGGCGCGCTGGCGATAGGATTCGCGCTGCTGCTTGACCAGCCCGCGGGCGGCCAGCGCCTTGTCCCATTCGTCGAAATAATAGCGCCCTTCCAGGTAGCGGTCTTTGTTTTCCACGACATAGCGCTCATGAAAGCCGAGCGGCGTTTCAAAAGGATTGCTGTGCATTTTGCCGATGTTCACGCAGTGATAGCCAGCCCCGTTGAGCTCCTCGACCCAGGAATGCCGCCAGCTGTCGCCATTGCGGAGGATGCCGGTAACATGCGGGTAATAGCCGGTGAACAAGCTGGCGCGGGCGGGCGCGCAGGATGGCGCAGTGATGTGGCAGTTGTCGAAGCTGACGCCCTCCTTGACCAGGCGGTCGAGATTCGGACTGTCCATATAGGGGAAACCCAGGGCGTTGATGCTGTCGTAACGCTGCTGGTCGGTGATGATGAGGATGATATTGGGCTGGTCCATGCGCTGGCGCGGCTCCATCAAGCGTAGCGGGGGTTGTCAACCAGGGTGGGCGCGCCATCGCGCAGCATCGCCAGTTGGCGGAAGCCATCACGCGCTATCGTGCCGTAATCGTGCCCGGCTCGGGCTTCCCAAATCGAAAAGAAGACGAAGTCCTCAGCGCCGATATTGACGGTGCGGTGCGCCCAATATGGCGGCACATAAGCGGCGCTGCCGGGGCGCATCGCCTGCGCGCTGGTCTGCCCGTCTGCGGTTTGCAGCAGCAGCATGCCATGCCCTGACAAACCAAAATAGACCTCGCCCTGTTCGCGCCGGGCATGAAAATGCCCTTTGGTCATGTGATATTCTGCGCCGATGCGCCCGGGCAAGATGCGCGTCGTGCAATGCGGCAGCTGCCCCTCCACCTCCGGTAGCGCGACGCCCTGCACTTCGTAGATGAGTCGGTCGCCTTCTTCCGCCAGGATGCGCTCGGCAGCCTCGCCGTCGGCATAATAGCCCGGCATATCGCTGAGGCGGCGCTGGGTGATGTACTGCGCCGGCGACAGAACGCCGCTGGAGAAATCAATCTGGCTTACGAAGGGCTGTGTCAAATGCATAGTCGCGCCTGTGTGAACCGCAGTTTGTTGCTCAAGGACCAATCATAGTGGCAAACGCGACACAAAGCGAGACGCCGTGCCCCCACGGGGCGCCCGACTACCCCTCCCCGAAGCATCAGGGAGGGGAGCTAACTCCAGCGGACTAGGACATTCCGTCAGAGATTTCGTTGCCGGAAGCAGATCTCGGCGAAACCTTCCCCCCATTGATATGGCGGGACCGAGGGCGCGGGGCTTAGAAGCGCGCCGCCGCGGACAGCTTGGCGAATAGCGACTCATCCAGCTTCAGGTCAAAGACCTCGGCGATCACTTCCGTCCAGCCGTGCAGGAAATAAGCCCAGCCATCTTCAATGCGAAGTTGGCGCGCCTGCATCTGCGCTTGCGCATCCCGCATAAAATCGCGCTGACCACGGTAATTGAGCTCCCAGACCAGGCCACCCATGGGGAAAAGCGCATTTGCCGTCAATGGCGAGCCTGGCGCGTCCTTGCCCAGCCCGCTGGCGTTGATGATCAGCGAACCCGGCGGCAAATCGCGCAGCAGGGCGTCATTTTCGGCGGGAGTTTGGATGAGCTGATAGACAAATTGCATTGGCGTTTCCAAGCGGGCATGGACTTGGCGGATGGACTCCAGACGCTCGGGCAGAATATCCGTCAGCAGCATACGGCGTGGCAGGCCCGCGTGGCTCCCCCCCGCCAAAGCGACGCTGATGGCGATGGCTGCGCCGCCCGCGCCCAAACACAGCACATCGCGCTCGCCCTGCCAATGCCCCGCCGGTACAAACTGGCGCAATGCCTGCGCCGATGACAGCGGATCTTTCGCGTAGCCAAGCAGACGCCCGCCGCGCTTGACCAGGCAGGAGACCTCGCCGCAGATCTCGGCATAGCCATCCAGCCAGTCGAAGTGGTCGTGGCAAGCTCTCAGCAGGTCAATTTTGTGCGCTGTGATCAAGGCGCCGAGGATGCGAGGCTCGCGCAAGATGCGCTCGACGATTTGACGGTAGGTAGCGGCTGGCGCGCGCAGCGGCACATCCACGCCCTGTATCTCGCAATCCAAGCCCAGCAGCCGCATCCAACGCGGGAAGATGCGCATGATGGACGACGCGCCCGTGCTGACGCCGATGAAGAGGAATTGGCGTTTTGTCGTGCTCGCTGTATTCACGGAAGAATGCGGCTCAAAGCGCAGCCATGTCCGCGTAAAGCGGCTCAAGCGCGACATAAAGCCGGTCGAAGATGGGCAGCATCTCCTCATAGAGCGCGTGGTTCATGGGATTAGGCGAAATCGCGTCGGCGATCGGGTTCATCTGCTCGCTCATCTCGAAGCCGCTGTACATGCCGACGCCGACGCCGCCCGCCAGCGCCGCGCCCATGGAGGTGGCTTCTTCCAAAATGGCCAGGCGCTGCACCGGTAGGCCATAGATATCCGCCATGATCTGATTCCAGACGCGCCCGCTTGCGCCGCCGCCAATGAGCCGCATGGCTTCTATCTTCGTGCCTTGGGCGCGGAAGGCGTCCAAGATTACGCGCAGATTCAGCGTGACGCCCTCCAGCACGGCGCGCAGCATGTGCGCGCGATTATGGCGGATGGTCAGCCCGATGAAAGCCCCGCGAGCATGCGGATTCCAGCGCGGGCTGCGCTCACCCAGCAAATAGGGCAGGAAGAAGAGTCCCTCCGCGCCAGGCGCTGTCTGGTCGATTTGCAAGTTCATCAATTCGTAGGGGCTGATGCCCAACTGCGCGGCGGCCTCGCTTTCCAATGCCGCCAGTTGGTCGCGCGTCCATTGATAGGCTGCGCCAGCCGCCTGCATGGTGCCAGTGGGCATGAACATGCCGGGGATGACATGCCCGAAAGTGAAGGTGCGGTACTCGGGATCGTAGATGGGCTGCGGCGTGGAAATGGCGATCCAAGAGGAGGAGCCGACATAGTTGTAGGCGCTGCCCTCGCGGACGACGCCAGCCCCAGCTGCCGCGCAAGCCCCGTCGCCACCGCCAATCACCACGGGCGTGCCAGCCGCGACGCCGACTTCGTCGGCCACATCCGCCTTCACCGCGCCGACCACTTCGATGGAGTCGCGAATTTGCGGCAGTTTCTCGGCATCCAGCTCGACGGCGTCCAGTATCTGCCCCGACCATTCGCCGCGCTGCAGATCATAGAGATTCATGCTGGAGGCGTCGGAGGGGTCGGTGACGAATTCGCCAGTGAGGCGGGCGACGATGGCGTCTTTGGCATGCAGGAATTTGTATGCCTCCGCGTAAATGTCAGGCTGGTTGTCGCGCAGCCAGAGGATTTTCGCCAGCGAGTACGAGGCGCTGAGGCGATGCCCGCTGATGCGGTACATGTCGTCAAAGCTGACGCGCTCGCCGATGGCGCGTTCTTGCGGCAGGGCGCGTTGATCCGCCCAGATGATGGCTTTGCGCAGCGGCTGCCCCCGCCTGTCCAGCGCCACTGCGCCCATCATTTGCCCGCTGAAAGTAATGCAGGCGATGTCGTCTCTGGGCGCGCCAGTCTCTACCAACAACTGGCGCGTCGAATGGCAGACCGCCCGCCACCAGTCTTGCGGGTTTTGCTCCGCCCAGCCGGTGTGGGCGTATTCCGTGTCGTAAGGGTGGAAGGCCGCGCCGACCAACTGCCCCTCGCGGTCATAGAGCGTGGCTTTGTTGCCGGTTGTGCCGAGGTCATGGGCGATGATGTAATTAGGCATGCGCGCCAGCATAGTCAATCTGCCGCGGCAGGTCAAGTAGCCCCGCGCGCTGCCTGGCAGCCGTCCAAGCAAAAGGATTCGCCCGCAACTCCACCCCTCCCCGAATCATCGGGGTCGCGTAGACACTGACCGCCGGAGGGGAGCTAGCGCTATCGGATTCATAATTCCGTATGCGTTTCCGACTTTATGCAAATACTCGGCGAAACCTTCCCCCCATTGATATGGGAGGATCGAGGGGGGTAGATGGCGCCGCCGAGGGGGGTAAATGGCGCGACCGAGGGGGGCACCCGCGCCAGCCACATCTGCAAGACTTCCCGCAGGCTCCAGCCGGCCACCGCAGCAAATGACAACGCGTAGACCAGCAACCAGGGCGCAAGCTCGCGCTGGATGTCCCAAGCCAGCCAGGTCCCCCAAAGTGCATAAGCCATGAAAGCCAATTCCAGCAGCATAGTCGGCGACAAGGACAGGGCGTATCCGCTGCGCGCCCAGTCGCCTGCGAATTTAGGGGTGCGGCGGAAGACGCTGCGCCTGCCAAGCAAGGCGCTGAAAACCGCCAGGCTATTGGACAGCGACATGCCACTGCCCAAAAGCAGTAAGGCGGGGAAGGCGCTCAAGCCGCGCCAGGGACGCTCGTACAAGCGCACCTGCCCGGCGGCGTACATCAGCGGCGGCGCCAAAGCCAGCGCGCCCAGTGGCGCCAGGGGCAGCCCGCGCAGCGCGTCCGCCAGCAGCAGGGGCGGCGTCAGCAGCAGCAATGCCAGCATCAAGGGCTGCGGCAGGTACTGGCACAAATGCTGCACCGCCATGACCTTCTGCCCGAGGCTCAGCCGCGCGCCAAGCAGGGGGCGCAGCAGCTTGCGCAGACATTGCGTATTGCCGCTCGCCCAGCGCGCCTGTTGTTGTTTGTAGGCGGCCAACTGCGGGGGGATTTCTCCCGGAACCTCCACATTCGGCAGGAAGAGCGATCGCCAACCCGTCATTTGTGCGCGGTAGCTGAGGTCCAAGTCTTCGGTGAGTGTATCGGCTGACCAACCGCCCGCCTCGTCAATGCAGCGCCGCCGCCAGATGCCGCCCGTGCCATTAAAGGGCAGCAGCCAGCCGCTGCGATTGCGCGCCGCCTGCTCAACTATGAAATGCGTGTCGATACTGAGCTTTTGCGCGCGCGTCAAGCTGTTCTCATCGGCGTTGAGATGTCCCCAGCGGCTCTGCACGATGCCCAGCTTGGGGTCGGCCAACAAGTAGGGAAGCGTGCGCCGCAAGAAATCGGGCGGCGGGATGAAATCGGCATCGAAGATTGCGATGTAGTCGTCGGCGCTGCGCCGCAAGCCCGCGGCCAAGGCGCCGGCTTTGAAACCGACGCGATCATTGCGGCGGATATGCTGCGCGCGGAAGCCAGCCGCCCGCAATTCGGCTAATTTACGTCTGACCAACTGCGTGGTGCGATCTGTGGAATCGTCCAGCACTTGCAGCAGCAATTTCTCGCGCGGGTAGTCAAAGGCGGCGATGGCGTCGATCAGGCGCAAGGCGACATTGGCTTCGTTGTAGAGCGGCAGCTGCAGCGTGACCGGCGGCAGTTCGTCCACAGCAGGGGGGCGTGGCTGGGCAGCGCGCGTCCGCCAGTAGCGCCACAAGAGCAGCGCTTGCCCCGCGGTATACAAGCCCAGCGCCAGCGCGCAAAGCACATAGAGCATCGTCAGCAGCCAAATCATCGGCGTCATTCTAAGAGGGCAAGGGCGAACTGGCAAGGCGTAGACGGCTTGACCGAGGATGGGGAACCTTACAACTCCCGCTGGAAGAAGGCCAGCATGCGTCGCAGCATATCCGGCAGGTAAGCGTGGGCGACACCTTCATAGAGCGCCAATTCCAGCTTGTCCGCCGCGCCCTGCCCCGCATAGACCGCGGCTGCGAAGTCCATGACCGCCTCTATGCCGCTGAGGGGCGAGAGCGGGTCGCTATCGCCAGTCAGGATGAGCTGGCTGCGCGGGGCGGTACAAGCCACGATATGCTCCATGTCCAAGCCCGAGACCAGCATCCCGGGCACATAGAAATAGATGGCGTGCCCGCGGTAGCCGCCGCTGTCAGCGAAATCCCGATAGCGCGTCATCTGCGAGATGGGCGCAGCCGCCTTGACCGACTCCTCCAGCGCCGCCAGCCAGGTCGTGCGCGAGCCGCCCAGGCTCATCCCGACCGCGCCAATGCGCCCCGAATCCACTTCCGGGCGGCTGCGCAGATAAGCTAGCGCGCAACGATCATCATGTACCATCATGCCCCAGAGCGTGCGCCCGTTCCAAAGAAAATGCTTGAAGAGCGAAGTCTCGGTATCGCGTCCAGACTCGCCCTCGCCGGCCGGTCCTTGATGCTCGCGTTGTCCAAAGCCATAGGCGTCGATGGCGCAGACGATAAAACCAGCTTCCGCCAGCGCGACTCCGGGCGCATAGCCATTCTCGCGGATGCGCAGCGCAGCCTCTTTGCCCAGCGAGTATTTACCGCCATGCTCATGATGATAGACCACCGCCGGCGCTGGAAAATGCATGTCATGCGGAATTAACAGATAGCCATAGACCGCGTCGCCCAAGCCATTATGAAAACGGAAATGCTCCAGCTTGTAAGTCGGCTCGGCGCGCGCGGACAGCATCTCGACAGCCGGCGTGAAAGGCGCGGGGATATCGCCAAGCAACTGCCACAATCGGGCGCGAGTTGCGGCTGCATCAAAAGTCATGTGCGGCGCTCCTTGGGGCTGAATAACAGGTAGAGGGTTGCGGCTCATCCCCACTCGATCAGCATGCCCAGCGCGCTGCGATCCCATTCCGCCAGGTGCTCGTAAGCCAGCGGGAAATCCCGCCAGTGATAGCAATGGGTCAGCAGCGGCTTCACATCCACGCGTCCCAGCGCCATCAAGCGCAGACAGAGCGCTTGTTCGCTGAGTTTCGTCCAGGCGCCGGGGCTGTTGTCGCGCAGGGGACGGGCACTTTCGTGCGCGCCGATGATGCGCAGTCCCTTTTTGTGCACATCGCGATAGAAATTGACGTTTTCTGTGTCGCCGCGAGTGCTGCCCAGCAGGACAACTCGTCCGCCCGGGACCGCCAGTTGCAAAGCCGTGTTGATCAGCTGGGGAACTCCCGTGGCTTCAATGACAAGAGCCGCGCCCTCGGCATCCAGCCGCGCGCGCAACTCATCCAGCAGGGAGTCGCCGCCCTCCAGCACAGCATCCGCGCCGATTTGCCGCGCCAGCTGCAGCCGTTGCGCATCCACATCCACCCCCAGCACGGGTATCCCGCCGCATAGCTGTGCCAAACGCATGGCCATAATGCCGACCATACCCGCGCCCAGCACGACAACCGACTCGCCCAATTCAATGCGCGCCTTGCGCACGGCTTGCATGGCGATGGCCAACAGCTGGAAACAGGCCGCCTCGTCATCAGGCAGCCCCGCCGGCACGCGGTGGCACAGTTCGGCGTCCATCAAGGCATGTGAGGCGTGACCGGCGATGGTGGCGACGCGATCGCCGACTTGCAGCGAGTCCACGCCTTCGCCGCTGGCAATCACATCGCCGACGAAGCTGTAGCCGGGATAAAGCGGATAAGGCACGTTGGTGTTGGGCAGGTCGAGGAAGAAAGCGCGCTCGGTACCGGGGCTGATGAGCGTGCGTCGCGCTTTCAGCAGCGCCTGCCCGGCGGACGGTTGCGGCAGGTCGAAGGCTTGCAGGTCGACCTCGCCCGGCGCTGTGACGACCGCCCTCTGCCCGCGCGTCATTTCATGCCAGTGGTGGCGATGCCAGTGGTGATGAAGCGCTGCAGGAAGGCGAAGACCAGCGTGATGGGCAGCAGCGTCACGACGGTCATAGCCAGCACATAGTGCCATTGAATCTGCAGTTCGCCCTGGAAGGCGTTCAAACCGACTTGCAGCGTGAAATAATCATTTTGGCTGAGCACGATGAGGGGCCACAAAAAGTCGTTCCAACGCCACATGACGGAGAAAATCGCCAGCACTGCCAGCGCCGGTCGCGCCAAGGGCAGGATGATGCGCCAGTAGATATGCCACTCGCTGGCGCCATCGATACGAGCGGCGTCCAGCAATTCGTCCGGAATGGTCAGCATATATTGCCGCAGCAGGAAGATGCCGGTGGGTGTGGCCGCGCCGGGAATGATGACACCCCACAGGTTGTTCTTCCAGCCGATGCTGGTGATGACCAGGAAGACCGGCACCAAAATCACCGTGATGGGGATCATCAAGGTGGAGATGAAAAGCACGAAGATGGCATCGCGGCCCTTGAAATGATATTTGCTCAGCGCGAAAGCCGCCATGCTGTTGATGACCAGGGTGATGGCGGTGGCGACGCTGGTGACGATGACGCTGTTTTTGAGATAGGTGAAGAAATCGAAATTTTCCAGCACCAGCAGCGGGTCAATGTAATTCTCCCAAGCCAGCTTGACCTCTTCTACCGGCCTTCGCTGGCGGATGTTGACCTTGATTTCGCCAGCCTCGGGATCGGCCGGGTCAATCATGCGCGCCTCAATGCCAACGCGGCGGATCTGCGCCAGTTGACGGGTGCTGCCGTCCTCCATATTCACTTCAAAGAGCGGCAGACGCTTGTCGAAGCCGGCTACCTCGACCTGCACTTGCTGATAAGGCAATAGCGGCGGCGGATATTTCACCAAGCCCGCCTGCGTCTTAAAGGACGAAGCCACCAGCCACAGTACCGGACCGAACATCAATATCGTGCCGACCGCCAGGTACAAATAAGTCAGCAGGTCGGAAGTATCGGGACGCCGTCGCCCGCGGCGATTGGACAAAAATTGCGGGATGGTCATGCGCTCGGCGGTCATTGCGCGTCCTAAGCCAGGCTCGACTGATTGCCCAAACGCAACTGCAGCAGGGTCAGCACCAGCAGCGTGATGCCCAGCACCATGGAGGCCGCCGCCGACAAGCCGAATAGCTGAATCTGGTTGGAGAAACCGGTCGTGTAGATATATTGCACCAGCAGCTGCGTGCGCGTGCCTGGTCCGCCGCCGGTCAGCACATAAATCTGGTCGAACATCTGCACAGCGCGTATCAGCGACAGCACCAGCACCACGAACATGGTCGGCATCAGCAGCGGCATGGTCACAAAGCGGAAATCTTGCCAGTTGTTGGCGCCGTCAATGGAGCTGGCTTCGTAGAGCTCCGGCGGGATGGATTGCAAGCCAGCCAACAAAATCAGCGTGTAGAAGCCCATCAACGCCCAGACGCTGACGAAGACGACCCAAAACATCGACCAGTTCAGATCCAGCAGCCAGCGCGTGCTTTCGCCGCCCAGGATCTCCACGATGGCGTTGAGCACGCCTTCATGCTGCAAGACCCACTTCCATATCAGCGCCACGACCACCGGCGACAGCAGCACGGGATAGAAAAAGACGCTGCGGAAGAAGCCCCGCGCCACGATTTTGCGGTTCAGCACCAGCGCCGTAATCAGCGAAAACAGCACGATGCCGCTGACCTGGAAGATCACAAACTGGATGGTGTTGAAGATGCCGCGCCAGAATAAATCTTCCTGGCAGCTGTTTGGCGACAGAAAATCACCGCAATCAAAGAGCGTGTTGAAATTGCCCAAGCCGATGAAGGGACGGTCTTCCGGGAAGAGCTTGGTGCCGCCGGTCATGGCGTAATAGAAATTGAGCAACATGGGGAAGAGGACGAAAATGCCAAAAATAATCAAGTTGGGCAGGACGAAGAAATAACCCATTTTGTCGATGCCCACCCGTCGCTGGATGGGCGTGAGCAGGCGGTCGACAGCCGTCACCAACAGCAACAGGAGGGGGTGCGCAACGGCGTCCAGCAGCCCGACCAGGCGCGCCGATGAACTGCGCCGCACAATCGGAGCGCCCGCGCTCATGCTGTGGCTGCCTTGACGAAATGCATCATTATCAAGCCGAACCAGCAACTAACTGGCTTTGAAAGCCCCTCCCTCCTTGTGGGGGAGAGGCTTGGGCTTGGGGGTCGAGCATGACATGCCGAGCCATAATGGAGCAGGGACGCCTCCGCGAGCCGCCCCTATGTGCTTAGGCTAGCCTTGCTCAGCCAGGGCGGTATCGACATCGTCCTGGATGCGATCAATGGCTTCGTCCAGCGTCAATTCGCCGACCATGGCCTGCGTCAGACGATCGCGCGTGGCGTCAAAGAGCGCGCGGTTGAAGGCGTAGGCTTGCAAGTCAAAAGCCGTCTGCTCCAACGTGCCCACCTGCCCGACGAATACGCCTAGGGCATCCTTCGCCAACTGCAAGTCAGTGTCGAAGTCCACGCCAGCCGCCGACAAGCCAGCATGCGCCGGGATGAAGAGCGTGCGCGCCGCGAATTCGCCCAGAACTTCCTGGCTGGCCAGATATTCCATCACCGAAGCCACCGCTTCCGGATGCTCGGTCGCGCCGATGCCAACCAGCGCCGCGCCACCGGGCATGCCCGTGCAGCCGCCAGGACCGCAGGGGTTGGGCACAACTTGCCAGTCGAAGGCATCGCCGATTTGCTCGCTGAATTGTCCGACCTGCCAGCTGCCGGACATGTAGAAGACCAACTCGGCATTGGCGAATTCTTCATTCGCGCCGGCGTAGCCTTCACTGAGGGGCCACATTTCCGGATGCATGGTGCCGTCCAGGTGCCAATTGACGAACAATTCAGCCATGTTGTGGAAGCCTTCATCCATGACGGTGGGATGCCCCATATCGTCGAAGTACATCGCGCCCATGCTGATAGCGGGACCCGCGAAACGATGACCGCTGCGGTCCATCGCCATGGGATAGGGAACTTCCAGCGCTTCAGCGACGGCCACAGACGCGGCTGCCCACTCTTCCCAGCTTACGGAGTCGCTCATATCGCTGGGCACCTCGATGCCAGCCTGCTCAAAAAGCGTGCGATTGATGAGCGGACCAGTGATGGTCAGCTGCGTCATGAAGCCGGGGATGCTGCTGGTATCACCGGGCAGGCGCTTCCAGTTCAGGAAGGGACCGAAGTTCTCTTCCCAGTAGCCGGAGTCGCTGAGGTAGGGGGTCATGTCCAGGTAGTATTCCGCCAAGCCCCCGAGGTCGGTTACGCGCGCCATATCCGGACCTTCGCCAGCCGCCAGGTCCAGCGGCAATTGCTCCAGGATGGAGCGGTAGGGCACGGTGTCAATTTCGATGCTGACGCCGGGATTTTCCATCTCATAGCGGTCGAGCAAGTCGCGCAGAACTTCGCCCTCGTTGCCATCGTCGTACCAGCGGATGCGCAGTTCAATATCGTCCTGCGCCAGGGTCGGGGCAACTGAGACGAGCAGCGCCAAAACTACAAGTAGAGCTAGGATTTTACGCATTTTGCATTCTCCAGTGCTTGTGTTGAATTGGTGATGAACAAGGTTGAGGCTTTTGCACCGATGTAGGACTCCTTTCTCTGGGTCTTCCCGAAAGGATTGCGGAAGTAAAGTATAGCCTGGCTTACGGGGTCTGTCAATCAGCGATGTGGGAGCGCTACCAGCCCCTAACCCAAGCTATGTTATAGTGATTCCAAATAGAGGAGCCCGCCCTATGACCTACCTGCTGCTGATTCTCGCTACGCTCGCCCTGCTCTGCATACCGACCCTGGCTGCCGATGAGGACGCACCGGCCACTTGCGCCGATGACACGCTCTCGGTGGGCTTCTACGCCTTCTTCGAGCCCGTCAGTTACAGCGCAGACCCCGACCCCGACTCTGAAGGCTTCCATCAGCACCTCGGTTACGAAGCCGACCTGCTCAGCGCCATGGAAGCCATGGACGGCGCTGGCTTGACCTTCACGCGCACAGCGATCCCCACCTGGGATGGGATTTGGCTGCGCTCGGCAAGCGACGATTTCGACATCGTCACGGGCGGCATCACCAACCTCGACACGCGGCGCTACGACGACGGCAGCATCGAGCAAATCGCCTTCACCAGCAGCCACATAACCTTTCGCCAGTCGCTGCTTGTGCGCGCGGAAGATGCCGAGCGGCTGGACAGTTATGAATCGCTGACCAGCGATGTGCGCGTTGGCGCCGTCCCCAGCACGACCGGGGAAGCGCGTCTGCTGGAGATCACCGGGCTGGCCGACGCAGATGGGCGGCTGCTGGCTGGCGCGCGAGTGGAGACGCCGCGGGGCACGGTAATCGCTGATGGCAGCAGCGACTTTCTGATCACGGCTGCCGACGAATCAGACAACCTAGCGGGGCGCACGCGACTGCTGCCGCCGAACGACTCCCTGCCGCAGGTCGTCTATTTGGGCGTCGAACTCGGCGAAGTCGAGTTGATCGAGGCGCTCTACGCGGGCGAAATTGACGCCATCGCCCGCGGGCAAATCGGCAATGGGCTGGTCGACGCCGCATCGGATGACCAACTGGTTATCAGCGTGCTGGACGAGGCGGTTGAATATGGCGGCTTCAGCACCGATGTCGACGCCCTTGAACTGCGCGAATGCCTGAACGACAAGATCGACTGGCTGACCGATGGCGGGCGCCTGGATTATCAGGACTGGCTGGACGATTTCGCCGTTTTCATGCAGCGCGCCGAATTATGGAATGAAGGCGCGTCGCAGGAGGACTAAGCGGCTATTCCTCAGCCTAGCTCTCCAGCATTTCGCCCGCGCCCAGCGCCGCCAGCTTGAGTATAATCGTTCCGCGTAAACACAATCCTCGGAGACGAAACTATGCCATTGGGAACGAAGAATCAGGTCGCGGCCGGGCTGGGCAGCCACCACATCGCCATCCAGACGCAAGATTACGAGGCGGCGGTCGCCTTCTATTGCGATGTACTGGGCATGCGGCAGGCGGTGGAATGGGACGGCGGCGGGCGGCGCATCTGCCTGCTGGATATCGGCGATGGCAGCCATCTCGAGCTCTTTGAGCCGCTGCCGGATGCGCCGCCCAACGACAATTCGGGCGCGGGCGTCCTCTTTCATTTCGCCTTGGCCACCAGCGACATCGCCGGCGCGCTGGAGCGGGTGCGGGCGGCGGACATGACCATCACGGTCGAGCTGAAAGATGTGCAGTTGGGGCATCTGCCGGTCACCATCGCCTTTTTCGAGGGTCCCAGTGGTGAAGTGGTGGAGCTCTTCCAGGTAAATGGTTGAAGGCGCAGAGCTGACAATATCATTTGCGGCGCGCCTGCTGTAAAGTGCCCGCTAGCGCATCCACCGAGCCAGGATAGTTCATTTGAACATCGCCGCTTTGCCGTATATCGTCTTATTGGGCATTTTCTTCGGTACATCACTGGTCGCGTCCCGTTTCAGCGTCGGCCAATTTGACCCCTCGACCTACATCGGCTTGCGCATGCTGGCCGCCAGCCTGCTTTGCCTCGCGCTTTACTGGCTGATGGGACGGCGCTTGCCGCGCGACCCGGTGTTGTGGCGGCGAGCGGGTTTGCTGGGCGTCTTTGGCACCGCCCTGCCCATGTTTTTGATGATTACTTCGCTGCAATATCAGTCCAGTGGCATGTCGTCCCTCTTGCTAGCGACTGGTCCCGCCATGACGGTCTGCCTGGCGCACTTCCTGCTGCCGGACGAGCTGCTGAATCGGCGCAAGGCGCTGGGCGTGAGCTTGGCGCTGGGCGGGGCGCTGCTGCTGGCGCTGAGCGGCGAAGACGGCTTGCCCGATATCCAGCAGTCGGCGCCAATCGGATTCTTTCTGGTCGTGACGAGCATGGGCTTTACTTCGGTGATGGTGATTTACGCCCGCAAGGCGCTGCGCGGCTACGACGCCTGGGATGTGGGCAGCATCCGTCTGTTCACGACCGCGCTGGTGGGGCTGCCTTTCGCCTTGCTGACGGTCGGCTTCGATGTCAGCCGCGTGGATGGCGCAGGCTTGCTGGTGCTGGGCTACGCAGCGCTGGTGGGGACTTTTCTGGCTTTCATGCTGTCTTTCTACAATATCAAGCGATTCGGCGCGACAGCCTCCGTCATGGTGTCCTATGTCGTGCCGATTGTGGCGGGGATTACCGGCGTGCTGCTGCTGGACGAGGAGATCACGGGCACGATGCTGGCAGGCATGGCGGTGATCGTCGCTGGCGTCGCGCTGCTGCAGGAGGTCAAGAAGCCGTCATTCCTGCTGAGGCGTTATCATTGACCGCTTGGTCTCTGTTTTATTCGCTCGCAAAGTGACAACTGTAGGGGTGTCGGGGTTACCTATCCCACATCGCAGATCGCGTAGGCATCCCGCAAGCCGGCGCGCCAATCGCCCTTCGGCACGAATTCCTGCCCCAGATAGCCATCGTAGCCAGTCTCCAGGATGGCACGGCAAATGGCGGGATAATTTAATTCCTGCGAGTCATCAATTTCATTGCGACCGGGCACGCCAGCCGTATGGTAGTAGTCGATCCACTGGCAGTTGTCGCGGATGGTCTGGATGACATCGCCTTCCATGACCTGCATGTGATAAATGTCATAGAGCAGGCGCGCGCGTGGCGAATCCACCGCAGAGACCACCTGCGCGCCCCAAGCAATGTGATCGCACTGGTAATCCGGATGATTCACCTTGCTGTTGAGCAGCTCCAGAACGAGCGTGATGCCGGCGCTTTCTGCCATTTGCGCCAGCTGCGCCAGGTGCATGATGGCATTTTCCGCGCCGCGCTGGTCGTCCAGCCCCTCGCGATTGCCGGAAAAGCAAATCAAGTAGGGGATGTCCCATTCCTGCGCCAGCTTTAGCGTGGCTTCCGCCTGGCGCTGGATGTCATCCCAGTATTTTGTATGGCTGATGCCCTGCTCCAGCGGCACATGCAGCTGATGGGCGGAGATGCGCAAACCGTGATCGCGAACCAACGCGAACTTCTCAACTGGGAGCAGCTCCACCGCGCTGTAGCCCACCGCTTTGATCTCGCGCAGCAAACTGTCGTCATCGACGTCCGCGCCAGCATAACACCACCAGGAAACCGATTGTTGGAAGGGCATGATGCCTGCCTCGCTATGTCATTTGCGGCGGAGTCTAGCACAACTGGGGCGGAGTTAGTCATGCGCAAGCCAAGGAATGAAGCCTTACCACAGAGGAATCGAGGCAACACAGAGAGCACAGAGAAAATCCGATTGTGGAGGCGAGGCAGTGACTCGCCCGATTGAAAGCCGCAATTCGGCATTGAGTCGGCGGGCGACACAAGTGTCGCCCCTACGAGATTCGCCGCGGGGCAGGCGCGCGGATTTAGCCTCCCCCCGATGCTTCGGAGGGACCGAGGGGGGTTGGACGAGGTGGCTGCTCCGCCGCTTGCAGTTCGCCCAGCGCATGCTGTCGCCAGTAATCGCGATAAGCTCGCGTCTCCCGCAGGATGAGCGACAGGCGTTCGCGCCACTTCTTGACCTGCGCCTCATCCGGCGGAGCATCCGTCAGCACCAGACGCAAACGACCGCCCGCGTCAAAATCACAGCGCAGCCTGCCCTGTCCTTCCAGCAGCCGCAAGCCCGCCACGACAGCCAGCGTCCGAGCGCCCAGCGCCGCCGCCAGCCGCTCCATGTCCGCGACGCCAGCCCGCTGCGCTGCGGCGTACTTGACCATGCCGTACAAACGCGTCAAAAAGGCATTGAGACGCCCCCAGCGCGGAGCAGCGGCCAAAGCCACCAGGCGCGAAGGATTAACCGTGGTCAGCGCCGCCTGCCAGAGCACGCGCGAAGCCGGGATCGTCCAGATGATCAGCGTCTCGCTGGGCTGCAGCTGCAAGCGCGTGAGCCCGCCCGCTATATTCGCGCCTTCCGCCCAGACCGGCGCATCCGGGAATTGCTCGCGCGCTTGCGCCAAATCCGCATGAAAGTCGCGACTGTATCTATAGTCTACGCATAGCATGCGCGGTTTCGCCGAACGCAGATCCAGTGCCTGGGACTCGCTTTCCCGCCAGTCCAGCCATTTCACCTGGACTTCCGCCCGCCCGCGGAAGTGACTGACTCGCAGCGTATAGGCCAGGTCGAAGCGCCCGGTCGGCAGGTTTTTGCCCGCGCCGCGCCACCAGATGATGCGCTGCCGATGGTCCTGCTCGTCAGCCACCCGCAACTGCAGGTGATCGCCGCGCCGCCCCAAAGCCCGCTGATCATCCAGTCGCAGGGAGCGCGTGAGCAGGGTCAGGGGCGGATTGCCGTTGCCGAAAGGCGCCAGCACTTCGATCTCGCGCGCCAAATCCAGTGTGAGTTCGGGCAGCTGCAAACAAGCATCGATGGCCAAAGGTGGTGATTGTGGGGCGCCGCCCAAGCCCCGTACCGCCCGCGACAGCGCACGCCGGAAGTCGCTGATGGACTGCGGAGGCAAACTCATGCCAGCCGCCATGCTGTGTCCGCCATAGCTGCGCAGCAAGTCGCGCGCGGAGTCCAGCGCCGCCATGATATCCACGCCCGCCAGCGACCGCGCCGATCCCAGCGCCAAGCCGTCCGGCGGCGCAGCCAGCAGCACAGTCGGCAGCCCGAACTCCTCAACCAGGCGACTGGCGACAATGCCGATGACGCCGCTGTGCCATTCGGGATGATGCAGGACCAGGGCGGCGTAATCCAACAGATGCGGCTGCACCTCGATTTGGGCGATGGCGGCGGCATAGACCTGGTTGGACAAGAAGCGCCGGCGGGCGTTCGCCTCTTCCAGCCGGCTGGCCAGCAGACGCGCTCGCGCATTGTCCATGGTGGTCAGCAATTCGATGGCTGGGTTGGCGTCTTCGACGCGCCCGAGGGCATTCAGTCGCGGCGCGATGGCAAAACCGATATCGCCTTCGTTCAGCCCGCCCGACTGGATATTGGCGCGCTGCAAGATGGCGCTGATGCCCGGACGCGGCTCCTCACGCAAAGAAGCCAGCCCACGCTGCAGCAAATAGCGGTTGTCAGCCAGCAGCGGCATAACATCGGCGACTATTCCCAGCGCCACCAGGTCCAGGTGCTCGGCGGCAAGCTTCTCATCCAGCGTTTGAATCAGCATGTAAGCCACGCCGACGCCCGGCAAATCGCGCAGGGGATGTCCCGCGGGCAGGCGGCGCGGATTGACCACCGCTAGCGCCTCCGGCAGCTGTTCGGGCAGGGCATGGTGATCGGTGATGATGACATCCACGCCGCGAGATGCCGCCAGTTCGACAGCCTCATGCGCGCTAACGCCCGTATCGCAGGTCAACAGCAGATCGATTCCGGCGTCCAGGTGGTTTTTGAGCGTCGGCCTATGTATGCCGTGCCCCTCGCTGAAGCGATTGGGGAGATGCGCGCGGACCTGCCCGCCCAGCCGATTCAGGCAAGCGTAGAGCAGCGCGGCCGAGGTCTGCCCATCAACATCAAAGTCGCCCCAGACCAGAATTTGCTGGCGCTGCTGAATGGCGCGGCGCAGACGCTGGCAGGCGACCTCGATATCGGGCAGGTCGCTGGCTGGCGCGGGATGGTAGTGGTCGGGACTCAGGAAGCTGCGCGCGGCGACGGGCTCTTGAATGCCCATGCGCGCGAGACGGCGAGCCACGATAGGATTGCCGCCGACAGCCGCTTGCAGGGCAGCGGGCGGATCGCTATCCGGCGGGAGTTGCCAGGGACGGGGCATGGCGCGCGCCACTCAGACCGCCAGGGTCGTCTCCGCGACCACTTCCAGCCCTTCCGCCATATCCATGCTCATTCCCGGCGCCGTCGGCAGCGAGATATGCCCGTCGCTGGGCACGAGCTTGTGCTTGTAGAAGACATTGGCAGGCCTGCCAGCCAGGAAAAGCCATTCTTGCATCGGGCAGGTGGTGATGGCCTGCGAGGCGATGAGATGCGTGGACGCCCAGCCGCCGTGATGCGGGATGACAGGGATGTCGTAAGCGGATGCCAGCGCGCAAATCTTGGTCATCTCGCTGAGGCCGCCCGCCCAGGTCACATCCGGCTGCAGGATATGCACGGCTCGCGCGTCCAGCAACGTCTTGATGCCCCAGCGCGTATATTCGTGCTCGCCGCCGCTGATGAAGACGCCGCGAGCGCCCCGCCGCAACTCGGCATATTGCGGGATCAGGTCAGCCAGCACCGGCTCCTCGAACCAGGTCGGACGGTACTCGGCTGAGGCTTCTATCATGCGCTGCGTGAAGGGCACATTCCAACTGCTCCAGGCATCAAACATGATCAGGGCGTCGGGTCCCGCTGCTTCCCGGGCGGCGCGGATAATCTCAACATTGCGGCGGATGCCCGCTTCGCCATCCTGCGGCACGCCGGGCATGAACCACTTGAAAGCGGTGAATCCCTGTGCCGCGAAATGCCGCGTACGAGCGATAACCTGCGTGGGCTCGACCGAATAGCCCAACATGGAGGCGTAAGCGCGGATTCGCGGACGGGTAGGACCGCCCAGCAGTTGATAGACCGGCGCGCCCAGCAGCTTGCCTTTGAGATCCCAAATCGCCAAATCGACTTTGCTCAGCGCCATCATGGCGGCGCCTTTGCGGCCGTGAATGGCGTGACGGTACATCTTGTCCCAGATGCGTTCGCTGGCCTGCGGATTTTCGCCGATGAGCAGCTCGGCAAAATGACGCCTGACGATGGCGCAGTCTTCGTCCCCCAGCGCGCCGCAGACGCCTGTCGCGCCCTGGTCGGTGTCGATGAGCAGAAAATGAGAGTCGAGGGTATAGGGCGGACCGCTGGCGGGGTCGACGGGCCAGTTGACCTTGCCTGCCAGTTCGGGGTAGATGGCGGCCGGGCGCGACAAATGGGCTTCGGCGACAGGTTCGTGATAATCCCATTGCGCGCGGACATGGACGGCGCGGACGCGGTCGATTTTCATGGGCAAGCTCCAGATTCTGTGATGCTTGCAATTATATCAGGCTGTAGAGGCGTCCCGCTGAGACGCCCGCATACCTCCCGAATCCGCTACATAAGGAACCGTGGAGGGGCGACCCAATGGGCCGCTCGCCAGCCGCGCGTCATGGTTGCGGGCGAGGCAATGCCTCGCCCCTACAACTTCATTATCTCTGCGCACTCTGTGTCTCTGTGATGAATCAAAAGGCGTATTCCCCAATCTGGTCGAAATCCAACTCCGCATCGTCAGCGGCGTCCATCACATCCACATCAATGTCCTGCAGATGTCCCGCCTCGCCGCGCTCGCAGTGCACGCGGTAGGGGCAGAAGCGGCAGTGACGCGTCTCCGCCGTCAGCGGGAACTCGCTCGCAGCCTGGATTTCCGCCATCAGCTCGCCCAGCCGCTCTTCATCGGCGCCCATCTCCTCCGCCGAGTAGTCAAAGCGGACGCGCTGCCCGTCCCGCGCCAGATACACATACTCCAGGCGCAGGCGCTCGGGCGGCAGCGGCTCGCCATAGAGACGCGCGCCGGCTTTGGCCGCAACATAGAGATAGACGATGGTCTGCCAGCGCAGGCGCAGCTGATCGCGCTCCGGGACGAAATTGCCGGTCTTCCAGTCGATGACGACGAAATCGCCGCCGCGATCAAAAGCCAACAGGTCGACTTGCGCCAACAGCCGCAGTCCTCGCAGGCTGGTATAGAGTCGTTTCTCCGGCAGCCGCGTGGCGGGCAGACCGCGCAAACCCTCGCTGAGCAGCTGATCCAGCCAGCCAGCCAATTCTTCATCGAGGCGCGCGCGCCGCAGCACCTCCGCCGGGATGCCGCCCAGCGCCAGTTTCGCCAGGTGATGCAACGTGGCGCCTTGCCGCAATCGTCGCTCATAAGCCAATTCCGTTTCCGTTTCCAACGTGGTCATGGTGGGCGGTCGCCAGCCTTCCAGGTAACGCAGTTGGAAACGGCGCGGGCAGTCGGCATAGTCTTGTAGACTCTTGGCGCTGAAGACGAAATCATCGCGCAGGCTCACTGTGCCTTCCTTTCGCGCTGGGCATGCCAGAAGCTGCGCAGGGCGCCCAGGGGGCTGGCTTCGCCCTGGCTGTTGTTGCGCCCGGTATTCCAGGTGATGGTCAGGGCGCGGCGGGCGCGGGTGATGCCGACATAGAGCAGGCGCAGTCGTTCGGCGGCGTATTCCACGCGCGCGTCCAGGGAGGCGAAACCTTCGCGATAAGGTTCTCCGCCCCGCAGGCAATCCAGCTGCGCCAGGGCTTCCGCCGGCAGGTTCAGCTCATCGCGGATGAACCATTTCTCGCTGATGTAGCTGTCGCGCGGCTCAGCGGAGGGGAAGTCATAATTGTTGACCGACACGATGGCGACAAAGTCCCATTCCAGCCCCTTGGCTTTGTGCAGCGTGGTGACGGTGACCTTGCCTTTGTGGGCGTCGGGGTCAAAGCGAGATTCATCGTTGCCCCAGGCGCGGAATTTGCGCTTGTTGCCGGCAATTTCGTAGAGCTCATCCGCGAAATCGGGCAGGCGCAGCTGAGTCTGCTGCTGCTGGAGCTGCGCCAGGTGCAGGGCGATCATGTGGGCGGTGGCGATGTCATTGGCATCGCGGAAGATGTCGCGGGACAAGGTGAGTATCAGCTGGTCGATGGGCATGTCGGCGGCGCGCAGCCAGCTGCCAGCTTGATCGCGGAATCGCTCCAGGTCGGCTGGCGAATCCATTTGCGCCCGATCATCGAGCCAATCCTGCAGGCGCGGCGCAACCAGATCTTCGACCTGCTTGACGCGCTTGAGCTGTGTGACGGCGGCATCCACTGCCGCGGCGGCGACCGGGTCAAGGCGGTCATCGCGGCGCCAGACCCTGTAAGCCTCGCTAAGTTTGAGGGCGCTCTTGGGATCGGACAAATAGCGCAGCAGGCGCGCCAGCGAACCGACTACCGCCCGCGTGGAGGAAGCGCTGTTGAGGTTCTCCACATAGGGCAAGCCCATCGCCCGCAGCACTTTGACGATCTCCGAGCCGCGTGTATTGCGGGCCACCAGGATGGCAGCGGTGCCCTCGGGGTTGTCGCCCAGCCACTGCCCGCAAGCCTCCGCCACGAAATGCGCTTCTTTCTCGGCGCTGAAGGCCTCTGCGCAGAGCAGGATGCTTGCCGGGTCGTCAGGCGGGTTGGGCTGTGGATCGCCGGCCGGCGTCGGCAGGATATGCGGCGGGCTGAGCGGCTGACGTTCGCGGATGGCGCTATGCGGGTGCGCCAGCGACCACTTGATAAGCCGATTCGCCAACTGCTGGATGCTGCGCGTGCTGCGCCCGGAATTGGGCAGTTCACGCCGCTCCACCCCCGGCGCGTCGATGAAGTCGCGCAGGTACTTCGGGTCGGCGGTGGTGAAAGTCTCATAGATGGCTTGGTTGGGGTCGCCCATGCGCGTCCAGTTGCCGCCCTGCCCCGCCAGCAAACGCAGAATGGCTTCCTGCGAGCGCGAGCTGTCCTGCGCTTCGTCTTCCAGGATGTAGGGATACTTGTGCTGCAGCGCCGCCAAGTAGTCCGGGTTGTCGCGCAGGGTGGTCAGCGCCAGGCGGATGAGGTCCTGGAAGTCCAATGCGCCGCGATAGGCCAGGGCCCGTTCATAATCGCTGTAGATCTCAACGCAGAGCTGCGCCAGCGGCAGGTCGCCAGAGTAGCGCGCCAGCTGCTGCGCCACCGCTTCGGGGCTTAGCAGGTCGTCTTTGGCGCGTTTGATGAAATTGCCGGCCATGTCGGTGACGAGGCCGCGCCAGTGCTGGCTGCGGTAGTGGGGCTTGTCCAGAAACTCGCGCCCCAGGTAGTCATCGGCGGCCTCGGGCTGCCGGCGCAACCAGCTGTCGACGGCACCGGCCAGGATGGCGCTGCTTTCGCGCTCGTCAAGGATGCTGACATCGTCGTCAATGCCGGCGGCGCTGGCGCGGCTGCGTACGATCTCGTTGGCCAGGCTGTGCAGGGTGCGCACGCGATAGCCCCAGCCGGGCAAGAAACCTTCACGTTTGACAAATTCGTTGACCTGGCGCGCGAAGTTGGCCACGGCCGAATTGACCAGCGTGACAATGAGAATCTCTTGCCCTGGGGCTAGCTGCGCGTTGTTGAGCAGTTGGCCAGCCAGCGCCGAGAGCGTGGCGGTTTTGCCACTGCCCGGCACAGCCGCCACCCCCATATAGCCGCCGCGATACTGCAGGACTTCCGCTTGTTTGGGGCGTGGCTGGAACATGCGATGATTGTAGCACTGGATGGAGTCCAGCACAGAGCACCGTGTCGGGGCGACCCAATGGCTCGCCCCTACGGGATTAGCCTGGAAGAGCCGAGGGGGTTGTTTGCAGCCGCCACAGCGCCGTTTGCAGCGTCTCCAGCAGCAAACCGCGCGCCTCGTAGCCGCTTTCCCCCAACTCGCTGTAGCCCAGATAGACCTTTCGCCGACAGCGCCGCGTCAAAGCCAGCGCCAGCTGACGCAGGGTGCGGCGTTCCAGTTGCTGCTCGTCGCTTTCGCCCCAAAGCGCGCCTTGGATCCAGTTCAAGCTCAGCACATAGGGGTGTGTCAGCGGTTGGAAGAGCCGGCTCGACCAGCCATCGCTGCCGATATTCAGCCAAAACTGCACATCAACCGGGCGGTTGCTGAGCAGAAAGGTATAAGCAGGCGCGACGAATATACCCTCCGCCTCATCCGCCACCCAGTCGCGCAGGTAGAAATTGGCGATGGCGCCCTGCTCAACCATAGTCACATAATCGCGCGCCAGGTCGAGCTCGCTATCGTAGCGGCGCATGAAATCCAGCGACCAGCGGAAACCCCGCGCCGAGTCGACCAGGTTGCGGCTGATGTTGCCAGCGGTGGCATCGCCATGGAAGCCGAACCCCCGCCGCGCCAGAATCTCGCTGTAGAGCCGGCGGAAGAAGATATCCAGCGCCACGATGGCCTCGCCCGCGCAATAGGTTTCGATCCAGGCGCGCAGTTGGTCGTAGCGCTCGCCGAAATCGTAAGTAATGCGGTCTTGCATGGCGCGATTGGTGATGCCGCTGAAAGGATGCAGCGCCCCATCGCGATACAGCACCTCGCAGAGCAGCTTGGCGCGCACCAGATCCAGCCCGGCGATGGCTTGCGTCAAGGCGAAAGCCAGGTCAAATTCGGCTGGCGGGCTGTCCCAGGCGGGGTGTGCCAGCCGCGCCAAAGTCAGCAAGGCGCGCGCGGCCGGCTCATCCCGCAATGCCCGCGATGGACGGTGCGATCGCGCCGCCAGCCCGCGCCGCCGCAAACTATCAAAGAGCGAGAAACGCAGCGCGTCCGACATATAGGGCGCCAGCACAACAATTTCGTCGGCTGGGATGCCACCTTCATGCACCAGCGCGCTGATTTCCTCCGCCACCCAGTCGATCATCTGCGGGTGATAGCGATGCGCTTCGGCGACCAAAGCCGGGCGGAAGTCGCGTTCGGGCGGGGCATCCGCGCCATCCAGTTGCGCTGCCAGCCCCGCCCCTAGCGCGGCGATGTCCTGGCTCATGACGAAAGACTCGTTCAGGGCAGCCTGCGCGTCGCAAACTTCGCGCAGGTGCAGGGCGTCTTCCGGGTCGGCGCCCAGGAAGCGCCTGAAACCGGCGTCCCTGTCGCAAATGACCAGCGCCGATTGACAATGCGGCAGCAGGCTCGCCAGAAACCTATGCGCAGCGGGATTGTCTTCTTCGACATTGTCAGCGATGAGATGCCGGAAGCGCCCGTGCAGGTTTTCCCGCGCGACCGACAGCGCCAGGACATACCGCGTGAAAACTTCAATGGTCAGCGAAAAATCCAGCAAATTGCGCTCCAGGCAATACGCGCGGAAGGCCAGCGCGCAGGCTTGGGCATCATCGTAGATATGCGCCTGCTCAACTCCACCGCCCAAAGCCGTTTTCAGCCGCGCGCCAATCTCGCCGATGGGGAAGCCGACCAGCGCCGCCTTGTTCATATTGTCGACGATTTGGCTATAGAGGCGGGCTCGCTCAATGCGCACGCTCTTGAAGTAGTCGCGCTGTGTCACCAGCGGTTCTACGACGCGAGTCATGAAGTATTGCACCATCTCCAGGCTGAGGAAATTGGGCAGGTCATGCGGCTGGGCGAAACCAGCCTTCTCGGCGATGAGAAACCAGAAGGTCTCGACCAATTCTTTCGCCAGGCTGCCAATGGTGTGCACGGACAGCTGTTCCCCGCTGTAGCCGGGTTGTCCTCGCATGGCGTCGCGGTAGGGCTGCGCCAGCGAGCGCTGTGGCACGAAAAGCAGAATGCTGTCCGCGGGCACACCCTGATCTAGCAAATGCAGCAGCCGCGCTGCGCCGGCGCTGGTTTTACCGCCGCCAGCGATGCCTTCCAGCCAGAGCGCGCCTTCCAGCGGAGCGTTTACGATGGCGCGTTGCGCAGATGTGAGCGAGTCGGGCGCGGCAGTCATGGCGAGTATTATAGACTGAACCACAGAGGACGCGGGAACGTCTGCAACGACACTCGCAGGGAATCGCTCCCGCCGCCGATTTCTTTTGCCCACCATAGAATGTCGGATAGAATGCTAGGTATAGACCGCGATCCTATCCGCATACGCATTTGTTAAGGAGCAAGGCATTATGAAAAACATCAAACGCTCGCTACTCTTATGTTCGCTGCTGGCATTTGCGCTGCTGTTGAGCGCGCCGGCCATAGCACAGGAGTTTGGCAGCGGCGGTCCCGTCATTGAGCCCAACTTCGGCGATGACCCCACCACCTTCAACCCCATTATCGTCAACGATGGCACATCCAACACGGTCATCGCCCGCATGTTCCCCGATTTCGTAGGCGTCGATTCCGCAACAGTCCAATACATGCCCGGCGCCAAGGAAGCCCTGGTCTCGGCTTGGGACATCTCCGAAGATGGCATGACCTACACCTTCCACCTGCGCGATGACATGGTCTGGAGCGATGGACTGCCCATCACCTCCGCCGATGTCGCCTGGTTCCTGGATGCCACGCTCAGTGGTGAAACTTCCTCACCGCGCCAGGAGCTCATCGACCGCGTCCAAAGCTACGCAGTCATCGACGACCACACCCTCTCCATCACCTTTGACGAAGCCAACTGCACGCTGATCAGCACCTTGGCGCCGGTAACGCCTGTGCCCGCCCATATCTTTGAAGGGGTCTATGGCGATGATTACGCTGGCATGGACGAGAACGACTACAACCTCAACCCGACGGTGACCGGCGGCGGCGCCTTTGTCTTCGCCAACTTCCGCCCCGGCGAGCAGACCACCCTGCTGGCCAACGCCGATTACACCGAAGCCGAAATGGGAGCAGTCATCCCGCAGGGCTGGGTTTACAAAGTGGTCACCGACCAAGTCGTGCAGATGGAGCAGTTCTTCGCCGGCGAGCTGAGCTGGGTGGCCAGCGTACCGCAAGCCAACCGCGACGAAGTCAAGAGCCGCGCCGCGGAAGGCGAATTCCAGACCTACGAGACGCCGGCCGGCACCATCCGCTTCCTGTCGCTGAATGTCGCCGACCCGAGCAACCCGCAAGACGGGCTGGACGAAGAGGGCAATGTCATCGACCAGGGTCATCACCCCATTTTGGGCGATGTGCGCGTCCGCCAGGCTTTGAACTATGGCATGAACTTCGACGAGATCAACGCCGGCGCTTTCTTCGGCACGGGCATCCCTGTAGCTTCCCATGTACGCCCGACCGACTGGAGCTTCCCCGCCGGGCTGGAACCCTATCCCTTTGACCCGAACAAAGCCATGCAGTTGCTGGACGAAGCCGGCTTCACCGACAGCGACGGCGATGGCGTCCGCGAATGCAACGGCTGCCTCTACAGCGAAGAAGGCGCGCCCCTGGCTTTCACCGCCAAGACCAACGCCGGCAATACCTCGCAAGAAGCGCTCTACACCATTCTGCAAGACCAGTGGAATGAGTTGGGTTTTGATGTCACCGTCGAATTCGTCGAGTTCGGCACCCTGATCAGCGAGTTCACAGCGCAGACCTACGATGCCATCGGCGTATTCTGGGGCTTGGCCACGCCAGCCGACCCCAACGGCATCGCCAGCATCTTCCTGCCCGAGGCTGATGTCGTGGGCGCTGGCTACAACACGCAATCCTTCAACCACCCGCGCCTGAATGAACTGATCGAGGAGGCGCGTTTGGTGCCGGGCTGCGATATTGAAGTACGCAAAGAGATGTACGGCGAGGCTTACCAGATCCTGCGCGACGAGTCGCCCTGGATTTGGATCAGCACGGGCGATGTGCTGCTGGCGGCGCAAACCGATGTCGAGAATTGGGCGCCGCGTCCGGGCGGCTCGCGCTGGAATATTGACGCCTGGATGATCGCCGAGCAATAGGCGGCGGCATCCCGGCCGCGCATGTCGACACAGGGGGCGGCTCCAGGCGGGTCGCCCCTCAACTTCCGCAGCGGCTGCTGCAAGTAGCTAGCGACAAACCATGATCAAATACATCAGCCGCAGGCTGCTGCAAGCCATTCCCATTTTTGTGGGCATTACGATCCTGTCTTATGCGCTGATGGCGGCGGCGCCAGGCGGACCAGTCGAAGCGCTGGCATTCAACAACCGCTTGAAGCCCCGCGAAAAAGAAGAGCTTAAATACAAACTGGGCATTAACGACCCCCTGCCCGTGCAATACCTTCGCTGGCTGCTCGGCGATGACTGGATGCGCTGGGACAGCGATGGCGATGGTGTGGCTGATGGCTCGGTTCTCATCGACTTTCGCGGTCCCGTGCTGAATGACAAGGGCAAGCCAAAGATCGATCAAGACACTGGCGAAATGGTCACCGCGCCGCTGCCGCCGGGCGACCGCAAAGGCATACTGCGCGGCGATTTTGGCGTATCCTTCCATGCCAAACGTCCGGCGCAGGATGTGCTGCTGGAGCGGCTGCCAGCCACCCTGGAACTGAGCATCGCTTCCTTCATCGTCGGCACGACCCTGGGCATCGGCGTGGGCATCCTAGCGGCCATCTATCACCGGCGCGCCTTTGACGGATTGAGCCGCGTTGGCGCGGTCATCGTCAATTCTGTGCCCAACTTCGGCCTGGGCTTGCTGTTGATCCTGGTTTTCGGCTCGACATTACAGATCTTGCCCCTGGGCAACCGCTGCAAGACGACGTTGGACCCGTCCTGCCCGCCCCTGCCGCAGCGCCTGGAATACCTGATCATGCCGACCATCGTGCTGGCGGCGGGCGGCGTAGCGGGCTATTCGCGCTTCATGCGCGCCTCCATGCTGGATGTCGTCTCGCAAGATTACATCCGCACGGCGCGCTCCAAGGGCTTGCAGGAACGGCGCGTCTGGCTGCGGCACGGGATGCGCAACGCCTTCATCCCCATTGCCACCTTCCTGGGACCCTCCATCACTTTCCTGCTGAGCGGCGCGGTGGTAACCGAGACAGTCTTCTCTTGGCCCGGCGTCGGGCGGCAGGTGGTCAACGCCGTCACCCAACGCGACTTCCCGGTGGTGATGATCGTGGTGATTTACGCCGCCATCGCCAATATCTTGGGTTACTTGCTCTCCGACATCATGTACGCGCTAATCGACCCGCGCATCCGTTATGACTAAGCCTGGACAGCACAGCGCCGCGGACGAAAGCTCGAGGTGGCCGCGATGAATCTACGCAAGCGCTTCGGCGTCGCTCGCAAAGATAAGCGGGCTTTGAATGAGGATACCCTCGTCGGCAAATCCCTGACGCAGAAAGCCTTGCACACGCTCTGGCGCGACAAAATGACCATGCTGGCGCTGGCTTACATCTTTCTCCTGACGGTGATATCCCTAGCGGCGCCCTTCATCACCGACAGCCTCATGCAAGTCGACCCCAACGAACCCGTGCCGGTCGACAAGTTCACGCCCCCCATGACCAAGGGCTACATCCTGGGCGCGGACGACATTGGGCGCGATCAACTGGCGCGGCTGCTGCATGCCGGCGGCGTCTCCATGGGCATTGGCTTCTTCGGCGCTTTCTTTGCGCTGAGCATCGGCTTGGTGCTGGGCATGGCGGCCGGCTATTTCGGCGGCGTGGTGGATGATATCTTGAACTGGATGGTCACCACGCTGGATTCCATCCCGGGCTTGTTCCTGCTGATCATGATCTCGGCGCTATTCGGCTTTTCGGCGCAGTCATTGGTGCTGACGGTAGCGCTGATCGGCTGGACGGGCACACTGCGGCTGATCCGCGGGCAGACCTTCTCCATCCGCGCCAAAGACTATGTCATTGCAGCGCAGGCCATGGGGGCGAGTTCGCAGCGCATCCTCTTTCAGCACATCCTGCCCAACCTGGTCTCCATCACAGTAGTGCAGCTGGCGCTGGGCATCGCCGGGCTGATCCTGGCGGAAAGCTCCCTGAGCTACCTGGGGCTGGGCGTGCAGCCACCGCAAGCCACCTGGGGCAACATGCTGACCAAGTCGATCCAATTCTTCCGGCATGGGCCGCATCTCATCATCTTCCCGATTTTGATAATCTCGGCGACGGTGCTTTGCTTCTACATCATCGGCGATGGCATTCGCGACGCCTTCGACCCGACCTTGCAACGTTGAGCCTGCCGACCTTTACCACAGAGGAAACGAGGAAACAAAGAGGGCACAGAGAGATTGAGATTGTTGTAGGGACAGTTATCAATGCGCACATCTGTGCTAGTCACGATCGCAGAGGATAGGTGCAAGTGGTATTCATTACCTTATATTTCGTAATTTATGAATCTCTTAACATTAGACCGATTTCCTGCCAAGCGCTTGCGAGACCCCGTCAAATGCGCTAGAGTCCCAATGTATCTATACAGTTCAATCAGGGGGGCAAGTCGCCCTATGCCACAGGACCACCGTCCGCGCTCTGAAACCCGGCAGCTCATGATCGACATTGTCGCCAGCAGTGAACGCCCTTTGACGCGCAGTGAGATCGTCAATCGGCTCAACCGCAAGAAGACCCCACACCTCATTGACATGATGGACCGCCTTGTGCAGGACGGCGTCTTTACCCGCAGTATCGTCACCTTTAACAATGGGGTCACGGGCTATGTGTACAGCGTCGCTCGCGCCCACGCGCTAAATTAGGAAATCACCCATGAAAATTATCACCCTGCTCAACGAGAAAGGCGGCGTGGGCAAAACAACCCTCGCTACTCACTTGGCAGCCGGCCTGGCCATCCGTGGCAAACGCGTCATCCTGGTCGATGCCGATCCGCAAGGCCACGCCACCATCGCCTTTGGTTTGGCCAAGGAACCAGGCTTCTACGACCTGATCGTCCGCAGCGCGCCCTTCCAGCGAGTGCTGCGCCCCGTCCCGCCAGAGCGCTTCAATGTGCCGGACGAGGCGGGCAATACCACCGGGCAGTTGCTGGTCGTGCCTTCCAACATCGAGACGCGCAGCATCGCCGGCAATATCAGCGACGCCTTCACCGTGCTGAAACGTTTCAACCAGTTGCGCAATGCCATTGACTTCGTATTTTTTGACACTTCGCCAACGCCATCTCTGCTGCATTCTTCGATCTACATGGCCACCGATGGCATCATTTATCCCACCAAATGCGAGGCTTGGAGCTTCGATGGCTTGCGTGAAAGCCTGACCCACAAAGACCAGTTCAGCCCCATCCGCCAGCAGTACAACCTCAATGACATCAAGGTGCTGGGCGTGGTGCCGACCATGTATCGCGGGCGCACGCTGGAGCACCAGGACAACCTGCGCCGCCTGCAAGATACCTTCGGCGGACTGGTCTGGAAGCCCCTGCCGGTGCGCACTATCTGGACCGAAGTCGCCAGCGCCCGCCGCACCGTCTTCTCGCTCGCTCCGACCAGCGGCACCGCCGAGGATGCCTGGCGCCTGGTCGACCAACTGGAGGAGCGAGTCTATGAGCAGTCGTGAGCGCCGTCGCAAAATCCAAGACGAAGAAAATCTGCTCTTCGCCAATCCCAATTCGCTTGACCCCAAAACCGCCGACGCCATCGGCTTTGGCATGGGCGATCTGGCCTTGCAAATTGCCGCCGCCGACAGCGAATTCCAGGCTATCGAAGCGGTCAGCATCCAGGAGATTTACCCCAATCCCATTCAGCCGCGCTACAGCATCCCGCACGACCTCAGCGACATCTTCGCCCTGCAGCCCAGCACCGTCGTCGACATTCTCGAACGCTGGATCCTGGAAGTGCAATTGGAGACGCGCCAGAAAGAATTTGACATCGTCAGCCACCTGCGCGGGCAAGCCACCGACCGCGGCGCCCTGGTTGAAACTGACGAGGCGCCCTCCCCAGACGGCGACCAGCACGCCGCCAGCAAGCACGCCGCCTTGATGAAGCTCATTGACCTGGCCGCCAGCATCCGGCGCGATGGCTTGTCCAACCCCATCAGCCTGGTGCATCACGGCGACCGCTACGAGATTGAAACCGGCGAGCGGCGCTGGCTGGCCTATCACATTCTGTATTGGAAATTTGGCGATGGCGACAAGCGCCCGGATGGCAGTATCGTCAATTGGTCGCGCATCCCATCGCGCATCGTCAATCGCGTCGATGTCTGGCGGCAAGCCAGTGAAAACAACGCCCGCGACAACCTCAACGCCATCAGCCGGGCGCGGCAATTGGCGCTGCTGTTGATGGACTTGCACGGCTGGCAGAACTTCGCGCCCCTGGAGGAATGCGAAAGCGAGCAGGCTTTCTACGCTCAGGTGGCCGACGGCAGCGCATGGCGCGTCCCGCGCGGGCAAGGCGAGCGCCTGCTGAACGCCATGGGCTTGTCCAATGCCTCGCAACTGCGGCAGTATCGATCTCTGCTGCGGCTGCCGGCGGATCTCTGGCGGCGCGGCGATGACGAAGACCTATCGGAAGGCGAGCTGCGCAAGATCAAAGCCGCCCTCGATAGCGTTACACGTGTAACGGTAGCGAAGCGCAAAAAGCGCCGCAAAGATGCCTTGGCGCGTCTGGCTGCCGATGCCAACCAATGGCGCAACCGCCTCCGCAAAGAGATCAACTCGGTCGACCCCACCGCCCATCCGCATATCCGCAAACTCATCGAAACCGAAATCCGCCAGCTAGTGCGTCTCATCGAAGATATCGACGACTCCAGCCCCTGACGCTCTTCCCCAACACCGTGTACGGGCGAGGCAAGGCCTCGCCCGTATGCAGCAACCAACCCCCTCAAAGCAAAAGAGCCATCCCGTCGGACAGCCCCTTCTGCTTACTTATAGCGTTACAGGTGTAACGCTATAGAGCTTTCACTCACACCATCGCCCCAGCCAGTTCGCCATCGACGCCTCCGCCGTCCAGCGAGGGCAAACTCTCCTCCGCGCCTTCCCGCAGCGCCAAGAAGACCTTGCCCTCGCCAAATTCCTTCAGCATGCGATAAGCGATGCCGCGCCGCGCCGGTCGCCTTACCTGAGCGCCAGAGGCATCCAATGCGTACAAGTAGCCGCTGATCGTCTCCGCCACTTTGTCCTCAGCGATGCGCTGCGCCACCGTATCAAAGAAGAGCTGCAAGCGCTCGACCTTGACGGACTGCACAGCCTGTTTCGCCTTGCGCAGGAAGGCTCTGGCGCGCTCGCGCAGTCCAGCTGGCTCGACCATCTCCCCCCGCAGCGCACGCAAGCGCTCGAACTCGGCAACTGTCATCGGCGCGTATTCTAGCGCTGGCGCCTTATGCTCCCCGACGCTGTACCGCGATGGCCGCCGCATGCAGAGCCAAAGACCCGTACCTGCCGCCTTCAATAGCTTCGCCCCAATGTGCCGCCAGGCTGGCATCCGGGCGCCAGCAGCCGTCTCCAACCAGTAACCGGCGGTGGCATTCTTCTTCACATCGCGCGTCCGCCTGGGCAAGCTGCGCACTGTCTCGCGAGTCACTTGGAAGCGCCCGATGCAGGTAGTCACCCGCAGGCGCAGATCGCGGTTGTAGCGCCGCACCGTCCGCGCGCCTACACCCATGCGCCCCCCCAAACTCGCCAAGGTCATCTGCGGCCTCACGCGGCAGATGTACTCGCGGTGCAGCGCCTGCCGGTAACTTGTCGCAGTGCGCAGGTCGCTATGCCTGACCAAATCCGCGGGACTCCAAGCCACATTCAATACCGCCAGCAACCGCCCGATGCTCGGCACTTGAAAAGCCAACTGCACAGGTCTGCCGCGCCCTCGCGATTTAAGTCCCCCGCTGTCCAGGTATTCTACATATCTTCTACTGATAATATGCCGTCCATTATAAATTGATCGGTCTCCTGTCAGTGCCTGCAGTACGGCTTTGCGACTCAAGCCCACGCGTCGCGCGACGCCGACAGCATCCTTTATCGTGAAAAAGGAATCCGGCTGCCATCCCGTCAAGCGCAAGGCATCCAACAAGCGCGGTACGATGCTAGACTTCTGCGTGGACAAGAGTCGCTCACGGACTGAGTTGGGAATGCCCTCGCGATCCCCCCGCCAGGATACGCCGCCTTGAAAAGCCGAGCGGATGCTGCGCTGCGCTTCCAGAATTCGCTCGGCTGTATTCTCGTGGCGGTGGCCAGGCTGGGGCGGCTGCTGCGCGTGCAAGGGCGCCAGACAGCGCTCTGCTTCCGCCTCCGACATGCCTTGCTCCCGCGCGATGGATGCCGCCCGGTAGAGCGCATTATTGCGCCCGATCTTGCTCGCCAGCCGCCCGTACAAAGCAGCGAAGTCGATATTGCCGCGCTCACGAATGCGCCGACCCGAAACCAGATGCACCGCTTCATTGACATGAAAGTAGTTCAGTATTCGGTCTATGTCCCGCCTGTCCAATTCCAGCGCCGGCAATTCATTCACCGCTTCATAGCGAAAGTCGCTGATTAGTGAAGGTGGCGCCACTACATAAGAGCGTTCGCCTTTGATATCGCCGCCATCAAATTGATGGCTCGGCACAAGCTGATCGCTGCGGAAGTAGAGATGACAGCCGCGGCGCGTCCTCACCGTGTAGGTGGCGGCATATTGCGGCAGGTGCAAGCAGAAGCGCCGGTAGCGTTGGTAATCATCAAAGTCGATGGCAACCAGCCGCGACACGCGACCGCAGACGATGCCCAGCGCCGTAAATCTGGAATGAAAGCTGGCATCTATCTCGGCGGGCGTGGCGATGCGCTTTTGGAATTGGCGCCACTTGATGGCAGGCTTCTTCGGTTCATCCGGTGCGTTATTGCCATGCACGGGGATGACAGAATAGCCCTCGTGCGATAATCTTTTCGCCTCTTGCAGTAGTGAATTCGCCGCCAAGCGCTGGAAGATTTTCATGGGTTCTGTCTCACAATTTCGCGCGCATTGAACCGCTCACTCAGCCATGCCGACCTGAGATGCGAAGACCACCAGCCATTCCTGGCAGGCTGATCCACCAATGTACGCACGCTATCTAGGTTTACGGCGCTTGCCGGAGCATCAGCGACTGCTGTGCCGCCCGCTCGGCGGAAGCCCGAAAATTGTCCGCTAAAGTTTGCGCTGGCGGCGACCAAAAAGCTGCTAAAGCCGGTCGATTTTCTGGAGCGACAATGTCGGAAAATCGCTGAAAAAATCGCCCGCATTTAGACTGTATAAATGATCGCTGCCGCGGCGTCAGCAGCCAGCATGCGCCGGATGCAACGCTATATGTATACTGTGTAGATGATTTTGATGTGGATGTCAAGGGATTGCGGAAAATTGGCGAAAGCTGCAATGTCTAGAGCAAATGTTCTAGGTCTCGAGAATGTTATCCAGCACCGACAGCGGCGTCGCCGCCAGCAAACCGGCGTCTATCGGCAGCACGACGCCGGAAATCCAGCGCGCTTCGTCTGATGCTAGGAAGACCGCTGCCCAAGCGACATCCCAGGCAGTGCCTTCTGTGCCGAGGGGGCCAGCCCGTCTGCGCAGATCGCGGGTTTCGGCATCGAGCGAGCGCACGAAGGCGCCATGGATATGTCCTGGAGCAATTGCATTGACGCGGATTTGGTCGCGGCCGTGATGCACCGCCATGACGCGCGAAAGCTGTACCAGGCCGGCTTTGGTAACCGCGTAAGGCACATTGCGCTTGAAGCCGGCTCGCAAGCCGTCAATCGAGGCGATGTTGATGATGGAACCGCCACCGCTGGCAATCATGAGCGGCACAGCATGCTTGCAGGTGAGCAGCGCGCTTTTGAGATTGATAGCCAGGGTGTTGTCCAAGTCGGCGTCGTCAATCTCGGTTACCATGCCCAGTCCGCTGGTGGCGACATTGTTGAAGACGATATGCAGCCCGCCGTATTCGCGCTGGCAAGCCTCGATCATGGCACGGACTTCAGCCTCCCGCCTGACATCCGCTTGTACGATGCAGGATATCCCCCCGGCTGCCGCGATATCGTGATGGGTAGCTTGAGCGCGCCCCAAGTCCTGATCGGCCAGCATGACTTTGGCGCCCTCTTTCGCGAAGAGCATGGCGCTTGCATAGCCGGTGCCAGCCGGTTCGCCGCGGCTGCCCGCGCCCACTACCAATGCGATCTTGCCCGCCAGTCGTCCCTGTGTCATTGCTGTTGCTCCTGCCGTCTGCTAATCGAGATGAACGCCGCCATCCACCGATATGGACTTGCCGGTGATGAAGCTGGCTTGTTCGCTGCTGAGGAATGCCGCCAAATTGGCGATATCTTGCGTTTTTGCCAGGCGGCCCAGCGGGATAGTTTGCAGCGCCGCTTCGATCATTTGCTGTCGATAGGCAACTGTGGACAGTTCGGCGGGTTTTAGCGCCGCTGCCATATCATCGATGCGCTCGCTGGCGATCAAGCCTGGGCAGATGGCATTGACGGTGATGTTGTGCGCCGCCAATTCCAGCGCCAATGACTGCGTGAAGCCGCGGATGGCGAACTTTGACGCGCAATAGGCGGCATAACGAGCGACACCTTGTTTGCCAGCTGTTGATGCGATATTGATTATGCGACCGCCCTCGGCCTGCTCGATCATCTGCCGGGCCGCTGCGCGGCTGCACAGAAAAGTTCCGCGCACATTCACGCGTTGCACCAGATCAAAGGCGGCTTCCTCCAAGTCGACCACAAGCGTGCGATCGGCGCCTGCGGGCGCGCCGGCATTATTGACCAGGATGTCCAGACGTCCAAATTCGGCGATCGTCCTCTCAAACATGGCAGCCACCTGTGCCGAGTCGGCCACATCGCCGTACAAAGCCAAGCCGCGCGAGCCTAGCGCCTCAATTTCAGCGACGACATCCGGCAAGCCCGGTCTGCCCTGGTCGTCTGGTCGCAGGTCATTGACCGCCACATTGGCGCCCTCGCTGGCCAGACGGATGGCAATGGCTCTGCCTATTCCGCCAGCGCCGCCAGCGCCAGTGACGAAGGCGACATTTCCGTTTAGTGCGTACATGGGCATCTTCCTGGCGCCTGCCTGCTCAATCCATGATGTGCCCGCCATCGACAACCAGCGATTGTCCAGTGATGTAGCTGGAATAGTCGCTGGCGAGGAAAGCGGCGGCATCGGCGATATCGCTGGTTTTGCCTACGCGCTTCAGCGAACTTTCGCGAATGGCTCGTTCAAATATCTCTTTGCGGAAGACGGTCGTGGCGATGTTGTCGGGATGCAGCGCATGCGCCAGGTCGTCAACGCGCTCGCTTTCGGTCAGCCCGGGACAGATGGCATTGACGGTGATATTGTCGGGACCAAGTTCATGGGCCAGGGATTGCGTAAGGCCGCGGATGGCGAATTTCGAAGCGGCATAAGCGGCATAATATGCCACACCATGCTTGCCAATCACCGATGAGATGTTGATGATGCGGCCGCCATCGCTCTGAGCAAGCATCTGGCGGGCAGCGGCGCGACAGCAAAGATAGGTCCCGCGCACATTCACCCGCTGCACTCGGTCAAAGTGCTCTTCTTGCAGGTCCACCAACGGTACCCGATCCGGCCCTGAAGGCGCCGCGGCATTATTGACCATGATATCCAGCCGTCCAAACTCCGCTACCAGCCGTCCGAACATTCGCTCGACCTGAGCGCTGTCGGCCACATCGCCATAGACCTCCAGACTGCGCGCGCCCAAGGCTTCTATATCAGCGGCGACATCTTGCAAGCCATGGCGTCTGCTCTCGGAAGGGTGCAGGTCATTGACCGCGACGCTGGCGCCCCGCTCGGCGAGCCGCAGGGCAATCGCGCGACCGATTCCTTTCCGCCCTGCCGCGCCGGTGACAAAGGCGATTTTACCATTCAGCTCGTTCATGCTTATTTTCCCTCTGTTTCGATTCGCTGCTTGACTAGGGATTCTGCTTTGTCTTCAGCGCAGGATTCGCGTGTCGCGCAGGTCTTTGCCGCCGACGGATTTCGTCATGCTGGACCCGCGCATCTCCAGCACCGGCAGATCCGCCAGCGCGTTGACGATATTGTATTGCGTTGGCATATCTTCCCAGCGAGCGGGATAAAACTGCAAGCTGCCTTTGCCAACCGCTTGCTCAAGGATGCGGCGATTGGGCGCTTCTGGCGGCGTCACGGTGGCGTAGGCGACATCGGCAGCCCCCCATTCGCCCGTGCGCGGCATATATTTGTAGTGCAGGCTGGGCAGAGCTTTGCCCGGCGCTGGATGCTCCACCGTCTCCAAATCGCTGACAACCATGTCCAGGAAGCGGAAGCCCAGCCAGCTGGCGCTGATGTGATGCCTGCCGCGCAGGGTGACCGGCCTCGGCAATTCGCAATAGATCTTGGGGTAACCCAGTTCTTCGCGACCGGTGATGATGGGGTCGGTCAAATTCTCCCAGAGCACGCTGAGGAAGTTGCCATCCACAACCTCTTCTTGCCCTTGATAACGCGCGGGAAAAGTCACGCCCAGGATGTTGTAACCGCGCCCGGCCAGCCACTCAATCTCGGTCATGTAGCCGACGTTGATGGTCGCCACCGGCTCGCCGCGCAAGCTGAATCCCGGTGGCAGCAGCGCTTCCACTTTGGCGGCGTCGGTCAAAAAACTGAGCGAGTAGCTGGTACTGCGCGGGTTGTCGCGGCAGGGGAAGCGCTCGCCATTCGGGCCACGGCGCGGACCCGTGCGCGGACCAAAATGGCTGGGCATGCGGTACATGGCGGCGGGGTCAAATTCGTAGGACATGGGTTCTCCTCAACAATATCAACTAAAAAATTCAACGACAGCCAACTCATAACGTTTTACCACAGAGGAAACAAGGCAGCACCGAGAGCACAGAGATTTGCCCTGGAAAATCATGTAGAAGCGCGCCGATTCAGCCTCCCCCCGATGCTTCGGGGGGATCGAGGGGAATAGAAAGCGCGTCCACAGGCGGCTGCAACTGGATCAGCATATAACCTGCCAAGCCGTAGAGCGCCGCGGCAAAGAGTTGGAAGCCATGCAGCAGGAAACCGGTCGCCGTCGCATCCGACTCGCTCCAGCCAGCCAGTTGAATTAGCGCAAAACTCCAAGCCACTTCCACCACGCCGAAGCCGCTGACAGTGAAAGGAAAGGCGGAAGCGAACATGCCGATGCTGACGATGGCGATGGCGGCTGGCAAGTCCACAGACAACCCCAGCGCCCGCAACAGCACATAATTCGTCAGGAAAGAACAAGTGTAAGTGAAGCAGGAGATGAAGAGCGCCGACAGGAACAAACGCGGCTGGCGGATGCGGTTCAGTTCCTCAGCCAGCTGCAGCAGTCGCTCCTGCAGCAGCCGGCTGAGGCGGCTGTCCCGGCCCGTCAGCAACGGCTGCAGCAAGTCCAGCAGGCGCCGCGTCAAGTCGCCGCCGAAATACAAGGCCAGCACGCTGCCAAGGAAAGTGAGCGCAATCGCCGCCAGTAGTTCGTCCCGCCGCGCCGCCAGTTCTTCCGCGCTGCTCAGGATGCTGGCGGCGAAGACCATGATGATAATCAGCAATTCCAGCAAGCGCGCGCCAAAGAGGCTGCTCAAGCCGGCTTCCATGGAATAGCCCAGCCGCGAACGCAGCAAGGCGATGTAACTTAGCTCGCCCAGCTTGAAGGGCAGGGCACGCACCAGGAAGTTGTGATACAGGGTGATGGGCACGAGGCTGCGCCAAGGGGAATCGCCGCGATCCAGCAGAATGCGAAAACGCAGCGCTCGCAGCAAATTCAGCGCCAGATAAGCCAGCAGCGCCCCGCAGAAACTCAGCAGCGTGATCCGCGCCAACAGATCATCAAATTCGCCCCATTCAACGCGCCCAATCAGAACGAGCAGCAGCCCAGCCGTGACGGCGATGCTGAGCAGGCGAACGAGTCGCTGACGGGTCTTCGCGCTCACAGCAGCTTCACCCCGCCTCCACCCAATGCGACAGGTCCCGCCCTAAGAGCTGGCTTAACGCAGCAACCTCGCCGCGGAATTCTTCTTGCAGCGAGCCCCGCAGTTCCGGCGTCAAGGGCGAGCGCCGCTCATAGCGCGTGTAGGCAGCGATAACGCCTTCCACTGCCCGCGTGCGATAGCGGTAAGGCACCAGTGTGTGCGTGGTCGCCAGGTAGGTCAGGCGGTCTTTCAGCAGCATCAGCGAGAAGCCGCTGCCCACAATCAACTGCTGCAGCCAAGCCAGGCGCGTCTCTTTGTTCGGGTTGCGTATGTCGAATCGCATCGGCAGGCTGCTGTCCACGCAGAGGAATTCGCAGACGGTCCGAAACACGCCGGCGGTGTCGCTGCGGAAGTCGTCAAAGATGATGACGAGCACATTCTCGCGCCCGAAAACCTCAAAATAACGCGGCAACTGCTGGCTGTAGCGCGCCATTTGCCGATATTGCAAGCCAGTGATGCAGTGGGCTGCGCGGCGAATGCGCTGCCCGGCGCGGCGGGCTGGCTCGGCTGCTAACGCTTCGTCAAAACTGTCAATCTGCTCGTTGCCGCTGTAACGGAACTGCGACCACATCGAATACATCATATCGATCGGGCTGCGCAGCATGACGATAATCTTGGCTTTGGGGTCATAGGCGTAGATTTCTGCGGCGGCGCGTTGGCTGGCCAGATACCAGGGCGATGATTCGCCAATGCGCTTTTGACCGCGGGCATCGCGGAAAAGTTTCAAGTAGCGCTCGGGTTTGCCGCGGAAATGATGAAAGCGCGAACCTTCCAGGTCGCTGCCGAAGAAATGCGGCTCTTTGTAATAGGGCATGAAGATATCGGGGTGGCGCTGCAAATACTCGTGCAGGGAGGTCGTGCCGCATTTTGGCGCGCCAACGATGAAGAAGTTGGGTTTGGGCACGGCGCCCAGCTCGGCAGCGCGCAGCATCGACAGTCCTCTATCTTCGCCGCGAGTATAGTACAGCCCCCAGCGGAATCTGTAGGGGCGTCTCGCTGGCTCGCCCACCGTCTGCCGCTTGTCCCCAATTGCGCCGCGTTTTGCCTCCCCCTGACTCCTTGGGGGCGAGGAGGTTGCTTGTGCGTGCAGGGCGCGTATCTGCTATGCTTAACCTGTGCGAAAGGAGCGACTCATGACTGTCAAAGCGCCCAAACCGCCACGCCTCAACAAAAAATTCTACGAACGCGAACTCGCCCGCCTACAATTTGAGTTGGTGAAGTGGCAATACTGGATCAAGAAAAATAAAATGCGCGTCATCGTCACCTTTGATGGGCGCGACGCCGCTGGTAAAGGCGGCACCATCAAGCGCATCATGGCGCCTCTGCCGCCCCGCGATATCCGCCTGGTCGCTCTGGCCAAACCCTCTGACCGCGAGCAGACCCAGTGGTACTTCCAGCGCTATGTCGCCCACCTGCCCGCCGCCGGCGAGATCGTTCTCTTCGACCGCAGCTGGTACAACCGCGCCACCGTCGAGCGCGTCATGGGCTTCTGCAGCGACAGGCAATACTGGGATTTCCTGCGCGATGCCCCGAACTTCGAGCGGCTGCTGGTCAACGATGGCATGATTATGCTGAAGTATTGGCTGTCCGTAGACCACGATGAGCAGGAACGCCGCTTCCAGGAACGAGCGCAAAACCCGGCGCGCCGCTGGAAATTGAGCGAGCTGGACCTTGAGGGGCGCAGGCGCTGGGTTGCCTATTCCAAAGCCAAAGACGCCATGATTGAGCACACCGACATCCCAGAGTCGCGCTGGCGTCAGATCAATTCCAACGACAAACGGCGTCTGCGGCTGAATGTGATGCGCGATATGTTGGACGCGATTCCGTACAAAGATGTCATCCCCGAGCCTATCGATCTGCCCGAGCGACCCGCGCAGGACGATTACCACACCCGTCCGCCGCGCGATTATCACTACATCGTCAAGGATTACTACGCGGATATGTGAGGGCAACCCCTCCCCCAGCCCCTCCCCGTCGGGACGGAGAGGGTAGCCAAGACCTGCCTCCCCCTGACCTGTCGGGGGAACTGAGGGGGGTTGCACTGATGCGCCCGCTTACCCCGCCCGCACTGCCCCCACGATCTCGCGCAGCTGGCGGTCGAAGTTCGGGTCGGCAGCTTTGAATTCACGCCCGCTGATGACCAAAGGCGCGCCGAAAACGACGATCTGGGCGCCCATGCGCAGGGTCTCGATGGCTTGCGGCACGCTCAGCCCGCCCACCGCCTGCACGGGGATATCCACAGCCGCCAGCACAGCCGGCAGGTCAGCCAGGGGGCTGAGCCCGGGCAGCATATTGCGCTCGTCAAAGCCGGTATGCACGATGATGTAATCGACGCCCAGGTCCTGGGCTTGACGGGCGCGGGCGGGCTTGTCGGGGCAGAGCATGACATCGCACATCACCTGCTTGCCATAGCGCCGCGCCATCTTGACCTGCTCGATGATGCTGGCGTCGTGCGCTTGCCCCATCACTACCACCATGTCGCCGCCGGCTTTGAACATCATCTCCGCTTCCAAGCCCGCACCGTCCATGGTTTTGAGGTCCACCACGATAGGACTGTCGGGGAAGCGGCTGCGGAAGGCGCGCACGGCATGCAAGCCTTCGGCCAGCAACAGCGGCGTGCCCACTTCCAGCCAGTCAACGCCCGCCCGCACCGACGCCTCCGCCAGCGCCAGGGCTTCTTCCAGGTCGATGACATCAATTGAGATTTGGATTTTGGCCTTAATGACGCTGCCTCCTGGCGTGACTTGGTCGCCGCCATGATGCCGCATTTTGCCGCCGCGCGAAACCCCCTCGGTTCCACGATGTGACGAACCCTGTGCGGGCTAGCCAGCGGCTCGCCCCCATCCTACGCGCCCCTACAGCGCTCCCTTATGGGTTTGGGCATTGCGCCCCCGCGATTGTGCTACAATGACTTCAACTGCCGATCAACTTCAACTGCGGAGAGAATGATCCATGCGTAAACTTATTTGGCTTATGCTTGCTCTGCTTGTGCTGATGCCCGGCGCGGCGCTGGCTGCCGATGATGTGCCAACCCTGGCCTTCTTGCGCTTTGGCGTTAATCCCACTTTCGCGCTGGCGGACAGCGGCGTGCTGGACATGTTGCAAGCCTACGGATACATCAACGATGACGAGCGCGCTCAGTTGGACGGCGGTAGCGACCTGCATGGTGCAAACATCAATATCCTTTACCGAGACGCCGGCTTCGACTTCGCCACCGCCGCGCTGATGGTGGAAGATGCGCTGGACGAAGGCGCTGATATCCTGATTACCATCTCCAACGAGGTCGGCTTGCTGGCAGCCAACGCCATTAGCGAAATGGATGACCCGCCCGCGCTAATCTTCGCCATCGTCACTACGCCCTACGCCATCGGTCTGGCGGAAGCTCCCTGCGTCAAGCCCCCCTTTGTTGGCGGCACGGAAATGACCATCCCCTGGGCCACCATGTACGAATTGCCATTCCAGCAAATGCCTGACCTTGACCTGATGGGCGTCATCGGCGATCCCGCCGACCCAAGCTGGGATTATGCCGAGCAATTGGTGCGGCGCTACAGCGCTGATTTGGGCATCGGGCTGGAAATTGTCCCGGCAGCCACCGCCATGGACATGGGACTGGCTACCGAGCAATTGATGAACGCGGGCGTGGACTGGATCTTCCTGCCACCGCGCACTAGCCCGACTCCGGGCATCCCGGCCGTAATCCAGGCGGCGCATGAAGTTCTTGTCTTCTCCACCATCGCCACCGATGTCTTTGAAGGGGTGACCGTCGCTGGCGGCTTTGAAGGCTGGTACACCGAGGGAATGAATGCCGCGCGCCTGGCCATTGGCGTAATGCGTGGCGAGATTGACTTGGCCAGCACAGGCATCGCCTCCACGCCAAGTTATGTCCTGGCGGTGAACATGCATTCCGCCGAGCTGCAGGGTATTGAAATCAGCCAGGCATTGCTGGATAACGCCAAATATATCATCGGGGCGGACCAAGACCCCGCTGAGATTTTCGCCAGTATGTTCATGGCGGAGGGCATCCCGGACCTGCCGCAGGAGGAGCGAATCGCCGCCGACCGCGCCTTCTATGACAGCCTGCACTGCACGCCCGAGATGATCGCCGAGCAGCAGGTGGCGCTGGCCGCGCAAAGCTGACTCCCTCAATCCCCACGACAGGTCGGGGGAGGCAGATCTCATGCGCGCGTCCCTGCCTATTTCGATAGCTGTAGGGGCGAGCCGGTGGCTCGCCCCAAGAAGCGCATTATTGGGGCGTCTCACTGAGACGCCCGCTTTGTGGATGGGATCGGAACGGGCGGCTTACAAAACCACCTTACAAGTTTCCGATTGGGAGGGATGCTACCGAGTGGGGGCGCCAGCGCCTCGCGCTTTACATTTACCGAACCTGCATTACGCTGTATAGAGACGCCATCGTGAGTCTCTGTTTCATTTGCCGTTTCTCAACTTGTAGGAGATACATAGCCATGCGTAAAATCATTCTGCTTGTCTTTGCCATGCTGTTGCCCGGCGTGGCGCTGGCCGCCGATGATGTGCCCACCGTAGCCTTCTTGCGCTTTGGCGTAGCGCCCTATTTTGTGCTCACCGACAGCGGCGTCCTGGATACGCTGCAAGTTTACGGCTACATCAATGAAGACGAACGGGCGACGTTGGATGGCGGCAGCGACCTGCGCGGCGAGAACATCAACATCCTCTATCGCGACGCCAGCTTCGACTATGGCAATGCCTCGCTGATGGTGGAAGATGCGCTGGACGAAGGCGCCGATATCCTGATCACCGTCTCCAACGAGGTCGGCATGCTGGCAGCCAACGCCATTAGCGAAATGGATGACCCGCCCGCGCTGATCTTCGCCATCGTCACCACGCCTTACGACCTCGGCATCGCCCAGTCCGCCTGCGTCAAGCCGGCTTATGTCGGCGGCACGGAAATGACCATCGATTGGGATTTGATTTACAACCTGCCCTTCATGCAGAACCCGGACCTGGACACGCTTGGCGTCATCGGCGACCCCGGCGATCCCGGCTTCGGCCGCATCCGCCACTACCTCGAAGAGTATGCCGAGGATTATGAGATCGCCGTGGAAATCGCTACCGCCGCCACAGCCGCGGATATGGCGCTGGCCGCCGAGCAGTTGGTCAGCGCTGGCGCAGATATGATCTACCTGGCGCCACGCACCAGCCCCACACGGGGCATCCCGGCGGTTATCGAAGCGGCTTATGGCGTGCCTGTCGCTTCGTCCATCGTCACCGATATCGTGGACGGGGTTACCATCGCCGGCGGTTTTGAAGGCTGGTATCGCGAAGGCATGAACGCCGCTCGTCTGGCTGTTGGGCACTTGCGCGATGAAATTGACCTGGCCACCACGGGCATCGCCTCTACGCCCGCCTTTGTCATCGGCGTCAACTTGCAGTCCGCCGACTTGCAAGGCGTCGAGATCAGCGCCGTCATGCTGGATCAAGCCAAATATGTCATCGGCATGGACGACGACCCCACGGCAGTTCTCGAAGATGTGGGACTGGCCGAAGCCCTGCCCGACATGCCGATGGACGAGCGCATGGCTCTCGACCGCGCCTTCCTGGAAAGCCTGTACTGTACGCCAGAGATGATCGCCGAGCAGCAAGCGGCGCTGGACGCGCAAAGCTGACCCCCTCAATCCCCCGACAGGTTAGGGGGAGGCAGATCTCATGCGCGCACCTGCCTATTTCGATAGCTGTAGAGGCGAACTGGTGGCTCGCCTCTGTTTTTTCGCCCGCAAAGTGGCCGGTGTAGGGGCGTTTCGCTGAGACACCCTGCTGTGGAAGAATCCGAGGGGCTTGCCGCGCCTGCGAAACTATGGTTACAATCCCCTCAAGTGACTATTGCTATAGACCATATCCATACCGGAGTTGAGCCATGACCGACGAAATCAAGGCGCTGCGCGTTTCCAACGACGCCCTGGACGACCCGACCGAGTTGCAGCGGCGCATCGCCGACGAAGGCTACCTCTTCTTCAAGGGACTGATGCCCGCCGACCGCCTGCGCGAACTGCGCTACGAGATGATGAGCGCCATCCAGCAGGCTGGCTGGCTTATCGCCGACAGCGACCCCGCCGATGGCATCGCCGATATCAATATGCGCTACACCGAAGGCGACAACGAATACAGCGCCGGCTACGCCCAGGTCTACAAACTGGAAAATTTTCACCGCAGCGCCCACTGGCCAGAAGTCACGGACACGGTAGCCAAAATCCTCGCTGGCGAAATCATGCCCCATCCGCAGAAGGTGGCGCGCATCTGGTTCCCCAAATACACCGAGCACACCACGCCCACCCACCAGGATTATGTGCACTTCCAGGGCAGCTTCAACACGCTGACCTGCTGGGCTCCGGTCGGGGATTGCCCGCTGGAGCTGGGCGGCCTGGCCGTCATCCCGCGCTCGCACCGGGTTGAGCGCGTGCTGGAGCATCATTTTTCGCTGGGCGCGGGCGGCTTGATCGTCGACGAAACCGAACACGATGACATCGACCCCGTTTGGCATTCCACCGATTACGAATGCGGCGACGCCCTCTTCTTCCCAGCCCTGACTATTCACAAGGCACTGCCCAACTACACCGAAGACCGCTTGCGCCTGTCGCTGGACAACCGCTATCTCAAAGTCGGCGAGGAGATCGCCGAGCACATGCTGCTGCCCCACGGTCCCAGTCAGCTCAGTTGGGATGATATTTACCCGCACTGGCAGCATGACGACCTGAAGTACTACTGGCGCGACTACGATAATCCGGTGGTGGCGCGCGACTTGAGCTTCAAAGACAAGGGTTGGGCGGAGGCGCTGGACCGGGCGCGCCGCGGCGATGAAGACGCCGTCTACAGCCTGGTTCGCACCATCAAAAACGACCCCGCCAACCCTTACGAGGATGCCCGCGAAGTGCTGGCTGAGTTGGGCGTGGCGGTGTAATCGGCTAATAGCGAATCGTGTAGGGGCGACCCATTGGGTCCCCCGTCAGGCGCCTACAGCTTCCGATACTCTGCGCTCTCTGTAGTTCGTCTTGTGCTTCGCAATCGCGCTACAATCCCCGTCAAAAGGTTTGGAGGCGCGACAATGGACTGGCAGCCGCTTTCCGAAGTGCGCAAGTCGCTGCGCGTGGATTGGTATCGCTGCAAGATGAAACCGGGCCGCCTGCGCGAGCTTTCGCGCCGCAGCGACCCCCAAGCCTGGTTTCAAGCCGGCGGGCATTTTGGGCTCTTCCTGCTGACGGGCGCGCTGGTCTTTGTCTGCTGGCTGGAGGAACTGTGGCTGCCCTTTCTGCTCGCGCTCTTCGCCCATGGCACCGTCGCCAGCTTCTTCATCGGCACCGCGCCGCATGAACTCGGGCATGGCACCGTCTTCAAGACCAAGAAACTTAACAAATTCTTCCTCTACCTCTTCAGTTTGATCGGCTGGTGGGACCCTTTCGACTACGCCAGCAGCCACACCTATCATCACCGCTATACCCTGCATCCAGAAGGCGACCGCGAGAACCTGCTGCCGCTGGAGCCATCGCTGGCTTCGTTCTTCATGTTACAGCTTTTCACCGTCAACCTGCTGACCCAGCCCGGGCGCACCTTCGGCAAGGGCGGCCTGCTGTCGACTATCGCGGTGACGACACTGGGCGCGTTTGGAATGCACGGCAGCGAGAAAATCCCCGCCAACGAGTGGCTAAAAGCGCTGCATTTGGATCAGCCAGCCCAGCATCAGCGTTCGGTATGGTGGTCGCGCCTGCTGCTGGCTTTTCACGGTGCTTTATTGGCCGTCTCGCTGGCGACCGGGCTCTGGGTGCTGCCATTGATCTTCAGCGTGCCCTCCTTCATCGCCAACTGGCTGTCTTACTTCGTGGGCTTGACGCAGCACTGCGGCCTGCGCGAACACAGCCGCGACTTCCGCAAGAACACGCGCTCGGTCAAATTGCACCCCCTGGCATCCTTCTTGTATTGGCGCATGAACTGGCATATCGAGCATCACATGTACGCCGGCGTGCCCTGCTACAACCTGGCCAAGCTGCATGCCGAGGTCAAGGATGACATGCCGCAGCCGCGCACGCTGGTCGAAGCCTGGCGGGAGATGCGCATGGTCTGGCAACGGCAGAAATCCCAACCCGACTACGAGTACGACACGCCTCTGCCCGCCACCGCCACGCCAGAACCGCCAGCGACCGAGAGCCAGCCCGCCGCCACCGACCTAGAGCGCTCCATCGGCGAATTGGCGCCAGCGGGCTTGCAGGAGTAGGGCAATTCAGCCCCCGCGCCTGCCCATCGCGATTTTTGCAGGGGCGTTTCGCTGGAACGCCCTCCACTCAACAGATTCCGCGTAGGACTTGCCTCCACCCGACTTGACGGGGGGATTGAGGGGGCGACCCATCGGGTCGCCCCTGCCATGCTCTTCTCGCGGATGGGACCGCGGGACTTATGTCGCCTGCTCGGCATCGACATAAGTCGGCACGCCCTCATCAGCGAAGACTTGGTCGATGTCCGCGCGATCCGCCTCGCTCAAACGCCAGTCGGCCGCCGCGATATTTTCCTGCAGTTCGCGCTCGTTGCGCACGCCCACCAGCGCCACCGTGACCGCTTGATTGCCCAGCAACCAAGCCAGCGCCAGTTGCGCCACGGACTTGCCGTTGTCGGCCGCGATGCCCTTCAGCCGCTCCACCACGCGCAGTGCTTTCAAGAAGTTCTCTCGCTGGAAGATCGGCAAGCCAAAAGCCATGCCGCCCGCCCGCCAATCCCAGTCGACGAACTCGGTGTCCGGCGTCATGGCGCCGGTCAACAAGCCGTAGCACAGGCTGCCGTAAGCCATGAAGCCGATGCCCTGGCGCTGGCAATAGGGCAGCACCGCCGCCTCCATGCGTCGGTCGAAGAGGTTGTAACCGACCTGGTTGGCGGTTAGATGCCCGTGCCGCTGGCATTCTTCCATCATGGGCACGGTGTAATTGGAAACGCCGTAATGACGGATTTTGCCAGCCGCTTTCAGCGCTTCCAAACCACGCATGGTGTCTTCCTGCGGCGTATCATGGTCGGGCCAATGAATCAGCAGCAGATCGATATAGTCGGTGTTCATGCGGCGCAGGCAGCCCTCGGCATGGGCGGTGATATTCTCGGCGGAGGCATCGCGCCCGGCGATGTGCTGGTTGCTTTGCACGCCTTCGTGAAAATGAAAACCGACCTTGGTCACCAGCACGATGTCTTTGCGCCGTTCGCCCAAGCCCCGCGCCAGCAACTCCTCGGAGATATAGGGTCCGTAGGATTCCGCTGTGTCGTAGAGCGTGATGCCATGATCCAGCGCCATGCCCACCGCCCGCACGGCCGCCTCCACATCAATGTCGCCATATTGCGTCGTGCTCAGCGCCCAGGTGCCAAAGCCAATGCTGGAGCAACTCAAATCCGTCTTGCCGAAGCTGCGCGTTTCCATGCCTGTGCCTCCTGCTAGCCAGTTTGCAGCCTATTGTAGCGCAGAACCTCTTCCGAATTATTTGGAGCGGTTGTAGAGGCTACACTTGTGTCGCCCTCGTTCTTTCGCCTTTCCGAGAAATGGGCGTCTCAACGAGACGCCCCTACGAGATTCGCCGCTGGGCGGTTATAAATCGGCTAGGGAAAATCCAGCGCAAAAGGGGGCGAGCATGCGCAGCCACGACTGGTTCTTGCGTGAGGGGCAAGCTGGCTTCAAAGCCCGCAGCCGCATGAAAAACCAAGGCAGTCCCCAGCAGATGTTCGACGGCCGACCCGTCATCGGCATCTGCAATACCTGGTCGGAATTGACGCCCTGCAACGCGCATTTGCGCATCCTGGCCGAGCATGTCAAACGCGGCGTGCTGGAGGCGGGCGGCTTCCCCCTCGAGTTTCCCGTCATGTCTCTGGGCGAGACGCTGATGCGCCCCACCACCATGCTCTACCGCAACCTGGTCAGCATGGATGTCGAGGAGTCCATACGCGCCAACCCGCTGGATGCCGTCGTGCTGCTGGTCGGCTGCGACAAGACCACGCCGGCCGCCATCATGGGCGCTTGCAGCGTGGATATCCCCAGCATCGTCGTCACCAGCGGGCCCATGCTCAACGGCAAGTTCCAGGGGCGGGATATCGGCGCGGGCACGGACAAATGGCGCTTCACCGATGACTGGCGCAGCGGGCAGATGTCCACCGCTGATTACATCGAATCCGAAACCTGCATGTCTCGCAGCGACGGCCACTGCATGACCATGGGCACAGCCTCCAGCATGGCTTGCGTGGTCGAGGCGCTGGGCTTGATGCTGCCCGGCGGCGCTGCCATCCCCGCGCCCGACGCGCGCCGCCGCCGCCTCTGCCACCTCAGCGGCAACCGCATCGTGGCTATGGCGCGCGAAAACCTGACCCCCTCGCGGATTTTGACCCGCGCCGCCTTCGAAAACGCCATCATCGTCAACGCCGCCATCGGCGGCTCCACCAATGTGATCTTGCACCTGCTGGCCATCGCCGGGCGCATCGGTGTCCAGCTGGAATTGGATGACTTCGATAAGCTGGGCGCGGACATGCCGCTGCTGGTCAATCTCAAGCCGGCGGGCGACTACCTGATGGAAGAATTCTTCTATGCGGGCGGGCTGCCGGTCGTCATGCAGAACCTGCGCGAGCGCCTGCATATGGACGCGCTGACCGTGACCGGCGAGAGCCACGCGAGCAACACAGCCGGCGCAAAATGCTACGACGAAAATGTCATCGCATCGCCCGACGCGCCCTTCCAAGAAAACGCGGGCATCGCCGTGCTGCGCGGCAACCTGGCGCCGGACGGAGCTGTCATCAAGCCATCCGCCGCCACGCCGGAACTGCTGCGCCATCGTGGGCGAGCGGTCGTTTTCAACTCGCTGGCGGATTTCCACGCGCGGATTGACGACCCCGACCTGGATGTGGACGAGACTTGCGCGCTGGTGCTGCAGAATGTCGGACCGGTCGGCTTCCCCGGCATGCCGGAGGTCGGCAATATGAGCTTGCCCCAAAAGCTGCTGGAGCGGGGATACGCGATATGCTGCGCCTTTCCGACGGGCGCATGAGCGGCACAGCCTATGGCGCTGTCGTCCTGCATATCGCGCCGGAATCAGCCATTGGCGGGCCACTGGCTCTGGTGGAAGACGGCGACCTCATCGAGCTGGATCTGCCCGCGCGCCGATTGCATCTGCATGTCAGCGATGAACAGCTGGCTTCTCGCCGCGCCGCCTGGCATCCGCCCGCCCCGGTGACGGATCGCGGCTATACGCGCATCTTCCTGGATCATACCCAGCAAGCCGATCGCGGCGTCGACTTTGATGTGCTGGTCGGTGGGTCGGGCGGCGGCGTAGTCAAAACATCCGACGCCCAGGCCGGCAGCTGATCAACGACCCCGCGCCAGCAATTCCGTGAGCGGCACCGGCTGCAAATTTCTGTGACGCAGCAAGTCCAGCATGGGCAGCAGCGCCCGATAAGAATTGAGGAGAGCGTGATTCAAAATGACGCTGCCCGGACGCAAGTGCTGCTCCACGTTTTCCAGAATATGGTCAACGCATAGCTGCGAGCATTCTTGCTTCGTGCAGGCCACATTGTGCCTGGTTTGCCCCGACGGCAGGTCGCTGGCCGCCAGGTTGTCCACCGCCGCCAGATGGCTCGCTTCGGTCTTGCCGCAGGCGGTTTCACAATCCAGCCTGGAAGTGCATACCGCATCTCGTGAATCCACGCTCCAGAGGATGAGCGGGATGCCGTAGAGCGCCGCCAGCTCCTGCATGGCATCGGTCATGACCCCGTAGGGCGGGCGGATGCCCACAGGGCGGAAATCCGCCCCCAGCGCGCGTCGCATGGTCTGCAGCGCCGGCTCCATTTCCTCGTCGACAAGCTGCTGCAAGCCGAACTGCTTGATGTTGCGGTGTGTGAACAAGTGACAGCCGATTTCGTGCCCCATATCCCGCATTCTGGGATACAGCTCTTCGTAACCCTTTTGCGGTCTCTCCAGGTTGTTCAAAATCGCGCGCCCAATGGGAAATAGCGTGACGCGGATGCCGCGCTGATGGCAGGCTCGCGCGATGCGGAAGGTATAGACTTCGCTCCACAGGTCGTCATAAGTCAGGGCGACCTTGTTGCCCGCGCCCGGCACCGAACGGATTGGCGTCGGACCATTTGCCAACGCCCGCTCGGACGGGCTTAGCAGGCTGCTGCCCAGCGCCGCGCCAGCACCGAGCAGGGCTGCCCCCCGCAGGAATTGCCGCCGCGAAAGCTGTCGATGGGACTGTGAACCAAACATAGTCGCGGAGTTTACCACTTTGCGCGTCAAGTGCCTAGCAATGCCTCTCGCGCAGCGCAATCGCTTCAAATTCCTTTTGCCACAGAGGCACAGAGTCTTTGACAATGGGCGTAGGGGCGAGGCGCTGACTCACCCAGGAAAACCGCTTGTGTCGCTCGCCGCACTGCCCTCTGTGTACTCGCTTGACTCGATGTCCTCGCTGGTTCAAGTTTCGCCTGATTCTTTGTTGCCCTGTGCTACATCATTTTGAAGCGATTGCCCTGTTTTGATATTACTTCTGTGGTTCATTCTCGTTGCTGCTGTTACAGTGGTCAAATTGCAGTGCAACAAAGACGAAAGCCAGCCACCATGCCAATCTTGGAAAACTTCAGACAGTTCGAAGGGCGCTACTGGGACACCGCTTCCATCCGCAACGCGTTGGATTATCAAGGCGTCGTCGCGCCGCATACGGGGCGTCCCTACAACGAAGCCATGCTGCTGGGCATCAGCGGCGGCCTTGCCTTCGGCTATTTCACCTTTCACTACCAGGGCTACGACCCGCAGGTCAACTTGCTGACGCGCAACACCTTCGACCCCGTGCCGCGCATCTTTGAGCGCCTGGGCATCCCGGTCGATACCGTGCGCACTCCTAATGCCGACAAAGCCCGCGGCAATCTCGTCAAGGCGCTGGAAGCGGGCAAAGCGCCGATCGCCCGCCCCGATATGTACCTGCTGCCTTATAACTGCCTGGACTACGACGAAGCCAACTGGGGCACGATGCCGCTGGTGATCTTCGGTTACGAGCCGGGCGGTGCAGCCCACATCAGCGATCGCAGCCGCGTGCCACTGACCGCCGCCGCTGACGATTTGGACAAGGCGCGCGCTCGCGTCAAAAAGGACCGCCATGTCTTGCTGCTGCTAGGCGCGCCGGACAGGGACCGCCTGCCGGAGGCCATTAGCGCGGGCTTGAACGACACGGTGCAGCTGATGACCGCCAAGCCGCCCAAAGGCTCCGCGCGCAACTTCGGCTTGAAGGCGCTGGCGCACTGGGCGGACATGCTGGCCAAAAAGAGCCGTGGCAGCTGGGCGAAAGAATACAGCGCCGGGCGCGCCTGTCTGGCTGCCCATATTTCCGCCTATACCTTCCTGAGTCCCGCTTTCGGCAAGACCATGCAGGCTGAGCGCGATGTCTACGCTGATTTTCTGCTGCAAGCCGCCGACGCGCTTGGCGAAAGCGACCTGCGCGATGTGGCTTCGCTGTATCAAGCTGCTGGCGAGGCATGGACGGGCGTCCTGGAAGCGCTGCTGCCCGCCGACGCGCCGCTGCTGGGACGGGCTCGGGGGCTCATCGACCGCACGACTGAGCTCTTTGTTGAGCAGGGTGCGGCGCAGTTGGACGAAATCCGCGCCTGCCGGGACGAACTGGCGGCGCTGCATGCACAAGCCGAAAGCGACTTCCCCCTCAGCGAGAGCGAGCTGGTCGATCTGCGCGCAGCCTTGCGGGAGCGCGTGCTGGAAACGCGGGCGGCCGAAGAATCGGCTGTATTGGCGCTGCAGGCAGTCTGCGCTACAATGGACGGCGCAACTTGAGCCTTGGATTATTAAGGGACAAAGGAGAAACCCCGATGAGCAAGCAACTATCCCGCCGCGACTTTTTGCGCATCGCCGCGACATCCGCTGCTGCCGGCAGTCTGGGCGCGCTGGGCGTCCAGTCGGTCGCCGCCCAAGCCGACGCCGGCGCGTTCTCGCTGGCCATGGTCGACTGGAGCGACCCGGTGCAGACAGCTTTCGAAGAGACCATCATTCCGCGCTTTTTGGAAGAGAACCCCGGCGCCAGCGTCAGCATCAACTGGACGAATTGGGGACGCTACAACGAAGAGATGACCACCGCCTTCGCCTCGGGCGTCACGCCGGATGTCTTCCAGGGCGGGGCGGTGTGGGCGCCGCAGATGGCTCGCCGCAACTGGGCAGTCCCCCTCAACGACTTCATCAACGCCGACGCCGAATGGGACTGGGCTGACTTCCCCGCCGGCCTGCAAGCCGATGTCACCATCCGTGGCAATATCGTGGCTGTGCCCTATCGCCAGGATCTGCGCACCCTCTGGTACAACAAGGAAATGCTCGCCGAAGCGGGCTTTGACGCCGCACCGACCACTTGGGAGGAATTCCTGGCGGTCGCCCAAGCCACCACCGTGCGCGATGGCAATGTCTATGATGTCGAAGGCTATCACTTCTCCGACGCCAGCGGCAATTGGCAGAGAGACTGGCAGCCCTTCCTGATGTGGCTGCACATGGCGGACGGGCAGTTCCTCAATGACGACCTCACTGAATGCGCCCTCGACTCCGAAAATGCCCTGCAAGCCCTGGAATGGCTGGTCGCGCTGGTGCATGAGCATCAGGTAACTTCCTACCCCGGTTTGGAACCGCAGGGCGATCTCAATGTGCTGGCTGGCCGCAACGCCGCCATGCAGCTTTCCAGCGCCGATATGGAGCGCGTCATCAACCTCTACGCGCCCGACGAAGCCGACACCATCTACCCGACCCTGCCGCTGACCGGCAATGCGCAAGCCACCCACAGCTGGGTCAACAAATTCTTCATCAGCTCGCAGACCAGCGATGCGGTCGCCAGTTGGGGCTTCCTGCGCTTCCTGACCCGCCAGGACATGCTGGAAATCTACAGCGCTTCCAACAACAACACGCCGCCGCGCCTATCCCTGCTGGAAGCCGACTACATGTCCGAGAAGCACAAAGTCGTGCTGGAATCGGCGGTCTACGCGCGCACCTTCCCGCAGCATCACAATTTGATCGCGCTCTTCCGCCCCATCGCCGCTGAACTGGAGCAAGCGCTAAGCGGCATGAAAGCGCCCGCCGACGCCCTGTCAGACGCCACCGTCGCCATCAACGAAATCATGGCGGATGATTAATTCACCACAGAGACGCAGACAACGCAGAGGGGGCGACACAAGTGTCGCCCCTACAGCAAATCGCTGAGGACGAGCAAGCGGACTCTGCCTCCCCCATCCCGCTGGGGGGAGCGAGGGGGTTCATAACATAGACAAAATGATCGCATGAACGCTGCACTAAATAGGCCCCTCGCCCGTCGCGAGGAGACGGACTGGCGCGCGCGCCTCTACCGTCTCACCAACAGCCAGGCTTTTGTCGCGCTGCTCTTCCTGGCTATCCCCGTGCTGCTGTTGGCCGCGCTCAAGATCTATCCCGTCTTTTACAACCTCTACCTCAGCTTCACCCGCTACGAACTCTTCGAGCCGCCGCGCTTCGTGGGCATGAAGAATTACAACTATGTCTTCAGCAACAGCGTAACCCGCCAGTCCATCATCAATACGCTGCTCTTCACCATTGAGGCGGTGCCCATCGGCACGGCGCTGGCGCTGGTCATCGCCAAGCTGCTGGATCAATCCATCCGTGGGCGCGTCTTCCTGCGCACGCTCTATTATTTGCCCGTGGTCAGCTCCGTCGTCGTTTCGGCGATGATTTGGCGCTGGATTTACAGCCCGCAGCACGGCTTGCTGAACTATTTTCTGGGCGTCGCGGGCATCCCGCCGCAGAATTGGTTGAACGACCCCAATTTGGCGCTGATCAGCCTGGTCATCGTGACAATTTGGGGCAGCATCGGTAGCAATATGGTCATCTTTTTGGCGGGCTTGCAGGATATCCCGCAGGATGTCATTGAGGCGGCGCGCGTCGATGGCGCAAACTCCCTGCAAAACTTCCTGTTCATCACCGTCCCGCTGATGCGCCCGGTCATTTTGTTCGTGGTCGTCACCTTCACTATTGGCATCTTCCGCAACTTCGGCTTGATTTTCATGCTGACGCAGGGTGGCCCCTTCAATCGCACCAACACCATGGTCTGGGAAGTCTATCAAAATGTCTTCGGCTACCTGCGTTTGGGGCGTGGCGCGGCCATCTCGGTGGTCATGCTGATCATTGTGCTGATTCTGACGCTGATCAGCTTCCGCGTCCTGCGCGAAAGGCAGGGCGCCTGATGCGCGACCAGCGACACCCCGGCACCTTCAGCGCATGGGAGGCGCGGCTGCCCCTGCTGCTGACGTATGCGATCCTCATCGCCGGCGCTTTCGTCATGATTATGCCCTTCGCCTGGATGGTCTCCACTTCCATCAAGCCCGACCGTGAAATCTTCGGCGATACTATCCGCTGGCTGCCCACCGAGCTGGATTTGCAAAACTATGCGGACGCATTCGAGCAGACGAATATGCCGCGCCTCTTCCTCAACACGGTGATGGTGACGACGGTGGCGGTGATCTCGCAAGTGCTGTTGGGCTCGATGGCCGGCTATGTCTTCGCGCGCCTGCACTTCCGCGGCAAGATGCTGCTCTTCTTCACGCTGCTGACGACCATGATGGTGCCCTTTGAGGTGTTGATTATTCCGGTGTTTCTGCTGATTCGCTTCTTTCCGCTGGCTGGCGGCAATGACTTGCTGGGGCAGGGCGGCACGGGGCTGATCAACACGCTGGGCGGCGTCATGTTTCCCAATTTTGTGTCGGTCTTCGGCGTATTTTTGTTCCGGCAGTTTTACCTGAGCTTCCCCAAAGAGATTGAGGAAGCGGCGATTGTGGATGGTTGCTCGCGGATTGGCGTCTACTGGCGGATCCTGATCCCCAATTCTAAGCCGGTCATGGGCACGATGGCGCTCTTCGCCTTCTTGTGGTCCTGGAACGACTTTCTCTGGCCCCTGGTTGTGGTCAAGGAGGACAGCCTAAAGACCATCCAGCTGGGCTTGAGCGTCTTCGACCAGGAGCAGGGCACCGCCTGGGCGGAGTTGATGGCAGCCTCAGTGATGGCGGTCGTGCCAGTGATATTGCTCTACATCTTCTTGCAGCGTTTCCTGGTCAGCGGCGGCTTAACCAGCGGCTTGAAGGGGTGAAGCTGCGCATGCGCCAAAGTTACTAAGTAACACCAATAGATAACATTGAACCACCGAGGACGCAGAGACAAGAAGGAGCGCACCCCCATGAAAGCCATCATGGTCATGTTCGACTCGCTGAACCGGCGCATGCTGCAGCCTTATGGCGGCGACTGGGCGCAGACGCCCAACTTCCAGCGCCTGGCTGACCGCGCCGTCACATTCGACAATTGCTTCATCGGCAGCATGCCCTGTATGCCCGCCCGCCGCGAACTGCACACCGGGCGCTACAACTTCCTGCATCGCAGTTGGGGTCCCCTGGAGCCCTTTGACGACTCCATGCCGCAGCTGCTGGATGGCGGCGGCGTTCATACGCATATCGTCACCGACCACCAACACTATTGGGAAGATGGCGGCGCGACCTATCACCAGCGCTATACGACGCATAAATTTGTGCGCGGGCAGGAAGGCGACGCCTGGATTGGCGATGCGGCAGCGGCGCTCCCGGTCAACGCGCCCAACCCCCATCTTCGCACGCGTCTGCAAGACCGGATCAATCGCCGCTTCATCACCGAAGAAAGTCTGATGCCCCAAGCGCGCACCTTCTCGCAGGGCATTGACTTCATCCGCCGCAACTGCGAATCCGACAGTTGGTATCTGCAAATCGAAACCTTTGACCCGCACGAGCCCTTCTTCACGCAGCCGGGCTGGCAGGAACTCTATCCGCATGACTACGATGGCCCGCCCATGGACTGGCCTCCCTACGCCCGCGTCAGCGAGTCACCCGAACTGGTGCAGCACTACCGCAGCGCCTACGCCGCCCTCTTGAGCATGTGCGATCACTACCTGGGTCGCGTCCTGGATGTGATGGACGAGCTGGACTTGTGGAAAGACACCATGCTCATCGTCAATACCGACCACGGCTTCCTGCTGGGCGAGCATGACTGGTGGGCGAAGATGCGCATGCCTTGGTACAACGAACTGGCGAATACGCCGCTATTCATCTGGGATCCGCGCGCGGGCGCCGCTGGCGAACGCCGCGGCAGCCTCGTCCAGACCATCGACCTGCCCGCCACCCTGCTGGACTACTTTGACGTCGAGCGCCCGCCCGATATGCAGGGGCAGCCGCTGGGGCAGACGATCCTGAACGACAGCCCGGTACGGGAAGCAGCGCTGTATGGCGTGCACGGCGGGCATGTCAACATCACGGACGGGCGGCATGTCTATATGCGCGGTGCAGCCACTAAGGAAAATCAGCCGCTCTACAACTACACGCTGATGACCACGCACATGCGCCACCCCTTCTCGCCGGAGGAGCTAAGCGAACTGAGTCTGCAAGAGCCCTTCGACTTCACCAAGGGCTGCCGGACGTTGAAAATCCCCGAGCGGGGCAACCCCATGCGCGTCGCTGACGACCAGACCTTGCTCTTCGATCTGGCGGCGGATCCGGGGCAGCTAAATCCGATTCAGGATGCGGCTCTTGAAGCGCGGATGAGCGAACTGCTGGTCGAGCTGATGCGCGCCAACGATGCGCCGGCCGAGCAGTATGAACGGTTGGGATTGGGCTAAGCCCTTCATCGACCTGGGGGAGGCAAACTCCTAATCCGCCCCCGGTGACTCCTGCGATTGGGATATACCTGAATGCGGGCGACCCAATGGGTCGCCCCTGCAACGCGTCTTTTCGGGCGGGGTTAAGCCCGAAACGGCTCGATCCAATCTTCCTCAATGCCCAGCCCAAAGCCAGGCGCATCGCTAACTTCCAGCCAGCCATCCACCGCGTAAGGCATGCCCGACAGCCAGGTCCCGTCCGCCAGCGGCACCCCAGGCTCCTCGCCGATGAAATACTCGATCCAGGGCACAGCCGCCATCGCCGCCGAGAAATGCTGCCCGTAGGGCGTGCGCGCGCCCGCATGCAGGATAACTTGCTTGCCCGCCGCTTCCGCCGCATGCGCGATTTTCAGGCAAGTCGTCAAGCCACCAACCCATTCGATATCCGGCTGCAGAATATCCACCAGGTCATGCCGCAGCGCGTGCTGGAAGGGGACAGCCGTGTACCAGTGCTCACCCGTACTCAACGTCTGCCAGGGCAAGCGCGCCCGCAACTCGGCATGCGCGTCCATATCTTCCGGTATCAAACACTCTTCCAACCACTTGAGTTTGTAGGGGCGCAGCGCCTCCGCCAGCCGCACAGCGTAGTCGACATCGAAAGCCATCCAGCAATCCAGCATCAACTCGCAGTCATCGCCGACCTGGTCGCGGGTTTGCGCCAGCAACTCGACATTGCGCTGAATGCCCGCCAGCCCGTCGGCAGGTCCATACGGGCAGGCCAGCTTATGCGCGCGGAAACCCAATTCCTGATACCAGTCGATGTCGTTGCCGGTGGAATAGCAAAAGAGCCGCTCTTTATGCAGCCCGCCGAGCAGACTGTAGACAGGCAGCCCCAAGGCTTTGGCTTTCGCGTCCCAAAGCGCCAGGTCGACCGCGCTGATGGCATAGGATGCTAAGCCTGTGCTGCCATAGAATTTGCTGAGGCGGAACATCATATCCGCCAGGCGCTCAATCGCGAAGCCGTCTTGCCCGACCAATTGCGGCGCGAAATGGTCGTCGATGATGGCGGCCACCGGCTTGCCATGCATGCTGGAGCCCAAACCCCAACTGCCGTCTTCCAGCGTCACCTGGCAGAAGACGCGCCCCCAGCCGGTATTCGTCCACTGATTGCGATGGCGCTTGACATGCGGGAAGCGCGACATCGGGTTGGCGACTTCGGCAGTTGTCTGCCAAGCGGGGCGGCGGGCTTCTGCGCTGCGCTGGCGAGGCGGCAGCTTGACCGTCACCGCGCGAATGGACTGGATTTTCATGGCGCGCCCTAATGATACTCGCCGACGATGGTAGTGAACTCAACGATATTGCCGAAGGGGTCGCGGCAGAAAAAGCGCGGACGCCCCGGAATCGCCTCGACATCGTAAGGCGCGTAGCCAGCGCCCCTGAGCCGCGCGCGCAAGCCCCCCAGGTCATCCACCACCAGGCAGAAATGGCGGTTGGATGTATCGCCCAGCGGCTCTTCTAGGAAGACATGCAGTTCTCCATCGTCGCCGGCGCGGAACCAGATGACTTGGGAAGGCTGCAGAATGGCTGGCGGCGGGATTTCGTCCAGCCCGACCAAGCCCCCGTAGAAATCGCGCGCAAGCTGGTCGCTGCCAGGCGGCCTCGGGATGCTGACATGTTGCAGGCGGGGCATAAGCCGACCTCGTTTCCTTGTTTGCAGATATTGTAACCACAAACGATTCGCGTAGGGGCGAGTCATTGGGTCGCCCGAAGGGTCGGGGCGGGGGAGGGGTAGAGTTGCGGGCGAATCCTTTTGCCTGGGCGGCTGCCTTGCAGCGCGCGGGGCTACTATTTCCCATCGGTTTTGTGGTCTAATTCAATTTGTGCATACACTTAGCAATCAGGAGACTCTCATGCGCAAAATGCTACTACTCGTCGTTCTTTTGCTCGCTGCAATCTGCCCCGCGCTGGCGCAGGACGCGCCGAGCATCGCCGTCATGACGCCCTTTCTCGCCCAACCGGGCACGCAGCTGATGGTGGAAGGCTTTGAAGCCGCCGCCGCCGACAAAGGCTGGCAGGTCAATGTCATCGACACCAATGAAGATATCGCCGCCCTCGTCAGCCGCATGGAAGATGTCGCGCTGCAAGGCGTGGATGCCATCGTCATCAATGTCGATCCCACGCAGATCGAAGCCGGCTTGAGCGCCGCCGCCGAGGCTGGCATCCCCGTCTTTGGGCTGGATTCGGGCGCGCACCCGCTGCTGGCCACCAATGTAACCAGCAATGGCTACACCATGGCCGCGGAGACAGCCACTTATATCGTCGACCGCTTGAACGGCGCTGGCTCGGTGATCATGTTCATCTTCGAGCCTTACCCGCCCGTGCAGAAACGCGGCGCAATCGCCCGCGCCATTTTCGAGAATACACCCGACATCACGATTATGGATGCCATCACGCCCAGCTTCGACAACGGACCGCTGGAAGGCGCGCGCAACGCCATGGAAGCCGTGCTGCTGGCGCACCCGGAGGCGGGCAGCATCTCGGCAGTTTGGGCGGCTTGGGACGACCCGGCTTTGGGCGCTTTGCAAGCCATTGAAGACGCCGGGCGCGCCGATGAAGGCATCGTCATCGTCGGCATCGACGCCACCGACCAGGCTCGCGACGCCATCGCCCGCGGCAGCAATTTTGAAGCCACCGTCGCGCAAGATTTCAATGGCATGGCGGCGCGCGTGGCAGATCTTGTCGAGGCGCATCTCGGCGGCATGCCCAGCGCGCAAGTCAATCACTATGTGCCGGCTCGGCTGGTAACGCAGGCTGACCTGACTGGATAGCCAATTGACGACGATCGGGTGAAGACCGCTTCGCCGCTGCACCTGCAGGTCCGCAGCGCCAGCAAAGCCTATGCGGGTTTGCCTGCTTTGGTGGATGCTGCGCTGGACCTGCATGGTGGCGAGGCCCTGGGCTTGGTCGGCGAAAATGGCGCGGGCAAGTCCACGCTCATCAAGCTGCTGGCGGGGCTGGAGACGCCGGATTCGCTGCAACTGCGCTTGAATGGCGCGCCCTTGGCCATCCCCGACTCGGCGGCGGCGCGGCGGCTGGGCTTGCGCTTCATTCACCAGGAATTGACCATCGTGCCGGCCCTGAGCGTGGCCGAGAACCTCTATCTCAACAACCCGCTGCCTCGTCTCGCGGGCCTCTTCGTCCATCGCGCTGCCATGTTGCAAGGCGCGCGGGCGGCTTTGCGAGAGCTGGGCATCGCGCATATCGATTTGCAGCAGCGCGCTTCCCAGCTCAGCCCAGGCGACGCCATGCTGGTCAAAATCGCCAGTGCCTTCGTCGGCGCCGACGCCCTCCAAAAGCCGCTGATTTATATCATGGACGAACCGACCTCCGCGCTGAATCAAGCGGAAGTCGAGCAGCTCTTTGCCGTCATCGAGCGCCTGCGCGAGCGAGGCTGCGCCTTGCTGGTGGTGACGCACCGCCTGCAGGAGCTCTTCCGCATCGCCCAGCGCGTGACGGTCATGCGCGACGGTCGCGTCGTCGCCACGCATGCCATCCATGAAACCAGCGCCGATGCCCTAATCCGCGAGATGACTGGCCAAAGCGCTGCGAACATCCCCTCCGCCGCGAATGAGGCGCCAGTTGTGCCGAAGGCAGACCACCCCCTGCTGCATGTGCGCGATCTGCAAAGCGACAAGCTGAAGCGCGCCAGTTTCACGCTAGAGGCTGGCGAAATCCTGGGCATAGCTGGGCTGGCGGGTTCAGGCAGGACGCAGCTGCTGCAGGCGCTGATGGGCATCGATCCGTCGCGTTCGGGCAGCATCCAACTGGCTGGCGAGCTATTGACGGGGCATACGCCGGCCGACTGCTGGGAACGCGCCATAGCCTACCTGCCGGAAGAGCGGCGTTCGCAAGGGCTGCTGCTGGGCGCGCGCGTCAGCCACAACATGACCTTGCCGCATTTGGGGCGCTTCCGCCGCTGGCTGGCATTCATTGACCGCCGCGCCGAAGCCAATCGCAGCCGACAGCTAAGCCAAGATGTGCAGCTGCGCGCTACGGGCATTGCGCAACGCCTGCGGCAGCTTTCCGGCGGCAATCAGCAGAAAGTGATGTTCGCGCGCGCGATCCTGGCGCAGCCGCGGCTTATCCTGCTGGACGAACCGACCCGCGGCGTGGATGTCGGCGCCAAGCGCGATATCTACCGCCTCATCCGCGGATTGGCGGCCGACGGCGCGGGCATTTTGCTGGCCTCATCAGAACTGGACGAATTGCTGGCGCTCTGCGGGCGCATCCTCATCATGCGCGAAGGGCGGCTGATCGGCGAGGCGGCGGCAAGCGACCTGGACGAAAGCGCCCTGCTGTCCTTGATGTTCGCGAATTAACTCCCTCGGCGACTCCCGTAGGGGCGACATTCATGTCGTCCGTACAGGTATTTCCCCAATCCCATCCCACCCATGCGGCATTTAGCCTCGTCTTGACGGGGGGGGGGGGGGGGGGGGATGTTTTGTTTTT
>DAOUKU010000035.1:0-7562 GCA_034420985.1 Anaerolineae bacterium | reverse complement strand
TTTTGTTCCTCCCCCCCCCCCCCCCCCCGTTGTCAAGGGATTCGCAACACTAATTTGGAATTTCAACAAATTGACCAAGACCGATGAAACCAAGGCCTCTTCGGCCATCGCAGCAGGCTGCTTGCGCGCGAGAACAGCGGGCGCAAGCCCAGGATGCGGATAGCAAGTAGGGTAAAGCGAGTCAGCAGTTAAGCGGCGAGTTCGGCTCGCACGGATTCGCGCTCGGACCAGGGGACGGGATGCACGTCGTAATTGCGAAAGGCGTCTAGAACTGTGCTTGACACGGTTCTTTCGCTGTCATTCAGGAGGGCGTAGGCGCGGGATTTGCCTTCACGAGCCACTGCTGTATCAGTCCAGGCGAATACAGCCTTGGAAACATTAGATTTGCTCGGGTCAGTAATGCTCAATAAGACACGATCAGGATGGGCAACCGACCGTGGAATAACAAAGTCATAGTGATGGTCATAGCCACTCCTTCCAGTCAATTTCACGTTTGGAAAGTAACGGATGTTGGAGAGATTGAGCCAATCCACAACATCTTCAAAGAAGAGACTGGTCGTGAATGACTGTGCTAGATAAAAGAGATCGTTGACCGCCAGCATCGCTTGAAGAAGATTGTGCTTTTGGCGCGCAAAATTCGTTTCGGTAGCAGTTACCTGCAACTCGTCGTTATTGCGACTTACGCCAAAGCCATTGAGAGTCATGTTTAAGAGGCTACGTCGCTTCGGAGTATCTAGTTTGCAGCCGCCTAGCTCCAGATCAGCGATCGTGTACCCATCGTCGGTAAGCACGAATCCGTCCTTGGACGGCTCCACGTAGATTTGCATATGGTCGTTATGTCGGTCAAGAAACGGCGAGGAAATTTCAACACAGTCTTCTATCGCCTGAATCGTGGTGTTGTCGCGGAGCCACTTGTGGTAGCTGTCTGTTAGCCTTCGGACGTCATCAATCATGTGAACAAGTCCCGCTGAAATCTAGGTGGCTCAACAATGTTGCAATAGCGCATGAATTCGTACAGAGTTTTCCATATATCGTCGAGGTCGGTGAATAAGTCGCTTGGTATGGGCTCCGCCCAACGCAACCCGCTTCCTTCTCGGTAGACGTGCAGGTGGGATGTTGTGAAAACTTCGCCGTCAGGGTTGGTGTGTCTCGCGTGGAGATCGAGACGAACCAGCCTTATACTTTGCCGCGCGCGATTCTGGAATGTGAACTTTAGTCGTTTTCTACGTCCGCGGTACAAGTCGAGATTGAATCGCTCACGTCTGTCGGCGGAGACAAGATCAATGACTTCCTTTTGTCCGCCAGACGGAAGCGCGCGCACACGATCGTTCAAGCGGCGTTTCTCCATCGCGAGCAATGCATCAGCCTCGTGCTGAGGTATATTGACATCAGCCAAGTTGTTGACCTCCTACAACCGCTAAGGCTTGCCGTCGCCAAGCGCCAGAGTCGTTCAATGCCTAGTATGGTAGCATGATATTAGGACGAACTGAAAGTGCTCAATGAAGTCGACATCAAGCTGCGACGACTATTGAGGATCCACCACCGGCATCGTCGCATTCGCTGCCGGCATCACGCCGATGCGCGCGGCGCTCGGTAGTTCCGCAAGCGCCGCATCCAGCGCTTCCTGCAGGCTCGCCGCCGGTTTCAGCAGCAGTTCCTGCGCCAAGTCGTCATCCATATCCGATACTAGCGTGGTGGGAATGCGCCCGGCATCCCGCGAGACCTGGAAGGCTTTGTGCCGCCCGACGCGGAATCCCTCCCGCGCGAAAGCCTCCATGACCGCAGCGTGGCTGTTGATATGCGGCTGGCGCATCCAACGTTCATAATCGGCATTGCCAGCGCCTTCCGGACAGGCCGCGCACAGGATCATCCGCCCGCCTTCCCGCGTAACCGCCGCCGCGTGCGCCATGCCCTTCTGCGCCTGATACAAATTGATGTCTTTGGGATGCCCGCCCGGCGACGCAATCATCAAATCCACCGGCGTAGCCAGCCCCACGGCATACAGCTCGCGCACGGCCGGGATGCCCGCCTGCATCACGGCGCTGGGGTCGCCGGCATAGGCGCGGAGAATCTCTTTGTCGGCGTTGAGGATGGCGTTGACGCAAAAGTCGATGCCGATGCGCGCGCCGATCTCTTCCACATCCTGTCGCGCCGGGTTATCCACATAGCTGCCCCAGATGGCATTTTCGTGGCGCATCATGGCGTGATTGTGATGGATGGTCTCCATGCCCGCCAAGCCAATCGCCGCGCTCTTCACGCCGCCGGAATAGCCCTGAAATTGATGCGGCTCGATATTGCCGATGACGATGCGATAATCCGCCGCCATATAATCGCTGTTGATGAGAATTGGCGTGCCGCGGCTTGTCTCGCCCAGGTGCGTCAACTTGTCCTTGTCCGAGGCATCGTGGCAGACGACGCGATAGGTCTCGAGGATGTCGCGCGGCAGGATCGCCGCATATTCGTCCGGCGGCATGTCGGGGTGCGTGCCCGTGGCGATGATGAAGAGTAGATCCTGGTCGCGTATGCCAGCATGCCGCGCGCCAGCCAGCACGGGCGGCAGCAAATGCTGATGCGGGACGGGGCGGGTCTTGTCGTTGATGGCGATGGCGACTGTTTGACCAGCTCGCGGCGGCAGCACTTCGCCCAAAGGATTGTAGACCGCCTCGCGGACAACATCAGCAGGATTCTGCTGCGACCGCATTTCCCTGGGCGCGATAAAGTCGACCGTGCGGTCTTCCGGCAAGTCGGCGCTAAGGCTGCCCTTGCCATAGGGAATCGTCACTTGCATGAGTCCGCCTTTCTCGCTGCGGGAGCGACGTTTCGGCTGCCAGGCTCGTCTGACAGCCGCGACTGTAAGGGCGCCCCTCGCGCAGAGGCTTAAACTGAAGCCCCAACCACGCTTTGACTAGCCTCCCGCCGACCTGTCGCGAGACCGAGGGGCTTAAATGCTCGGTCCCACGCGGTGTATGGCGAAGCTGTTGTTGTCGCGCAGCGCTTCCGACTTGGTCAGGTAACCGCTGCAGACCCGCGCCACCTCGTCATAGACAATCCGACCCGCCTCCGCCAGCGACAAGTCGCCCGTGAAGACGCCGCTGACATCGACATCCACCGTGTCGCGCATCAGTTCGTAGGAACTGCGGTTGCCGGTGACCTTGATGGTCGGCATGATGGGATGATTGGAGGTGTGCCCGCCGCCAGTGCAGAAGGTCAAGACCTGGCAGCCGGCCGCCGCCATGCTGCTGATGCTTTCCGCGCCCATGCCGGGCCCGTACATGACATAATTGCCCGGCGTCGTCAGGCTGGGCGCTTCGGCGATTTCCAGATACTCGATGATGGGGCTGTCGCCGATCTTCTTGACCGCGCCCATGGACTTCTCTTCGATAGTCGTCAAGCCGCCGGCCATGTTATCGCCGGTCGGCTGCGACCCGCGGATGTCCTCGCCGCTGGCCAAGGCGCGCGCTTCCATGTGTTGGACGCCAGCGAGGATGGCCTCAGCGACGGCCGGGGTGGCTGCTTTGTCCGTCAGCCAATTCTCGCAGCCCATCCACTCGGTGCATTCCGCCATCAGCATGCGCCCGCCCTGCGCGATCAGTATCTCGCCAGCCAAGCCATTGGCCGGGTTGCTGGCTAGCCCCGAGGTGGTATCCGATGTGCCGCATTCCGTGCCGAAGAGGATCTTGCTCATGGGCGCGGGTTCGCGCTGCAACAGGCTGATCTGCCGGGCGAAATCCTGGGCGTAGCGAGTGGCTTTCGCCAGCGCGCTGATATAACCGCCATCGCCGCGGATATTGACCGTCGCGATAGGCTTGCCCGTCGGCGCGATGTCTTCCGCCAGGTCTTCGGCCGTCATGCCCTCTTCCTGGAAATGGTCGATGATGACGACCGCCCCGACATTGGGGTTCATGGCTGTGCCAGCCAAGAATCGCCGCGTTACCCGCAGGTCCGGCGCTACCTGGCAGCGTCCGTTGGCATGCGTGACGGCAACTGCGCCATGAATGGCCTCCGCTACGCGCTCGACCACGCCATTGGCATAGACCGTGCCGGACAAAATCAGCAAGTGATTGCGCACGCCCACATCGCCGTTGTCGCGCTGGTATCCCATAAATTGCTGCATCAGGCTGCTCCTTCGCTGCTGGCGCGGTCGCCACGCCCGCGGTTGCTTTCGACATTATGCGTATGGACATGGTCGCCAGCGCGGATGTCGCAAGTGGCGCTGCCGATGGACAAGCCGTATTTGAGAACGGTCGCGCCGGCTGGGATGTCCAGCAAGGCGATTTTGTGCCCGTAAGCGATGTCGGCGCGGGCGGTAACCTGGATGTCGCTGCGCTCGCCATTGGTAACGACGGGGTCGCCGCTATGGATGGGCTCCAGCACGGCGGTGCCGACATTGTCGCTGGCGTAAACGACGAAGACTGTTTTCATGGTCTGCCTTTCTGTGGTTTCGGTTGGGTTGCCTGCATTGTGCATTGCAGGCGCGGGGCTTACAAGGAATAACTGAAGACGAAATAATCGCCCTTACGGGGATGAGTAATGCTGAGTTGTTTGCCTTCCCTATATGCCTGACTCGGTAGAGCGTCGCGCAAGGAACTGCGCCGATGAGCATGGAAATCTGCCGGGTAATTTGGAAAGATGAAATTCAGAGTGTTGTCTTGGATAGCGCGAAAATGAAACGAACTGAGGATATTCAATCCATGATTCTCAGGAGTTTGAATGCCAAGATTGAATTCAACTGTCATCCGATCGACCTTCCAAGACTGGTCGGTCAATATCGCTTCCGCGCAGATGCGTTCCAACAGACTTATTTGATCCTGACTCAAAGACAGTTCTTCCAAATGCCCTTCAAGCGCTTGCGAAAGAGCTTCCTGCAAGACGGCTCGTGGCTTCATAGATTGAAAGAAGCTGCCGTGCACCAGGCAGATTTTGGTGTTGCCCCGATTGCGGCCTCGCAACAAGTAATACACTTCCCGCATCCGTATCCAGTGCGGCACCTCGCCTGCGGCAAGCATGGACTTGCGGACGCTTGTTGCCTTCGCATGCCCAAGCATATCAATGGACATAGCATTGACCGGGATATGGGACTGGAAAGCTGGCACATTGTAGGTATTGCTGTCCAGGATTGCGACCCACTCGCCACCGGGCTCATAGGCGCGAGCATGCATGCGAAGTATCAGACTGGGAAAGCCGCATCGGCTATGGTACGACAAAGGCGCTGAAGCAAAAGGATAATCCAGCAACTGGGTCGCCCCCTGAAGCTGGGCGCGTTCTTCAATCAGAGTGGCGAAAAAGTGGTAGATGTTATACATGTTGAAGCCTGCGGTTTGCGGTCACAATCTACATGGCCACAGCCGCCGCGAGAGGTCAATAGTTCTTTATGAATAGCTCCTTTCCCTTTTCGGCTTTGCCCTGCATGTAGTTGTTCATGCCATATTGCAGCGTCCATTCCCTGATGTCTGCGAAGCTGAACAAGTCGCGGATTATCGGCGAGTCGTCGTAGGTGATCAGCCACCTGTGATTGCAGCGGCGCATATTCTCAGCGAATCGCTCGTGGTCAAATGCGGTATGTAGCTCGCCATTCTTGCCATAAAGTCGCGATTGCGTTGCCCGGTAATAGGGCGGGTCGAGGAAGATAAACACATCGTCGCCCGCCTCGTGCAGCAGCGGCTCATAATCACCGAAGCAAATTTCTACATCGTGCAGCAGCGGCTCAATCCGCCAGAGCCTCCCAATCGACGACTGCGTAAAGCGACGCTCAAAGGCATATTGTGAATAGCCGCCTGAATCGACCACGCCGGAGAAGGTGATGCGGTTCAATACAAAATAGCGCACCGCCCGCTCCAGCTGCGAGGTCATGGAGCCGTCTGTGTGCATGAATCGCCATAGTGCGCGTCCATCGCCATAGTCATCTTTGAATGTCTGCACGCCACAAGCCAGCTCGTCGATGCGTTCCTGCACCTCGCGCCAAAAGTGCACCAGGTCGGCATTGAGGTCGTTGATGACATAACGGCGGATTCTGCTCCCGAAAAGGCATTTGATGGCCAGGAAGACCGAGCCGCCGCCAACGAAAGGCTCGCGGTATTCGTCGATGCTGTCCGGGACATGGCGCAGAATCTGCTTGATGGCGCGCGACTTGCCACCGGGATAACGCAGCGGACTCTTGACAATCTTCATTTGTTAGGCGCAATCTCGATGCTCAGGCCGGGATTGGCGTGAGCCTCTTCATTCAACAATAACAGCATGTCCTGTTTCGTCGGCCGCCGTCTGGCGCTCGCCAGGTCGTTGGCTTCGCAAAACGCGATGACTTGTGAGTCGTCGGCTGGCAGGTTTAACTGTCCGGAAAGCGAGCCGGTGAGTTTGAGGCGGGTCGTAAAGGGTATCGCCTCGCCATCCAGGTATAGTCTCTCAATGGCTCGAAACAGGATCATCTTGAACAATCCGTCTTCAATGTCTGTAATGCTCGGCAGGACATTGCGCGTGTTTTTCGATTCCTGGATGACCAGCTTTCCGTCTTCCCAGTAGACCTCGTCCGCAGTCAGATGATACTCGCCGCCCAGCGTGTTCTCCAACTCCAGGTAGGCTTTCTGCCCAGAAGCAAGATGTTCAAGTTCGTGAATGGTAACCGATTCCCGTTTGGCTGCTGCTGCGGCGCGCGACGATGACGAGCGGGCAAATGCCTCGATATTGAACTTGCCATCCACCAGCGACTGGTCCAGCCAGGCAAGGTGATTTTCGGCGGAGTGCATTTCGACATCATATTCTTGCGCAATATCTTGATAACTGGCGACGGCGCAGCGAAATACATCTGCGTAGTCGCGTTGAAAATGCAGCTTGTTCCAGTGCAGGGCAGACATCTTCTGCCGCTTGATCTCGGCTATGCGCTCTTTGACAAAGGCGCTGTTGAGCCGTTGGTCGGTGATTGCGTTTGGTCGCTTCGGGTGCGGTTTGGCTGATTCGAACCAGGCCAAGACGATGTACACAGTCATTAGATTCATGCGGCTTAGCGTCATGAAATTCAGTCGGTCGTTGTTTAGCGTGCCTGCGCCTTCGTCCTTGAGAATCGGAATGACGGTCACACTTCTGAACATATTATAGGTCTTGTAAATTCGCGCCGATGGGTAGGAACGGCTGGGTTTGGGCGTCTGCCACTTCGAGAAACCCAAGGCGTTTCTGTCCGCAAAAGTCATAATGCAGGCAGACGGCGCGCTGTTGACCTCAAAGTCCTCAAACGCGATATCCTTGACAGACCGCAAGCGAAACAACGGACCATAATTGATATTGCGCAGCACTCCGCGCAGATGCAGCATTCCCGCCATCACAGCCCCCTACTTCAAGCCCGTGGTCGCAATGCCGGTGGTGATGTACTTCTGCAAGAATCCAAACACGAAAGTTATCGGCAGCGCTGTCAGCACCGTCATCGCCAAAATCAGATCCCACTGCGTCGTCAGATCGCCTTGAAAAGTCTCCAGCCCCACCTGCAGCGTGAACATCTCATCGCGCGTCATGACGATCTTGGGCCACAGAAAGTCGTTCCAGCGCCATATCGTGGAGAAAATCGCCAGCACAGC
>DAOUKU010000034.1:0-21158 GCA_034420985.1 Anaerolineae bacterium | reverse complement strand
GCCAGGGCCCCCGCCTGGGGGGGGGGGGGGGGGGGGGGGGGCGATTGCGTCGACTCATTCGCCGACAGCCTGGATGCGTACGAAGCCGCCAGCGCGCCCAGTGCCATAAGCAGGATCATGCTGATGGGCAGCTCGGGGCGCGCGATTAAGTCAAAAATGCCGCGCAACGTTTCGCTGATCAGAGGCTGCAGCGAGTGAAGGGCTTTACCGTCTGCCAGCCGGATTGCATGGCGATTGGCGGTCCCTGGCGCGAAATACTGAATGCCGAGGCCGGCCAGAGACGCCAGCCAAGCCGCGCCCAGCACAATCAAGGCGGACCTCCGCGCCAGCCCGCGCAGCAGAACCGCCGCCGACAACAGACATAGCGACAGAAGACCGAGTTGGAAGCCGACGAAGCTGGCTGAGAAACCGCCGCACAAAAAGAAGCAGAGCCCGACAGCCGCTATGCGCAGCGCGGAGGCGCGACCGCGCTGGTAATGTCGGACGGTGTGCAACGTCAGCGCCAAAGAGCCCGTCAAAAGCGCTATGGGCAGGGTATGGCGAGCGCTGGCCGCCAGCCATAGCACGGAGCGGCCAAAGTCAAAGGAATGAATCGACGCCGCTGCCAGCAGCGCAGCCAGGACCAGCGCCGTCGCCCGCCGCGGCAATTGAACGCGCAGGACATCGAGCCCTTGCCGCATCAGCCAGTACGCGCCCGCTAGCCATATAGCGATGATGACCGCCGGCGCGATGCGCGGAAGCAGCATATCCAGCGGCGCCAACACACCGGTCAGGAATAGCTCGCTGTAGCTGCTCGACCATTCCCTGCCCATATACTTCATGTATCCCCAGCCGCCGAGCTCCTGCGTATGATGGACATTGCAGTAATCGTCCAAGACCAAACGACTGTTGGCCCCGATGGTTGCGTACAGCAGCGTGGGAATGAGCGCAAGCAGCGCGACGCCTGCGGGCGACAACCGAGCGAAACCTGTGCTTCGCACCCTAGACCAACTCCTCGCAAATCACATCGACGAACTCGTCCGTGCTCATGCCCTGCGCCATGCTCAAGCCGCCACAATGTCGCTGAAAATATCACCTTAGAGGTTGGGAATCAAGATGACATTGAAGCGCGCCGGCTCCTTCACCATCATGGTGGATCAGAATTGCTGCGCTAGCGATTATTCGCTGAGCCTGCGGATCACCGCGCCAGCGCGGGCGAGCGGATCAACATCCGCATGATGCGAGAGAGCGGCGACTTCCAGCCACGTATCTACTTGATGGCGATCGACGTCACGTCATAATAGTCGGCGGTGCAGGTGTCCAGCGGCTTGCGCGGAGCATGCGGGACAGGGTCAATTTCTATATGCTCTTCGCCAGCCGCGCTCAAGGCGAGTATCCTGCTGTGATTAGCATCCCAGCCCGCGGCGAAGATGCGGTAATTCCCCAGCAGCGCCCCCTGCCGCGTCAAGATGACGCCCGACACAAGCAGCAAAACGGCCAAGGTGATGGCTCTGGCGCGGCTGTGCCAGGCATCTCCGGCCGTCGCCGCGCAGCTCTGCAGACAGCAGCCAATCGCGGCGCCCCAGACGAGCCCGCTTGCGGCAACAAACGCGAAGCCTGCGCCAGTCGAGCGCAGCATGGTGCCGCCAAATGCATAAATCGAAAGCGCGATGATCAGTCCAGCGCATAGCCAGGCGCCGACCCAGACAGCCAAAGCCAGCCAGCTCAGGCGCAGCGCTGGATGCCCTCCGCCAGCGTCAGCCGACAAACCCATGATGCATAACAGCAGCCCGCCAACGCTGGTGAATAAGTAGGCGGCGGCGAGTCGGTCGATGGGCAGCGGCGGAATGGCGATGAGCATCACGAAGAGCGCGCAAGCCAAGCATAGACCTTGCAGCTGCACTGCGCCGGGAGAACGCCTCCGCAGCCACTCCTGCAAAGGCTGTAGCCGCCAGATGGCAGCGCACAAGACCAGCAGGCCCCCGATGTTCAGCAGAATCACTGTCATATAGCGGAAGCTGAAACGGGCGAAAACCTGCGCGTCATCGCTGGTATGCGCCCACAGAATCGGTAGCCAGGCAAGTTGCAGCGCCAGCAGACACCACAAGTACCCAGCCCGCAAGTTGAAGCTGGCAGCCGGCCTCGATTGCGCCGACTCATTTCTGTGCAGCCTGGATGCGTAAGATGCCGCCAGGGCGCCCAAAGCCATGAGCAAGATCATGCTGATGGGCAGCTCGGGACGCGCCATAAAGTCGAATATTCCGCGCAGCGTTTCCAAGGCCAGGGGCTGCAGCGAGCGAACGGCGTGGCCGCTTGTCAGCAGGACCGCATTACGGTTGGCAGTGCCCGGCGCGAAGTACTGAAAGCCCAGGCTGGCCAGCGACGCCAGCCAGGCTGCGCCCAGCACAATCCAAGCGGTCCACCGCGCCGGCCCGCGCAGCAGAACCGCTGCCGACAGCAGACATAGCGACAGAACACCGAGTTGGAAGACCACGAAAGTCTCTGCCAAGCCGCCGCACACAAAGAAACAGAGACCGACGGCCGCCGCGCGCAGGGCGGAAGCTCTATCGCGCCGGTAGTGCCGGGCGGTGTGCAGCGTCAGCGCCAAACAGCCCGTCAAGAGCGCTATGGGCAGGGTATGGCGGGTGCTGGAAATCAGCCATAACATGGAATTGCCAAAGTCAAGGGCATGAATCGATGCCGCCACCAGCAGCGCCGCCAGGACCAGCGCCATTGTCCGCCGCGATCTTTGAACGCGCAGGATATCCAGCCCTTGCCGCATCAGCCAATACGCGCCAGCCAGCCAAATGGCGATGATGACCGCCGACGCGATGCGCGGCGCCAGCGTATCCAGCGGCGCCAGCAACCCGCCCAAAAATGCCTGACTGTAGCTGCCCGACCATTCATTGAGAATGAACTGCGTGTAACCCCAGACACCAAACTCGCGACTCCGCAGGACCCGGCAATAATCATCCCAGAGCAAACGACCGTTGGTCCCGATGTACGCGTACAGCAGTGCGGGAACAAGCGCAAGCAACGCGACAACTACGGGCGGCGCCAGCCGAGCGAAACTCCTGCTCCGCACCCTAGCCCAACTCCTCACAAATCACATCAACGAACTCGTCCGTGCTCATGCCTTGCGCGCCAGCCACATCGGCCGTATATCCGCCACGGCTCAGCGCCCGATGCACTGCCGTCTCAATGCGATCCGCCACCTCGCCCCGCCCCCACTTATGACGAGCCAGCATAGCCCCGCTCAGCACCGCGGCCGTGGGATTGGCAATGCCCTGCCCGGCGATATCCGGCGCGGAACCATGCACCGGCTCCGCGATGGCCACTTCATCGCCCAGGTTCAGGGCTGGCGCCATGCCCAAGCCGCCGCCCCAAGCCGCCGCCATGTCACTGAGAATATCGCCATAGAGATTGGGAGTCAGGATGACATCAAAGCGCGCCGGCTCCTTCACCATCCAGTAAGCCGCCGTATCCACCAGCAACTCGTCGGTTTCAATATCGTCATAGTCGCGGGAGACTTCATAGGCCACGCGCCGGAATAAACCGTCCGTCTGCGGCATGACATTGCCCTTGTGTACGATGGTCAGACGGCGTCTGCCTTCCTGACGCGCCAGGCGATAAGCGGTATGGGCGATGCGCTCGCTGGCTTGCCGTGTAATGCGCTTGGTGGCGGTGCCCGTGTCGCCGGCATCCTTGGTCTGCTCATCGCCGATATAGAGGTCTTCCGTATTTTCCCGCACGACCACTAGATCAACGCCTTCACGCGCGGTCGGCACGGGCAGGTAACGGGTGGGGCGCAGGTTGGCGTAGGTCTCGGTAGCGCGGCGCAACTGCACGATGGGCGACGAATAGCCGGCCACGGCGTAAGACGGCGAACTGCATGCGCCGAAGAGCACCGCCTGCGACTCGCGCGCCAAAGCCACCGTCGCTTCCGGCAGGGACTCGCCCGTCTGCTCGAAACAATCCCAGCCGGCGCGGGCATGCGCGACTTCAATGTCCGGGATCAACTGCTGCAATATACGTATCGCGGCAGGCACCACTTCGTGACCGATGCCATCACCCTCAATCACACATAACTTCACTGTGCTGCCTCCTCATCGCGGTCCTTCCCATGCCCGATAACAAGCGCCTGTGACAGGCGAAAAAGCTTTAATCGAAGGTCCGCCGCGGATGCAGCTGCCGCGCGCGACTCTAGGAATGCGCCACGTCTATTTTGACACATCTATTGCCGTGACCGCAAAACTGCCAGCAACTCACCAAGCGATCCCTCCGCAATGACGAACCATGTAGGGGCGACTCTGTGAGTCGCCCCTACATTCGCCATCCCATACAACCACGCCCGCCATTCCATTTTCCCGTCCCCGCGCTACAATGACAACGCGACCGGAAAGGACGCCGCGCCATGCCTGCACTCAAGCCTTGCAGCCGCTGCGAGCAAGAACTGCCGCCAGCCGACTTCAGCGAGCCGGACAGCCCCTTCTGCAAAACCTGCACCGAAGAGATTGTGGCCATCATCCGCAGCAAGTACAACGCTATCGAAGCCGCCCACTTCCGCGCCAAGCTACGCCAACGCTCGCGAGCCGCCGTCGAAGAGCTGCGTCAGAGACTCGGCTAGCCGCCGGCGCACCCGTACAACTGTCGCGGCGTATGGGAGCGAGTGCAGCTTCCCCCATCCCGATGGGGGCACCCGCCGTCACAACCCTGTCCCTGCCCAAAACGGACTGACGCTAGCCTGCTATACTAGATGCAGGCACAGTTGCGGGGATTGCATGCAGGCCACTATCGCGGATATCCTGGATGATCCGGGCGCATTCGCCGACCTGGTCGTCAATGTGGACGGCATCTTGCTCATCACCGGCTACGAGCGCGCCGTTACGGAGTTCCGCGAAGTGTGGCTGGTGCAGCAGAGCGCGCCGCAAAATCGCGCCTTGCGCGCCCAGCCCATCAGCAGCGCCTCCACCCTCTGGCATGGCTTGTCACGCTTGAGCCCGCGTCATTTGCCTGGCTATCAGAGTTACCGCGTGCATGATGCTGCGCGGGCTCGCGTTCGTGTGCGGGCGCTGCGCGATGCGCCGCAAATCGAGATACTGACGGCCGCCATCTATCGCCACGAATTCACACTTTATGTCGGCGCAGACGGTGTGCGCCTCGACCAGTGTTTGCCCGAGGGCGCAACCATCTGCGCGCTGCCCGCTATCCGTGCCAATATCGGGCGTCATTTGGGGCGGCGCTGGCATGTCTATGGCACCCTGGTCATCCGCTCTGCCCCGCCCGCGCAATACCTGCTGCCTGGTCGTATGCCCCTTGCGGACAACTCGCAGAGCCGGGCGGATCAGCTTGCCGCTGGCGATGATGAGGGCGACTGGCTGGATGATATCGAGTATCCGCAGAGCGACAGCCAACAGCCGCCAGCCGACGCCCTGCCCGATTCGATACACATCGACCAAGCCTACAGGCTGCGCGAGCAACTGGCGGTACTGCCCGGCATCACGCAGACGGTCGTCAAACCCGCCATTGTGGCCGGCTGGCTGGGCGCGCGCGATCACGAACTTCACTTCGCAACGCTGTCCGATGTTGAGCAGGTTTATCTGCAGAACATCACGTATGCGCCGGGCGGGAAAATGCTGGAATCGGTGCTCAAGCTCAAGAACTTTGTGCCCAGCGCCAAGGCAGAGTGAAGCGGCGGCGTGGCTGCAGCAGGGTCGGCACGCGCAAACGCCGGTGATATACCCACCATTCGATCAACAGCAGCAACAGCGCCAGCAGCGCCAGGGGCAGCCAAAACTCCTGCAAGCCCAGCTGCTCCTCAGCCTGCGCGCCATCGCCGCCGCCCAGACGCAGTTGATCGACCCCCACGGGCCGGATGTCGCTTTCGTCCGCCCCAAAGAGATTCACCGCGAAGGGCTGCGCGCGCGTGACTTCCTCCGCCTGGATGACCTCCAACTCGTAGAGCCCGAGCTGGTCGGTCTGCGTGAATGCCAGCGCGTCGCCAGTCACCGGCAACTGATGTTCTGTCCCGTCCGGCGCCGTGATGCGGATGCTGTCGGCGCGCACGGGCGGCGAAATCACTAGCACATCGCCGACGCTCAAACTCGTTGGCTCCGCGATGATGTCAGTGGGCGAAAACCAGTCCAGCAGATTAGCCATCAGCAGAGGAAAGGCAATCAGCAGGGGCAGGTTGGAATCGCGCAGGTCGAAAGGCAGAATGGCAATTTGCTGCGCATTGAGCTGCCCGGCTAGCATGATTACGCTGTCGCCCGCCTGCATCAGCTCTTCCCCCCAATCCACCCTCAACTCCCGATGCGAAAGCAAGCTCATCTCGTCCAGATCGACGAAAGCGGTGATTGGCGAATCGGCACTGAGGCGGATGTCGCTGCTGGCCGGCTGCGGCTCGCCCAGGGTGAAATAGGGCGTCGAGTTGGGCGGATTGATCAGCAGCATGTCGCTGGCTGGCAAGCTGTTGGGCAACCAGCTATCGAAAACATAGAGGTCGAAATCGGCGCCGGGCAGGCTGCGGCTTTCCGGGTTGCCGCGGTAGGTCTGCAATCCTGGCATGCTGCGCAGCGCCTGCTCCAGAAAGAGGTTGCTGCCCTGCGACACATAATAGACGCGCCGCGTTTGCGTTTCGCTTTGCACCGCCCAGGCGCGGTTGTCCAGTGCCAGATGATCCTGCGCATCATTGTCGAAGGTCAGCGTCGCCGACAGAGTTTCGAAGGGCTCTGTGATGGGCTCGTCAAAGGGGATGGGCAATTGGCTGCGCGGCGGGATGCGGCCGCTGCGGGACAGGCGTAGCACATCGTCCAGGCGGATAACCAGCGAGACATCGGCCGGCGCATCGCCATAATTGGTAACCTGGGCGAAGAGTTGGGGCGCGCCGCCAGGCAATGCGCGGGTCGCCAACGCCGTGATGGCGATGTTGGACGCCGACTCGCCAATGGGCACATAAATCGGCTGCGGGATATTGACCGGCAGCTCAGTGGCCGTACCAATGCCGCCATCAGAAATCATGACGATGCTGAAGTTTTCCGCGCCGACAGCGCCAGCCGCCGCCAAAGTCAAGGCGGTATCCCAATCCGCGCCACCCTGGCTGGGCTGTATGGCGTCCAGCGCGCGCAGCAGCTCGTTCTTATCAGCCGTGTAGGGCGTGAGCGGCTCAGCGCTATCAGCTACGCGAATCAACGCGATGCTGTCCTGCGGGTTCATGTTGCCGACGATGCCCCGCGCCTGGGCAAGCGCCGCCTCAAAGCGCGATTCGCCGGCTATGTCCGTCGCCATCATGCTGGCCGACGCATCCAGCAGCAGCGCGATTTTGCCAGCGCTTATCGTCGGCACACTGATGAAGGGCCTCGCCAGCGCCAGCACCAGCAACAGCAAAATCAGTAGCTGCAAAAACAGCAGTAAATTGCGTTTCAGCCGCTGCCAGGGTGTATTGGCTTCCGTATCTTTGACGACTTGTCGCCACAAGAATGTACTGGAGATCAGCACTTCGCGGCGCCGCAGCCGCAGCATGTACAGTAGCAAGACCGGGATGGCGATGGCGAGCGCGGCAAAAGCGGCCGGCACGAGGAAGGACATAGGTGCACTCAGTGGCTGGACCTCAGCCGCAGTATAGCACAGGCGGAGGGCTCACCCGCGCCAGGCTTTGATTGCCTTTCGCGCTGCCTCGCGTCCCATTTGCAGGCGCTCGTCCAAACGGGTGATTCCCTTTTCTTGCCGCGCTCGCAGACAGTAGTCGCTGCCGATCAAACTGATGCCGACTGGCAGGTCCGCCCGGATGCCATGCAGGCGCTGAGCCTGCTCCGCGTCATGGCATGCCAGCGAGTCCGCTTCCGCCCAGCGATGCACATGCGCCGCCAAGGGCTGGTCAATGCCGAGATAACGCGCGGTCCTGGCCATGAGCTTCGACGCTGGCTCCCTGGCATCACAGCGCAGACCGAGTTGGAGCAGGAGATGGTCGCTGTCGGGGACGCGTCCGGGCGCATCGGAGCGCAAAAGGAAAGCGCAGTCATCGGGCAATTGGGGGAATTTCGCGGGCAGCTCCGATTTGCGGCAGCCCAGCGAAACGCGAGCAATGGAATCGTAGCGAATCTCGGCGAGCAGCTTTGCGGCATCTGGGCTCAGATTGTAGAGCATACGCGCGGCATAACGAGCCGGCACAGCCAATATCAGCGCGCCCGCGTCCAGCATGAGGCCGTTTTCCAAACAGAGCGTGAAGCGGCCGCCCAACTGCCCGACAGAACTCAGCGCCATGCGCATCAGACGACCGCCTTGCAGCCTCGCCACCAGCGCTTGGATCAGCATCTCGCTGCCGCCGCGCATCACTGCCTTGCCATCGCCGCGCAGGATCTGCTGACCCGACAATCCCAGCGCTGCCAACTGCGCCTCGTCCAGGGCGCGGAAAACAAAGGCACAGCCATCCATTATGTAACCGGCACGGCTGCGACTGCTTATGCCGCCACCAAAGCGCCGTTTGACCTCGATGATAGTGTAGCGAGCGCCCAGTCTTTCCAATTCGTGGCAGGCGGCCAGTCCGCTGAGCCCGCCACCAATGACGACTATATCGCGCATGAGACCGCTTCCCGTCTACGATTGCGCGATGATTTAACCACAGAAGCAATCTCAAGAAAAAGATTGAACCACAGAAGTAGTGCCAAGTAAGTAATGCAAAAACTTAGCACCGAGAACGCCGAGTCTAGCGAGGGCACAGAGAAAAGGACTTTGTATACTCGGCGATCTCGGTGGCAAGCGGATTTTGATGCGGTTGACCTGAGGACCAAGAGAGTTAAGCATGCGAAGTTGGCGAGCGAGTCGGTATAATGAGTCTATGAAGAGCTTGAGCCCATATATCGAGACGCTGCGCAAGGCAGGTCGCCGCCTAACGCGAGCGCGGCTTTGCGTTTTGCGCGTGCTGGAATCTGAACAGCGCCATTTCACTTCGAGCGAGTTGTTGAGGGCGGTGGCGGCGCAGGATAGTAGCGTTGGGCGCGCCAGCGTTTTCCGCGCCTTGGATTTATTCACGCAGCTGGGCATCGTGCGACCGACTTACATCGGCGGCCAGATGACGCCATCCTATGTGCTAATGGCTGGCGGGCATCATCATCATGTCATTTGCAATATATGTCATGCGGTCTTCGACTTCGATAACTGCAGCCTGGAGGCACTTAGCCTCACGCTGGAAGACGAACTGGGCATCCACATTGAGGGGCATTTGCTGGAGTTCTATGGTCGCTGCGCGGACTGCCAGGCGGCTGCGTCGTGACCGAGGCGGTCATCGTCAGCGCGGTTCGTACGCCCATTGGCAAGCTGCGCGGGGCGCTGTCATCTTTGCGTCCCGACGATATGGCGGCGGTGGCGATCGGCGCGGCGGTGGAGCGGGCAGGCATCGATCCAGGCGACATTGAAGAAGTCTATTTTGGCTGCGCCAATCAGGCTGGCGAGGACAACCGCAATGTAGCGCGGATGGCGGCGCTGCTGGCTCAGCTGCCGGAGACGGTCGCGGGACTAACGCTGAATCGGCTTTGCGCCAGCGGGCTCGCGGCGGTCAACCAGGCGGCGCGGGCGATATTGGCTCGCGAAGGCGAGATCTTCGTGGCTGGCGGCGTCGAGAGCATGAGCCGCGCACCCTATTCGCTCCCGAAGAATCCCATTGGTTTTGGTCCCGCGGGCAATGTCACCGCCTGGGACACGACCCTGGGCTGGCGCTACCCGAACCCAGCCCTGGCCGCGCTCTATCCGCTGGAAGCCATGGGTGAAACCGCAGAAAATATCGCCGAACTCAGCCGCAGTGGCGCAGTCGCGGGCGGCGAGATCACGCGCGAGCAGCAAGACCGTTATGCCCTGCAAAGCCAGCAGCGCGCCATCGCAGCGATCAATCGCGGGGCATTCGCTGAAGAAATCGTGCCGCTAAGCGTCCCGCAGCGCAAAGGACCGCCCAGCGTTATCGATACCGACGAGCACCCCTTCATGCGCCGCAACGAAAACGGTTATGAAGTGGCCACCAGCATGGAAAAACTCGCCCAGTTGCGACCAGCTTTTCGTGAAAACGGCACGGTCACGGCCGGCAACAGCAGCGGCATGAATGACGGCGCTTGCGCATTGGTGCTGATGACTGCGCAGCGTGCCAAGAAACTGGGCTTGCGGCCACTGGCGCGTTGGCTAGGCTCGGCAGCGGTTGGCATCGATCCGCGCGTGATGGGCTTGGGACCAGTGCGCGCCGTGCGAAAATTGCTCGCGCGGCAGGGGCTGGATATCGCTGATATTGACTTGGTTGAACTGAATGAAGCCTTCGCCGTGCAAGCCATCGCCGTGCTGCGCGAACTGGGCTTGAGCGAGACGAATACCAATGTCAACGGCGGGGCGATTGCGCTGGGGCACCCCCTGGGTTGCAGTGGCGCGCGCATCTTGACGACGCTGCTGCACGAGATGTGCAGGCAATCGGCGGCTGGACAGCGGATGCGCTTTGGCTTGGCGGCGCTCTGCGTGGGCGTCGGGCAAGGCGAAGCAACACTGGTCGAACGCTGGAGCGAGGCATGAAACGCGCGCGCCAACTGAGCCCGGGGGCGGCTGCGCAACTGGTCAAGTCAGGAGCGGTGGTGATGGTCGGCGGCTTCGGCATGACGGGTACGCCCGCGCACCTGCTACATGCCCTGGCGGAAACGGGCGCGCGCGAGCTGACCTATATCGCCAACAATATCGGCGAGCCAGGCTTGGGCGGCGGGAGATTGCTGCGCAATGGGCAGATTCGCAAAGCAATCGGCTCTTTCTTCACCAGCAATCCCGAAGCTGTCGTGGCGGCGCAACGCGGTGACATCGCCTTTGAACTGCTGCCACAGGGCACACTGGCGGAGGCGATTCGCGCGGGCGGCGCTGGTATCGGCGGTTTTTATACGCCAACCGCAGCCGGCACGCCCCTTGCCTCGACAAGCGATATTCGCCGCATTCAGGGGCGCGACCATGTTTTCGTGCCGAGTTTGCGGGCGGATGTCGCCTTGATTCGCGCGCGCATGGCGGACGAAGCCGGCAATCTAGTCTATCGCATGACTGAGCAGAACTTCAACAAGGCCATGGCCACCGCCGCCGACCTCGTCATCGCCGAAGTGGACGAGATATTGCCGCTCGGCGCGCTCGACCCCGACCACATCCACAGTCCCGGCAACTATGTCGATGCGCTGGTTCAAGCGCGGGCGACATTGGCGGAGCTGGGCAGCTCAGGGTCGCGAAATGCGAGACAAACCGATGACATGCGTCTGCGAATCGCGCGACGGGCATTGGCGGAGCTGCAGCCGGGCGATGTTGTCAATTTGGGGGTCGGCATGCCCACGCTGATCGCCGATTTGATTAAGCCCTCGCATGGCCTTATCTTGCATACGGAAAATGGTCTGCTGGGCGTGGGTCCAGCGCCAACGAGCGGCGGCGCGCTGGAGTATCCGGTCAACGCAGGCAAAGCGCCGGTGACAGCGCTGCCCGGCGCCAGCTACTTTGACAGCGCCGATTCCTTCGCCATGATCCGTGGCGGGCATGTCGATGTGGCGGTGATGGGCGGCTTGCAGGTGGATGCCGGCGGCAATCTGGCGAACTGGTCAGCGCCGGGTAAAGCTCTGCTGGGCGTTGGCGGCGCCATGGATCTGGCCAGCGGCGCGCGTAAGCTCATCATCACCATGACGCACTGCGCCCGCGACGGCAGCCCCAAAATTGTGCCGCGCTGCAACCTGCCGCTAACGGCGACCAAGGCTGTCGACTTGCTGATTACCGAATTGGCAGTGTTTCAGTTTAATGCGAGTGGCATGCGCCTAGTGGAGTTGATGCCGGGCGCCGGGCTTGATGAAGTTCGCGCGAAGACGGCGGCGGATTTCCGTGCTTAACGCTTACCTTGCGCTGTGTCTCAAGCAACTTCCGAGCGGGGCAGCGCCCCAGCGATAACCAAGCCTTCCAGCAAGCCAGCGACGCGCGCAGTGAATTGCCACTTGCCATTGCGGCTTCCGCGCGTTAGAATGTTTTCTAGTCGCGGGCATAGTTCAGCGGTAGAACATTTCCTTGCCAAGGAAAAGGTCACGGGTTCGAATCCCGTTGCCCGCTTTAACGGACCAGCGCGCCCTGCTGGTCTCTTTTTCTGTCAAAGGGTCCGCCAGCAGCGCGGACGAAAGGGAGCGTGACGCGTGAACTCTGCCGCATCAGCCAACCTGCGGGAAGACGCCCAGTTGGTTATCGATGTTATCGGCGAGAAAGAAGCCGTCCAACTGGATTACACAGCCGAGTCAGTGCGCTGGCTCGATGACTATATTGAGCGCCACCGCGGCGAATTGGACGCCAGCGACAAATCCCTGCTGCAGGAGAAGTTCGGCGCTTACCTGGGCGAGACCATGCTGCACAATTTTGGCGGACGTTGGACGCGCGACAGCCAGGGTGAATGGAAGATCGTCTTTGACGAGCAGCACCAAGCCAGCCCCTTCGCCTTGATTGGCGAGCACCTCGACCATCACACGGCGCTGGCGCAGGTCTTCACCAGCCTGCCGGAGTCGGCGCTGCAGCGCAAAAATTAGCCTCAATTATCGCGGTAGGCGTAAGCGGCATAATCGCGGGCGCTGCCAGCCACCACCTGCAAGGCGATGCCCCGCGCGGCGGCGCGGTCTTTGGCGCTGGAGACTTCCCCCTTCAAGCGCATCAACCCACGGTGCTCCGGGTCCTGTTTGAGCCCGTCGTCCACCAGCAGCTCGGCGATGGATGAATGCGAGAGGCTGCGGCTCAGCAGGGTGACGATCTCGACGATGACGCCCACGATCTCGCTTTGGTTCTCCGCTTCATAGGCGATGTGCAGCGCCTCGCGGAAGCGAGTCAGGGCTTCCGGCACGCGTTCAGCGAGCAGCAGCAACTGCCCCAGCAAGCGCAGTTGAGCGCCTTCCGTCTCGCGGTCGCCCAGTTCGCGCGCGATGTAAAGGGCAGAGGCGTGAAAGCCGATAGCTTCGCTCCAGCGTTCCAACCGATGGTTGACCTCGCCCAGCCCACGCAAGACCTTGCCCTCCAGGTCGCGTTTGCCCTGCTGCTTGAAGCGGTCGTTGGCGTCTTCCAGCATTTCGATGGCGATGCGCTGCTCGCCGGCGTCCAGGTAAGCCATGCCCAGCTTGTAGAAGATCAGCGCTTCGTTCTGGTTGTCATCGCGCCCCCGCGCCACTGTCAGCGCTTTCTCGTAGGCTTCCACGGCGATGGTTGCTTCGCCAAGTGATTTCCGGGCGTCGCCAGCCGTGACCAGCAAGTGCATCTCGGCTTCTTCGTCGTCCAGTTCCTGGGCGATCTCCAAGCCGCGCTGCACCTGCCCTAGCGCCGTGATGGCCGAGTCGCTGCGCAGAAGCAGCCCCGACAGCATGTCCAAAGCCTCGAGAATGCCAGCCTGATCGTCGCGCTTTTCGTGTATTGCCAAGATTTCTTGGTAGGTGGCGACGGCTTCCTTCTCGCGGCGCTGCTCGATCTGCACTTTGCCGACCGCATCCAGGATTTGCAGGACGCGCGGGATATCTTCGTGCTGACGAGCGAAGGACAAGGCGCTACGCAGATTGACCTGCTCCATGGCGGTGCTGGCGCCCTCGCTACTGACCAGCAAGCCAGCCAGCTTGTCCAGGGTCTCCAGCACACCGTCGGCGTCTGCGCTGCTCTCGTAGCGTTCCAGCACATCCCCATAAGTGGCGACGGCGTCGCGTTCCCGCCCCTGGCTGACTTGCATGCGGGCGATGGCTTTCAGGATCTGCAGCTGTCGCTCGCTCTCGTTGTTCTGGCTGGCCACTTGCAGCGCCGTCCGCAGCTGGTCAATGTTGACCGCCTGCAAATCGACATCGTCCAGGGAGCTGATATCTGCCTCGTCGTCAGATTCGGCGCCCTCAGCCGGGGTTTCTTCAGCGATATCGACCACCGGCGCTTCTTCACCATCGGCCTCGGCGTCGCTCTCCATCTCGGCAGCTTCGTCCGCAGGGGGTACTTCGCCATCGCGAATGTCCGCCAGCCGCCCCAACTCGTAACCATAGCCCGCTTCGCGCAGCTTCTCGTCCAAGGGCGAGATAGCGGACAAGATGCTATCAGCCAAGTCGGGACCGTCCTGCGCGCGCACCCAACTGGCTGTAGCGAGGAGATTGTCCATCTCCACCAGCAAGCGCGAAAGAGCGTCGTCGCTCCTCAGCTGCACTTCCAGGTAGTCGCGAGTGGCATCTACGATGTCGGCGCGCAGGGCGTCCAAGCGGTGTCGTTCCAGCGCCCAGTCATTCAGGAAAGCCTGCACCAGCGGATGCAAACGATAATAGGGTTCGCCGGCGCGTTGGAAGCGCTCGACCAGGAACAGGCGCGACAAAATAGTCATGGACATGTCGATGGAGTCGGCGGCAATACCACTGAGCATGTTGAGGAAGGCCACGGAGGACTCGCCGCGCAGAGTCGCGCCAAGGAAGAGCAGCAAGTCGCGCAGGCGTTCATTCAGCCCGCCAAAACTGATGCTGATGGCAGCAGCCATGGCGTCATCGTCGTGGCTCTCCAGCGCGTCGGCTATGGTGTCTTTGAAGTCATCGGCGTTCTGTCGGGCGATGATCATGCTGCGCGCGGCCAGCGACAGCGGGAAGGCGCCGTCCCCCAGCAGCGCCGAGATGGACTGGAGGGCGTCGTCCTGGGAATTGTCCTTCAAGCCCGCCTTCTGTTTGAAGAGCGCGACGGCGTCGCTCTGCGCCAAGCTGCCGATGGGCTGGTTGCGCCAGTCGCCTTCCGGCAGTGGCGCGGTACTCGTGCCCACCAGCGGACAACTCGAGGCGCAAAGCTCGACGAAATTGGCCAGCGTTTTCGCGTCGATTTCGCCATCCAGCACCAGCAGCGGTTGATGTTCCGCCAGCAGGGCGCTGACCTCGGCGGCGTGATGTAGGGGTTGATCGCCAGCCGGCTGGTCATAGGCGCGGGCGCTGCGAGCCAGCAACTCGGCGAGGGATGGTTTGCGGCAATTGAGCCACAGCACTTGGCGCTGATGCTGCTGCAAATAGACATTGGCGATGGTGGCGGCGACGGTGGTTTTGCCATTGCCCGACGCGCCATGCAAGACCAACTGCTGATCCTGGCGCAGGCGCAGCAAGAGCGAGCGCAGCAACTCATCTCGCCCCAGGGGTCTCCCCAAGCGCCGCAGCGGCAGATCCGCCACATCTCGTACAACTGGGTCAAGGGCTCTGCGCTCCGCCATCGTTCCCCCGGACTGCTTTGTTGCGTCAAATCGGCATGGTTGCTGGTTCAGTATAGGGGGATATCGAAAAAGGGACAATTTAACTGGGCGCGATTGTGCCGGCGGCGAGCTAGCGCTTGAAAAGGCAGCGCCGCGCTGGCATACTGGCGGGGCAACGGGCGCGTGGCGCAATGGCAGCGCAGTTGACTTTTAATCAATTGGTTGCAGGTTCGAATCCTGCCGCGCTCATAAAGAATCCCGTTGGACACCAACGTGACGACAGCGTAGCGCGGAGTGTTGGCAGTCGTCGACAAATCAGTTACTCGCTCGCCATGTAGCTGCCCGCGTTTCAGGACTTAAACCTATTGATTACGCGGCTGAACAGTTCGTCGTTTGCCTCGCCCAAATACGGAAGAAGAACTCTGCTATCGGGATAGTCGACATACAGCTGTTGAAACGGGTTAAAGGCGCGTGTGGACTTGACATGCTCAACCGCCTTCTCCAACGACTCAGTAATAGTGACAGCACCTCCGGCTACAAGCCCCAGCCAGGCGTCCAAATCGTCGATGCAGAGAATGAACACATTTGACAACGGAATCCATTCCCGTCCACCGTACCTAGCCACGATTTTATTTACTTCATCTGGTGCAAATGTGTACCGAAATTCTTGACCTTGGCCAAGGTGTAGATCTTTGAAGGTGACAATGAGAAGATAGTTGTCGTCCGTTCCGATTGGTCGGCCGTCCAAGTCTCTTCTTGACTGAATCAGGCTTGCAATACTATATGCTTGGTCCAATCCCTTTAGGACTGTCGTCTTCAGCTGCTGTCGCACTGTGCCTGGTCTGTCAGCAACTATTCCTTTGGCATTCATTATGACGCCTTTGGCCTCCACAAATATGTTGCAACCGCCCTCAACGATCAGAAAGTCAACAAGCCGCTGGTTTTCCCTGAGTCCCAAATGCTTGACGAGATCTGTTTCGGTATAGACATTAGTGACAACACTCCGCAGGCTTCGCTCGACAAGTGATTCGAATATTCTTCCAAACTTGGACATGAGTGATACAACATCAATATCCCTCAACTTGTAATATACGTAACTTGCTAGAGACTCAACCAAGAGATCCGGAGATATGACAATGTACCCATTCTCGGCTTTCAAGAGTGGGTAGAGAAGGAACGGCGTTGGTTCAAAATACTCGTCGTCAACACCCATCCCTGACCTATTCCGTTCCTCTTCTAGCAGCTTTAACCATTTGCGCATGTCATCTACTGACTTGGATAAGGTATCAAAATACCTGATTAACATCTCATTGCCGTAGCTGTCTACGACGGGCTGAAACCAATCAATGGCAATGTTTGGTTGGCGCTTGGTTAGGGAATGTGAAGTCAAATGTATGGACAGTTCCAGAAAGTTTGCAATGGAGATGCCTGTATTCGCCAGGAATATCTGATTAAGTCGGTGGTTGTCATTGAGGTTTCCAAATGCGATATATTGGCGCGCTATTCCTAGCGGAAGCGACTCGCCTCGCTGCGTCCAGAATTGCTGAAAGGCTAGGTGTCTAACGTACAATACTAGCTCTCTCTCGGTGCGAAATCCCCGGACGATCGCTGACAGGTTCTTGATTCGATTGATCAGTGCATTGAATTTGTATTCTGTGATGTATTCATGTCGCCGATAATTACTGAAATCGCCAAACATAATCGTCCACTTTGCGAGCAAAAGCAGATCCCAAATCCCATAGTATTTTTGGCGCTCAATGTCTGCCGCGTCATCATGATGGAGCATGGAAATAGCACAACGAAGCAGACCTTCACCGTTCAGGCGGCTTATACGGTTTCTAATATTTCGAAACTGCTTGTATGACTTCTGAGTATTGCGAGGTTTCATGGCAATGGTAACCAAATTGAAGGTGCCTTTGTCAGAAATTGGCAACGACTATTGAGAATCTCTTGCCTACGATTCGTGTTATGTGCTGAGCGCACGGATACTTATCCCGACCTTGGGACGCAATACATTGTAGCAGTAGAAGATACTTGCAAGACCATCAACCTGGCAGCCAAGCCTGCGGCGCGATGCCAGCCACATCCGTCTTCACATCGATGACGACCGGACGCCCAGCCTGGACACCCTGTTCCAGCGCGCCAGCGATCTCGCGCGGATGGCGCACGGTGATGCCCAGGCAGCCCATCGACTCGGCGATCGGGGCGAAATCCACATCGTCGAAGAGCCACAATTCATCCGAGCCTTGGCTGCGCCCGCCGTAGACAGCCTCAACGCCGCCCTGCTCCTGATTCAGCGAGTGATTGTTGTTGACCAGCGTCACCGTATTGATGCCGCAGCGCACAGCCGTCTCCAGCTCCGCCAGGTGATACCAGATGCCGCCGTCGCCAGTGAAGCAGAGCACGGGGCGCTCCGGCGCGGCGCATTTGGCGCCCATGGCGGCCGGCAATCCCCAGCCCAGCGAGCCCGAACAGCGGATATAGCTCTGGGTCGGCTCGCGCAAGTCCAGCAGCGTGCCCGTCCAGATGCCGGAATGCCCGGTGTCGGATACCAGGATGGCCTCATCGGGCAGATGCCGGCTCAGTTCCGCGCAGAGGCGCTCGGGACGCAGCGGCGATTTGTCCGACTCGACTTCCGCGCGGACATCCTCTTTCCATGCCGCAACGAGCTGCTGCACGCGGGCGATCCAGGCTTCGCGAGCGGGCGCCGCATCGTTCATCTCCAGCATGGCGCGCAAACTGTCGCGGACATCGCCGTGCAAGCCCACCAACACAGGATAGTTGCGGCCGATTTCTGCCGCGTTGATATCCAACTGGATGACGGGCGTTCCAGCCGGCGGGATGCGGTAATTATGCGTCACTTGCCCGCCAGTGTGGCTGCCGATGAAGAAGACCAGGTCAGCTTCGCACAGGATTTTGTTGGCGCAGGCTCGCGAATAGTTGCCCGGCACACCTACAGCCAGCGGATGATCGGCGGGGAACATGGCTTTGGCGTTCAGCGCCGTGGCGACCGGGATGGACAATGTCTCGGCGAGAGCGATCAATTCCGCGCGGGCAGCCGACGCGGTGACTCCGCCGCCAGCCACAATGACGGGTTTCTCGGCTTTGGCGAGCAAGTCCAGCGCGGCGGTCATGTCCCTCTGCGCGGCCACGGGGCGGAAGGGCGGCAGAGAGGCGAACTGCGGCTCCACCTGCACCTCTAAATCCGCTTCAACATCGACAACCGCGCCGCCATCAATGGCTTGCAGGTCAATATGCGCGGGGCCGGGGCTGCCGGTTACGGCGTTGCGAAAGGCTTGGCGCAGGTGCTGCGACAATTCTTCCGGTTTGCTCACATAGGCGCTGTATTTGCTCACGGCCGCGAAGGGCGCGTGATGATCGACTTCCTGGTAGGCGTGGCGCAGTTGATGATGCTGATGTTCGCGCCCGGTGATGGCGATGACGGGCGAGCAGGACAGCCAGGCATCCTGCAAGCCAGCCGCCAGGTTGACCGCGCCGACCGATTGCGCCATGCACAGCCCCGGCCCGCGTTTGATGCGGGCGTAGGCGTCCGCCATGTAGGCAGCGGCCTTCTCGCCATGCGTCTGCACGCGCTTGATGCCGAGTTTTTCCATTTCCATCAGCGCGCGCGGGGCGATATAAGGCATGAAAAAGACATCGCGGATGCCGTAGCCATGAACCGTATGAGCGAGCAGGCGGGCGCCAGTCATCTTGGGCATAAGGGTAAACTCCAGCAGGTCATCGTCAGGGTTGCCCGAGCATAGCGATTATAAGGTAGACTCGCTAGCGAGCGTAAAAAGTGTCGAAATGCGGCGTCGCGGGCCATTTGGTTAGAGCTTGGTTTATATGTTTGACAAGCCAAGCATCTGGTTGTATGCTTTCGTCGATTAAGTTAATCGATTAACCTATTGTGCAAATTACCTTTGAACTTTATCTTAGGCTTGACGCTTGTCGGGCGAGTGAGGAGGCGCTGTTGGACCGACCACTGTGGCAGTTAATGCATAGAGTGCAAAGTGCTAGAGGAGAGGACTATGTCTGAGCAAGAGAAATTGACTAACAAGCAGATCAGCCGGCGCGATATGCTCAAGATGCTGGGCAGCAGCGCAGCCGGCATGAGCCTGGCGAAGGTCGCCGGGCTGGGTGGCAGCGCCGCAGTTTTGCTGCGCGGCATGCCGGCTGGCGCGCAGAGCAAGGTCGAAATCTGGACCGGCTTTGGCCAGGGCAGAATGGCCGACGCCATGCAAGGCGCAATCGACAATTTCGCAGCCGAAAATCCCGAATTCGCTCCCGAGCATATCATTGTGCCCTGGGGCGAGATTACCGACCGCGTGATCGCCGCTACCGCCGCCGGCTCGCCGCCCGATGTGCATCGCGGCTGGTCCGGGACCGTTGGCAATGCCGCTATCGGCGCGCTGACGAACTTGCAGCCCTATGTCGATGCGCAAAATGTCGACCTGTCGGACTTCTGGCCCGCCACGCTCGATCAGATGAAGTACCAGGGCGATGTGCACGCCATGAGCATCTCGACCATCGTGCAATTCTTGTATTACAACAAGGATCGCATGAGAGAAGCCGGCTTGGATCCGGACAGCCCGCCGACGACCATCGCCGAATTGGATGAGCAAGGCGCGGCGCTCAACGATGTGGCTGATGACGGCACGATCAATCGGCTTGGGTTCTCCCCGACGGTGCCGGGCTTGCAAATCTGGGACTGGGGCGCCGCTTTTGGCAGCCAATACTGGGACGAAGCCGAAGGCAACATCGCCATCGACGAAGAAGCCATGATCGCTTTGTTCGAGTGGTACAAGTCCTATGCCGATGAGTTTGGCGCCGAGAACCTGCAAGCCTACGCCAGCACCTACGGCGGTAATAATTTCGGCCGCAATACGCCACAAGGCATCTACTACACGGGCTTGATCACCTTCTGGGTGCTAGGCAGTTGGTCCTATAACGATATGGGCGAATATGGTCCCGATGTCGATTTCGATGTCATTCCTATCCCCCAACTGGAGAGCGCTGACGACTCTGCGCCGGGCACATCCAACGGCAACATGTATCTTGTGCCCGCCAATTGCGCCAACCCGGATGGCGGTTTCGCTTTCGCCAACTTCATGAGCTCGTCGCCTTACGTGGCGATCAACAAGGCGCTGCCCGACAGCGTCATGCCTTCGAGGCGCTCGCTGGCGAACCTGCCGGAAGTCGACGAAAAAGAAGGCGGCTGGACGATATTGGCGCGCGACGAAATCCTGCCCAACACGCTGCAGCGCCCCAGCTTCGGCGGCAACGGCTTCTTCGGCCGCGCGCTGACCGAAGGGGCAGAAAATGTCATGTTCCACGGCGCCGACCCGGCCGAGGTGCTGGCCGATGCGGTCGCGCGGTCCCGCCGCGAAGTAGAGCGCCTGCGGGGTTAGCCCCGTTTGGGCGTAATTGTAGGGGCGTATCGCTGATGCGCCCTCGCAAGCCTACCCCACCCCCGGCCCCTCCCCGAAGCATCAGGGAGGGGAGCAACAAATGTGGCGAACTGCATAGTGGCAAGTCGTAGCCAATATGCAGAATCCCGCAATAACCTTCCCCCCATTGCAATGGGGGGACCGAGGGGGGTAGAAAGCCGCGTGTGAACCTACACGCAATTGTTGTAAATAGGGTAATTGAGGGGCCGCATGTTTCGACGCAAACGCGACCCCGCCAGCCAACCTAACAGCTGGCGCACGGACAACCTGCCGGGCTGGGGCTTATTCTTCATCGCGCCCTGGATCTTCGGCTTCATCGCCTTCACTGTCTATCCCTTCTTCGCCTCGCTCTACTTCAGCTTCACCAACTTCAACATCATCAATTTCTCGCCGCGCTGGGTCGGGCTGGACAATTATGTCGAGCTCTTCACCTACGACCCGCTCTTTTGGATTTCCATCGGCAACTCAATCAAATACGCCGCCTTGCTGCTGGTTGCCGCCACCATATTCGACATCTTCATCGCCTACCTGCTCAGCCT
>DAOUKU010000033.1:0-2238 GCA_034420985.1 Anaerolineae bacterium | reverse complement strand
GCGATCACCGTTTCAACGATTTGTCGCTTGCTGCGATGCCAGGCGGCATTCCCGCTCTTTTCTTGCCAACTTTGGTTTTTTGCACCTGGCGTGATGACTTCTATGCCATAGTCGCGTTGCCATTGGTCTGCCCAGCGCGGGCTGCTAAAGCCACGATCCGCCAGAATGGGCACGCCGCGTCCTCGACCCGCTGTGATCTCCGGGCTAAAGGATTCTTCGACTGGTTTCACCTCGTATTCCTTGCGCCGGCTGGGCAGCTTGCAGGGTTCATGCAGGTTCATTTCGCCCTGTCGACTGCTCAGCATCGCTTGTAGAAACCAGCGATCATCGGTTGGCGCTGGACCGAGCACCCAGCCAGTGATGATGCCGTTGTCGCTTACGCAAAGCAGCAATTGGCAGCCGAAGCACCAACAGCCATCGTTGCCGCCGCAGCCCTTTTGGGCATCGATCCAGTGGCGCTTGTGGCGCAGCGCATGCGCCGTGCTGCAATGCCGAATGGGAGTGCAATCTGCCACTTCGTAAGGACTATGGGGGGCTCAGTGCTTGCGCCAAATCCTGTTGCAGGGGAACGAGCAAATCGCTTAGTTTTCGGCGGCGTTTGTTGAGGTGGCTATGCTTCGGCATGCTGCGGAACATGCCCTTGCGATGGGCCAGCATGTGCATCACGAAACTCCGCTCCGATCTCCGGGGCACGTTGCCGCGCATCTGGGACAGGATGCACAGCGAAAGCACTTCAGCAATTGAGATCTTACTTCGCGGGCCGGTAGTTTGCTTGGGGATGCGATGATCGTTTTCCTTGCACAAATCGGCGATGAAGCAGTACAATATAGTGATGAAGGTGTCTAAATCCACGAGCGAGCTCCTTACCGTGGCAGTTTGGCGTTCGCTCTGTTTTAGCACCTTCTCTTTATTCATTCCGCTTAACTACAACGACCCAATAGCGGACAAGCCTTGTAGGGGCGAGACTTGTCTCGTGCGCAATGTCGCAAGTGTACCTGTGGGCGATACAAGTATCGCCCCTACGACGTTCCTCCATATTGTTGCATTACTTTATTGGTCTTACTGAGTAAGCGCCAGACCTGTCGGGGGGATTGGGGGGCAGAATCACAAATACGCCCGCCGATACGACTCGGCGCTGGGGCGAGCATCCAGGTTTTGCAGCGCCGCCACGATGGCATCCAGGTTGGCGAGGTTGGTGATGGGCAAGAAGTCGTGCACATAAGGCAGCAGCGCCTGCGCCCCGCGGGTGAGCGGCTCATATTCGGGCACATCCAACAGCGGATTCAGCCAGATCAGACGCCGACAAGCCAATTTCAGCCGCGCCATTTCTTTGTGCAGCAGCGGGATATCGCCGCGGTCCCAGCCATCGGTGATCAGCATGACGACCGCGCCCCGCCCCAGCACCCGCCGCGACCAGCGCCAGTTGAAGCGATGCAAGCATTCGCCCGTCATGGTGCCGCCGCCCCATTGCAGCACGCTCGCGCCGATATCGGCCAGGGCGTCATCGACATTCTTCTGGCGAATCTGCCGCGTGATGCGCGTGATATCGGTGCTGTAGACAAATGACTCGACCTGATAAAGCGAGCCAGCCAGGGTGTGCATGAAGTGCAGCAAAACGCGCGTGTAGCGCTCCATGCTGCCGCTGATATCGCAGAGCAGCACGACCGGACGCGGCTTTTCTTTGTGGCGATGGGTGGGCAGCCGCGCGACATCGCCTTGCTTGCGGATCATATCTTTCATCAAGCGGCGCATATCGATCTGGCGACCCTGGCCTTTTTCGAATCGGCGCGTGCGGCGCATGCCCAGCGAATCGGGCATTTTGGCAATTGCGCGCTTCACCAACTCCAGCTCGTCGGCGCTCATCTCGGCGAAGTCTTTGTTGCGCAGGCGCTCTTGCTGGCTATAGGTGGGCACCAGGGCGATCATGCTGGAGTCGATCTCGTCCACATCGGCACCATTTTCGCCCGGCGTGGCATCCAGCGGCGGCAGGAATTGCGTCTTGCGCTTGCGACGCTCTTCGCCGAGCGATTGCAGGTTGAGCGTGGTGAAGCCATCGGCGGGGCGACGCCAGAACAAATCGAAGGCTTCGTCAAAATAGGCGATGTCCCTGCGGCTGGTGACCAGGTGGGCGCGCAGGGCATAATAAAAGTCTTGCTTGCGCCCCAGCTGGATGTGCGCCAGCGCCCGCGCCACTTCCATCATGCGGTTGGGCGTGACCGCCATGCCCAGCGCCCGGCA
>DAOUKU010000032.1:0-53792 GCA_034420985.1 Anaerolineae bacterium | reverse complement strand
GGGGGGGGGGGGGGGGGGGGGGGGGGGGGACAAAGGGGGGGGGGGGGGGGCACCCCCCCCCCCCCCCCCCCGAACCATTGTGGCTAGCTGGAAAATCGGATGCGGGCGACCCCCTGGGTCGCCCCTGCACCTGTTCAACAGACTTTGAATCTTTGCGCCTAATGTGTTCAAATTGCTGGGCAGATTCGGCGGAATATAAGCTGGCAAGGGGTAAGAAGCGCATGACGGCTGTGCATGTCATCGCCATCGACTTGGGCGCGTCGTCCGGGCGCGTGATGGACGCCGCCTTTGATGGCGCGCAGTTGGTCTTGCGGGAGGCGCGCCGCTTCCCCAATATCCCCGTGCAGACGCCGGGTCGCTTGTATTGGGATGCGCTGCGGTTGTGGCATGAGATCAGTCAGGGTATTGAAGCTGTCGAAAACGCGCAGTCGATCGGCTTGGATTGCTGGGGCGTCGACTATGCCCTGCTGGATAGCGCTGGCGAACTGCTGGCGAATCCCGTCCATTACCGCGACCCCCGCACGGAAGGCGCTATGGACTGGGTCTTCCAGCGTATGTCGCGTCGCGAGATTTTCGCCCGTACTGGCATCCAGTTCATGCCTTTGAACGGGCTGATTCAACTGGCCGCGGGGATCCGCGATGGCAGTCCGCAACTGGGCAATGCTGCGACTTTGCTGACCATTGCCGACTTGTTCAACTACTGGCTGACCGGCAGCAAAACCTGCGAATTCACAGAAGCGACCACCATGCAGTTGGTCAACCCGGCCACTTGCAATTGGGACTGGGACTTGCTGGATGCGGTGGGCATTCCCGGCGAAATCATGACGCCAATCGTCATGCCCGGCGCGCGGCTGGGCAGCTACCAGGGCATTGATGTCATCGCGCCAGCCTGTCACGATACTGGCAGCGCGGTCGTGGCCATGCCGGCCACCGGCGATGATGTCGCGTATCTCAGCAGCGGCACCTGGAGCTTGCTGGGGCTGGAGCTGGATGCGCCGATACTGAGCGACGCCGCCTACGAAGCCAATGTCACCAACGAGGGCGGCTATGGCGGCAGTTGGCGATTGCTGAAGAATATCATGGGCTTATGGCTGGCGGACCAGTGCCGGGCGACCTGGGCGGCGCAGGGGCGCGACTACAGCTTCGCGCAATTGACGGATATGGTGGAATCCGCGCCGCGCTTCCGCAGCTTGATCGAGCCGGATGACGCCAGTTTCTTGGCGCCGGGCGACATGCCCAGCCGCGTACGAGACTACTGCGCGCGCAGCAGCCAGCCCGCCCCGGAATCCCATGCCGACATCATGGCGACGGTCTACACCAGCCTGGCATACAAATATCGCTATGTCCTGGAGCAGCTTTGCGCTGTGTCCGGGCGCTCGGTCGATATTTTGCATATCATCGGCGGCGGCTCGCGCAATGCCTTGCTGAATCAAATGACGGCGGACGCCACCGGGCGGCTGGTCATTGCGGGGCCGGCGGAGGCGACGGCGGCTGGCAACGCCATCGTGCAGTTGATTGCCTTGGGCGAACTGGGCGGCGTAGATGAGGCGCGGGAAATGCTCAGCCAATCCGACGAGCTGCGCCGCTACGAACCGCGCGATACAGCGACTTGGGACGAGCATTATCCGCGTTTTTGCGCGCTATTGGAGTAAATGTGACTTTAACCACCGAGTTCACCGAGAGACCAAGTACGGCTACGGTAAAGGCGACTGTACGCAGATGTCACGCTGAATTTTCACTCGGTGTACTCTTAAAGCTCGTTGTACCCGGTGGTAAAGGAGCGAGGAGCACATGAGCGACGCGCTGCTGCATATGCGGGGCATCAATAAGAACTTCCCTGGCGTGCAGGCGCTGAAAGGCGCCCATTTTGAGGTGCGGCGCGGCGAGGTGCATGCGCTGATCGGCGAAAATGGCGCGGGCAAGTCTACGATGATCAAAATTGTCTCCGGCGTCTACCAGCCCGATAGCGGCGACATCCAACTGGATGGGCGGGATGTGCGCTTCAGCAACCCGCGGGAAGCGCACCTGGCGGGCATCGCCACCATTTATCAAGAGCTGGGTTTGTATCCCGAACTTTCCGTGGCGGAAAATATCTTCATGGGGCATGCGCCGATGAAGAAGCGCTTTGGCTTCCAGACCATTGACTGGGAACGGATGGAAGCTGGCGCGGAAGACCTGCTGGCGGAGCTGAACATTCACAACCTGGATGTGGGCGTCAAGGTGGGCGCGTTGAATGTCGGCAATCGGCAGCGTGTGGAGATCGCCAAGGCGCTGTCGTTGGACGCGCAGATCCTCATCATGGACGAGCCGACAGCCGCCCTCACCGAAAGCGATGTCGAGCAGCTATTCAGCATTGTGCGCCTGCTGCGGCAACGCGGCGTCAGCATCATCTACATCAGCCACCGCCTCAATGAAGTCTTCGAGCTGGCGGACCGCGTGACGGTGCTGCGCGATGGCGAGACGATCGGCACGCAACAAGTGTCGGAGACCAGCGAAGCCGAGTTGATCAGCATGATGGTGGGGCGCAAAATCGAGAATCTCTTCCCCAAGCAAGTGGCGGAAATTGGCGATGTCGTGCTGGAAGTGCGGGGGTTGAATCGCCCGCCTTTGACGCGCGATATTTCTTTTTCGGTGCGCGCCGGGGAGATCGTTGGGCTGGCGGGGTTGGTGGGCAGCGGCCGCAGCGAAACGGCGCAGGTCATCTTTGGCGTGCTGCCAGCGGAATCGGGCGAGATCCTGATCCATGGCGAGGCGGTCAAGATCGGTCGTCCGTCGGAAGCGGTGGCGCAGGGCATCGGCTATGTGCCGGAAGACCGCGGGCACCAAGGGCTCATCCGCGAGATGTGTCTGCGCGAAAATACTTCCATGGCTGTGCTGGACAGCGTCTCGCGCAATACCTTCATCAACCGCAGCCAGGAACGCGTCCTGGCCAACGAGTCGATCAAGCAACTGAGCATCCGCGCTACGGGACCGGAGCAGGTCACCAACAAGCTCAGCGGCGGCAACCAACAAAAGGTGGTCGTCAGCAAATGGTTGGCCAGCAAGCCCAGCCTGCTGATCATGGACGAGCCGACGCGCGGCATTGATGTCGGCGCCAAAGCCGAAATTCACCGCTTGATGAGCCGTCTGGCGGCTGAGCAAGGGCTGGCGATTTTGATGATTTCCAGTGAGCTGCCGGAGATCCTGGCGATGAGCGATCGCATCCTGGTCATGCGCGAGGGGCGATTGGTTGGCGAATTCAACCGCGAGGAAGCTACGCAGGAGAGCATCGCCCATGCCATGATGAGCGAGGCTGCTCGTCAGGCGGCTGAGGTAGCGCCATGACTAAAGCCAAAGCCGCGCCCGCGCCGCGCCGCCCCCTGGATTTTCTAGGCATTCTGTTGGCTGTCGTCATCATCGGCGCGTATCTCACGCTGCCTTTCGTCATCCAGCCGGAGCGCGGTCCGTCGACCGTCGCCGTGCTGACGGAAAGCAAAAAAGCCAATGAACTGGGCTTGTTCAAGACCGGGCTGGAAGTGATCCCGCTAGCTGGGCTGGGTCTGCTGCTACTGGGCGTATGGAATGTGATTGCGCCGGGGGCTGCGCGCGCCATTTCCCTGCCGATGTCGCTGGCGGGCTTGCTGGCACTGGTCTATTACATCAACTTTTTCCGAGATTACAGCGCCGAGGGAGCGGACTTCATCGGCAGCATGGGCAGCGCCTTTTGGATCATGTTGGCGACTGCGGCCGTGGCTGCCTTGCAAGTATTGATTCGGCGGCCGACGCCGGCGCCGCGCTACCGGCTCACCAAGCTCTACGGCAATCAGGAGAGTGTGATTCTCTTCGGCTTGCTGCTACTGGTGATCATCGTGGGGCTGGCCAACCCGCGTTTCCTGCAAGAGCGCAACATTAGCGACAACTTGGCTGGCAACGCCTATATTGCGGTGGCGGCGCTGGGCATGACCATGGTGATCGTCACCGGCAACATAGATATTTCGGTGGGGTCGCTGGTGGGCTTGCTGGCGGTGATCAGCGGGCGTCTGGTGGTTTCGGGGCTGCCTGCGCCACTGGCATGGCTGGCGCCATTGGTGATTGGCGGCGGCTTCGGCGCGATGATTGGCTTTCTGGTGGCCTACTTGCGCATCCCGTCCATCGTGGTGACCTTGGGCATGCTGAGCATCATCAAGGGCATCTTGATTATTTGGGCGCAGGGCGAGCGCGTGCGGGATATGCCGGCCGAGTATTTCTTGTCGCAGATGCGCCCGCTGGGCATTCCCATGCCTATCATCATCATGGTCGTATTGACTATCGGCGTGGTGCTGTGGATGCGCTACAGCGCGACGGGGCGGGCTTTCTATGCGCTGGGCGGCAATGCCGAGGCGGCGCGTCTATCGGGCTTGTCGCGGCGGCGTCTGCTGATGACGGTTTTCATTCTTAACGGAGTCTTCATCGGCATCGCCAGCGTGATGTATTCGACGCAATTCAACATCATCCAGGCGACGCCGCCGCCCGCGCTGGAATTGTCGGTGATTACGGCGTCGGTGGTTGGCGGCGTCAGCATTCTGGGCGGCACGGGCACGGCTGTCGGCTCGACTATGGCGACCCTGCTGCTGAATTTCATTCGCTCGGCAATGGTTTTCATCAATGTGTCGCCATTTTGGCTGAAGGCGGTGCAGGGACTTCTGATTCTGGTGACTGTGCTGGCGGATTTGCTGCGCCGGCGCCGACAGCGGATTTAGCTTGGCTTTTTGCCACTTGCTGCCGCTTGACGCTATACTACTGAATGAGATGCGGGAAGGCGTGACACAATGGAAGCCCTGCAAGCAGTTGTCGATGCTGTTGCAACTTATGGTCCGTTGATCGGCGTCGTCATTTTGCTGCTGCGTTTTGTCCAGGTGACGCCGACAAAAGATGACATGAACAAGCAGTTTGGTCAGGTCAATAGACGCATAGATAAGCTGACCGAGAAAGTCGCTGAGAATACCAACTCGCTGATGACCACCGCATGACCGCGTCAGCCCTCTCACAGCGTACCGCCACCAGCCACCGCATCGAGCGGCTGCGCCACTATCTTGTCAGCCAGGAAGGCGTGCTCTTCCTGATCATGCTGATTTCAGTGCTCTTCCTGGCCACGCGCACCGATAAATTCCTCACCGTCGACAACCTGCTGCAGCAGGGCCGCTTCATGACCGAGGTCGGGCTCATCGCCATCCCCATGACCTACATCATCATCACCGGCGGCATCGACTTGTCCGTCGGTTCCATCCTGGGGCTCACCGCTATCGTATTGGGCTGGAGCTGGCAGGAGCTGGGCTTCCCGCTGGAATTGGCTATCGTGACTGGCATTTTCAGCGGCGCGCTGGCTGGCTTCGTCAATGGCATGTTCATCGTGCGGGTGGGCGTGCCGCCGCTGATCATGACGCTGGCGACCTTGGCGCTGTATCGCGGGCTGGCGGAAGGCATCAGCAAGGCGCGTTCGGCGCGTGGCTATCCGGAGTGGTTCTTCGAACTGGGGCAGGGCGAGTTCCTGGGTATCCCGACACAGCTGTGGTTGTTGATTGTGGCGGTGGTGGTCTTCGCCATTGTGCTGGCGCGGACGCGGCTGGGGCGGGCGCTTTATGCCATCGGCAACAACGAAACCGGCGCGCGTTTCAGTGGCTTGACCGTCAACCGCTACCTGCTGCTGATCTACACCTTCAGCGGTCTTATGTCGGGCGTGGCGGGCTATATTTTTGTGTCCCGGGTGAGCACGACGCGCTCCGACATGGGCACGGGCATCGAGTTGGATGTGATCGCGGCGGTGGTGCTTGGCGGGACGAGCATCTTCGGCGGGACCGGTTCCATCCCCGGCACGATCATCGGCGTGGTGTTGATCCAACTGCTGAAGAATGGCTTGGCGCTGAGCGGGGTGACCAGCGACGCCACCATTGTCGTTATCGGCAGCGTGCTGATATTTGCTATACTGGTGAACAACTTCATCCAATTGCGGCGGGGCGTTGAGAGTTAAATCGCCCCCAGCTTAAATCCCTCCCGAATCACGGGGGACGGGGACAATTGCAAGAGAAGGAGGCGCCAGCGAGAAAACTACAATCGCGTATCTTGAGATCGTTTACCCAATCAACCATAGGGAGACAAAATCATGAAGAAAACCTTCGCGCTTACACTGATACTGGCCTTGCTGCTGGCGCTGTTTGCTGTGCCGCTCAGCGCGCAAGACCGCTGGGACGGCGCCGATGACCTGGCTGTCAACCCGCTCGCCTGCGGCATGGGCGACGAGATGATGGAAGACGGCGACGACATGGAAGAAGAAGCCATGGAGATGATGGAGTACGATGGCGGCATGGTCATGATGGGCGATGATATGATGGACATGGCTGGCATGGACATCACACTCGTCGACGTGCCCAAGCTGGTTGGCATCGGCTATTTCGCCGCGACCACGCTCGGTCAGCAGCAAGCCGCCGAAGAATTGGGCAATGTCAGCGTCACCACGGACGCGCCCACCGAAGCAAATATCGATGACCAGATCCAGGTCATTGACGCCTACATCACCCAGGGCGTGGACGGCATCCTCTTCGCCGCCAACGACCCAGTCGCCATCGCGCCGGTGTTGCGCAAGGCTCTGGAAAGCGGCATTCATGTCGTCGGTTATGACGCCAACAGCGAGCCCGACGCCCGCGAGTGGTTCGTCAACCAAGCCGAGTTCAACGGCATCGCCAAAGCATTGGTCGACAGCCTGGCTGACCAAATGGGCGCGGAAGCCTCCTTCGGCATCGTGACCTCGACCTTCACCACGCCCAACCAGGCGCGCTGGATCGCCGAAATGTGGGCATACGCCAGCGAATGCTACCCCGATATGGAATGGCTGGAGACCCTCGAGGCGCAGGAAGACGCTGTATTGAGCTTCCAGCAGGCGCAGACCCTCATCAACAAGTACGGCGAGGACATGGATGGCATCTTCGCGATGACCTCGGTGGCTACGCCCAACAGCGCTGACGCCGTGCAGCAAGCGGGCTTATGCGCGGATGTCGCTGTGGTCGGTTTGGCGACGCCCAATGGCATGAAGCCCTATGTTAACAACGGCTGCGTCCGCGATGTCATCCTGTGGAATCCCGTCGATCTGGGTTACGCAGCGGTCTATGTCATGCGCGCGGTTATTGATGGCGAATTCATGCCTGGCGACGCCTCCGTTGTAGCGGGACGCCTCGGCGAGCTCGTAGTCGTCAATGGCAGCGAAGTCTTGCTGGGTCCTCCCTTCGTCTTCAATGCGGACAATATCAACGACTTCGACTTCTAGGGCGATTCCGCAAGGCAGCGGGCGTTTCAGCGAAACGCCCGCTGTGCCTACCCCCTCGGTCCCCCCGTATCAACGGGAGGAAGGTTTCGCCGAGATTGGTATCAGGTGGCGAAATCTTAAACCGAAATCCCGAACCGGCTAATGTTAGTTCCTCTCCCCGTATCAACGGGGAGAGGCTGGGGGAGGGATAGACGGGCGGGTCAGCCACTGGCTGACACCTACAATTCTCTGCAGCGGCTCCGTAACCATGACCAACAATCTTGACAACCTCATTTCCATGACCCGCGCCCTGGGCGAACCAGCGCGGGATTACGCCATCATCGGCGAGGGCAATACTTCTATGCGCCGCGATGCCGACAGTTTCGTCGTCAAAGCCAGCGGGCATCAACTGCACAATATCAGCGCGGACGGTTTTGTCACGCTGCGAATCTCACCCTTTTTGGCGCTGCTGGACGACCCGCCCGCCACGCAGAGCGAAATCAAGCGCATCACGCAGGCGGCCGTCATATCGCCTGCTTTTCCCTGTCTAGACGGGGATTTCAGCGGGCGACCCAGTGGCTCGCCCCTACGCGGTATTGATGAGGGTTCGGCAGCCAGCCCCTCCATTGAAGCCAGTTTTCACGCCATGCTGCTGCAGGAATGTGGCGCGCGCTTCATCGGACATACGCATCCCACCGCCGTCAACCAGATTCTGTGCAGCGAGTATGCCGGCGACTTCGCCAGTCAACGCCGTTTCCCGGATGAAGTTGTGCTCTGCGGACCGCAGTCCGCGCTCGTTCCCTACGCCGATCCGGGTTTGCCCCTGGCGATTGAAATGCGTAAGACCGCGCGCCAATACATGCAGAGGCAGGGCGAGGCGCCCAAGGTGATACTGCTGGCGAATCACGGCTTGGTGGCGCTGGGGCAGACGCCAGCCGAGGTGCTGAAGATCACAGCCATGACGGTGAAAGCGGCGCGGATTTACCTGGGCGCGCTCTTGACGGGCAAGCCAAGTCACCTGCCCGCGGAGGAAGTCGAGCATATTTATCGCCGCCCCGATGAGATTTATCGCCGCAAGCTCTTTGTAGACGGATAAGTACCATTCACCCTGCAAAGACCAGACTTGGAGGAAGAACCATGCCCACAAATGGCGCGCTAACCTGGCTGATACCGGATGCATACCTGGCGGCGCCGGTCGACGATGACCCCGTCAACAAGAATCACGAATCCATCTGCGTCCTCAATACCACGCTTGATGACGCCAATATCCAATTGGACTTCTATTTTGAAGACCGCCCCCCGGTAGAAGGTATCGCCGTGGTCGTGCCAGCCAAGCGCTGCCCGCATCTGCGCCTGGACAAACCCGAGCAGATAGCCGGCTTTGAAATCCCTTTTGATGTGCCTTATGGCGTCCGCCTGCGCAGCGATGTGCCCATTGTGGTGCAGTATTCGCGCATGTACGCCAGCGGCGGGCAAATCGAGAGCCTCATCACCACCATGGCTTATCCTGTCGAGTGAGTCGTCCTCGGTCAATCAGGCAGCAGCGTGTTCCAGGAGCGGAAGAGCAGACGCTGCTCGGGCGTATAGCGCGCAAAGGTCTCAGGCAGGATATTTGGCTCTTCGTCCATGGTGCTGATATTCTGCGATTTCATCCAATAGGGTCCATAGCCGATATGCAGGGTTTTGCGTGTCTGCTGCGAACGGTTGGTCAAGCCGCCGTGGCGTAGGTTCTCGGTGAAGAGGATGGCGTCGCCAGCGCTAACCGGCAACCCGATCATACCCGGTTCCTTGTCGGGGTCAGTCCCTTCGTATGGCGAGAACATATTGCTCTTGTGCGTGGCCGGCACTACGCAGAATTCGCCTTGGCCCGGCCCCACATCGTGAACGAAGTAGATCATCCGCACCATCATGCAGCTGATGCCGCTCCCGGTGTAGCTGTAGCGATATTTTGAGACGACCGGTCCGCCCAGGTGCGTGCCGGTCTGGTTGCCGGGGTAGCGGATGCGGATCTCGGAATTGTTGATGGTCGGGCGTTCCTGGACGATGGCGCGGATGTAGTCCATGGTAGGAGCATGGTCGACCAGCAAATCAAAGGCGGGGTCGGCATTGAAGAAATCTTCGATGATCATGGTCTTGCCTGTTTGGCGTGCCCCGCCGACATAGTAACCGCGCTCGGCATCATGCCGGTATTCGGGTCCCCAGGCGCTGACCTTGTCGACCGGGCGCGACAGCTGGACCTCGGCATGATCTTCCAGCGCGTCGATGGCGGCGGACAGGTCGCTCACCTGGCCTGCGCTCAGCATGCCGCGGATGACCAGGTAGCCCAGACGGTCAAATTCATAACGTTCAATTTCGTTCATCGTCCGGTTCCTTTCATTTTGGGGCGATCTTGCGCGATTATGCTTCGCGCCCCAGCCATTGATTTTCCGCTCTTGAGAACCACTCCGCCCGCAAATAAGCGCGGATGATGGTGGCGGGGACTGCATCCAACGCCCGCAGCGTGAAGCGACCGCAAGCCGCCGGCACAACATAGGTCTCGGCGAACTGACAGCGCATCCGCCGCGCGCCCGCCCCCAATTCTACCGCGCCGCCCGCCACCACCATCAGCAGTTGTGGCGAGCCCTTAGTATCGCAATCGATCGCCCTATGCAGGGTCAGGCGTTGGATGTTGTAGAAATGGCGCGCGTGCGTGGGCAGCTGCTCGATTTGGCAGTTGGCCTCCGTCTGCAGCAGCCGCGGCTTTGAAACCAGTGCATCGGCAGCCCCTCCCTGCAGCGAGAAGTCAAGATTGGCGAAGGCGCGCTCCAGGTTCAGCGGTCGTGGCGCACCATCCAGCCCCAGACGCAGCCAATCGTAGATCTTGAAGGTGAAGATATAGGGCGTTGCGCTGATTTCTAGCACCAGCGTGCCGGCGCCAGCACAATGCACCGCGCCATGCGGGATGAGGAAGAGGTCGCCTGCCTTTGCTTCGTGCCGCCGTACAAAACGCTCGACATCTACGGGGCTGCCCTGTGCTTGACTCCGCTCCAGTTGGGCGCGGAATGCCACCGGGTCAATGCCTGCCTGGAAGCCCAGATAGACCTTCGCGTCGTCCGCCGCCACGATGTAATAAGTTTCGTCCTGGGTGAAGCGCTCGCCGAAATGCTGACGGATGAAATCGGGGCGCGGGTGACATTGCAGGGACAGATTGCCACCCTCGATAGTATCCAAAAAGTCGAAACGGATTGGGAATTCCTGCTTGAAGTAAGTAGCGTAATCGCCAAGCACGGCGCGATTGTCGTGGTATTGCAGCCAGTCGCAGCTGAGCTCCAGCAATGCGCCGTTGTGCTCCAGAATGATGCCGTTTTCGGGCGCGATCATCTCGAATGACCAGGCGTAATTGGGGACAGCCTGCGCCAGCCCGGGCATATTGCGCATCAACCATTGACCGCCCCAGGCGCCCGGCTCAAACCAGGGGCGCGGACGAAAAGCGCTGCGCGCAAGTTGGCTGAATGTGGCGCGGGCGGCATCTCCGGCGATATGGCTGGGTCCCGCGGGATCCTGCCCGTCCACGAAGCAGTCGATGCGCGCGACGAAGGCGGCTTTGTGGCGATTCAGCAGGACCCAATCCACGAAGTACATGCGCTTGTATTGCGCTTTGGGCTCAGCAACTGCGTCTGCGCCGATATTACGGTAGACGCCAGCCCGTGAGCGATACTGGGCTTCGTTCTTGGGCAGGTCGATGTAGACGCGGAAGCCGTCGCCAAAGAGAAATGCGCCGATGCCGTAGATGATGCTGGGCTGCCCGGCGGCTTCCGCTTTCGCGCGCGCCATTGCCGATGCGTCGAAGAAGTCCTCCAGTTCATCGGTAAAGCGCTTGCCGAAGAGCGGATCGTCGTCGCCGAGAAAGGGAGTCAGTATGCGCTCGATTTCGGCTGCCGGTTTGAGGCAGTCTGATGTGGCGATGAAGCGCGCATCGAGTCCCTCTGCCAGCAATCTCCCGCGCAGATCCTCCCAGAGCAGGCCCGCATAGCCATCGATCAACACCATTAGGCGCCCGGCGAGTTGCGCCGCCAGCGTATCGTATCCCTGTTCAATCTTGCCATGGACAAGACTGTGGCAGGGATAAATATCGGGCGCGCCTGGGACAAGCGGTGGCTTGGTCTTGGGCAGCAGCGGTTGGGGACTGTCGCGGTAGGTCAAGGCGCTTCGCTCGCCAGGGAGCGCAGTTCGACTGGGCAACTGAGGCCATGGCCGCCGCCTTCGATCACTAGCTCGTCCCCCGTGAATCCGCCGCCAGCGGGACTCAGTTCATAGCTGATGACATAGCCGATGTCGCGGCCGTCGGCTGGCATGGGCGCGATGAAATTGGCGCTGCCTCGGTATACGCTGTCATCGTCGCGCAGCAGGCGGAAGGAATCGAAGGCGATTTCGCTTTCGTCGAGGCGGGTGATCTGCAGCATTTCGGCGTCGCGTCCCTGGCAGCTGCCCATATAGTGCAAGGTCCAGATACCGGCCTGTGGCGGACGAAAGGTCTGAGGCCTGGCATGCGTCCCGCAGGCTGTCGGCAACAGCATCACGAGCAGCAGCACCAGCCCGATCGCTTGATTTTGTCCGCTACTGCCCGATTTGAAGAAGTCCGTCATATGCCTGTGGGCGTCTCAGCGAGACGCCCCTACGCCTACCGCGTGGCGTTTAGCCTCCCCCCGACTTGACGGGCGAGCCACCGGCTCATCCCTACACTGTAGGCTATGTGCTGGGGCTTGTCGCCCCTACAGCAGGACTTCCCGCCCGGTTTTCTCGCTTTCGTAGATGGCGTTGAGCACTTGCATGACCTGCAGCGACTGCTCGGCGGGCACGGGCGAGGGCGCGCCATCGGCGATGGCCTGCGCGAATTCGATGCATTCTTGCGCGTGGGGCTCGGCAAGATTCTGCGTCAGTTTCAACTTGCGATTGTAGAGCTGCATGCTCTCGTAATTGGTGTCATAAATTTCGCATTTGGGCCAATGGGAGCCCCCCTTGTCGCCATAGAGCCACATCTGCATGTCTTCGCCGTCAATGTCGTGATGCAGCAGCCAGGAGATCTCGACGACCAAGGTGGCGCCCGTTTCGAAGCGGACAAAAGCCATGGCCATTTCTTCGACATCCATGCCTTCCGGCAGGCGGCCAAATCGGGGCCAGCGACCAAATGCCATGGGGTTGTTGGCCAGCTGTTTGCGCGCCACGCCCGTCACGGAGACCGGGCGCGGGTTGCCCATCATCCACAGCGTCAGGTCGAGGATGTGCACACCGATATCAATGCAAGCGCCGCCGCCGCTGTGCTGGCTGGAGAGGAAGGCGGGGCTGGTGGGGATGCCGGCGCGGCGGAGCATCCAACTGCGCGCGTGATAGACCTCGCCCAGGGCGCCGCCGTCGATTTCCGCTTTCAAGGCTTTGGAGTTGCCGGCAAAGCGGAAATGCTGCGCGGTCATCAGCATTTTGCCGCTGCGGTCGCGGGCGTCGATCATCCGCTGGACATCGGCGGGCGTCGGCGCCAGCGGCTTCTCGCAGATGACATGCTTGCCAGCTTCCAGCGCGGCGATGCTCAACTCGGCGTGGTACATATTGGGCGTGCAAACATCGATAATATCGATATCAGGGTCGTTTATGACGGCGGCGCTGTCGCTGTGCAGGCGGCTGACGCCATGCTGCGCCCCCCAATTTTCCAGGGCGGCTGGCACAATGTCCGCGCCAGCAATCACCTCGGCATGGGGCGAGGCTGCCCAGCCGGGCATATGCGTGCGGGCGATGCCGCCGACGCCGATGACACCCACTTTCAATGTACTCATGCTTTCGCTCCTTATGCTCGCTGGGGGCTTACCCAGGCGCTTGTTTCCGCAGCTTGATACAAGGCTTGCATGACGGCGCTGCGGTCCGCCGCTTCTTTCGCGCTAATCAGCGGCACGGGCTCGCCCAGCAGCGCCTCCAGAAAAATGACGAAGGCGTGAGGCAGAGCGTCGGGCAGGTCAGTCCATTCACCGCCATCCGCACCATCGAGATTATCCGATTTTAGGAACAATTTGCCATTGTCAACATAAGCTAGGCCGGCTGTGCCGCTGACCAAGACCGGCAGCGGGCGCAGCAGATCCACCCAGCCAGCCGCCAGCGTGGCAATCGCGCCATTGCGGAAGCGCAGCATGCCCTCGCCGTATTCATCGCATGGGTAGCGACCGAGCAGCCTGTCGACCTGCGCCGTGACGCGCTCGACATCGCCCAGCAGCCACATCAGCATGTCCAGGGAATGCGCGCCCAGATCGCCAAAGCCGCCGCAGCCCGCTCGTTCCACATCTGTCATCCACCGGTAGCCGTCATCGTACCAGCCGATGCCGGGGTCGAACCAGCCCGCTATGGCGCCATGATGCACATTGCTGTGCCTCGCCCGCGTGATCCTGCCCAAGATGCCGTCGTCAATCCATTGTTTCAATTGCTGGGCGATGGGGTAGCTACGCATGAAATGCCCGATGTGAAAGATCACGCCAGCGTCATCAATGGCCCGCTGCATGGCGTAGGCATCGGCAGCGGTGATAGCCAGCGGCTTCTCAACGAAGAGGGGCTTGCGAGCGGCGCAGGCGGCTTCGACGAGTTCGCGGTGCAAGTTCGTCTCGGAACAGACAACGACAGCATTGACCGCCTCATCGCGCAGGATATCGCGGTAGTCGCTCACGGCGGGGCAATGGCAGTGGCCCGCGGCGATGCTGGCGCGGGCTGGATCGCTGTCCCATACGGCGCGGATGGTGAATTGCGCTGGACGCTCCTGGATGGATTTGACGAAGGAGGGCGTGTGAATATGCGCCACGCCAAGAAAAGCGATTGTCTTCATGCTAACTCCTGGTTTGCTGAAATCCGCGCCAGTTTACCCACTGACCTGGCATTGTACAAAGCCATTTCCCCGCTGTACCCCCTCGGTCTCCTCGAGTCGGGGGGAGCGTCAACCCGCCCTGGCAAACCGCGTAGGAGGGGCCCACTGGGTCGCCCGCACAGCCACCATTCCATCCAGGCAATCCCGTTTTAGACAATGCGGGCGAGGCAATGCCTCGCCCCTACACTATCGCAAGGCCTCTGTGCTCTCCTTAAACTCGGTGCGCTCGGTGGTAAGTCTTGGAATTACAACCAAGGAACTCGTTCATACAGTCAGCGCCTTCGCAAATCGCGCTGTGATCGTGCGCGGTCGTGTGATGGCGGAACCGACGCAGACCGCCCAAGCTCCAAGTTCCAAAGCCTGCCGCGCTTGCTGCGGAGTCTCCACGCGTCCTTCCGCGATGATGGGGATGTCCAGTTCGGCGACCATTCGCGCCAGCAAGGCAAAGTCGGGACCGGCTTGCGCGGGGCTGTTTTCCGTATAGCCGGACAGGGTCGGCGCGGCCATGTCGACGCCGGCTGCCTGCGCGCTCCTTGCCTCGTCCAGGGTCGCGACATCGGCGAAGATGGGCAGCTTCAACTCCTGCTTGATGCGCGAAAGCAAGTCGTCCAGCGAACCGCCGTCGGGACGCGGTCTGTGTGTGCAATCCAGGGCGATGACATCCGCGCCGGCCTCGGCGATTTCCCGCGCGGCAGCAAATGTGGGCGTGATATAGACGCCGCAGTCGCCCAATTTGTACAAGCCGATGAGGGGCAGGTCGACAGCCGCTTTGATGGCGCGAATATCGTCAGGACCGTTGGCGCGTATGGCGGCAGCGCCGCCGATCACCGCCGCGCGAGCCATTTTCGCCATGGTGTCGGCGCCATACAGGGGCTCGTCGGGCAGCGCCTGGCAGCTGACGATGAGGCGCCCGCGGACACAATTCAAAAAAGCCCCTGCATTCATGCGCGCTCCAGGTCGAAATCGACTTCGAAGCGGCGCTTCCAGGGCAGGCGGATGTTGACCGCTCGCCAGCCGCGCAAATCCGGCAGTTTGGCGATTTCTTCCGGGAGGGCGCGAGAGACAAGCTCGGTCATGGCGGATTCCATGGCGTCGTCATAGAGCGTGGTTGTGGCGTCCATGCGCGGGCGGACGCGCTGCATGTAGCAATGGTCTTCAATGAAGCGATGCGCCAGGAATCGCTGCGCCGCGGACTCGTCGGCGATTTGCAAATTGGCGATACCCTGCGCCAGCGCCACGCCGATGGTATTGCCAGCCGTATTCCAGCCGCCGTAAGCCGCCAATTTGTCCAGCGGCAGATGTCCTTGCAGCGCTTCGATCAATACGGGATCGCTGCCATTGGGATACGCCACATCACAGACGATGACCTGCCGCCCCTGCGCCGTCCAGCGCGCGATCTGCCCCGCAAAAGCATGTACAGCCTCCTCGCGGACTTGACGGTCGCTTTCAGCATAGGCTGGGTCGAAGAAATCCTGCCCGCTGGGCGCCGGCGTATTCAGCGCCGCGACTAGATGCGACTCCCCCACATTGGCGACTTGCCGCCCGCCGACAGCGCGAATCTGCCGTTCCAGCGTGAGGCGCACGGGACCATCTTCAAAGGGGGCGATGCGCTCGGCATCCGCGGGGATGGCGTAATGGACATAAAAGCGCGGGACAGCGCCCCGCAAGCGCAGGATCGCCCGCGCCAGCAAGGCAGAGCCGACTTCGTCCGCGCCGGGGTACATCAGCAACCGCGGCTCATCACCGTGCCGCCGCGCCCATTCCCGCAGCCAGGCTTTTTCGCGCGTGCCAAAGCCGTATTCGCTGGTGTCATCCGAACTGATGACCAACAGGTCGAAGATATCGTCCGCCAGCAGGTCAAGCGTCGCCAGGTTGACCAGGTGGTTGCGCATGCGCCGCCACAGCATATCCTGTAAATGGGCGGGATTTGGCGGGTCATCGGGCGCTGGCGCGCCGCCAAAGTGATGGGCGTCGTACTGCTGGGAATAGCGATAAATCTGCGGACCGGACTCATGCCAGTAGTCCGGTTCTTCCACGCTGGCGGGGTTCTTGGATATGCGGGTGATCAAGCCGAAGGCGTAGATTTGCAGCTCGGGATAACGGCATTTCACTTCGCGCAGAGTCTCCAACCTGGCGAGGACATCGAGAGTCGAGTCCTTCGTAATGCGTGAGGGCACAAGCCCACCATAGACCAGCATTTCCAGCGAGACGACCAGCGCCTGCCAGTCGCCGGCATTTTGCAGCAGCCAGTCACGCAGCGCCCCGCAATCGGCCGGCTTGCGGAAATGGCTGCGCAAGTCCGGGGGCGGCATGTCCACTTCGACGCCGGTGATCGCGCCGATCATGGCGGGATAGCGCGTGTTGACAGGGCGCTCGTCCAGCGGGATTAGACCAATTTTCATTGCCACTGACCCCCCATCAGCACGGCGTAGGGGCGATCCATTGGGTCGCCCGCGTTTGGAAATCGCATATATGTGTGCGACTCATCAGGTCCCCCTGCTTTATTCGCAAAATGAAATGGCTCCTGTAGGGGCAGGACGAGCCACCGGCTCGTCCATACAGCTTTGGACATTTGATTTGCGGTTGGCTTTCGCACGACTTACGATGCCAACCCTCTCAGCCCTCTGTGTTGCCTCGTTTCCTCTGTGGTAAAGATTTATGCATTACTGATCTTAGTTCTGCGTCCTCTGTAGTTCAAATCGCAACTCGGCGTCACGCTTGTCCGTCCAGCAGTCGCCAAGCCAGCATGCCCGCGCCCAGCAGGACGGCATTTGCGCCCAACCTGGCGGGCAGCAGCGGTGTCGCGCGCACTGGCGCCGGCGCTTGTTCGCGGAAGCCGGCCGCAAAAGCATCCCAATACAGCGCGCCGATTTCCAGCACGCCGCCGCCGATGACCAGTGCCTGTGGATTGAAGCTGGCGGCTGCGCCAGCCAGGATCAGGCCCAGCTGCCGCGCTTTGGTCGTGATGGCGTCTTTTGCCAACTGGTCGCTCTGCTGCGCCCGCTTCGCGATTTCTGGCAAGGGGATTCGCTCGCCCGTTTTGATGAGGTTTTGATAAGCTCGCTCGATAGCTGGTCCGCTGGCGAATTGATCCAGCAGCAGCGGCTCGTCGCCCTGCCAGCCAGCCACAAGGTAGCCCAGTTCGCCAGCGCTGTAACCTGCGCCAGGCCAGATTTGGCCCTGGATGATCAGCGCGCCGCCGATGCCTGTGCCGACAGTCACGCAGAGCAGGGAGTCGAACTGCCTGCCCGCGCCCAGTTTCGCCTCGCCATAGGCAAATGCCCGCGCGTCATTTTCAGCGGCGATGGGCAAGTCATGCATGTCACTGAGCTGCGCGCCAGCCCAGCCCGGCAGATTGTCGTTGGCGTGGATGACCGTGCTGGAGCGCGAGTCGATGATGCCAGCGCTGCCAATGCCGATAGCGCGTATCGGGTCTGGAGACCCCGCAATCAAGGCATCGCAGAGTTCGCGAGCGGTGGAGAGGATGTCTGCGGGCGACTCTGGCGTCGGCTGCCGCAAAGACCGCAGCACTGCGCCATCCGCTGTGACACAACCAGCCAGCATTTTGCTCGCGCCGATGTCCAAGCCGATGACCAGCGCGCTAGCGTCCACGCGGGATGCGCCAGGCAAAGCGGCTGACTCTGTGCGCGCCTAGGTCAGTTTCAACAACTCTTCTTCGCCGCGGCGTTCGCGATAGCCATGCACGATTAAGCCGGGGCGGCCATTGCTCTGCCCAGCCCACTGGTCGTTGTGCGGGTCGCGGAAGCCCATCCGCACCATGCGCCGCGGATCTTTGGTCTGGTTGATATAGCTGCCGTGAATGCAGTAGAGGTGGAAGATGACGACATCGCCCCGCTTGGCTGGGGCAGCCACGGTGTCCTCCAGCTTGTATTCCTGCGGGTCGAGGTGCGGCGTGCAAGGACTGCCATCGGCATTTTGCAACACATGCGGGATTTTGCCGCGCTTGTGCGAGCCTGCCAGGAAGCGGATTTCGCCATTCTCATGGAAGGTATCGTCCAGGTGCACCAGCACATCAACATAGCGTCCGTCGGCGTGTTCGTAGAAAGGGTAATCCTGGTGCATGGGGAAGGGATGCCCGGTCTGCGGCGGCTTGATGTGCATGGTGGTGTGGTGCAATTCCACGCTGGAGCCCAGCAATTGGGAAAGTGCTTTGCCGAGTTTGGCATGCGTCACCGCGCGCATCCAGGCGTCCGAGTAGAGGTGCAAGTCGTGCATGGCGGTGAGCTTGACCTGTTTCTCCAGTTCTTCGTCGAAGTAGACATCGCGCCAGGGACCCGACCAGCCCGGGCTGGTGATCGCCCAGTCTTCAATGAGGCGGTCGAGACTATCGGAAAGCGCGCCGATTTCGTCTTCGTCATAGACCTGCGGAATGCGCAGAAAGCCATTCTCGTGAAAGGAGTTGATTTGCTCTTGAGTCAACATGGTCAGCATTCCTCGCTAAACATTGATTCATTCTGCTCACAGGGGCAGCATGGTACTGATTTTGTTTTGGCGCGCCAGCCCCAGTTTGGGATAGCGAAAATCAGCTTTCGTCCGCAGTCACGGTGATGGTGTAGGCATCGACGCCGCGTCCCCGGTCGTCCGCGCCCAGCAGAACTTCGTAAGTACCGCTGACGGGGAAGGTATAGTCGCCGCTGTTGCTGCGGCGGGCGCTGTCAAAGGCGAAGACGATTGTGCCGCCCGGTGCATAGATGGTGGCTAGCGGGGCGAAGAAGCCGGTGCCGCTCAAGCCGCGCCCGCCGGTGATGAGCTTGATCTCAACTGTCCTGCCAGCCAAGCCTTCTAGGCTATAGCGGTGGCGGTCGTCGCTGGATTCGATTTCGCCAATCACATCCTCGTTGATAGTGATTGCGCCTTTGTCGGTTGCGCCCTCGCGGTCGATAGCGAACTTGGGCACGACAGCTTCTATGACAGGCGCTTCGGGGGCTGCGGGCATTTCGCCAGTGAAGGTGATGGTATAGGCGTCAACGCCGCGCCCACGATCATCCGCGCCCAGCAGGACTTCGTAAACGCCGTCCGCGCCAAAGGTGAGCTGCCCACTGTTGCTGCGCCGGGCACTGTCGAAAGCGAAGACGATTTCGCCATCCGGCGCATAGATGGTCGCCAGGGGCGCGAAGAAGCCGGTGCCGCTCAAGCCGCGCCCGCCGGTGATCAGCTTGACATCGACAGTGACGCCGGCTTTGCCCTGCAGGCTATAGCGGTGGCGTTCGCTGGCTGCTTCAATTTCCGCCACAGTGTCTTCGTTGATGGTAATCGCGCCCTTGTCGATGGCGCCTTCGCGCACGACGACGAATTTTGGCGGCGCCAGGGTGGGCGCGCTTGTCGGCGCGGGCATGTCGCTGGTGAAGGTGATGGTATAAGCATCGACGCCGCGGCCACGATCATCCGCGCCCAGCAGTACTTCGTATACGCCGTCGACGGCGAAGGTATAGTCGCCGCTATTGCTGCGGCGGGCGCTGTCAAAGGCGAAGACGATGTCGCCATTGGGTCCGTAAATGGTCGCCAGGGGCGCGAAGAAGCCGGTGCCGCTCAAGCCGCGTCCGCCAGTAATCAGCTTGATCTTGACGGTCATTCCCGCTGCGCCTTGCAAGGTATAGCGGTGGCGTTCGTCCGCGTTTTCGATTTCTGCGACAGCATCCTCGCCGATTGTGATTGCACCTTTGTCAATCGCGCCGTCGCGCGTGATGGCGAATTTCGGCACAATGGCGACAGGGGCGGCAACTTCGGGGGCGGGAGTTGGCTCTTCGGTGGGGACGGGCGTGTCAGTGGCGGCGGGCAGCGGCGTCGCCGTGATCACCACTTCCTGGATAATTGTTTCTTTGACGACTTCCGGCTCGCGGGTCAGCGCCAGCAGGATGCCGGCTGCAAAGCCGATCAGGATCAAGACGGCAGCGGCGATGCGTTCACGATTGCGGCTGCGCGTAGAGACGGCGGCGATGTTCTTGGGTTTATTTTCGATGAGTGACAATTCTTGTGCCGCGACCTCGCGCTCTTCGTAGAGGTAGCAGGCGGCTTCGTGCTTGGGTTTGTCCATTTTGAAGAGGGGAGGCTGCGCTTCCAGGCATTTGTCCATGCGGTGGGGGCAACGTGGGTAATAACGGCAGCCTTGGGCGGCCGCGGTGCGCATCTCTTCTTCGCTGGGCAGGGAGATATTGACATCCCACTTATCGGTGGGGTCGGGCACGGGCACGCTGTCGATCAGCAGTTGCACATAGGGGTGCTGCGGCGCGTCGATGACATCCATGGCGGTGCCGCGCTCAGCTGTCGTGCCCTGATAGAGCATGTAGATTTCGTCGCCGATTTGGTAGGCGGTGCTGAGGTCGTGCGTGATGTAGAGGAAGGAGATGCCGTGTTCGTCGCGCAGGCGCAGCATGGCATCCAAAATGGAAGCGCGCAGGCTGGCGTCGACCATGGATACCGGTTCGTCCGCGACGATGAGCTTGGGTTTGATCATGTAGGCGCGGGCCATCATGATGCGCTGCCGTTGCCCGCCGCTGAGCTGATGCGGATACTTGCGCAGCACATCCTCGCCGTACAGACCGACCACATTCAAGCCGGCTTCCACCATGTCGCGGTAGTCGCTTTGGTTGTCCGCCAGGTTGAAATGCTTGTTGACCAGGTCAAAGACATGGTCAATGCGGTAAAAAGGGTTGTAAACGCCGAAGGGATCCTGGAAGACGGCTTGCACATTGCGCCGGTAGGTCTTCAACTGTTCGCTGTCCATGTCGGTGATATCTTCGCCGTCGAAGATGATCCTGCCCGAGGTCAGCTTGATGAAGCCGAGGACGAGATTGGCCAGGGTGGTTTTGCCGCTGCCGCTTTCGCCCGCGATGGTGGTGATGGTCGCCGGCGAGCCGCCGATGGTCATATTGAAATTGTCCAGCGCGACTACCGACTTCTTCTCGCCCAGGAAGCCGCCGCTGTAATAGATTTTGGTTGCGTCACGAATTTGCAGCAGTGGCGAGGGCATGGGCTCTCCTCTCTTGGAATTGCTCATCGTAGAGGTGACAGGCGACCTCGTGCTTGTCGTCGACCGGGATCTGCGGCGGTTCGACCTCGGCACAGTGCTGCCAGGCAAAGGGGCAGCGCAGACGGAAAATGCAGCCGGAGGGCGGGTTGCGCGGGTCATGGGTGATGCCCTCGGTGATCTTCAGTGGCTTGCGCTCTTTGATCGAGGGGATGGAGTCGATGAGCAGCTGGGTGTAAGGGTGAAGCGGCTCGGCATAGATATTTTCCACCGGGGCAATTTCGACCATTTTGCCGGCGTACATGACGGCGATGCGGTCGACGATCTGAGCCAGCAAGCCCATGTCATGCCCGATGACGATCAGCGAGACGCCGATTTCGTCTTTCACTTTGATGAGCGTCTGCGCGACGATGCGTTGCACGACGACATCCAAGGCGCTGGTGGCTTCGTCGGCGATGACGACAGTCGGGTGCAGCGCCACGCCCATGGCGATGCAGACGCGCTGCTTCATGCCGCCGCTGAGTTCGTGCGGGTACATGTTGTAGATGCGGTTGGGCAAGCCGACATTTTGGAAGAGGTCGAAGATGCGTTCGCGCAGCGCCTCGCGGTCTTTCTGTTTGCCTTCGTGCGCTTCAATGACATCGATGATCTGGTCTTTGACGCGCATGGTCGGGTTTAGTGAGTTCATCGCGCCTTGCGGGATCAGCGCCAAGCCCGTCCAGCGGAACTTGCGCAGTTCCTCTTCGCTGAGCTCCAGGACTTCGGTGCCTTCGACCTCAATGCGTCCATGCACGATGTAACCGGGCGGCTGTACCAACTGCAGGATGCCGTAGGCGGTTGTGGATTTGCCGCAGCCGGACTCGCCGACGAGCCCCAAGGTTTCGCCTTCGTAGAGTTTGAAGCTGATATCGCTGACGGCGATAACATCACCCTGCGGCGTGGCGTAATGAATGCGCAAATTGTCAACATTGAGAACGACGCGGTTGCTGCCGTTACGCTTTTCAGACATTGGCGCGGGCTCCCTAATTGGCTTTGCGCAGGCGCGGGTTGGCGATTTCGTCCAAGCCCAGGTTGATCAGCAGCAGCGCAATGAAGACGATAGCCAGGATGACGGTCGGCAAGCCCCACCACCACCACATATTGCGTAGAAGCGCGCCTGCTTCAATCGAGAAAAAGATCGCTACGCCCAGGGACGGGATGCGCTGCGGACCGAAGCCCAGCACTTCCAAACCGACTGCCGAGATGATAGCGCCCGTCATGTTGCCGATATAACTTGCCGCCAGGTAAGGCAGCAGATTGGGCATGATCTCCTTGAACATGATGTCGCGCACGGGGACGCCGGAAAGCCGCGCCATCTGCACATAGCCGCTCTCGCGCATGGACAGTACCTGCGCGCGGATATAGCGCGTCGGCGCCGCCCAGGCGAAGAGCGAAATCAAGAGCGCCATCGTGATCAGATCCACCCGCCCTAAAACGGACTGAATGACGATCAGCACCAGCAGCGAGGGTATTGTGATGGTGATATCGGTGGCTAATCGGATAACATCGTCAAAGACGCCGCCCAGAAAACCGGCCAGGAAGCCGAGAAAGATGCCGACTATCATGCCGACGCTGGCGGCGATGACGCCAACGCCAATGGTGCGCGGCGTGCCCACGATCAGCAGCGCCAGCATGTCGCGCCCGCTATTTTCCGTGCCCAGCGGGTGTTCGGGAACGCCGACCAGGATGTTGTTCCTGCCCTTCTGGTATTCCAGCCCATAGGGCGGCAGGTTGAGCGGCGCGCGCGCCGAAAGCGCCAGGTCGGTATCCCAAAGCTGATAGCCGAGGAAGATCAGAAAAGCGATGATGCCGAGGATGCCAGCGCCAGTCAGGAACTTCCAATTCAACCAGGGGTTGTCGAAGCGGTTGAGGGCGCTGGCTTTTTTGGTGCCGCCCGCGACCGGAGCACTGCCCGAATCAGGTGAGTCGGCCATGTCTATCTCCCTTCCAGGCTGATGCGCGGGTCAATCAGCGGGTAACTCAAATCGATGATCAGCACCGCCAGCGCGCTGGTCAAAATCAAGATGAACGAAGTGCCCTGGATCAGCCCGAAATCCTGCTCGCGAATGGCGGTGAAGATCAGCGTGCCCATGCCGTTGTAATTGAAGATGACCTCGACCAGCACCGAGCCGCTGACCAGCGTGCCGATGGACAAAGCCAGCGCTGTCATTTGCGGCAGGATGGCGTTGCGGATCATGTAACGATAGAGGACATAGAAAGGCTTCAAGCCCTTTGCCTGCGCCAGGATCATATAGTCTTCGCCCTCGATGGTGACCATCATGCCGCGCATGCCCAGCGCCCAATAGCCGAAGGTCACCAGCACAATCGCCATGGCTGGCAAGAAGCCATGATGTAGCACATTGGCGAAGAACTCCAGGGTTATGCCCGGCGTCACGCCGTAACCGTAGGAATAGGTCTGCGGGAACCAGCGTAACAAGAAGCCGAAGATATAGACGAGCAGCAACCCTGCCAGTAGCGGCGGAATCGAGGTGAAGATCATGGACATGGGGATCAGGACTTTGACGAGCCGCGGCGTCTTCCGCCAGGCCAGCAGCGCCCCAAAGAGATTGCCGACGACGAAGAAGATAAAGGTGGCGATGCCAACGAGACCGAGGGTCCAAGGCAACGCTCTCCCGACGAGTTCGGTCACGGTCGAGGGGTAACGCGCCAAGGCATAGCCCAGATCGCCCCGCAGAATCCCGGTCAAATAGCGCAGGTATTGCACATACACCGGATCGTTGAGACCGAAACGTTCCTTCCAGCCTTCAATGATCTGGTCGCCGCCTTCCACAAAGCCAGCTTCATAGGACAGTCGCGCGACCATGGCGGCGATAGGATCGCCGGGCGCCAGCCGCGGAATGATGAAGATCAAAGTGGCCGCTACCCAGAGCGTGAGGAAAAACACCAGCAAGCGGCGCAACAGATAGTTTAAGGATATTCCGCCCATGCCAACGCCTTTCCCTACGATCCTTGGTGATGAATGGTTCCTAAACAGATGTAAAGCATTATTAACGCAATAACCGCGCTAGCATGAGAGCCGGCGCGGGGCAGGTGGGGCTGAGGCGCGTAGCCCCAACCCCAAAGTACTTAGCTCAATTACATTCCAGCCTTGTGGATCTCCTGGAAGAATTGATGCGTCGATTGCCACCAGGTAGCCGGGTGGTTCCAGTTGTTCTCCGAGGTCGGCCAGCCTTCCCAGTAGGTGCTGTTGAAGGGGATCAGCTTGGTCGCCTGGTTCAGCGGGATGAAGGGCAGGTCTTCGTAGAGGTAACCATAGGCTTCTACGACCATGCCAACGGCATCCGGGTGGCCCAAGGGCAGGGAGCCCAGCGCGCCGACGATCTCGCTGTAGGCTTCGTTGTTCATGCCATCCCAGCGGACATGGTTGTTGCCGGAGCTGCGTTCGCCAACCGGCACCCACCAGCGGGCGGTGTAGCGATCCAGCGACGCCCAGGGCTCGTTGATGGAACCGCAGGCATCCCAGTCGGTGGTGGATTCGTAGTTGCCGAAGCGCTTGTTGTCGCCCCAGGTGGCGCCAGCGATGACAGCGGCGTTGGCTTCAATGCCGAAGGTCTGCAGCTGCTCGACCAGGTTGGTGGTGATGCGGCGTTTCTCGATGAAGCCCTCATGGACCTGGATTTCCAGGCTGAGCGCCTCGCCGTCCATATCGACCCAGCGGCCGTCGTCATTGCGCGAGTAGCCGTTGTTCTCCAGCAGCGCGGCAGCGGTGTCCAGGTCAGCTTCGCTGCTGAAAGACATGCCAGCTTCTTCAATGGCGTCGATATAGGGGAACATGCCGCCGTATTCAACATACAGCGTGCGCGAGGGGATGGTGACGCCCTCGTAGGCGATGTCAATGACTTGCTGGCGGCTGATGGCGTGGTTGATCGCCCAGCGCATTTCGGGGTTGTCCCAGGGCGCTACTTGCGTCTGGAAGGACAGCTGGCGCGGGCAGGGATCCAGCCATACGAAGGGCATGCCGTCGACCCAGGCGAAGATCTTGTCGTTCTGCGCCTGCATGGCCTCGAAGGCGCCCAGGGTGACATCCATGATGCTGTCGATTTCGTTGTTGACAGCCATGGTGGTGCGGATCTGATCGTTGCCCGTCACGACCCAGATGGCGCGCTGGGGTTCCGGCAGCTTGAAGACGCCCGTCTTGGCGCCCCACCAATCATCATTGCGATCGTAGGTCCAGGTGGTCTCGTTCGCGGCGGTGATGACATAGGGACCGGTGCCGAGGGGCCAACCCTGCTCGGGATCGAAGAACTTGAAGGTGAAGGGATCCTTGTCAGCCCAGACATGCTCGGGAAGCATATTGATGCCACCCCAGATGCGGACGGAGAAGAAGTCCAGCTGGAAGCGCGGGTTGGGTTGCGTCAGGTTGAACTGAACGGTCAGGGCATCAACTGCCTCGACGCTTTCGACCCAGGTCTGAACATTGCCGGCGTAGCTGAGCGACGCGGTTTCGTCATTCAGCAGCAGGTTCATAGTGAAGACGACATCTTCGGAGTCGAAGGCTTCGCCATCGGACCATTCCGCGCCTTCACGCAGGTTCAGAGTCCAGACATCTTGCGCTTCGTTGCTTGACATGCTCTCAGCCAGCCAAGGCATGATTTCGCCGGTTTCATAGTTGAGGATGAAAAGCGGCTCGGCAACAGCCTGGTGCAAGCCCTTGTTGCGATGGTTGTTGGGCAGCAGGAAGTTCATCTGGTCGAAGTTGGCGACCGCGCCGGCAGGACCGTCGATGTCGAAGATGACAGTGTCTTCACGCGCGACATCTTGCGCGGCAGCTGTGAAGCTGAACGCCGCCAATACCGCGACCAGAAGGACGAACAGAAGGGTTTTCGCTTTCATGTGTTGTTCTCCTACACACTTAGCCGATTAAAGGTGACTGCCTGCTCCATGGCTGGTTTGTCATCCCTAGGCGAATGACGGGCGCGCCGGCGACGCCCTGGATTGCCCAAGCAGATTTTAGGCTACTTCAATAGCGCCTCCTTTCTCATCAGTTCGCCGTGGTTCGTATGGACAGGCAGAAAAGCAAGCGCGGGGAGCGCTCTTAAACGCGCGCGCATCATGCTTTGCGGTGGCTTTAGGCCAGTGGGGAGTGCTTGTTTCGCGCATAAAGACCAGCGTGCCAAGCAGTTTTCACCAATTGATCGTGCATAGAACAAGGTATGGCGCAAGAATGTAACACGGCTTGCGGCGTTCTGCAATAGGCGAGTTTTGGCGGAATCGATTCGAACTCCCTCGCCCCTACAAGTTTCGCAAGGGCGGGATGCTGTGTGTGGGCGATGGACTCGCGGAATACCCTGTACAGTCGCGAGTTTCACTGACTATAATGACAGTGCTGGAAACAAAGGAATCCTGTCGTGCGACAGCCCAACAGCAAACCGACGCCTCTGAGCAAACTCTTCGTCATCCTGGTCGGCGGTTCGCTGCTGTTCATTGGGCTTATCGTGCTGCTGGCTGACATCAAATGCAATTACGATATCGAGAACTGGTGGGCGGTCCCCTATCCCGGCGCTGAAACCGTCGCGATAGAATACGACCTGTTTCGGCCGCGCGCGCTCGGCGAAACGCGCTGGACGATGGAATCCGCCGACGATGAAGCCACCGTGCGCAAGTTTTACCAAGACTTAACCTTGGAGATCCTCAGGGCGGGCCGCACGCGCGGACTGGCCTGGGCTGACCGCTTTATCCAGGAAATCGAAAAGCCAGATGGCAGCAAAGCCACGCGCATCGTCTTGTTCAGCGCCTGCGGCACATAGTCGATTGGCGTTATCAACCCCGTGAAGATTGCCGCCTTCCCCAAGTGTTACCTGGAAAGCATCACCAAGGGCGAGATGAGCGTCTTCGACTGGATCGAGATGGCGCGCTGCCTGCCCGCCGAAGGGCTGGAGATGTACGAAGGCTTCTTCACCAGCCTGGATGACGACTATATCAACTCCGTGGGCGAAGCCATTGCCGCGGCCGGCTTCGCCATGCCCATGCTCTGCTGCTCGCCCGATTTCACCAACCCGGACCGCGACGCCCGACAACGCGCCATCGAAGGCGAAGCTGCCATGATCCGCGTTACGCGGCTGCTGGGCGGGGAAGACGCGGTATGCCGCGTGCTCAGCGGGCAGCGCTACCCCAATGTATCGCGCGAGCAGGGTATCGAGTGGGTGGTGGAGTGCATCGAGGCTGTGCTGCCAGTCGCGCGGGAGAACGGCATCGTGCTGGGGCTGGAAAATCACTACAAGGACGGCTTCTGGCGCTACCCGGAATTCGCGCAGAAGATGGATGTCTTCTTGCAGTTGCTGGGGTCCATAACGGAACGCGAATACTTCGGCGTGCAGTATGACCCGTCCAACGCCATTGTGGCTGGCGATGATCCGCTGGAGTTGCTGCGGGCGGTGGCGGACCGCGTCGTCAGCATGCACGCCAGCGACCGATTCTTGACGCCGGGCGCGACGCTGGACTCCCTGCGCGGCAGCGATGGCGCCATCGGTTACGCGGCGGAATTGCAGCATGGCGTAACCGGGCGCGGCTTGAACGACTACCACGCCATCTTCGCCATATTGCGCGACGCAGGCTACCAGGGCTGGGTCAGCATTGAAGATGGCATGAATGGCATGGACGAAATGCGCGAGTCGCTGGAATTCCTGCAGCGCATGCGCGAACGCTATTTCTGACATGCCCTGCCAATAAAGCTTTACTACAGAGGAAACGAGGCAACACAGAGGGCACAGAGGTATTAACTCCCCTCGGTCCCCCGTCGAGACGGGGGAAGGTTTCGTCGAGAGCTTGTAATATGATGAAATCCCAGGCAGATATCGCGAGTCGGCAGACAGTAGCTCCTCTTCCCCGTTGATACGGGCTAAGAGGCCGGGGGATGGGCTGGACTGGCGAGGAGGTATGAAGATGCAAGCGCTTATAAAATACGGACGCGCCGACAAAAATGTGGAATTGCGCGAGATTCCCCAGCCGCCCGATCCCGCGCCAGGGCAGGTCATCGTGCAGGTGCGCGCGGCGGGCGTCTGTGGCAGCGACTTGCACATGTGGCGCGAACACCAAAGCTGGGCGATCAAGCTGCCGCTGGTGCTGGGGCATGAATTCTGCGGCACAGTGGCGGCGGTTGGCGCAGGCGTCGCGGGCTTCCGCGAGGGCGATCGCGTGGCGGTGGAGACGGCGGCGGAGATCTGCGGGGTCTGCGCCTTCTGTCACAGTGGCGATTACAACCAGTGCCCCGGGCGGCTGGGTTACGGCGCGCTGCACGATGGCGCCTTCACGCAATTTGTGACTGCCCGCCAGCAGATATTGCATCATATCCCCGACAATGTGCCCTTTGAGCATGCCTCGTTGACCGAGCCTATCTGCGTGGCTTACAACGCGCTGGTGGAGAAGACGCCACTGATCCGCCCCGGCGACACGGTCGTCATCCAGGGTCCCGGTCCCATCGGCATGATGGCGCTGCTGGTGGCGAAGCTGCGCGGCGCCAAGATAATCATGCTGGGCACGCGCCACGACGCGCTGCGCTTGCAGGTGGCTTCGCAGATCGGCGCGGCGCGCACGCTCAACATCGACGAAGACGATCCGCTGGAGCTGATCCGCTCGCTGGGCGATGGCTTCGGCGCGGACCTGGTGGTGGATTGCACTGGCGTCAGCATCGCGCTGAAGACGGCGCTGGAACTGACGCGCCCCAACGGCATCATCGCCAAAATCGGCTGGGGTCCGCAGCCCCTGGATTTCTCGCTGGATCCGTTGGTGCAGAAAGCCATCACCCTGCAGGGCAGCTTCAGCCATCTGCATGCCACCTGGGAGCGCGCGCTGCAGCTGCTGTCCAGCGGGCAAATCGACCTGACTCCTATTATCGGTGGCGCTTATCCGCTGGCAAATTGGGAAGAGGCTTTCGAGCAAATGGAAGCTGGCGTCAATGTGAAGTCGGTGCTGCTGCCGGCTTAGTCATCGGGCGGCGAGACCGTAACGCCCATAGCTCCCAAAGCGCTGCTCAGCGCTTCCAGGGGCAAGCCCACCACATTGCTGTAGCTGCCGTCGATGCACGCGACGGGATGAAATGCCCGATTCTGGATGGCGTAGGCGCCAGCTTTGTCGAAAGGGTCGCGGCTGGCAATGTAGGCGGCGATTTCCTCATCCCCATAGTCGCGCATAGTGACTGTGGTGCGGGCATGACGCGTGATGGCACATGGCGATTCAAGCGCGCGCTCTACAGTGAAAGCGGTGATGACGCTGTGCGAGCGCCCGCGCAGCCGCTGCAGCATGTCCCAGGCCTGAGCGGCATCGGCTGGCTTTCCGAGTAGTTCGCCGCGGAATTCCACGATGGTGTCTGCGGCGATAATCAGGGCTGATTCGTCAATGTTGCGGGCGACGACGGCGGCTTTCTGTTGGCTGAGACGGCGGGCATAGTCGACCAGGTCTTCGTCATCCAGGCGCGACTCGTCTATAGCGGGCGCGACGATGTCAAAGCGCAATCCCAACTGGGCGAGCAGTTGCTGGCGGCGAGGCGAGGACGAGGCGAGGAGTATGCGCATGGGCAGGGGGCTGACGGTAATTTGGCGGGGCAAGCATACATCAAGGGGCTGCGCAGGTGCAGGGGCGACCCATTCGGTTGCCCGCCACCTGCGCGCGGGCAATTGGTTAGAAGCGTGTTAATTCGCGTCTTTGCGCCAGCCCCATCGTCAAGATTTTTCGTTACAATAGAGTAAGGCATTTGGCAAGGGCGCCGCGGATGTGGCGCCGACAGGAGAGAAAAAGATGCAAGTAGGCAATGACGGGTTCATCATTGACGCGGGTAAACGCAAAGCCCCGCTGGAAGGCCTTCGGCTTAACGCGGTCATGCGCAATGTCTACGGCTGGATGACCATGGGGCTGCTGGTGACGGCGGCTATCGCCCTGGGCGTCAGCAACAGCGGCATGATCCCCAACCAGATGGTGATGCTGCTGGCGATTATCGCGCAGTTGGGCATCGTCTTCGGCTTGAGCTTCGCCATTCGGCGGATTTCGGCGACGGCGGCGGGCATGCTTTTCTTCATCTATTCGGCGCTGACGGGCTTTACGCTGTCGATCATCTTCGTGGCTTTCACGCTAGGGTCGATCGCGGCGGCGTTCTTCAGCACGGCGGGCGTCTTCGCGGCCATGACTGTGGTCGGGCTGACGACCAATGTCGATCTCAGCAAGTACAGCAGCTACTTCATGATGGGTTTGATAGGGCTGATCATCGCCAGCGTGGTGAATATCTTCCTGGGCAGCACGATGGTCGAGTTTCTCATCAGCATCGTTGGCGTGTTGCTCTTCACGGCGCTGACGGCATACGATACCCAGCGGATTGCGGCCATGGCGGCCGACCCGCGCATGACGGTGGATGCTGAAAGCACACTGAAATTCAGCATCATGGCGGCGCTGACGCTCTACCTGGATTTCATCAACCTGTTCATCTTCCTGCTGCGCCTCTTCGGCAGCGGGCGAGATTAAGCCGCTCGACCAGCCCCCTTAGTCCCCCCATCGAGATGGGGGGAGGCTAAATCCTAGCGGGAATCGTAGGGCGAGCCGGTGACTCGCCACTTCGTGAATGCGCCCCTGCCACGATTTCTTGGGGCTGTGGGATAGCAAAGGCTGGCGGCACAAGTGTCGCCTTGCCTCTACTTGCGTTTGCGGCGTTTGCGGTAACTCAGCAGCGTTACGACAGCGAAGATGCCGCTGCCAGCCCAGAGCAAAAAAGGCACATGCAGTGCGATGGTGGACAGGGCGTTACCCAGGGGCGGCGTCAAGCTCGTGCCCAGGTTCTGCCAGATGCCGCCAAAGCCCAGCGCGCTGCCCATGAGCGTCAGTGGCAAACCTTCGACCTCGGTGATGGACGCGCCTTTCAGCGCCATGAAGCTGTCGAAGCAGCAGCCGGCCAGCGCCATCGCTAACATGACGCTCCAGAAGTTGTCGCCGGCCAGGAACATCAGCGCCGTACCCAGCGACATCATCGCGCAGCCGAAAGCCATGACCAGGCGGCGGTTGCCCAATCGGTCGGACAAATGCGAGAGCGGCACGACGCCGATCAAACTGCAAAAGAAAAACACGGTGATGGCTGTATCCGCTTCGGCAGCGCCCCAGCCAATCTCACGCAGGTAAGTGGGCACATAGCCGACCAAGCCCCGCATCAAACCCAGTACGCCAAAGACCGCCAGCGAAATCACCCATAATTCGCGGAAGCGCGCGACCGCCCGCAAGCTGCGCAGGATGCCGCGCAGGTCGAGCGGCTGTGCGGGACGGCGATGCTCATCGCGCGGATGCACAAATGCCCAAGCCAGCGCCATCAAAATCGCGCAGAGGCCCAAGCCGATCAGCACCTGTCGCCAGCCGCCCAGCAGCGGCACAAGCACGGTCGCGCTCAAGCGGGAGCCCAGCATCAAGCCGGTGGCGAAACCGGCCGACATCACGCCAGCCGCAAAGCCCAACTGCCGCGACGCGAACCACTCGCGATTCAACTTAACGAAGTTCATCGGCAGGATGGGCTGCACCATGCCAAATAAGAAGGAAGTGATGAAGAGCGTCCAGAAATCGACCGCGAAGCCGCGCAGCAGGCCAGTAATGCCCGTCGCCAGGCAGAGCAAGACCAAGGTGCGCCGCGTGCCGAAATGGTCGATGAAGGCGCCGCCCAAGACCGCCGTGAAGATGCCCATCACTGAGCCGACCCCCCAGATCAGGCCGATTTGCACGAGGTCCAGCCCCAACGAAGCGGCGATATCGCTGAACATGGCTGAGAGACCAGTGGTGGGGAAGCCCATGACGAGGAAGCCGGATAGCGTCACCATGGTCAGGATGACCCAGCGATAGGGTGAGTCGGTGCGATGCGCCTGGTCGAGCGGCAAGGCCATAGCGGCGTCCAGTGGTGGGGCGGAATGCCGCTATGCTAACGCGCAACGCGGCGAAATGGTAGCACGGGCAGGCTGGCAAGTTTGCACAGATGGGTTGCCTGTGTTCAAATCGCGCCGGTATCCAATTCTGCGTGGGAGGCAAAACTATGTCCTATCTGTCGCGACGCGCCCGGGAAAGAGAGATGCGCGACTCGGGGCGTCTGCCGGCTGGGCAATCCCTCACCGAGAAATTCCCGGTTTTGACTTATGGACCTACCCCGCAATTCAATCCCGAAAGTTGGGATCTGCGCGTGTTTGGCGCGCTGCGGCAGGAGCGGCGCTGGCGCTGGGACGAATTTCTGCAGTTGCCGCGGCAGGAGCTGACCTGCGACATCCACTGCGTGACGCGCTGGAGCAAGTTTGACACTTCTTGGGAAGGCCTGCTCTTTCGTGATTTTCTGCGCGAACTGGAGTTGACGGACGAAGCGCGCTTCGTCATCGCCCACTGCGAATATGGCTATACGACCAATTTGCCGCTGGCGGTCATGGACGACGCGGATGTCATGCTGGCGGTCAAGTACGAGGGGCGCTGGCTGCACGAGCCGGACTTGATCGCGCATGGCGGTCCGCTGCGCACGCTGGTGCCAAAACGCTACTTCTGGAAGAGCGCCAAATTCCTGCGCGCGCTGGAATTCAGCCCGGTCGACAAGCCGGGTTTCTGGGAGCAAGGCGGCTATCACAACGCGGGGGATCCCTTCAAGCAAGAACGCATGCGGGGGCGGGGCTGAGGCAGGAAGGTTAAAGACAAATATTCTATTTCTTCACAGCGCCGATAAATCGCTGAACCTGCCAATGCCGGCGGGATTTTGACCTGCCAGCTGCGATGTGGTCAAATCTCGGGCGGAAGTTCAGCCGGAAGAAAGCGAGCCATCATGCAGATGCAAGCCGCCATCCTGACCGCCACGCATAGCCCGTTTCGCATCGAGACGGTCGACATCGCCGAGCCGCAAGCTGGCGAAGTACGCGTGAAAGTGGCTGCGGCCGGCGTCTGCCACAGCGACTGGCATGTGGTTGAAGGCAACACGCAGTATCCATTGCCCATCATCTGCGGGCACGAAGGCGCTGGCGTGGTCGAGTCCGTGGGTCCTGGCGTGACCAGCGTGAAGGCGGGCCACCGCGTCACCCTGAGCTTCCGTCCCGATTGCGGCGAATGCTTCTATTGCCTGAATGACAAGCCCGTGCTCTGCGAGACATTTACGCCGCAGCTGCGCGCAGGCACGCAAAGCGATGGCAGCAGCCGCTTGCGCTGGCGGGGCGAACCAGTCTATATCTTCACGGGCGTCGGCTGCTTTGCTGAATATGTGGTCGTGCCGGAACAAAGCTGCGTGCCCATCCGCGAGGATGTGCCGCTGGAAGTGGCGGCGCTGGTGGGCTGCGCGGTATCGACTGGGGTTGGCGCAGCCCTGTATACGGCGGAGGTGCGCCCTGGGCAAAGCGCAGCGGTCTATGGCGCGGGCGGCGTCGGCTTGAACATCATCCAGGGGGCGGCGTTGGCTGGCGCGCATCCGCTCATCGCCATCGACACCAACAGCAGCAAAATGGAAATCGCTCGCGAGTTCGGCGCGACGCACACGCTATATTCAGATGATACGACGGTGGCGCAGATTCAGGCGCTGACGGGCGGGCGCGGCGCGGATCATGTCTTTGAGTCGGTGGGCTTGACAGCGCTGCAGGAAAGGGCGCTGGAAGCGACTCGTCCGGGCGGGATGCTGACGCTGGTGGGTTTGTCGCCCGTGGGCAGCGGCACGAACTTGCCCGGCGCCATCATCACCCGCACCGAGAAGACCATCCGCGGCAGCTATTATGGCAGCGTGCGGCCGCGCCGTGACTTCCCGCACTTCCTGGACATGTACGCGGACGGGCGGCTGAAGCTGGACGAGATGATCACCCAGCGCTACCGGCTGGACGAGATCAACGAGGCTTATGCGTCCATGCTGACCGGCCAGGTGGCGCGCGGCGTGATTGTGTTTTAGGGCAAAACCCCTCGCTCCCCCGTCGAGGCGGGGGAAGTAGCGTGCCCCTACATCAGATTCCCATAGGCCTGCCCGACAGCGCTGGCTTGCGAGCTGACGATGCGGATGAGCTCGGAGTCGCTGTCGCGCGTGAATTGCCGCAGTTCAGCCATGTCGCGCACGCCCACATCCGCCAAAGCCCGCGCCGCGTAGTGCTTGAAAGTATTGATGTAGAAGACCATGGAATTGGCTTTTTCTTCGAAGAAACGGTAGCCGGCTTTGCCCTCGACATTGCGCGTGCGTCCGCCGGGGCGCAGGCGCTGCCGAGCCAGCGCGGGATTGGCGCTTTCGATAATCATAGTCGGGGCGCTGGCGCTGCCGTGATAAGGCATGCAGACCTTGCTGCTCTTGTGCTCAAAATAGATATCGCCCTGCTCGATGACGCAGCGAGCCAACTGCTGATTGTAGGAAATCAGGTCGACGCCCAGCAGCAGCAGATGCCCCATGGAAGTGCCGATGCCGCCTTCCACCGCGATGGTGACATGATTGAAGCGTGGGTCGGTGGCGACGCTGTAGACTTCTTCCAGCGTGGTGACCGCCATGCCATTGGTGGCGGAGGTGCACTGCCGCCCGCCGCCATGCCCGAAGAAAAGCCCGTCCGCGCGCACCTCGGGGGCGATCAGTTGCAAGCATTGGCGTTTGTCGCTGACCTGCCCGACGAATAGCTCAATGCTGTCGCCGAACTCGGCTCGCAGCGCCGCCGCTGTTTCCACCACGCGCGGGTCGGAATTGATGGTGTAGATACGGAAGAGGCGCACGCCAGCCCGCTCATAGAGATGGCGCGCCGCCTTGAGTTCGCGCGCGACATTGCTGCAGCCCAGCGCCGCGCCGATATTCTGCGCCGCCCGCTGATACTCCGCCTCGTCCAGCAGTCCCCGCAGGACGGCTTTCGCCGCGCGGATGACGCCCGCCTGGCGCTCGATATAGCCCGCGAAGAGACTGTTGCGATGCGTGAAGATAGGATGATGCCCAATGGCGGCGGTGGCAAGCACATCACGCCAACCCGAAATGGCTGGCATGGAGCCGAAGCCGAGCACGCTGCGTGGGCGCTTGCCGATGCGGTTGAACAAGCCCTGTTCGGCGCTGTGCGTGCGGGAGACTCGCTGCGCCGACGAGCCTTTGCGATAACCCAGGTCCTTCCAGGAATAGGTGCTGGTGATGAAGGGATTGTCCTGCAAGCCCAGCACCGTCTCGACCGTCCGCGAGCGTTTGTTGCTGCGCGGCGGGATGACGCCAGGTTCTGCGATGGCGTCCAGCTTGGCCAGCACGGCGGCGCTTTGGTTGCTGCGGAAAAAATCGGCTCGCTGCGCCAGCGCCAGTGTGCGGCGTTCGGGACCGAATTGCCAGATGACGGGACTGCCGTTCTTGTTCATGCGCAGGCTGCCGCGGTCGACATCGGTGAGGATCAGACCGATGCTGTGGCTGTCGGCTTTGGGCAGGTAGCGACTGTAATAGATATTTTCTTCGTAGCGGATCGGCTGATAGCAGGGCGCTTCGAATTGCGAGTTGGGCGGATTGCCCTCTTCCAGCGACTCCAGCGCGAAGGCGAACTCCAGCGCTTTATCCTCATTTAGCGAGGCGTAGTCGACCCGTTCCAGTTCCTGCCGGTAGGGTTCAGGGATCATGAAGACGGCTTGCCCCAGGCGCGGCGGCTGAGCGCGCAAGGCGTCCAGGGCTTTGCGGCGCGGGGAATGCCGGTCTTTTTCCGCATCGGTCATCTCGGCGAAGGTCTGCGTCTCGCCAGCGGGGATGAAGATATCGTCCCAGCCGAAGCCGTCGCTGCCGCGCAGGGTCTCGGCGATGCTGCCGCCGGTATGCCCCTCGCGGATATGCGTTTCGCCGCCGTCGTAGATGGCAAGCAGGACAGTGGCGCGGGCCGTTCGGTCACGCCCAGCCAGCCAGCTTTCGGCGATCATGCGGCGCATCTCGTCTTCTTCGGCGAAGTCCTTGATGTAAGTGCCAGGTCGCCCGCCCAGTCCGCGCAATGCCAGCGAGGTCTCTTCAATCAGGATGGGGTTGCAGTCGTTGGCGCGCCAGGCGGCGATGGCTTTGTGCCCCGCGACTTTATACGGGTCGAGGCTTTGGATCTCTTCAATGTCGAGCTTGACGCCGACGACTTCGTAGTCGGGCAGCAGCCGGCGGATTTCGGCGAGCTTGCCGCGGTTGGTGGTGGCGACTTGCAAGGCCTGGCTGTGCCGGCCGCGGGCTTGCAGGCTGTTGATGACCTTGGGCTCGGTCTCATAGAGTGGTCTGGGCATGAGCGCGCCTTTTGGGAGCGGCTGGTGGCAGGTGCTTGTATCTTTACCACAAAGACCCTGTGGACACAAAGGGCGGCTGCTGATGGATCGGGTTGAGGACTTTGTGAGAATCTTGCCAATCGCCCGACCAGCCGCTAGAGTCTGAATAGTGCATATGTGCTAGGGAAACCCGCTATGGGCGAGCGCTTGTTTTACGCCGGCGACAATCTTGCTGGGCTCGAACTGCTTGCGCGGCGGGGGCTGCAAGCCGACCTGGTATACATTGATCCGCCATTTGCCACTGGCAATGACTTCCTCATCAGCGAAGGGCGCGCCAACACGATCAGCGCGGCTGGCACGATTGCCTATTCCGACCGAAGACAGGGCGCGGCATACCTAGAACCATTGCGGCGACAGCTGCGCGCGATACAGCGGGTCATGTCGCCGACGGCTTCAATCTATGTGCATATCGGTTTGTCGGTCGAACACCGCGTGCGCCTGCTGCTGGACGAAGTGTTTGGCGCGGAGAACTTTCGCAACAGCATCGCGCGCATCAAATGCAATCCCAAGAACTTCACCCGTTATGCCTATGGCAATGTCCGCGACAGCATCTTGTTCTACTCCATGTCGCCGAAGACGCTGACCTGGAATCCGCAGCGCGAGCCTTTGAGCGAAGATGATATCGCGCGGCTGTATCCGCAAACGGATGTGTTCGGACGCCGCTACACGACCACGCCGCTGCATGCGCCGGGCGTCACGCGGGAGGGCGAAACGGGCAAAGCCTGGCGTGGCATAGAGCCGCCCGCAGGCCGCCACTGGCGTTATCGTCCCGAAAAGCTGGAGCAACTGGACGCGCAGGGGCTGGTAGCCTGGAGCTCGACCGGCAATCCGCGCTTGAAAAAGTTCGCCGAAGACAGCCAGGGCAAGCTGCCGCAAGATGTATGGGAATATAAGGATCCGCAGAATCCGCTTTATCCTACGCAGAAGAATGCTGACATGCTGCGGCGCATCATCTTGACCTCGTCGAATCCCGGCGATGTCGTGCTGGACTGCTTCGCTGGCAGCGGCGAGACGCTGGTGCAGGCGCACAGGCTGGGCAGGCGCTTCCTGGGCATGGATGTATCGGCTGCGGCGCAGGGCCTAATCCGCAAGCGGTTGCGGGATGTGGATGTGGAGTGGGTTGAATCCCGGACGGTGCCGACTGGAAAGAGCGTTGTGGCTCAAATGGCGTCGAGGCGCTCGGGACTCCATATCCGCTCGCAGATTTGACGGTAGAGATGCTGGCGCTCCATGAGGTCGTCGCGTTTGAATTCAGAGTGCGGTTTGAAGGGGAGGTTTGTGCGTTGGATGAATTGTTTGAAGCTGGGGCTGTTCTTGTGGCGCGCATCATTTAGTGATGCCGTAAGAAGGTTTTGCTCCCGATATTTTTCCAATTTGTACTCGTAAGGCTTGTCTTTCAAGCTTCTGTTAATGGGGCGAGGCAGCAAGAGCAGACCGCCGAAATAGTTACGATGGCGATGAAAATCATCTTCGCTAGAGAAATCGGCTTTATGGTATTCATGGTTGCTCGCCCAGATATGTTCAATATCGTAAGGCTTGCCTTTGGCATCCCAGAGATAACTGAGGAAGTTGACAGGTTCGCCACATTCCCGGCCAACCCATGCCGTCATGCGCGCCAGCAGGTAGCGGATTGACCGACCAGTGAAGTTGTTCAGCGAGAAGGTCGGGGGTCGCCAGTGTGGATATTCACCAATTACGCCAGCGAAAGTGTTGTCCCAACGCATATGGGTCAAGGATTGCATCAATTTTTCCCGTAGCTCTTCTAGATCCGAATCCCTGATATCTTTGGCAAAGTTGAACATGGTGTATTGCAAAGTGCTATAGCCATTGCGTCGGAAGTTCACCATACGTCGTGCGAGATAGATGTCGGCGAAAGTCGTAACCAGACGAATCTTCTTCCAGGCGGTTTCGCTGTCATCTGCTAGCTTGAGTGGCGCCAGCGCCAACATGTACTGTAAAGTGAAGTTGTTATATGCGTTGTAGTAGATTTCTTCACGCCCCGAGGTCAAATGCTGCGCAGCCTGGCGCATGGCTATGAAATATTTTGCATAGAATGTGAAATTGCGTGTGATAAAATCATAATAGTTGTCGGATTTTTCCAATCTAATGCGCTTGCGATTGTCGCGCGTCCAGCGGTGGAACTTTTCGATATTTTCAAAGTCTTTGTTTTCCGCGCCTTTCTTTCGTTCACGCGTTTCATCCGCATATTTTGCACGCAGCCAATTCTTGAAGAAGTCTTCCTGTACCCCCTCGTCCACATCAACCAACTCTTTTGTCAAGCGTCGCCACTCATCATTTGCCTGTGTCTTCTTTTGGGAGCTATTGATATTCGCCAGCAGATAACCTTTCAGCATATCGGCTTGGCTTAAGTTCATGCCGCGGTCGTTCATGGTCTCGAAAATCGTGAAAGCATTATCATCTGTTGGCGCTACAATTTCGACTATGTTGACCTTCTCAATAAGCCAGTACACGAATAATCGCAAGGCGTGCCCATGCAAGGTCTCGGGGAATATCTCGTCTAATTCGTCATACCGAGCAGTGAGATTGCGCACAGACAAGTTTGTATGATCAGTCGCGTCAAATTCCCCGCTCTGAAATAGCGCTTCCATGCAGGCTAAACGTTCGGGGATATCGATATTGAAGGACATCTCGCCGAAGTTGTCTGAAAATATCAGCGGCGAGACATCGTAAATCCCTTCCGCCTCGTTGCGCAAATGATTGATGTAAATGAGCAGAAGTGTGAGAGTAGTCAATCGCTGTTGCCCATCGACGATATAGCGCTTTTCGTTCTTGGCGACTGTGATAATTGTCCCGAGGAAATAATGCGGGTAATGCACTACTGCAGTGGTGTCGTGAGATTTGTCGTATTCTTCGAGGAACTTGTTTTCGAAGTCGCTCAACAGATCTTCAACTTGTCGCTGTCCCCAGTCATATTCCCTTTGGAATACATCAATGCCGTATTTGACGCCTAATAGATCCTTAACCGATTTGGTCTGCGCTTGAACTTTGCTCATGTTTTCCCCAGTCCGAGAACCTTTGGGCGACCCCAGCTGAGCCGCCCCTACAAAATCTCTGCGCCTCTGCGGCGACTCAATCCTCCAGCGTGCTCAGATCCCCCAGTGGCTGTCCCAGCGCCTGCGCTTTCAGCACGCGCCGCATGATCTTGCCGCTGCGCGTCTTCGGCAGGCCATCGACAAACTCGATTTGCTTGGGCACGGCGATGGGACCCACCTCATGCCGCACATGCGCCTTTAGCTTGGCTTCCAGTTCAGCGCTGCCTTCTGCGTCCGCCACCAGGATGCAGTAGGCATAGATGACATTGCCGCGCAGCTCGTCCGGGATGCCGATGACCGCCGCTTCCGCGACGGCGCTGTGACTGACCAAGCCCGACTCGACCTCCGCCGTGCCCAGCCGATAGCCGCTGACCTTTAACACATCGTCGTTGCGCCCGATGACCCAGAGGTAGCCGTCTTCGTCGCGGCGCGCGGTATCGCCAGCCAGATACCAGCCCTGCGCGGCGTACTGCTGCCAGTATTGGCTGATGAAGCGCTCGTCATCGCCGTAGACAGTGCGGATCATGCTAGGCCAGGGCGATTTGATGACCAGATTGCCGTCTTCGTTCGTGCCCACTGGCTGCCCGTCTTCATCGACAATATCGACTTCGATGCCGGGGAAGGGTCGGGTGGCGCTGCCGGGCTTCAAGCCGACTGAGGGCACAGGCGTGATCATGAAGCCGCCCGTTTCCGTCTGCCACCAGGTGTCGATGATGGGGCAGCGTTCCTTGCCGATGACGCGGTAATACCAACGCCAGGCTTCGGGATTGATGGGCTCGCCGACGGAACCCAGCAAACGCAGGCTGCTCAAGTCGTGCTTGTCCGGGTGGGATTCGCCAAAGCGCATCAAGCCGCGGATGGCCGTCGGCGCGGTGTACAAAATGGAGATGCCGTACTTGGCCACCAAGTGCCACCAGCGGTCCGGGGCGGGGAAGGTGGGCGCGCCTTCGTAGATGATGCTGGTGGCGCCCAGGATCAGCGGCGCATAAACGATATAACTGTGCCCGGTGATCCAGCCGGGGTCGGCCGCGCACCACCAGCGGTCCTCTTCCTTGAGGTCAAAAGCCCAGTTGAGCGTGGTGGAAGTATAGACCTGGTAGCCGCCGTGCGTGTGCAGGACGCCCTTGGGCTTGCCGGTCGTGCCACTGGTATAGAGGATGAAGAGCGGGTCTTCGGCATCCATGACCTCGGTTTCGGCTTCGGGCTTGGCGATATCCAGCGCCATCAGGTCGTGATACCAGTGGTCGCGCCCGGCTTGCATATTGATGTCATGGGCGGTGCGTTTGACGACGATGACCGTCTCGACGATGGGCGAGCGGGCGCAGGCTTCATCGACTGTGTCTTTTAATGGTACGATTTTGCCGCGCAGCCAAGCGCCATCGCAGGTGATCAGCACTTTGCTTTGGGCGTCTTCAATGCGGCTGGCTAGCGCCTGCTCGGAGAAACCGCCGTAGACGACGCTGTGTGGCGCGCCGACTTTGGCGCAAGCCAGCATGGCAATGGCGATTTCCGGCACGCGCCCCATATAGATGGTGACGCGGTCGCCTTTCTTCACGCCCATATGCCGCAGCACATTGGCGAATTTGTTGACTTCCTGCCAGAGCCGCCAGTAGGACAGCGTTACCTCCGCGCCATCTTCGCCCTCCCAGATGAAGGCGAGTTTGTTGCGCCGCCAGCTTTGCGCATGCCGGTCGAGGGCATTCAGCGCCATGTTGGTCTTGCCGCCGACAAACCACTTGTAGAAGGGCTTGTTGCTGTCATCCAGGACTTTGTCCCACTTTTTGTACCAACTGAGGGTCTCGGCGCGCTCCGCCCAGAAAGCCTGTGGGTCCTGGCGGGCTTGGGCATAGGCAGCTTCGTAATCGGGCAGATTGGCGTTGGCGACGATGTCCGGCTCGGGGTGATACCATTCGCTGGTTGGCGGGGTGAAGGCTTGCTCGGCCATAGCTGCGCTCCTGTTTTTCGCCGGGCGACTGGCGTGTCCCGCTCAGCAGCCAAGCGTCGAGTGGTTGGATTCCGCCCCAGTATAGACGAAAGCGGGGCTGATTGTGAGGGTGGCTCAAGCGCTGCGCAGGGCAGCCGCCTCAAATAATTTTCACTGCCGAGGACCCCGAGTGAAAAAAGAACGCAGAGAAAATCTTTATGAAAGCTGGCTGGTATCTGCCGTTTACGCCTTTTGACTGCGGCTGATGTTGAGCGCAGGCCACAAAAACAGCCATATCTCTGTGCGCTCGCATTGCTCGGTGTACCCGGCGCTAAGCGATTGCATTACCGCCTTGGCGCTACTGATAGCGTGGCGGGGCACTGGAGTCGCGCAGGACCAGCTGGCTGGGCATGACGATTTGGATGGCTACCAGGCTGGGGTCTTCGATGATCTGGTGCAAGCGCTGCATGGCGATATGCCCCATCTTCAGGCGCTCGCTGGTGACGGAGCTGAGCGACGGCGGCGGATAAGCGTAGGGCGGCATATCGTCGAAGCCGACGATGCTGATTTCGTCCGGGACAGCCAGCCCCGCCGCGGAAATGGCTGGGATGGCGCCCAGGGCAGTGCGGTCGCTGACGGCGAAGACGGCGGTCGGCGGCTTTGGCAGCGCCAGCAGGGCTTGCATCTCACGAAAACCCTTGTTGGGCCGCCCGCGCGAGATAGGCGCTTGCACCAACTCCGCGTCGATGCCCAGGCCGCAGTCCTGCATGGCGGCCAGGTAGCCATGGTAGCGCTCGGTCAAACTCTTGTACTTGCGCGGGCCGGTGATGATGGCGATGCGCCGATGGCCCAGCTTGTGCAGGTGGTGGACGGCTTGATAGGCGCCGCGATAATTGTCGACGACTACGCTGTCTATTGGCGCTAGATTGCTCTGACTGGCGGCGTCATCATAGCCCTCCTCAGCCAGCGCGACTTGATTGTCGACCGTCACTAGGGGCGTCCTGCTGGCGGAGATGCGCCTCAGCAGCTCATCGTTGATGTCGCCGCCGCCAAGCGCCAAGATGCCCTGAACGGAATTTTCGGCGACCAGGCGGGGCAGGTCCTGGGTCGCCTCGCTGATGACATTGACGGCGATAGAGTAACCGAGCTTCTCGGCTTCGCTTTGGATGCCCGAGGCGACATCGGCGTAGAATGGGTCGCCGGTGAGCAGGGTGGGTAGCTTCTCGACCAGCAGGCCGATGAAGCCGGCCTCAGTGGAACGGCGCCGGCCGTGCCGGCCGCGGGGCACATAGTCCAGCGTCTCGATAGCGTCGGCGATGCGCGCTTCGGTAGCGACGCTGATGCCCCCCCTACGGTTGATGTAGAGCGAGACAGTCGTCGGCGATACCCCGGCCAGTTCGGCGACATCGGCGATGGTCGGCTTTGACATTGTTTGTTTCTACGCCTTTCATGTGTCACAGGCAAGCTTGCTGGCGACATGGATCTGGTCTCGCCGCAAGCTGCGGCTAAGTATAGCATACATGGTTTAGTAAACTAACTTGCAAGATTTGTGCAAGTTATACTAAAGTTGCCGCTGTATGCTTGACAACATTTAGTAAATGCAGTAGCCTACACAGGCAGCATCTCGCAATTCTAGAATTACAAGGAGACTGAACAATGAAGAAGCAAGTTTCCCGCAGGGATTTCTTAAAGTACACCAGTCTGGGCAGCGCCGCGGCACTGGCCAGCGCCTACGGCATGCCGCTCTCATCAGTTCTGGCGCAAGCCCCGCCGACAGATATCACCGACCATATCGTGGTATACAACTTTGGCGGCGCGCAGCATCAGGAGGTGTTCGCCAACGCAATCGCCCGCTTCAACGAAGTCTATCCCAATGTCACCGTGGAAGACTTATACATCCCGTCTACGGAAGGCTGGGGGGGCTTCACCACCAACATTCTGCTGCGTCTCCGTAGCGGCTTGCAGACCGATGTGATCGCCATCGCCATCGAAGGCGCGCATGAGCTGATCGCCTCCGGCGCCTTGCTGCCGTTGGACGACTTCATCGCCGCGGAGCCGGCTTTGCAGGAGGTCGAGGCTGATTCGCATCCCGCCTTGGCTGCCGGGCTTGCCGGGCGCGATGGCCATACCTACTACATCACCCGTGAATGGAATAACATGATTATCCATTACAACACGGCTATGTTCGAAGCCGCTGGCTTGGGCACGCCCGACCCCATGTGGACCTGGGACGACTTTCTGGAAACCGCCTTGACCTTGACCAGCGGCGAAGGCGCCGACAAGGTCTTCGGCTTCGTCATCCCCTTCTTCTTCTTCGGCTTGCAGCCCTGGTTCCATACCAACGGCACCGGCGTTTTGAATGACGACTGGACGCAATCCAACCTGGATGACCCCAAGATGCTGGAATCGGTCAAGTTCATTCATTCCCTTGTGCACGAACACGGCGTTTCCCCATCGGTTGAGGGTCAGGACCAGTTTGGTTTGTTCTCATCGGAACGCGCCGCCATGTCGGCCTGGGGGCGCTGGACCTTCGCCAATTACATCGCCAACGACTTCCGTCAAGTCGACATCGTGCATTGGCCGCGGAACGAAACCGGCACGACGGTCTTCGGCTCCGGCGGCTGGGCAATCACCAAGAGCGCGCAGAATGTGCCGCTGTCGCTGGAGTTGATCAAGGAGTTCTCCAGCATTGAAACTGATGTCGATTCCATCCGTTTCGGTACCTTCATCCCATCGCGCCGTTCCTCCGCCCTCAGTGACCAGTTCATGGCTTTCCCGGCGCACGCCAATTACTTCTGGGAAAGCCTGGATGACATCAAGCCCGTGCCGTCGCCGCCCAACTTCGCCGAAATGGCGGAGATCTTCATGCGGCACATGGGCGACATCATGGCCAACATCTCCACGCCTGAACAAGGCTTGGAAGCCGCCCATACCGAACTGACCGCCGCTATGGACCGTCTAGCGGAGCGGATGGGTTCGTAAGCCGCCGATTTGCATAGTACACTAGAAGCCTGCGAGAGCGATCTTGCGGGCTTCCCCTGTCAAATACCGCAGGAAATAACAGGCCAATGTTGTCCCCCAAGCGCAGCGAAGCTCTGGCAGGATACCTTTTCATTCTGCCCACTTTCATCGGCTTTGCCATCTTCATTTTGTACCCGTTGGTCGAATCGCTGCGCATCAGCTTTTATGAGTACAGCATTCTGGGCGACACGCATTATGTGGGGCTGGACAATTATGCCCGGCTGATTAACGACAGCCGCTTGCGGACAACTTATCGCAATACCATCGTATTCACAGGCTTCGCGGTCTTCTTCAATGCGGGGATTGGCTTGCTGCTGGCTGTTTTCCTGAATCGGCGCATGCCCGTCCTCATGCGCAACTTTTATCGCTCGGCCTTCTTCTTCCCCATCTTGATCGCCCACACCTATATCGCTGTCATCTGGCAATATCTCTACCACCAGGAGACCGGCGTCATCAACTATTACCTGGCGTTTATCGGCATCGACCCCATACCTTGGCTCAGCCACCCCGCTTGGGCGATGGCTGCCATCATCATCATGGATGTCTGGAAGAATACCGGCTTTGCCATGCTGGTATTCCTGGCCGGCTTGCAGAGCATCCCGCACGAGTATTATGAAGCGGCGCAGCTTGACGGCGCCAATGAGCGGCAGTTGTTTTTCCGAATCACCATTCCCTTGCTAAGTCCGACCATCTTCTTCATCCTCGTTATCTTCATGATCGGCGCGCTGCAAGTCTTCGATACGATCATCGTTCTCACGCAAGGCGGTCCCGGCGATGCTACGCGCAGCGTGGTGATGTATATCTATCAGCAGGCTTTCCAGCGGCTCGATTTTGGTTATGCCGCTGCGGTTTCGTATACATTGTTCCTGGTCATCATGGCGGTTACCCTGCTGCAATTCTGGGGCAGCCGCCGCTGGGTCCATTATGAATAATCGAGCGTAGGTATGATTGCCCAAACAAAAGCGCCATTTGCCGCCGGTCGGCAGCTGATCCGGCAGAGTCGCAAGCCGCTTAAGTGGCAGGACATCTTGTCCTACGCCGTGCTGACACTGGCTGCCATCCTGGTTTTGATGCCTTTGCTGTGGATGTTCTCGACTTCGCTGCGCCCGCTGGCGGATAGTTACAAGCTGCCGCCGCAGTGGCTGCCGACAGACTGGCGCTGGGAGAATTACCTGGCGCCCTTCGAGTCAAATGTGCCTTTCGAGCTTTTCTTCTTCAACAGCCTCAAGATCGCTACATTGACGACCTTGGGCCAGCTCATCACTTGCTCGATGGCGGGTTACGCTTTTGCGCGCCTGCGCTTTCCCGGGCGCAATTTCCTGTTCATGTTCCTGCTCGCCTCTTTGATGGTGCCTGGCCAAGTCACAATTATCCCCATCTACCTGATGATGGCCGAGTTGAAGCTGGTCAATACCCACGAATCGCTCATCTTGCCAGCATTGATCAGCGTCTTCGGCGTCTTCCTGATGCGGCAATTTTTCAAGCAGATGCCACAGGAGCTATTTGACGCTGCGCGCGTCGATGGCGCCGGTCACCTGCGCTCTTTCTTGCAGATAGCCTTGCCGTTGGCGGGTCCCGGCTTGGCGACCTTGGGCATCATCACTTTCAATGCCACCTGGAACGGCTATTTCACCGCTCTCATTTTTCTGACATCTTGGGAGAAGATGACTTTGCCGCAAGGCATTGCCCTGCTGACGGGCTATATGAACTCTGGCAACCCCTCGGTAGTCATGGCGGCGGTGGGCTTGGCGATACTGCCGGTGCTGATTGTCTTCCTTGTGGCGCAGCGCTGGATTATCGAGGCGCTGACCCGCTCGGGCTTGAAGGGCTAAGGGGAATGGCAACCCCCTCAGTCCCCCCAACGCATTGGGGGGAGGCAAAAGCCCGGCTGCGGAGAATCGCGAACTCCGTATGAGTATCCGAGTTTATGCGAATGCTCGGCAAAGCCTTCCCCCCGATGCTTCGGGGGGACCGAGGGGGGTAGACCAGGTGCGGGCGAATAAAACGGGGGCGAGTCACAGAGTGGTCCCTACACGAGATCGGATGCAAGTGATTAGTCAAAGGACAGGAAAAGGCGAATGAGCAACTCACAGAATGGCAGCATGCCCGCCTTGGTATCTTACGATCAGGCTCATCTGCGGCAGATTGGCTTGCCGCTGGGCGGGATTGGCACGGGCGTGGTGTCGCTGGGCGGGCGCGGCAACCTGCACGACTGGGAAATTGTCAATCGACCCGCCAAAGGCTTCAATTTGGCGCAGACATTCTTCGCGCTCTACACGCGGACGGCAGCCGGCGAATCGACTGTGCGGGCGCTGGAAGGGCTGATACCGGCTGCGGATTATGAAGGCGCGCGGGGATCGCTGGTGCCGAATCACGGGCTGCCGCGCTTCCGCCAGTGTCATTTCACAGCCGCCTATCCCTTTGGCACGGTGCATTTGAGCGACGCCGATGTGCCCCTGCGCGTGGAATTGCAGGGCTTCAATCCGCTCATCCCGGCTGACAGCGAGAACAGCGGCATCCCGGTGGCGATTCTGCGCTATGTGCTGCATAACGAGTCGGCTAGCGATATCGAGGCGGCGGTCTGCGGCAACTTGCAGAATTTCATCGGTGCTGATGGCACGAACGGCGAAGCGCGCGACAACTTCAATACCTATCGTGAGCAGGACGGCTTAGCCGGCCTTTTCATGGAGTCGCGCGGAGTCGATCGCGAGGCGCCGCAGTGGGGCACGCTGGCGCTGAGCACGCCGCAGCAAGACTCTATCAGCCACCGCACGGCCTGGGCAGATGTGACTTGGGGCGATAGCTTGCTGGATTTCTGGGATGACTTCAACGAAGATGGCGCTGTCGAAGAACGGGAGCGCGGCCAGATCCAGAATCCGATGGCATCGCTATGTGTGCCGGTTTCTGTGCCGGCTGGCGAGTCTCGCGTCGTGACATTTCTGCTCAGTTGGCATTTTCCCAATCGCATGACTTGGGTTGAGGCTGGCCGCAGCCATCAAGGCAGCCCGTTGCAGCAGGGTGGGCGCATCGGCAATTATTACACCGATCAATATGCGGACGCCTGGGACGCGGCAGCCTATACCCACCGCAACCTTGACTGGCTGGAGAGCAAGACCCGCGCCTTTGTGGACGCCGTCTGCGAGAGCGATCTGCCCGATGTGGTCAAAGAAGCGGCGCTTTTCAATCTCAGCACACTGCGCAGCCAGACCGTCTTCCGCACGCCAGACGGCTTCATGTTCGGCTGGGAAGGCTGCGATGACGACGCGGGCTGTTGTTTCGGCAGTTGCACGCATGTCTGGAATTACGAGCAGGCGACAGCTTACTTGTTCGGCGGGCTGGCCATGGGCATGCGCGAGGTCGAGTTCAACTACGCCACGCGCCGCGACGGTGGCATGAGCTTCCGCGTCGACCTGCCTTTGCAACACGCGCAATCCTGGTCGCTGGCGGCCGCGGACGGTCAAATGGGTTGCATCATGAAGCTGTATCGCGATTGGCGGCTCTCCGGCGACACCGACAGGCTGCGCAGCATGTGGGGCAATGCCCGCAAGGCGCTGGAGTTTTGCTGGCTGCCGGGCGGCTGGGACGCCGACAAAGATGGCGTCATGGAAGGCTGCCAGCACAACACCATGGATGTGGAGTATTACGGTCCCAACCCGCAGATGGGCATCTGGTACTTGGGCGCGCTGCGGGCGATGGAAGAGATGGCGCGGGCGCTGGACGAAAGCGAATTCGCCGCGGATTGCCGCGCGCTCTTTGAAAATGGCAGCGCCTGGATCGACGCCAATCTCTTCAATGGCGACTATTACGAGCATGAGATTCGTCCGGCCTCCGGACGAGACGCGGTGCTGAACATGCTCATCCACAGCGACATGGGCGCAGCCAATCCCAGCGAGCCAGTCTTGCAACTGGGCGCCGGTTGTCTGGTCGATCAGTTGGTCGGGCAATTCTTGGCGCATGTCTGCGGCTTGGGTTACCTGGTCGCGGAGGACAAAGTCAAGCGCACGTTGGACAGCATCATGCGCTTCAACTTCAAAGAGAATATGTTCGGGCATTTTAACCATTTTCGCAGCTATGTGCTCAATGACGAGTCGGCGCTGCTGATGGCTACCTATCCACGCGGGCGCCGCCCCACGCGACCCTTCCCCTACTGCAACGAGGTGATGACAGGCTTCGAATACACCGCCGCCATCGGCATGCTCTACGAAGACGACCTGGACAACGGGCTGAAGTGCATCGGCGCTATCCGCGATCGCTACAATGGCGAAAACCGCAATCCCTTCGACGAAGCGGAATGCGGGCATCACTACGCGCGCGCTATGGCCAGTTGGGCGGCGATCCTGGCGCTGAGCGGCTTCCAGTATTCGGCGATAGAGCGCTCCATGCAATTTGCCGCGCCGGAGAGCTCGCAGCAGCAATTCTGGTCGACGGGCTACGCCTGGGGCACCTGCCAGATGACTCCGCGCCAGGATGGCGGCTGCGATGTCTGTCTGACGGCGCTGCATGGCGAAGTGGCGCTGGACTCGCTGGCGCTAGCGGGCTTGGGGCAGGCGCGCTTTGAGGCCACGCAGCGCTTGTCCGAGGGCGATTCCCTGCGCTGCACGGTGGTCTAAGCCCCTCGCTACGCCTTGTAGAAATGTCTAAGGGCGTCTCGTTGAGACGCCCCTTATTTGAGCCATGTGGGTGGGACGGGCGATCCATCGGGTCGCCCCTGCAATGCGCTTATTTGGGCGGACAGACAGTTGGCGCGCACCCTGCCGCTGTGGTTAAATGACGCGCGTGATTCTAGCCCAGTCGCCAGGAGGGACAGCCATGCCCGCCAGCCTCAGCCCGGGACGCTACCGCGGCTTAAAAAGCAGCAGCCTGCCGCAAGTTGATGTCTTCGGCATTGTCGCTTTCGATCAACGCGGCAGCTACCGCAAAATGATGCCGCCCGATGCCAGCTATGCCACCCTGTGCCAGGTCAAAGCCGAGATCATCGGCGCGCTTTCGCAATCCGCCAGCGCCATCTTGACCGACCCGACTTATGGCATGGGCGCGGCTCTGCGGATGAGCCCCGGCGCGGGCTTGTTGCTGGCGCTGGAGAAAAGCGGCTACAGCGGCGATTCCAGCTACCGCAAGACCGAACTCATCCCCAGTTGGACGCCGTCCAAGATCCGCAAGGTCGGCGCGAGCGCAGTCAAGTTTATGGTCTATTACCATCCCGGAAGCGGCGAATTGGCGGAGGTGCAGGAAGCCTTGATTCGCCAAGTGGTCGCCGATTGCCGAGCCTGTGACCTGCCGGTCTTTCTGGAGCCGATGTCCTACAGCCTGGACGTGGGCATATCCAAAGACAGCGCCGAATATGCCGAGATTCGCCCGGCCGTCGTCATCGAAACAGCGCGGCGGCTCTCCCGCACGGGCGCGGATGTGCTGAAGCTGGAGTTCCCGCAGGACATCGCGCATAACCAGGATATGGCTACTTGGCATGAGGCTTGCCAGCAGGTCAGCGATGCTTCGGCGATTCCCTGGGTGCTGCTTAGCGCAGGCGTGGATTTCGCGCAATTTGAGCGGCAACTGCAAGTCGCATGCGAGGCGGGCGCCAGCGGATTTCTGGCCGGGCGCGCCATCTGGAAGGAAGCGGCGGCAATGTCCAGTGCGGCGCGCGCCGACTTTCTGCGCGATATCGCCATGCCCCGTCTGGAAAGGCTGCTGGACATCGCGGTGCGGGAGGCTCGTCCCTGGAGCGACTTTTATGCTCCACCGAAGTTTGACGCGACTTGGTACGAGTCCTACGCGCCATGTTGATCATCGCCAGCCACAACGGGACAATCGGCATCCGCCCAGCCATGACTGCTCTAAAAAACGGCGGCAGCGCACTGGACGCTGTCGAGATTGGCACACGCCTGGTCGAAGCCAATTGGAGCGACCACACCGTCGGCGTCAATGGCTATCCCAACATTCTGGGCGAGCTGGAACTGGACGCCAGCATCATGGATGGGCGCACGCTGGATAGTGGCGCGGTGGCGGCCATGCGCGGTTTTCCCTATGCGATTTCTGTCGCCAGGCAGGTGTTGGAGCGTCGGCTGCCGCATGTGCTGCTTGCTGGCGAGGGGGCGGAGCGCTTCGCCCGCGAGATCGGCGCGGAAAGCCAAGCGGACATGCTCAGTGACGAGATTCGCGAGATCTGGCGCAAGCGAGTCGCCGATTTTGCCGACGGGGAGGACTCAGCCCTGTTGGACTTGGTCAGGTTCGCTACGGATCCCGAGCGCGTGGCGGGCACAGTCAATTTCATCGCCATCGACAGCGCCGGCGATATCTGCAGCGCGGTCAGCACCAGCGGCTGGGCGTGGAAGTATCCAGGGCGCATCGGCGATTCGCCCATCATCGGCGCGGGCAATTATGCCGACAATCGCTACGGCGCTTGCGCCTGCACAGGCATGGGCGAAATGGCCATCCGCGCGGGGACGGCTCGCAGCGTCGTCCTGTATATGCAGCTGGGCATGGCGCTGGAAGAAGCGGCGCATACAGCCATGCGCGACCTGCGCGACCTGGGCGGCGACTACATCGGGCACATGAGCCTGATCGCGCTGGACAAAGATGGCGCGCATATTGGCTTGTCCAGCGATACGGGGCGGACTTACCTCTACCAGACTGCCGACATGCCGCAGCACACCGCAGTCGAACGTGGGCTGGTCGAATTGCCGCGGCGCTGGGGTGGCGAAGCGCGGGGTTAAACACGAAATAGGCATTCCCGCAAATCGTCGCTGCGGGAAAGGCATAGCTCAAAGCTCAAGGGCGTCCAGTATGAGAACTTCTAGGTCCTCTCCGCGTCTGAAGTCAGAATCCTTGGTCAGAAACGCGTCGCAGCGCTGGCTCTTCCACAAGGTCTCACTCGCCCGTCGCTGTTTTGTTTGGCGACCGTCTGCGCTACACTAGGCGCGCGACAAGCGACGGCGAGAACTCGGCATGTCGGACAAGCCAACGACCATAGCCATCTTCGGCGTGACCGGCGACCTCGCCCGGCGCAAGCTGCTGCCGGCCCTGTACAGCAATTTCATCAAGAACCGCCTGCCGGAGGGTTTGCGCATTGTTGGCGTGGGGCGGCGCGACTGGAACGACGACACGCTGATCGAGCATGCTCGCCAATCCCTGCAAAAGTACGCCGCCAAAACCAGCGACGAGCATTGGGCGCGCTTTCGGGCGACCTTGTCCTACAGCAAGGTCAACCTGCCGCAGCCAGACACTTACGCGCAGTTGCAGCGCGATATGGACGCCATCGACGGCGGCCGCGGCAATCGTCTATATTACCTGTCGATCGCGCCGGCTTTCTATGAAGATGTGGTCGTCAATCTGGGGCGGCTGGATATGGCCCGGGAGGCCGAGGGCTGGCGGCGCATCGTGGTCGAGAAGCCCTTCGGCTACAACCTGGGCACGGCCCAATCGCTGAATCGCGCGCTGCACGCCGTCTTTGACGAATCGCAGATTTACCGCATTGATCATTATCTGGGCAAAGAGACGGCGCAGAATATCTTGTTCATGCGCTTCGCCAATACCATCTTTGAGCCCATCTGGAATCGCAGCCATATCAGCAATGTGCAAGTCACGGTGGCGGAAAGCGTGGATGTGGGCACGCGCGCGGGCTATTACGACGAGTCCGGCGTTGTGCGGGACATGATGCAGAATCACATGCTGCAGCTGGTCTCGCTGATCGCCATGGAACCGCCAGCCGCTTTTGACGCCGCAGCGCTGCGCAATGAGAAGGTCAAGGTCTTGCAGGCGGCCCGCCCCGTGCTGCTGTCGGATACCGTGCGCGGACAATACGCCGGCTATCGCGAGGCGGCCGGCGTCGAAGCGGGCTCCAAAACGCCGACCTTTGCGGCGCTGCGGATGTTCATCGACAACTGGCGCTGGAAGGACATCCCCTTCTACCTGCGCTCTGGCAAGGCGCTGGCGCAGAAAACCACGCAGGTGAACATCCAGTTCAAGCGCCCGCCCAACAGCCTCTTTGAGCTGACCGAAAGCGGCGATTATTCGCGCAATATGCTTTCGATATGCATCCAGCCGGACGAAGGCATCCACCTGACCATCGAAGCCAAAATCCCCGACAAGTCCATCGCCCGCTCGGCGGATATGGAGCTGCACTACAAGCACGCCTTCCGCGTCGACAACCTGCCGGACGCTTACGAGCGCCTGATTTTGGACGCCATCAACGGCGACGCCCAGCTCTTCATCCGCAGCGACGAGATCGAAAGCGCCTGGCGCATCGTCGACCCGATCATTGAAGGCTGGACAAATGACGCGGATGCGCCGTCGATGCAGACTTACGCGAGAGACAGTTGGGGTCCCGCCGCCGCCGATGACCTGCTGGCCCGGGAAGAGCATTTGTGGCGCATCAGTTGCTTGCACGACGGGCAGTGAGCCGCAAAACCAAACACAGAGAACACAGAGTCTGATTCACTCGGTGTACTCCACAAACTCGGCGCGCTCGGTGGTTCAAGGTCTTGACACTCGCTCTGGTGCACTATTCTGCGTACAGAGCGTATAAGATTGCGTTCTCGTTCATCTGTGCTAGATTTGACAATGTAGTCGGTTGTGGAGACAGACCAAATGGCGAACGAAAATCAGATTCTGCTCTACGAAACGAGTGATGGAGAGACACGGCTTGAAGTGCTGTATCAGGACGAGAGCGTGTGGCTTAGCCAGCGCGATATGGGCACACTGTTTCAGAGGGCGGTCAATACAATAAATGAGCATATCCAGACGATCTATGCAGAGCGAGAGCTAGAGCAAGAGTCAACTATTCGGAATTTCCGAATAGTTCAGGTTGAAGGTGGGCGCAGGGTTTCAAGAGAAATTGCCCACTACAACCTCGACATGATTATTTCAGTCGGCTATCGGGTCAATTCATATCGTGGCACGCAATTCCGGATCTGGGCGACACAGCGGCTGCGCGAGCTAATCGTCAAGGGATTTGTCATGGACGATGATCGGCTGGCGCAGGGCCACTCGAATTATTTTGAAGAGTTGGAAGAGCGGATTCGCAACATCCGCAGTTCGGAATACAACTTCTATCGCAAAGTCCGCGATGTCTTTGCCACCAGCATTGATTATAAGCCAGGCAACCCGGTAGCAAAGCAGTTCTTTGCGACTGTGCAGAACAAGTTTCACTACGCGATCCACGGTCATACTGCCTCCGAACTAATTCTTGAGCGCGTCGATAGCGACAAGCTCAATATGGGACTGACCACATGGAAGCGCGACACAATGACAATACAAGACGCATACATCGCCAAGAATTATCTTGTATCTCATGAACTTAAGCGCTTGAATTTGCTGGTAGAGCAGTTTCTGGCGTTTGCAGAACTGCAAGTAGTCGATCAGCGGGCAATGTACATGGAGGATTGGGTCGACAAGCTTGATCAGTTCATCGGCCAACTCAATGA
>DAOUKU010000031.1:0-12063 GCA_034420985.1 Anaerolineae bacterium | reverse complement strand
GGTCAGGATACCGAAACTCACATCGGTATTGTTGAAGTATTGCTGAAGTTGCTTCCAGTGTTTGTCGCCGAGTTTTTCGCGAGCCCGCTTGGCTTCTATCAGGATAATCGGCTCGCTATCACGCAGAATGGCCAAATCGACTGCGGCAGTATTGTCCAACACAGGGTATTCGGGAAACACCTCGTCTAGATCGTGCGTACTGTAGCCCAAAGCGCCTACAAGCGGCATTACAGAGGCATTGATCGTTGCGGCTTCAACCCTTTGCATGGCAGAAAGCTGACTCTCGACCTGCTCAGCAATCTTGTTCAGCTTGGCAAACAATGACATTATCTGCACCTCCATCATGCCGTACCACCCAGCGAGTATATCACGCTCGCCCGTTCAGCGCAGTTCTCCCCACCCCCCATGCCCTCCGCGTCAATATCCGCTATACTCCCCAGCATGGACAACACACTCGAACGACCCACCGCCTTCCACCTGATGACCAAGCCGCGCGGCGCCATCTGCAACCTCGATTGCAAGTACTGCTATTTCCTCTCCAAAGAAGCGCTCTACCCGGGCAGCAAGTTCCGCATGTCGGACAACCTGCTTGAAGAATACATCCGACAATACATCGAGGCGCAGCAAGTCAACGACATCAACTTCGCCTGGCAGGGCGGCGAACCCACGCTGATGGGGCTGGACTTCTTTCGGCAGGCTGCCCGTTACCAGCAGAAGTACAAGCGCCCGGGCATGCGCATCACCAACGCGCTGCAGACCAACGCCGTGACGCTGGACGACGACTGGTGCGAGTTCTTCGCGCAGAACGACTTTCTCATCGGCGTCAGCCTCGATGGGCCAGCCGATGTGCACGATTATTACCGCGTGGACAAGGGCGGCAATCCCACCTTTGCCAAGGTGATGGCGGGAGTGCGGCTGCTGCAGAAGCACGACGCTGAATACAACATCCTGACCACCGTGCACGCCGCCAACGAAGGGCATGCGGTGCGCGTTTATGAATTCCTGCGCGATGAAGTCGGTACGAAGTTCATGCAGTTCATCCCCATCGTCGAGCGCGACAACGATACCGGCTATCAAGAGGGCGACCAGGTCACCGAGCGCTCAATCACAGCTGTCGGTTATGGGCAATTCCTCATCGACATGTACGAGGAGTGGGTGCGGCGGGATGTCGGGCGTGTCTTCGTGCAGATCTTCGATATCGCGCTGGCCGCCTGGACGGGCGCGCCGCCCGGGCTCTGCATCTTTGACGAGACCTGCGGCCTGGCGCTGGCCATGGAGCATAACGGCGATGTCTACTCCTGTGATCACTATGTCGAGCCGGACTACAAGCTGGGCAATATCATGGATGTGCCGCTGAGCGATATCGTGGTCATGGACGAGCAAATCAAATTCGGCCAGGATAAGCGCGACACGCTGCCGCAGTACTGCCTGGATTGCGAGGTTAAGTTCGTCTGCAATGGCGGCTGCCCCAAGAATCGCTTCATCGCGACGCCCGATGGCGAGCCTGGCTTGAATTATCTATGCGCCGGCTACCGCGCCTTTTTCAACCATGTGCGCCCGACTATGAATTTCATGGCGCAATCCCTTGCCCAGCGCCAGCCGCCCGCCAATGTCATGCTGGAGTTGGCGCGCCACGACGCCAAACTGGAGCGGGCATTTGCAGCCGCCGGTCGCAATGACCCCTGCCCCTGCGGCAGCGGGCTGAAGTTCAAGCGCTGTCATGGACGGCGGCGGCGCAACTAGCTGTCCGCGCAAAATTGCCTTTAGGAAATGCAGGTCCTCATCCGTCCAAATTGTGAATGTACTGTATTTGAGAGCGAACGAGCTAACAAAAGGACAACCCATGCCAAAACAAGTCATTTCAACGCAGAACGCGCCAGCGGCGGTTGGCGCTTATTCGCAAGGTATCATCGTGGAGGGATTCGTCTTCACCGCTGGGCAGATCCCGCTGATTCCGGGCACATCTTCGCTGCGCGAGGGCGGCATTGAAGCGCAGACGCGCCAATCCATGAACAACATCAAGGGCGTGTTGGAAGCCGCGGGCAGCAGCCTCGACAAGGTCGTCAAAACCACCGTCTTTCTGGCGGACATTAACGACTTCGCAGCCTTCAATGCCGTCTACAGCGAGTTCTTCCCGCAGGATCCCCCCGCCCGTTCCACGGTGCAGGCTGGCGGCTTACCCGTTGGCGCGCTGGTGGAAATCGAAGCCATCGCCACACTGGCATAGCGCCGCCACAACTTGGCTGCTACAATCGCGCCGCCTGCCGGGCTTGGAAAATCGCGAGGACGACCGCCGCCATGATCGATGTCAACCAACTGCGCAAAGGCACGACTTTCACACAGGACAATAACCTCTACCGCGTGCTGGAATACCGCCATCACAAACCGGGCAGGGGCAAAGCCACCATCCGCGTCACCGTGCGCGACCTGCGCAGCGGCGCTACCTTCGAGATGACCTTCAACTCCGGCGAGCGCGTCGAAGATATCCGCGTAGAAGCCCTGCGCGTCGAATACCTCTATGCCGATGACGATTTTGTCACTTTCATGAACACCGAAACCTACGAGCAGCCGCAGCTCAACCGCGCCATCTTCGGCGACGACCTCAAGTTCATCAAAGACAGCATGGAAATCAAGCTGTTGAGCTACGCGGGCGAAATCATCGATTACGAGCTGCCCAAGACCATGGAATATGCCGTCATTGAGGTGGAAGCGGCGATAGCCGGCGATACCGCCAACAGCCCGACCAAGAAGATCAAGCTGGAAAGCGGCTTCGAGGTCAATGCGCCCATGTTCATCAATGTCGGCGATGTCGTCAAAGTCAACCTGGAAGATCAGGTTTATGTAACGCGCGTCAGCAAATAGCGCGCCTGCTAACCCCCCTCAGTCTCCCCGATGCTTCGAGAGGACCGAGGGGGTAGAGCGGGTGGCGCTGACTCGTCCATCACGGCGACAGACCCGGCAGGACCACGCGAAACAGCAGATAGACATCCAACGCAGCCAGCCCCAGCGCCGCCAGCAGAACCCACCATGTCCGCAGCCAGCGCCCCAGCCAGCGATCCAGCCCGCAGACCAGCAGCAGCGCAATGGGAATCAGCGCCGGGAAGAAATACCGCCCCTGCCACTGCAGGAACTCGATGTTGTAATAGAGCGTCTGCAGCGCGACCAACGCAATCGCCGCCAGGTGCACAAGCAGGGCCGGCTGCTTGATGCGCCGCGCGCCCTGCCATGCGCCAATCACGCCCGCCACCAGCAGCAGCCCGAATCCACGATACAGCCAGCCGTCCAGCGGCAGCGCCATCCAGCCGAATTGCCCGATGAAACTTCTGAAGAATGTGCCCAGCATGCCCGTGATGTACACCCCCGCGCCATGCTCGGCGATGTAGCTGGCAGTACGCAGTTGGTCGGCTACCACAGCGTCATGCGCGCCCAAACCCAGCACATCCGGGAAGCCATACACGACTGAATTGCGCAGCCACCATAAGCCGCCAACAAGCCCGGCCGTCAGCGCGAATTCAGCCAGCGACCGCGCCAGCTCGCTCATTGGACGCTCCCGCCCGCGCCATTTCAGCCAGATTGCCAACGCCATCAGCACCGCCAGAAAGTAAATCGTCGTCTTAGTCAGGAAGGCGCCGCCAGCCACCAGCCCAAGCTGCCAGATCGGCACGGGCTCGTCATCCAGATAACGGATGATCCACAGCATGCCCACAGCGACCAACAGCTCGGCCAGCGCATCGTTGTTGACCGCCGCCAGCATGGCGATGTGCTGCGGCAGGAAGGCTGCGAGCGCCATCGCCAGCAGCGCCAACTCGGGCTTGTCGGGCAGCGCGCGTCGACTGATGACATAGCTCAGCGACACGACCCCCGCCCCCAGCAGCAGGCTGAATAAACGCAGCGGCAGCAAAGCGCCACCGCCCAGCCGGTAAACCACTGAAGCCAGCAGATAATAGAGCGGCGGCTGATGATCTTCGTACTGGATCTTGGGCAGCCCCTCCAGATGCTCGGGCGCGAATTTACTGCTGGTCAGCAACTGCAGATAAGCGCCGTCCCAATCGCCCGGTTCTATCAGCGGGCAGCAGCCAAGCTCCGCTACTTGCCGAATCGTGTTGTAATGCGCCGGTTCGTCAGGCGCTTGCCAAGCTGGCGTGTAGATAGCAAAGAGCGCGCCGACCAGCAAATAGCCCGCCAGGATAAGCGCAAAGCCCGCGCCTTCAACTCGCCAAGCCGCCATGCCAGGTCCAATTAGCGCTAAACTGCGATATCAAGGGGCATTATGACACAACTCCTGCACTGGGTAACGTGCGCGGATTCGCCCGCTTGCCGTCTATCTCGCTTGCGGAATTGCAGTATACTGTCAGGCGATCTGTAAAGGGTAACGAGGCGGCAATGGGCAAATCCGGGCTGAATGTGGTATCGATTGGCGGTGGCTTGGGCGCGGTGCAAATCATGCACGGCATGCAGCGGCACACCAACCAACTCACCGGCATCATCGCCGTTACCGACACCGGACGCAGCACCGGCATTGTCCGCCAATTCGCCCAGATCCCAGCGCCCGGCGATATCCGCAATGCCTTGGCCACGCTGGCGCTGGACGACGACTCCCTGTTGACCCGCGTGATGCAGCATCGCATCGCCGCGCCCGACAACGCCCAGCTGGATGGCATGGCTTTTGGCAATCTCTTCATCGCCGCCTTGACGCAAATGTCTGACAGCTTCGCCACCGCCATTGCGCAGATCAGCCAATTCCTGGATGTGCAGGCGCGCATCTACCCCGTCACCGAAGAGAATACCCATATCTGCGCCGAGTTGATGGACGGCACAATCGTCGAGCAGGAATTCAATGTCCGCCAACTGGATAAAGCCGCTATCAAACGCATCTTCGTGCAAAATCCGGAAGCCATCGTCTACCCGCCCTGCCTGGACGCTCTGCATAAAGCCGACCTCATCACGATCGGTCCCGGCAGCCTCTTCACCACTGTGATTGCTTGCCTGGCTTTCAAAGAGGTTACGCAAGCCATCCGCGACTCGCGGGCGCTCAAAGTCTATGTTTGCAATACGACTACCCAGCCGGGCCAAACCGATGGCTATTCGCTCTCCGACCATGTACAACAGGTGGTCTCGTATTTAGGGCTGGGCATCCTGGATTATGTCGTGCTCAATTCCACGCGCCCCAGCTGCGAATTGATGGAGCTCTACGCGCGCGAGGAAGTCAATGTGCTGCTGCCGACGCCGGACGAGATTCACAAAATCAAGACCATGAATGTCAAGCCGGTGCTGGCGGATGTCGCGGATACGCAATCCGGCAAGCGCGCCCTCTGGCAGAAGCAAGATACCATCCGCCACAACCCTGAGCTGATCGCGAAGACCTTGCTGCAACTGGCGCAGGGCTGCGCAGAGGTCACTCCTTCTTGACGAGCAGCGGTCGATCGTAACCGGTTTGCAGTTCGTTGCTGTCTATCACACCGTCAATCTTGTCGAACTTCCTGTCCATTTGTTTCGTTCGCGTACTTGTCAAGGCGCGAAAATCTTTGTTCATGCCCTCGAATCTTCGTTCCAGCTTGTCCATCTGCCCGGTGTATCTCTTCCATTCCGCGCGGATTTCGTTGACGATTCCAACGATTTCTCTCGACTTCTGCTCCACATTGAAATTCTGCGCAGCCTGTCGCATCACTGCCAACACAATGTATAGCGTCAGAGGCGAGCAAAGGATCACTCGCTGCTGCAAAGCAGTATCTATGATCGAGTGATCTTGCTGGTGAATGAAGCGGTATACTTGTTCGTTCGGGATGAAAATCAGCACGCAGTTCACCGTCTGGGAATCAATGTAGTCGCGCTTGTGGATTTCCGCGACCCGCTGCTTGACATCGTTGAGGAACTTGTCGCTATAGTCCTTTCTTTCCAGGTCGGTTGCAGCTTCGGAATACTTGAGATAGTTGTCCAAAGGAAATTTGGCATCCATGTTGAGAGACAGTTTGTTCGGCAGCATAAATGTGAAGTCAGGCCGAGTCCCCGCCTCGGTGGTAGATTGTTTGAAGTAGTTTTTCCCTTCGACGAATCCCAGCAGCTGCAAGATATCCTCTGCCATGCGCTCGCCCCATTGCCCACGCGCCCGGTTGTCCGCCAGCGCCTGCTGCAGCGAATTTGTCGTGCTCGTCAAGCTCTGCAGCTGCTGCCCCAGCGCGCCGAATTGCGCCTTGCGGTCGGTCTGCAATTCCTGCACCAGTTGCTCAACCTTGCCGAGCTTCGTGTCCATGTCGGTCAGGCGCTGGTCGATCAGCTCCTTTTTTGATTCCAGTTCCTTGCTATGTTCCTTCGTTTGCGCCTCCGATTTTTCTGTCAATTGATTCAAGTAGCTTTTATTTGATTCCGTAATATGCTGAGCCGATTTGTCGAGGACTTCGCTCACCTTGCTCTGATTCTTCTCCAATTCGGTCGGCACTGTTTTGAGGGTCTCGGACATATTCTGCAGCTGCGTATCGATCAATTCTTTCTTGGAATCGAGCTCGGTCGCATGTTGCTCGGTCTTCTTGTCCAACTCACGATCGGCCAGAGACAGGAACTCCTTTTGATTGTTCGTCAGGGCTTCCGAAGACAGGCTTCTGAACGACGATTTCATGTCCGCTGTTGCGCTGTCGTAGGACTTCTTCATCTCATCGGAGAGCCGGTCGAATGTATTGCGAAAGTTGCGACCATAGAATCGGTAGGTCAACATGGCGAAAACAAAGCCGCCGACTAAGCCGAGGCCCAAACCGAGCGCGACGCTAAAACCATGCAGCCCATCAATCAGCGCGTTGAAGTCTTCCATCTGCCAGCCTCCCGCCTAGAATCGCGCTGAGTGTACAGCGATCCCTGCGCAGGTCAACACAGGCTTGCCAGCTCCAATTGGACAGCGCCCGTCGCTCATGATACAATCGCCCTGTTGTGCGGGCGGACAAGAGAAAGGCATCGACATGACATCTCTGGTGCTGACCGTCAGAGAAACACTGCGTTATCGCGGCGCCATCGGGCAGTGGAGTTGGGTGCTGCACCGCTTGACCGGCGTTGGTGTGGCGCTCTTTTTGGCGCTGCATGTCGTCGATACATCCTGGGCGGTTTTCTACCCCGATCTTTATGTCAAAGCCATCGCCGCCTACCAGTCGCCCATCTTCACCATCGGCGAGTTTGGCTTGGTCTTCGCCGTGGTCTATCATGCTTTCAACGGCATTCGTATCATCATCTTTGACTGGAATCCGCGCTTGTGGCGATATCAATCGCGGGCGGCTGTAGCTGTGCTGCTGCTGACCTGCATTTTGCTGGCGCCGGTCTTCCTGGGCATGCTGGGGCATGTCATTGATTTTTATGTGCACGAACAGGCCATCGCCGGCGACGCCATGCTGGATGTGGTCCTCTTCTCGATTCTGGAGCAGTTGCCCTTCATCGTTGGCTTCGTAGCGGCTTTGGCGGCGGCCATTGTGCTGGCGGCGGTCTACAGCTTGATCCGCGGCGATAGCGGCGCGAAAACCCGTTACCCTTCCAGCAGCCCCATCGAGAAGTTCTGGTGGTCTTTTATGCGCGTCAGTGGCATCGCCATAGTGCCGCTGGTCTTCGGGCATCTGGCGGTGATGCATGTGGTGCAGGGCGTATTCGACATCACAGCCGCGCAGAATGTCGCTGGTACCCTGGCCGCCAACGGCACCATCGGCGCGGTGCCAAGCGCGGTCGAATTTGTCTACCATCGCTGGAGCTACGCGGCGGGCGGCGTCTTCATCTGGCGCGTCTACGATCTCTTCTTGCTTGTGCTGGTCGTGCTGCATGGCTTCAACGGTCTGCGCTATGTGTTGACCGACTACACCAGCGGCCATGAGTTCGCGCGGCGCACGGCAGTGGCTTTCTGCACGGTGACGGCGGCTGTCCTGCTGGCGCTGGGGGCGGCAGCGCTCTTTGTGCCACTGGAGAAGAAGATCATTGAAGAAGCCATGACGGCCACCGCAGAAGTCTATGAACTGCGCGGCGAAGAGGTGCCTGCCGAGTTGCAAGCCTATCTCGATGACCACGCGGGCGACTAGGTCGCGCGAACCAGACAAAGGACTGCTCAGGAGCGGCAAATCCATGCAAATTCATAAGCATGATGCAATCATCATCGGCGCGGGCGGCGCAGGTCTCATGGCGGCGCTTTATGCCAGCAAAGGCGGCGCGGATGTCGCTGTGGTCAGCAAGCTCTACCCAACTCGCAGCCACACCGGCACGGCACAGGGCGGCATCGGCGCGGCGCTGGGCAACCTGGACGAAGACAAACCTATTTATCACACTTACGACACCATCAAGGGTGGCGATTACCTGACCGACCAGCATGCCGCCAAGATCCTCGCCGAAAATGCTGTCGACGCCGTCATTGAACTGGAACATATGGGCTTGCCCTTTGACCGCACATCAGCCATGCGCATCAGCCAGCGCCGCTTCGGCGGGCATACGCGTGACTTCGGTAAAGAACTGGTGCGCCGCGCCTGCCATGCCGCCGACCGCACCGGGCACATGATCTTGCAAACCCTTTATCAGCAGTGCATCAAAAACGAGGTGACCTTCTTCGACGAATTCCAGGTGGTCGACATGATCGTCGTGGATGGCGTCTGCGCCGGCGTGGTCGCCATTGAGCTGGGCACGGGCGAATTTCACATATTTCACGGCAAAGCCAATTTCTTCGCCACAGGTGGCTGGGGGCGCTGTTGGTCGGTTACCAGCAACGCCCACGCGCTGACCGGCGATGGCGCGGCCATTGCCCTGCGGCGCGGTGTGCCCATGCAAGACATGGAATTCTTCCAATTCCACCCCACTGGCATCTACCGTATGGGTATCCTCATCACCGAGGGCGTGCGTGGCGAGGGCGGCGTGCTGATCAATGACCGCGGCGAGCGCTTCATGGAACGCTATGCGCCCAGCGCCAAAGACCTGGCCAGCCGCGATGTCGTCAGCCGCGCCATCTACCTGGAGACCCGCGCCGGACGCAGCATCAAAAACCGCGGCTATGTGCACCTGGATGTGCGCCCGCAGACGGTCAACCGCTACTTCGCCGAAGAGGGCAGGGACAAAGCGGACTTCATTGACGACAGCACAATCGAGCGTAAACTGCCGGACATCCTGGATTTCTGCCGCACCTACCTGGGCGTCGACCCCGTCCACGAACCCATGCCCGTCCAGCCGACGGCGCATTATGCCATGGGCGGCATCCCCACCAATGTCGATGCCGAAGTGGTCATCGACGCCGCTGGCACGCTCATGCCGGGCGTATTTGCCGCTGGCGAAACAGCCTGCGTCAGTGTGCATGGCGCCAACCGACTGGGTACCAACTCGCTGGTCGATCTAGTGGTCTTCGGGCGGCGCGGCGGCATGCGCATCGCCGATTATGTCAAAGAGGTGGATTGGACGGCGCTGCCCAAAGATGCCGGCGCGGAGATCGCCGCCGAAATCGAGCGCATCCGCGGGGGCAATGGCAAATCCCGTCCCGGCGAGTTGCGCGCCAAAATGCAGCAGACCATGATGGACAATGTCGGTGTCTTCCGCACGCAGGAGACTCTGCAGCAAGGCATCGACGACCTGGCTGAGCTGCGGGAGCGCTTCTATACAGACTTGCAGATCGATGACCGGTCGCGGGTCTTCAACACCGATCTGATGGAAGCCTGGGAGCTTGGCTGCTTGCTGGATCTGGCGGATGTCACCGCGCGCGCCGCCATCGAACGTAAAGAGAGCCGTGGCGCGCACAGCCGCGAAGACTTCCAGAAACGCGATGACGCCAACTATCTCGTCCATTCCCTGGCGCATCATGACGGCAGCTGGGCAGCGCCCGGCTACGACATCAAATTTGACAAAAAGGTCAACCTGTCGCTCTGGGAAGAGGAAGTCGCCCAAGGCGTCCCGGATGACCAGCAGAAATTCCGCCCGCGAGAACGGGTATACTAGCGTAATATGTGACTGTAGGGGCGACCCATCGGGCCGCCCGCCATACGGGGAGACTTCACCAACATGCAAGTAACATTCAAGATTAGACGGCGCAACCCGGATCTGCCCGGCAAGGAAAAACCTTACTGGCAAGAATTCACGCTGCAGGATGTCGATCCCACCGATCGCGTGCTGGAGATGCTGCACCGCATCAAGTGGGAGCAGGACGGCAGCCTGTCTTTGCGGCGTTCCTGCGCGCACGGCATCTGTGGATCGGATGCCATGCGCATCAACGGCGTCAACCGCCTGGCTTGCAAAATCCTCGTGCGCGACCTGGGCGAGAAAATCCAGGTAGAGCCGATCCTGGGACTTCCAGTCGTCAAAGACCTGATCGTCGATATGAAGCCCTTCTTCGACCACTACAAGCAGGTTATGCCTTTCTTCGTCAATGACGAAGCATTGCCCGAAGATGGACGCGAACGGCTGCAAACCCAGGCCGACCGCGAGCAATTCGACGACAGCACCAAGTGCATCCTCTGCGCCTGCTGCACCACCGCCTGCCCTAGTTTCTGGGCGAATGAGCAATATGTCGGTCCCGCCGCCATCGTGCAGGCGCACCGCTTTATCTTTGACACCCGCGACCGCGCCGGCGAGGAGCGCCTGGATGTGCTGGCCGAGCCCAACGGCGTCTGGCGCTGCCGCACTATCTTCAACTGCACGCCCGCCTGCCCGCGCGATATTGAAGTGACTAAAGCTATCGGCGAGGTCAAACTCGCCATCCGAAAAGGAAAAACTGTTGGCATCATCCAGCCAGATGCGATACACTAGTGTTAGCCACGCTTTTGGCTGACATCGTCCGCAGTTCAACATTCCACTATGGCTGAGGGGGGCAACATGAAGACGACAAATATTGTTCGTAGCAGGTCTAGATTCTGGTCACGGCTACTGGGCTCGCTCATTGCTATTGCTATGGTCGCGCTGCTGGTCTTCGGCGGCGTCAGCAATCTGATGAGCGAGCTATCGGAAGTCTATGACGCGCTGGCGGCAAGCCAGGCTGAAGCAGCCCTCAACAAGGCGCGCCTCAACGATACGGCTCGCGCGCTGGCGCATACCCAGTCCGATTTGGGCACAGCTATGCAGGCAAATCAGCGACTGGCAAGCCAGGTGCAGGCGGGCAATGCGGCGCTTGCGGTTGCCAACGCTGATATTGGGGCGCTCACCGAAGAGCGGAACGACCTGAAGCGCGGCTTGCGCGAGGCAGTGCAGATTCTGGCGCAAACCGATCACCAGTACAAAGCGGCGATCGCCCAGTACCGCAAGGCCAAAGCCGAGCTTGAGCGCATTGAGCGGCAACCAAAACTCAGCGTGGTGATGACGACCGAGCGTTATTTCGCGATGAGCCAGCGCGAGCGCTTCGCGACTTCGCAGCAGCGCTTCTTCGCCGAGAGCGACGCGGGCACGCTGTACTACGCTTCCGCCGACGCCTTCCATGAAAAGGAACAGCATGCGGTCTACTCGGAGCGGTCGCAAGTTGTCTTGACACAGACGGGACCGGGCGATGATGTGCTCCGCTGCTTGCGCGATGGCTGCGCCGCGATTCTCGCCGCCCAGCAAAGCTCGCTGCGGATGGAGCGCCACACCTATCAGGCGCAAATGGTCAGCAGTGAAATGCTGCTGACGGAGGGACGGCGCGGGCGTCGTCCGGGCAGGCGTCGCTAGATCTCCACTTACGACAGTTGTAGGGGCGTCTCAGCGAGACGCCCCTACACTCCTTCTTGCTCGCGAATAAACCAGGGGCGACACTTGTGTCGCCCACATAAATCATCCTTTCGTCCGTACAGCCTTGGACTTTAGCTTTGCGATAGGCTTTCGCAGGGCCTGTTTTGTTCCGCCTTTGTATTCTCTGTGCTAAAGATTGTGTAGATTTCGCCACAGCGAGAATCCCTGCGATCTGTTGATTTCCTTGGACGGTCCTGCCTTGACAAGCACCCGGCGACGGCGTAGAATGACACGCGCTGCACAACTGTGGCAAAGGAACCTTGAAGCGCGCGCCTGTGCCTGTTAGGATGCTCTGCCTGCCACCATAGCTCAATTGGCAGAGCACCTGTTTTGTAAACAGGTTGTTCTGGGTTCGAGTCCCAGTGGTGGCTCTGG
>DAOUKU010000030.1:0-79418 GCA_034420985.1 Anaerolineae bacterium | reverse complement strand
ATTTAGGTTGCTCTCTCTCCGTGTGTTGCCTCATTTCCGCTTCTTTAATGAATCCGCTCACAGCGATAACTGTAGGGGCGTTTCGCCGAAACGCCCGCTTGCATATGGATTGTTATTCGACGGGCGTCTCAGCGAGACGCCCCTACAACTTGAGAATTGGACCGGGTTCGTCATTTTGTGCGCCATGTCTTGACTCGCGTCCCTCTGTAGCAAAGTCTTAGCAGATAGCGGGATACAGCGTCCGCCGCAGGAACTTGAGCAAGATATCTGCCGTCGCCTGATAATCAGCCAGCATCACATGCTCGTCTGCCGCATGCGCCACTTCGTAGCTGCCCGGTCCGAAGATGATCATATCGCCGCGCGCCACGTCCATCAGGTGTTTGGCGTCGCTGCCGGGCAAATAACCGACTGGACCGGGATCGTCGTTGATCACTTCGCGCACGCAAGACAAGAAGGTCCGCGAAAAATCACGTTCGAGCGCGGAATCGAACCAGCGCGAATAGACGAATTCGCCGATATCCACGGTCGCCGGCGCCAGATCGACCGATTCGATAACAGTACGCAATTCCGCTTTGACCGCCTCGGGATCTTCACGCGGGATCATGCGGCGGTCGAGGTAAATCGCGCAAGAATCGGGCACGGCGTTGGCGGTGCTGCCGCCGTCGATGACGCCGATATTGCAGGTGGGCGAGCCGACCACCGGATGGACGCGCTCCGCCAATTCTCGATGATAAGCGTCGAGCGCGCCGATGACTTTGGACATCGCCACGATGGCGTTGACGCCGCGGTCGGGGTTGGTGGCGTGGACGGATCTGCCTGTCGTGCGGACGGTGGCGCGCATCACGCCTTTGTGCGCGATGGCCGCTTTATTGCCCGTTTGTTCGCCAACGATGATGAAATCGCAAGCGGGCAGATGTCCCGAATCCGCCAGCCATTTCGTGCCGAGTTGCCCGCCGACCTCTTCTTCAGCCGCCGCCACCAGGACGAGCGCGCCAGCAAGCGACTCCTGTTCCGCCGCCTCCATCAGCGCCAGCATCATGGATGCCAGCGGCGCTTTGTCGTCGATGCTGCCTTTGCCGTAGAGCGCGCCATCGCGGACGACGCCGGCGTAGGGGTCGGCGCTCCACTTTTCCGCTTCGGTCGCGGCGATGGGCACGGTGTCGATATGGGCGTGCAGCATGATCCGCGGCTCGCCCGCGCCCAGCACAGCAATGGTATTCAGCGCCTCGGGCTTGGCCTCCGGCGCCAGTTGCCGCACCTCGCAGCCGATGGCGCGCATCTGTTCGGCGACGAAATCGGCAATAGCGCGGGTATCGCCGGGCGGGTTGGGCGAGGGGATCTGCACCAGCCGCCGCAAGAGCGCGATGCTATCCATCTAAATGCCTTTGACGTTCTTGTACTCTTCCAGCTCTTCCGCCGTGTAGACCTGCATCAGCTCCAGCTCGACGCCGCCGGCTTCCTGCTCGAGGAAGGCGACCCAGCCTTCGGGGTGGACGTGGCTGCCCGTGACCTTGCAGGCGGCGCATTCTTTGAGGGTCGCGCCCTTTGCCTGCGCTTCGACGAGGGCGTCGTCGATATTGGGCACGGCGTAACAGATATGATGCAAGCCTTCGTAGCCGCGTTCTTTGATCCAGGCATCGTAGCGCCCGCCCTCGTCCATGGACTGGCAAAGCTGGTATTCGACATCGCGGACATTGAAGATGACGACGACATTGCGCGACTTGTCGAACTCGTGCACCTCCGCGCCTTCTGCCACACCCAGGAATTCCTGATATCTGCGCAGCGATTCCCGCGCGTCCTTCACGGCGAAAGCCATGTGCTTGATATAACGTTCATACATGATTTTTCTCCCTTTGTCGTTTTATCCTGAAGGTATACCGAGGAAATACTGAACTACAGAGGACATAGAGGGCGCGGAGTCAACCCTTTTGCCCGCTCATGAAGAACCGTGTAGGGGCGAGCCACCGGCTCGCCCCTACGGCACTACACCGTAGCTTTGCGGTAGACTTTCGCTCCATTACTATGTCAACCCTCTGTGCTCTCTGGGCAGCCTCGTTTCCTCTGTGGTGAAGACTTTTGCGTTGACTCACTACCTGAATCGCTCCCAATGCGTCAAATCGCGCCAGGTGATGCGCTGCCAGGCGCGCATGCCCGCTCGCGCCGTCTCCGCTTTATGCCCGATGCAGATGAACATTTCCGGCGAATAATGCTCCGGCAGGTTGAGGATGACGCGCACCGCCGCTTTGCTGTAAGAAGTCACCGGTCCCGACGCCAAGCCCAGTGCATGCGCTGCCAGCAGCATGGTCTGCGCCGCCGTGCCCACATCGATCAGCAGGGCGCGGTCGCTCTCCGGCAGATGATGCTCGGCGACGACCTGCATATTCGTGCAAATGAGAATCAAAACCGGCGCGCGCTGGAACATGCCCGGCGATACCAGCCGCAGCAAGCGCCGCGTCTCCGCATCTTGAATCACGATGTAACGATTGGGGCGCAGGTTGCCGCCGCTGGGCGCCCAGCGAGCTGCTTCCAGAATAGTCTCGATTTGTGCTTGCGTGACCGGCTCGTCGCTCATTTCCCGCACGACTCGCCGCGTCTTGATGTTGCGCAGCACCGCCTCGCTCATGACTCGTCCTCCAAGGCGCTATGACGCAGCAGGCATGCCGCCACCGCCCGGCAAAGTGCGTCCAGCCCTTCCGTGTACGCTTCCACATCCGACATCATCATGTGCATCTCCGGGATGCGCTCGATATTGCTCTGCAGGAAGGCGCGCGATTTCTCCGAACTGCGTTCAGCGATAAACTCGCTTAGGCGTTCCGTCGCCGTCAGCAGCCGCAGCGGACCGTAATGCGCCGGCTCGTCCAGTTGGATGCGCGCTGACGAAATCAACAGCGCCAGCAGCTCAATGGCTTCGTCTTCCTTCAGTACCCAGTTTTCTGCCATAGGTCCTCCATCGCGCCGATCGCGACCGATTATGACATAGACGCCCCCGCCAAGCCACAACATCATCGTTCTCCAATGCGAGTCCTGTAGGGGCGAGCCATTGGGTCGCCCCTGTTCTTTTGCGTTTCCCAAAAAGGGCGTCTCAGCGAGACGCCCTTACAACTGTCTCTTACAACTGTCTGTTTGCTGGCGAATAAAACAGAATTAGCTGTTGGGGCGCCGTGATTTGGTGCAAAGCCTTCGCTGTGTTCAAATTGTCGCATGCTCAAAATCCTGCTGGCGGGACTTGGTGTGCGCGGACGGCACTGGGCGCAAGTCATATTGCGGGATTCACGTTGCCAGCTCGTCGCCTGGGTTGACCCGGAGGACTCGGCAATTTCTCGCGCGAATGCCGAATTTGGCGAGCGGTCCGCCTTCCCCAGTGTGCCGGAAGCGCTTGACTCCCTTGCCGACATTGACGCCCTAGTGCTGGCCAACCCGCCTGTTGAACGCATGCCCATCGCACAGGCGGCTGCAGCGCGCGGGCTGCCCATGCTCATCGAAAAACCGCTGGCGCTCAGCCTGCCGGAAGCCCGGCAGCTTGTGCAAATTGCCGAAGCGGGCGGCGTCTCCCTCATGGTTGGCTTGAACTTCCGCTATCTGCCCGTGACGATAGCGGCCATGGACTTGCTGGACTCGGGCGTGGTGGGCAATGCCGAGTTCGCCCGCTTCACCTACGAGCGCTGGCGGGATGGCAGACGCCCCGATCTCAATGACTATCCTCTGACCATGGATCAGCCCATGCTCTGGGAGCAGTCCATTCACCACTTCGACCTGATGCGCTATGTCTACCAGCGCGAGCCAGTCCGCCTGCAATGTCAAAGCTGGAATCCCAGTTGGAGCATGTATGCGAGCGACAGCAATATCGCCGCGCTGATTGAATTTGAGGGCGGTTTGCGCGTCAATTATCAGGGCACATGGCAGGGAAATTGGGTTGTGCCAGGTTTCGAATGGCGCACCGATTGCAGCGCTGGTATCATCGCGCAGCGGGCGCAGTTCGGCTCGCTCGGATATGCGCGCCGCGATGACAAGGTGCTGAAGCCAGTGCCATTGCCGCCGCATGAGCGCTGGATCACCGAGACGCGCGCGCTGCTCAGCGCCTTCGTCGATCATGTCGTTCTAGGCAAGCCGCTGGAGTGCAGCGGACGCGACCATCTTGTTTCGCTGGCTATGCTGGTCGCCTGCATCCAGTCCAGCCAATACGGAGGGGCAGTGCGAATCAGCGATGTCCTGCCGTCGAGCTGACGGGCTGGCAATGACCAGGTTCAATGAAACGCTGTAAAGGAGGCGCCATTCAAAGACTTGTGCCGTAGCTGAAGACAAATTCGCAAATCACAACCATACGAGAGGGAAACACCATGAAATTGCTTCGCTTGTTGCTGACAGTCGCCGCCGTCCTGGCTGTGACCGCCGCCATTAGTGCCCAGGCGCCTGGACCGGATGACAATACGCTGGTCATCGCGCAGAGTGTTGATATCGACGGCTGGGAGCCATCGGAGGTCAATTCCCGTCCCGAAGCGAACATGATCAACCATGTATTTGCCACGCTCTATGAAATCACCGAGACCGGCGTGCTGAAGCCTAATCTGGCGAGCGACATCAGCTACTCGGAAGATGGCAGGGAAATCACCTTTACGATGCATGAAGGCTTGACCTGCCATGATGGCGAGCCGTTGACGGCGGAAGATGTCGCCTACACATTTAACCGCGCCGGCGATGACGCCAATGGTTTCACAGGCAATACGGCTGGCTTCGTCTTTGACTCCGCCGGCTTCATCCGCGCCGAAGCAGTCAGCGAATTGGATGTGACCATCTTTGTCGAGCGCTTCCAGTCGGTGAATCACGGCTTGCTTTCCGAGGTCTTCATTCACTGCAAGGACTCCTATGAAGCGATGACATTGGAAGAAGCGGCGCAGAATCCCGTTGGCTCGGGTCCCTATCGCTTTGTCGAATGGGTGCCGGACAGCCACACCCTTATGGAGAAGTTCGAAGACTTCCTCCCGCGTGATGCCGGCTTCGACCGACTGGTCTGGCGCGTCATTCCCGAAGCGTCGACCCGCGTAGCCGAGTTGATCGCCGGCAATGTCGATGTCATCTCCAACGTCGTGCCCGACCAGGCCGACGCCGTCAACATGTCCGGTGTGGCGGAAGTGCAAGCCGTGCAAGGCACGCGCCGCATGTACGTCGGCTTCAACCAGCGCGCGCAGTATGACGATACCGAGGGCGGCCGCGCCATCAAGGACACGGCTGTCCGCGTCGCCTTGCAATACGCCGTCGACGTGCCTACGATCTGCGCCACCCTGCTAGGCACCGAATGCGAACGCATGAAGAGCATGGTCAACGCGCCCAATGACAACCCCAACCTGGAGCCCTATCCCTATGACCCGATGAAAGCCGGCGAGCTGCTGGATGCGGCTGGCTATCCGGCCGATGAAGACGGCGTGCGCTTCCACATTGTCTTCCAGGCGGGCAGCGGGCGTTATCTCAACGATGCCAATGTCGTGCAAGCCATCGCCCAATACCTGACCGATGTCGGCGCCATCGTCGACTTGCAGATGATGGACTGGAGTTCGGAATTTGTACCGGCATTGCGCCAGCACAATGTCGGTCCGCTCTACTTCGTTGGCACGGGCGGCGGCACCTGGAACGCCCAGTACGACATGGCCGATATCTCCACGCCCACCGGCGCCACCAACTACACCGAGTGGTCCAACCCCGAGTGGTTCCGCCTGCGCGAGACACTGGCCGACCCAAGCCTGACAGCCGAGGAGACGCAGAACATCGTCAACGCCATGCTCGAGGTCATGTACAATGACCCGCCCTGGCTCTTCCTGTACTTCCAGCCAGATTTCTATGGCGTCAGCAACCGCATAGACTGGCAGGCGCGTCGGGACGAGAAGATCATCGTGTACAACGCCACCTTGGCGATGTAAATCCGCTTGATTCAAACTCCCCTCAGCTTCTCTATCGGGCTGGGGGGAATCATTCCTTTTGGCTGCCCTCTCCGACCAGGGGAGGGGCTGGCAGTGGGGTTGAAGCGCCTCCCCTTGACCTGTCGGGGGATTGAGAGGGGTTTGAACGACCGCAATGGGCAAATACCTGATCCGCCGATTGCTGCAATCGGTATTCGTCATTATCGGCGTGACTCTGCTCTCGTTCATCACCCTTCACATCGCCGGCGACCCAACCTATCTCTTCGTTAGCGAGCGCGCCACCGAAGAAGAAATTATCGCCACGCGCGCCAAACTGGGCTTCGACCGTCCGCTGCCCGAGCAGTACCTCAGCTTCCTGGCCAATTTGACTCGTGGTGATTTCGGCAACTCCTTGAAGGCGCGGACATCCGCCTTTGACCTGGTGATGGACCGCTTGCCGGCAACGCTGGAGTTGACGGTCTTCGCCATGTTGGTGGCGACGGTCTTCGCCATCCCTATCGGCATCGTATCCGCCATCAACCGCGGCACGCCCCTGGATGGCGGCGTCATGCTGCTGGCCATGCTGGGGCAGTCCATTCCCAGTTTCTGGCTGGGGCTGATGTTCATCCTCTTCGTGGGCTTGACACTGCGCTGGCTGCCGATTTCGGGTCATGTGCCGCTGCTCAAGCCGCTCTTTGCCGGGGATTTGGGGCTTTTCTTCGAGAAACTGCCGCTGGCCATCCGCCATTTGATCATGCCCTCGCTGACGGTGGGCGTTTTTTCCCTGTCTCGCAATGCGCGGCTGGTGCGCTCTGCCATGCTGGAAGTGCTATCGCTGGATTACATCAAGACGGCGCGCGCCAAGGGGCTGGTCGAACGCAAGGTTATCGTCGGGCACGCCTTTCGCAATGCGCTGATCCCGGTGGTGACCATCCTGGGCTTGGAATTTGGCTTCCTGCTCAGCGGCGTGGTGGTGGTGGAGACGGTGTTCTCTTGGCCCGGCGTTGGGCGGCAGGTCTTCAACGCCATCAACCAGCGCGATATCCCGGTCGTGCAGGCGGCAGTGGTTCTGTTTTCTTTTATGTTCGTGGCGCTGAATCTCATCGTGGATTTGCTCTACGCCGTGCTGGACCCGCGCGTGCGCCTGGAATGACACATGCGCCAGGACAGCCTCTTGCTTGCTTTAGTGGTGATTGCCTTGCCGGACTACCCTCGTGACTGCTGAACATTCGCCAAAACGCTCCGCCTTGCTGACCATCGCCTCCGATGGTCTGCAAGAAGAGCAGTTGTCCTTCACCTCGCGAGCCTGGACGAGTCTTTTGCGGGCGCGTTTTCCGCTGCTGGCGCTGGCGATCTTGGTGCTGGCGACCTTCATGGCGCTGCTAGGACCAGAAATCGCGCCCAAAGACCCCAACCGCCAGAATCTCATCTTGCGTTTGCGCGCGCCCATGACTCGAGAAGCCGACGGCAGCATCGAGTTCCCCTTAGGCACGGACGCGCTTGGGCGGGATGTGCTGTCGCGGCTGATTTATGGGGCGCGGGTGTCGATCCTGGTGGGCATTACAGCAGTTACCATGGGCGGCGTGGCTGGCTCGCTGCTGGGCTTGATAGCCGGTTACCTGGGCGGCCGCATTGACGATATCATCATGCGCCTGGCTGATATCCAACTGGCTTTCCCCTTCATCCTGCTGGCGATTATGGCGCTGGTCGTGCTGGAGCGCGGCGTGCTGAGCCTGGTGCTGGTGCTGGGCGTCGGGCAGTGGGTCACCTATGCGCGCATCGCCCGCGGCGAGACCATCTCCCAACGCGAGAAAGAGTATGTGGAGGCGGCACGGGCATTGGGCATGAGCCGCGGCCGCATCATGCTGCGCAGCATCCTGCCCAATATCTTGGCGCCGCTGATCGTCATTGCGTCCTTCAATGTCGCCAGCGTCATCCTAGCGGAAGCGGCGCTGTCCTTCCTGGGACTGGGCGTGCCGCCGACGGTACCTACCTGGGGCGGCATGCTGGCGGAAAGCCGCGATCAATTGCTGGGCGGCAAGTGGTGGCTGGCGGTCTATCCTGGGCTGGCCATCATGCTGACCGTCCTGTCGCTGAATATCCTGGGCGACTGGCTGCGGGATTTCCTGGATCCGCGTTTGCGTGGGACTGTATGAAAGCTGAACCACAGAGGGCGCAGTTAGTAGGTCTTCGGGCGACTTGTAGAGGCGACACGGCGCCCTGCCGCTACAAGTCCTAATCTCCGTGTCCTGTGAGCTCTTTATCGTTAAGCCTTATAAACTCAATCAATAGCTAACCCCGTAAGGAAAACCATGATCAAGACATTCGTAGGCATCCAGATTGGCGCCATCAGCTTCATTGATGAAGGCCTTGATCAAGTGCTGGACATCTTGCAGGAGAAAGCCGGCGTCAACGCGCTGATGATCTCGGCGCTGAGTTGGAGCATCGGCAATGCCGGGCGCGCGGCCTTTGGCTTCCCCGATCACGGCGCGCAAGAAGTGGACAATCTGCGCGGAGGCGGCTTCTTCCAGCCCGACCCGCGTTATTACCGAAATGCGCGCCGGGCGCAATTCGCCGCCCCGGACGAACTCTACGCCGGCTTCGACTGCCTGGCGGATGTTATTCCCGCGGCGCGGAAACGGGGCATGGCGGTCTACACCTATTATTGTGAAACCAGTAGTTCCGCCATTCGCTCCATCTGGCAGCCGGGTTTCCAGGACTTCCTTGACCGCGACCACTTAGGACGCGTCGCCACTCGCCCCTCCCTGCTCAACCCGCAGTACCGGGCATTTTGGCATTCGGTCTTCGCCGACTGGCTGAACAACCATGATCTGCGCGGCATCATGTGGGGCGTTGAGCGGCAAAGCCCTCTCATGGACATCTTTCGCGGCGACAGCACCACCGGCTTCGACCAATACTATGTGGCCGAGGCGCGGGCGCGGCATATAGATGTCGAGCGGGCGCTGGCTGGCTACCGCGCGGTAGAGGACCTGCTGCGGCGGGTTCGCGCTGGAGAGCGCCCGAGAGACGGGGTTTTCGTATTGCTGCTGCGCGCCCTGCTGCACCACCCCGAAGTGCTGATGTGGGAGAAAATGTGGCTGGACTCGCATCATACCTTCTACCGCGAGCTGGCGGGCTTGGTGAAGTTCTACGACCCCGGCTATGAGTTCGGGCTGGGTATCTGGCAGGTCATCAACACCTACAATCCCTATTTGCGGGCGCAGTACGACCAGAGCCAATATGCGCCTTATGCCGACTGGTTCAAACCTGTGCTCTATCATACGCCGGCCGGGGCGCGCTTTGCCGATTTTGCCGCTTCCTGGCAGGGCGCTGTGCTGGCGGATGCCTCGCCGGATGGCGCTTATGACGCGCTGGCGGCGCTGTTGGGCTTGGACGATTTCGCTGCCTCGCGCGAAGAATCGCCCATGGCGGGCTTCAAACCGGACTATGTCAAGGAATGGACCTCGCGCTTGATCGGAGATACGGGCAAGCCGGTCTATCCGGGCATCGGCGTGGGCGTCGGGCATCATGGCGCGAGCAAAGAAATCACTCCACAGGAAATCCGCGAGGGCGTGCTGGCGGGCTTGGATGGCGGCGCAAGCGGCATTATGATCTCGCGCAATTATTCAGAAGCTGAATTGCGCAACCTGGCGGCGGTCGGCGATGCCCTGCGCGAACGCGGCTTGATCTAATGCAAAGAAAAACCTTGCCACCGAGGACACCGAGAAAAACGAGGGCACAGAGATAGTGTGGAGCCGTAGGGGCGACACTTGTTTCGCCCGCATAGCGCGACTCGGCGCACTTTGTAGTTGGCATTTGCAAGTTTGACTTTATTCTACTTACGAAAGGAGGCACTTATGACCATACGCGTCGGCACGATTGGGGCAAGTTTCGCACGGGAGGCTTACCTGCCAGCCCTGCGCCTGATTGACGATGTCGAACTGGTGGCCATCGCCAGCGCCCGGCTGGAAAGCGCGCAGGCCGCCGCCGACGCCTTTGCCATCCCCCAAGCCTATGACGACTGGCGGCGCATGCTGGACGCACAGGAGCTTGACCTGGTTTGCATCGCCACGCCCACCCTGCATCATGCGCCCATGACCCTGGCGGCTCTGCAAGCGGGCGCGCATGTGCTCTGCGAAAAGCCCATGGCCATGAACCAGGACGAATCGGCGCAGATGCTGGAGGCCGCCGAATCCGCCGGCAAGCTGCACATCATTGGGCACGAACTGCGCTTCAACCCCAACCGCCGCGCCATCAAGCAGCTCATCGACAGCGGCGTCATCGGGACGGTGCGGCATGTCAACATCACGGGCATCTCCGCGTCCTGGGGCGATCCGAGCTCGCGTCCCATCGGTGACTGGTGGTCCAGCGAGGCGATGGGCGGAGGACGGCTGGGTGCGAATGGCTCGCACCAGATCGACTTGCTGCGCTTCTGGCTCGGCGATATCGGCGCGATCAGCGGGCAAATCGCCACCCTGGCGGCGGAGCGAATTGACCCGGCTACTGGCGCAAGCTGGCAGACTACTGCCGATGACCAATTCAGCTTCACCGCTGAGATGCAATCAGGGGCGCTCTGTTCGGTCTTCGTCAGCAGCGCAGCGCGGCACAGCTTCTCCAATCAGACGCGGATTTTCGGCAGCGAAGGCACTATCGCGCTGGCTGACAGCGATGAGAAATTGCTGCTGGCGCGAGCGGGCGAAGATTTTGCCGATGTCAGCCGCCGCGACCCCAATGCCGATCTGCCCGGCGTCGGCGTGGGCATCTGGAATGTGTCCTTCGTGGCGCTGATGCAGGAATTGACGGCCGCCATCCGCGAAGAACGCGCGTTGGCTTGGGGCGCGACATTTGAAGATGGGCACGCCTGCCAACGCGCCATGGACGCCATCCGCCGCAGCAGCGACGAACGGCGCTGGGTACAAATGTAAGGCTTGTCCGCTAGGTCTGCCGCCCTCGGTCCCCATATCAATGGAGGGGTAGACCCAGGAAACGGCAAGTAAATCGCAGTATCGGACAAGCCTTGTAGGGGCGACTCTGTGAGGCGCCTGCCGTCGAATAACGAGCATATAAGAGCGGGCGACACTTGTGTCGCCCCTACACGAGTCGAAATAGAGCGAGCAAAGGGCTAGCCACCGGCTAGCCCGTGCAGGTTACGTATTGCTTGCACATCCTCCCGAACTGTCGGAGGGATCGAGGGGCTTTGGACTCCTCTATTCCGCTTCCAGCAGCGTCACCTCGCCCAGCGTCTGCAGTTGTTCTTGAATCTCGCCGGCATCGCCAACCACGACGATGATGAAGTCCTCGGGATGGATGTAGCTGTTCGCGACATCAAGCACATCCTCCGTGGTCACATCTTTGATATTGCCTAGCCATTTGTTGAGCCGATCCAGTTCGACGCCGCGGATTTTGTAGGAGGCGACCACCTCGACAAAGTCCTGGTAGGTCTCCAGTCCGAATACGAACTCACCGACGATGCCATCGCGGGCATCGTTGATTTCTTCGTCCGTCAGCGGCTCAGTCTGGATCCGTTCAATTTCCGAGAAAACTTCCTCGAGCGTTGGCGCGATTACATCGTTGCGGACGGCGGCGGTGACGATAAATCGGCCAATATCGGCTGGATAGCTGAAGCCGGAACCGATGCTATAGGTGTAGCCTTTTTCTTCGCGGATGTTTTGTACCAGGCGCGAAGAAAAGGTGCCGCCTAGGATGTGGTTCATGACGCGCGCCGGGAAGTAATCAAGGCTGGCGCCCTGAATCCCGATATTGCCCATGATGAAGTTGGCCTGCGTGCTACCCGGGCGATCTACAAGCAATATGCGCTGCCCGCTATGCTCCGGCAGCGGCGGGTAGCTGATTGCCTCGGTGCTGCCTTCCCAATCCGCGAAGTGCTGCTCAGCGTAAGCGAGACCTTCTTCGGTGGTGATGGCGCCCGCAATAATCAGCACGGCGTTATCGGGCTGACGGCGTGACTCGTAGAAGGCGACGATGTCATCCCGCGTGATCGCATCGAGTGACTCGAAGGTCACGGCGTTGCCGTAGGGATGTCCCTCGTAGAGCAAACGTCCCAAGGTACGCCCGGCGACGAATCCCGGTTCGGCGAGGTTGGCCTCAAGAGCGCTGATTCGTTCCGCGCGCTCCCGCTCGACTTCATTGTCGGGGAAGTTAGCGTTCAGGGTCATATCGGCGAGCAAGTCAAAGGCAAGCTCCGTGTCTTCAATGAGCGCAAACACGCCTAGCTGAAGACTGTCGCTGCCACCCCCGCTGCCGACGGCGCCGCCAACCTGTTCGATCGCGCCAGCGATATCCTGGGCGCTGCGGGTGATGGTGCCGCGTGTGATCAAGTCACCCGTCATACTTGCCAAGCCCGGCAAGTCCTGCGGCGCGGCGGTGGAGCCACCGGCGAAAAAGACATCAAGCGAGATGATGGGCATGTTGGGCTGCTCAATCACCACCACTTCCAGGCCGTTGTCCAAGACATTTTCACTGATGTTCGGAAAGTTGAATTCGTTCGAATCCAAAGGCGGCGGCGGTTCATCCTGTTCGATGACATAACGGTAATCCGGCTCGCCCTCGACGACATCTTCAGCGGCGTAGGGTTCCACCGGCGGCGGCGCATCGGCATCGGTTTCCACCACATTGAACACATGACGATCGCTCTCTTCCAGATACTGCGTGGCCACGCGCTGGATATCTTCGCTGGTCACCGCTTGGTAGCGATTGATGCCGGTGAATACAGCCTGCGGGTCGCCAACATAGTAGTTGGCGCTTTGAATACTTTCCGCCAAGCCCAAAGCTGTTTCCAAGCCCAGAATGTTTCTGCTCCGTATGCCGGCGATCACTTTGTCAAGTTCCTCTTGCGGAACCCCTTCGTCGATGATCTTCTGAAGTTCTTCATAGGATGCGGCCTCGAGTTCGGCCAGGTCGACACCCACATTGGCAACGAGAATGAAGGAGAACATACCGGGTCCCCGATTGTCGAAAATCCAGGCGTCCGCTTGCAACGCTTTGCCGGTATCGACCAGTCGTTTTGCCAGACGGCTCGAATCACCGACGCTGAGCACACGAGAGAGCACATTCAATGCCGGGAAGTCTTCATGGACCAGCGGCGGTATCTCGTAGGCGACCAATAGCGCCGGTAGGTTGATGAAGGGATCTTCAATGGTGATGTATTCGGCTTCCTCTTGATCGACCGGCACAAACTCTGGCAGCGCGGGCGGATCGTCTCCGCGTGGGATGGGACCGAAGAGTTCTTCCACAAGGGTACGCGTTGTATCGAAGTCGATGTCGCCAGCCACGACCAGCGTGGCATTGTTCGGGACATAATAGGTGCGATGGAAGCTGAGAACATCTTCGATCTGCGCATTGTTGACATCATCAATGTTGCCGATCGCGGGCCGCTTGTAGGGTTCGTAGGAGTACGGTACGGTGATGAGGGCTTTCACCGCAGTACCATAAGGACGGTTATCGTAACTCCTCTGCAGCTCTTCAATGACGATGGCGCGCTGATTATCAAGATTCTCCTGCGTTACAGCCAAGCCACCAAGGCGATCCGCTTCAATCCAGAGCGCCAATGGCAGTTGGTGTGAGGGTACCGTATCGTAGTAAGCTGTGTAGTCGGTACCGACATAGGCGTTTGAAGATCCACCAACGCGCTCAAGCAGCTGATCCATCCTGCCGCTCGGAATATGAGGCGAGCCCTCGAACATCATATGTTCGAAGAGGTGGGCGAAGCCGCTCTTGCCTTCAGGATCGTTGGCACTGCCGACCTGAAACCAGATATCCACCGCGACGGTTGGCGCTGTGGTATCACGAACCAGGATTACTTCCAGGCCATTGTCGAGCCAGTAATGCTGCAAATCCAACTGCTGTTCGCTGGCGGATGCGCCCATTGCGGCAATCAGCAGCAAGCACAGCAGCGGCAAGTAGCGTTTCATCATGATAGCTTCTCCTTTGATGCGTTTCCCTGACTCTAGTATAAGGCAGAACATTGCGCAGGCATTGTGGACTGGTAAATCGCCACTGCATTTAAGAGCCCGCCTGATAAAACAGCCGCGACAGCGTCAGCGTGAAACCGGGCAGCACATCCCCGCCCGACAATTCGTCGTCTTCGCCAACGAATTCGCTTGTCATGTCGCCGTCCGCGTCCAGCGCGCAGACTTCAACTTCCCGCCGCTCGGGATAGACTAGCCAGACGATTGTCGTGCCGCGCTCAAGATAGAGCAGCGTCTTGCGGCGCATAAAGGCGTAGCTGTCGCGGGGGGATTTGACCTCTACAGCCAAGTCGGGCATAACAGGCACGAAAGCATGCAACTCAGGGTCCGACAGACGTTCCATCCGTGTGAAGGCGGCATCCGGCGCCAACAAAGTCTCGTCGTCTTCTACCGAATAGTGGCCGCCGTCTGAAGTTACCATGCCCGAGCCTGTGCGCTCCGCATATTCGTCGAGCAGCCGTGAAATGCGAACTGAACGATTCGAGTGCCAAAGACCTGCAGGCTCCATCTTTACCAGCTCTCCTTCGTGCATTTCAAAGCGGCAGTCGGCGTATTCCGGCAGTCGCGCCAACCACTCGAAATCAGCCACAGTGTATTTGCGCTTCTCCTCAAGGGCGGGGGGCGCGTCCATATTTGCTGCGCGCATCGCTATAGCTCCTTCGTCCTGCCTCACGCCAAGCATAACACAAGCCGCAGGCCATCTCGCTGAGACGCCCTCAAGCGCAAGGGGACAAACGGTGGCTCGCCTCGATTCAAACGGGCGGCTTTGACAAATGCGGGCGACTTACAAAGTCGCCCCTACACTTTGCTTTATGTGTTCAGCCTGTGCAGGCTAGCCGGTGACTAGCCCCTTTTGATAAATCCAATATGCGAAATCGGGCGTTCGTAGGGGTGTTTCGCTGGAACGCTCGTGCTCCTACATCAACCCAGGCCGCCGTAAGCCTCCGCGAAAGCCACCACCTCCGGCATGGTCGGCATGAAATTGGCGCAGCCGTGCGCTGTCACGACAATAGCGCCGCAGGCATTGCCCAGCCGCGCCGCACGATACCAGCCCCAGCCGCGCACCAGGCCATAGATGAAGCCACCGCCAAAGGCATCCCCCGCGCCCAGAATATTCGTCACCTCAACTGGGAAACCCGGCGCTTGGATGACATCGCCCTCTCGCAGGTGGATGCGCGCGCCCTGAGCGCCAACTTTCTCTACCACCGCGCTCGGACCCAAGCCCAACATGCGCTCGATAGCCTCTCGCGTATCGCCGGTGACTTTGGCGTCCGAGATCTGCGAATGCGTCAGCTGCATCTGCGCCTCGTCTTGCAGCAGGACGGCGTTGATTTCGTCAGCAGTGCCGATGACCACATCGACCAGACGCAAAGCCGAACGCGCCACTACGCCGAAAGCCCGCAAGTCCTGCCATTGATCGGGGCGGAAATCAATGTCGAAGACCACCTGCGCGCCAGCCCCCCGCGCAACCTCCGCGCCCAGCATGGTGGCGCTGCGGCTGGGCTCCAGGCTCAGGTTGGTGCCGGCGAATTGGAAGACGCGGCAGTCGGTCAACGGCGCAGCCAGCGCATCGTCGATGCTCAAATTGATATCGGCGCAATTCTCACGGTAATAAACTAGCGGGAAGCGGTCCGGCGGCTCAATGCCCAGCACGACGGCGGAGCTGCGTTGGGCGGGCTTGCGCGGGATGTAGCGCGTTTCTACGCCTTCGTCCCGCAGAAAATGCAAAATGAAGTCGCCGACCGGGTCTTCGCCAACGGCGGTCAGCAGCGCCGTCTTCAAGCCCAGCCGCCGGGCGCCAACGCTGATATTGGTGGGCGAACCGCCGACATAAGCCGCGAAGCTGTCAATCTCGGTGAAGGGCGCGCCGATGTCGTTGGAATACAAATCGATGGAACTGCGCCCCATATGCAGCGAATCCCAGGTCTTACTCATGGTCAGGCTCCGTTAATCTCGTCCAGGCGAACTGGACGATTCTCCGCTACTGAGCGCATGCCCGCCATGGCCATGACCACCGGCGCGCGTCCATCGTCGCCATTTACCGGCACGGGCTGGTCCTTGGCGATCGCGTCCACGAAGGCAGCCATCTCCGCGGCGTAGCTGTCCATATAGCGATCCATGAAGAAATTCAGGGGCAGGTCGCGGCGAACGCTGCCGGCATCGCTGAGGGTAACGGCATTGGCATGCAGATTGCCGCTGCTGGCGCTGCCGCGGCTGCCGAAGACTTCTACGCGCTGATCGTAGCCGTAAACCGCTTGGCGGCTATTTTCGATGCTGCCGATGACGCCGTTTTCAAAGCGCAGCATCACCTTTGCCGTGTCAATATCGCCAGCTGCGCCGATAGCCGGGTCGACCATGACATCAGCCATGGCGAAGATCTCGACGACATCGCCCAGCAGGAAGCGGCACATGTCAAAGTCGTGAATCATCATGTCCATCATCAAGCCGCCGGACACCTTGATATAGTCGATTGGCGGCGGTGCTGGATCGCGGCTGATGATATGCAGCATTTGCGGCTGCCCGATTTCGCCGCTCTCGATGGCGCGTTTCAGGCGGATATGGTTGCTGTCAAAGCGTCGGTTGAAGCCGATCTGCAGTTGCACCCCGGCGCTGGACACGGCGGCCAAGGCGGCGTCGATGTCGTCCAGCTCGTGCGCGATGGGCTTTTCGCAGAAGATATGCTTGCCTGCCGCAGCGGCTTCGCGGATGAAGCGCGTATGACTGTCGGTGGAACTGCAGATGACGATGGCGTCCAGCTCGGGATTCTGGATCAGCGCGCTGGGGTTGTCGCTGTGCTGCGGGATGCGAAAATCGCTGGCGGCGGCTCGCGCGGAGGGAGCGTGAATATCGGCGATGGCCAGCAATTCCGCCCCGGTAACGCGACTCCGCAAAGTGTCGGCATGGACGCGCCCGATTCGTCCCGCCCCGATCATGCCCAGTTTCAGCGTCATATTCGCCTCGCCGCCAGCCTACGCTCTTTGGCAGGCAATGATAACCAATTCCGCGCCAAATTGAATGTGGCAACGCTTCCCACTGAGCCAATAGCTTGCCCAAACGCTAAGGTCTGTGACAGATTCTAGTCAAATCGTTAGGAGAACCTGAGATGCGCAGGCCGAGAGTGAAACTAAGACCAGTGGATGAACCAATAGAATTCATCGCTGATGACGATTTACTCCAAAACCGACCAGACGGATATCAGCATCACCGACATTCGTCAGCTTGTTCTGGAAGCCGAACGCCAATGTGCCCTATATCCCGTCCATCCGCATCTGCCTATCGTCCCGCAAGCGCCAACGCCCAGTGGGCAGTTCGCGCATCCAGTTGCGGTATGATAGCGGACGAGCGCGGCGCTGATAATGTGGGTGGCGCAGGGAGGGCAGGGCATGAGCGCGGGATCAATCAAAGTGGGCTTAATTGGTGCGGGCGCAATCGGCAGCCTGCACGCGGACAATCTGGCGCATCATACGCTGGGCGCGGATGTCGTCGCCGTGATGGATATTGACCGCGAACGAGCCGAAACTGTCGCGGCTGTCTGCCAGGCGCGTCCCTACACCGAAGCGCGGACTCTCATCGCCCAAAGTAGCGCGGAGGCGCTGCTCATCGCCACGCCGGACGCCAGCCACGCCGAATTAACGCTAGCTGCCATAGACGCTGGCTTGCCCGTGCTCTGCGAGAAGCCCCTGGCCACCAGCGTGCAGGACGCCCAAGGCATCGTGAACGCCGAGTTGGAGTGCGGGAAGCGTCTCGTGCAAGTCGGTTTCATGCGCCAGTTTGACCCCGCCCACTGCGATTTGAAGGCGCTGCTGACCAGTGGAGAATTGGGTGCTGCGCTGCGCTTCCGCGGCATACACATGAACCCCCGCCGCGGCGATGTCGTCAGCAGCATCGAAAGCGCTATCGTCAACTCGCTGATTCACGACATGCATTCTCTGCGCTGGTTGATGGAGGCGGAAGTGACCAGCGCTTATGTGCAGTGGCTGCCCGACAGCCCTGACTCGCCCCGCAGCGCCCGCTTCGCCATTGTGCAACTGGCGCTGGACTCGGGCGCGCTGGCCACCCTGGAATGGAGCGGCGCTTCCGGTTATGGCTACGAAGTCGCTGTTGCAATCGCTGGCGAACGAGCTACGGTGCAAACGAACAGCCATAGCAGCCCCATCCTACGCAGTGAGGCGGGACTCTCGCGAGCGATCACGCCGGATTGGCCCCAGCGCTTCGCGGAAGCTTACCGCATTGAAACGCAAGCCTGGGTCGATTCCATTCGCAATGGCGCGCCGGTCGGTCCTTCGGCCTGGGACGGCTATATGTCGCTGGTCATCGCTGATGTCTGCCTGCGCAGCGTCGAGAGTGGGCGGCCCGAGCCGGCGCAGGCGGTAAAGCGCCCCGAATTCTACGCTTGATGCGCCCACATCCGCAGCGACTCGCAAAATTACAGGCTGTCATGCGCGCGGAAGGCGTGGATCTGCTCGCCTTGACTCCCGGCGCGACCTGGCGGTATCTGTTCGGCAAGGTGCAAGCAACTAGCAACCGCCTGGCGATGGCGCTCTTTCCGCAGGCTGGCGCGCCCTGTTTCGTTCTGTCGGCGCTGCATGGTATCGAGGCGAGCTTTGCCTACAGCGACGAGCAGGGACCGTGGGCGGCTTTGCATGCGGCGCTGGGCTCGCTGGACGCGCGCGGAAGAACTATCGGCATAGAAGCGACCCGCCTGCGCTATGCCGAAGCCGCGCTGCTGCGGGATTGTGCGCCTCTTGCGCAGCTGCTGGATTTCAGCGACTGCTTGGCTGGGCTGCGCATCATCAAGGACGCGGACGAGATTGCCGCCATCCGCCGCGCCATCGCTATTTCGGAAGCGGCGCTGCAGGATACGCTGGCGGAAGTCCGCATCGGCATGAGCGAGCGCGAGTTGGCCAACATCCTGGAAGCGCGAATCATTGCGCATGGCGGAGAGGGACTGGCTTTCGAGACGATTTTGCATGCCGGCGCCAACACCGCCCTGCCGCATACCGCTCCGCTGGACTATCGCATTGCGCATGGCGACCCGCTGCTCATTGACTTTGGCGCGCGGGTGAACGGTTATTGCGCCGATATCACGCGGACCTGTTTTGTTGGCGCGGGCACGACAGCGCAGCGCGAGTTCTACGGCGTCGTTGAAGCAGCCAACGCGGCGGCGCGGGGGGCGGCAAAACCGGGCGTCGCAGCTGAAGCAGTCGATATCGCGGCGCGTGAAGTCGTCATCCAGGCGGGCTATGGCGATCTGCTGCGCCACCGCACCGGGCATGGCATCGGCTTGTTGGCGCACGAAGCGCCCTACATCGTGCGTGGCAACCAGCAGAAACTACAACCGGGCATGGTCTTCACGATCGAACCAGGCATCTATCGGATGGGCGAGATCGGCGTGCGCATCGAAGACGACATCCTCATCACCGAGGCAGGCGCGGAGTCGCTGACGACCTTCCCGCGCGAATTGCAGGTGATAGAGCCACTATAAACCGCGATACGCCCGGAACCATTCCCAGGTGCGGCGTAGCCCCTTGCGGATGTCGACCTGCGGCGAAAAACCCAGCAGCAGCTGCGCTTTGCGATTGTCGCAGTAGGTGATGGGCGGGTCGCTGGGCGGCGTAGGCATGGGCTGCGCGTTGATTTTCATGCCGGCCAGCTCTTCGATGATGGTCACAAACTCGCTCAGGGAAATGGGCGCGCCACAACCCAGATTGATGATTTCGTAGCCCAGGGGCTTATCCAGCGCAGCCAAGACGCCGGCTACCGTATCGCTGATATAGGTCCAGTCGCGCTGGATATCGCCGCCATTGAAGAGGCGTATTTGCTCGCCGCTTTGCGTGGCTTCCATCAGCCGCCAGGGCATCATATCCGGTCGGCCCGCTGGTCCATAGACATTGAAGAATCGCAGCGCCGTAATCTGCATGCCGACCAGGTTGTGATAGCTGTGCGCCAGCATTTCGGCGGCGCGTTTGCTAGCCGGGTAGGCGGCCAGCGGTCGGTCGGCGCTGTCGGTCTCGATGAAGGGCAGTTGTCGCGTCCTGCCATAGACGGACGAGGTCGAGGCCAGCACGATTTGCTGGCAGCCGAACCGTTTCGCCGCTTCCAGCAGGTTCAGCGTGCCGCCCAGGTTGACATCCATGTAGAGCTTCGGCTGCTGCACGCTGGCGCGGACGCCGGCCATGGCCGCCATATGCGCAACGCGGCTGATTTCCTCCTCGCGGAAAAGGCGCTCTACCAGGGCGGCATCGCGAATATCGCCCTCGATGAGTTGGAACTTGTCCCAGGCGCGCAGTCGCTCGATATTGGCGCGCTTGATGGCGGGGTCGTAATAGTCGTTGAAATTGTCGAGTACGAGGGCGCGTTCGCCGCGCTGCAACAGGGCTTCGGCGATGTGGCTGCCGATGAAGCCGGCGCCGCCAGTGATAAGGGTGATCATAGGCTGTCCTTTGCGTTCGGAAAGTTATACCACAGACGCGGGCTGGGCGTATCTCTGGCGCCAGAAATCTCGCGCTTCTCGCTAAGTCTCTGCTAGGCGCTGCGTCGATGTTGCGCCCAAGCTCGCGCGCGCGCCAAGAGCCACCTTGCGCCAATGATCAGGCTTGCGGCAAGCGTATTAAAGGCCACATCCACCAGGTCATAGACGCGATTTGGCAGGGTGGATTGGATGCCCTCATCAAGCCAGCCTAGAAGTATGGTAATCAGCAGCGCGAGCAGCGTAGGGGCGGGAGCGCGACGACCGTTCTCGCGCCGCTCCAGCAGCGCTTCATGCACAAGCGCAGCCACCATGCTGTACTCGACCAGGTGGCTACGCGCCTCCAGCGAGCCCAGTCTCAGCCACGCCAGCAGGTATACCGCCAGGATGCCAAGCCCCACCGCGATCTCAGCGCTGCCGGGTCGCCTTCTGATGAAGAAGACAGGGATTATTACCAGCAGCAGGAGCAGCGCGGCGACCAGGTTGTTGCCCACGCTGTTGAGAATGCCTTCGCCAAGGGCTGCCACGATGTCCGGCGCTTGTCCTAGCGTAGCGTAAATCGCTAGCAAGACGACGAGCAAGGCGAGCCAGAGCCGACGCTCGCGTTTGGAACTGAAGAAAGACACAATTATCACCTTTGCGGCTTTGACTCATCCCGCAGCTATGGCTAATATTCCATACTATCTATCAATCCATATACACAAGAGAATACAGGATGAATGGAAGAGAACTGATACAAGCCCTGCGCAGCGGGCAGCGCGTCTATGGCAGCGCCATGTATTCGCCTTCGCCGATATGGGCGCGGGTCGTTACCAATCTCGATTTGGATATGGTCTTCATTGATACCGAACACACGCCGCAAGACCGTGCGACCATCTCCTGGATGTGCCAGGTCTACGCCGCGCTGGATTTGGCGCCTGTGGTGCGCATCCCCGAGCCCGACCCCTACCTGGCGCAGATGACCTTGGACGGCGGCGCACATGGCATCATCGCGCCCTATGTAGAAACGGCTGCGCAGGTCAAAGAACTGGGCGGCGCGGTCAAATTTGCCCCGCTGAAAGGCGAGAAATTACGCGCGGCGCTGGATGGCGAAGCGGAACTCGAGCCAGAGCTGGCATGCTATCTGGCGGAGCGCAACGCTCACAAAGCGCTTTTCATCAATATCGAAAGTGTGCCAGCCATGCAGAATCTGGACGAAATCCTCAGCTTGCCCTATGCAGATTGCGTGCTGGTCGGTCCACATGACCTGTCCTGCAGTCTGGGTATCCCCGAGCAGTGGGATCATCCGGTCTTCCAGGCGGCCATTCGCGAGATCATCAGCAAATCGCGGGCGGCGGGCGTCGGCGTGGGCATCCATCACAACTTCGCCCATCACGAAATCGAGTGGGTCAAAGCCGGCGCCAACCTGGTCATGCACAGTTCCGATATCTCCGCCTTCAATCGCGCGCTGACTGCAGAATTCAAGCAAATCCGCGCGGCGACTGACGACGCCGGTGATATCATCGACGAGAATGTGCATTTCTAAGCTCGCGCAATAGACCAAAATCCGAGGAAGCAGCTACAAATATGTACAAAATCTGGTTCGAGAAAACTGTCTCCGCCGAGGAGCAGCCCCTCTTTGCAGACATCGCCGATGGCATCTGCCCAGGCGGACAGCTGGCGACAGACCCCTGGCACAATTTGGAGTTGGCGGACGCGGTCATGGCGGGCGGGAATGCCTACGATGCCAAAGCCATGGATCGCGGCAAGCGCCTGCTGATCATTGCGCGCACCGGCATCGGGTATGACAAAGTCGATATCGCCGCCGCCACAGCCCGCAACATCGCTGTCGTCAACGCGCCGGATGCCCCCACCGTCTCCACTGCCGAGCAAGCCCTCGCCTTGATGTTCAGCGTGGCCCGTCGGCTCAAAAGCGTGGAAAACGCGCTGAACGACATGCTGGCGGGCGGCCAGCCGCGCAATGTCTGGGGCGAGTATCGCGCGCTGGAGCTGCAGAACAAGCGCCTGGGGCTGGTGGGTTTGGGGCGCATCGGCGGGCATGTCAGCGGCGTCGCCCGCGCCATCGGCATGCGCGTCGCAGCCTATGATCCCTATATCAGCGACGATCGTTTCTTACAGTTGGGCGTCGAAAAGGTCCAGTCGCTGGAGGCGCTGCTGGGGGCGAGCGACATCGTCTCCCTGCACCTGCCGCTGAATGAGGAGACGCACAAGCTGATGAACGCTGAGCGTTTCGCGCAGATGAAGGCGGGCGCGGTCTTCATCAATGTGTCGCGCGGCGGGCATGTCGACGAAGACGCGCTGGCGGAGGCGCTGGACGCAGGGCGTCTCTTCGGCGCTGGATTAGATGTCACGGATCCCGAGCCGCCCTTGCCGGGCAGCAAGCTGCTGGGGCGCCACAATGTGGTTATTACCCCGCATGTGGCCAGCGCCACCATCGTCGGCAAACGCAGGTTGGTCCTGCATGCGCTGGAGCAGGTGCTGCAGGTGCTGCGCGGCGAGCGTCCGCCGCATCTCATCAATCCCGAGGTCTGGGAGGCGGTGCACGCGCGCTGGGCTGCGGGCAAGTAACCCTCTCGGGCTCGCCAAAAGGTGGAATCGTAGGAGCGACGCTTGTGTCGCCCGCATTCATTGCGCATGCTAGCGGTTAACGCGCTGGGCGAGCCCCTATAATGCGTTTTGTGGAGCGAGCGAGGGGGTTTGCGCCGCACTGCATGATTCGTTACAGTCGCTTTGGCTTGCTAGCAGAAACGAGGCATTATGTCCGCGCGCCCGACTAAACTCATCAACCAGCCCGAGGCCATCGTTGACGAGATGCTGCAGGGTTTTTGCACCGCCTACAGCCACATCGTCAAGCTGCAGGGCGAGCGGCTGGTGTTGCGCGCGCAGCCTAAAGACGCCGGCAAAGTCGCCCTGGTTATCGGCTGCGGCAGCGGGCACGAACCGGCTATGGTCGGCTGGGTGGGGCGGGGGCTTTTTGATGTCAATATCGCTGGCGAGATCTTCACCGCGCCCGGACCACAACGAATCGTCGCTGGCATTCGCGCGGCTGATAGAGGCGGCGGCGTCCTGGTCTGCGTCTCCCACCACGAAGGCGATCGACTCAATGCCGAACTGGCGCTGGAACTCTGCGAAGCCGAGGGCATCGAGGATGTGGATATGGTCATCCTCTACGATGACATCTCCAGCGCGCCAAAAGGGCGGGAGAGCGAACGCCGCGGCACGGCGGGTTTGTTCTTCGTCTGGAAGATGCTGGGCGCGTTCTGTGAAGGCGATACCGACTTAGCTTCCGCCAAAGCCCTGGCCGAGAAAGTCCGCGACAACACGCGCAGCCTGGCCATGTCCCTGAGTTCCTGCGCCAGCCCGGTGACGGGCGAGGTCATGTTTGAGATGCCGGATGGCGAAATGGAAATCGGCATGGGCTTGCACGGCGAGATGGGCATGGGACGGCAAAAGGCGCTGACCGCCGACGAAACCATCGACCTGATGCTGCCGCCCATCCTGGCAGATCTGCCCTTCCAAACCGACGACGAAGTTTTGGTTCTGCTTAACAACAGCGGCGGCCTGACCCTGATGGAGCTCTTCATTTTGTATCGGCGGCTGGCGCAGCGGCTGGACGACGCCGGCATCAGCGTCTACAAGTCCTGGCTGGGCGCATACGCCACCACGCAGGAAATGGCGGGATTCGCGCTGTCGCTATGTCGCGTCGATGATCAGCTAAAAATGCTCTGGGATGCGCCGGCCGATGGCGCGTACATGCAGCAACTGTGAGCGAGATGACCGCGGGCGACCTGGCCGCCCTGATCAGCAGGATGGCTGCGCGCGTATCTGAGGGACGCGAAAAGCTCAACCGGCTGGATGCCGCGCTTGGCGATGGTGATCACGGCAGCAGCATCAGCCAGGCGCTGACGATGGCCACGCAGGATATTGCCGCGTTGGAAGACGCCAACCCGCAGCGCATCTGGCTGACCACGGCGAAAGCGCTGCTGAATGGCATGGGCGGGGCTTCCGGCGCGATTTTCGGCACCTTCTTCCTTAAAGGCGCGAGCCAACTGAAAGATGCTGAACGCGTCAGTCAGGCGGGTATGGCGGCTTTGCTGGAAGCGGGGCTGGCTGGCGTGATGGCGCGCGGCAAAGCGCAGGTGGGCGACAAAACCATGGTTGATGCGCTGGCGCCGGCTGTGGCGGCATTTGCGGCGGCGGAGAATTTTGACGAGGCTTGGCGGGCTGCGGCGGCTGCGGCGGCAAGAGGCGCGGATTCCACCCGTGATCTGGTCGCGCGGCAGGGCAGAGCCAAATACCTGGGCGAACGCGCCATCGGCCATGCCGACCCCGGCGCAACCACCATCGCGCTGATGTTTGCGGCGGCAATCAACCCCCCTCGGTCTCCCCATCCAGATGGGGGGATGCCCGTCGCAGGCGATTCGTGTAGGGGCGAGCCCTTGGGTCGCCCGTTTGACGATTCCACCCCTGGTTAGCCTCTCCCTGACTCGTCGGGGGGACCGAGGGAGTATACAAGCGCAATAGAGAAAGCGAGGACAGCATGAGCAAACACAAACTGCGCGTCGGTTATATTGGCACATCCATCTCGTCGTATTTCGCCGGCGAATACGACCAGCGCCCGCGCGCCATTGCCGGCTTGGAGAAACTGGCCTCCGAACTGGAATTCGAACTCATCGCCATCCACGACGAGATGATGACCGAAGAGGCTTCCGCGCGCGCAGCCGAGTTCTTCCGCGAAGAGCAAATCGACTTCCTGCTGCTGCAAACCGCCGCCTGTAGCATGGGCGAGCAGTTGCTGCCCCTGGTCAAAGCGGCGCCGCGTTTGGGTTTGTGGGGCACGCCCGACCCCGAACAAGAAGGCGAAATCAAAATCCATTCCCTGGTTTCCATGAACCATTTTGCGTCCATCCTCAAGCGTTACCTCAAGCACGAAAACGTCCCTTTCAAGTGGTTCTTCGGACATGTGGAAACGGCCGAGTTCCGCGATCGCTTTGCCGTTACCATCCGCGCGTTGACGGCGCTGAAGAATATCGAGCGCGCGCGCATCGGCTGGATCGGCAATTTGTCGCCCGGCTTCAACGACATGATTTTTGACGAGCGCCTCTTGCGCAGCCGCCTGGGCATCGCGGTGCTGCCGCACGAATTGGCGGAATTGGTGGAGCGCGCCAAGGGCTACGACCAGGCGCCGGTAAGCGCCGCGGTGGGCGAGATCAAAGGAGCGGCCAGCGCCATTACCGTCAGTGAAAATGCCGCCTTTGACCGCGTCGCCCGCCTCTATCTGGCCATGCGCGATATGGCCAGCGAATTGGATTACGCCGCGCTGGCGGTGCAATGCTGGCCCAATTTCCAGTCTTATTACCAGGTCGCGCCCTGCATGGCTTACAGCTGGCTGGGCAGCGAAGATGGCATCGCCGTCAGCTGCGAAGGCGATGTGCTGGGGGCGGCCAGCATGTATTTGCTGAACCTGCTGACCGGGCGGCAGGGCTCATCGACGCTGCTAGATATGACGGCGCTGGACCCGGCCACGCAAGCCATGCTGATGTGGCATTGTGGCGTGTCGCCGCGGCACTTCGCCAATGACGACGGCATCAAATGGGTCGACCATGTGACCTTGGGGCGCAAAGGGGCGGATGGTCCTTATGGCGTGGCTGGCGACCAGGTCTTTGCAGCGCAAGAAACCACCGTCAGCTATATCGGCGATGATGGCGGCAGCCTGCTGGTCATCCGCGCCGATATTATCGAGCACGAGAAGAAGGGCTTTGACGGCACGCGCGGCTGGTTCGCCCAGTTTGAGCTCAATAAGCAGCCCGTCTCGCTGATGGACCTCATCAATACGCTGACCGTGCGCGGGCACGAGCATCACTTCGCGGTCGGGCAGGGCGATGTGACGGACGAGCTGATGGAATTCGCCGCCTGGAAGGGTATGCGTCTGATTGAGCAGCTGCCACTGACAAATTACCTGCAAGTTGAGTAAGCTGCGCTATAATCGGCAAGCCGCTCCCGCAAGGGGCATGGCATTTCAATTCGCATAGTCAAACAAAGGACACACCATGACTAGGAAAAAACTTCTGCTGGTACTGATTTTGCTGGTAGCGCTGCCGTTGAGCTTGGTCGGCGCTCAAGACATGATGGATCCGCCGCCCGGCTTCGACAGTTGGGACGCGGTAGTCGCCGCTGCGGACGGCGCGACCGTCAATTGGTATATGTGGGGCGGTTCCGAGTCCATCAACGGCTTCGTCGACACCGTCTATGGCGGACCGTTGGCGGACGAGTTCAACATTACGCTGAATCGCGTGCCGGCCAACACCGTCGATATTGTCAATCAGGTGCTTAGCGAAGCCGAAGCGGGCGTCGAGGGCGATGACGGCACCGTCGATCTCATTTGGATCAATGGCGAAAACTTTTTCACGCTCAAACAGGCCAATCTGCTCTATGGTCCCTGGGCGGAGAACATCCCCAACAGCGTTTATGTCAACTGGGACAACCCGGCGCTGAACCTGGACTTTGGTCGCCCAGTCGAGGGCATGGAAAGCCCCTGGTCGGGCGCGCAATTCCACTTCATTTATGACTCGGCGCGCATGGCAGAAGAAGATCTGCCGCGCAGCTATGCCGAGCTCAGCGACTGGATCGCCATGAATCCCGGACGCTACACCTATATCGCCCCCGGTCCCGGCGCTTTCCAGGGCACGCGCTTCGTCAAGCAGATGCTCTTTGAACTCAGCGGCGGGCAGAGCCAGTGGGTCGGCGAGTTCAACCAGGAACTCTACGATGAACACGCCCCGGCACTCTGGGACGCGCTCAACGCCTGGGAAGAGAACTTGTGGCGCGGCGGCGAGACTTACCCCGCCAACATTGGTGAGCTGCATGAGCTCTTCGCCAACGGCGAGATCGACTTCACCTTGACTCAGAGGATTACCGGCGCCGCGGTTGACATCGCCGCCGGCTTGATCCCGCCGACCAGCCGCGCCTTCTCCTTCGATGACAACATGATCGGCGACTTCAACTATGTGGCCATCCCCTACAACGCGCCCAACAAGGCGGCTGCGCTGGTGCTGGCGGACTTGATCCTGCGCCCCGATCGGCAGGCGCTACAAGTCGTGCCGGAAAATGGCTTCGGTCTGGCCTTCGGCATTGATGTCAGCCGCGTGACGGACGAAGACCATGTTGCTGCCCTCGCGGCCGCGTCAGAGAGCCTGGGCGACGCCGCTGCTGATCCGTCTCGCTTGGCCGGCGCGCTGGTCTCCGACATTGCCGCCGAATACCAGACGCTCATCGAAGCCGACTGGGAAGCCAATGTCCTGCAGGGTTAGGCGATAAGCGCTTGACCCCCACCCCCAAGCCCCCTCCCCGAGAGGGAGGGGGCTTAATGCCGTGTGCGATTGTGGCCCAACGGCAGAATCAGCCTCCCCCAGCCTGATGGGGGACTGAGGGAAATTCTACGGGCGATCCAATGGGTCGCCCCTGCGCCAGCCTGTTGATGGGGGGTTGACTATAACCCGCGTAACGCTCGATTCCATCTGCAAGACCTACCCGGGCGGCGAGGCTCCGGCCGTGCACGATTTCTCGCTGGAGATTGACAGCGGGCGGCTGGTGGCTTTCCTGGGTCCCTCCGGCTGTGGCAAGACCACGACCTTGAAGATGATCGCCGGCTTGATTCAGCCGAGCAGCGGACGCATCCACTTCGATGGCGAGGATATTCTGCCTATCCCGGCCGAGAGACGCGGCGCCGTCATGGTTTTCCAGAATTATCTGCTCTTCCCTTACATGTCCGTTGGCGACAATGTCGGCTTCGGGCTGAAGATGCGCGGCGTCAACAAGCGGGAAATCCAAAAGCGCGTCGCCGAGATGCTGGCGCTGGTCAAGCTGCCGGATATCGCCCGGCGGCGTCCCTCGCAGTTATCCGGTGGGCAGCAACAGCGGGTGGCGCTGGCTCGCGCCTTGATCACCGAACCGCGCGTGCTGCTGCTGGACGAGCCGCTTAGTAATTTGGATGCCCACCTGCGCGACGAAATGCGCGAATTGATCTTGTCCATCCAGCGCGAACTGGCGGTTACGACTGTCTTCGTCACGCACGACCAGGAGGAAGCCGTCCTGCTGGCCGACCAGATCGCCTTGATGTTTGATGGCTTGCTGCGCCAGTTCGCCTCGCCAGCCGAGTTTTATCAGCGTCCAATATCGCAGCGCGCCGCCCGCTTCTTTGGCGGGGTCAATTTCATTGCTGGGCAGGGCAGCGACGGCTTAGTGCGCACAAGCATTGGCGACTTCCGATTTGAAGCGCCCGGTCACGCGGAGGCGCCCAAGGGACCGGTCGTACTGACCATCCGCCCGGAGCAGATTGAGCTCAACGCAGCCGCCACCGACAACAGCGTGCCGGGGCGCATCCGCGAGCGCATTTATGTCGGACGCTACACGCGCTACAAAATTGCCCTGGGCGAACACGAGGTCGAAGCCGTGCGCAGCGCGGATTTGCCCGGCGTCTTGAATGCCGGCGACGAGGTGCAGATGCGCTTCCCGCCTGATCGCATTTGGGTCGTCCCGGCTGATTAGTCCCCTGGCCCGCCATGCCCGACAATTACACTCCCGCCAAAACGCGCAACAGTTTGAGCCGCGCCTGGGCTGCCGGTGGTCATTTGCTGCGGGGGCTACTGAGCCAGCCGCAATCGGCGCTGGGCACGCTGCTGGTGGCTTTTTTCTTCCTGTTGGCGCTCTTTGGCGGTCAATTGGCGCCCTATCCCAATGCCAATGATCAGAGGCACGACGCCCGCGTCGCCCCCACGCTGGAACTGGGGACCTTGCAATTGGGCGCGCATCCCTTTGGCACGGATCGACTGGGGCGGGATGTCTACAGCCGCGTCATTTTGGGCGCGGGCAGCATCTTCCGCATCGCGGGGCTGGGCACGCTGATTAGTGTCGTCCTGGGCAGCGCGCTGGGCTTGACTATTGGGTATCGCGGCGGCTGGCTGGACGAGCTGGTCGGGCGCGTGATTGACGCCCTGCTGGCTCTGCCGGCTTTGCTGCTGGCTTTGGTCATGGTCGGAATGATCCGCAATCTGGATTTCGAAATCGGCAGCTGGCAGGCGGCATTGGCGGACGATGTCATCCTGCTGGTCATCGCCATTTTGTACATCCCGATTGTGGCGCGGGTGGCTCGCAGCGCAGCGCTGGACATCAAAACGCGCGACTTTGTAGCTGCGGCAGAAATCCGCGGCGAGGGCAGCGCTTACATTATCTTCCGCGAGATCCTGCCGTCGGCCATTCCCGCGCTGGTGGTTGAAGCCTCGCTGCGTTTTTCTTACGCGATATTTTTGGTGGCCTCGCTGGGATTTCTGGGTTTTGGCGCTCGTCCACCGTCGCCGGATTGGGGGCTGATGGTCAACGAGAATCGTGGTGGTTTCTACCGGCTGACGCCTTGGGCACTGAACTTCCCGGCGCTGGCGATTGCGCTGCTGGTCATCGGTGTCAACTTGATGTCGGATGGCATCCGCCGCGCTGTGCAGAAGAGCGACGCATGAGGCCGCTGCTGGATCTGCGCGCCCTGAGCGTGAGCTACCGCATGGGAGACAGCTGGCTGCCGGCGCTGCGTGATTTCGGCTTGCAGCTGCGTCCGGGTGAGATTCTGGGCATCGTCGGCGAATCGGGCAGCGGCAAGTCGACGGCGGCGCTGGCGATTCTGCGCTATCTGGCTGCCAATGCCCGCGTGGATGGCGGCCAGATGCGCTTTGATGGCGAGGACCTTCTGGCGATGGAGCGGGCGGAATTGCGGCGTCTGTGGGCGCGGCGGATCAAGCTGGTTCCGCAGAATGCCGGCGCGGCGCTGAACCCATCCATGAGAATTGGCGCGCAGGTCAAGGAAGCCTTGAAAGCCGCCGAGGACCTTGAAGGCGCGGCAGCCGATGAGCGCGTCCTGCGGAGCTTCCGCGATGTCAGGCTGGTCGATCCAGCGCGCGTCATGCAGCGCTACCCGCACGAACTCAGTGGCGGCATGCAACAGCGAGTCGCCATCGCCATGGCGCTGATGTGCCAGCCCGACCTGCTGATCCTGGACGAGCCGACCACGGGCTTGGATGTCACTACCGAAGCCGCCATCCTGGATTTGCTGCGCGCCTTGATTGCCGGGCAAGGGGCAGGATTGCTCTACATCACGCATAATCTGGGCGTTGTGGCGCAGCTATGCCAGCGGGTCATGGTGCTTTACGCCGGTGAAATCATGGAAGTCGCGCCCGTCGAGCAGCTTTTCGCCAGTCCGCGGCATCCCTACACGCGCGGCTTGTTGGCCAGCTTGCCCAAAGCCGGTCAGCGCAAAGCCATATCGCGCTTGCAGACAATAGCGGGCAATCCACCGGCCCTGCATCGCACCGGGCGGGGCTGCGTCTTTGCTGAACGCTGTCCCTTGGTCACCGAGATCTGCACAAGCGAGAAACCGCCCCTGGAGACAGTCGGGCAGGGCAGGCTGGCGCGCTGTTTCCGCTGGGAAGAGGTGGACGACTCGGCAGAACTGACGCTGGCGCGCCCGCAATACCTACCCCACTCCCAGCCCCATCCCGAAGCACCGGGGAATGGGGTAGACGAGCGAGACAAGCCTCTCCCCTACACGATGCGGACCCGGTCGCTGATCCGGCATTTCCCTGTTCCGCGCAGACTTGGCGATGCATTGAGAGGCAAAGCGCCAAAACCGATTCGCGCTGTGGATGGCGTCGACTTGCAGCTTGGCGCCGGGCGGACCCTGGGCTTGGTCGGCGAGTCGGGCAGCGGCAAGACCACCCTGGCGCGGATCATCATCGGCCTGGAAGGGCGCACTGGCGGCGGCTTGGAGCTATTTGGCGCTGACATCAAAGGCGACTTGCGCGCGCGGGGACAAGACCTGCTATCGCAAGTGAGCATGGTCTTCCAAAATCCGCAAAGCTCGCTGAATCCCTATATGTCGGTGCGGCAAATCCTGTCTCGACCCCTGGTCAAGCTGCGCGGACTTTCGCCTGCTCAAGCCGAAGACGAGGCTTTGCAACTGCTGCAGCGCGTTAACCTGCGCGAAGATTATGCCGACCGCTATTCCGACGAGCTCAGTGGCGGCGAGAAACAACGGGTTGCCATCGCCCGCGCCTTCGCCTCGCAACCGCGCCTGGTCATCTGCGACGAGCCGGTCTCGGCGCTGGATGTGTCGGTGCAGTCAGCGGTGCTGAATTTGCTGGCCGATTTGCAAGCCGAGCAGGGCAGCGCTTGTCTTTTCATCTCACACAATTTGTCGGTGGTCGGTTATCTGGCCGATGTCATTGCCGTCATGTACCTGGGGCAGATTGTCGAGATCGCGCCGGCGCAGCAGCTCTTTCATGCGCCCAGCCACCCCTATACCGAAGCGCTGCTTTCCGCCATTCCCGCGCCCGACCCGCAGCGGCACAGCGCGCGCATCCTGCTTAGCGACGAGCTGCCCAGCGCGCAGAATCTGCCCGGCGGCTGCCGCTTCCACACCCGCTGCCCGCGTAAAATCGGTGAAATCTGCGAGCGGGAAGAACCGCCCTGGCAAGAAATCGGCGCAGGGCAGGGCATTCGTTGCCACATCCCACTGGAGGAGTTGACAATCCTGCAGGCGGGCGCGACATGATTCTGTTTTTGCGGCGGCGCTTCGTCTTTTTCGCCTTCACTTATTTACTCAGTTCGCTGATGATCTTTTTTCTGCTGCGCGTGCTGCCGGGCGATCCGGCCCGGGTTATCGCTGGTGGGCGGGAAGCTACGCAAGAGCAAGTGTCGGAAATCCGCATCGCGCTGGGATTGGATGCGCCGCTGCCGCAACAATATCTGACCTGGCTGGGCGACTTTGCGCGTGGCGACTGGGGGGAGAGCATCGCTTTCCGTGGCGCTGATAATCGGCAGCTGATCCTGTCGCGCAGCTTGAATTCGGCGCGGCTGACGGTGGTGGCGCTGCTGATGTCCGTGCCGCTGTCTCTGGCGCTGGGCGTCATCGCCGGGCTGACCGAAAACAGAGCGCCCGACATGCTTATTTCGCTGCTTACCCTGTCTGTCGTGAGTTTGCCGGAATTCGTCACGGGTTTGTTCCTGATCAACATTGTAGCGCTGGGCTGGGCGGGCAATCCCCTGGCGGAGGCGCTGGGCTGGTGGTTTCCAGCTTCCTCGGCCGTGCCTGCCAATGCGAGTTTTGGGCAGATGCTACCGGCTTTGTGGCTACCAGCCTTCGTAGCGACCTTGGCGCTGCTGGCTTACATCTCGCGATTGGTGCGGGCTGGAGTCATCGAGGAGCTGAAACGGGAGTATGTGCGTGCGGCGGCATTAAAGGGCATCCCCTGGCGGCAGGTGGTGTTGCGGCATGTCCTGCGCAATGCCCTGCTGCCGACCGTGACTGTCATCGCCATCAGCGTTACCTGGCTGGTTAGCGGTTTGGTGGTGATTGAATTCGTGTTCGGCTTTCCGGGCTTGGGCAGCCTGCTGATTGCCGCGATCGAGCGCCGGGATTTGCCGCTCGCGCAAGCCATCGTCATGGTGACCGTCAGCGTGATTCTGTTCGCCAATCTGGCGGCCGACCTGGCTTATGCGGCGCTGAACCCGCGCATCAAGCTATGAAGGCAACCCCCATCGCCTGCCAGGAGGAATCCTGTAGGGGCGATCCATTGGGTCGCCCCTGGTCTACTCCCTCGGTCCCCATATCAACGGGGGGAAGGTTTCGCCGAATTTTGCGTGAATGATGAGGCGCAAACGGAGTCTCGATTCCGCCTGCCTTAGCGCCCCTCCGGCGGTCAGTGTCTACGCGACCCCGATGATTCGGGGAGGGGTAGGTGATGAAGGCGAATCCTTTTGCTTGGGCGGCTGCTTTGCAGCGCGCGGGGCTACAAAGATCTCTGGGACCTCACAGCTCCACAAATTGGCGCTGGTAAAGCTCGTAATAAAGCCCGCGTTGCGCCAGCAGCTCGGCATGCGCGCCCGTCTCGCAGATGCGCCCCTCATCAACCACGCAGATGATGTCCGCCGTCGTAATGGTGCTGAGGCGGTGGGCGATCACGATGGCGGTGCGCTGCGCCAGCAGTTTGCGCAGAGCATCCTGAATCAGCGCCTCAGTGACCATATCCACGCTGGAAGTCGCCTCGTCCATGATGAGGATGCGCGGGTCAGCCAATATGGCACGCGCGATCGAGATCAACTGGCGCTGACCCACGCTCAAATTAGCGCCGTCTTCGTAGATTTCACTGTTGTAACCGGCTGGCAGCTCAGCGACAAATTCACTGACATTAGCCAGTTTGCCCGCGGCGATGACTTCGTCCAGGCTCGCGTCGGGCTTGCCGAAGCGGATATTGTCGGCGATTGTGCCGGCGAAGATGAAGGGATCTTGCGAAACCAAGCCCATCTGCGCGCGCAGAGAACGCTGCCGCACATCGCGAATATCAATGCCGTCGATACGCAACGAGCCGCTGCTGACATCGTAGAAACGCGCCACCAGATTCGCCAGCGAGGTTTTGCCTGCGCCGGTCGGTCCTACCAGCGCCACCATCGTGCCAGCGTCAATGCTCAGGTTTATGTCGTGTAGCACAGGCTCGCCCCGGCGATAGTTGAATTGCACTTGCTGGAAATCGATGCGCCCTTCGATCGGCGGCATAGATTGGGCGCTTGGCTTGTCGCTGATGGCGGGCTCCGTCTGCAGCAGGTTGATGACGCGCTCGCCGCCAGCCATGGCGGTTTGCATGGTGGCGTAGAGCTGGCTGAGCTCTTGCACGGGCAGGAAGAAGCGATTGACATAAGCTAGGAAGGCGATGACCGTGCCCAGGGTCAGGCTGCCCTGCGCCACGCCCAGCCCGCCGAAAAGCAGTACGATGCCGGTGGCCGCCACGCCCAAAAACTCCACCGTCGGCAGAAAGACGAAGGACAGCGACATAGCCTCGATATGCGCGTCGCGGTTAGCTTGATTGACCTCGTCGAACTTGGTCGAAGTGATGTCTTCGTTGGCGAAAGCCTGGATGACGCGGATGCCGCTGAGATTCTCCGCCAGGTCGCCGATCATATTGGCGTTGCGGGCGCGAGTATTGCGGAAGGCGCGTTTTGCCCGCCGCGCGAAGACCGCCGTCGCCAGCACAATCAGCGGGATGATGGCGAAGGTGATCAGCGCCAACTGCCAATGCAGCGACAGCATCACTAAAACGATGCCCGCCAGTAGCAAACTGTCGCCCGTCAACGTGATCAGCCCCTGTGATAGCAGTTGATTGATGACGCCGACATCGCTGATGACGCGGGAAATCGTAACGCCGATGATGTGCTGGTCGTGATAAGCCAGCGGCAAATCTTGAATATGCCGGAAGAGCGCCGCCCGCAAATCCGCCAGCACACGCTGCCCCACCCAGCTGAGCAGGTAGCGCTGCGCCATGGAGGCTAGGTACAAACCCCCGAAAGCGCCCAGCAGTAGCAGCGCCACCTCGTCTAGCGCGGAGATGTCGCCGGCCGCGATAGGTCCGTCTATGGCGACTTTGACCAGGAAGGGCGTGGCCAGCGTCAAGCTGGAAGCCAGCAACATGGACGCGAAGGCGCCAGCCATGCGCCAGGCATAGGGACGGACGAAGGCGAAAAGCTGCCACAGCACACGCAGGTTGAAGCTGCGCCCTTCCACCTTATCGGCGTAGGCATGCAATGTGCCGCGGGGACCGCCGGAACGGATGCCGGCCGAGCCAATTGAAAAGCCCACTTAGATGCCCCTCACGCGCGCAGATTCCGATGATAGATTTCCGCGTAGAGCCCGCTGGTATGCAGCAGTTCTTCATGCGTGCCGGAGGCAGCCACGCGCCCGCCTTGCAACACCAGCACTTTGTCGGCCAAGCGCACCGTGCTGAGTCGCTGGGCGATGATGAAGGATGTCCGCCCCTTCATCAGTCGTTCCAAAGCCAGTTGGATCAAGCGTTCGGTTTCGGTATCGACGCTGGAAGTGGCGTCGTCCAGCAGTAGGATGCGCGGGTCTTTCAGCAGGGCGCGAGCAATGGCGATGCGCTGTTTCTGCCCGCCAGACAAGGTAACGCCGTGCTCGCCGACTTCCGTATCATAGCCTTGGGGCATAGCGCTGATGAAGTCGTGCGCCTGGGCGGCTTTGGCGGCATTCACGATATCCTCATTGGATACGCCCTCCAAGCCAAAGGCGATATTCTCGCGGATGCTGGCAGCGAAGAGCACCGACTCCTGCAGCACAATGCCGATTTGGTCGCGCAGGGAGTTCAATGTTACGCCGCGCAGATCCTGCCCATCGACCAGGATGCGCCCGCTCGTCACATCGTAGAAGCGCGGGATCAGGTTGATGATGGTGGATTTGCCGCTGCCCGTCGCGCCCAGCAAGGCCACCACTTCGCCAACTTCCGCGCTGAAATTGAGCCCGTCCAGCACTTTTCGCTGGCCAAAATACGAAAAGGACACATTCTCGAAGCGCAATTGCCCCTCTATCGGCGGCAGGGGGACGGCGTCGGGTGAATCCACCACTTCCGATTGGGCGTCCAGGATGGTGTAAATGCGCTCGCCCGCGGCTGAGGCCATGGCCACAGCCGGGATGATGATGCCCAAACGCCGCACTGGCGAAATCAACTGCCCCAGATAAGTCGTGAAAGCCACCAACTCGCCCAGGCTAAGTCCCCCTTCAATGACCAGCCGCCCGCCCAGCCAGATGATGATGACGGTGCTCAAACTGGCGATGAAATCCAGCAGCGGGATGTAGCGCGTCTGCATGCTGACCTGCTGTGTGGCCAAGTCCGCCCAGCGCTGGTTCTGCGCTTCAAAACGTCCGATCTCGGCGTCTTCCTGGGCGAAGGCTTTGACGATTTTTGCGCCGCGCAAGTTCTGCTCCAGCACCGTGGTCATTTCCGCCAGTTGATGCTGCAAACCCAACGAGAGCGGGCGGTAGATGCGCCCAAAGCGGAAGGCGATATAGCCGAGCAGCGGCATCAGCAGCATGGACAGCAGCGCCAGTGGCACATTCATCAGCAGCAGGGCGAAGAAGGTAATCATCATCAGCGTAGAAGACTGGAAGAGGCGTAAAATCGCGCGGCCCGTCAAAAAGCGGATGCGCTCGACATCGGATATGGAACGCGCCAGCAACTGCCCGGTTTGCGCCTGGTCATGATAAGAAAAAGAAAGCGAACTGAGCTTGTCGTAAATGGCGTTGCGGATGTCGTAAGCCACACCCTGGGAAGCCACTTCCGTCCAGCGCCCCAGCATAAAGTCGACGCCGCCCTTGCACAGGCTCAGCAGCAGCAAGCCAGCCAGCGAAATCGGCAAGATTTGCAGGTCGCGCTGCACGATGCCGGCATCGACAATCCAGCGGATGGTCTGCGGGATCAGCGCCGCCAGCCCATTGGTCAGCAGCGCCAGCCCATAGACACCGAGGGCGATACCGCGATATTTGTTAAGAAAGGTGATGCTGCGCAGCAAGGAACTGCTGGGCGGGCGTCGACTTGTAAAAGGATTTCTTAACGCAACTTTTGCCATAAGAAAGTGGGCGTGGTTCAGGGAGGTCCTTTCTCCTGCCGGGGCGACCATTAGAGCATAGACAGTATTCAACCGGCTTTACAGACTCAATTTTGCTTCCCAGCAACACCGAGACAAAGATTGAACCACGGAGGGCACAGAGACAATGACTTGTAGGAGTAAGACATTGCCTCGCCCCTATACTTGATTCTGAATCACCGCGCTTTCTATGGTCAGCTATTCGCCAAAGGCAAAGGCTTTGATGAGCTCGATTTCCGCCGGGTCGTAGGGGCTGCCGTCGGCGTGGAAGAGGTCATGCTGCCAAGTTGCGCTCTCTGACGCATTCCGTTCCCGCCGCCAGTCCAGATAAGTCTGCGTGCGGCCAGCCACCAAGCCCCAGTTGTACCAGCCGATGCGCTCCCGCGCGAAGATGGGCAGCGCCAATTCCACCGTCTGCCCGACCACCCGCCGCAGCCACTCCGTGCAGGGACAGCCGCAGGCGGGCATTGGGCGTATTGGGATTGGGCAAGGGCAGCAAAGGCGCGATGATCGCCAGCACAGCGAAAGCCAGGGAGGTCGCCGCCAGGATGAGCGTCGCCCAGAACTGATCCAGCAGGGCGTTGGCCACCGGTTGGTGCAGGCAGATGAAATCGCCCAGGTCGCCCTCTGCGCGCCAAAATAAGCGCATTGTAGGGGCGACCCGATGGATCGCCCGTTTTTGATGGGCGTTAATACCGCCGCGGCAGCCAGACCGTCATCTCGGATACGCCGCGGTTGTTCCAGGCGTAATACGGGATGAGCGTGACATCCAGCGCCTCGACACTTTCGCCGCCAGCTTCTTGGTAGAGCGCGCCATTGCCGCCTTCATCGACGCGCAGGGCGCGCCCGCGCAGGATAGTCACGCCGCCCAGCATGCCGCTTGCTTAGATGACTTCGAGATAATCCCGATCCGGCAGCTGCGGGAAGGGGGCATGGGGTTCGGCCTGATACCAGAAGGCGGTCGAGGCGATATCGTCTTGCAGCGGCAAATAACGCCACTCGTCGAAGGGCGCTTCATGCAGGGAGCCGGAGCGCCAGCCCAGGGCTTGAATCGTCACGCGCAGATCCTGCTCGAAGCGGATCGGATCGGGAATATGCCAGCGATACATGCCGAAGCGCTGTTGGCTCTGATAGAAACCGTCGGGCTTGATCACCTGCGGCAGGCCGAGATAGGCTGTGCTGTAGGTGCTGTATTCCTGATCTTGCGCGCCGAAGCACCAGGCGCCGCCGAAGTAATCTTCGGTGCCGGTGCCGCAGATCGTGGGAAAATCTGTATCGCCGTCCATGTAGAATTTGATCTCGCCCTCGCCCCACCAGCCGCGGTTGTTGCTGCCCCAAGCCATGTAAGTACCGACGTAATGGCCCATGCCCCGGACGCCATCAAGGATGGTGTACACATCTTTGTAGGGCAGCGGGTTGCTGCGCCGCCATTGCGCGTGCAGGTAGCCGACATCCTCCGGCACATCCGTGAGCGTATAATCGAACTGATAGAAGAGGGGCTGCACCGGCTTGTCCAGCAAGTTCTCGATGGTGACGCGGGCGCGCTTGCGAAAGGGCATTTCCCAATAACTGTTTAGGGCGCTGTTAGGATTGGCCGAGATGGGCATTGAATTCACATGGCAATATTCCGTCCAGCCATTGCAGAAGAAGTCCCCCATCGGCACTTCGATCGACGGCGCTTCTTCGTCATCCCAATAAAAGCGCAGGATCAGCGAGCGCCAATACTTGGAAAAGGTGGTGATCCAGATATGCTGAATGGCGCCGGGACCGTCGATTTCGGCCAGGGTGGTGACGCTGTTGGCTTCCAGATTGATGCAGGGAGAGACCTTCCAGCCTTGCCCTAGGTCTTGGGCGGCCGACCGGGAGAAGCCATCGGTGGCCATGCCGCCCGCCCCTTTGTCGCCGCGGAAATTCTCGGCGCTGATGGAGCGGGTCTTGGCTCTGGATAGGCGCGATATATTGCCCATGTTCAAGTGCAAACCGTTGAAGTAATCCATGCCTTCACCTCCTTAATCGTCTGAATACGTAGCGCCCACAATGTAATGCAATACAGCAATGAAATTGTAGGGGCGTCTCGCTGAGACGCCGGCATTTTCAATCTCATTTCGCTGGGCGTTTCAGCGAAACTCCCTACAGACTGCGGATTTGGCGGGCGGGCGACTCACAGAATCGCCCCTACACTGATACTTCTGATATGAATTTGCGTGGCTAATTTAGCACCACCTCCGCTTGCTTGCTGGTTGCTTGCGGGTCGAAGTCGACCGGCTTGTAGCAAAGGGCTTGACGATCGGGCGATACCTGAACCAGCGGGGGCGCCGAGCGCTCGCAGATGGCTTCGGCGTAACGGCAGCGTTTGGCGAATTTGCAGGCCTGCGCTTGAAACTCCTTCACTTCAATGTCCGGCAGCGCCAGGTCCCGTTCCCACTTGTGGTCGACGGTCGGCACGGAATCGAGCAGCAGTTCGGTGTAGGGGTGGGCGGAATCGGTCAGGATCTGCTCCGAGGGTCCATATTCCACGACGCTGCCGCGATACATGATGCCGATGTAATCGCTGACGTAATAGGCGGTCGAGAGATCATGCGTGATGTAGACGAAGCTGACCTTGTATTCTTCCTTGAGTTCGAGGAAGAGGTTGACGATATTCATGCGCAGCGAGGCGTCGATCATGCTCACTGGTTCATCGGCGACGATCAGCCTGGGGCGCGGGATCAGGCTGCGGGCGACAGAGATGCGCTGCAGCTCGCCGCCGGAGAATTGATTGGCGTATTTGCCTTCGACGCGCGAAAGATCCAGCCCGACCGATTCCAGGACTTCGGCGACGATTTCCCGCGCCTCTTTGCGGTTTCGGGCGATATTCAGGCGCAGGGCGGCATTGTACAGATAGCGGTCTACCTTTTTGCGCGCACTGAAAGCCTCGAAGGGGTTCTGAAAGATGGGCTGGACGGAACGATAATAATCTTTCCCTTTCAAGCCGTCACCGCCTTTTTCAAAGAGCGGATGCCCATCAATAAGCACATCGCCGGAAGTCGGGCGCTCCAATTCCAGGATGATGCGGGCCAAGGTCGTTTTGCCGCTGCCCGATTCACCGACGATGCTTAGAATCGATGGCTGGGCCGCGGGCAAGCTCAGGCTGACATCGTCAACAGCCACGAGGCGCGTGCCGAAGACCAGGCCGCCTATGCGGAAGACTTTGCTGACGTTGCGCAGTTCCAGCAGGTTCTCGCTCAAGAGGCGCGCTCTCCGTAAAGATGGCAGGACACGAAATGCTCGGGCTCGATTTGCAGCAACTCGGGTTCCTGGTGGCGGCAATGCTCCATCACTTTGGGGCACCGGGCAGCGAAACGACAACCGGCCGGCGGGTCAATCAGATTTGGCGGGCGACCCGAGATGCCCACCCGCTGACTGCGATCGCCCACGCGCGGCAGAGACTGTATCAGCATCTGCGTATAGGGATGCGCGGGATTGCTGAAGATGGCGTCAGTCGGGCCGTATTCAACCAGCTTGCCGGCGTACATGATGGCCAGCCGGTCGCTGATCTGATAATGCACGCCCATATCGTGAGAGACGACAACTAGGGTGTTTTCCATCTGCCGCTGCAACTCGGTCAGCATCAGCAGGATGCCCTTCTGCACAACGACATCAAGCGCCGTGGTCGGCTCGTCGGCCAGGACGATTTGGGGATGAAGGAAGGTGCCCAGAGCCACCAGAACGCGCTGTTTCATGCCGCCGCTCAGTTGATGCGGGTAGGATTTCAGCACTTCGACCGGCAGCTCCAGCTCCTTGAGATAAGCCGCCACCCGTTCTCGTATAGTCGTCTTGCCGACGGCCTTCAATGGATGGTCCTTTGGGACGGCGTCAAAGAATTGGCTCTCGATGCGGATGACGGGATTAAGCACGCTCATCGAGCCCTGGGGTATGTAGGAGATGAACTCCCACCAATGCTCGCGGATTTCGCCCGGCCCAATCGTCTTTATTTTGCCGTTGCCAGCGGGGAAATCGGCTTCGTAGCGGCCCGAGACGATCTGCAGGGGCGGTTGGATGTAGTCGTATAGCACCTTGAGTAAAGTGGATTTGCCGCAGCCGGATTCGCCGGCGATGCCAAGGACCTCGTTGGCACGAATCTCAAAGGATACGCCGTCCACGGCCTGCACGACGCCGCGTGGCGTCTGGTAATGGCATTTTAGCGCATGCAGCCTAAGCATCGCCGTGCCCTCGCCGCTCCGCCGACAGGCTAGATATACCGGTGGAAATCAGGAAGAGACCGACGAACAAGACGATGATGGCGACCACGGGCGAACCGATCCACCACCAGCGCTGCCCGAGCAGAGCCTGATGCTGCAGCGCCCAATAGATCATGGTGCCCAGTGTGGCTTCTTCCAGGCTGGACAAGCCGATGACGGCCAGGCCCGACTCGATGGCGATGGCGACCAGCACCGTGTTGACGAAGTTGGCCATCGCCCAGCTGAAGATATGGGGGACGATCTCTTCCGCCAGTATGTGAATCGTGCTGGAGCCGGAAAAACGCGCGGTGTTGACGAATTGGCGCTCGCGCATGCTCAGTGCGATCGAGCGCATTTGGCGGGCGGGCCAAGGCCAATTGAAGAGAATCAAGATGATGCTGATCAAAAACAGCGAGGCGCGCCCCTGCAAGAGCGATGACATCAATATCAGGATGGGCAAGGATGGCACGACGATGAAGACATCCGCCAGGAGTGTGATGACGCGGTCCGGAATGCCGCCGAGAAAGCCGGCCGCCAGCCCGGCGAAGACGCCGATCAGCGTGGCGAAGAAAGCGACGAAGACGCCGATGAAGAGCGAGTTTTGCGTGGCGTAGGAGAGCAGCCAGAAGGTATCTTGGCCCAGATTGGTCGTGCCTAGCAGATGTTCGGCGCTGGGTGGCAAGTTGCGTTTGTGTTTGATCCAGTCGCGCGGGTCCTCAGGCGAAAAGAAGGGCAGGATGCCCCCAAGAATGATGAAGACGGCCAATATCACTACGCCAGTCGTCAGCCTGGGATTGGATCGGCGCATCGCTACCTCTGTCTGATCCGCGGATCAAAGAAGGGGTAAAGCAGGTCGATAACCAAAGTCGAGGTGGCGACGGCGATGATAGAAATGGTGATCGTGCCCATCAGCAGGTTGTAATCGGCTTGCAATACCGCGCTATAGGTCATCGTGCCCAAACCGGGGTAACTGAAGAGAATCTCTGTGATCAGCGCGCCGTTGAAGATGGCGCCGATCTGCAGCGCCAGCACGGTGACCTGGGGCAGGATGGCGTTGCGCAGGATGTAGGCGGTCATGATCCGCCCCTCGCCGGTTCCTTTCAGCTTGGCGAAGTAGACAAAATCCTCTTCCGAAATGCTCGACGAAAGCGCCTTCATGCTCAAAACCCACCAGCCGAAGCCGACGACGACAATTGACAGCGCTGGCAGCACCGAGTTGTAAACGGCGCTGGAGATGAACTCCCAGGAAAATGGCGCGCCGCGGACGGAGAAGAACAGCGGGAAGATCGGGTTGATGTGGATGAACAAGATGATCAAGATGAGGGCGGTGATGTAATAAGGAATTGGGTAAACAAAGATAGCGATGACTTCCAGCGTCCGTGAGGAGAGCCAGCGGCTTTTGTAACCGGCGAGCAAGCCAATGGCGTTGCCCACGATCCAGGCGATGATCGTCGATGTCAGTAGCAGCGCGAGCGTCCAGGGCAGCGCCTGCCCAATTAGTTCATTAACCGGCGTTGGGAACATCGACAGCGAAGGGCCGAAATCACGCGTCAGGAAAGTGCGGTGCAAGAAGCCGAAGTATTGGTCCGCCAGCGTCCCTTCCAGGCCGAAGGCTTGCGTCAATGTGGCGCGCATCGCCTCGACTTGGTCCGCGTCCATATAGGCGCCTTGGCTCATGATCCGGCCGAGCATAGACTCAACCGGGTCCGACGGCATGAATCGTGGCACAAAGAAGACAACCGAGATGCCGATCCAGATCACCAGCACATAGGCGGTAATCCGCGTGACCACGAACTTGGCGAATTGCATGTACGAGCCTCTGGCAAGACAAATTGGGTGTACTCGTTAAGAGCACACCCAATCTAGTAGATTATCGGTCTAGCCGTCACTCTTTGGCTGGATGAAGGGCATGTGATACTTAAAGAGTGACCACCACCACCAGGGTCCTTCATAGAAGTTGTCGGCGGTGGGCATGCCGTCCCAATAGGTCGTGACGACCGGCACGAACTTCGATGTGCCGAACATGGGCAGCCAGGGCCGCTCGACGATGAACTGCTTCTCAAATTCGGTCAGCAGCGGGATGGTGTCGGGATGGTCGCTCGGCAGCGGCGCGATCTGGTCGAGGATGTCGCTCAGGGCGTCGCTGTCGTAACGCATGGCGTTGCCGGGCGCTGGCTGACCGACAGGCACGATGTGACGCTTGTGCCAGAAGGCATCCAGCAGATCCCAGCTATCGGGCAGGGCGCCACAGCCGGGCCAATAGGAGCCGGCATCGAAAGTGCCGTTGCTGTAATTGCTCCAGAAGGTGCCGCTGTCCATCTGCTGCACGGTGGCGTCAATGCCGAAGTCGCGCCAATTGTCGGCGATGGCGAAAGCCAGCCGCTGCGATTGCACCTCAAAGTTGGAAGGCGAGTTAATCGTGATCTGCCAGGGGGAGCCATCGGGTTTGTGCCAGGCGCCATTCTCCAGCGTGAAGCCCTCGGCTTCCAGCATCTCCGTGGCTTTGGCTGGGTCATGCTTCCACCAGCCGACGCCAAAGAGGTCGACCAGCGCCTCTTCACTCTCAGGCAAGCCCTCGATGCCCTGCTCCGCCAGGATGGCGGCGATGTCTACCGCGTAGTTGGGGTCGAAGGGCTGATAGCCGTCTTCAAAGGCGAATTCCGTCATCCAGTCGCGCATCGGCTTGTGGAAGGCGTCATGGATGACCTGCACGGGCGGCACAGCCAGCGGTGAGACGCGCAGGATGCCGGCGAAGGTGGCCAAGCCAACGCTCTTAATGTCGGTTGCCAGTGCCATCGCCCAGCGTACATTCTGGTTGTCCCATGGCTCCTGATGGTTGGCGAAGACGATGCCGCGCTCGCAGGGGTCATCGAAATTCGCATAGGGGAAGTTCTGGTGCCAAGCGGCGGCATTCGGGTTGGCATCGCGCAGGATGTCCCAGGCTTCCGGCGAGATATCGGTCAAGATATCCAACTGGTTCTGAATGGCGGCGATGATGCGCCGTTCTTCGGTGCCATAGAAGCGGAAGAGTACATAGTCCGGTCCCGGCTCGCCGTAGATCTGGCCGACGTCGGTGTGCTGCCAGTCCTCGCGCTTGGTATAGAGGAACCAATTGCCGTTGGGGTCATAATCCGTCCAGGTGTATGGCCCACTGCCGATCGGTGGATAATTCTGGAAGGTCGCCGGGTCTTCATTTTCCCAGATGTGCTTGGGCACGAGGCGGAAGTTGTCGCCCCAGATATGCACGCCGAGCGTATAGGCCAGGCGCGGCTCCGAGCGCTTGAGGTTGAGAATCATCGTCAGATCATCAACGACTTCGTAATTGTCGATCACCTGCGCCAGGAAGCCGCTATAGGGGAATTCCGGCGTATTCAAGATCATGTCGATGTTGAAAGCCATATCCGCTGTGGTGATGGGCTCGCCATCGCTCCAGCGCAGGTTATCGCGCAAGGTAACGCGGAAGCTGGTGAAATCATCATTCAGCGCTTCTGGCATTTCAGCGGCCAGAGCCGGGAATTGCTCACCTGTCGCCGTGTTGATTTCCCACAGATTCGTATAGACCAACTGGTGCAAGCCAGCGCTCTGGTGCGTGCCCGCTTGGTAGGGGTTGGTCTGGGTCGGGTTATTGACGCGCCCACCAAGGTTGTCGACGATGAGGGTTGTCGCGCGGGGCGTGCCGACTTCAGTTTGCTCCTGCGCGGAGACGAGGGCGGCGGCGCTGAAGACGACAGCCATCAAGACAAGGATCGAAAGAAACATCCTGCGGTAGTTCTTGTACATCAGAAATCTCCTTACTATTGTGGAAGCGGAAAGGCAATTATCGAAAGAACCCAGGCTACCGTGAAACATTGCCTCGCGTAAGTATAGCGTCTTTCAACGATTGCGACCACAATAGCATGAAAATTGGAAACCGTAAAGGTGTCTCGCTGAGACGCTCACGCGCGCCAAAATAGGCGCATTGTAGGGGCGACCCAATGGATCGCCCGTTTTTGATGGGCGTTAATACCGCCGCGGCAGCCAGACTGTCATCTCGGATACGCCGCGGTTGTTCCAGGCGTAATACGGGATGAGCGTGACATCCAGCGCCTCGACACTTTCGCCGCCAGCTTCCTGGTAGAGCGCGCCATTGCCGCCTTCATCGACGCGCAGGGCTCGCCCGCGCAGGACAGTCACGCCGCCCAGCATGTCACTGGCTTCCGACCGCAAGCCCATGTCATCTGGCGCGTAGATATCCAAAATTGAGACATCGTCCGCCAGGTCGACGCCTTCCAGGCAGTAGACGATTGGTCCGCGCATGACGGCGACATGGTTGCGGATTTCTTCGGCTTTGGGGTGGGCTTTGATCTGCCGCGGGCGCATGGGCAAATGTAGCTCAATATTGTCGCCCGCCCGCCAGACGCGCTCAATAGCGGCGTAGCTCTGTGGCTGCAGGGGCGCATCGACAGCCTCGCCATTGACGCGCAATCCCGCGTCCTTTGCCCAGCCGGGGATGCGCAACTGCAGCGCCACTGGAATTTCCGGCGCCTGGTCGATGCGGATATGGACCACATCGCCCCAGGGGTAATCGGTCTCTTGCGTCAGCGCCATCGTGCCGCCGTCGGGCAGCGCCGTCTTCATGCTGCTGCTGCCGTAGAGGTGAATCCACAGCCCTTCGTTCGACGCGCTGTAGAACCAGTTGTGCAGCAGAGCGATGGTGCGGGCGGTGTTGGTGGGGCAGCAGTAACAGAAGAGCGTATACCAGCGTTGATAGCGGTCTTGGCTGAGCAAGTCGTGCTCCGCGCCATACCAGCGCAGGGGATTGGTGTAGCAGAAGTTCAGTCCGTCCAGGCTCATCGACGAGAGCATGCTGTTGTACAGCACGAGCTCGACGATATCGCTGTATTTGGCGTCGCCAGACAGGTTGAGCATGCGCCAGTTCCACATGGCATTAGCGATATTGGCGCAGGTTTCGTTGTAGGCGGTGGCGTTGGGCAGGGAGTACTCGTATCCCCAGGCTTCATGCACTTCCGTGGCCGCGCCGCCAAATTCCGGGCGCTGCGACGCGCCGTGATGCTGCGCCGAGGTACCGCCGGTGATGTACATTTTGCTGTGGATGGCATTTTCCCAGATGCGCTGCAAGCCAGCCAGCAGTTCCTGGTCGCCCGTCTCTGCCACGACATCAGTCGCGCCGCAATACAAGTATCCAGCTGTCACCGCATGCCCGACAGCGCGCGTCTCTTCGCGCAGCGAGACCAGGGTTTGATTCAAGTCGCCGCCGCCTGGTTGCGAGCCGCGCATGTCCACGAAGGTCTGTGCCAGCTGCAAATAGCGTTCGTCGCCGGTCTCGCGATAGAGATCGACCGCGCCCATGGTGTTGCTGGGGTTGAAGCCGAAATGCGCCAGTTCGGCCGGGCAGGGCACAAAGGTCTCGCAGAGGTGGTCGGCCAGCTTGATGGCGATGTTCAGGAAATTACGCTGCCCAGTGATGCGATGATGCACGCTGGCGGCTGTCAGCAGATGCCCCATATTGTAGAGTTCGTGCCAGCGCAGGTTCACCCAGGGCTGCTTGTCATCGTCAAGCTGGATATTGGTGCTGATGTAGCCATTTTCCTGTTGCGCTTGAGCGATGACATCCAGCAGTTCGTCCAGCTCGTCGAGGATGGCGCCCTCGCCGGTCGCGCCGTAGACATGCGTCATGGCTTCCATGTATTTGTAGCAGTCGCCGTCGCTCCAGTTGGTGCCGATGCGCTCGCCTTCTTTCAAGCCAGCTGCCAGGTAGAAATTGATGAAATGCGCGCCGTTGCTCTCGTCGTTGAGCGCCTCCCGCATGCTGGGCAGGATGGCGCTGTGGCAAAGCTCGAACAGGCTGCCCCAAAAGCCGGGCTGCCATGTCACAGCGTCATGCGCTAGGGGGAAGAGTTTCTGATATTCGCCGAACTGCTGCATGGTTGAATTCCTTTACAAGATTGTTATCCCAAGAACTATGTCAAAGCAAAAAACCGAACTACAGAGGACGCAGAGCGCACAGAGGACGGAAAGATTGTGAGTTGTAGGGGCGAGGCATTGCCTCGCCCGATCCCGCTGCCATTTGCCAAACTCGCCCCTACGGCATTCGCATGGCGCGTGCCTCCCCCCATGACGATGGGGAAACCGAGGGGAGTGAAGAATGCTCACTTATACCCCGTGAACACGACGCCCTGAATGAAATACTTCTGCGTGAAGAAGAAAACGATGATTAGCGGCAGCATCACCACCAGCGACACGGCCATCAGTGAGTTCCATTCCGTGCCGTAGGTGCCCTGGAAGAAGCGCAAACCCAGCGCCAGCGTGTAATTGTCATCGCTGAACAGGAAGATCAGTGGGCGGAAGAAATCGTTCCAATGAAACTGGAAAGAAAAGATGGCCACCGCCGCGAGCACTGGCTTGGACATGGGCAGGGTGATGCGCCAGAAGACACCGAATCGCGAACAGCCATCGATCACCGCCGCTTGATCCAGTTCGCGCGAGTGTGTCAAGAAGTATTGCCGCAGCAAAAAGATGTAGAAGGGATTGCCGAACATGGACGGCAGAATCAGCGGCCCGAAGGTGTCGATCATGCCCAGTTGACGGAAGATGAGAAACTCGGGAATAAGCGTGACCTGGCGCGGCAGCATCATGGTCGCCAGCACGACGATGAAGAGCGTATTGCGCCCGCGCCAGCGCAATCGCGAAAAGGCGTAAGCCACCACCGACGAGACCAGCACTTCGCCGATTAGACAGAAGATTACGATGACCAGCGTGTTGCGAAAATACAGATCGAAGGGCAGCTGCGACAATGCGTCCGGATAATTCTGCCAGATGACGCGCTGCGGGAAGAACTCGGGCGGGAAGCGGAAAACATGGCTCAGCGGCTTCAACGATGTCGAGATCATCCATTGCAAAGGCAGTAAAATCACAATCGAGCCGATGCCCAAAATGGCATAGACGATGATTTTGCTGAGGATCTGCCGCGCGCTGAGGCTGACGCCGGTGCTGCTCATTAACTGTCCTCCGCCGACTCAGCTTCGTAATATACCCAGAACCGAGCGGTGGCGAAGAGGATCAGCGTCAGCAGCAAAATCGCCACGAAGAAGACCCAAGCCAGCGCCGAGGCATAACCCATTTTGAAATTCTGGAAGGCTTGCCGATACAAATAGAGCAGATAAAAGAGCGAGGCGTTGGCTGGTCCGCCATCGGTCATGATGAAGGTCTCGGTGAAGATCTGCATGGTGAAGATGACGCCGGTGATCAATTGGAAGAAGATAGTCGGGCTGAGCATGGGCAGGGTGATGCGAAAGATGCGCTGCCACCAGTTGGCGCCGTCGATCTCGGCCGCTTCATAGAGATCCGTGGGGATGGCTTGCAAACCCGCCAGGTAGATGACCATGCCGCCGCCGACGCTCCACAAGCGCATGATCACGAAAGCCGGCAGCACCCAGACCTTGCTGCCCAGCCAAGCTGGTCCCTCAATGCCGAAGATGCGCAGCGCCGTATTCAACAAGCCGAAATCGCTGGAGAAGATCCACTGCCACAAAATCGCCACCGCCACGCCCGACAAAATCGCCGGCAGGTAATAAATCGTGCGGAAAACCGCCAGACCGCGGATATTGGTGTTCAACAGCATGGCAATAGCCAGACCGAAGACGATGTTTAGCGGGATGGAGGCCAGCGAAAACAAAACCGTGATCTTCAGCGAGTGCATCGGCAGCGGGTCGATGAAGAAGAGCTTGTTGTAATGCGCCAAGCCGATGAATTTGGGCGGCGACAGCAGATTCCATTCGAAGAAGCTGATGACCAGCGAGGCCACCATGGGGAAGGCGGTCAGCAGCAGGAAGCCAACCAGCCATGGCGAGACCATCGCCCAAGCCAGCAGGACCTCGCCGCGCTGGTAGGTGATGCGGAATCTGCTGAGAGCCAGGCTCATTGTAGTTCAATGCTCATCTCAACCTCCTCGGCGCCCCATTGGGATGGGGGGAGGCTAAATCCTCACGGCGAGGCGTGTAGGAGCGTGTCGCTGGAAAATCCGGATAGGCGGGCGACCCAATGGGCCGCCCCTACAGCGCGCCGCCCCAACACGATTCGCCGCAGGCAGATTAGCCAGAACGCCACTGCCCTTCCTGAATCAGCGGGTTGACCTGGCGCACGATCTCGTCGCAGACGACCTTGGCATCGCGTTCTTCGCCGATCAGCAGCAGGTCAATCTGCGCCTGCATGATCTGCGAGATTTCGCCAAAGTTGGTCAGTACGGGGTCGGGCGCGACAAAATGCCGCGCGGCATCCAGCATGACATGCTTGTTGGCTGGCGGCAGCGGATCGGTGATGAACCACTTTTCCTGCTCAGCGAAGGATGTGCCCTGCAAACCGCCCTCGCGGATGATGGTCTCCATGGCCGGACCGTTGAAGAACTTCAACAGATTCCAGGCGCATTCCGGCACTTGCGTCGTCTTGGGGACGACCAGTGGATAGTAGTAGACATAATTGGCGCGTCCGCCTGGTCCGGCTGGGTAGTGCCCCAGCGCCACGCGGAAGTCCGTCTCGCGGTAGTTGGGGAATGCCCAGCTGCCGCTGTAGAACATGCCCAGGCGCCCGGTCTGCATCAGGGCATTGGTGCCCATCTCGGCCAGAGCTTCCGGGCGCGGCGCGAAGCCATGCTCCCAGCGCAAGTCGGCGTAGAATTGCAAACCTTCTACAGCGCCTGGCTCGTTGAGCACACATTCCGTGGGGAAGAAGGGATCATCGACGAGCTGCCCGCCGAAGATGCGCACCCAAGTTTGCCAGACTTTGTCCCAGCCGGTCACATCGCAAGCATACTGCGTGGTGCGGTTGCCTTCGCGCTTGGTCAGCTTCTCGCAGCTGCTGAAGAAATCGTCGACTGTCCAGCTTTCGTCGTCCCACTGCGCGGTGGGCGGCATGGCGCCGGCTTCTTCAAACATATCCTGGTTGTAGAAGATAGCGATGGACGCGACATTGTCCGGCATGCCGTAGATGCCGCCTTCGTGCGTGTAGGCTTGGATGGCCAGATCCGGGAACTGCGTCAGATCGTAGCCGTCGGCATCCACATAGGGTTTGAGATCCAGCAGCAGATCGTCATTCAGGAAGCTCGGCAGCAAGCCAATCTCGATGATGAAGACATCGGGCGGCAAGCCGGCCGCCAAACTGGTGAAGAGCTTGTCGTTGTAACCCTGGTTGGGACCGCCGGGCACGGATGTGAAGTTGAGCGTGCAGCCGGGATAGGCGTCGTCAAAGGGCGCAAGGGCTTTTTCGCGGATGCCGATCAAAGGCGGGCCATCCCAGAAAAAGATGGTGACTGCTTGATCGTCCTGCGCCAGGACCGCGCCGACGCCGGGGATGGCGTAGGCGCCTGCCGCCAGGGTGCTCATCCCGCTCATGCGCAGGAAATCGCGGCGGCTCATACTGATCTTTCTTGACATGGGTTTCCTCCAAAAGACTAATCAATCTCGTCAGACAAGCGCTGCTGACAAACAGCAGACAGTGGTTTTTCGATAGCTCCTCCTTGCGCCTTTTCCCGTAGCAACTGCTGAACTAATGCTAACAAAACTTGCCGCGGCTTGCGCACAATCGGTTGACTTTGACATGCCGCCGGCGTCATTTACGCGCTCCTTTCCCTCATTATTCCGGCGATTGATCCCAGGCCCGCAGCGTACGCCGCAACGTCCGCTGCAGATGCTTGCGCAACGCTGTTTGCGTCTTAACCACATCCCGCTCCAGCAAGACATCCAGGATTTCCAGATGTTCCGGAAGGGCGTCAAATTTGCCCTGCGGCCGCAGTCTGGCGACGATATGATGCGCCCAGCCAATCAAGTCCTGCAACTGCCCCATGATGCTGATCAGCAGCGGATTTTCCGAATGACTGACGATGAGATCGTGCAGGAGATTGTCGCATTCAATGAGCATGGACAAGTCGCCAGTCTCGATGAAATGCTGCCCGCCACGCTGGTAAGTCTCGCGCGCAGCCAGGATCTGCTCTTCGGGGATGCGCGGGGCAGCCAGCTCGACCGCCAGACATTCCAAGGCGATGCGCACTTCCATGGTGTGTCGAAAGCGCGTTTGGTCAAAATTCTCGACATAGACGCCACGCCGCGGGGCAACTTTGAGGAAGCCCAAACCGTCCAGCCGCCGCACGGCATCCCGCACAGGCATGGCGCTGACTTGCAGGCGCTCGGCGATGTCGTCAATGGTCAGACGCTGCCCGGGCGCGAGGTCGCCGGAGAGGATTTCCCGTTTGAGTTGGCTCTCGATTTTGTCGCTAAGCGAAGTGGTATCGAGCATGCCTTGACGTTTCTGTTTGATGAACAATGCCAATCGCTTGAAAATCTAATATCTAAAATATCAGATATGCAGCCATTATGCAAGCTCTTTATCCAGCTTGCCCAAAATTGCCGGACAAAGCCCGCAAAGCTGTCCATCCTGCTTGCTCGACCATCTGCGCTACAATGCTCGCATCTCGATTGATCATCGGCTCTACGAGGTTGGCATGCCCGAAATCATCGTCATCGGCGGCGGCGTTATCGGCTTGAGCAGCGCGCTGGCGCTGCAGGCAACCGGCTACAATCCGCGCATCCTGACGCGCGAGGCGCCGACAGCGACCACCTCGGCGGCGGCTGGCGCAATTTGGTCGGGCCGCGCGCTGGAAGGGCGCGAGCAGGGCTGGGCGCACGCCTCGCTGGAACGCTATCTGCGCCTCTGCGGCGATGAAGAAAGCGGCGTCAGCCTGCAGCGCGTGCGCAAGGTCTATCCCGTTGCCACGCCCGATCCTTGGTACGGCGACCAGTTGCCCTTCTGCCAGCGAATCGCGGCAGCGGAGCTGCCGGCCGGCACTGCTTGCGGCTTCCTGATGGATGTGCCGATTGTGCAGCCGCCGCTGTATCTTCAACGTTTGCAGGAACAATTCTTGGCGAATGGGGGCTCGCTGCAAAGGCGCGAAGTGGACTCGCTGGATGCTCTGCTGGAAGAGTCGGCGCTGCTGGTCAATTGCAGCGGCGTCGGCGCACGGGACCTGGCGGACGACCCCGCCGTTTATCCCATCCGCGGGCAGACCGCGCTGGTGGCGGCGCGGGTTAGCCCCGGCTACATGGACGAAGAGACTTTCACTTATCTCTTCCCGCGCCGGGATGGCACGCTGCTGGGCGGGAATCTGCTGCCGGGCGACTGGCGGCGCGAGTTAGACGCCGGCATCAGCGCGGATATCCTGGCGCGCTGCACAGCCATCGAACCGGCGCTGGCAAAAGCGACAGTATTGCGCGAGCGGGTGGGTTTGCGGCCCGGGCGGCATGAAGTGCGGCTGGAAATGGAGCGACGGGCGGGCGGCGTCATCATCCACAATTATGGGCATGGCGGCATCGGCTTCACGCTGTCTTGGGGATGCGCGCTGGATGTTGTGTCGCTGGCGCAAAGTCTCGCCAAGAAAGGCATTGAGCCACAGCGTACACAGAGGGCGCAGCGATGAGGAAGCTGTAGCCCGCGCGTTGCGTGGCAGCCGCCCAAGCAAAGGGATTCGCCCACGGCACTGCCCCTCCCCGAATCATCGGGCTCGCGTAGACAATGACGGCCGGAGGGGAGCTAAGGCAGGCCTAATCGCGACTCCCTATGGTTTTCAGTGTTTGTGCGAACGCTCGGCGAAACCTTCCCCCCATTGATATGGGGGACCAAGGGGGATAGATCATGAATTGGCGAATAAAACAGGAAAGGACGACGCTATGCAACGACAACTGATATCCTCCGGCACGGATTACGAGCGTATCGCGGGTTATTCGCGGGCGATACGGCAGGGCAATGTGGTTCATGTCTCGGGCACGACCGCCACGCGCGGCGTGGATGAAATCGTCGGCGTCGGGGACAGCGCCGCGCAGACTGCCTTCATCATCGAAAAGATCGCCGCCGCCCTGCAAGAAGCCGGCGCCAGCCTGAACGATGTCGTGCGCACACGCCTTTATCTGGCCCCCGCAGCCGATTGGGAAGCGGTCGCCCGCGTGCATGGCGAGGCTTTCGGCGAGATCCGCCCCGCCAATACGCTGCTCTATGTACAGGCGCTGGTCGGCGAGGATTACCTGGTGGAGATGGAGGCCGAAGCCATCATCGCAACCGCGCCATGAAATTCAGCCTGCGTTTCAACAATGACCTGCCCGTTAGCGACTATGCGCGTTATGCGCGCGCTGCGGAAGCGGCTGGCTTCGACCAATTCTGGGTCAGCAACGACCTCCTGCTGCGCAGCGCGCCGGTCATCCTCACAGCTGTAGCGGCGGCGACCGAGCGCATCGAAATTGGCAGCTGCATCCTCAATCCCTATACGATAAACCCCGCCGAGATCGCCATGTTCGCTGCCACCCTGGACGAATACAGCGGCGGGCGCTTCAACCTGGGGCTGTCGGCGGGCGCGGCTGATTTTCTGCGCTGGTTGGGCATGGAGCAGCCCCTGCCACGCAGGACCACCCTGGAAGCGGCGCGAGCGATCAACAAGCTGACAGCTGGCGAAAATGCGGCGACGCAGAGCAAAACGCTGCGCTGGACGGACGAAGCCTGGCTGCGTTTTGAGTCGGCGCGGCGCGTGCCCATCTATCTCGGCGCCATGAGCCCGCGCCTGCTGGAAGAAATAGGCGCCTTGGCTGATGGAGGTTTGCCGCTGCTCTTCCCGCCCGAGCATTATGCGACTGTGCTGCCGCATATCCAGCGGGGTTTGGCGCGCGCGGGGCGGTCGCTGGCGGATATCGACTTGGCGGCTTGCATCTGGTGCTCGGTTTCGGAGGATCAAGCGGCCGCTGAAGCCATGCTGGCGGACAAGATCGCCTATTACGGCCACGCCATGAGTCCGCTGATCCTGGCACAGCTGGGCTTGACACGAGGGGACTTCGAGCCGATTCGTCAGGCTCTGCATGTGGCAGGAGATGCGGCGGCGGCGCGGGCGATGGTGACGCGGGACATGCTGGAAATCGGCATCGCGGGCAGGGCGCGGGGCATGCTCCCGCGGCTGGAAAGGCTGGTCGAGCTGGGCGCACGGCATATCAGCTTCGGTCCGCCGCTGGGACCAGATATCCTGGCTGCCATCGAGTCGCTTGGCGATGTCGTGCTGCCGCATTTTCGGTCGTAGCGTAGAGCAGTTGCCTATAATTCGGTGATTGTACGGGCCAGCCGGTGGCTCGTCCCTGTTTTGTTCGCCAGCCCTTGCCCCCCCCCCCCCGACTCGACGGGAGGACAGAGGGGGTTGCGCCGCAGACACTGTGCTAAAATCGCGCGCATTCGAGCCAAAAGCACAGCAAAGTTGTCCCATGCGCCGCAAGAGCCTCATCCTTATTTTCTTCGTCAGCCTGTTGCCGGGTTTGATCGTCATGCGCGCCCAAGCCCAGGTGGGCAGTTGCGCGCCAGCGGAATTCCTGAGCGTCTTTGAGCTGGTCGTCGAATATCAACAACATCTGGCAGAGCCGCCGCTGGATTTCGCTTCGCTGATGGACTACAGCCAGCGATACGCCGCCGACCGCGAGGGCAGCTTGCTGGAATTGCCGCCCTGTGATGAAGCATCAGCCTTGGGCGGGCTGCTGGTCGAGTTGGGCGGGGATTTTGCCGCTCACGCCGCACTGGAGTTGGCTGGCACACCACCGTCCGCTAATCCCTATCGGTCGCTGCCCAGCGCCGACGATCGCATCAACGACATGTTGGCGCAGACCCTGGATCCAGCCCCCTCGCAAGCGTCGGCTGATAGCGCGCTGCCTGCTTGCGCGCCGGAGGATTTGGACGCTTACGCCGCCGCCCGCGATAATTTGCTGACTCTGCTGGCGAAACCCACTGATTTGAGCAGCCGCGATGCCTTTGCGATGTCCTTGCAGGAACGACTGGCTTGGCGCGCGCAAACCCTGCCCGGTTTGTCCGTCTGTGCCGAGACGGTCTCCCTGGCAGAGGCTCTGATTGCCGCCGCAACTGACAGCGCCGCTAGCTTGAGCTTCGCCTTTGTGGGCGTGCCCGCCGCGCAGAATCCCTTCCTTGCTTTGTCGGAGGCGAGCCTCGCCAGCGCGACCACCTGGCGAGCGCCATCCGCGCCCGGCATAGAAGTCGCAGTCGCGGCGCCTGACCCTGCCGAAACGCGCAGCTTGCCCGCCTGCAGCCGCAGCCAACTGGATGTGGCATTGAGGCCGCTGCGCGACGCTTACCGCGAAGCCGCCGAGTCAGATGCCGACTCGCCGAACCGCAGCCAGACTCACCTGGACATCCGCACGGCGCTGCTTGCCAACTTGCCGATTTGCGCGGAGATCTACACCGCCAGTTGGTGGCTGGATGCCTGGCTGGGCGCGCCAGGCAGGCAAAGCCAAACCAGACTGGATGCTGCCTTGTCCGCGCTCAACAGCGCCCGCGCCGACGCCCCTGTTATCAGCCAGAGCGCGCCGTGCAGCACCGCCGATATGCGTTACTTCAGCGTCTACATCGCGCCGGCATTCCATTCGCTGATGCGGAGGGCGCTGGCAGTTGGGGACTTTGACCAGCAGGCGCAATTGAGAGGAGAGTCGGGGACTTTCCGCGATTTTCTATGGGAATATGCGCCGCCCTGCGAAGAAGCCGCCGAACTAAGCCTGTTGATGCGCCGCATTGCCGCCGATTTTGACGCGATGCTGGCGCTGGAAGCGGCTGGGCAGCCAGCCCTGGATATCCCCTATTTGCTAGTCCTGCCCGGCGATCTGGCTGAGCTGGCTGAGCGACTTGCCGAGATGAATGCCGCCTTCGGGTTTGGTGAATCGCAGATCTGGTTTGTCGATATCCAGGGTTACGCCAATGTGCGCAGTTGCGGCTCCACGGCTTGCGGCGTGGTGGCAGTTGTGCGAGGCGGCGACCCGCTGGATGTCGTGGATGACAGTGGCGAGTGGCTGGAAGTGCGCTTGCCCAGCGGCGGCAAAGGTTTCATCGCGGCCTTCCTCGCCAGTAAGACGCCACCAAACTAAGCCAGCAGTTCGCGCATTTTCTCCAGCCCTGCCCGCAATTCAATCGTGCGATTACTGCCAGTGCCCCCGCCGATATGCGGGCAGAGGATGACATTGTCCAGCGCGTTTAAGGGACTTTCGGCTGGCAGGGGCTCGTAAGTGAAGACATCCAGTCCGGCGCCGGCGATGCGATTTTCCGTCAGCGCGTCAATGAGTGCCTCTTCATCAACGATGCCGCCACGCGCGATATTCACTAGGTAAGCGCTGGGTTTCATCAAGGCCAGTTGTGCCGCGCCAATCATGCGCTCGGTTTCCGGCGTATGCGGCGTCGCCACGCAGACATAATCGCTCTGTTGCAGCAGTTCGTCCAGCGGGGCGTAGCTGGCGTCGAATGCCGCTTCCAGTTCGGGCGATAGCGGGCTGCGCTTGTAATAGATATTGCGCATGCCTAGCACACTGGCGCGGCGCGCCAATTCGCAACTGATTTCGCCCATGCCGATGAGGCCCAGAGTCTTGCCGCCGACTTCGTGCACGCGCTCATTTTTCATCCAGTGGAAGGCGATTTTGCGCTGCGAGGTCAGCTCTGGGATCATGCCCCGATAGCGATAGGCGCCCATGACGACCGCTTCGTGCCCGCTGACGAGGTCTTTGCTCAGTGCCATGATCAGCGTCAGCGCCAGCTCGGCAACGCAGTTGGGTCCTTTGCGCGGCACAGCGGCGAAGTCAATGCCCCGCGCGCGCAACTCGACGACATCGATATTGTAATAGCTGCGCCCCAATTTCAGCGCTGCGCGCAAGTTGGGCAGTCGGTCTAGCAGGGCAGCATCCACTTGCTTAAACTGTGCGATGATTCCCACAGTATCCGCCGACGCTCCCGCCGCCACTTCCAGTTCGGGGAAATCGCCTGCCAGTTCCGCCGCTGCCGCTTCGTAGCCCTCGTCCAGAATTAGTATTTTGCGTTTTGCACCGCTTGCCGTCGCCATGCCTTTTCTCCTGCTTTTGATTGCTGAACTCTCGCAGAGTATAAGGTTTTGCGGCGGGCGCGTCAAAGTGCCCGTACATCAATGCGTGTACGGCACGGATAGGCCCGGTCGGTCGGGCGACGCAAGTGTCGCCCTACGGCTTCCGCCAGGGCGGGCCGACCTTGTTGCCTTGCCCCTGCAAAGCTGTTAGAGTCCGCGTGGTGTCAAAGTGTTGAACTGGATTTACAAGGAGATTTCTATGGGATTAGCCACCAACGCCGCGCAGTTGGTCGAAATGGCGGTCGTCGGTTATGTCAGCCAGCCGACCGTGCGCGGATATATCCCGCAAGCCGATGGCATGGCCACGATTTTGCCGGGCATGTCCGGCTTCATCTACAACGCCCGCGTCGGGGATGCCGCCTTTGGCTGGGCGGCCGACCACCTGGAGCCGGGCGCTTCCATCGCCCACCCCGATCTGGATGCCGATTACGCCATGCACTATCTGACCTGCATGGGCAACCAGGCATTCTTGATGAGCGGGTTGGCAAAAGGCACGGAAGGCATCGTCACTGGCGAACACGCTCGCCTGCTGGTGGATTTTCCGCCGGAAGTCGCCGATTTGATCGCTGTGGGCGACGCCGTGCAAATCCGCACGAGAGGGCAGGGCTTGCAGCTGGTCGATTATCCGCATATCACGCTGAAGAAATGCAGCCCGCGTCTGATCGAGAGTCTGCCCATCGAAGCGCTTGACGAGCGCACAATCCGCGTCCCGGTGACCATGGAACTGCCCATCCAGATTATGGGCAGCGGCGCCGAGCTCAACCCGGATTTTGTCGACCAGGATTTAATGTCCGGCGACCGCGCCTTGATGGCTGAGTTGGGCATCGACCAAATGAATCTGGGCGACCTGGTCGTGGTCAATCACGCCGATCACCGCTACGGACGCGGCTACAAACCCGGCGCTGTCACCATCGGCTTGTGCATTCATGGCGACTCGGTCATGACCGGGCATGGTCCTGGCATCCTGACGCTGATGACCTGTGCAGAGCCCTGCATTGACTGGGTGATCGACCCGAAGGCCAATATCGCCAATTATCTAAATATCCGTGAGGCTGCCGCATGAGCGCAAAAAATAATGCAGACCAGGTAATCAGCGTATCAGTGCAGGGCGTCATCACGCCGCCGCGCATGCCCCCGCTGCCGGCTATGCCTTATTCACTGGCGGCTGACGGCAGTCCCTTTCTACTGCCGGCTTATGGCAGCATCGTCTACAATGTCTCCGTTGGCGATTCGGCTTACGGCTGGCTGGCGGATTGCGTGCATCCCAGCGTCAGCGTCAAGCTGGACGACGCCACCGGCAACCGCGGCTTGAATGTGCTGTCCTGTGTGGGCAATACCGCTATTGTCATGACCGGCAACGCCCAACGCGCCCGCGGCACAGTCACCGGCAAGACCGGGCGCTTCTCTGAGCATGTCATCATCCATTTCGAGCCAGATGTGCGCGAGCAACTGGCAATCGGCGACAAAATCGTCATCAAGGCCAAGGGCACTGGGCTCAAATTTGACGACCACGCGGATATCATGCTCAAGGGCTGTTCGCCGGAGCTAGTGGACGCGCTGGAAGTCACCACGAATGCCGATGGCAAGCTGGCGGTGCCGGTGGTGGCGCAAGTCCCGCCGCATTTGTTGGGCGCTGGCGCTGGATTGGTCAGCGATGGCGGCTCGATTCACATTCAGACCGCCGACGGCGACGCCCTGCGCGAAGCCGGCTTGCACGAACTGCGGCTGGGTGATGTCGTCGCCTTGACGGATTACGACAGCAGTTGGAATCACGGTTATTTGCGTAATGCGGTGGGCATCGGCGTGATTGCGCAGGGGGACAGCCCGCGCGCCGGCTATGGTCCAGGCATCACGCTGGTGATGACCTCAGCTGGCGGCAACATCGCGCCCATGCTGTCGCCCGGCGTCAATCTGCGCGATTTGTTGCTCTGAGGTGGGCGACACAAGTGTCGCCCTTACGAGTTTCGCATAAGACCGGCGCGAGGGTTTAGCTTCCCTCATTGCTATGAGGGGACTGAGGGGGTAGACCAGGAATCGAGGGGGGTTTGCATGCCCATCACGATGATCCGCGTGGGTGTTGATCGCCTGGAGGCTTTCCTGCGGCGAGCCTTCCGCGCCATGGGCTTGTCCGAAAACGAGACGGATCACTGCGCTGAGGGCTTGATGCAGAGCGAGCTGCGCTGTTTGCCCGGGCAAGGGCAGGGTGTGGCGCGTCTACCCGGCTACTGGGAGCGCATTCGCAAGGGGCTTTATCAGCCGGGCGCGACGATGCAAGTCATCAAGGAGACCCCGGCGCTGGCGCTGATTGACGCGCGCATGGTTATGGGCTCGGTGGTCGGGCAGGAAGCCATGGCGCTGGCGGTGGACAAAGCCAAAGTCTGCGGCATCGGCGCGGTTTTCGTTTACAACAGTACGCATTTTGGCAGCAGCGGCTATCATGCCCGGCGCGCCTTGAAGGACGACTGCATCGGCATCGCCATCACCAACGCGGGCGCGGAAATGGCGCCCTGGGGCGGGCGCGATCCGCGAGTCGGCACCAACCCCTGGGGCATGGCTGCGCCCACTGGCGGCGACTTCCCAGTCCTGCTGGATATCGCCTTGACCACGGCTGGCAAAGGCATGATGCGCTGGCACGAACGCGAGGGCAAGACCATCCCGCGCGACTGGGCGCTGACCCCGGACGGGCAGGAAACCGACCAGCCCACGGAGGCTATGGCCGGCGCGCTGCTGGGCATTGGCGAATACAAGGGTTACGGCTTGTCGCTCTTTACCGATGTGCTGACCGGCGTCATCAGCGGCGGCGGATTTGGCCTGGCGCCATTCGCAGATCGCAATATCGCCAAACTGGATGTGGCGCATACATGCATCGCCATTGATATTGATTTTTTCATGCCCGTTGCCGAGTTCAAGGCGCGCATGGATGCCTTCATTGCTGAGATCAAGAGCAGCGCCTTGCGACCGGGCTTCGCCGAGATTCTCGTGCCGGGCGAAATCGACCATCGGCGCGAAGTCGGCTATCGTCGCCATGGCGCGCAGCTGGATGCGCAGGTCTACGAGCGACTGCGCGCGCTGGCGGATAGGCTGGATATTGAGTTTGATTTGTGAAGGTAAGGACTTGCCTCCATCCTAGATCCCTCCCCGAGAGGGAGGGACTTGCCCGCATTGGCGGCAATCGGATTTCGGGCGATTCACAGAGGCGCCCCTACGATTTCCACTTGGGGCGCTTTGCTCCCCTTCCTTCTTGATGGGGAAGGGGCTGGGGGATGGGGGGTCACGAAGAGCCCTGCCCCTGCGCGAGTCGCCAGTGAACTAGAAAGGCAAATTCATGCACGCTCCGCAGAAGTTAAGCCGCCCGTTGGCGAAACGCCTGTCCGGGCTGGACGCGCCACATCCGCCGCTCGCAGATCCCCCAACGCCAGCCTATGTCATGGACGCGGCGTCGCAGGCGCTGGCGCGCGGCGAAACGCATTATACCGACCGACCCGGCATCCTTGAGTTTCGTAGCTGGGTCTCCGAGCATCTGGCGGCGCGCTGGGGACTGGCCATTGATCCCAGTGATGTGACCATAACCTGCGGCAGCACAGAAGCGCGCTTTGTGGCATTGACGCTGCTGGCGGCGCCGGGCGGTTCGGCGCTCTGCCTGGGCGATGACGCGCGGATTCGCGGCGCCTTGCAGCTGCTGGGCGGGCGCGTCGTCAGCGAGCCGGACGCGGATACCAAGCTGCTTTACCTGCGACCCGACGATGACCGTGCGGCTGTGAATTATTGGCTGGGCTGGGCGGAAACATCTAAATGGTGGATCATCTGGGATATGAGCTTCGCAGTGGCGGACGACTTCCACCCGGCGCAACGGGAGGCGCTGGCGGGGCGCGTGGTCAGCATCGATTCGCTTTCGGGGGCGCTGCCGGGCTGGCGGCTGGGCTGGATGGCGGGTTCGGCGGCGGCATTGCGGCTGCGGGCGGGCAAGCAAGCCATCACCATTTGCACGACGGCGGTTTCGCAGTGGGCGGGCTTGGCTTGGCTGCAAGCGGGAGGCGGCGCATGAACGAAAACTCCAGAATCCCCAAGGCAGTGCGCGATCTGGCGGCCGATGGCACGCAATTGCGCTATGCGCTGATGGAAATGGCGCGGGATATGGATGATGTCATCGCGCTGGGGCGCGGCGACCCCGATCTGCCCACGCCAGCGCATATCGTAGCGGCGGCCGAGCGCGCCATGCGCGACGGACAGACAGGCGCGACCCCCGCTGCGGGCATGCCGGTTCTGAGAGAAGCTATCGCCGAGCACCTGCGCGAGCAAAATGGCTTGCCGGTTGCAAGCGAGAATTGCATGGTGACCACCGGTGGGCAAGAGGGGCTCTTCCTGGCGGTGCAAGCCGTCATCGACCCTGGCGATCATGTCCTCGTGCCGGACCCGCGCTACAGTTCCTACGATGACGCCATCAAACGGGCGGGCGGCGTCATGCAGTTCGTGCCCACCGAGCGCGATGATGCTTTCAATCTGCGCGCCGAAGCGGTAGAAGCAGCCATCACGTCTGCGACCAAAGCCCTGCTGATCGTTACGCCCAGCAACCCCACGGCCGGCATCGTTACCGAAGACCGCTTGCGTGCCATCGCGGATGTCGCCATCCGCCACAATCTCATCGTCATCGTCGACGAGATCTATGGCAAAGTCGTCTATCCGCCCTGGCGTCACTTCAGCATCGGCTCGCTGCCGGGCATGGAATCGCGGACGATCACGCTGGACGCCTTCTCCAAAGCCTATGCCATGACGGGCTGGCGCTGCGGCTATGCGGCCGCTCCCGCCGATGCCATCGACGCCATGACCCGCATCAAGCAGGTAACCACGGGTCCGGTGGCTACGGTCTCGCAGTGGGCGGGCTTGGCGGCGGTTACGGGTCCGCAAGATTGCGTGGCGGAATACCTGCAAATCTACATTGAACGGCGAACGGCGCTGCTGGATGGCTTGCGGCAGATGGGCTTTGCCTATGGCGAACCGCGGGGTGGGCTCTTCGTCTGGGCGGATTGTGCCAGTACAGGCATCCACGCTGCCGAGTTGTCCTACCTGCTATTGAAAGAGGCGCGGGTGCTGATCTTCCCCGGCACGGCTTTCGGCGAGAAATGGCGCGATTATGTGCGCATCACCATGCTGGAAGAACTCGACACTTTACGCGAAGCCATCGCCCGCATGCTGCCAGTGCTGGAACGCTACCGCGCTAACTAGCTAAGCCAAACAAAGAGACCGAACCACAAAAGTAGTGCCAAGTAAGTAATGCAAAGACTTAGCACCGAAGACACCGAGGCTAACGAGGGCACAGAGAAAAGGACTTTGTAGGGGCGACACTTGTGTCGCCCCTACGGATTCCGCTTTGGGATGGGGTTTGGGCGAACGGGCGGGTCGACTGCACAGATTCCGTTTGAACTTAGTTTCTCCCGACTTGACAGGAGACCGAGGGGGGTTTTGCGTTGGCTTTGGCAGGACGGACTTTGTATTATCTGCCCAGTTAAAACAGGAGCCGACATGAACACATCAAAAGTCGCCGCCCAGCTCTACACCATCCGCGAGCACACCAAGACCCTGGCCGATTTCGCGCGCAGCATGGGCAAGATCCGGGGTATTGGCTACGAGGCGGTGCAAATCTCCGCCATTGGCGATATCCCTGACGCTGAGGTCAAGCGCGTGCTGGATGACGAAGGCTTGACCGTCTGCAACACCCATACGCCCTGGAACAGCCTGTTGACGGACATGGACGCGGTCATCTCCCAGCACCAACTATGGGATTGCCGCCATATCGCCATCGGCAGCATGCCTCAGGAGTATCGCCACAGCGCCGATGGTTACAAGCGATTCGCCGCGCTGGGCAGTCAAGTTGGCGAGAAGCTGGCGGCGGCTGGCATGACCTTCAGCTACCACAACCACAGCTTTGAGTTTGTGAAGTTCGACGGACGCAGCGGGCTGGAGATCCTCTTTGACGAGAGCGACCCGCGCTATCTGCAAGCCGAGCTGGACACTTACTGGATACAGCATGGCGGCGGCGATCCGGTCGCCTGGATTAAACGGGTGGCGGGGCGCATGCCGGTCGTGCATCTGAAAGACATGGTGATGCTGCCAGTCGCTGGGGAAGCCCGTCCGCAACAAGCCATGACGGAAGTTGGCGAGGGCAATATGAACTTCCCTGGCATTTTGGAGGCTTGTCGGCGCACGGGCGTGGAATGGTACGCCGTCGAGCAAGATTTCCCTCAGGGTGACGCCTTTGACAGTCTGGCGGTCAGCCTGGCGAATCTGGCGGGCATGTGACGGTAGGCTTCACCACAGAGGAAACGAGGAAAGACAGAGGGCGCAGAGTGGAAATATTGCCCCCCATGTAGCCCCGCGCGCTGCATGGCAGCCGCCCAAGCAAAAGGATTCGCCCTCACCACTACCCCCCCCCCCCCCCGGCCCCTCCCCGAAGCATCAGGGAGGGGAGCTAAGACAGGTGAAATCGCGACTCCGTATGGGTTTCAGTGTTTATGTGAATGCTCGGCGAAACCTTCCCCCCGATGCTTCGGGGAGACCGAGGGGCGAGCCACCGGCTCACCCGTACAGGCTTGTCGGCGTTCCAGCAGTGACCTTGCCATTGCCATTCAACTCCGTCAGCAGGCTTTCGCTGACCCATAGCTTCTCCAGCGCCAGGGTATTTTTGATGCGCATGACGCGGGCGCTGGCGCATTGCGACGGGTCGGCACGGAAGGCGTCGAAGAGTGCCGCCTTGATGGTTTCTTCGTCGCTTTCGAAGACCAGCGGCATGCGGCAGCGCTTGAGAAAACCGCTGGTGAACATATTCTTCATGGTGATGGGAAAGTCGATCTTGTCGAAGAGCTTGCGCGACATGAAATCCGCCAGCCCATAAGTCGTGGCGTTGCCGTGCGAGGCTGGCGTCAAATCGAGGATGACGATGCGCTTGATGCGCGGCGACTCCGGCTCGGGCTCGCCCTCGACCATCCAGCGCCCGATGATATTGGTATCCATGCCCGCGCCGCTGATGTCCTTGCCCATTTCATCAATGATCAGCACATCAATCTCATCGGCAGGCAGGCTGGGCATCAATTCGCGCGAGCGCTGCAGCAGACGCTGGTCGCCCGCGACGACCGTGTCGGCGCTGAAGCCCTCCAAATGCGCGACCTGGTGATAGCCATCCTCGACCACGCCGAAGCCGGCTACGAAGTTGATTTGCTTCAGCAGGTGCTTGGCGATGACGGGCATGTAATCGCGCAAGCCCGTGACGCCCTGCTGGTGGATGGTGCGCGCGCCAATTTCCTTGCCCAAGCCGATGGCCAGCATCTTCAGCAAGCCGCTTTCGTGCGGACCATGAAAATCGGTGTGGACCTTCGTGCGATTGGTGATGATCAGCCCGTCCGCCTCGGCGACATTCTTGTCAATATAGGCCGGCAGCCCGCAACTGGTCTGTCCCTTGTCGACCACTTCCATGGTGGCGTGAATGGGGCAGCCCATGCTGGTTTCGTTGATGCCCAAGCCGTCCAGCACTTCGATTTGCCCCGCGGGACTACCTCCGCCATGACTGCCCATGGCCGGCACAATGAAGGGATCTCCGCCGCTGGATTTGACCAAGCCCACCAATTCGGCGGCGATGCGGTCAATGCTGGCGATGCCGCGACTGCCGAAGCCCAGGGCGATGCGCTTGCCCTGCACTTGCCGCGCCAAGCCCAATCGCGCCCATTCCGCTCGCAGCGTGGCCGGGATATCGACAGGCGGGGCGCTGGGCAGCGTTTGCTTTACCGGGTAGAGATCGGGGATGCTGATGTCTTCCATAATCGCGCTCTTTTCACTATGGGTTCGCCGCGTATTTTAGCACAGTCGCGGCTGTGGCTCACGCGCGAGAATCGGGCGGGCTGCCCCCCTTGCTTCCCTCATCAGGCTGGGAGGAAGCCAACCTTCCCCGCGCCATGTCCACTGCTACATTCAGCCCGGCCTCCGTAAGTCGCTGGTGCGCGATTTGGATGTACTCGTCGGCAATGTCGATACCGATGAACTGGCGGTCATTGAGCAGCGCCATTTTGCCAGTCGTGCCGCTGCCGCACATGGGATCCAGCACCAGGTCGCCCGGGTTGCTCCAGGAGAGAATATGGTCTTCGGCCAGTTTTTCAGGGAAGACAGCCGGGTGTTGGAAGGCGATTCTGTCGCGTGTGGTGCCGCCCAGCCCAACGGCGTAAGACCAGATATTTGTGCGCGTCTTCTCTTTTTTGAGCTCGCCCAGCTTTTTCTTGTTGATGCCGTCCGGCAGCTTGTTATGTGTCAGCAATTCCATACCGTGCCGCGCGGTCGGCACTTTCAGCGGGTTGAAAGTAGCGGGTTTGCCCTTGCTCAGCACCAGCATGAATTCGTAGGCGTTGGTATAGGCGTTGCTGCGCATGAAGGGCGTGTTCTTCTTCTGGTAGATCATGACATCGTGTATGGCAAACCCGATCTCCTGGAAGAAGATGGCTTGGCGGAAAGAAGTCAGGCTGCGTCCGCCGCGGATGCGGTCGCCAACTACCCAAACGACCACGCCGCCCGGCGCAGTGACGCGGTACAGTTGCTCGGCGATGGCTTCAAATGGGAAGTGATAGCCATTGTAGTCGCGCAGTTCATCGTAGGGTGGCGAAGTGACGGTCAGATTAACGCTGCCCTCGTCCCAGCCGCGCATGATATCAACGCAATTGCCGACTCTGAGAATGCCCTGATGCCGCTGGCAGTTCGCTTTGGCGCTTAATCCCGCATTCATATGCTGCCTGGCATTCGCCGCCATTGTCTCGCCGACAATTATAGCAAATTTGTGCGCCATCCGTGCTGTAGTCGTCCCAATGCCGCGCTCGTGATAAAATCGCGCCGGAACAAGGGAGCGCAGAATATGGCAAATCCACAACTACTGGACGGCGGCATGGGGCAGGAAATCGTCAATCGCGGCGGCAAAGGCTTATATGGCGAGTGGGCCAGCGCCGCCCTCTACGAAAGTCCCGAACTCGTCAGCGCGATTCACTGCGATTATATCGAGGCCGGCGCCGACATCATTACCACCAACACCTATGGCACAACGCGCGCGCGCCTGCGCTACATGGGGAAGGAAGACCGGTTTGCGCCCCTGCTCCACATCGCCAGCGACCTGGCCAATGTCGCCCGCGACCAATCCCGCCGCGACATTCAAATCGCCGCCAGTCTGCCGCCCCTGGAAGCCAGTTATGTCAATACCTTCGCGCTGACCTTTGATGAGACCGCCGCCGAATTCGCCGAAATGATGGATCTGCTGGCGTCGGGCGTGGACATCTACCTGGGCGAGACATTTTCGACCGGCTTTGAAGCGCGCGCCTTTCTGCAAGCCGCCGCTGGGCGCGACAAGCCGGTCTGGCTGGCGCTGACGCTGGATGATCGGCAGCCCGAGCAGCTGCGCGGTGGCGAAGAGCTGGCGCATGTCATCGCCTCGCTGCCAAAGCCGGGTCCTGATGCCCTGCTGCTGAATTGCTGCAAGCCAGCCACCATCAGCCAGGCGCTGCCCATTCTGCAAGCCAGCGGACTGCCCTTCGGCGCTTATGCCAACGGCTTCACCGGCATCCCCGATGACTGGGTGGATCGCGGCGGGGTGGCGCAGTTATCGGCGCGGGAAGACCTGACGCCCGAAGCCTACGCGCGGGATGTGGCTGGCTGGCTGGCGGCTGGCGCGTCCACCGTTGGCGGCTGTTGCGAGACCGGTCCGGCGCATATCGCGCGTCTGCGGCAACTACTTGACGCGGGCAACGGCGCAGAGGAGGCAAACCAATGACTGAACGCTGCGCTCTCATCACCGGCGCGGGCAGCGGCTTGGGACGGGCGATCGCCGGACGGCTGGCGGCGGCTGGCATGCATGTGCATCTAGTCGGGCGCACCGAAAGTAAATTGCGCGCAGCCGCGGACGAAATCGCGGCCCTGGGCGGCTCTGCGCAGGTTCACGCCCTCGACCTGGAAGACGACTATGCCCTGGCGCAGCTGGCAGATAATCTTGCGGATTCGCGGCTGGATGCGCTGGTCAACTGCGCCGGCGACTGGCTGATCGCCATGTTGGAAGACACCGCGGATGCCCAGCTTGACCACATATTGCGCCTCAATCTGCGCGCGCCTTATGTCTTGACGCGCCTGCTGCTGCCAAATCTGCGGCGCAGCGACAACGCCAGCGTCATCAACATCGGCTCGATCGTGACGGCGTTGTCCGTGCCGGGCGTCAGCGCCTACACCGCGTCCAAAGTGGGTTTGAAAGGCTTGACGGGCGCGCTGGCGGCGGAATTGCGCCCGGAGCGGATACGCGTCGTCATGATTTCGCCCGGACCCGCCGACACGCCCATGCGCCAGGCGGCCTCGCCGGACATAGATAAGCGTATGCTGGTGCCCGCCGCGACTGTCGCAGACATGGTGGCGGTCCTGACCTCGCTGCCACGCGGCATCACCACCAGCGATTTTCTGCTGTATTCCATGCTCTGGGAGTAGGCGGCGGGGAAGCTGCCGCCGAAAACTAGCTTCTGAGGGAGAGGGGCGACCCGAAAAGCCGCCCCTGTTGATAGACGATTACATATCGTCCATCATCATTTCATCCATCATCGACATCATATCGTGCATCATCATGCCGTCCATCATCATGTCATCCATGCCGATGCCGTGGTAGGCGGCCAACACTGAAGGATCGCCATCTTCCGCCAGGCTCTCCAGACCGTGTCCATAATCGGGATAGCCGGAGGTGAAGAGGAAGCCATGCTTCATCATCATCATCTCGTCGTCCATCATCATCTCGTCCGACATATCCTCGTCCATGTCGTCGTCCATCATCTCGTCCGACATATCTTCTTCCATGTCGTCGTCCATCATCTCGTCGTCCATCATCATCTCGTCGTGCGCTTGGACGACCCAGAAGACAGGCGTGATGGGCGAGGGATACATGGACATATCGGAGACATTCTCGATGCGGACGGTGATGTGACCCATGTCGTCCGCGGTCAGCGTGACGACGACGAGTTCACCGGCGGTGGGATAGCTCAAGTTGTCGTTGAGCTCGCTGGCCAGGCGCACCATGCCATCGCCGGCGGGACCGCTATTGGGCGCGGGTTGGCGCGGCGCCTGGTACATGCCTTCGCCAATCGGCTCATTGCGCTCGCTGCCCAGATCCCAATAGTAGACTTGGGCGGTGACATCGCCGCTGACCGGCGCGCCCATATCGTAGAGAGCGATGCCGTATTCATTAGGAGCGAGGAAACCATCGTTGGATTGGGCGAGCATGGTAGCGAAAGTGAGCGTGTCGCCTTCGTGGGCATGGACGACAAATTCGTAAGCCTCACCGGGAAATGCGGGCGCGGGACCATCGCCGCCAACCGGCACAGCGGCTACTCCGGCTCCTGAATAGGCAAAGCCCATCGACATGTCGTCGCTGGAGCCTTCATGATTATCGGCAAGGACGATGCCGCTACACATCAGCAGCAGCAAGGCGAATAGAACAACTGATTTACGCATTTTGAATTCTCCCAATACTTGGCTTCTAGGCAGGCGATCCTGCAACTTTAAAGTACAGCAGCCCACGCGCCTGCAACTTACCAATGTATTACAAGTCGCGCCAAGTAAATAATGCTAAAACTTACCATCGCGGACACCGAGTCTAACGAGGACGCAGAGAAAACGACTTTGTGACTCCCCGCGTGCTGCCTGTCAGCTGTCCAAGCAGAAGGATTCGTCTTGCTCCGATGCCAGGACTACATCAGCTGCTGTAGGGGCCACTTTGTAAGTCGCCCGAAAATCGCGTATTGCTAACACGGGCGTCCGTAGGGGCTACCCACTGGGTTGCTCTGCCCCTACAGGTGGCTCTCTGTTGGCAAACAAAACAGGGTTCATGGCTGCCAGCGCATCGCCTCGATGAAGCGTTCGCCATCGCCATCCGGGCGCGTGTTGATGTAGTAGCAAGCCACGACCGTCCCGTCATCCAGCGCGACCGCCCGCACATAGCCCATATCGCCGTTGGCGCCGCCCGCGCGCAGGACAATTTCGTCGCTCCAGCTTGTGCCGGCGTCGCCGCTGAGTCGCGCGCAGATGGCGAAATGGTCGCGGTTGCCATAGAGCAGCGCCAGCCGCCCATCCCGCAGCGCCAGCAGACAGGGCGGATTGCCAGCGTGACCGGGCTTTTCGAAAGTGACGGGCTGGCACAGAAACCGCCAGCTCTGCCCGCCGTCTTGCGAGGCGAAGAGGTCGATGTGGCTGCGGCGGGATGCGCCAATGCGGCAGCGGCGCGCGCAGAGCAGCGTCCCGTCCGCCAACTGCAGGCTGCTAGGCATGATGGCGAAGTCGCCGGGCGCGCACAAGTCCGCCCCGACCTGCGACAGCCGCTGGAAGCTGCGCCCGCCATCGCGGGTCTGGGCGCAGACGATTTTGCCTTCCTGCCCATCGGATTTGTTGGCGGTCAGGAAAAACAGCGCGTTATGCCCTCCTTGCACGACGACATCACTGCGGGCGGCGATGGCGGTCTCGCCGAAATCGGGCAGCCGATAAGGACCCTGCCAGCTGCAGCAGCGGTCTGTGGAGGTATAGAAAAAGGAGAATGCGCCGCGCTCCAAACCGGTGCGCGCCAGCATCAGGGCGAAATCCGGCTGCGCAAAGTCGCTCGCCGCATCGGGGATCGCCGCAGTCTGCGCGTCCATGATTTCGCCCAGGCGCAGACCTGCCGCCATGTGCTCATCCGCCGACAGCCCGCGCCCGCCCGGCAATTCGCCAGGGAAAGGCTCGACATGCCAGTTGCGCCCGCCATCATGGCTGCGCGCCTGCATATTGACGAAGGGCTGCTGCTTGTCACGAGCATGTCCGCGCTGGACGGTCTTGTGCGCGCCGACTGTGAAGCCGACGACCAGCTCCTCGCCCCAGCGCCACATGCCGTAATTGGCGGGCCAGCCAGCGAAACGCCCAGCCACCCGATAGACGATGGCGGGACTCACGAGCGCAGGCGGCAGACCATCTGGCGGATTTCGCCCAGGTGATAGGCGCTATGCGCGATGACGCCCAGCAGGCAGGACAATTCATGCGTGCCCGTCCACTCGTCCGCGCTCGCCAGATGCCCCTTGATGCGACTGTAAGTCCTGCGCAGGTCGTTTTGCAGCGCTTCCCAGCCCGCCTCGTCCACGCTGCTGACATCCCGCCAGATTTCATCCCAATTCACCCAGCTGAGGTCGCGCCCGAACATACGGTCTTCCAGCGCGCGCAGGTAGTACTCGACATGGGCGACATGAGCGGCGATGGTGGCGCAGGCGCCCATGGGCTGGGAGGCGTCGGCGGCAGAAAGACCGCTCAGCGTCTCGAAAAGCGAGTCGCCTTTGTCCAGGTAAGCGCCGCGGACTTGCTCGAAAGTTTCCGTCAGCAGGAAGTCGAACCCGCGCGCGACTTCGCTAATGGGAATGGTGTTGGGCATGGGCGGTCTCCTTTACTTCTTGCTGCCGCGGATGGATGGCTCCTGGCTGAGCTTATTGCGCAGGATGTCCAGCGGTCCGCCATCGGCGAGCAGGGCAGCGGGCAAGCCCAGCACTTCGCCGTAGAAGCGGCGGTCGAGGGTTTTGCGGTTTTCGTCGATGTGCAACTCGTGCAGCGGTTTGAGCGGCAGGTCGCAGGTCTCGTCGAAGATTCGCGCGGCGCGCTGGAGTTGGGCGGGGGATAGGGCGGTGACGTCGAGGATAGGGAGGGTGGCTAATGTTGTTTTGGTAAGTCGCCCTCTTGCTGCTTGCTGTTTGGATGAATGCCACCAAAACATAAGTAAACCCAGCAGCGTATTTCCCCACAAGACTAAGGTTTTCTCGTGTTCAATTGCGGGCAACTGAATAGATATCCATGCCGTCCCGCCGATGGTCTTGCGCTCGGTGAATTGAATTGACGTCGATTGAGCGTTAAATTGGAAATCAAGGTTGGAGTGACAGTGCGAGGCGGTCTCAAACACTTGCATGGCTTTCTCGTAAATGATCGCCTGCAGTTCGGGTGAAGTGACAAGGCGAGGAATCCCTTCACGGTCTGCTTCGAACATCATAGTTCTTTCTCGATTGGCATCATGTGCCCACAATGCTGGGAAGGATGGCACACTGTCTTTGCGCAATGCTCTGATTTCGAATGGTCCTCTTATCGACCCATCCGGATTCGTACCATTCACATCTCGATGAATTGGTCCGATTTGTCCAATCTGGCTGACAGTAGCGATTGGTATGTTGACCGGACTATGTTGAGCAGGCAACCAAACCTGACAGTTTTCAGCTAGCTGATATGCGCTCTGCGCTAGCGAGAAGTCGACAATCCGCGCCAGTTTCCAACTGCCTAATTTCGGCAAAGGCGCGTCAATCGCTTGGCCAACTATCTCGCTGCCGAGCACAATGCGAGTACCACCGGAAGGGCTGTCCTCCAAGCGTCGTATTGCATTATCTTTGATTAACTTACGGATATGCTGCGCTATCTTCACGCTGTAAGCAGGATGTTGTGGAGAGTCTTCTAGGACGATAAATGTTGCTCTGGTTTGCCGCTTGCCATTGCGCTTGCCGATGACCAAACATTCAGCCATGCCAGTATCGGCTGAGAAGGACATAGATTTGCTGTCGCTGCCAGCAATCGTAATCAAAATAAGATTCTCATAAGACTCTGCCAATCGCATACGGCATTTTTCCCAAGATGATCCAGACAACAATGTTAATGGCATAACCAGCGCCAGCATCCCGTCTTTTGCCAGCTTGCGATCGGCCAATGCGAAGAAAATCGAAGCCTGGCCCGCATTGCCATGGGCAACTGTTCCTCTTGTTAGTTTTTTTGTTTCATCCGCCATGTCTTTTTGCTCTTCGGCGCTGGAGCCAAAAGCGGCGAACATTGGGTTCGGCACATTTTCATGCCGTCCTTCGTGATTTGTGGGTCTGGTAAATGGCGGATTCATGATGACCAAGTTAAAAGATATATGCGGCGCGTATCGCCAAGCCTCCTTTTCCGCTTCACCCAGGCTTTCCGATGCTTTTGCCGTAATTTCCGAGCCTTGCAGCAGCGCCAAATCTCGCAGCAAGTCAATCGCCCCGAGAGCGACTGTGCCATCTTCCTGCCGCCTATAACGTAAGGTGAAAATGCGCCCGCCCTGATACTGCACGGTGGGATGCGCGCCCGAAAGCATGGAAGCGGTCAGGTGCGCCGCGGCCGGCAGAATGTCACAGCCCAAGATCGCGTTTTCGATCATCTCGGCGTGAATGGCGGCCGTGTTCCCGCCATGCAGTTCGTGCAGCTGGCTGAGTCGTTGATATGCCGTCGATAACAGCGTCCCGGTACCACAAGCAAAATCGCCGATGCGCAAGCCCGCCACCGCATCGGGATTTGTCCAGTCACTATCGTTTAGCAAACTGTCCTCATTGATTGCCAAGCCGACCAAAAGCGCGGCTGAGGCCGGCTTGGTGTAAAAGGCGGCGAGGAACTTGCGGTCGGCGATCAGCTTTTGAAAGACGGTCCCGGTCAAATCATGCGATCGCAGGAGGTTTTTATTGGTCAAATTAAGGGCGGTACGATTCAATTGTCTTATTATCTGTATGCCCGGAGCTCTGGGGATATGTTCTAGGATTCGGCAGGCGATGTCGAAGATGGGCCAATAATTCACTTGCAGGATCTTCCGCCACTCGCGCAAAACTGCGATTCGGTGAACTTGCCCAAGTTCGTCTCCCAGCAAATCAACTGATTTAACCTCGCCTAAATCGCCTTCTCCGCCAGCCAGTTGTTCATGGAACATGAAAGCGTTGACCAAAATGGCCATCGCCATGCGGCGCGTTTGCGTACTATCTTGTTGATTCAGTTCCACAGCGATACGTTGCACAGCAGTGGGATATTGTTTTTCCATATTCCGTAAATGGCGAGCCGCCGCATTGACTCCCACTTCCAGGATATTTGCCGCTTCGTCGACGAGAAAAGACGGCATGGTCGCCGACTGCGCGAGTATCGACAATTCATGCAGACCGCCAGCCAACCAACCAGTTTGAGGATGGCGCGTGTACTTTTCAGGATTGCGCCCGGAATACTGCGCGAATTCCATGTCTTCCGCCGCTAGGATTGTCTGCCTTAATGTATCTCCTTGCGCGTCGCGAAATCGCGGTGGCAGGCGCAGAGCGATGGCGGATAATACCGTTTCATTTGAACCGCTTAGCTTTTCGCCTAAGCGTCCAAGAGCCTCCTTTTCAACTGTTTGTGCCGGCAGCACTTCCGTTTCAATAACGACAGGCGCGGTGTATGGCTCAAGTATCAAAATGTCGGGACGCAGCCCTTTTGACTCAGCAAAGAGCCCCGTCGTCTCCGAGCGCACGACTTGCTCGCCGCGCCAAGCCCAGCGCGTCCCGCGAAGAAGCTCCGCAATCGCGTCGTTGATAGAATGTTCTGTCGTGGCCATGGCCTCTGCGCGATCCTTTCATCTCCCCCGCCATTTTACCCGCTCATGCCGCCCTTTCAAAGCGACGCGCCGCAGGCAAATCGCCACCGCTTCTTATACAATACTGAGGCAGGCGAAAGACTCCCGTCACATCTGGCGGCTACTGTGAAACGGACAACTAAGGCAAAAGGCATACGCCCATGACCGCGAAAATCAGCAAGTCCGATGCCGAATGGCGGCGGCAGCTCACCCCGGATCAATACGCCATCCTGCGCCAGCAAGCCACCGAGCGCCCCTTCAGCGGCAAATATGTCCATGAAAAGTCGCCGGGCATTTATGCTTGCGCCGCCTGTGGACAAGCGCTCTTTTCCTCCGATACCAAGTACGACTCGCATTGCGGCTGGCCCAGCTTCTGGGACGTGGTCGATGGCGATCATGTTGAACTGCGCGAAGATCGCAGCCACGGCATGCGCCGCATCGAGGTCGTCTGCGGGCGCTGCGATTCGCACCTGGGGCATGTCTTTGACGATGGACCGCGCGAGACCACCGGGCTGCGCTATTGCATCAATTCCCTGGCGCTGGATTTGCAGGAAGCGCCCCCATCCCCCGGCCCCTTCCCCCAGAACGAGGGAAGGGGAGCTAAGTGTTAGCAAGGCGATATTCTCGACGAAAGTCCCTCCCTCATCTTGGGGGAGGGATTTAGGGTGGGGGTAATGAACCCAAAACTCGAGCGCCGCGAGCAGTATCCCCATCGCCGGCAAATCCCCACGCGCTGGCGGGACAACGATGTCTATCACCATATCAACAATGTCGTTTATTACGAATTCTTCGACACCATCATCAACGGCTATCTGATGGAGGCTGGCGGGCTGGATTACCACGCCGGGGATAGCGTCGGCTTCGCGGTGGAGACGCACTGCCAGTTCCTCATGCCCATCCGCTTCCCGGAGGTCGTTGAGGCTTGCCTGCGAGTCGGCCATCTGGGGGTGAGCAGCGTGCGTTACGAGATTGCCATTTTCAAAGCGGGCGAGGACGCGCCGGCGGCTGTCGGCTATTTTGTGCATGTCTTCGTCAACCGCCTGACCCAGCGATCCACGCCCATCCGCGGTCGCCTGCGGGAAGCAATGCAAGCGCTGCTTAAGCCCGCTCCTGACGATAGCGGCTGAAATCGTAGGCGTAATCCACGGACGGGCTGCGCAGCTGCGCGTCCATGCCGCCATCGACGATGATGCGCGTGCCGGTGATATAGCTGGCGTCATCCGAAGCCAGGAAAGCCACTGCCGCTGCGATATCGGCGGGAGTCCCCTGCCTCGCCAAGGGGATGACATCGCCGGGCGGGATTGGCGTATCGCCGACGGATGTGCCGCTGCCGACGCGCGTGCTGCCGGGCACCACAGCATTGACGCGGATGTTCAAGCCCGCCAGGTCCAGCGCCATGGCGCGCGTGGCCGCTTCGATGCCGCCTTTGCTGGTGTCATAGCCGAACATATGCCGATGCGCGCGGGATGCGCCGCCGCTGCTGATGTTGATGATGCTGCCGCCTGCCCCGCGTTCCGCCATCAGCCGCGCCGCGGTTTGCGAGCAGTAAAACAAGCCCGACAAGTTGACGCCCAAGCTGCGCTGCCAAGCCTCTTCGCTGTATTCTAGGAAATTCTCGACAACGCCGGGTTTGTGCACGAAGGCGGCGTTGTTGACCAAGGCATCCACCGCGCCGAAGGCTTCCAGCGTCGCCGCAAAGAGCGCCTCGACCTGCGCCCGCTGCGAGACATCCGTCCGCAGATAACGCGCGCCTTTGCCAAGTGAGGCTGCCAAGGCCGCGCCAGCCGCGTCATCAATGTCGGCGATGACGACATTGGCGCCCTCTTCCACGAATCGCCCGGCGCAGCCCGCGCCGATACCTTTGGCGCCGCCTGTGATGATGGCTGTCTTGCCGCTCAGTCGCATAGTGATTCTCCAGCGTAGGTTAATGAACGGATTAAACCACAGGAGGACTCAGAGGGCACAGAGGATTCTCTTCGGGGGGATGCAAGCCGGCCTATGGGCTTTCCAACGAGATGCCCATACAACAAGTTAGCTCTGTGACCTCTGTGTTGCCTCTCTTCCTCTGTGGTGAATCTTTGTCGCGCTATGCTCAGCCGCCCAGCCTGTCCAGCGCGAAGCCGGACACATCCAGCGCCGACCGCCCGTCCAGCGCCATTTGCATCAAGCTCTCGCCGACCGCCGCTGAATGCTTGAAGCCGTGCCCACTGCATGGCGAGGCGATCACGATGCGCCGACTGTCGGGATGAAAGTCAATGACGAAATGTTCGTCGTCCGTGACCGTGTAAAAGCAGACATCAGCGCGCAGCGAGCCTGCGCCTGTGCCGCGCAGCCGTTCCAGTGTCAGGCGGTGCATGGCGGCGATTTCCTCCCCCGTAACTTCGCGGCTGATGGACTCGACCGGGGCGCTGGTATGGTACTGCTCGGCGACCATTTTCACGCCGGGTTGTCCATCGCGCGGGGCAGGGAAGACCGACCAGAAGTCATCGGGCGTATCGCTGATCCAGATGACATAGGGGAAGATATCCGGCGCAAACAGGCTGGGGTCGTCGGCTTCGTACCAATGGATGATTTGGCGGCAGACGCGCAACCCGCGGCGGCAATGCTCGGGTAGCAATTCGGTCATCCAGGCGCCGGCGCAGAGAATCAGTTTCTCCGCCTGGTAGTCGCCTTTGTCAGTCCTCACGCTGACGCCGTTCTCGCCAGCCGCGTAGCTGATGACAGGCTCGCAGGTATGGATTTCCGCGCCCGCCTTGACCGCCAATTCCAACTGCGTTTGGATGCAGCGTTCCGGGCGCAGCACGCCGCTGTCGGGTTCATAGTAGGCTCGGTCGCTGTCGCGCGGGGTCAATAGCGGGAAGCGCCTCCGGATTTGCGCGGCGTCCAGCAATTCGTGGCGGATGCCATATTGGCGGGCGATCCGCGCAGAGATTTCCACAAAATCGCCGTCGGCGTGGAACTTCGCCGCTCCCGTCTGCGGCGCGATGATCAAGCCGCCGCTCTGGTGGAAGAGCGTCCGCCCGCTTTTGGCTTCCAGCTCGCGCCAGATGTCGTTGGCGCGCTGGATAAAGGGCATGTAGATCTCGCCCTCGCCAATGGCCAGGCGGGTGATGCGCGTATCGCCGTGACTGCTGCCCAGGTTGTGTGGCGGATCGTAACGGTCGATGCCCAGGACGCGGAGGTCGCGCTGGCTGGCTTGATAGAGCGCCGCCGCCCCCACCGCGCCCAAGCCAACGATGATCAGGTCGTAAGGCTTGAGGTCCATGCTCGCGTCCCTTCCACTGCCCGCGCCGACTGCGGCGATTATAGTCTATGGACAGCGCGATGAAACCCCCTCGGTCCCCCCGAACGGGTCCGGGGGTTAGCCACGCATGGCAGCCGTCGCTCCTTCGTCAATTTGCATGGACTCCGCGTCAATCACGACGCCATAGTCCCGCGCCGCCGCCTCGATGCTCACATAGCCCGCGCGCACATCGGCCAGTATCCGCTTGATATCTCGTTCGCTCGGTTCGCCGAAACCACCACCGCCCGGCAATTCCAGGATGACGCGCTGGCCCGGCTGCAAGCGGTAGTGACTCTTGGGGTGCGGACGCCCGCCATCCGACAAATGGACATTGCCGGCTGCGCCCGCTTTGCCCCCGTGCAATCCTAGCGCCGGTCGTTTGGTACGGTCGTACATGCAGCTGTGCGTGGCTGGCGCCCCGGTGATGATCTCCAGCTCCATCACTTGCCCCAGTCCACCGCGGAACTTGCCCGCCCCGCCCGAATCCATGCGCAGTTCGCGGCGATGCATTAGCAGGGGCGCCGCCGTTTCGATGGCTTCCACTGGCACGCCCATGATGCCGCTGGGGAAGGCGGTCGCGGACAAGCCATCGCGATCATGCGCCGCGCCCATCCCGCCCGCCGAGAAGAAAATATAGGCGAATTCCTCGCCCGCTTCGTCCAGCCCGTCCATCATAGTATTCCACAAGCCCGCTGAGCCATTGGCGATCACGCTCTGCGGCAGGATTTGCGCCAGCGCTGTCAAAAGCGGCTGACTGACAAAATGCCCGATGAGATGGCGCGCGCTGACCGGGGCGGGACGCCGACAATTCAAAATGCTGCCTTCGGGCGCGGCCACCGTGATAGGACGAAATGCGCCTTCGTTGTTGGGGATGCCCGGCGCCAGCGCAGCCATCAACGTATAGGTACTGTAAGCATGCGTATAATTCAGCACGACATTGATGCCGCGGTCGACCTGGGGTGAGCTGCCGGCGTAATCGACGCGCAATTCGTCGCCCGCCACCGTGATGGCGCAGGCGATGGTCAAGGGCGTGTCAAAACCGTCGATCTGGATTGCGTCGCGGCAGATGCCGTCCGGCAAGGCGCGAATAGCGGCGCGGACAGCCGCTTCGGTACGCTGTAAGATCAGCGCCGAGATTTCTTCAATATCGGGCAGCTTGTACTCGTCCAGCATCTCGATCAATTTGCGCGCGCCCACCTGGTTGCCGACCTCCTGCGCGTAGATGTCGCCGATGACTTGGTCGGGCACGCGGACATTGGCGCGGATGATGTTGAACAATTCGCGGTTGGGCTCGCCGCCTTTGAAGAGCTTCATCAGCGGGATGGCCAGCCCCTCCTCGTGCACGGAACGCGCATCGCCGCCCATGGTCGCTCCGCCGATATCGACCGCATGGCAGGTGCTGGCGAAAAATGCCACGCCGCGCCCACGATAAAACACCGGCGAAACGATGGTCAGGTCGAAGAGATGCCCGGAGGCTTCCCAGGGGTCGTTGGTGATGAGGGTGTCGCCCGGCTGCAGGCTGTCGATGGGGTATTGCGGCACGATGAACTTGCGCACGCAGTTGGCCATGGTGTTAATATGGCCCGGCGTGCCCGTCACCGACTGCGCCACCATGTTGCCTTCGCGGTCAAAGACGCCCGCCGACAGATCGCCCGCCTCGCGAACAACCGTGGTGAAGGAGCTATGAATCAGCGCGGCGGCTTGTTCGTCGACGACCGAGATGAGCCGCCGCCATATCACTTCCAGGCTGATGGGGTCAAGCATTGCCTGTCCTCAGTTGCACAAGGAATCATACTTAACTATTAAATTAGAGGATTGCTGCGTTGCCACACTTTTTCACCAGATTGATCTGCTTTATACATTCTTGGCGTGTGGCAAGTCCTTGCTGTCCAGTGGCAATGATCCCAAAGCTATCAAGTCGCAGTTGCCAAGGGCTAAGAATTATCTCACTCCTCTGCCTCGCGGATAAGCTCGGATGCCGCTATCTCCAACCCCTCCGCCAAAGCAAAGATAATATGCAGCGATGGGGACTTCTCGCCGCGCTCAATCTCGCCAATGTAGTTCCGATGACTCCCACAGCGAAAGGCGAGCTTCTCTTGTGATAAGCCCAACTGTAGACGGCGCTTCCTGACTACTTCACCAAACGCACTTCCTAAGTGCCGCATTCCCGCACCTGTGACCCGGTACGGGAATTGTCGAATATGCAACCAATTTGGCTACACGCTATTGCGGGTAATCAGATTGTAATATACCATCCTCTCATCGCAAACTTTCAAGAGGAAGGCGCGATGACGGATCGCAGACGACAATCACTGGGCAAGTGGCTGCTGGTTTTGCTGGCGCTGACACCGGCGCTCATTTATGCCTGCCTAGGGCAATTCAGCCGCCTGATTGCTGACGATTTTTCCAGACTTGCTGTGGCTCGTGAACTTGGCGCCTGGGACAGTATGCTCTATGTGCGAGCAGGCAACACGGGGAGTTATTCATACAGCTTGTTGCATGGCTGGACCGTGCCGCTGGATACCCTGACGCCGCGTATCATTCCCGCGGTAATCATCGCGCTTTGCCTGGGCGGATTGGCTTGGCTGCTGTCAGCTGCGCTGTCGGGCTTGGGGGTCAAGCGGGATCGAGCCGCCATCGGCCTGGCTTTAGCCGGGCTAACCGTTGGGTCCGCCATATACGCCTTCTACATCCCGCATACCTTCTTCTGGTACTCCGCCAA